>NZ_CM176594.1:0-1890703 GCF_058107465.1 Bombilactobacillus sp. ESL1092 | reverse complement strand
ATAATTATTTGGCTATTATGATGTGCCAACCATCAATGGCCGTCCAGCCAGTTGTAACGCATTTAAACCAAGAAAATCAATAATTTAGTAGCAGGTTGTTGTTTAATTGCTGAAAGATAAGCTGCAGGTAATAAAAATAAAAAACTATCGGGATGCTTTTAGTAGCAGAGAATTTTGCTTTTGTTTGTTGCATTTTGCACACACTTTCCGAATAAATACTTGGTTGTGGCAATAAAAAAGTATTCCTCATGCACAGCAGCTAAAACTCACTCCGATCAGTTTTGGCAGTGCGGTATAATAGATATCCGCAACTTGCTTATCCTGTGTGAAAATTAAGCAAGAAGCTTCTGCTATGTATTTTTTAACAAAGAACGTTACTTTAAATGTTAATAATTGGTTCACTGACTTTATTTGAATATTTAAATGGTGATAAAACTATATTTTTTAAATTATTATGCCTTATTATTTAATAATAGTATTTTTTGACCATATAGATCTACGTTTAAAAGAGCATATATATATATATATATATGGAATCTAATTTCTACAGTAAGTAAAATACATTATAGTAATAAATACTAATTAACTAAACAAAATAATTTGTTATCAAAGCCTTATATATTTAAGATATATTATTATTTTTAATGATTAAAGAATTATTTCAGCAGCCAGTGGTAAGGAAAGATAAGTATCAAACAATTTCAAAATTTAAATAACAACTAAAAATATGTTACGTGAAATTTAGATTATTAAACACTTAATCAGTTTTTTTACTGAACGTTGAACACGGTTATATATTTGGATGTATTTTTCACTTAATGTTAATGCAATAAAAATACTTTAGGTAGCTGTGTATTTTGGGTATCAAAATGATACCCAAAGTATGTTTGTCCTAGGATTATTAGCCGTTTTAAAGTCTGGACAAACTGTTCAACGTTCAGTAAAAAAACTGATTAAGTGTTTAATAATCTAAATTTCACGTAACATATTTTTAGTTGTTATTTAAATTTTGAAATTGTTTGATACTTATCAAAGTTAAAAAAGGCTCTAAATAAATAATTATTTAGATGCTTATAAGTTTACCTTTTATTTTTAAAGAAAGTATTAAATATGTTAATCATTAAACATCAGTACTATTTATTAATACAAATTATTTTCATTTCAAATTATAATTATTAAAACCAATTAGTTAATCAAATGGATTATTTTATTATAAATCGAAATAATTCTTTAATCATTAAAAATAATAATATATCTTAAATATATAAGGCTTTGATAACAAATTATTTTGTTTAGTTAATTAGTATTTATTACTATAATGTATTTTACTTACTGTAGAAATTAGATTCCATATATATATATATATATATGCTCTTTTAAACGTAGATCTATATGGTCAAAAAATACTATTATTAAATAATAAGGCATAATAATTTAAAAAATATAGTTTTATCACCATTTAAATATTCAAATAAAGTCAGTGAACCAATTATTAACATTTAAAGTAACGTTCTTTGTTAAAAAATACATAGCAGAAGCTTCTTGCTTAATTTTCACACAGGATAAGCAAGTTGCGGATATCTATTCTTTTTCCAACATTGGTTTCATGCCCAAATACATATCAATTAAATGTTGTACTTTTTATGTAAACGTTATAAACTAGCATCTGTAAACATATAATTATCGCAAAGGGGAGCCTATCTGTGCTGAGAATGATGAAAATCAGACCCTTCGAACCTGTTTTGTTAAGACAAACGTAGGAATTGTGATCAATTGAAAGTATTCTTTTTGCGAAATTGTTGCTGAATCGTAAAAGAATACTTTTTTATTGCCACAACCAAGTATTTATTCGGAAAGTGTGTGCAAAATGCAACAAACAAAGTTGAGTAGTTTATTTTTATTGTGGCTGGGAACAGCAATCTCAATTGCTGAAATTGTTACTGGAACCTTAATGGCTCCCTTAGGATGGGGGAAAGGTATTAGTGCCATTATTATCGGGCACTTGATTGGCTGTTTTTTATTTTTATTACCTGCAGCTTATCTTTCAGCAATTAAACAACAACCTGCTATTGCCGTCACACAAAGTATCTTTGGTAAGGCTGGAGTTGAAATTTTCTCTGGTTTAAATGCGTTACAGTTACTCGGCTGGACGGCAGTGATGATCGTCAATGCACAATTAGCTTTAAATAGTCTGGCACAGAAGTTATTTAATTATCATAATACAGTGGTCATGGCAGTAATTGTAGCGGGATTAATTATTATTTGGCTATTATTGAACCATCAATGGCTCTTTCGAATCAATAATTTAGTAGTTATTCTCTTAGCTATCGGGATGCTTTTAGTAGCAGGAATTTTGCTGACACATTCTTTCCCTCATGCACAGCAGCTAAAACTCACTCCGATCAGTTTTGGCAGTGCGGTAGAACTCAACGTGACGATGGTCTTATCTTGGCTACCATTGATTGGTGATTATACCTATCAAGGACAGCAGCCAGTGAAGGAAAGTTTAGTGAGCGTCCTGGGTTACTTTCTCGGTAGCTGTGCCATGTTTGTCCTAGGATTATTACCTTAAGTCTGCGACAACTAATTCTAACCCTAGCACAAACCAATTTGGGCATCATCGCTTTATTAATTATGATCTTCACAACCTTACCACAACCTTTATGGATGCTTACTCTGCAGCAACCAGTTAGAGATAATTGTGTAGGGCAAAACCATGTCAATTATTGGGCTATTGGTATTACTATATTAGGCTTATTAATTGCACTCAATGTTTCTTTAAAGTATACCAAACTTCTTAAACTTTGTGGGTCTATTTTACGCCATTATTTGCCATTTTATTTGCTCGTCAGTGTCTTCTTAATTAAACGAAAAGCTAAACTTTTGTGGAATTTCTGGTGGTGGTTAGTGGGCGTTGTAGCACTCTTTGCTGCAAAAATTAGACTTCATTGGCGGCACTACCTTATTATTACTGGTGATCATCACCAGCGCACTGCTCATCACGGCTACTTTCAGTAAAAAGTATGATTTTAAATGATTAATGCTGTTACATTAATTAATAGTAGCATTTTTCAAAAGTAAGATTTCTATCAAATTTAATCTCAATTTTTGATTAGTTGTTGCGATATCTATTAAATTTTATTAAAAATTAATTAAATAATAGTCATTATTTGCAATCACTAGTACTGATTTATGCTATATTTAAATTAATCTTTATGAAACAAAGCTAAAGGAGTTGATATCATTAAAAGCCAGATCACACACTGAAGGACCAAGTTAAGTTTTCAACATAAAATTTAATTTGACAAGGATGAAAATTAAAAATGAAACTAAAGTTATCCAGTAGCAGCTTCTTACTTGCCCTAATCGGCTGTTTAATGTTAAGCCGTACAACCAGTTCAAGCAAAAAACTACGTGACATCAGCTACTAATTTACAAGTTAGTTCCGGCAATACTGCAGTACCCTTGTAGTGATGCTGATTGCACGCAACCAACCGGGGCCACTTTATCAACTAAAATCAACAATTGGCAAGTCTTCGCCATTGGCCAAGCTAGTCCAGCAGCCAATGCTCAGCGCTTATCTTATAAACTAGGGGCCAAGGCCTGGGTTAAAAGTAGTGATGTCTTTTTAGGTGGCGTCGTCAAAAACAAAAAGCCCAATAACTTAATAGAAGCCTATTCTAACTATCAACAAGTTCCCATCTACGACTCGCCACAACTATGGCACATCACTGGTTATTTAAATCCTCAGATTGCTGATTGGAAAATCAGTAAGTATGCTAGTAACAGTGCCACCGGAAATCCCATTACGCGGGTGGACTTAGGAGCTAACCAATGGGTGGATGCCCGCTAATGACGTAGTGGCCGTGCGTTCGCTATATATTTTAAAGGGGAGAACTGTTTAACCAGTTTGGAACGCCAACGACTAAAATCCAAGCGACGACTTTTACAAAGTTTATGGTGTTAAAAACATCAACGGACAAAATTATCTCAAATTAGGAACCAACAAACAATGGGCTAACTTAAGTGAAGCTCACACTAACTAATTATGTAAAAAACAGTCTTTATATATCAATATATCGCTTTGAATTATCAAGTTAGTATATTGATATGTAAGACTGTTTTTGGCTTTTAAAACTACTTCATTTTTAATTTGTACGAATTATAACCTTTAATATAATAAACTCCGCAATATAATCCGCACGATGATCCAAAGAGTTTGTTGGAAACATCAACTGCTAATTGAGGATAAACTTTGAAAGATTCATGCTACTGATAATCGTTTTGAGCCTGCTGTTCGCCCATGGCAAAATCTGTCATTGATGCATTATTCTTGTGGGCTTTTTGTTGCTGCCAAAGCCATATACAATTGCACATCATCATAATTGCCAGCTTCATAGTTTTACTTTGACATAATCATAAATTTTCTTGAACATTTTTTACTTTCTTTCCGTGAACTACCTCAGCTCTATAGTAACAAATTCTTTGGTGGCAGTTTAATCATGTTTCAAAGCCAATATTAGCACATTTCAACTGAGCAGCGAGGTGATTTTTTCCCAATTCAATTCAATTACTCGTTAATCTGTGCCATCAGTTTCAATTTAAAATTTGACATTTCAGCTTGATAATGTTTTAATACAAATCGTTAATTCGATATTTCTAAAAATACAAATAAGGAGTAAAAATAAATTCTGACGAAAATAGAGTAAAAATTCTCAAAGCTTTAGCCGATGAAGGACGCTTAAAAATTATTCGAATCCTGTTTAACAGTCACCTAGGAAATGACCTGTGGTGAAATTGCAGCGCATTTAAACTTAAGTGATTCCACCGTTTCATATCATTTACGAGCTATGCGGAGGCCGGCTTAACCAAGACCCGTAAAGATGCACAAACACGTTTGATTAGCATCAACGAAGCCACCTTTGCAGTACTTGCCGGATTTTTCACAACTTTGACGGCCAGCTAAAAAATTTTAGAACCAATTTCGATATATTTAGAAATAGCGAATTACAACTTGATTAAATGAAACGGAAGTCTTCAAGAGATGAAAAAATATGCTAGTTTATTCTTTTTAACAATGTTTTAATTGGTACAGATACATTTTTAATTTCGCCATTATTACCTACTTTGAGCCACATTTATCATATTCCAACTGCATTTTCCTGGTTGGTTAGTGAGTGCCTATGCCATTGGTTATGCAGTCTTTGCTTTAATTTCCGGCCCTATTTCTAACGGCCATGATGAAAAAGCATGTTATGGGCTTATTAAGTTTTGCCCTCGCAACTTTACTCTGTGCGTTTGCCAACAGTTTTCCTTTAATGCTAATCTTTCGCTTTTTGGCTGGCGTCAGTGCTTCTTTTGTGAGCACCACAAGTCTAGGCCTGTATTCCCGTAGTGATTCCGCGAAAAACAAGTAGTCAAAGTCATGGGTTACACCACGGCAGGGATCTCTGTTGCGCAAGTCATTGGGATTCCCATTGGCAGTTATTTAGCCGCTAGTTCTGGCACACTCCATTCTATGTTTATCTAGGAGCAGCTTCTTGTTATTACTATTGTTATTTTGTTATTTTTCACCTTACCCGAATTAGAAATTAAGTCCCGCCAACATCTCTCCTTTATTCAAATCTATCAACAAATTTTAACTAATCACCAAGCTCTAAGCCAATTAATCGTTTACTTAATTTTCCAAACAGGCGCGTTTACGGTCATGACCTTTGTCTCAACTTGGTTTCAGGCGGACTTTCAGCTCTCTTTATCAACAATTGGTACAGCACTCTTGGTCGCTGGCCTGGGTAATTTAATTGGCTCTCTCATCAGCGATAAAATCGTTCAACATTTTGGTCTGAAAAAATCGTTCATGAGTATTGCGTTACTTTTAATCATTGTAGATTTACTAACCATTACTGCCGCAAACTTTTGGTTCGCAGAAATTATTTTAATCTTAATTTATTTGTTAAACGGACTAATCTTGCCTTATTCATGACCATGTTTCAAACGACGGTGCCCAATGCTGGCAAGTGCTATTTCTTCATTATCCAATTCTGCTATGTATTTAGGCAGGCGAAACCTGCGCTGGTATAATCGGGGGGCCTCTTATTCATGAAAACCTTTAAAAAACTATCTCGGTATTGGATTATTTGCCGGTTATGGGTGATTCATCATAGCCTTAACTATCCGTTGGGCCTTAAACTTAGAATAGAGAACGTTGAGTGAAGACTTCTGAACATCAGCACTATTTATTTTTACTACTCAAGAAGTGTTTATAATTACGCGGGCTTCATTACTATCCGTAACCGGAATGGTAGCAGCACCTCAGCTTATAAATACAAACCACGAAAAGTAATGTTCGAATCCATACGAACATTTTCTTTTTACATAAATTTCTTAATTAGTCTTTATATAATCGAAAGACACGCGTTTTTAAAGCATTTGTGCCTTTTGATTACCTTTGATAACGCTTGTAATGGTCATTATAGTATACTATTTGAACTAGCAACCTACAATCCACCAATTAATCACGTGAAAGGATATAATAACAATGACTCAAGAAAAAACACCATTACACTTAGCCAGCAAAGTGCTGCAGAATACCGTTTATTAGGACAAGAAAAAAATAAAATTAATCCGTGGGGAAGAGCACGTTCATTTCGACGGCTTAAAGAATCATTCAATGGTTTTTTACTAAAACGTTGATACCACCGAAGCTAGTGTTGTGATTGGCATTACAACGGCCCCCTTTTCAAGGTGAGTTAGGTCTGAAACCCACTTTAGATGTGATGATTAATTTTTCTAACGGTAAAAAAAGACCTATAAACACCTTGAATTCAATCTGCAGACTTTTCCATTTTAAAAATAACTCTGGGGTGGCCGTTGCTCAAAATTACTACCAAAGCACTCAACTGCAACAATTTCATGCCCACGCTGAAGTTATGATTCTGTGATTGACTTAGAGGTTACACCACAAGCACCAGTTGGCATCCTGAAACAGGGACAGATCTTCTTTTCGGACAAGAACAAGAAAATTATTTTGGCTTTTTTGTAGTGCCACCAACCCCCACAGCTCATGTAACCATTCACAGTAAAGAATTAAACCTGGATACTGATGGAACCGGCTACGTCGATTGGGGTTGGATGAATAAGCCCTTGGGGAAATCTTAAATAACTGGAATTGGTATTACTGGAATTTCAACGAGTACACTGTGATGGCTATTAGCATCACTTTTGAAAAAGAATACGGCTATCCCTACCCACTTTTTATGGTATATAAAAATGGTAAAATTAGCTGGCGGGCCAGACACTCAAAATAATGAGCATTTGCAATATACTATTAATCAACAACATTACGATGCAAGTATCCAACGGAACGTGATTGATGCATTCACTTATTCCTATCATGAAGCAAACAAAAGCTTTACTTTAAATGTCCACAATGATCAACAAATCGAAGTACAAAAATGGTTTAATGCCTTACCAGGATCATTGGCACAAAGCAGGCTTCATCAGTTTGTGATGGTGCGGAAGCTCGTTTTACTGGCCGCGCAACTTTTACTTTTGAAAAGGATGGGCGATGGGCAAGTCATTTGATCAAATCTCAATTGCTAATGGACCATTTGATGAACTGCAATATATGGGGCATCCTAAAAAATAATCCTCTGATGAACAACATACTTCTCTAAATTATACGGCTTTTTAACTGGAGCTCATCTACGCATTGTTATCTTGTTCTTATGAATGCACATTGAACAGTAGACAATGCTTTTTTTATTCAAAGTACTAATCAAATCAAATGAACATCAATAGTTTCGTTTCCAATCGTTGAAACAACGGCGTTCCTACTGGCGAGTTAAAGACATTGCCTACCAATTACTTGATAAAACTCTACAATTGATTAGCAAGCGCAAGTACGTACGCTCGAAAATCGGTTTTAAATTGCGACTGATTCAAAATCATAACTCCCTGTCCCAGACCTAACAAAAAACGGAAACTTTCTTCATTATTCGGCAGGCCTATAGTTGCATGAAAGGTCTGCCCATCCGTTTCGTTGATTACCTCCGGAAAACCGTTCCACAAACACGTCCCGAAAACGTTCCGCAACAGCTAACCAAACTATTGTTTCCCGTTGCGGTTTCACCCCGCTATATAAGACAAGCTTCTCAGCATTAATAGATCGCGGTTCAAATGTTTCTGCTGAGTACTCGATCATGGAGAGTTTTGCAAGAGTAAAAGTTCGAAATGCCTGCCGAGTCATGTCGAAACCTTGAAGATACCAGCGCTGGACTTTGAAAACGATGCGGTATGGTTCCAATGTCCGCTGGCTCATTTGACCACTTCGGTTCGTATAGGTAAACTTCACGATATGATGTTGCCGAATCGCAATTAATCATGCGGTTGCTCGTCTCCGCAGGACGACCGTTCCTGGCCAGCCTTGATATTCAATGACCACTGGCATCAGTCCTTCAGATACAGTAGATAATCCCTTAATCCGATTCAAAGTTTCTCGCAGTTCTGGGGTTGCTAGTAGCGTAGTCGTATCAGATAGTGCAATGAGCAAATTTCAATGAGCAAATCAAGATCGGGTTTGTGCAATGAGCAAATTATCAAGATCCGTTTGAGTCAACAACTTTTTGTCCACCTTATAATCTGACATGATGCCAACGCCACCATAACGACCCTGTTTGGTAAAAATCGGAATACCAGCCTCATTTAACGTATCCAAATCTCGATAAATGGTACGAACACTGACTTCAAATAACGTTGCCAACTTGGTTGCTGGGACTATTTCTTGTCGCAGCAGTAGGAAAGCTAGACTAATTAAGCGACTTATTCTCATTCTTTCTCCAATCCTGACATAATTGTGTTATATTTTACTTGCTATACTACGTTTGTTAAATCAATTAAGCAATTGGAGGTTGTAAACATGACAAAAACAGAACTAATTCCTTTTCTATCGTTAAACGGACAAGCAAATAAGGCAATCACCTTTACGAAAAAAGCACTAGGAGCCGAAGTCATTAAAAAGACACTGCTTGAGGTCCAACAAATGGGTGCTCCCCTGAAGCTGACGCCTGAAATTTAAGAAGTCGGTCAGTCACTGCGTATTGGTATTTCCTACTAAAATCAGGTCAGTCACTGCGTATTGGTATTTCCTACCGGTGGCAAATTAATGTTGAATGACACACCTGTTGATAAGGCACAATTTGTGATTGGCAATAATCAGAGTATTTGCCTACGATCAACGGACAAAGACCAGATTACGACCCTTTACCAGAGATTAGTGACAGCCAGTGAACAGGTTGACATCATCACACCGCTGACCAGTAACGTCTTCAGTCCCGCTTATGGGATCGTGAAGGATCCCTTCAATATTGTCTGGCAACTGACAACTTCAATTCACAATGATTTCTAATTAATCAAATACAGTATTGTATTTATAAAACTGTGAAGACCGTCTTCCTTATAGAATAGAGCGGTCTTTTTTTAAACTGACTATGCTACAAAATCGTTAAAATAAAGTACTCCAATGTCCACGCATGGTTCTTAGTTAAAAATTAGTTGAAATAAAAAGCATGGCTATGTTACACTCTAAAAATACATACTTACATTATCAAATTTCAAAATTGGCTTAATTGAAAAAATTGGCTTAATTGAAAAATTTTTTTTCTTCCTTATGTTACCGTTAATTCGTGAAAAAATATTAATATGGTAAGTTCTAGCAATATAAAAAAACGATCGCTGATCGTTTTTTTATTTCCATTATTTTATTTTTCCTTGAAAAAGTTCTTTATGCGTTCCTATTCGAATTAACCTAATTACTGGATTAGTATTATGCGGCAGATAAATGATTACAACGTCTACTTTGCCTTCTGATAAGTGAAAGTCTAAAGTATCATTATATAAACCACCCCTATTATCCAGTTTATGTGGACTGTAAGAATCAGGAACACGGCCATGAAGCTGTAACTCACTTAATGCAATCCTAAATTCTGAAATTAATTCTGGATGGTGTTTTTTAAATTTTTGATAATCCTTTTGAAACTGCGGTTCAATCTTAATCTTGTAATTAACGTTATTCATTATTGGCTATCACTATTCAAAAAATCCATAATCTGACTTGTCTCCTCAAATTCAGGAGAGTTATCCGGTATTAAACTCCTCATTAAAGTTATCCATTTCCTTAGCTTGTGCTTCAATCAAAGCCTTATGAGTTGTATCATTGGGTATTTCGTCAGGAACTATAATTTCAAATGGAATTTTATTTTGAATAACGAACTGTTTAATTGCCATGTTAATGTAACCATTTAATGTTAATCCGGCAATTTCTAGACGCGGTTCTACAGCTTTTTTAACTGGTCATCTATCCGAATAGTAGTTGGAGTTGTTGTCATTATAAATCCTCCTTTGTATATTTGTATTCATTATAACATACTTAAGAATACAAAAACATAAATAACAATTATAATGAACAGTACAGGCTTCGTTTTTCAATTAGAAACCAAAACGATTTTATTGACGTTAAAGTTATTGATTACCATGGGACCGTTTTGTACATAACCTTGAAAAAGTAATTCTTCCTTTTTGGAGTCGAATAAAATAAAACATTAAAGAAAGAAGTAATGCTGAGTTATTTTGAATTTTAATAACTACTCCAACAATTGCTAATTATTGTTTGATTTTCGTAAATAAACATATAACAAGCTATAACCTATTCCACAAACTATCGTCAACACTCCGTAAATTAACAGCAACAGTTTAGTGCCTGTTTGTTGAAACAGCAACGTTCCGACTGGTGAACCTAAGGCATCACCTACCAAAAAGCCCGACTGAGCTATGCCTAAATACAGAAAGCTTTCAGTTTTGGGAAACATATCGTATTCCATCAACTCTTTAAAGATAAAAAAGCCGGCGATACCAATTGCCATAATTGTATAAGCAATTAACGAAATATAAATGCCCTTGTCAAATTTTAAAAATGCTACCAACATACTACAACCAACAATGACTTCGTTGATAAGAAAGGCCCATCCTGCAGACATCCGCAAATGTCGCCGTTGATAAAAAAGCGATGTTAAAACTGTTAAAATACTAAATATCGTCGTCCAAACAGTTACGGCACTAATTTTGAGACCAGTCTTCCGTAAAATCGCTGGTAAAATAGGCATCACACCTTCCGTAAAATAGCAAGGCGTTAGTTAATCCCAATAAGAACACCAACAAAAATAATAGTACCCCCGCTAACCGATTCGTTGGTAACGCCACCAACAGACTATGCGGCTTTTTTTGAACTCTACCGTCAGGAATGCTATTAGTCACTGACAGACTGCCCATCAATAAGGCCGCTATAACAATTAAAAACCAGTACATATAATTTGCAGCATGCACTACAGAAATCAACCAGCCGGCAACAATAGTGGCCATCAAAGTAGCAATTTGCATAATTGTATACCGCGACGAAACCAATGCTTCTTTAGCTGCTTCATCTTGGTCTGACTCAAAATAAATCCAAGAGCGAATTACTAGTAACGTGATACTGGCTCCGAGACCGGCAATAATACCCGAAATCAACGCTATAAAAGCATTATTAGGAATCACTCTCAACAACATGCCCACAGCATAGATTGGCAAAAAAACTTTGACAATCTTTTTTAACCCCCAAAATTGTTATACTGATTAAAAAGGAAAATGAGCCCGCCACTGCCATGGCCGAATAAGAGATGGAATAATTGGCAGCAGACCATGATTTTGTTGAAAGAACAAGATTTGAGCGTATTTGGAGACGCCCATTGCTAAATAGAAAATTAAAATAAAGACAAACATCTTCTGATATTTGTATTCATTATGGAAAAAACGTTGAAATAGTTTCACTGAACAATGACTCCTGAATCTTTAATTAACGGTATTAATGCATAACTTCAAGGCGAACATCAACCAAAAATACTTTTTAGAAATCAAGACACTTTCTTTTGTCTCAAATCTGCTGACAAAGAATTTATTAATATCATAATCTACAAAATTAATTTTATCTATAAATCACAAAGAAATGCTCAGATAGTTTAACAACTTATCGTACGTTACTGTTAAATTATAGAAAACTGGTTAGCTAATCATAAATAAATTTTTGTGTTGTGCAAAACTATTATGTTGGATCACTCACGTTAGAATAGTAGTTCAAGACGTTTCTTCATTGGTGTCACCTACTATCTACATATTAATCCAATTTAAAGATAGTCAATATAACTTTAATAGAACCTAATCAACTATTGAATGAAAATAATCCCGGATCAAACTTCATGAACGCAATGTCACTGAGCGCAAACCTAAATTTTAAAATCAATTCCAACTGGTGTTTTCGAAACTTCTGATAACCTTTTCGTGCTACACTTAATATGTCAGAAAGAGGGGTAAATGATGCAAGCAAAATTAACGTTGATTGGCAGTTTAATTATGACCGTATTTGGTTGTTTATTGATAATTAGTCATTCGGTTAATGCCCAAGCCTATGTCACATCAGCCGCAAATTTACAAGTTAGCTCCGGAAAGGAAGCGGTACCAATCTATCGTGATGCTGCCTGCTCCCAACCAACTGGTACAACTTTAGCCACCACCAGCAATGATTGGGCAATCACTGCTGTTAGTCAAAGTAATCATCCTACAGATGGTACAACGTATGTAATCATCCTACAGATACAACGTACATTCCCTTTAATTCCTTTGATTTAGGGTTTAATCAATGGGTCAAAAGTAGCGATGTCTTTTTAGGTGGTGTCGTTAAAAATCAAAAGCCAAATAACTTATTAGAAGCCTATTCTAACTACCAACGGGTGCCAATTTATGATTCGCCACAACTTTGGCACATTACCGGTTATTTGAATTCCAACATTGCTGATTGGAAAATCAGTAAGTATGCTAGTAACAGTGCCACCGGAAATCCCATTACGCGGGTGGACTTAGGAGCTAACCAATGGGTGGATGCCACTAATGACGTAGTGGCCGTGCGTTCGCTATATATTTTTGAAAAGGGGACTCAACTGTTTAACCAGTTTGGAACACCAACGACTAAAATCCAAGCTGACGACTTTTACAAAGTTTATGGTATTAAAAACATCAACGGACAAAATTATGTCAAATTAGGAACCAACAAACAATGGGCTAACTTAAGTGAAGCTCACACTAACTAATTTAATTCAAATTATATATTTAATTTAATTCAAATTATATATTTGAGAAAATTGCTAACGAAAGGGTGCAATTATTATGAAACCAACTCTAATATATTTAAGTAGTCAATTATTGGCAACAATAATTACTGTAGCTAGTTTACCAATATTATCGACTCAAGCCGCTGTCGTTCCCAGTCATGATATTTATTATTCACATGGGCGGATGAACATGACTTACCAAGATCCACAGTTAAGTCAACCCATTGGCACGAGGCTCGTTCCCCAAATTAGTGCCTGGCAAACTTATGAAAAAGAAGTCGATAATACTGGAAAAACAACGGCTTATGATTTAGGTGGTCATCAATGGGTGAGCGCACAATTTAATGCTGTCAGCCATGAAGTTAAACCCGGATCATACATCTATCAAGAAGCTTTTTCGGCTGGCCAACCTATTCCCGTGTACAAAGATCCCCAACTGACACAACCCATCGGAAAGTTAAGTAATAAAGTAGCCGATTGGCAAATCAATCGCGTCGACTTTGCCAATCAATCTGAATATGTTTATGCCGTTGATTTAGGCAATAATCAGTGGGCAGCAGCAGACGCTTTATATCTTTTACCCAAAGCCGTGACTGTCCATGCTAACAACACTTTAGTCAACCAAAACGGTCAGCCCACTGGCCAGATCACTAACCTCAACGTGCCCTATGCGACTTATGGCGTTAAATCCATTAACCAACAAACCTATATCCGACTTGGCAGTAATCACCAGTGGTTATTAGCCAGTCAAAGCGATCCCGCACTTAATTAGTATTACTTATAACTTCTAACTTCAAAGCAAATGACGCTAATAGTAACTATATAAAATAAATTAAGATAGTATTGCCATCTATGTCAAAAGTTTTAAAGCAAGGACAATTAGATAGTCGTACTATTTTTTAACGATAAGAACTTCATAAAAGTTCATGAACGGCAGAGCAATAAAAAGAGCTTTAACAAAAAGATTTTTAACGAGGACCTAACAAAACACACCCACTGCTACTGCTCATAATTTTAACAAAAAGATATGGTTAATTTTTATGGTTCTTCTTTTTTAAAGAGAGCTTTTTTAAATAGATCAATGTATCCTTTTTTACTAATACTGTCGTTGGTTTTAATCTCACTGGGCTAACATAAAATCCGAGTGTTCTAAAACCACGGTGGCCATAGTTATATTTTAAATTGGCATGTCGTTCATGAATTATCATTGTACTTCTTCTCTTTAACCAGTCCGTTAAATTACAAACACTTATTTAAAATTAACAACACTTGTTTTAGGTGGTATTTTAACCGATATCTAAATGGGATGACATCTAAATGGGATCTGGCATAGCATACGCTTCAATAGCTTCTACTGTTTTCAACCTCTTATTTTTTAGATTAAACTTGTGTTTATTACAAGCTGGATTTATTATTAATGTAATACAATAGTAAACAACAATAAAGGGGGGCGTATTTTCTTGAGCAATTCTACTCTTAAAGATAAAACTGTTTCCACTCGTGTTAATAGCACAATTAGTGAACGTGCCAAATCAAATTTAGCCAAACAAGGTTTAACTTTAACTGTATCAGAATATATTCGATTATCTCTAATAAAGGCAGCTAATAACGAAGTCCGCTTGGTCAGCTTTTTAGATTCCTCAGAAGCTATAGCTGCTAAGCGTGAAGCTGAAAACAACGAAGTAACTGAGATTGGTTCAGTCGCAGATTTCAACGATTGGATTGACAAAATAGATGAAGATTAAATCACAAAATCCTTCGAACGAGAATTAAAAAGACTAGCTAAAAAACATTTTCCTATTAGGATATTAAAACCATGTCTAAAAGCTATCATCGAACAAGATTCTCATATTCTTCACAAGATTAAGGATCATGCTTTAAAGGGTCAATGGCAAGGATACCGGGAATTTTACCCGTCGAGGTATGGCAATTATGGTAAAACATCTGATAACTGGATCGTTATTTACAAACTAGACCACACACAATTAGTTTTGTTATTAGTAACTACTGGCTCACATCAAATTTTAGACAAGTAATCAAAAGACAATTAGTTTTGTTATTAGTAACCTTATTTTTATTGCAAAGCTGTTGCGCTAATTGCGGTTAAGCCCATTTTACAAGCTGGCTTAATTAAAGCATAAAGCTAGTTTAAAAAATTAAAATCATATAAAAACCACTTAGCACTTATGACTTGAAGTCAAAATACTAAGTGGTTTTATTTTATTGCTATAGCATTCAAAACTTTAATTACAAATATAAAATAATCATTATTGGTTTACTGAAACGAATTTGCGACCTTGGTATCTGCTGCTTCCAACTCACTGGATACCTGAGAATACTCCACTGTATCGTGTTCCGCAATTTTCCCATAATGTTTAATTACTTGTTCCAATTCCTTTTCTAATTTAATTGCTTGAACAAAAGGTTTTAAATTCGTTCCAGATATATTGGTAGCTGTTAAGGATTGGGCTTGTAATTGTTGAACTGAACTGCTTGCTTGGCTCACATTTTGGTTATAGTTAGCTTGAACGATTTTAATAGTAGTCATTATTTTTTCTCCGCACTCTGGGCTAATGCCAATTGGACTTCTAGTTGAGTAATTTCGGCTTCTAATTGGCTAATTCTTTGTTGGATGGCACTTAAATTCTCGTCATTTTTACTTGCATTATTTTTTGTAACGGATAAGTTATTCGTCTGTAACTGTTCAAATTTATTCTTTCTCTGACCGTGCCATGGTGCTGCTGTTGCTTGACCTATTTGAATGTCTCTAACGATTTTTTGTAAGTTAGCAACCTCCGCCTTAGCTTCTTGTTGTGCCTGACGCAATTTTTTTAGTAATGCTTGCTTCTGCTTAATTGCTTGTAAAATAGCGGCAACATCCATTTCAAATTATCTCCTATCTTAAAGCTTATTATTAGTAACTACCACTTTCTTTTTAATAACTACCGCTAGCTCGAAACTTGTTGATTAAGTCTTCTGATACTGAATCGGGTATTGGGTAAACATGATCATACTTATGGAGGTAGCCATATTTATCAGGAGAATTATAATATCTTTTAGATCCCTTAACATGCTTCCTTTCGCCAATCATTGGCTTCTGAACTTGCCAAGTATTTCCCTTCTTTATCAATACATAACTACCAGCATTTGCTAACCTTTTAGCGTATCCTCTAGAATAGACACTTCGATAATATTCATATGAATTATATAGTTGCCTAATTTGATCAGGTGAAATCTTTTGTTGTATGTCTGTTGGTAACTGATCATACAATGCAGAATTTAAACTAATAGATTTCGGGGTTAATGACAAACTATTGATTCGTTTCAATGGAAAAATCTTATCTAAATCTTCTCCAATTGCCAAATAATCTTGAATAAATAACTTAATTTTCTTTTTTGACACCTTGTAATTTCCCGAAAAATTTTGAACATATAATTCATCTTCTCCACCTTCTTCCATTGTACGAACTTTGAAGGCATTATTGTACACTAAAATGAAAGTTTGATCAGGTTTTAATTTTAGAAAATATTCTCCATCTCCTTCTCTCGGAAAATATTCAAATTCTCTTGAATTAAACGAAAAAGATTTTCCTATTAAATTTTTAGCCGTTTTAGCTTTAATCTTAGGTGTTAAAACAGCCCCCTCATCTTTGCGCGCTTGCAGTTTTTTCGCACTCATCTTTTGATATTTTGGTGCCATTTCTGATCTACTGGGGGGATTGCTACTTAGTCCCATCGTGAAAATACTTAATCCTACTATCATCGCCAACAGAAAACTTTTATATATTTTTTTCATCTTATTTACCTTGCTTTTTGCGATGATAATCCAAATAGCTGTCCACAGGCTGATATTTATTTTTTCCTTCTTTGTTAGGAGTTGTATATAAAATTCTGTTCTTGTCTTTATTTTTTAACATTTCATTGCGATTAGGCATATCCATATTCCCATAAGAGTAATCATAATTAAAGTGTGAACTATCTACATTTGATAAGTTCATATCATTTTGATTGGCGTAATTATACGATGGTCCATTCACAAAACCCGCTAGATCATCGGTTTGCCATTCAGCTAAATTTCGCCCACTCTTGCCAATCGTGGTTGCCGGATCAACATGTAACAATTCATTGTCAAACAGATTTAAGACGGGAAAGCCATTTGTTAACTTCAGATAACCATTTTCCACGGTAGCACCTACGTTTACACTCATTAATAACTACCGTTGGCTCGAAACTTGTTGATTAAATCTTCTGAAACTGAATCGGGTATTGGATAAACATGATCATACTTGTGAAGATAACCATATTTATCAGGAGAATTATAATATCTTTTAGATCCTTTAACATGCTTTCTTTCGCCAATCATCGACTTTAGAAATTGCCAATTTCTTCCATCTTTTTTAATTACATAATCTCCCATATCACCTATTTGCTTAATGTATTTCTTTGAATATTCTTTTTTCAACGATTCAATAGATGGATAATCATGATCAATTTGATCAGGTGAAATCTTTTGTTGTAAATCTAACGGTAACTGATTATATAATGCTTGATTTAAACCTATCGATGTTGGCGTTATTGGCCAGCTATTCACTCTTCTTAAAGGATGAATTTCGTCTTCATTTTCCACTGTTATCCAATAGTCTTGGATAAACAACTTGATCTTCTTCTTACTTATTTTATAATTACCCGCAAATGTTTGAATACTTATTCCATCTGGACTACCTTCTTGATCAGTCCGTACCTTAAAAGCATCGTTATATACTAAAACAAAGGTTTGATCGAGTTTTAATTTTAAAAAGTATTCGCCACTACCATTTCTCGGAAAATATTCAAATTCTGAAGAATTAAAGGAAAAGGACTTTCCTATTAAATCTTTAGTCGTTTTGGCTTTAATTTTGGGTGTTAAAGCGGCTCCTTCATCTTTGCATGCTTGCAATTTTTTAGCACTCATCTTCTGATATTTGGGTGTCATCTCTGAACTACCGGGGGGATTACTACTTAATCCCATCGTGAAAATACTTAATCCCGATACCATAGCCAGCAGAAAACTTTTATATATTTTTTTCATCGTCTTATTTACCTTGCTTTCTGCGATGATAATCCGAATAACTGTCTACAGGCTGATATTTATTTTTACCTTCTTTTTCAGGAGTTGTATAAAGATCATATTTATTTTGAGACTTATCTGTAGTTAACATATCATTGCGATTAGGCATATCTAGCGCTTTTTCATAACCATAATCATAATTAAAGTGTGAGCTATCTATATTTGATAAGTTCATATCATTTTGATTGGCGTAATTATATGATGGTCCATTCACGAAACCGGCTAAATCATCGGTTTGCCATTCAGCTAAATTTTGTCCACTCTTACCAATGGTCGTTGCCGGATCAACATGTAACAATTGCCCCGTTTGATTATTAATAATGAATTCCACATGGAAATTAGACAGTAGTTTGTAATTATGCATATAATTCAAACCATACTGCTTTTTATCACCTATCTTACCAACGTACTTTTTATTATGCGCTCGGGCACTTTCACTGCCAACTTTAAACTGTCCAGTTTGACTTAAATCATCTAAATATTCGCCAGGGGTCACGTGCAACTTCTTAGCTGTTTGTTCGACATACTTAGCGTTGGCATCCGAAATATAATAGCGCAATTGGTGAATCTCGGTGGCTAACGTACCGCTGGCGTTGGCTAAGCCACCCTTCGTTCCCTTAGTAAAGGGAAAAGCTGTTTGCACAACTTGGGGCAACAACGTTTGTAACAATTCATTGTCAAAGGGATTTAAGGCGGGAAATCCATTTATTAACTTCAAATAGCCATTTTCTACGGTCGCCCCTAAGTACTTCAGCATAATCGTTAACGCTGAACTGGCCGCTTTTTGACTAACTCCGGTTTGCGCATACGGGTGAAACAATGCATTAAAGGCAGAAGAGCCGACTTGACGAGCCTGCTTAAATAAATGATTTAATTGTTTTGATAATTTATTTCCTTTTAAGTTCTTGATACTATCATTCAAAAAGTGTTCATAACTGGTTAAGGCCGCAGTATTCCAACCATCGCGTCCTAACTCTGTTAAAAAAGCCGCCATCTGAAAGTGATCTTTACCTTGACCTTTAATTCCCGCCGTTACTGTCAAATCGCTTTTAACATGTACCAGATTATGACTTAAATCTTTTAACGCTAATGGCAGGGTACGATTATTGTAATTTAATACTTTGCGCTTCGTTTGTTGCACCAATTGGATCGTTTTGCCCAGTGCTTCGTCAGCTTGATCATCGATTAATTGACAATCCGCGCCAGCTTCAAGCGCTAATTGGTAGGCTTTGTTCAGTCGAGCCACTGTTCTACTATTTAACTCTTTGGCCTTTGTCAGTATTTTTTCCAGATCGTCTAAGTTCTCAGTGTCAATTTTAGCTTGGCTACTACTATCAACATCCGCCTTAAAGTCATTAATTAAACGTTCCATGCCTTGAGCCAATTGATCTAACTCACTTGTTAATTGTTGCGGTTCACGACCATGCGCTGCTTCGACATACTCAGCCATTTGTTGTTGCGTTTTCCCGCTGAAGCCTTCAGAATTCGGCACAGCTTTCATCTTGACACTGGTATCTTGTAACGCACTTTTTAAAGCTTTAACTTGTGTTTGTAAATGATAGTTATTTTCTTCTAACTTACTCATGTCAATTTTAACCATTAATTTCTCCATATACTGAATTATTTTGAAATTAATATATTATATTTATATACAATAATTTTTAATTTTAATGGCAATATATTAATTTGATAGTAAAATAACATATCCATCAAACATAGTAAAGCAGTAGTATTATGCCAAGTAAAAAATAGATAAAAGAACATGTAATTAATATAAAACCAACAATTGAGTAATGCTTTTAGATATATTTGTACCTAAATTAGCTAATCAGAATAAATTTAATTGGTTTTAATTAATTTATTAATTTCTGCAGCTAAAGATTGATCATTTAAAAATTCTGCAATGGTTTTAATTTGTATTACCTGCTGAACATTTACATCAGCCAGATAATTTTGAAAACAAAAACAGCCAACCCCCAAATCAAATCTTTCTCTCAATTCAATTTAGAAATTAGACTGTTTATTTTTACTTTTTAGCTATTTCAGATAAGCCCGCGTATAATCGTCTTCACCCACTGGATGACGTAAAACTCCTTTGAGCTTGGGATTAACCAAATGACTTTCCACCATTTGATATAGTGGAATGACCGGCATAGTTTGGTTTAAATGTTGTTGTAATTGCCGCATGGTCTGCCAATATGCTTGATCATTATTGCCACTGTCTAAACTAGCCTGCTGGTATAACTGATCAAACTGAGCATCATGATATTGTCCATAATTTTGAGGATTGGCACTCTGTAAAATGCCCATAAAACTAATAGGATCGGCAAAGTCTGCTAACCACAAGGTCTGTCCTAACGAGAACTTACCACTATGCATTTCACTCGAACTCGTTTTCTCCGGAACATTCCGCAAATTAACTGTCACGTCTGGTAAATTCTTTTCTAAAGAATTTTGTAAAAATTGCGCTACATTCTTTGTAATAGTTTGATCATCACCTAACAATTGCAAAGTCACATGCTTTTTAAGATGAGATTCTTGCAAACCTTCTCGCCACAAAGTCCGAGCTTGCTTAACATCATAAGTAGTCTTGGGCGTGGTCTCGGTCGCAAAGTCCTTATTCGTTGTCGGATCCAGCGTTAAATCCTTGGCCGTGTAAGTGTCCGCTGGTTTGGAGCCGTCTGCTAAAACATTTTTCGTTAAGGCTTGACGATTAATTACCAAACTAATTGCTTGACGCATTTTAGCATTAGTTAACGGCTGATGATTGCGTAAGTTAACTCGTAAATAATAGTTTCCCGCGCGGCGTTCATGAATTAACTTTTTTGACTTTTGAAGACCTTTCGCCGTTACTCCGGTAATAGTCGCATCATCCAACTTGTTTTGACTAAATAATTCATTCGCCGTGTTAGCATCTTTCACGACTAAATAATTAATCGCTTTTAGGTGAATTTGCTTTTTCGCATAATAATACGGATTAGGCTTTAAAGACCATGTATCACTATTTCCATTCCACCGGGTAACTTTAAAGGGACCATTATAATACAAATACTGAGATTTAGTACCATACTTGGATTTAAATTTCGTTAACGCGGTCCGATTTTCCGGAAAGAAAGCAGGCATCACCATCATCTTATTAAAATACGGCATCGGGTGCTCTAGCTGTACTTGTAAAGTATGTGCATTTAATGCCGCAACGCCTAACGTTTGGGGCTTTTTTTGTTCCTTGGCAATCGCCGCTGCATTTTTAATTCCATCAAAAATATAACTATAACCCGATTTAGCATTAGGGGAAGCCGAACGGCGCCAAGCAGTCACAAAATCTTGAGCGGTAACTTTTTGTCCATTACTCCATTTAGCATTGGAACGTAAGTGAAAGGTATAAGTTAACCCGTGATTAGTCGGCTGCACTACTTTGGTCGCCATTGCCGCTTGTGGTTGATTATGCTTGTCCGCACGATATAATCCCTCCATCGAATTTTCTAGAGTATTCCAAGTTTGTAAATCTGCATGCTCCGAAGTATCTAAAGATAACAAATCACCTGTTTGCATCAGGTTAATTTGTTGCTTCGTACCAGATGAAGAAGATTGTGTAGTCTGAGAACTACAGCCAGTTAATAAAACCACGCCCAAGCCACTTAAAACTGCGACCCAATTTAATTTATTTGTCATCTGTTAACCCTTCTTTCAAGTTGACTTGCGGATTACGTTCAACAGTAGTTAAGAATTGACCTAAAGTTTGGAAAAACGCTGAAGGATTATCAACACTATGGCAATGACCACCATCGGGTGTAAGCACTAAGCGCGCATTCGGCAGCGTCTGTTGCATCCGCTGCGCCACTGCTAAAGGCATCGTATCATGATCACCAAACGTTAATAACGTTGGTGTGGTAATTTTATGCAGGTCACTTCGGCGATCCCAGTCCTTGAGCGTTCCAGTCATCACAAATTCATTATTACCCTGAAAGTGGTTGTAAACCGGCGTAGCATTTGTTTCAACAGTATGATGTCCCCCATTTTCCGGATGACGACAAACATAGACCTTATACAACTGCTGCACTAAATCATTATACTTGGGATCATCAAACCGCTCTTGAGCTTCAACTTGTTTCATATAACTAACCCAAAATGGTGAAAATAATTGTTCCCGTAAGTAATTAATGTGAGTAATATATTCAGGAATATTGTCAATCATACTCATAATGATTAAGCCTTTGAGATGTTGCGGATATTTCAAGGCATACTCTTGCGCCAATAAGCCGCCCCAAGAATGCCCCAATAAATAAAATTGGTCTAAGCCTAATTGTTGGCGAACTTCTTCTAATTCTGATAAATAGTAATCAATTGTTAAATATTTTTGATTCTGAGGATCAGTAAAATCTGGTTGATCTGAGTAAAAAGAACCCAACTGATCATACATTGAGACCTGTACGTTATTGAGGTGTTCATTAAAGTTTTCAAACTCTTCATGGTTACTACCTGGACCACCATGCACACATAATAATTTAACGGGTCCTTCACCGACAGTCCGCGTAAATAAATGAAAACCATTTTCTAATGTTAAAATTTTACTACCTGTCATATCTGTATCTCTCCTTTTAATCTCAGCTGCTCGCAAAGTTGGTTAATCTTCAATTACTGATTTTGCAAGCGCAACAATATGCTGTGCCCAAAAGCGCTGAGCGACTAAGAACTGCCTTACAACTCTAGTGCTTAAACAACTAACTCTAACAATAAAAAAGCACCCTCTCTAAGCAATAAACTTCTTAGAAAGGGTGCGTTGAGCACGGTACCACCTTATTTTTAACTTCCAAGCCAAAAACCAATCAACTCTTCAGTAAACGCCAATATGACAACAGCTATTATTGACTTTTGATTTGTTAACTAAATAACGGTAGTAACCGATCTAGCTTACTAATTTCAGCTGATAGCTCAAAAGCGATTTTCATAATTAAGATTTTGTTCCTGCTTGCACTCGACCAGGTTCGCTGTCCGCAATCTTAAAACTACTTACTTCGTCATCACTATTTTAATTTTATTGTCACTTTAATTTAATTTGAATGTTAAGACTTTAATCTTATTTTGTCAAGAATCTTTTAATTTAATCAAAAGTAATTTTTAAACCTGATAGCTCTTTCTAGCTCCTCAAAGTAAAACTCATGATTTATTGTTAACTTCTGCAAATAAAAAGGAAACGTTCGCTTAATTTTTAATAATTATCGAATCGCTTCCTCGATTAATGTCTGGAATAATCTGTTGCTTAAGGATGGGCCCACAAAAATTTCCCAATGGCTTGATTAACTTGGTAATTATTTTCGTGTAATTGACTATGTTGACCCTTTCGGCCTTTAATCTCTAACTCTTGATAACTTTGATAACGCCCGCGTAACAAGTACTTGAGTGACCGTGCGGAAACATTGGTAACATCACCATCAGAATTAGTTCCATTGTTCAAATTACCATAAATATTCAAAATTCGAACATTTTTCGGATAAGAACTACGTTTACTTAACAAATAGCGGTAATAGCGATCTTCATACCTAGGCCGGCCGTTGGCTAAAAAATAGTTCTTATTTGGTCGATCATCAATGCCAATAATCCCATCAAAGTGTCCCGCCATATTCACTTGCTTATTGAGCCGGGGCAAATCTTTACGTTGACCATATTTAACTTGATAATACATCGTCGTTAAATTACCCATGGAATGAGCGACCGTATTATACCGCTGAATCTGATACTTTTTCTGTAACAAAGTAATTAAATTATAAAACCACCGACTAGTTTCTTGATAATTACTATTCTGATTATCTTCCATTAAAACCTGAATTAAGGGATGTTTGGCCCCTTTCGGCCAGTGACCACTTAACTTAACTTGACCTTGTGGCGAAATCTTGGCAACTAACACTTTGGTCGCTCCTTGATGCGCTTTTGCATAAGCCATCATACTTTTAGCCGAGTTAGCTCCAGCACCATAACCATGTAAATATAAAGTGGGCACACTAGCTGAACGATCACCGTTAGTTGGTCGGTTCATTTTAACAAATAGACCACTACCCAGTAGTAATAACACAATAATGACTCCTAACCACCAGAGTAAGGTTTTTCGCTTTTTAGTTAACACTGTCATCACCGCTCCTTCAAAAAAGCTTGCGTGCCCTAACTTAAGCGCTCTAAGCCGTCAGTTAACATTGCTGGTGGACAAGCACTATTTAGCCGGATAAAATGAGCACCATTGCCACGATAAATAGCCCCATCATTAACAATTAATCCCGTTTGGCGTCTTAAATACTGAACTAATGATGTCGCCGTTGCTGTAACCTGTTGCACATCTAACCATAACAAATACGTGGCATTTTCTGAAACCAATTTGACCTGTGGTAAATTAGCTATTAAATATTGTTGAACTAAATCCCGATTTTGTTGTAGTTGCTGCTTTAATTGTCGTAACCACCGGCTTCCCTGAGTATACGCCGCAATGCTTCCCGGAGTAGCCACCAAATTCGGTTCTGTTAGCTCATCATTATTGAGACCGCGACTAACAATTTGTCGCAGGTTAGAATTAGGAATAATAACTGTGGCCGCATGCAAAGCCGCCAAATTAAAAGTCTTACTGGGCGAAGTCAACACAACAATGTGGTCCAAAGTTTCCGCTGTGGCTACTGCAAATAAGGGCGTATAAGTCGGACTACCTAAGACCAAATCCCCATGGATTTCATCACTAACAATTACAACGTGGTTTTGCTGTCCCAATTGCAGTAAGTGCTTTAACTCGGCTTTTGACCACACTTTTCCAATCGGATTATGGGGATTACATAAAATCATTAACTTCGTTAAAGGATTCGCTAATTTT
Source organism: Bombilactobacillus sp. ESL1092 (assembly GCF_058107465.1). Classification (NCBI taxonomy): domain Bacteria; kingdom Bacillati; phylum Bacillota; class Bacilli; order Lactobacillales; family Lactobacillaceae; genus Bombilactobacillus; species Bombilactobacillus sp. ESL1092. Next base: position 1,865,550 of record NZ_CM176594.1, on the reverse strand, counting down.
TGTTCTAGATCAGTCCAATCAATGCTATAGCTCTGTTGGTCCGAATCATACCGCAGATCATTAGTCAACACGTGGCGGCCGTTATTTTCAATCGAATGATAAAAAATATCATATACCGGAGCTTGAACCACAATGTTATCGCCAACATTACTTAAACTACGGACAATGGATGACAAAGCAGGAATTACACCAGCACAATATAACAACCAATTCTGCTCCAGATCACTCTGATGTTCCTGACTATACCACTGCTGGACAGCAGCGTAATAAGCTTGTGGTACATTCTCATAACCAAAAATGCCTTGTTGAACCTTAGCTTGCAGCGCAGCAATAATTTCTGGAGCTGTGGCAAACTCCATATCGGCCAAAGACAATGACAACTCATTAGCAGCTACTTGCCATTTAACGGAGTTCGTTGACCGTCGGGAATGAATTTCATGAAAATCTAACATGATTCTACCGGTTCCGTGATCGGCTGCATTGTCGTAATTGTAGTTGCTTTTGGATCAATTTTAGTTGGGTCTAAAATTAATTGTTCGATCTTATCGGCAGTAATTTGACCACTGGTTGGATTTTTGACACTATCAATCGTATTGGTAATCTCGGCATCAATCGCACTACTATATTCAAAGGCTAAAGTTGTTTTGATTAAACGACAGTGCTTCATCACCAAATGTTGGACATAACATAAGCCTTGATCGCTTTCAATCGTACAATTAATTAACGTTAAATTTTTCGTATTCCAGCCCAAATATTCCCCGTTAATCGTCGAATCATAAATGGTGACATTCTCACAATTCCAAAAAGCATCTTTGGAAACAAAAGTCGAGTTGTGGACTTCAATATTTTTGGCGCCATCAAAAACATAATTACCAATTAAATCCAAATGATCCACCGTAATGTTTTGACTATTCATGCCAAAATAGTCACCTGTCGCTTGAACATGGTCCAATTCAACATCCTGACAGCTCCATAGAGTTTCCGTGGCATCACTAAAATGATCATGACTTAACTTAACTTGTTGACAACGCCGAAACAATTTGGGAGCTTGTAAAGAACAGTTAGTTAAACTAATGTCTGTCGTATACCAAATGCCCGAACGGGCCATCGTTTCAAAAATAGTATCTGTTACTTGGACATGTTGATCATACCAAAGCGGATATTTCCATTTAAAAATAGAATTTTGAATTGTTAAATTTTGACTTTCCTTTAATGGTGATTCACCAACGCCAAAAGTAACACCATCTATTTGCGCATTATTGCTGGCAAAAAGCGGTCTTTCACCAGCAAAATATTGATCTTGATAACTAGTCATACTCGTTATACTCCTTAATTTTCTCAATAAGCCTTTAGCTTCAATGATCCTAATGATCTGTTAGATTAGCTTGAATGGCTGCTATGATTTGTTCAGGTAATAAATTATTTTGTTGATAAAGTTGCTGTAGCGGCGTTTGATCAGTGTAAACCCGCTTTTGGCCAAAGTTTAAAACTTGAACGTCAAACTTACCTAAATAAGATGCTACCTTTTGGCCAAAGCCCCCGTCTAATAAGTTATCTTCTAAAGTGACAATCAACTGATGATCAGCGGCCAATTGTGTGAGCGTCTGATCATCTAAAATATTGGCGGCCACCGGATTAACCAATGTAGCACCTACTTTGTCCGCGACTTGGCGTCCTAATTCATAAAAATCACCCAAAGCTAAAATGGCAACCTTTTGCCCCGCTTGCACTTGATAATGAATCGTTTGATAATCACGCGCTGGGTGATTATGAGTAGTCAGCGGTACTGTATTGGTTGGTAACTTAATAGCAACGGGGTGTTGGCGTTGCTTAATGGCCCAAGTCAACATTGCTTGTTCTTCAGCTAAACTAGTTGGTGCTAAATATAGCCAATTAGGTAAATTAGATAGCATTACTTGATCAAAAACTCCCAGATGCGTTTTCGATTGTTCCGACATTCCTCCACCAGCTACGAGCATCACTACTGGCAAGTTATTAGCCGCCACATCATGCGATAATTGATCAAAGGCACGTTGTAAAAAGGTCGAATTTTCAAACAGAATGGGAATCGCACCTGCTTTGGCAAAACCAGCTGCAAAGGCGACGGATTCTTGTTCAGCAATCCCCACGTCAGTGTAATTATGCGGATAATCATTTTTAATACGGTCCAAACCAAATACTCCCGGAATCGCCGCATCAATTGCCATAATTGGTTGTCCAGCATCAATTTGTTGCGCTACGACATCTAAAGCGGTTGAATTGGCAGTAACCGTCGTGGGGACTGGAGCTAAAGGTTGATCTGTGGCTAAGTCAAACGGTGCTACCCAATGATGCGCTTCTTCTTGCGCAACTGCGGGTTGATAGCCTTTGCCTTTTAAAGTATTAATATGAACTACAATCGGATGATCAATATCTTTCACAGCGGTAAAAGCCGCAATCATTTGTGTTAAATCATTACCATCGGCTACGTAACGATAATCAAAGCCTAGAGCTTTAAACAAATTATCACTAGCTTGGCCGTTAGAATATCGTAATTTTTGTAAGGCTTGGACTAGCCCACCAACATTTTTATCAATGGACCATTGATTATCATTAATTACAATCACCAAATTGTTCGGTTCAATGGCTGCATTATTCAACCCTTCATACGCTAAACCGCCGGTCAGGGATCCATCACCAATTAAAGCCATAATATTTTCATGTGTTCCTTTTAAATCACGAGCTTTGGCCATGCCCGTTGCTAAAGCAATTGAGGTTGAGGTGTGCCCAATCGAATAGTAATCATACGGACTTTCCTCCGGATTACTATACGGCGTAACTGTATCATAAGCCTCAGGATCTAGCCACGCTTGCGCGCGCCCTGTTAACATTTTATGGGGATAAGTTTGATGAGAAACATCCCAAATAATTTTGTCAGTCGGAGCGTTAAACACATAATGATAAGCGATCGCTGCTTCGACAATTCCTAAATCCGGGCCTAAATGACCACCCTGTGCGGCATCTTTTTCTAAAATTAACGTTCTAATCTCTTGCGCTAATTGTTCTAAATCTTGTAATTGCAGTTGCTTCAAATCTTGAGGTCCGTTAATTTGGTTTAAAAGATAATCTGGATGTTGATTCATAAAATGACCTTCTTCTTATTTAATTTTAATCTTGCAAAAGCAACTATAATACTTAAAGTGCTGTTTAAGTCAAATGATTTTCACCATTTATTATTCAACATACGCCTAAACAATTTTTAAGTTGCCCAGAAAACTGTTTCTGTGCCCCCAGTATAGATATCCTCTTAGCTACTGTCTAATACTTATTTTTAATAGCCAATTATAACCAAAGAGCATACTTGGTTAGCTTGACTTACAGTTAACTCTAGGTTTTATGCTACAAATAATTATTATTAAATCTTATGAAAGTAGGTGGCTAAATTGCGTCCCAAAATCATACTTCATATTTATACTTCCCTCGATGGGCGGATTACTGGTAATTTTAGTACTGCTTTGTCAGATCATAGTGCAACAAAATTCTTTCAAACCATTGGTTTTCAAAAAAACAATCCGCATAGTTTTCACTTTCAGGGTTGGATTTATGGTAGCAATACCTCCAAATCCTATTTTGCGCCAGGTCAATTTATTGCTGACCACAATACTTCTAGCATCGTTCCTGCCGGTGATTATCTGATTAACCAACAACAAAGTTGCTATTACATTGCATTTGATCGTCACGGTTGTCTTAATTGGTCCCAAAATACTACTGCTTATGCTGGGCAAACTGCGTTTGTGATTGAAGTCTTGACTAACCAAGCATCCAATTCCTATAAAACATTTTTACGGCAAAAACAAATTCCCTATATCATTGCGGGAGAACAAGAAATTGATCTAGCACTGGTGTTGCAAAAATTAGCTGCTGAATACGGCTTAGACAATTTGATGTTAGGCGGTGGTGGACTGTTAAATTGGAGTTTTCTTACCGCTGGTTTGATTGACGAAATTAGTTTAGTCGTGGCGCCAGCGATTGACGGTCAAGAACATACTGCTCGCCTATTTAATTCCCAGTTTAGCCACGATCCAAAACCCATTGGTTTTAAATTGCGTTCGGCACAAGTCATCGCTGATAATGTCCTATGGTTAAGATATATTCCTCTAAATGTTAGCCAAAGAACTTGAATAACCGACAGTTGCGACAGAAGTGCTTAGAAGCGGGGTTTAACCTTCCAGTATGAATAATAAATATCAGCCTAAATTTACAAAATTTGTTGTTTCAACTCTTCTCTTTATCAGCACCTCAGACGATTTGCGTCACTATATATCAAAATTTTAATTTGAAAGGATTTTCAATGACTACAACAATCCAAATTATTATTAATAACGATGCTTATTTTGCACAAATTAATGATTCGCCAACCGCTCAGGATTTTCTTCAGCTGCTCCCACTAACACTAACTTTAAAAAATTATGGTCAGACTGAAAAAATAGCTGATCTCCCGACTACATTAAATACTCAAACAGCACCGAGTGGTAGTGCCGCTCAAGTTGGCGATATTACTTTATATGCACCTTGGGGCAATTTAGCCATTTTTATTCAGAATTTCGGTTATGCAAAAGGTTTAATTCAACTAGGCCATATCCAACAAAATGGCGCTCAATTAGCTAATTATCCTAATAACACCATTGCTTACTTTGAACGGCAATAGTACCAGTTAATTTGAGTAACTTCTTAAACCAAAATACTCCATTATTATTAGGTATACGCCTAACTATAATGGAGTATTTTTATTAATGAATAAACATCTTGACGCCAAAAGAATTATACTTAAATCTATCAACTATGATTATTTTAAAGGGAAGCGTAAAATTAGTGAACTATCCAAAAGCTTTAATTACCGCAGTTAACCGGCGCTCACAAGCATTTCAGCTAGAAGGCCTGAACGAAGGTGCCGGACCACAGCACCCTACTTTAATGTTGGTTGGCGAAGCCCCGGGCAAAGACGAGATTGTAACGCACATTCCCTTTCACGGTCGCTCTGGGCAAGAATTAATGAAATCTTTAGCCCTACTGCAATTAACTCGCGATGATGTTTATATAACTAGTGTTGTACGTAGTCGTCCCTATAAAGTGGTACAAGTTTTAGACAAAAAGACCCACCAATTAGTCACCAAATATCCTAACCGCAAGCCAACCCAAAAAGAAATCCTAGCGCAAGCACCATTTTTTGATTACGAAGTCAATTGGGTTCAACCCCAAATAATCGTCACTTTAGGTAGTACCGCAGCCCAACGTATTTTAGGTACTAAACAAAGTTTAACTGCCATTCACGGGCAAATCTTTAATCAACCAATTCAACAATTAAATGCTACCAAAGATGCTTATCAATGGTCCGCGAAAAAATACCAAATTTATTGTACCTATCACCCCGCCGCCATTTTTTATAACCGGAAATTAGCAACTCAAATTAAACACGATTGGGAACAATTAACATCATATATTAAGTAGTTATTGCGCTTCAAAGGCTCAGTGTACGGGTGGGTCTCCAAATATTAAAATGGGTTAGAAAGACAATTTTAATCATGCTCAGCTTTTATTGCTGGTATGATAATTGTTTGTTATATAATTTAAATTAATCTTGCCAGCGACTATTGAAATAAAACTTATTTTTAATTATGACGTTTATCAAATACTATTTAAATAGTATTTCTTGTTCACAGGTTAAATTCTAAATATTATTAATCTAACAAAGTTCAATGATTATTAATAAATCAACGCTCTAAACACTTTTATTGATAGTAGTTAACATAATTCCTTTTTTAATCTAGTAAAACATAAAGCGATTTCTTCACGATTTAATATTTAGGTTGCAGCCCTGACACAGCAACATGAGGGGGTACTTGTGTTTGCTGATATTATAGTGCCGATTGTCGTCGGAATTGTTATTGCCACCTTTACATGGTGGATCAATAAACATTAGTTGACGCAAAATAAAAGACGTCTAGTCACTGTCCGGGTAAACTAGGCGTCTTTTTTGTGTTGCATTCATGTTCTCTAATATCCTTGCATGTTTATAATAACACATTTATTTCTGAAATCCCACAATTTGATTATGTATTAGCTCCCGCATTGGGAGCATTTTTATTACTTACCACTGCCAACCCGTATATAAAGCTGGTAGATATTCATCAGCAGCTACATGATAGCATCAAAATTATTAATCTAACAACTATCTAAAACGTGTCCGGGTGCTGGGCAAGCAGTCCAAGAGTTCTAAATCTAATTGATCTAACAACTATCTAAAACTACAACTCCGTTCAGCAAATATCCTAATGCGTTCTAAATCTCATTGATCTAACAACTATCTAAAACGTCGACGAGCTAAGCAGGTTGATTTTGTACGTTCTAAATCTCATTGATCTAACAACGATTTAAATGTTATTGATAAATCAACGTTTGTAAGACTTTTGTTAACCATTTGTTCTCCATAGTTAGCGAAACTACTCTTTTAATTTAACAACATTTAGTTAAAAGTAAAACACTTTTGCTATGCTATAATATTTAAGTTGCAGCCCCAACACAGCAACATAAGGGGGGTGTACTTATGTTTACCAGCATTATAGCGCCGATTATTGTCGGAATTGTTATTGCCATTTTTAAATGGTGGCTTAATAAACATTAATTGACGCAAAATAAAAAGGCATCTAGTTACTGTCCAGGTCAACTAGGTGTCTTTTTTTGTTGCAGTTATGTTTACCAACATCTTTACATACTTATAGTAACACAATCATTCCCAAAATCCTACAATTTGATTATGTATTAGCTCCCACTTCGGGAGCTTTTTTATTACTTGCCACTGCCAACAGCATAAAGCGCTGGTAGATATTCATCAGCAGCTACTTGAGCATCAAAAATCATTAATCTAACAACTATCTAAAACGGAATCTGATGTATCTTTTCAGCGATTATAGTTCTAAATCTCATTGATCTAACAACTATCTAAAACTTAAATCAACAACTATTCTGCAGGTTTTCCGTTCTAAATCTCATTGATCTAACAACTCTAAAACTTGATTATCGTCGAAAAAGACACCGCCATTGTTCTAAATCTCATTGATCTAACAACTATCTAAAACTTACTTAACCACTACCAAAGAAGAAAAAGCGTTCTAAATCTCATTGATCTAACAACTATCTAAAACCCATTAAGTATTTCTTGCTTAACGTTTAAAGTTCTAAATCTCATTGATCTAACAACTATCTAAAACCTACTCCGAAAGCTTGAACGACAGGATGGCGTTCTAAATCTCATTGATCTAACAACTATCTAAAACATCGCCGAGCGTTTTTAAGAACTACCTCAAGTTCTAAATCTCATTGATCTAACAACGATTTAAATGTTATTGATAAATCAACGTTTATAAGACTTTTGTTCACCATTTGTTCTCCATAGTTAGCGAAACTACTCTTTTAGTTTAACAACATTTAGTTAAAAGTAAAACACTTTTGCTATGCTATAATATTTAAGTTGCAGCCCCGACACAGCAACGTGAGGGGGTGTAATCATGTTCTCTAGTATCATAGCGCCGATTATTGTCGGAATTGTTATTGCCATCTTTACATGGTGGATCAATAAACATTAGTTGACGCAAAATAAAAGACGTCTAGTCACTGTCCGGGTAAACTAGGCGTCTTTTTTGTGTTGCATTCATGTTCTCTAATATCCTTGCATGTTTATAATAACACATTTATTTCTGAAATCCCACAATTTGATTATGTATTAGCTCCCACTTAGGGAGCTCTTTATTACTTACCACCACCAACAGTATATAAAGCCGGTAGATATTCATTAGCAGCTACTTGATAACACCAACTGTCGTTAATTTTGACAAAGTTACTAAACTTGTAAACATCGCCGTTTATCACAGTCCGTACATAGTTACCCTTTTTATTGATTAAAGGCGCTTTACTAGACAAATATGAATGTACAGTTGCAATGCCATCTTGATCAGTAGCATTTTGCATTAAATAAGTTCCTCCGGCTACTAAATATGCAGGTTGACCGTCAATGCCAATAATGCCACCAGACTTCCATTGCGTCTTAGGTTCAATTTTTTGATTGAGCCACATACCGAATCGTTCGCGGGTATAGGTTTGGGTTTTAGTTACTACCACATTTTCGTGTGATTTAAGTGGTTGTTCGGCTACTTTTTTCCTATTGAATAGCCCATAATCGTAACTCATATCAACCGACTGGTCCGACCAGTTGTCGGTGTATTGCCAAGCCTGAACATTCCCATTAACGCCGCAAGTGCTTGAGCCATAACTTGCCACCCACAATGGATAGGTCCAAGCATTTAAAATGCCACCATTGAACCAGCTTGCCATGCTATACAGTCCCACATTAGTGTAGCCAGCATTAATCAGGTATTGCATGAACGCATTAACATCGTTCATGACTGAGCTAGCATGTAAGCTTGGATCTTCAACATCGCAAATTAAAGTCGTCGATTTCGGTAATCCAAATGTTTGAATTTTAGATAGGAAGAATTTAGCTTCATTTTGCGAGTCATTGTACCCTTGACCTTTGAAGTAGTGGTAAACGGAGACATTCATACCAACGCTTTGCACTGATTTAATTTGTTCACTAGCTTTGGGATTTAAATAGTTATCACCGGCTGGCGACCCTTGCGTGAGTTTAATGATGGCTGTTTGCACACCAGCGGCTTTAAACTGTTTAAAGTAATCAATACTGGAATCTTGATAGCTAGAAACATCAACTGCAAAGTTAGTCATGTTGTTCACCGCCTAACTGATTGAAATGCTTGTTAATGGTTGATTTAACAATATCTTGGGCGTTCTCTACTAGTTCACCATTGGGTGAATTAATCGGGGTAGCACCTTTATTTTTCTGTTTAACAACCACGGCCGGAGCTTTAAAGCCGTCAAATAATCCCGCGGTTGCCGCCCCAATAAGAAAACCTAAAACTGCTACCGAAACCAAGTGAGTATCGTTTTGGACTACGCCCATGACCAAACCAGCAGCGACTCCAACACCCATTGATAGCCACGGCAACCAGTGATTACCAAACTTAGTTTGCTTAAACGCCTGGACGACGGCGTAACAAATAGCACTGATCCCGACTATTTCGGTCCCAGTGCCTAAATTAAGACTATTTAAAAAATTCATATTAATCTCCTTTGTGTTTGCTTAAAAATTTATTTTCAATTAGATAAATTCTTTTCTCATGGTCGTGAAGCAAATCTTCATGCTCGTCTAATTGAATTTTGAACTCTTTGTGCTCCTTAGTGGAAGATTGCCTAAATTCTTGAATGGACTTAGTTAATTGATCCACTGAGTTAGTCAATGGCGCAATCATCGATTTTGAAGCCATCTTAAAAATCCACGTAATTAAACCACCGAAAAAAGTTAAAATTGCAATGATTGAAGCCCATTCGCCCCAATTTAAACCTAAAAATGAATGCACATAACTTCACCTCCAATTAATCCTCTGGTAAATAATAACTGATTGCTTCTATTTGATTAGGATAAATCATGTATTGCGTAATTCCAGAATCAAGGGCAGTTGTAGAAAGATTCATGTAAGCGGCATATTGTTGTGGTTCTACCCAGAATACCGAAATTATTAAATAATTATCGGTAGTTAAACAATGTGTATTTTTGGTTAAATCTAGTTCAAACGAATTAATATTTCCATTTGATTCAGATTCTAAAGTTTTAAAACCAACTGCATCTTGAGCATTAGAAAATATACTATATTGATTACGATTAGTATTTAACCAATAAACATCCTTTGGTACAACACTCTTAGTATTTGTCGATGGACTTCCGTTAATATTTGCTGCACCATCTCCGTTCAATAATCCGAATTTCTTAGATGGCAATACTAGATATGATTTTAATCCATATAAATTTTTGACTACGATTTTTTGAGCATTTGGCGTAATTTTAAAATACATCATTAAATATTGAGCAAAATCAGGATTTTTAGTATGATTGCTATTTTGAGCGGCTACACCAATTACTGTATTAGTTGAAGTAGTGCTTTGATCATAGTAAAATTGTATTTCTCTTTTGACAGAATAATTATTAAACATTTCTTGTGATAAATAATTAGTAAATTCTGAATCTTGCAAGATATTAGGATTATCCATATTTCCAGCTTTTTTATTTTTAAAACTACTTACAGATTGTAAATAATCATCATCAGTAATTATTAAATCTGGTTCAATAATTAAATCGATATCACCAGTTGATTCAAGTGCCGTATTATTTGTAATTCTAAAAAACGCGTGTTTCACGTGACCACTGTGTTTCGTGTCTTTAGCAGTTAACGCATATTGGATTAATCCATTTTTTGCATCAATAATAGTAGCTGGTTCACCTAAAATCGGTATGCCAGTTGCGCCTTGAATATTGAAAGTAACTACGCAACCAGTTAAATCGTACGGTGTGTTATCTTCGGTAAATATTTGACTTTGAATGATTGTCCCTACATCGTCTTGGCGGACTCTAATCGGTAGATTTTCGCCGTTATATTTATTTTGTAGATTTTGCGTGATTTTGAATGTTTTTACCACTTTTATCGCCTGCCTTATCACCCGGAAAATCATCGGGGTGTTTTAACTTTTGCTCATTAATAGTTTGATTTAATTGTTCATTTATAACTTGAAGTTGGGCAAGATTTAATTCTAAGTTAGCGATTTTAATTGCTAACTTAGTTGCTACTGCTTGATTATTCATTAGCTAACTCCTTTGGCAACATGGCTTCGATTGAATCTTTAAAATCAGCAAAATCAGTATCAACTTGTTTGTTTTGTTCGTCATTAATATTTTCGATTGTTTGATTAATTGAGTAGCGGTTTGAATTTGGATAAATGGTCGCAGTAAAGTTGGCCAACACATTGTCATTCTCATCCATCGATTGAGCTGTTAAATTAATTACTTTATTTTGTTTATTCAACATTTAAATTTCTCCTTTTTAATCTTCAGCAAAGGCAATTTTTCGATCACCGTAATACAAATAATATCCGTCCCACGTGAGTTCCTTTTGACCCAGCCAGACGTGATCACTAACGCCTAGACCTACGACACCATCAATATCACCATTAACGGTTAACGCGGGTGTAGAAATCCCATATTTACTAATACTCACGCCACCTAAATTAATACTCGTTTCACCTTTAATCGTGCCGCCGTCTATCGTAATACCTTTAATATTTCCGCCGTCAATTGTGGGTGAATAAATGAAACCGCCATGAATATCAGCTGCATCAATCCGAGCACCGTTAATTTCACCAGCGGTAATAGTTCCACTAGCAATAGTTAAACCAGTAATTTTATTGCCAGTAATCGCATCAGCGTAAACTCGGCCATCGTTAGTGATTGCCGTTTTAACTAATTTCTGGCCATCGTAATAGCCTAGCCCGTTCGAATTGAAAACTAATTGACCTTTGCCACCGTCTAACGATGTTCGGGCAATAATGTTGTAAATATTTTTTCGCGTCGGCAAAAAGTCTTTATCGGTAAACAGAATTTCCCCAAGTTGGTCTTGGCCTAAAATATAGCTACTGATATCAGTTTGAGCTTGAGCCACTTCGGCCGTTAGTTTTTTATAATAATCGTCAATTAACTTTTGAGCTTGTTCATCGGCAGCTTGTAAATCGCTATTAATAGCGTCTTGAGTCTCTTGATTTTGTTCAATTTTGTCATTAGTAGCTTGATTAATTTGAGTTTGGTTATCGTTCCACGCACTTTGGTCCTGCTGGTTTTTATCAATCGTGTCACTTAAACCAGCATTAACATCGTCTTGATTATCTTGATTTTTCTTCTGCTTCAACCACATATCATAGGCCCGCTGGCCAGCGGTTTTAACTACATAGTCTCCAAACTCCGCTACTGAACGCGTGTTAGTCAATAAATCAATCTTTAACTTAAATATCCGCGTTTTGTATTCAATTTTGTATTGCGGCATGACAATTGTCACTGCGTCGCCAAGGCTTACATCACCTAGTTCAGTAACGGAAGTCGAAAATTGGACTTGTGGGCGCGAAATTTCTTCTAAGTCTAAATAGGCTTGCCTGATTAAATCATCAGTTTGTTTAATCCCGTCATAGTCTTTAATTAGAACTTTAGGTCGTCCGCTTGGATAGCCAAACTGGGTAGTACGTTCTGGTATTTCTAGCCAAAGTTGTCCCTTAGGCTTATCCACTGGGTCACCATTAGCTTTTGACCACACTTCATCAGCAATATTAATCTTCCGGCTGTAACCGCCAGTGTCATTACCATTCTCGTCTTGTTTGGCAATTCCATCACCCCGCGGTACTACTGCTGTATAAAGGTTAGTGGTTGACGTCTCTTTAACGATTGATAGCGCGTTAGAACCATAAGCAAACCGTTTGCCGGTGTCTTTGCCCATCGAACTGTAAATATCTACATACCGATTAGTAATTTTATTGCCCGTTATTTGATAGCTAAAATCAACATCAACATCGAAGTAATCAATTACATCATTTAACGCATTCAAACGACTTTCAAAGTAGAAATTGATTGTACCAACGGGTATCTCACCATCGGGAATTGAGCGTAAGGTCCAACGGCTGCCGTCAAAGATTGGTTGAATTATCTTACTAAAATCATTCATGACAAAACGCCGGTCTTGAATGAAGCCATCACCATCTAACTCAAAGTGCGCCTCATCAACCCCGCTAAAAATAATCTGGTGGTCATTGTTAATCTTCCAATTAGTCAACGCATAAATATGGTATTCCTGCGTTTTCCGATTACTAATAGCCACGTACTTAGCAGTGTCAAATGAATCCATATAAACCTTGGCTAGTAATGTGCCATCAATTTGATAGGCAGCCCGTAACTCTTGCGTTTCATACAATTCAATTAAATTACTAGGTGGGATGCGCTGAAATACGGTCTCATTTTTATCTAGCAATAGTAAAGTTGCTTGACTCACAGTAACCACCTCCGATATTTAATCGTTGCTGAACTACCGTTAGTAATCTTAATTACATCACCGTTCTTAATTTGTAACTGTTCAAGCTCGCTAAACATCGTAATATCGTTCAAAATTGAAGTCCCACCACTGGTTACTGAACCATCATTTGGCATCAAAACTACATTAGAATGCGCAGTAGTTAAGCCGAATGTTTGGTCCTGTGTTTGATTAGTAAAACTAAAATTAGCGGCAGTTGAACTAAATATAATACTTTCAGGTATCACTGGATAAATTAAATAATGATCCTTGATTGTGTCACTATTTGCGACCGTTAAAGATTTAACGCTGCTAACTTTCCAAGGACTTGGGCAATGTAATGTGAAATCAGAAATCACATTCAATTCACCAGCTTCTACACTATTCACTTTAGTTAAAATGCCAGTATAAAAATAATCCGGTTCATCTTTGAAGTTAAAAGACAAATTCGGATTATTTAAAAAATACATTAACCTATTGAATTTTTGCCGAAAATCGTTGGGGTCATCGCATTGTAATTGAAATTTAATATCAATATCTCGACTAGGATGACTAAACTGTCCTATAATTGAGCCATCAATGCCATTAATTGAAGTTTCAGCTAGTGAATAATTTGATAGTTCACGACCACTAACTTGCAGTGTTTGGTAACCAGGTATCAACTCTTCTAAAAAAGTATATTGGTTACCGATCTTAACTGCCAACGCTTCAGCTGGCAACCGTTCTAATTGTAATGGTTTATCTGATTTTAAATCACGAAAAGTATACATATTATTTCCTTTCTAAACGCCAAAACGATTAAGCGACAAGTTAATATCTTGAGTCTTGCTAATATCGTCAACAAAACCATTAAATTCATTATTACCCATTTTTAAAGTTAAATGAGCTGGCTGTTTATCAGCAATTGCTTGTAAATTAACGGATCTATTTAAATCGCTTGAGTCAATATCTGGCATATTCAAACTAATTTCTAAGCCATTAGTTTTAATCTTAGTAATTAATTTAGTAATCATGGCATCCATCGCTTCCATGGACTCCATCGAGTTCTTCATTAACTTAGAAATAGCGCCATTCATAGCTTCGGCTGATTGAGATGTATCTTTTACCATTTTGTTAATCATCGAATCCATGGCATTGGCAGCTTCATCTGAGTTTTGGTCAATCCCATCAGCGACACCTAATGCTAAATACTTACCAACTTCATCCCGCATTAACGCCGATGGTGAATGAATCTTTGCAACACGTTTTGCTTCACGGTTAACTTTATTAACTAAATTACGCATAGCACGCACGGCTGAATTAGTATTATCGTAAATACCATTAGCAACACCTTGAGCTTCATTAACGCCAACACTATGAAACGAAATACTGTTAGCACCATTTTTACTTGCTTGGGCTAATGCTTTACCCGCGTCATAAGCTTTAGATTTTTTAGAAGTAAGACCATTATTATGACTGTCACCGTTTTGTTTACCAGCATCTTTGAATTTCTGCTTATGAGCCGCAGTACCATCAGCACCTGCACTAGCTACTGTTTTACCAGCGTCCTTAGCTTTGCCCTTTTCTGATTTAATACCATTAGCGTGCTTTCTAGCATTATCTTTCCCAGTTGCGGTATATTGACTATTAGCTTTAGCCAAAGTATTAGTGACCGATTTAGACAAGTCATTACCTGCACCAGCGGCTTCATCTAAACTGGTTTTATTGTGCATGGCTCCGGAATAGTTTTTAGCATTCTTTCTTGCTGCTGAATGGTATTTATCAGTAACTTGAATTGCACCTTGAGCACCTGAATCAGCTAACTTTTGACCTGCTGGGCGAGCATCGTAAACCTGAATAGCTTGTGTATAGCTTTTAGCATGTTTTTGACCGGCTTTTTTGTGTTGTCCTTTACCATTAGATGCACCTTTAGCTGATTCATTGGCTAAATATTGGCCAGCTGTTTTAAAATCACCATTTCGTAACGCATTAATAAATGAATTTTTACCAGCTTCTCCGCTCTTAAACATTGAATTAGGCAAACTTTGAAGACCTTGAATGGTACTGCTATTCATTACTTGCGCCGCTTCACTAGCACTGAACTTACCATCGCTTAAAGCTTGAACTAAACCGTTGACGCCTTGGACTCCACCTTGTTGTAGCATATACGCAAAAGCTTGCATTTGTTGACTAGTATTATTATTCATGGAAACAAATGATAAGAACATAGATTGCAATTGATCACTGGTAACTTGACCTAAACTATCCAATCCTTGTTTCCAAGTATTGAAGTTAAGCTTGCTACCGTTTGCAATAACTGTGTTCATCTGTTGACCGAAACTTGTTTGCTTATCAACTAATTGTTTTTGGTGTGTTTGTAGCTGTGTTAATTCTTGTTCATCAGTCGCTTTCGTCGTGGCATCTTTATCACTTTGAATTTTAGCCTTTAAATCTTTAATCTTTTGCTCGCCAACTTGAATCTGCTGTGCTTCTAATTGATAGTTGGCATTTAAAGTGTCAATCGTTGCCTTTTGTTGAGTTTTATTAAGCTTTTGACCATTCTTAATTCGCGCTTCTTGCGCTTGTACATAGATTTGGTTTTGCTCAATCAATTTTTCTTTGTATTTATTGTTTTGATCGGTCAAAATTTTAACTTCATCTTTAGTCATAGCTGTGCCATCACTAAACTTTTTCTGTTGTAATTGCCGGTCCAAATCTTGAGTTACATTTAATAACTGCTGATTATTTTGCGCAGTAGCTTTAGCTAAATTAGCATTTGCTTGATTTAAAGCTTTTAATCGGTCGGAACCAGTTTTAGATTCCGCTTTTTTAACGGAGTCGTTATATTTTTTAGAAGCTTTATCAACATTAGATTGATATTGAGTTAATGTGCTCTCAACATTTTTCAAAAATTCTTTAGTTTTGGCACTAACACCATCATTGTTAATCAAATCGGATAATTTAGTTTTAGAACTATCAAAGTCTTTTTTCATCTGCTTAGCCGAATCACCAATTTGATTAACAGAAACTTTCACGCCGTCAAAATGACTCTTACTGCCATCTGCTGATTTACCAATTTGGTGAAATGAATCAGAAAATGTTTTACCGGTATCAGAAACAGTAGTGCCAATATCTTTAATATTGTTCTTAGCCGCATTCATTGATTGGCCAGCTTTTTTGAATTCTTCTTGACCTTTTTTGCCATGAGTTGTGATTTCTTCAAAGATGCCAACAATCCCATGACCGAGCGCTATCACACTATTTAAGACTGCGCCTAAAACATCAACTGTAATTCGCAAAGCACCGGCCAAAGCGATTACAGCACTAACGATAGCACCAATTGCTAATGCTCCAATGGCTTTACCAATATTTTCAATTACTGGCAAAATTGGTTTCAGCGAATCAAACACATGGTCAATAGTGATTTTCAATGGTTTCAAGATACTTTCAACGCCACCAATAGCAGTTTTAACCACGCCTTGAATGTTGCCAAAATTAGTTGACCAAGCATAGTAAATTAAACCTGCCACTGCGGCAATCGCCATCGCAACACCACTTAATGCACCTAATGATTTGCCTAATCCACCGGCTGCAATTGCTCCATTTTTTAGACCTTCCGAAGCTTTGCTAGCACCGTGACCAATTTCACCGATAGCATCGCCATCTTTCATAGCTGTATTGGTTAATTGAGCAATAGCTTTATCATCGGCACCAATGGATTTTAGCAATCCATAAAATACCTGATTCAGTTTAGTTGCCATGCTATCAGCTGAACTAGTTATGCTATTTTTCATTTTGGTAAATGCCCCAGTAACTTCATCAGTCCCTTTGATCGGGTGACGCATTGACGTATACATATTTTGTAACGCTGTAGAAACTTTTGAACTAGCTTCTTTTGCATTGGAACCAATGTTTTTAAAAGATTCAATTACTTGATTAATATGATTTTTAAAAGACTCAACAAACGAACCTTCTTTTAAACTTGAATAAAATTTAGAAAGACCATCTTTAGCAGTTGTTAAAGTACCTATAAATGGTTTTAAAGTTACAGCATTCATAATTTTTACAAAATTACCCATACCACTAGAAACCACTGTTACACCTTGACTTACTAAACCTAAATCAGCTTGCATAGTTTCTAAGGCTTGAATAGTTTTAGTGGCGCCTACTCCAATACCTTTAAAGGTTTCTAAAGCTACAAATGCCGGTAAGAGAATTTTTAATGCTGCGGTTACTTGTTGAATACTTGGTAAAAAGCCTAAGAATGTTTTAGCCATGGATTCAATATGCTTAATTTCTTTTTGAATCTCACCTTGGTTAGCTTGAATATACTTAGTAAATTCTTGGACATATTTAGTAGCGGCATTGACACCCTTACGTAAATCACCATCAAAGACTGCTTCAACAGCAATAGCCAAGGACTCAAAGGCTCCGCCCAATTGCTCAATTGAGCTACTTAAATCATCTTGCATGCGGTTAGCCATCTTTTGGGCAGCGCCATCAGAATGAACTAATGAATTCGTTAATTTTTCTAGCTTGCCGGGTTGTGAGTCTAGTAAAACATTCATTGCACGACCACCTTGGACACCGTACATTTCAGACATGTAATACTGCTTTTGCTGATCGGTCATGCCAGATAATTTACCACGTAATTCTTCAACTTGTTGGGCTAAGGGCTTCATCTTGCCACTGGAATCATAAGCGCTAAAACCAATTTGTTGCATCGCTTTTTTAGCTTCTTCCGATGGATTTTGCACCTTAGTTAAGGCCATTGCCAAGTTCGAACCAGCTTCAGTACCTTTGATACCGGCGTTGGATAGAATACCAATGGCAGCGCTAGTTTCTTCCAAGCTTAAACCAGCAGCATGTGCTTGGGGTGCGACCATTTTTAAGGCTTGGCCCATATCGCTTGCCTCAGCATTGGTATCGGCAGCGGCTTTGGCAAAAACATCAGCCACGTGACCTGATTTATCAGCTTCAATACCAAAGCCGTTCATCGCCGTAGCTGCATCATCTGCCGCTTCAGCAACATTACCACCAGATACGGCTGCTAAGTTTAAAACACCTGGCATGGCTTCCATGATTTGTTTCGGTTTCATACCTGCCGACGCTAAATTTTCCATACCTTCGGCAGCTTCTTTGGCACTAAATTGCGTTTTAGCACCTAAATCAATCGCTTCTTTTTTCAAAGCCGTAAAATCTTTGCCCGTGGCACCACTAATTGCGGCTACGCGGCTCATTTGGTGTTCAAATTCGGCACCAGTTTTAACCGCAGCTACACTCACGCCAGTAACAGCAGTAGCACCTACCGCCATTGCCCGTTTCATTACACCAGATACCAAGGTTGAAGACTTACCTAAGTTATCAATTGGTGCCGTGCTCGTGTTCCGCATTTCATCTTTAAATGACTTATAAGCATTTCTAGCTTCGGCCATGCCACTTACATAATTACCAACTGAAGCGGTTAAAATAGCTCGGGTTGTATAATCACTCATATTTAGCCTCCTTTCTTTTGATATTTTTGAACTCGTTTCGCAATTTTTAACAATTCGGGGTCTAATTCATCAGTACTACCATCTAGTTTTTTAATGGCACCTTCATAATCGAATAAATCAGCATACGTATCACCAGTTTTTAAGCCTTTAGCCATTAAATTGGCCCAAGCTGCTGTGTATATATCATTTAACTGATCAACTTTTGCTAAATAATAGGCATCCATACGGATGGAATACTCAACAATTGTCATTTCTTGCGCTTCTTTTAAGGACTTAACCCCCAAAAAACGAAAGCAATCTAAAATTATTCTTCGGTAGGTTGCTCGGCTTCCGTGAACGCTTTTTCGGTTTCTTTTTTGGCTTTCTTCAAACTCTGTTCGTACAGTTGAACTAAGGGCTTGGTCTGTCGTGTTGTCTTTAATTGCTTGACAAATTTTTTGAAAAAATCCGTATATTCTTTATCGGATTTGAATGAATCCACCCACTCATCGTATTGCTCCGCACTTAAATCCATTTGCGTATTTAATGCGGCATGAATCCCCTGAAACAATGGATAAGGATTTGGTGTTTGCAATTTAGCATATAAAGTTGAAACCCCAGCACCAAACTGCATTACTTGAACATCAATTTTAAATTTCTCGTCAAGCTCTTGAATAAAGCTCACACCGAAATGTAACTTATAATCCTTGCCATCAATCTTGATTTCCATAACTAAATCTCCTTTTTTTAATTCAGATAACAAAAAAGTAGGGAATCGAACCCTACTTTTCTTAAACTAGGCATTAGAACTAGAGTCATTACCACCGCTAGTTTGTGGTGCCGTATCCGTAAAGACGTACTGCACTTCTTTTTCTTGTTCTAACGTCAAAGTAACTTCACCTTTTTGCGGTAATTGATCAATATTAACCGTAGTTTTAATGGTGTTAAATTTTCCGACTTCAGAAGGTACTTCCCATGATTGCAAATACCCTTGGCCATAAGTGGCATTATACTTACCATCAGCTAATTTGTTAGAAATATCCACATCCCAGACTTCTAATTTTTCAGAATTTTTAGCCGCTTCTTCTAACATCTCATTAACGTCATCGCGGCTGCTCAACGCTTCAATTTCTAAGGTTACCGTTGGTTTCGATGGTGAGTTCACACTTCCGTCTTTCGTTTGCGTCGTTTCAGACTTGGAATCATATTTCCAAGTGTGTTTAGTCTGCAAAGCTAACTTAACCGCATTATCAGTTGCCTGTTTGGCCATTGAACGAAACATTAAAATATTTTGGTCACCTTGAATTGGATTAGCCATGTTACATACTTCCTTTCAAATAATTAAAATTAAAGTCCAAGATTTCATGCCACAAAATCGTAGCTGTGGAATTGTCTTGGAGAATTTGTTTATTACAACTTAAAAAACCAATGCTATAAACATCAGCTTGATGAATTTGCTTAGTAGTTTGAACTAAGTTCAAGCTCATATCACTAATTAATTTACGATTCTGCCGCTCACCGTAAATATGCACACTTACATTCGTTTGCCCGGCTAATTCTTGGTAAGATTTCAATTCAATTGGCGTATCAAATTGTTCGCCAAAATAGACGAAGGGATAACTGGCGCTATTATCAGGCAAATAATTATACGTTGAATAGCCTAGGTTCAAACTAGCTTTGAAAATTGCGTCATAAACCGCTTGATTTGGGTCTTTCATTAGTGATTCACCAACCTGTCGATTTCATCAACAAAATCCTGGGATTGAAACATAAATGCCGGTCTAATATGCGGTGTACCGCTCATGAACCGCGTGCCATATTCTTGGTAAGAATCGTAAGGTGCCGTTCCGTCCATCACAGCACTAAATTGTTGCCCTTTATTTGTAAAATTCAATGTAATGGCACGTTTCAAATAACCGGTGCGGACTGGAGCATACTCTTGGGCTTTTTGCTGCATTTTTCCGCCGTTACGTTTCACGACTTCCGCAGCTTTGAAGCCAATAGTTTCTGGAATTTTCAAAAAGTTTTCAAAGGCTTCACCGCCAGTGATTGACACTTTCACATCCAATTAACCATCTCCTTTTAAAGCAATTATTTGCCGACGATTAACGATTTTTTGAGTCACAAAAAAATACTTTCGGTTATTGATTCGGCAATAATCAAAAGTATCTAAATATGGTTGCTTCAAATGAATCAAAATATCGGTAGTCTTTAAATCACCAAATACTAGCGTTGATTTAGCCATGCTTGGGCTAGAAACATGCGCCAACTTAGTGATTTGACTACTCTCACCACCTACTTCTTCGCCTAAATCAGGATCATAATGCGTTTGCGACTGCTTAACAAACGTCACTTGGCTTTCGTATTTCAATAGAAATGAAACGTTGAACTGGCTTCAGTCTCTTCATGATTAGCTAACCAATCTTCAATATCTTTGGCAAATGGCGCCAAGTCATCAGTCTGATAGGTTGCCGAAACATCACTTTCCGAAGCCGTCGTTTTCCCTTCGTCGTTAATTCGATTAAATCTTGAGATACTTGCCTCAATCACAATATAGTCCAGTTCAGGTGGTACCGCAGTCTGATTGAGCTTAGCTTTTAAGCGGGCAATAATTAATTCAATAACAGTCGTGAGTGTCGCATCACTTTCAGCGTTATCAATGCCAATTACTTGTTTAATTTGACCTAAATAATCAGTCATTTAAAATCATCTACTTTGCAGCTTTAGATTGTGCGCCACCAATAGTACCAACTACTACCTTGGTGTCGTCAAACAAGTAAGGTGCATAATGCTCAGTTGCATAGATTTCAGTTGAAGCGGTATTGGCAACACGTTGAGTTTCAACCAAAGCACTGCGTTTCATTACTAACTTCAAAGCACCCTGTTTAACGAATAACGCATCACTATCGGACAATTTACGTGAGCGAACAATTTGCACGCCTAAAATATCAGCATAGGTACCATTAATTAATTCTTTGGCACCAACATCAGAACCAATCTTCTGTTTAACAGCATCGGTACGCAAAGCACTAGCGGTCTTTGGTGAAACTACCAAGACTACTTGCGCAGTGTCTTCATCGTTAAATACATCCAATGCTGATTGAATACCAGCAACAGTAGCTGCAATTGAGACAGTTTGTGTACCTGTCTTTACTGCTGCTAACAAATCATTATCAACCTTATTGGCTAAGGCTAAGCCTAACTGATTGGTTGACTCTTTAACGGGGTCGCCATAGCCACTTAAAACAGCTTCATCGGTAATTGAAGTACCCAAACCAGCTTTTTTAACCTTGACTGATTTATTAGTGGTACCCAATTTGTTAACCGGAATAGGTTGCCCTTCAGGAACATCTTGCGCGTCACCAATGTAGCCAAAAGCGGGCATTGTTAAGGTGTCACCCGGCACACCTGATAAAGTGTTATCAATCGTTGCTAATGGTGTAAACCGCAACGCATTCTTTAAATTATAAGAAATAATTGGTGATAAAACCTGTGGATCGACTAAATCCGCTAACATTGTTTGAACATCTGCCATATTTTTAAATTCCTCCTGTTAATTTACTGAACGTCTCAGGGTCCTTTTTAAACAACTCTGAACGTTCTTGACTACTCATCTGATTGAATTGTTCAATCGTTACTGTTGATTTTGAACTTGCACTCTTTGGCGTGGAACCCTTTAATAACTCATCTTTAACTTGGCCCGATAATCGTTCAACCATGCCTTTGATTACCTCAATATTCTGATTAGTCGTGTTTTCATCAGCACCAACTACTAACTCCAATTCATCAGCGGTTAAATCAATGTTGGACTCTTTCAAAGTTGAACGTGCTTCATCTAGCAAATTGATATGAGCAAGCTTAGTTTCAGCTTCATTTTTAGCATCAGTCAACTTCTTTAACTCAGCGTCTCGCTTTTGGTCCGCTGTCATCTTAGCTTCCTTTTTTGCTTGTTCTAAAGCGTCTTGCTTAGCTTTTTCAATCGCCTCTGCCTGTTCTTCCTTTTCACGAGCTAACCGAGTCTTAACAATTTGGTCTACTTCGGCATCAGAATATTTTTTCTCTGGTTTCTCAGGCTTCGAATCATCTTTTGGTTCGTTAGGTTCCGCGAAATACTGCAAATTCATTTTTAAATCTTTATCCATAATTAAAACTCCTTCCCATTGCTTTTTTAAGTGGCTCAATGCTTGCACTATCCATAGCTTTTAAAGACTTCAATGCTTGGTCAAATTTTGCGCATAATAAAAACGCCTTAATTTGCGTTTTAAGACGTTTTAGTTAATTTAATATAATTATTCAGACTAGTTACTAAAATTAAATCTACCCACCAGAAATACATTTTTAGGTGTGACTTTATTTCTTATCTTTAATCTCATTACCATTTTCATCCAAATGCCAAATTTTACGTAATTGCTTCATGAATTTATCATGCTTTTTTTTAGACTCAACCGTAGGTTTACTATTATCAATAGCTTTCCATTCATTCGGATAGGCATTCCAGCGATCATCAGAATAAAGTTTCTTGTTAACCATTATATCTCCTCCAGAATTACAATTGGCTTATTATCATCAAGATATATATCAAGAACTTTAAATTTTGTTCCACGTTTAAATAGTACTTCCTGTTCACCATCATTATAACCTTTTAAATCTCTTCCGCTATGTGATTTTTTAATAATCATTCTAAGCACGTCATTTTTATCATACGTATCTTTACTAGCTGATATATAAGATTTAGGAGCATATACTTTATCGGTATATAACTGATTCAATAATTTATACATATCATCTTTATGCGTAAAATTAGGAAATGACCGTTTTAAAATTGTATTAGAACCATCAAATAATGGCAACTTGTCTAAAGCGCGATCTAAATTAGTAGTCCATTGCTTTTGTTCATCAGTTAATTCAATATCATTTCTCAAAGAATAATTTACGTAATAAGATTTAAATCCCTTGTAATCGTACAATGCTTTAAGCTCGTCATCATCTAAACCAACGGGGTTACGTTCATCAATTATCTTATCAGGTACATACGCTGCTTTAGAGCATCGACAATTGGCATGAACCGGAATACCTGGGGCCTTAGTTAACTTATAAATACCGTCATGAGCTTCACCAATTTCAACACATTGCGCGCAGGCAGTCGGTTCATAGACCCATTTTACATATTCAATCCCGTAACGTTTGAAACTATCATTTTGCGCTTGGTCTTGAACCCGAGCGGTTTCTGTCCGAGCTAATCTTTGCGCGACATACGTCGCATTTTTAACATTAGATTTCAGTTGATCCTTAATTTTACAAGCTAAATCATCAATGCTTAAACCTTGAATCAAACTTTGCGTTAGTAATGTATCTAATTTAGATTTTAATGCGTCATTATTCGCCCACAACCTTTGTGACCAAGTTGCCCCGTGAAAATCCGCATTAGCTACACTCTCAGCTTTATTTTTAACGTCCGTGACTTGATTGTGATAACCAAGAATACCCGACTGGCGTTTAACTTCCGCACGATAAGCATCGGTTAAATGGTCACCTAACTGTTGTTCAATATCTGAATTAGTCTTAACTAGTTCCAAACCAATCTCAGACTTCAAATACTCCAGCCGATTAATTTTCATAGTAGCGTTGTAAAGCTTTAATTTAGCATTGGCATAATCACTAAAGTCCTTAGCTTTAACCATCTTAGCCGCAGTCTTTTCAAATGACTTCACATCAAATTGTGATACACGCTTAATAGCTTCACTCATCGTAACGTGCTCCACGTTAGCATACTTGATATAGAACTCTTTAATTTGCTTATCAATTGAATTAATCATCTTTTGATATTGCTGTTCAATCTGCTGGGCAAACTCTTGATCATCAGCTAAGTTTTGATTAATCCAAGCTTTCTCGCGGTCTAACCAATAATCATTATTCTTCGTCATCGCTAGAATCTACTTTCGATGATTGAGTGAAGTCATAATTAGCCGGATTAGTGTTCAACGCGCTTAAAGTTTTATCTTTAACCTCGTCTTCCATCTGCTTAATTTCAGCCTTTGGGTCGTTGACAATTGATAAAACTGATAATTGGGTTTCTTTAGACACAATGCCTTCTAAAGTTTGTGCGGTATTGGCTTCATCACTAATATTCTTCGGTAAGTTTCGTGTGAATTTAAATACTAAGTCGTTCACTGGATCATTTGATTGATGAGTAACGGCATTCTTCACACGGCCAATTAAACTTGGAACCGCATTACCTTTTTCGTTAAACCAAATACGATACAAATTTCTTAATGAGTTAGTAAATTTGCGTTCCTTATTAGCAGCCAAACCACGCATGGCTTGCATTCTTAACTCAATGGCATAACCACTAGTTGCCGAACTTGCTCCCGAATCCAAGTTATTTAAATTGGTAACCATTGAAGTCGCAAATAACTTATCTTCCAAGCGATCAATTAAATGTTCTTGAGTCCCATCACCATTTGGACGTTCTAAGAACTTGGCATCAGCATCGGGGTCACTATTACTAAATACTCGCTGGTCCTTTAATTGAGCCAATGTTTTATCATCAAAATCGCCGCCTTTTAAAAACAAATATGCGTCGGCAATGGCTTCAACGTCATTTGCTTTTTGACTCACAGCACTATTAATTGCATTCATGATTGATTTAACCGAGTCAAAGGCCCCTTGACGTTCTTCATTTTCAATAAACTCAACCGCTGGCACACCATTAAACATATGAGTTCCGTTATCAATTAATTTAAAGTCATCATCGTACACCGAATAATTATTAGCATCATAAACCGTAGTCGTGGTTTGTTGATTAGCCACGACATAACGTACAAAATATAAGGGTTCTTGCGCCACGGTGTCATCGTAAATAATAAATGAACTTTGTGGACTTGAAACCGCAACTTTTGTCTGGGCATTCTCATCATGGTACAAAAAAAGATAGCTGCGACCGTAAATACTGGTCTGCTTAGCTATCTCATTTAATTTATCAGCAAATGAATTTGAATTGTTGAAGTCTTGCAATCTCTGATTAACTGAATCGTTGGTGCTAGTAATCTGTGGCGGTATGCCAATAAAGAACCCGTTAAAAATATCTACGATGTACTTTGCAAAATTGATTGTAATTCGATTATCAGGCTTATTTAAAGGTTTCGCAGGTTCATCTTGAATTGGGTAATGACCTTTATACATCTTAATGTTTTCGGTATAACCGCTATTAAGTGAACCTTGGTTCTGTTTAACAAAGCTCTTTAACTCTTGGCTAGTTAATGTTTGATCCCGCGGATAAATGAACAAATTATTATCCGTAATACTTCCAATTTCCATTAAAACACTTCCTTAAATTTGAACGTTATAAACTTTGAATTTAGCTGCTGCTTTCCCATTAATCTCTTCAACTGCGTAACGTGTCGCATCAATGACGTGGTTGTAACTGTCTATCGGCTTATTTAGGTACTCTCCTGTGCTTTTATCCTTTTGATAGGTATAATTGTCCAGTTCTTCAATCAGCTTCACACAACGGTCGTCTACGACCCATTTGAACTGTTGCAAGAATGAGACACCTTGAATGATTGAATCAGGACCTTTTTTTGCGGGCCTAATTCTATCTATTCCATCGCGGCGCATTTCTTCGATAGACTTCTTTTCAGCAGCATCTGCTGTGATAATTTCTTTTGAATAGCCAAGCTCTTTAATCACATCAGCCAGTTGATCATTCAGTAAACCACGCTTCGTGTATTCTTCAATTGCGTAAAGTATCTTATTTTGAGTATCTACTTTCACATGGATAAAAGCACTCGGGTCGTTAACGTAACCAAAGTCTAAACCAAACATCGAAGGCAAATCTTTGAGTTCCTTGGAGTACATATTTAAACGTCTAATTTCATAGTGCGGGAAAACTAATTTATCTAATGTGGCGAAGTCGCCTAAAGCGTAAATCTTGTAATACGCCGGATTAGTTTTCTCAAGGTCTTCAATGACCTGCCGGTTCTCTTTATCTAAGAACTTGTTGTCTCTATATGTTGATTGATAAATAGCAACCTTAGACTTGTCTATTACAACGTCTTCGGCAAAGAACTGTTTGTAGACCCAATTCAATTTGCTAACCGGATTGAACATTAAGAATATTTGCCGCTGCTTATGTTTCGGTTCACGTAGTCGCAAGGTTAATTGCGTGTAATCATCACGGTTAAACTCAGTGGCTTCTTCCATTACTACATCGGATAATCCTTTAATAGACTTAATCTTTTCAGGGTCATCTGTGCCTTTAAATAAAAATACGCTACCATTTGGTAACGTGATCGTGTAATCGGATTTATTAACTTTGCAAAATTGAATGATTTTAAAGTTGGACAAGCAATCCAGCACATCAGTAAAGATTGAATCTTTAATCGACCGTCCAACTTTACGTGTGAACAATATCTTGCGGGGATATTTCCAAGACATCAGTGCTTTTAATACTACTTTTTGCACCACGCCATGACTCTTACCGCTTGATGCACCACCGTACCATATTTCCGTGAAGTGAGAATAGTCTTGCAAATGGTCAAATATTTGGCGATTGAACACATTGGCTGGTTTGGGAAAGTTCAAGTTAATTGTCTTCATAACTATCGCCAACCCCAATGCTAATATTCAAATCACCATCAACTTGATGTTTTTCAACCCAAGTACCATATCGCTTACCTAAAAGTTCAGCTGCCTTAATTCGGTCTTTGCCACCAAGTGGCACGGTAATCACTTCGCCTTTATTAGTTACAACCTGTTCAGTAATCTCACCTTTTCGAACAGCAGTTAAAAATTCAAGCACATCTTTTTGACTATCAATCTTATCTGATTCTAGTTTTTTCAGCTTAGAGTTAATGTAGTCCTTGATATACGGTTTTTTAAGGTTCTCAGCACCCATTTGATAAGCAGTCTTTTCTGAATATCCAGCTTTCCTTGCAGCTTCACCTGCGTTGCCAGAGATAATATATTCATTAGCAAATTTCTGCTGTTTAACTGTCAATTTCATAACTTCATCAACTCACCACCTTAAATTGTTAATCCTTTAGCCTTTAATATTTTATTTGAACTAAGCAAGAAATAATAGTTAATGAAGCCCAAATAGCACTAATTACTTTTCCAAATATAATAGATAAAATTAAAAATATAAAGCTTAAAACTAATAATATACAATTAAAGTATTTCAATTATATTTCTCCTATGGCATTTAATATTTTATCGGCACTAACTTGGTCAATGTAATACGCTAATCGACCACCATTTAGCACCATACTAAAATAGCCATTATTCTCACCATTCAAAACTTCAATTACTGCTACTTGACTAGGTTCAACCATTGCTTCCACTGCAGTAGAAGCATCAACGACGTCATCACCATCATCAAAAACATCATATGTTGTAATCTTAATCATTTTATTTACCTAACAAAAAAGCCAGTCAATTAAATTGACCAGCTCTTAAATCTTTCGATACTACTAATATACGCCTAATAACTAGATATGGTAGTGATCAAATAGTGATGTGATAGTGAACAAATAGTGAACTAATTAATCTTACAAGCTTTAACGCCGTCAATATAAAGTTGAGTAACATAACGATAACTGTAGTTAAGTTCAGTAGATATTTCGTACAAGGTTAATCGTTCTAAAAAATACATATCAAGTACAGTAGCTTGCTTGGGATTTTTCAACTCATCAAAAATATCTTCAATCTGATTTCTTAGTTCAACTGCATATTTTAAATGGTTATTGATGCGTTTATTAGTTGATTCACTTTGAATCATTAAATCTTGTAAAGTAATTGCTTGTCCCCCTTTGGGCATTCCAGAAATTTGACCCGCACTGATTGAAATCTTACGGTCATCAATCCGTGCTAATTTTTCTTCAAGTCGATCTACCTTATCCATTGTTATTTGATACTGGAGTAAAAATTTCTTCTTACGTTTAAAAATTGGATCATTCACTAAATCACCTCTAATTTGTCGAAAATAACAAAATCCCAAAATCTTTTCCAACTTCTATATAACTACATACATAATCCCGTTATTACTATATATACTCTATATATATTCTTAAAAAGTAAAAAAAATATAGAGATAGTGTTAAAAAGATTATGTTAACCGTTGGGGCTCAGGGGGTTAGGTCTACAACAAAATCATCCCACAATCTTTTTTATAATATCATAAGATTACATCTGAGTCTTACGCCCCCAAGGGATTTACCCCACAACAAAAAGATAACAAAATCTTTTTTAGCGGTCGGACTTTTTGTTATTTTTAGCTTAAATCCGACAAACTGTTGTACTTTAAATTTTTAGTCAATTAACAAAATCTTTTTATGAAAGCGCATTCTGTTATCTTTTTGTTATACATTCTGGGATAAATCTCTTCCTATTTAATAGGTCCATTTTAATAGGTCCATTTTTTATACTTTTTTACTGAAGTCGAATCCTCATCTATTG
Source organism: Bombilactobacillus sp. ESL1092 (assembly GCF_058107465.1). Lineage (NCBI taxonomy): Bacteria > Bacillati > Bacillota > Bacilli > Lactobacillales > Lactobacillaceae > Bombilactobacillus > Bombilactobacillus sp. ESL1092. The sequence continues at coordinate 1,836,656 of NZ_CM176594.1, read as the reverse complement.
ATTTACGAATTGAGTTATCATTTTCTACCCAATGTTTAGCAAACACGATAAACATCCAAATAAATACAGCAGCAATTACAATTAGAATAATGACAAATATCACCGCCACCACCGATAATAAAATTCCTAGAAACAATGACCAGTTCATTTAAAAGGCTCCTCTCTCAAATTATTAATTGCTCGTTTAATTTTGTTCAAAACGATTTTTCGGTCTTGAACATTTTCAACAAAATCATACTTGTTTCCATCAATCTCAATTCGTGGGCTTGCATCGTAATCAGCAAACCACTGGTTATAGCGTTGATTTAATTCTTTATAATACTCATATAAAGTCTCATCGTATTCGATTTGCTCATAGTCGCGACCACGTTTTTCAATGCGTTCAAGCATCTTGTCGAAACTCACATGAATCCAAACTAGTAGATCTGGTGCTTTTTTATGAGCTGCGTAAGGCAGTTCTTGCATCATATTTTTCAATAAAGAATCATAGACTTCTACTTCTTGAAACGTACATCTACCTAAATCAGCATTAAGATGAAATAATAAACTGTCTTCATAGATTGAACGATCTAAAACATTATTATCGTCACTAAATGCTTGCTTGATTAAATCGAAACGTTGATTTAAAAAGTATATTTGAAGTAAGAACGCATAGCGCTTTGGTTCCTTATAAAACAACGGTAAAACTGGGTTGTTATCCACTGGTTCATAAAATGCTTTAGTGCCTAAATCTTCACTTAAATATTTGGCCAAGCTGGACTTGCCAGCACCAATAGTTCCTGCCATCACTATCACTGTCATTTTGCCCCCTCGTTTAATTTATTCATTTGTTTAGCAGCTTCTAAAGTCGTTGAACCAAAGTTTTCAAAATCGATTAATCTATCTAAATAGACACGTGCCTTTTTTAAGTCTTCAACACCATTTTTAGAATGATAGCGCGTCAAATACTTAAAAATGTTTCCTCTTAGAAAACCAACATATTGTTCATCGTTAAACATTAAATGCAAATGATCAATTAAATCTCGACCGTCATCTAACTTGTAATAGTTAGGTTTTAGATTAGACTTATTCCATTCTGTGCTCATCTTCATACTCCTTTGATTCTGTATCTGTAATCTCGTAATAACCCCACTCCAAAGCTTCATCGAATGCGTAGTTTTCGCACTCAGTCTCAACTTGTTTTTTAGTTAAATTATCTGGCAATTCAAGAATTCCAACTACATCGTCATCATCGTTATAGTGAAATCTTGAATCAGTTAGCCAAACCATATAGTTTTTACTCATTGAATGTTCTTCCTTCATCACCGTAATCGCTTCGATAATCTCTTTCTGGATCTTGCATATACATTTTCCTGAAAATTTCATCTGGAATAACCCAACGCTCACAAGATTCAGGGTCGGTAATAATCCAATCTCCCTCGTTAACCTTCACCATTCTTCTATTATCATCCCTAGTTGGTAGTAGCATTTCTAAAGGATCATAATGATTTTTTTGTATATGATAGAACTTTCGTACTACTTCACTATCGTCAAATCGCTCAGCTACGATAGGTTTGGGAACATAATATTCCTTTCCATCGTACATAATTCACTCTCCTTCCTTTTCTACCAACTCAGCGAATGGCTTGAATTGCGGGAAATGTTCTTCAATCTCGTCCATGGTAAATTGAGTCCTGTCATCGCCCCAATGCGTCTCATCATCAATTGACCAATTCAAAGAATCCCACGGATTCTCATGAGAAACATTCAAATAGCTGTCACTATCATCTTTGAGAAAGTGAATATAATATTTTTTCTCTTTATTAACTTTCCAGCCAAATTGATAGGCAGCAAGAAAATCCATAAAATTATAGTAAGAATGGTTAATCCATTGAACAGCCTTTACACATTGAGTAGGTGGTGCACCTAACCAGTGAACCATTCGTTCAGCTTCTGAGCAATTTGAATTTAATTCCCTCATAGGATCGAGTAAAAAACTTAAAAATTTAGCAATATAATCTGGCACCTCGATTGGCTCTGGTTTTGCATCAATCGTCACTTCAAATTCTGATTGTGTCTTTTTATCTGTATCAGCTAAATGTTTGGCTAATTCTTCAGCCCACCCTCTAGTTTCGCGATAGGCTTCAAACGTATCTTCATTAGATAGTGCAAACTTATGGTCTAAGTCATTAAATTTAAGCTCCATCTTAGAAGCTAATTCGTTAAAATCAATTTTTACTTTCATTTCTGTACCTCCTCATAGGTTTTTTTAAAAATCTGATTCTGAATTATCCAGTGTTCACCTTCTACGCCTGTGGCAATCCAATTTCCCTCGTAAACCTTCATATTGCCCTCTGGCGTTGCTAAATAGCTTGGAGTGAATACAGGATTGTCACATTGGATATGGTATTTTTCTCGCATTTCTTTTGATCCATTAAATTGCTCGGCTTGAATAGTTGCAATCTTTCGGTAGGTTTTAATCATTTTTACCCTCCAACAATTCAGGGTTTTCAAAAATATTGCCAATAACCTCACCATACTGAGTTAACAAATCCCAGCGAATACCGGTATCAATATCACCATATTTAACGTCATAATGAACCACTTGCAAAAGATACCTTTCGCCATAAATAGGGGCGTGATAGTTAATAATATCTCCAACATAAATATCCTGTTCTTTGCAATCCTTGCAACCGGTATATTGCAGTAATTCAAAATTAGTTGTAGTCATTGATTGACCATTAAAATAATAACCAACCACAGTAGGATCAAATCCATCCCAATCAATATTGTGAACTTGTCCCATCTGTTGTTTATCTTTGTCCCAAACCCGAAAGTTTAGGTTTAAAACATCAAATTGCTTTTCCATTTCTACATCTCCTACAATCCAACTATGAAATATCGTTTGTGATCACTGCGTTGCTTCTGCTTGCTATCAAAATCAAACTTTTCAATTAACTCTTTATTGAAGATTTTCTTGCCGGTGACGTTACTGGCTTTAATTCCGCTCTCTTTACACCAGCTAACAAATTCAGAATATAAGTCACTGCTGGCTTTACTCAATAAATACTCAGCGCTAATATCTTGATCGTCTACCCAACTTAGAACTGTTGAATTATCGGTCTTATACTCGTTCATCATCTCTTGAACTTTAGTCGGTCGTGTAAATTCACCGTTAGCCATCAACCGTTGCGCACCAGCTAATGCGATATTCAAAAGATAACTCATAGCGTTATCGGTCGTTAGTTTATCTTCGATGTTCGGGTCAAAACCAGGATCATCAGCACTAAACTTAGCGTTAAAAGGTATGAACATTAACCGACTGTAAAACCCGTCTGTTTTGTCATAACTACGCGGTATCTGATTAGCTGAAAATATCATTTTTGCATAAGGTTCAAGCTCAAATGGTCGCTCACCTTTTCGCTCAACCATGATTGAATCACCAGTGAATATTTTCTTGATTGTGCCAGTTTCTTTCATGGGTATGTTGTTAATATCATCACCAATGTTCGCCAACTTATGTTCCAATTCAGCAGTGGCAAACCGATCAGTTAACTTATCTAAACCAATGGTCGAGTAATTTCTTCTGCCCAGAAAGTTTTTAATCATATCAAGAACGGTAGATTTACCATTGCGTCCGTTACCAACGAACATGAAACCGGCACGATAGCGGTTATTTTTGATTAAGCAATAGCCAAGGATTTCTTCAAATAAAGCTCGTATCTCATCATCATTTTCAAAGACATTTTTTAACATCTGATCGACCGACTGGTCATAGGCGTCTCGGTTGTACGTTACGGGAATTCGGTCAAACTCAATTGCATTAGGCGTAAAGTCCAATAGTTCACCAGTTCGAACATCTAGCCGTGTGTTATTTAAATTGATAATATACGGGTTCACTTTAATATCGGCTTGATTTTTGTGTGTTTCAATTCGGATATAGGCTAGGACTTCGGCCCGTTGGTTCTGCTTAATCGACGGGAACATATCAATCATTTTGCGTTCGACAATTTTGTCATCTTGCTGATAGTAGCCCTCGTCGTAAACATACAGTTGATTATTGGTAGTGACGATATGATATTGCTTGATTAGCTCATTACCAAAGTCATTGTGTTTGAAACCGCCACTAATCTTTTTTGGCTGCCTTTCAACTTCATCATCGGGCTTAAAAGCTTCGTCACGAAGAATCATTCTTAACTCTGAATCTGGTAATGGATCATTAAACACGTAGTCGTTAATCACTTCAATAGTTGGTTTAATCTCATCTTTTTTGAAGCTCTGTCCTTGCAAAAATACAATGTAGCTATAAAGTTGTTGATTTCTGCCATCGCCATCAACCATGCCTTTAAAATTAAACTTATCGTTCGGCGCGGATACTGGTTTTAAAAAGGCTGGCACTTCATCTAAATCTTTGAGTGGTACATTTTTAACGACTTTGCGTTTAACGCCATCTTTTTTGAGAACTACATACGCTCGTCGATCCTTATTAGTTCCACTTCGGCAATCTGAAACTAAACCGCAAGCCAATCGTGCTTTAACAAAATTCTTAAATGGCTCATTAGCTTTGAACCAGAAATGATAGCCTCGCTTAGTTTTGTAAACTCGGGTTTTTAGTCCTAGCCCAACTACTATTTGAAGCATTAGTTCAGCATCATCGGTGGTATCAAAATCTAAAACTATAAAGCCTTTCGGTACTACCACGGCATAATTATCGTAATCTTTAACTTCAGCAGCCGTTTTAGTTTCTGTCTTTTGTTTCCATTTGTGAGCTGGTCTTTTTTTATCGTTGAGAATAATAAACTCCAACGCATCAGCCCCCTAACCTTTGAATGATTGATTTAAATTCTTCAATTGAACGTGGCGTATAATGCTTACCACCACTAGCTAAAATTCGTTTTCTGTGAATCACTTGATCGGGTTGCATCTGGTTAGTTCCCACTTTTAACTCAAATGCCACGAATTGACCATTGATACAAGCTAGAATATCAGGCGTACCTTTTCCCGTTCGTCCCGATCCGTAAACATTCACGCAGTAGATATGCTTTGACTTTAGATACTTCAAGCACTTGGTTTGAAGCGCTGCTTCACGACCCATTACAGATCGTCCAAATCATCTAAATCATCATCGTCATCAGGCTCTTCAGTAGTTGGTGTTGCCGATTCACTACCAAATCCGGTAGCACTTTTCATACTTTCAAGCTGGATATTTACATACGGTTTACCAGTTTTTTCATTAATTTGATCAGACTCTACATGTTTTACATCTGCTTCTAAATATTTGCCAACCAAATCTTCAGTATCAGCTTCACCTGCGCCCCACTTGTTCAGCAATGTGCCAACCCAGAAACTCCAAGCCTTTTGGGCACCTTCGTTTAATTTGCCATTATTAGTCGTTAAACTGAACCGTTCAATATGCTTGTGACCATCTTGGGTTACAAGATTAATTGCTAACTTACCAAACTCTTCATATTTTGAGTCATCGACTGATTCAACTTGAAAAATATAATGACCTTCTGGAATTAATCCGTGTCCAACTGCTACTGTGTCAATTTTTACCATTTTAAATACTCTCCTTTAGTTAATACCTACAATTTCTTTAGCTTCTTCTAACGACTCACAAAGCCACAACTGATTTTTCTTTTCGTTATATTTATGTTCAATAGCAGCCTTATCCGACTCATATTTTTTATATTCAGAACTTTCAAAATCAAACATATCATTATCCCAAAAATCATAAACTGATATTGAATTGCGGTAAAAACGCGGCAATAAAACATTTCGTCCAATAACTAATTTATTTAACTTATTACTCAAATCATTGTGTTTAATTACAATCTTTTGAATATCAATACCTAAGTCTAAATACCAGTGTGTAATGAACTTATATTTTTCTTCATCTGAATTTGGATATGGATCATGCAAAGAATTAATCTCTTCTTGACATTGTTTATCCAAAATGACTTGCAATGCTTCGACTCGTTTAGCACCTAAAATTGATAATTTACCCATAACAACTAATCCTCCTTAACCTTTTCACGTAACGTGTAACTCTCACTGGTCTTGCTGTAATCATCAAACAGACCATCAGCTTTTAACTTCTTGGTATCTACTGTATGCCGAACCGACTTGGTTACATCGAAATTAAAATGTTCACTCTCAAAATGGCTGTACTTTGAGTCGCCCTTGAATTGAGCTATCGTTTTAGTCTTAATAGCATCTTTTAACGCTTTTTGCCGATCTATTAACGGTTGAACATTTTCCATCGCAGAATCTATTTTCAACTGGTTAGTGTCATATTCATCTAGCAGCTCATCTAATTCGCCATCAGTCTGAACATCAACCGTCCTTAGTGCTTTTAACGGTTCAGCATCGTGATTCTCATCAAAATTAGGACTAATTCCAGTAACGACATATTTTTTCCAAAATTGAATGACTTTGTCGACATAATCACGCTTAAAGTGTGGGTATTCTCTTGCTAAACTGAACGGATAAATCTTTGTATTTTGTGCATTAGCTACAAATTTTTCTGGGTGGTCGTAATCCTTTGGTTCCAAAAATGTTCCCGTTACATAAAACTGATCTAATCCACTTAAATAGGTGTACAGCGCAGCTTGCAATTTGTAATATTCTGGAACACCATCTATCCAATCTTCAGCCCGTTTAGTCGTCTTAATTTCAAGAATGTAATCTTCGCCGGTTTCGTCATCGTGTCCTAAGCCATCCCACATGCCACCTAAAATCTTTTTCTCTTTGAAGAAATCACCATACGTTTTACGAAAAGCTGAACCCGCTGTGCCATCGCCAAACACATCATCCGGATTATCAACATCCCAAAACAGTTTGTTCCTTAAATAATCTTCTCGGATTTTGGGTTCAATCACCTTGCCTGCGCGGGTGTATTGATTCTCAGTAAATGGTTCTTCCCATGTTCTAGTTAACGCGCACCAAATTTGAAATGGTGTTGTCCAGCTATTGAGTCCCAGAACACCAGCAAATCTCGTCGCCGTAATCTTTTTAAACCTTTTTGGAATTGTATCTAAAACAATCCTGTTTGTATCAAAATGATACTTATTTTTTGTACTCATTTTTACTCAGCCACCTTTGCACCAATCTTTTCTAGCAAGTGCTCGCCTTGGCTCTGTGTTAAGCCGCCTTTAATTTTTTCTTTTGCCTTTCCAATGAACACTTCATAGTTGCCGTCTTTGGCTCGTAACTTTTTAAGTCCCTTAATTGCGGCTTTCTTAATAGAGTCATCCATTGGACCATCAGCGTTAGTAATCTTCTCTTTGTCTGATTTCCGTTCGGTTGAAGTTGCCGGTTTTTTAGCAACTGGCTTAGTTTCAACCTTAGTTGATTTCTTAACATCATCAGCTGGTTTATCAGCGTCGATTGAATCGTGCTCAACGACATCAAATAATAAGAAATACAAGTACCGTCGTTGGTAAGTCTCAACTGCTCCCATGGCTTGAATAGCGTTCATACCTTTTACAGTGAGTTCAACCATTGGTGACGTAAAATCTTCAAAGTCAACGCTCTTAATCACGCCATTCTCATCACGTACAATGCTATCTTGATCAATCAACCGTAACTTAGCTTGTTCACTGGTAAATGTAATATTAGCGGTCAAATGATACTTAGCTAAAATTTGATTGCATAATGGTACTAAATCTTCAAGTTCAAAATACTCATATTCGGCATAGTTATTTTTCCCTGATTTTTTAATCTCACTTTGCAAAAACTCTAACCGTGCTTGAGTCAATTTTTGATAGATGTTTAATTTAGAAATCTCATCTACTTTTTTACTCGCCTTTTTAACTGGCGTTGTTTTAGTTGCTACCATCTTATTAATTCCTTTCTTACCTAAATAGTCTTGAATCCGTTTATTAGCCAATTCAATATAGAACCCTTTATCAATCTGATTAATATCAATTGAATTAGTGTTATCAATTTCACAGTGCTCCGGTAGATTAGCCAGTTTATCGCGCCGACCATCTTGTTTAATCTTGAATAGTGAACCCTTAGACTCATCATTTGAGGCGTAAACTCTGTTAACTTTCTGAACTTCAACATCATAACCATCAACCACTTGGACCGTTTTTAAATATGTTGAACCCGTCTTTGCAATCATTTGAAAGTCATTCGGATTATTGTCATCCAAAATAGTCTGCTTCGGATCATCACCTTTAATGAAGTAATTAACCAGTGCCTTGTTCAAAACCACCAATGACTTATTTTCAAAGCTTCCACCCTTGAAAAGTGAGACATAACCGCCCTTGGTTTTTACTACGTTATGGTCCTCATCAATTACTACTTTTTTACCGTTCTCGTAAATGTAGGACTCACCTTTAGTCATCACATAATTGTTGACATCTTTTTGAGCTATCACTTTCATTACTGTGCGTTCCATGTTCATGCCCGTACGGGCTTCCCACTCATGCAACGCGGCTTCAATCTCAGGTTCAACACCATTTTTAAAACGAATAATAATGCCATCAGTGTTAGTTTGAATTAACTCAAAACTCTCAATATCTTGCAGCTTATCAATCAAATCAGTTAACAGTAGTTGACCATTAACACATATGGCGTTCGCCTGTCGTGGATCAAACAACGGGTTATAGTGATTTTTCGAAGCGCCGTACGTGGTATTTAAAACTAACTTCAATGCCTTAGCCGTAGAACTGTCACCACTATTTTTAGCAGCTATCCTTTGGTCGTAAACTTCTTTGAACAACTCAGGATTAGGAACATTGCGTGAAAGATACTGATACTTAATCATTAGACTGGGGTAATAGCTCGATACGTCGCACGTTAGAATTTTGTGTTCATCATCGGCTTGCACAAAATAATTCTTAACCGCACCATGCAATCCGCCCCAAGCGTAAGTGTGTGACACACCAGCGACTTTCAAATCTAAACTGGTTTGATAAATATTAGTTAATTCTTTTAACTGCCGTTCAATTGACCGCTTACTACGCTTTGATTTAGTAGCCGTTAACTTAGCTTTTAAACGTTGCTTGGTAAATTCAACGGGCTGTTTAAAAAACTCTAGAACGTCCTTATAACGCCCAATTTGCAAGTTCTCGTTAATCGGATAATCAAACTCATCTGTGTGATTTTGCGGTTCGGCATCTAAATACAAAGCCGTTAGCTTCGCATTGGTTAAACTCAACGCTAATCGTGGTTCTATGCCTTTTAACTTAGCTAAAGTCAATTTAGCTTCTAAATACTTTTTGCGTTCGTTAAACAGTCGAACCGTGTTTAGAACATCACTCTTGCAATACTTAATTTCTAGCTTTAACTCTTGATCAGTTAACTTACGCTCGATATCAAATGCGACACCAGTTTCAACAATTGACTGATTTAAATTAGCTTCAATAGCTTTCAAAGATAAATTAATTGGCAAATCATCTCTTAAATCACTGCTAAAGAATGGTTTAGATTGATATTGAATAAATGGAAACTCCCACGGGTTTTTGCCACCGATAATCCAGTCATTGTGTTCTTTAATGACTTTATTTGAAGCCCCGTTTAACATTGAAAGAATAATGTAGTCATCGTAGTGCTTATTATTAAAACCCACGAAAATACGATTATCTTTCTTAGTAAATAGTTGTTTAATAGCTTTCAAATCATTGTGGATTACTTGAGTTTGCTCGGATGATAAATCGTGAATTACTACTAGCCAATCGGCTTTAAAAACTTCAATATCGTAGATTAAATACTTAATTTCACTCATTGAATCAGTCCGCTAGCCCATAAAACACACACCACGATTATTCCAAAATACCAAGTAAAGAACGTGGCAAGTTTTGAGTGCGGTTTAACGCCGAAAAAGTAACAAACATGTTCGTAAATCTCTTCCATTATGGCTATCCTTTCCGTTTGTAGAATCCTTTTTGATAATGGTCAATCGTTTCTACAAACAATTTTTCACTAAAGTCCTCAAAATTAGAAAGTGCCTTGTAAATCTGCTGTTCAACAGTGCCCTTAGTGATGAAATGTATATAAGAACACTTGTTTTTTTGACCACTGCGATGCGTTCGATCCCGACTCTGTTCTAACGTGGTGCTTCTCAATGTTGGCTCAAAGTAAATTGTTGTATCTGCGGCGTAAAGGTCAATTCCTGCCGAACCGCTTTGATATTGAACTACTATTACTTGAATAGATTGATCACTCTGAAATTTGCGCCAAATTAATTTATCTTTTTGCTCACCATCAAGCCGTACATATTTGATTTTTCGTTTAGTCAACAGCTTACAAATTGCTTCTATCGAATAACTAAATTCAGCAAATATTACTAACTTCTTGCCAAATCCCTCAAGAAAGTCATCCAAAGCTTGCAGTTTGTTTGACTTCAATTTATGAAGTTCAAATTCATTGTCGGTAATAAACCCAGAACATATTTGCCGCAATTTCAGCATTCGACTCAACGGGTTATCAGCAATAATCTCTAGCTTACTGATTACCGAATCTTTGGCCATTTGCTTGTAATTAGTCTTCTCAGCCAACTCAATCGGTAAAATCTCATCTGGTAATTTTTCAGGAAGGTCTAAACACTCGGCTTTAGTAATCCGATAAGAATATTCATCAATTACCTCTTGCAAATCGCTAACATTATGATATTTGAAAGGCTGCCAATATTGATTTAGTAATGCGTACTTGTCCAACCAGTCGTAATAACTACCAAATATTTCTGAATGAATCCGCCCCTTAACCACTTTCGGTTTTAAAAAAGTAAACTGGGACCAAATATTTTCTAATTGACCATTACTGATAGGAGTACCAGTCAAGATATACCGGTAAGTGCTTTGCGTAGCTAAATGCAGTAAGAACTTAGCACGTTGAGAAGTTCGATTTTTGATGAAATGCGACTCATCCAAAACTATTACGTCCCAATAGCGGTCCATCTTTGATTTCTGCGACTTGCGCCACACCCGATCGTAATTGATTAATGTTACATGTTTATTGAGAATTAACTGTTCATCTCGTGTAAATAGTTCAATATCTCTCTCCCACGCACCTAACGCCGACTTGGGTGCAACAATCAAACAGTTCTTAGCTCGTCCATTTTTCAATAGTTCTAAGACTCTAACCAAAGTGGGAACTGTCTTCCCAGTGCCTTGTTCCATAAATAATGCAAACTGATCATTTAACCGCAAGTAAGTTAACGCTAACTTTTGATGCTGATATAATTTCAGTGACATAGCACTCTTAACATCTTTTCACCGTGAGCATCAACATACTTTTTAAACTCATCTCTCAAAAAGTAATATTGACTGCCCTGCGACCAATACATCACGCAACCGCCATGATCAACGTCTAGTTCCTTTTTAATATCAGGATCGTAAATTATTTTTAAAAAATTGTCTCGTGAAAGTCCCATATAATCTCGGGCTTGTTTCAATGACCACAGAACTGGCTGATTATCAACCGCTTCTCGCAATTCTTTATATTCACGTTTAGAAATAATGACCTTGTCTGCTGGGATAGTAATTTGCACATCACTTAAATTAATTTGTTGCACTGTTCGGTCAATTTCATCAATTTCGACCATTTAAATCACCAACTTACTTTTTATATTTACGACTTCTCAACCAACTTTTTAAATCTAGAATTTGATTGATAGCAGCTGATAACACCCAGAGAATAAAGAACAAAATTAATAAAATCCCTGAAATGTGTATCATCAAGTGATTATTAATCAATAAACCAATCAAGCTCAAGGCAATTGAAAACAGCAATAAATCCATTCCTAACCAATCTAAAAAATTCACTTTAATCCCCTTTCGAATATTCCCCGTAATAACTACCACGCTCATAGCTTTTAACTTCGCGTAAATTAGCTTCCATAAACTCATCACATTCACGCTTACTAATCTTTCGAATACCGCCAATAGTAATGACCTTTAATCCATGAGCCATGAAATAGTAAAGCGTTTGATAACTGCCAATTCCTAAATATTTCATAGCCTGTTTATAATTCATATAGTTAGATTCAATCATTCTTTAAATTCATCCCCCACTGTTTGTAATTCAATGCATCCTGCAAAGTTAGTTCAGTAGGTTCTCTAAACCAATCTAATTCCAAATAACAAGTACCATATGGTCTATTTTCAAGTTCGTAAATTAACCATTCGATATGATCTAAAAACTTAGTAATATCACCTTGAGGTAATTTCAATTAGTCTCATCTCTTTTGCTATAATCACCAATAGAAAGGTGGTGATTTAAATGTTACGCGATAGATATTTTCAACTTTATAAATTAGTTCTAAAAATTGTATCTGATAAAAATCCATCAAATGCCAATGAATTAATTCAATACATGCAAACTGAAGATTTAATAACTTCAATTTTAAAAAGTGGTATATCTGGTACTAATCTTGGTAAAGAAGTAATACAAATTCTTCAAAACCTAATAGATGATGAATTGATTAAAGGTAATTACACAATGACAAAAGATGGTACTCTTTATTTAATCCAAGGGTTAACAACTAACGGATATACATTTTTAGAACAATCCAAAAAATCAAAATTTAAAGACAAACTATTTAACATTTTAAAAAATGATGGATTACCACTAACTGCTTCTAGTTTGTCTAAAGCTTTCTTCAAGCTTATTCTTTAGTAACCTTTTTATAAGACTTAGCCATAAAACTAACAGTTACTACTGTTTGATTATTGCTAAGTTTTTCTGTTTTAACTGAATCCTGTAAAACAAAATTCAACGGTTTTTTGCCATCTACATAAAAATCATCTGGTGTTTCAATTACTTCTTGAAACTCAGGAAGATTAACCTTATCTTTTGGATCAAAGGAATATCCTTTAAAGTTCATACTTAACTCTCCTTATTCAGTTTTCAAAGAACGAAAAATCTTTAAACTAATTCTTCAATTGTTGGATAAATGTTGTCTGCCTTGAGCAAGTCATAAATGAACTTACGACCTTTTTGCGTCCATTTAAGATTGTTGTGCATTCCTTGCTGTCCGCTATCTTTTTCAAAAGCAAACGGTTCATACTGCGTGTAACCTTGACTGCAATATTTCTGATACGGCACCCAATGCTTACCTTGTTTAAAAATCACACCACGCTCGTGTAACTCTTTATTCAATCGCCGTGCCGACCACCCGTAATCCTTAGCAATTTCGGTAGTAGTCATCAGCCCCGGATTACGCATTTGTGAATCGTAATACTCAACCTTAGGTTTCTGTTTATGAATAATCGCATCTTTTTCATTTAACTGATCAGCTGCTTCTTGTAACAAATTAGCTAATGCCTCACGATTATGCGTGATGTTAAAAGCTGTTTCATCCGTTAAATAAGAACCATGTTGCCTAATAGATGGTAAAACTTCTGAGGTTACCCAGTGTTTAAATCTTTTAGCGGTTGGCAATTGACTAGACATAATAAGTGAATACAAACCACTTTCATTTATTACTGTTTTATCCGAAAAATCATTGTTTGACCAAAGTCCCAAATTAGGACAAGCCTTATAGAACAACGTTTCTTGGTCTTCTAAATCTACTAAATCTTTAATTGCTTTTTGCGGACGTGCATAACCTAATATAGAAGCAACATCTTTGCCAACAAAATATGGTTCATCATTGATTACCATTGTTCTAACTTCATGACTATCAAAAACAAATAATTCGATATCACCATTCATTTAGCCAACCTCCTTAGCTTTGTTCAAAATAAATTGACTTGTAACACCTAGATAATCTGCTACCAATTGCAATTTATCCGCTCCAGGCATTTGATTATTCCATTTACAAATTGAGCCATTAGAAATATCTACATTACGTTCAATTCGCGAAATTGAAACATTCTGCTGATCTGCCAGTGTTCTAATAACGCTATAAAGCTTCATTTCTTTACTCCTTTCTTAGATTTTTTACTTAGAAATAAGAATGAGCTATTGACTTTTCACTGAATATAATCTAAATTAGAAGCATAATAAATAAACAGAAGCGGGCAACTTCCTTATTTGTTACTACTAATAATAGTACATTGGTATTTCTTTGATATTTTTTGTACCCTTTTATTTGAGTACACTTGAATAATATCATCGATTATATGCCGTGTCAATTAAAATATTAGAAAATGTGCGGTGAATTATTGATGAATACTTTATATCTGCGAATTAAAGAACTTGCTTTAGAAAAAAAAGTATCACTAGCCCAAATAGAAAGAGATTTAAATTTAGGTAATGGTACTATTTCTAATTGGAAAACCAAAAAAGCCAGTTCAGACAAGGTGGTGAAGTTAGCTAATTACTTTCATACATCAACTGATTATCTATTAGGATTGACCAAGAATAGATTCTCATTGAGCGACGATGAAGAAAAAGATGTTGGTCAATTAGTAGATGACCTGTTAAATGGTGTAGCTACTGATGCGTCGGTTAATTTCTATGGCGAACCAATGACTAAAGAACAAAAGTTATCCATGCGTGCAGCTTTAAAAACTGCTGTTGAGATAGCTAAGATTGAATCTAAAAAGGACGATTTGCAAGATCATAAATTATAAACGGATGTGAGTTTTGGGTGAATAAAGTTACTAAATTAGTTCGAAAAGTAGTTAATGACTACGAAACTAATAATCCATTTGATATTATTAAAGGTATAGGAGGTAAATTGGATTTCCAGAATTATGATACTTGTAATCTCGGAACAACTTTTCACGGCTACAATAATAAGATAGTAGTCTTGATTAACACAGCTGTTCCTGAGTCTCAACAAACATTTGTTGCAGCGCATGAGCTGGGACATATTGTAAGCGGTACCCGTGAATCAGTACCCTTTTTAAGGGAGCATATGTATGGCATTGGTGTTTCTGACGATGAAGCTAATGCCAATCGCTTTGCTTTTCAATTGTTAATGTACAATTATGAGCCAAACGAATGCACCACCATTTACAATATTTTAGACTTTTTCCACTTGCCATATCATATGGCTAACTATATGGATTTTTTGTTTGACCCAACAAAATAACAAAATCCCAGAATCTTTTGTATTTTCTATATAATACCTTTTAACATAATCTTTATATATTACTCTATATATTATTCTTAAAAGTAAAAGAAAATATAGAGATTGTGGTACAACATTCTGTTATCGTTGGTCTAATAGGCTTTTGCTATCCCAGAATGTATCCCACAATCATAACAGAATCCCAGAATCTTTTTGAAATTAATTTGATTTTCAAAATAACTCAGTGAAATTATTTGTTAGCTTTCGAACTAAAACGAAAAATTTAGACTTTTTGTTATGATTTTGGGATAGATTTCGGGATAAAATTAAAGCATCTTGAGAGGTGAATAATTTTAAATGTTTGAAAGCTGGAAAAAAGAACAAGCTGAAATAAAAGACTTTAGCAAAGAATTAGGTCCTAGTTGGAGTAATATAACAACTCCTGAAATTGGTTTTCTCAAAAATACATTATTTAATAACGAACAAGTAATTAACATTATTAGATGTTCTATTCAAAATTTTGATGATAGAAGCAAAGGTATTTTAGCATTAACTAATATGCGAGTTATAGCTATGAAAAAAGGCAAGGGAATAAACTTAGAGGAATTGTTTTTACCATTAAATCGAATTCAAAGTGTTCAATCAAAAGATGGTACAGGTTCCAAAATAGTAATTAATTCAATTGGATGCCAATTTATAGCTACTAATGTGGTTGCTGGAAGTAATATGGCACAACAAATTATTGCTAGAATACTATAAAATTACTTGAAGGGAGTGTGATACGTATTGAATTTCATTATAGGTGTAATAACCCTTAGTCTAATGGCGGTTATTTTGGGCGGTTTGTCTGGGGACTTCTCCTCGAAAAGTACAGTAACTCTTTACCATAGTAAGTTAAATGACAAAAATTACAAAAATATAATATTAACTAAACCTGATGTAAAGTCTGATAATACTCTCTATAGAATTAGGGTCAAATCAGATAGTCAAAATTTAACGAAATTTTTATCCTCTGATTTTATTTTATATAATTACAAAGAAAAAGGCGGTGGTGAAAACATTATGGAGGTTCACCCTGCTGAAGATATTATCAAGCCAAAGCATGGTGTGAGTAGATCTATCGTAGGTGGTGTAATTGCGGGAGCGCCTGGAGCTATTGTAGGTGCAGCCACGTCAAAACAAAAAGTTAAACATAAAGATGCATTAACAATATCAAGTCATACACCACCTATTGTTATTTTAACTTTTCAAAATATTCAAAATGGATTATTAATTGATCTTCAATGTAACTTCAATACTATGAATCAGTATCACCATTTAGAAAAGTTTGTCGGCAATCCTAATAACTTTAGTGATATTTAAGTAAGAGAATAGTAAAAATGATTAAAGATATATTTATCAAAAATCAAAATAAGACAAAATAAAAAAGCCATATCTCTCAACTTTGGCGGGTCGAAGATATGACTTAAAAGGAAATGAAGCAGCGTCTAAGGTTAGTAGACACGCTCTTTGTGTATTTTAACATAAAAATGGAGGTAATAACATGGCTCAAATTTATAAACGCAATAATAAGTGGGCGTTTAAAGTATCTTGGTATGACCAAGAAAAAAAGCGCCATTGGTCTAGTAAATCAGGATTTAACACGAAACGAGAAGCAACTGCTGCTGCCACTAAGGTTGAAAATAAGAAAGTAACCATCGGGTTATCCAATCAAGAAAATATTAGCCTAACCGATTACTATCAAAATTGGATAGAAACCTATAAACTTGGGAGAATCAAGCATGGTACAGAATTACCATATATTCGTACGGGCAAATATTTAGAAGACTGGTTTGGTGATACACCTCTTAAAAATGTTACGCGTAGCGAATATCAGAAATTTATTGATCATTACGCTGCTACCCACGTCCGTGAGGTTACCGTTAGGTTAAATAGCTTTGTCCGTAAATCAGTTCAATATGCTATTGATGATGGAATTATTTATAAGGATTTTACGCTTGATGTAAATATACCAGCTGGTAAAAAATCAAAGTCCTCTTCACTTAAATATTTAGAACTTGATGAAGCTGAAAAATTGAAAAAATCATGTATTGAAAAAGCCAATTTTAACGGCGTTAATTACTATTTAATTCTCGCTGGTCTACTAACTGGTGCAAGAATTGGAGAACTATTGGCATTAAGTTGGGATAATATTGATTTTAAGAACAAAACTATTCAAATTAAACACTCATTTGATTATCAATTTACGCATCAAGTATCTGATACCAAAACTGAATCATCAAAGCGAACGATTATTGTTGACGATGAATTACTAAAAATGTTGGCCCAATTAAAAGCCGAACAAGCCACCTACTTTTTAAGTACAGGTTATCGGGATCATGAAAATCTAGTTTTTAGAAATAAGTTATTTAAAATATCTAGTCCAATGGCGGCTAATAAATTACTTCATAAGTTATTAATTGAAATTAACGCTAAAAATCAAATTAGCTTTCACGGCTTGCGCCACACGCATGCTTCAATTTTAATTGCCAAAGGCGTAAGTATTGATTATATTGCCGAGCGCTTAGGTCATTCAACACCGCGAACTACTTTAAATGTTTACTCACATCTGCTTGATTCACGTCGAAAAGCCGATGATACCAAGGTTACACAAATTCTTAAAAATCTTTAATAAAGTTCACCGTTTTGTTCTCTAAGAACAAATGTTCTCCGATTTGTTCACTAATTTTTCGTTCTATTTCATATGTATATTCAACTAAAAATGTTGATTTAATAACATTTAATACTTAATCGTTTATATTCTGTAAGTAAATTTGCGATAAAATCAATATAACAACTATCTAAAACCGATTTTTTATAATCTAATTTTAATTTAGCTACTAATACCAATCAACGAGATCATCATCGATGTAGTATAATTGCACTCCCTGCGGGATTTTCAATAAATCAGGAGTCGCAAACTCTACGACAATTAAAGTTAAATTTAACTCATTAATTAATTGATTTATTTCAGATAGCTCCTGTAATTCTAAGTAATTAGCGAGGTTACAGATTACAGGAATTGTTTTCAGATGACACATCTCATGAATTTTTAAAACAGTCTTTATTATAGCACACGGATCAAGTAATATTTTTTGATCCAGATGTAGTTCCACCATTTTTAATAACTTTTTGAGATCTTCATCAAAATTAATTTCTAATGGCAAATCTTCTAGTAACAATGAATCTTGCAAAATTGTTTCCAAATTATGAAAAGCGGTTAATATTTTGTTGCGATTAATTTCATCTAAATTATCCATGTAGCTTTTAACTATCTGCGTTAGATATTTTTTAGTAACATCACCACTTAATAATGGATCCCCGATGAAATCAAAAGTTTTAGGAATTTCTAACTGATCATATTGATCATTAGTACAAAGCAGCAGTTCATTTTGATTTTGAAAACCTTGAACTATATCACGATAGGCAATGGGACTATTAGTGACAATCATTTTTAAACCATTATTCTGCCACTGCCATTGCTTATGCGTTAAATAAGACAAAATCATAAAATCACCGTCCGATCCGAAGTGTTTCGAACATCTGTTAATGGTTTCCCTACCAGAAAATGCATATCATTATATTGCTTCTCTGTCACCATTAATGACTGCACAACTCCGCCTTGCGGTAGAAAGTTTCGCACCCGATTTTCCAAAAAAGTGGCCGTTTGGCGTGTTACACAAACACGTTCATAAACAGAATATTGAATCATTAAAAATCCTTCGTTAATTAATTTTTTCCGAAATTGGCGATATTCTCTTTTTTCTGCTGCTGTTTCCATGGGTAAATCAAACATTATCATTAAGCGCATTATTCGGTACCTCATCTGTCACACTCATTTCCATCTTAATTTCATCAATCTCACCACTTAAATACTTCAAACAATCACGTGTATAAATGGTGATGGCATTCTTTAATAGCGTTGTTTTGCCGTTGTAAATTACTTCCAGACTCAACAATTCTACTAATCCGTATTTAATATCTGGTGTAAACTCAGTGATCTGATCATGAGCTTTCATCCAATAGTCCACCAATGGTCGAAAAGGTTCCATCAAATCTGAACCCAGATTAAATTCATTTTCATCCGAATGATGATGAATACCAAAGTAAGTTAAATAACCGTTCACTGCAATCTACCGATCAAAACTAGCCAACAATATTCCGTAGCCATAATTTAATGCAGCATTAATCGCGTCGAAGCTCCGACGCACAAAATGTTGACCAAATAATGCCATAAAATATTTACGAGCGACTACCGCTTCCCGATTAGTTATATCGTCCAGTTCTAAAGCATCTAATTCGGTCTGTAACTCATGCGAGTCGATTTGATAATTATCTAAAACTGCAATTTGATTTCTAATTTTCCAATTAACAATTTTTGTCCACAAAATTTGCCGTCGCTGCTCCGGCCAAGTAAATTGCTGTTGTAATTTTTGTAAACTCCGACTACCAGGATAATAATCCATCGTTTCCGTTACTGGTTGATAATGATCATCAACAAAAATAACTTTTGTTTGATTTTGGGCCAGCTTACTAATTAACGCACTCGTTATCACCGCCTGTGAAGTGGAGACTAACAATAACTGAATATCAGCAATGGGAATTTGATTAATTCCGTCACGTGTTTGGACAATCATCATATTCATTGAGTACGTCAATTTTGCATGTTGAGTAATAATTACTGAACGCCACGCCATATTTCAATTTCTCCTTGTCTTTTAATTTTATTAATGCTATATTTATCTTGTTGGGTAGCTCCCAACAATAAATCTCATTGATCTAACAACTATAGTTTAAAATCAAACAATGCATTCTTCGAATGCAAAGTTTCAACACTTATCCCTAACCCTATGGCTGGGATTTTTTTATTGTTCAAAAATAGAGAATCCAATCGCGGATTCTCTATTTTCTTGCTTATAAATCAGATATCTTAATCCGCTTTTCAAATAAGCCTGATGGTGATTGATAGATTAATTTAGCATCGGGAGATAAGGTTATACCAGCAGTCAATTCAGTCTTACCAAAGTCCTTAATGCCTAAGAAGCTGGAGCTAACCGAATTATCATGTAATCCCTGCAAAATTTGATGAATGACGTTTAGCTTGTCTTCAACCGATATATTAATAAATTTATCCCTCACATCATGAAGTTTTTTTCTAAAGCCTCTAGTATCAAATAATGTTAAATATTGATCAACTTTAGACACAATTTCATCAAACGTTGCAATTAATAGCTGATTTTCGTCATCATTAGTCATAAAGTTTTTTGTAATAACCCGCATGGCTTTATTAGACAAAGTCAGTTGCTTTGCATTATACATATAAACAGAAGATCCTACCATGAACTTTTTATCGCCATCTACAACAACTTGTTTATATGGAACTTTACCCTTAACAATCGAAAAATCTTTAACGCCTCGTTTACTTAAAATCGAATTCGCTAATTCTCGCTTCAAAAGAGCGTCATGTTCTGCTGTATTACGAGCCTGTTTTAACTTTTCTAAAGTCCGCATTGGAACCCCAACCACTTTATAAGTTGATTCTTTAGCTTTATCAATTTTGACAATAGCCATATAAGCTTTTGTATTATTTGAATAACCGCCATAAATTTTAGGATCCATTCCTTGAGCTTTTGAAATTAAACTCCGCGATTTAGCTGTATCACGCTCCAGCCTTGGGTAAAGCGTCATCTTGAACATTTCTTGATCTTGAACGTAAGTTTCCCGCGAAATCAGCATATGTTTAAAACTATAAGCTCGCCGTAAGGGATCAAAAATATCAGGATGCTTTTGAAAAAGTATTTCACCTGTATCTTTGCGACACAGCTGCTCTGGTGCTGGCTGATTAGGTTTGTCTTTTTGCAATAACAAGTAAATAAAGTTAAAACTACTCAACTCTTTAATACTTTGGCGTTCTTGTTCCGGATCAGAATTAATTTTTTTAAACTTGTTATAAACGAACAGTGGGCGAAGTTTCGGATACATTTGATACAAATAATTACCACAAACTGCAGTTAAATAAGCATCAATTGCATGATGGTAATCATTAACCGAGCGACTCTTGTATAAATTTAGACGTTTTCTTAACTCATGATTATAGCTAGCCTTAACGGTAATAACTTCAGTATTGGGATATTTCGTCTGTAAAATGATGGTAACTAACTTAATCACTTGGTTAGTTTCGACTAATTGTCGATTCACGAAGCCAGAACGTTGATATTTATTTAAGTTATCTGGATCTAATAATAGATTATTCAATTTAAATTTACTAATCATACCGGCTTTTTGCCACTGCTTCCACATAGCTACAACACTCATCTGCAAATCAGGAACAAAATTTGAACCAAAAAGCTTCAATGGAACATTATCCGATTTAGCATTGTTATTTGCTGAAGCTGTCAAAACTCGATTATTTAAAGAATCATCTTTAATAAATGACTGAGGCAAGATATGATCAATCTGATAACCCGTAGTAATTTCATCAATATTAATTCGTTGACCAGTGTAAGCATCCCGGCCACCTTGCATAAAGTACAGATAATATTTATCTTTCACTAGTTGCTTATTAGAAGTGGCTTGCTTTAAACTCTCGGCTAAGCCTGGTTCCACCAATTGACCGGCAGTCTTTTGATAAGCTTCCTGTAATTGTTTGCCCCGTTGCTTAGACAACTGCGGATTCTTCTCTGGCTCACGAGTAAATTCAATTGCAAATTGCTTAGGCGTCTTGCCACCAGCGGCTTTCACAATATCGGCTACTACTTTCATAACTTGGCGAATTGCTTTCTTATTGGCAGGCGAAGTATAAGCATCTGCTAACACATCTTCAATGGCATCAGTTTGATTATCCTGGATCAAATTAGCATTAGCTTGTTCCGTTGCAACTTTGAAATCAGGTTGCTTAACAATCTGCATGAAGTTTTGTTGGCTATCCCACAGTTGCTCCATGATATTTTGCCCATTTTGATCATGAAGACCGACTAACAACTTCCGTGACAAGCGTCCCCAGCCCTGATAACGTAAACTAGATAAAGCTTTAACTTGTTCATCTGTTAACCAGGCAATTTCTGATTGTTGAGCTTGTTTTAACTTAGCTTGATAAATTTCACGATCTTCAAAAATTGTTGCCCATTCAATAATTTTTTCCAAGTCCAATTGATAATTCTGATCATCTAGCTTATCACCTAAAACACCTAGCTTATTAAGCTGGTAGTAAGTCGCTAAACTGGAATTAAATTTGGTTGGGTCTGCCACACCTTCAATTTTAACAGTTGGTAAGTGATAATTCTGCTGTAAATAATCAGACAATCTCTTCTTAGAAATTGTTTTATGTTGCTTAAATAAATGATTATAAATATCTTGTTTAATATAAGGTTTTAACCGTTGGCCATTAACTCTAATATTATTTAATTCGTTTAACACCGTGAACTTTTGATACAACAAACTATTGGCGGGTAAAACATCCTCACCTAGTAAATAAGTGTCTTTAGTGGTCATACGCTTAATAAATTGATTAGCGGTAGCCATGCGATCCACTTTTTGATCAAAGTTCCACGGTGTAATGGCTTCATTCGGATTAGGATCTTGGCTATTACGAATCATCCACGCAAAATTTGCTCCTGAACTTTTTTGTTGTTCTTGATTGGTAATCATTGGTCCTACATAATAGGGCACGCGAAAACGCACTAGTTCGTCTAATTTATAAGGAGCTTGGTTCAAATGCTCAGTTACGGGATTAGGTTCCTTTAAAAATGAGTAATATTTGCTTTGATTTTGAATAATCCGATCCAGTTCAATCTGATGTAATTGATACGGAATGACTCCATTAGCATTAGTGCGTTGCTTAGGCATAAAAGTATCTAAATCTATTTCCGTCGAGATTTGTTTAGATTCGTCAGAATCGTCCAAGTTAGCTTTAACATTTTTATAAAATTCGTCTTTGCTTAATTCCTTAGTTGTGTTAAATTCTTTTTTGGCTTCTAATAACTTGCCGTGTCGATTATTTACATATAAGTCATAAGCTAAACTTAATTTTTTAGCCTTTTGGGAATCCGAATGATTAGCGATTACCTTTTTTAACAAACTAAGGTCTTTTTTATGATCTTCATACTTTCTAACCATTGTTTCCGATAAAGTCTTGCCTTCATCGACTAAAGTACTTAAAGTTACGGCCCCAAATAATTGCTTAATCTCTGTAATAATAGCCTGTTGTTGGTCGTCCAACTGATCAACAATAGCTGCCAATTTATCATCAGCATCTGTATCAATTAATTTAAATTCCCATTCCTTTTTTGCATCCGTATCTATCTCTTGACCTAAAATCACTTCAAAAGAAGCTTTATAACCCAAAATAGCATTTACAATTTGCTTAGCAATTGCTTTATTGGTTTTAATAGTTTCCTTAGTGTCATCTGGGTTATTAGTTATCAACAGTGCGGTGATTTCTTTTAACTTATCTGCTTTAAATTTTTTTGAATCTCGTAGTACATCTTCAATGGCTGCAGCATTCTCAATGGCTAATTGTAGTGGGTGCTCTACATTAATTGCTGCAAAAATATTATTCAAATGTTCTAAAGTTGATTGCACATCAATTTTGGAAGCATTAAAGCTCTGCACGGATGTGTTTTGTAAGAAATTTCCCCGATATTTTACAATATGATGAATTACTAAATAAACCAGACGCAAATCAAATTTGCGATCTTGAGTCATTAGAGCTTGCCGTAAATGATAAATTGTTGGATATTCGTGATAAAATGCATGATCTTCCTTAGGCGTTGGGAAAATAATCGCCTGGGCACTTTTTCTAGAATCTAAGGGTGACAACCCTGATTCTTTCAGTCGTGCAAAAAAATATGGATCCACTTGCGTCATTTCAGTAGCAAACAATTCTTCTAACAATCCTAAGCGCCATTTGCGCCGTTTCAACCGGCGGCGCGTCGTACGAAAACTACGACGATCTGCCGCAGAGATTCCTTCTTCAAACAGTCTTGCACCAATGGCTGTCTTACCCTGTAAATGTAATAATTGGTTTTTAGAATCTGTTACGGCATAACCACAGGAATTAGTTCCGATATCTAAGCCTATTATGTAGTCTTGTTTAACTTTGGTCATTAATCTATCTCCCTTTATATCTAGAATTAAATGAAAATACTTCAACATTTTATATTATAGTATTTTAATGTAAAGAAAGACAATTAATTTTGAATGAATTAATTTCTAAAGTTTTTACTTGTCTGTAACCATCTGATAATGACTTAGGTGAAGTACTGAATTTACTCTTACTTAAAATTTTAGTTGCAGATTGAATAAAATTATTTTTCGACAATCTAGTTAAAATTAATTCATTAGCTCCCTTTTCATCCACAAAGCATAACTTATTTTTTATTACAAAAATTTTTAGTTTTCAAATTAAAGCTTAAGGTTACATGAATAAGACTGTCCAAGAAGAATTTTAGTTTTTTAATTATTCAAGTTGAAATCGCAAAAAAAAGATGCCGAAAGTTCTATCATCGACATCTTCAAATTCAAAATTTATTTTTATTACTTATGGCCGCAATCGATTGATCATCCGTGGAAACGGAATAGCCTCACGCAAATGATCTAAATGACAAATCCACGTAATAGCCCGTTCTAAGCCCATGCCAAAACCAGAATGCGGCACAGAACCGTACTTGCGTAAATCTAGATACCAATCATAATCATCCAGATTCATGCCTTCTTTTTCCATCTCAGCTTTCATTTTGTCATAATCAACTGCCCGTTCAGAACCACCAATAATTTCGCCATAACCTTCCGGTGCTAATAAATCGGCACAAACGTAAACATCATCACGATCTTGCGCTTCTTTCATATAAAATGGCTTAATAGTTTTGGGATAGTTTAAAACAAAGACTGGTTGTTCAAATTGGTCAGAAATATAAGTTTCTTCGGGCGAGCCAAAATCGTCGCCCCATTTAATATCAAAACCACCCTTTTGACACATTTCTACTGCTTCATCGTAAGAAATCCGCGGATAAGGTAATTTAGTATAGCGTTCCAAGATTTTCGGATCACGATCCAATAACTTTAATTCATACTGACAATGGTCTAAGACCGCTTGAACCAAATAACTAATATAGCGTTCTTGTACCTGTAAACTTTCTTCTTGATGCATGAAAGCCATCTCCGGCTCAATCATCCAAAATTCGGTTAAATGCCGCCGCGTTTTGGATTTTTCCGCCCGAAAAGTTGGTCCAAAAGAAAAGACCTTGCCATAAGCCATGGCCCCAGCTTCCATATATAATTGACCACTTTGTGAAAGATAAGCTGGATTATCAAAATAATCCGTTTCAAATAATTCCGTCGTTCCTTCGGGTGCCGTTCCCGTCAAAATCGGCGGATCCATTTTAATGAAGCCTTCCTGCTTGAAGAAGCGGTAAGTGGCATCAATAATTTCATTACGAATTTGCATAATAGCAAAGGGCCGCCGTGAGCGTAACCACAAATGGCGATGGTCCAATAAAAATTCAATACCGTGTTCTTTCGGCGTAATGGGAAAATCTTCACTTTCACCAATAACTTCTAAATTAGAAACTTCAATTTCATAACCAAAATGTGAACGATCATCTTGATGAATAACTCCAGTAACATAAAAACTGGTTTCTTGACGTAACTTTTTAGCAACATCAAATAATTCTTCACCAACATCATTCTTCACCACAACACCTTGAAAGAAGGCTGTACCGTCACGCAATTGCAAAAAAGCAATCTTACCTGATGAACGCTTATCAGTTAACCAGACACCAATCTTCACTTCTTCATTAACATGATCCTTGGCATCAATAATTCGAATTGTTTCCACTACTTAGCCTCCAGTAATCTTTTGTTCATTACTTATAATTAATGATTAAAATTTATTCGTCTATTAAAAATTATAGCAGATCTTGACCAGATTGGTTAGGTGCATTGTTCATTTTACAGCTGGGGGAAAATTTTCCATTTTCTTTACAGTGCTCCCAAGATCAGCAGTTTGAACCAACATTGCTTTTCCAAGACAAGCTACAAATTATTAATTACTTGTAAAATTTTCGTATTTTTAAAATTGATCAAATAATAGCCTAACGTATGATTCTTATTCCGATAGGTTACTTCCCACACCAGCCGCTTTTTATCATAACCCAGGGCCACCTTATTAATTTTTTGGGGATGTTGATGCTCCTGAACCGTTTGTTGGACTTGCTGTACCAAATGAGGACTACCAGCAATGCTTTTAACAGCACCCGTTTGACCATTAATCAAAACATAAAAATATTGCTGTTGGCGATTTTTACCACCGACAGTAAAATATTGCTTTTGGCGGTCAAATTCGGAGTAAAAATTAACTTGTTCAATTCCGACCTGGGTTTGCGCTACTTTAATGGCTTGCTTTTTAGCAGAACTATGTGGCAGCACCATTAAGTATAAACTACCAATTAAGATAGCAATTACTACAATAATTCCGCCCCAAATTAACGAACTTTTCCATTGTCGTTTCATTTTTTCACCACACTTAGTTGTTGACTGATTTGTGCAACAGTTAAATCTGTCCGTAATAGCGGTAAATCTAACTCTTGATAAATTAGTTTACCATAATGTGCCGTCTGCAAGCGTTGATCTAGAAAAATTAACGTACCTTGATCTTTGGGACCGCGAATTAAACGTCCTACTTGTTGCTTCAAGCGACGCACAGCCGTCGGCAAACTTTCCACTTGAAAGGCATTATGACCTTGACGTTGCCAATATTGATTTTTAGCTTTCACAAACGGATCATCCGGTGCTTCAAATGGCAATTGCGTAATAATCACTAATTTTAAATGTTGCGGAGCTAAATTTAAGCCCGTACCAAAACTAGTTGTCGCTAATAAAATCGCTGTAGGATTTAAAGCAAAGCGTTTCTGTAACCGCCGGTTAGAACCCGAAATTGATTGTGCTAAAACCTCACGTTCATCAGTTAACCCGCTTATTTGCACAGCTTGATAAACTGCTTGCAAAGTCCGCAGAGAATTAAATAAAATCAACGTCTGCGTAGTCTGTGAGCGTAGCAATTCTACCAATTGCTGACCTAAAGTTGCAGCAAAATCAGTTTTGGCGGGGGCGCTAGCATCACTTGGCAGATAAACCTTTAAACGCGTTGCTACGGGAAAATCAGCTTGTAAACTTAACTTATTTTTTTGAGCAATGGGCGCTGTATAACCTAATTGCTGCAAAAAGTTTTGAAAACTATGTTGATATTTTAAGCCTGCTCCTAACAAAATGACCGTAGCAAACCGGTCCTTTAATGCGTCCATCACTGCTCGTTGATTAAAAACTTGCGTCGCTAATGTTAAACTATCCCAATTATGATAATCAACCATCGTGATAATAACCCCGCCTGTCTGCTGCTTGGTCAACTGCTGGATGATTGATTCTAATTGTTGTAGCTGCTGTTGCAATAATAAATACTCATTAGTAATTTGCTGTAACAAACGGTCAACAGCTAGTAAAGAATTACGTTTCGTTGCTTGATATAATCTGAGCAACGGCAAAACGACCGCTAATAAAGCTTGAAGAGCTTGTGAACATTGCTGCAAATAAGTGATTGTCGTCGCCTGAATTTCCGTCTGTGAAATTCCTAGTTGCACAGACCCACTTCTCTGCTGCAAAGTTAGCTTTTGTTTGACATAATTAGTCATTAAATCTGCACTTAAGCGGTGCAAACTAGCTGTTAATTCGCCAAACTTTTGTTCAAACTCGGTCAAATTCGTATAACGCCACGATTGCCAGCGATTTTGTTGAAAAAATTGCCGTAATAGAACCCGGTTTTGGTACAATAAATCACTCAAATGTTTCAGTGCTGTTTGCGTCGTTGCCAAATTGAATTGCGCTTGCGGTTGTAAAGTTTGTTGTAATAAATTAGCTGCCTCATCAACAATCACGCTCTGAGCAGTTTGCCAAACATCTAAATCCAAATGCCGTAATAAATAATTTTGGTTGGTCACAATTAAAGAACTTTGTCGGGCTGTTTGTAATTGGCGGTGCCAAAAATCATATTCCATAAATAAACCACTAGTGCGGTGACCCGAACTGCGTAATAAACGAAAAATTTCCGTTTGATCATTTGTAATATTTAATTCTTGTAAATTACCACTGGTCGTTTGGGTCAACCACACCAAAATTTTCAGCAATAATAATTTAGTTTGCCGACCTTTTGTCGTTTGGGTTAATAACCGATAAAAATTATCTAAATCTAAATAATCCTGTGCACTAGATAACTGCGCCACTTCATAATGACGCTGTCGCAATTGTTCAATTTGCGGCCAGTCCTTTGTTAAAATTTGTTGTTGCAACAACTTTGTTGAAGTGGCAACGACTATTTTTTGACCTTGATCTAACTGATAACTAACTGGCAATAAATAACCCAAAGTTTTGCCTAACCCCGTCGGGGCATCTATTAGTGCCAAAGGCGCTTCTTGCGTCAATTTACGTTGAACAAAGTTCATCAATTTAGCCTGTTGTGGACGCCATTGTAATTGTTCTTTAAACAATGCTAATTTCTGTTTTTTAGTCACCGGAAAAGTAGCGGACGACAAGAAACTTGCACTCGTGCTCAACGGTTTTTGTAAAACAATCTGGTGGCTCATCACTAAATTGTTCGGTAGGCTTTGCTTCTCATTCAATAACGGCTGGGCCACTTGCGTAATAAAGTCCCCAGTCTGTCGTAAAAAGTTTGGTGCTGCTTTGACCAACCATCTTAAAGTGGGCGCTGGTAATTTTAACAAGCGCTCGCGTAACTTTAAAAATAAAATGGCTGTTGCTAAGGCATCACTGTCAGCTTGATGCGGTGCTAAATGATCAATCTCTAAATAACGTGTCAAATCAACTAATTTAAAACTAGGCGCCTGCGGTAACAACACTTGCGCCAATTCCACCGTATCAATCGCCGCACAATTAAGTTGAGGTAAATTGGCCGCAGTTAATTCAGACTGTAAAAAGGGCAAGTCAAAATTAACATTATGCGCCACAAAAGTGGCATCCTTTAATAATTCAAAAATGGACTGGGCATGTTTTTGAAAAACCGCTTGCTGTTGCAGTTGCTCGTTAGTTATTCCGGTTAAATTACTAATTCGTTTAGTTATTGGTTGCTCTGGATTAATTAAAAAAGTAATCTGATCTTGGATTTGCCAATTTTCAATCACAACCGCTGCAAACTGAATAATTCGATCATTATCTTGACGACTAGTTCCCGTGGTTTCTAAATCAACCACAACATACTTTTTATTCTTCATACAGTCTAGTTTACCTTAATTATTTGATTAACGGACAATAAACAAAGGAATTTATCTACTACCGGTAAGTGCAAAATTTGTTGGGCTGCTTGTTGATACAAATTGAGCTGCCCCGAATATTTCTGTACAATTTGTTGGACTGAGTGTTCCCCTGTAGCTTGCCGTAAATTAACGTGATCAGTTTTATAATCAAATAACACTACTTGTTGGGCTTGATTAACAAATAAACCATCAATGATTCCGTGGACTAGAATTTGATCATCACCTAGTTGTTGTTGGGGAAAAATTTGTTGGGCCGGCAAAACCATCGAAAAAGTCCATTCTCGGTGTAAGGTTTTTTGATTTTCAATAATCTGCTGTCCTAAAGTAGAAGCATAGAAGTTTTCTAAGCTGACAAAGTCAATCTGTTGCGCCACATTGGCACTCAACGCCTTTTGTGCCACTAATTGTTGGGCCAAAGCCTGAAAATCTTGCTGCGTGGGGGTCTGCGTTAAAGTGATTTTTTGCAATAACAAATGCGTAGCACTCCCCACATCAACTGGTGTCACCTGGGATTTATCCTGACTTAAAAACCTCGGCCGCTTAAAATCATTTAAGACATAACGTTGACCGGAAGTTGACTGGGCTTGTAAATCTAAAGTGGGTAAAGTTTGATCATCGGGATTCGCAAATAAATGCTTGATTTCGGAGACGGATTGATAAGCAGTCGTGGTGGTGGCAATCTGTTGAGGATATTGAAAGCCTAAAATTTGCCGCGCAGTTTTCAGAAAAAGATCATCCATTACTGGTGCACTAGTCGCAGGTGTTTGATCATTGGGGGGTGTTAGTAGCGGCTTTTTCTTTTCTAATGGAACTGCCATAAAGCGGGCCACAAACTGAAAATTACTATTTTTTTTAGGTTCAATCACTATGGTTTCAGCTTGCTGTTTCAACGTGCCGGCTAAGGCCAAAATGGGCTGGATCATCTCTTGAAACGAATGAAAATTGGTCCGCAAACCAATATCTAAAACGGTTGTTTCGCCAGTTAGTCCTAGGTGCCATTTTTCAAACGCCACTTCCGGATCATCTTTAACTGACCCCACCAAAATCAACTTTTGTTGAGCTCGGGTTAATGCTACATAAAGCAAGCGAATTTCTTCTGACAAAACCTTATTTTTTTGATTAGCTTTTAAAGCGGTCATCGGCAAGGTTTCATAAAAGATACGGTTTTTTGTATCTAAATACTTAATTCCCATGCCCTGCTGGGCATCTAATAAATACCCTTTTCTAACATCCATCAAATTAAAACTATGATCCAGATTTAAAACAAAGACAAGCGGAAATTCCAAGCCTTTACTACCATGAATCGTTAAGGCCTGCACTTCATCTTGTTGTCCATGGTGTTCAACTGGTTGACTCAAATCTTGATCGTTATCTTCAATGTGTTCAATAAAATGAATAAACTGAAACAGTCCCTTAAATCCTTGCTGCTCAAATTCATCAGCTCGTTGGTACAAAGCGTGCAAATTGCTGACCCGTTGGGAACCGTTAGGCATTCCTTGCACATAAGACAAATATCCCGTCTTTAAATAAACCTGCCAAATTAAGGCGGCCAAACTAATTTTCGGTGCTAATCTGCGAAAACTGGTTAATTGCTCCATAAAAGTCGTCACTTTTTGCGTTAAGCGCTGCGCAAAAGCATTTTTTTGGTTATACTCTCGATCTTTTAAATAATGTTCTACTCGTTGATAGTAATTATCGCCACGTTGATTAATCCGTAAATACGCTAATTCATTTTCATCTAAACCAACAATGGCCGAACGCAAGACTGCTACTAAAGCAATATCTTGTTGAGGGTTATCAATAATTTTTAACATCGACAACATGACTTGCACTTCGGTTGCCTGAAAATAATTAGCAGCATCATGAACGACAATCGGAATTTGTGCTTGATTAAATTGTTCAATTAAATCATTATTCAAACTTTTTACCCGCGTCAAGATAGCAATATCACTATAACGGAGGGAACGTAATTTTTGCGTTTGCCGATCATAAACTTGAAAATTAGCCGCTTTTAACTCTTGAATGCGTTGAATAATCAATTGAATTTGTGCTTGTTCATTCGTCAAATGGCTCGCAGTCAAGGAAGATTGCTGTAAGAACAACACCTCGCTAGTAGCATCACACTTGGCGGGAAACTGACTACCAGCTTGCAACTGCGCCGTTTGGTCATAGTCGACCTCCCCTAAGGTTTGATCCATAATATGACGGAAGATTTCATTGACTGTGGCTAAAACATTGGGATGTGAGCGAAAATTAGTCGTTAAATTAATCAATTGACCAACAGTTGGGTCTTGTTGCATGGCTTGAAATTTATGCGTGAATAAAAATGGTGCTGCCTGCCGAAAACCATAGATTGACTGTTTAACATCGCCCACCATAAATAAATTACCGGGATTTGACTGTTTGATTTGTTGAATAATTGCTTCTTGTAATGGATTAGTATCCTGATACTCATCTACTAAAATTTCGTGAAATAAAGTTTGATAATATTCTCGGGCAACTTGTTGTCCTTGATAATCCACCTGCAAGATTTTTAAACAATAATGTTCCAAATCATTAAAGTCTAGGCTATGTTGACGCTGCTTTTGTTTTTGAAAAGCCGTTAAAAAGCACTCTTCAACTTCTACCACTTTATCAATTAAATGTTCACTAGCTTGTAAAATTTGGCACCATTGATTGTTATCTAAAACACAATACTTATATTGCCATTCCTGGATTAATTGACTCACGATTTTTTTCTTAGCTTTAAACGGCTCCACAATGCTACTATCACTTTTAGCTTTAGCCCGTCCCTTGATCGGTGTTAATGCTAAAACGCGTTGGCGCAACTGATCCCACTTTAATTGCTTGAGATCAGTTAATAACGCATTAACTTGCTGTAACAACGTCTCAACACTGGTTTGATAACCATTTAGCTCCGTAAAATTAGTAGCTTGTTCGGCTAAATCACTGACTTGTACAATTAGATAATGCAATTGTTGTTCCAAAAAATCTAAAAAATATTTTTGATAAAAATTGGCGGCACTCACGTCACCAACTACTTGATAATCCGCGGCTAATTGGTGCAACCACTGTTGGGGATTTTCATTAGTTAACGCAAAGTCGGTTAATTTAAAAAATAAATTTTCCACTTCACTATCGTCATTACCCGTGGCAAAATTATTTTCTAATGCTAGAAAGTCACTATCGGCGGCTTGGTAATACGCACTGCGAACGTGCTGCCAAGCCCGTTCTTGGAGCAAAAAGCGTTCATTAGAGTCACTTAACAAACGAAAAACTGGATCTAAGTCGATTAAATAATAAAATTTACGAATTACTTGTAAACAAAAGGCATGCAAAGTGCTGATAGAAGCGCCCGGAATTTTAGCTAATTGGGCGCGTAAGTGCTGCACTAATTGTGGCTTGGTAGCTTGTTGAGCCGCCAGCTGAACTTGTTGTAATAAGCGCTGCTTCATTTCTTGAGCCGCTGCTTCAGTAAAAGTGACAATTAATAAGTGCTCAATCTGTTCACCCTGTTGCAATTGCCGAACAATACGTTCCACTAAGATTTTAGTTTTGCCGGCCCCAGCAGACGCTGAAACCAAAATATCACTGCCCGTAGCCATTAGTGCTTGGCGTTGATCTGCAGTCGGACTAAATTCTGTCATTACTTTTGCTCCTTTTCGTGCTGCAACAACTCAAAGAATTTTTTCTTATTCAATTTGGTTAAATTTCGATATTGATTTTCCGGTAACATGGCATCAAATTGCATAATTGGCAAATAATCACTATATTGCAAAGTGGTTTGTTGCCGGTTTAAACGTAAGGGACTGATGGCGTCAACACCTTGAAAAATTTGGCGAGCTGCTTGCTTAATCAACTTTTGATTAAAATCGACCATCTGTTGAAATTGGGTCGGACTCACCACTTTACTAGCTAAAACCCGATGTTTTTTTCCAATTTGAAAAACTTGTGACGCTGTCTCATCAATTGATGGATCTAACGCTAAGGCACTCTTGCCATCGTCAATAATCAAACCTTTATACTGATACTGTTTAAACCACAAATTAGCCGCTTGACTCAAATCGCCTTTCAAATCTTCAACATTGACTGCGGGATTTTGTAAATGAAAATAAAAACCACCAACCGGTAACATTGCGCCATTAAATAATGACGAATCATTTAATAAACTGGTTAAATAAGTCATCATCTGCAAATCTAAACCGGCATAAAACTTTTTAAAATCAAAATCTCGAGCGCTAGATTTATAATCAACCACAAAATAATAGTTCGGGGCACTTTCCAATTGATCAATCCGATCAATCCGCCCCCGCACAATAATTTGGTGCTCATCCGCTAATTCTAGGCGCAAAGGTTGCAAATCATGTTGCGCCCCAACTTGCCCAAAAGTTACCTCGGTTTTCCACGGGGTAAATTGTGCATCCTGAGCTTGTTGCCGTAAAACTTCCAGCGATTGTTGAACCGTCATCACCATCCGTTGCTGGATGAATTGTTCATTGTGCGAAAAGATTTGGTAAGCTGGCTGCGCCAAGACTTGTTCAATAACTTGTTGGGCAATTGTCTGTAACTGTTTTGCTTGCAATTCACTCCACGCAATACCTTTCATTTGTAATTGCTTCACCGTTAAGTCCATCACCTCATGAAAAAATGTTCCTTGATTAGCTGGCGTAATTTTAAATTCTGGACGCGGCTTTAATCCTAGACCATATTTCAAAAAATATTCGTAAGGATTCTGATAAAACGTTTCAAGTTGAGAAATGGAGACTGTCAATTCTTGACCGTATAATTGTTGACTAATTTGGGCTGTTAACGGAACGGCAATATTTTGATAAGATAAGCCGGACCAAATTTTAGACAAGTACTGCTGAGCGGCACCATCAGATTGAAAAAGTAAGTCTTTAATGGCCTGCCAAGCTGGGGCGACAGGAATTTGTTGGGTTTTACTATGACGATAAACAGCTAACAAATGATCCGCTGTCAAAACGGGACTACCTAATAATTGTAAAACCGCAGTCGGTGAAGTAGGTTCCACAAAGTCCACCACTTGTTCAGTAATTTGAAAATGCTGCTTTAAGATTCGCACATAGGGTGATAATTGGACGGCAGCTTCATTTTTAGTTTGCGCATAAGTAAAAATTAATCTTTGGCTGCTACTTAAAAAGGCCAGATCATGTAAATATGGTTCAAAACTATTTAACTGTTCTTTAGTGGGTGGCAGTGTTTCATCACTAGCCAGTAAAGGTTGTAAGGCCGCTAAATCATCATCACTAAACAAACTCACCGCTTCATTAACTTGTGGCATATCCTGGTCATTAGCGCTTAAAATAATGGTAATTTTTCGTTGTGCGACTTGCTGTGCTCCTAAACCCGAGATTTGGACAGCATCTAACGCCGCCGGAATAGTTAAATACTGAGCTTCATCAAAACCATTATCCAAAACAATTAAGAACTCAGTAGCCGCAAACTTCTGAGTACCAAATAAGTCGACAAATTCGTCTAAAATCTGTACGAAAGTATTCACTACTTGCTCTGGCTGTTGACTCAACGCTAAATTTCCTTGATCAATGGCAGCTGTTTCCCATTGTTTGAGGTTAGCAAAGACTTGTAAATCAACTAGTAATTGATATAACTGGCTGCAAGCTTGTTGGACAGTGATTTCTTGTTGCACTAGTTGTTGTACTTGGTGATAAATATGGGCCACCAAATGCTTAATCGTATTAATTTGTTTAAATTGATGCTGAATTTCTGTTGTCGGATGCTGCCCTAACGCCGCAAAGTCTTTAGCCGCAAGCCAATCCCTGGCTTGTAAGCCATGTGCTAAACAGTAATTATCTGTGAGGTCAACTGCCTGACGATACTGTTCTAAGGTCAAATTTTGCGGTACTACTAATTCCGTCCGCAATAAGCGCATAATATCAGCGTATTGCAGATTATTTTGCACTAAAGCAAATAAACTATCAATAACATCTTTAAATGCATGATCACGCATCGAATGTGGTAAATCCACAAAATAACTCAGGCCTTGATTTTGAAAATACGGATCAATTATTTGTTGATAATCCGTTAAATTCCGTGCTAAAACCAAAAAGTCACGGTAGCGGTAACCTTGAGTCGCCACCAACTGTCGAATATAAGTAGTCACTGCTAATAACTCTTGTTGCTGCGTGCTAGCTTGCCAAATTTGTACTGAACTATCATCCTGCAATTGTTCCGGTTGTGGATGCGTTAATTGAGTATTTTGGGCGATCCAAAAGTCTTCCACGCAAGCTAAATCCGCCGTTACTCGTCGAGTTTGAGCCACTTGTGTTGTATAAGCAACGCCACTTTGGCGACAAGTCTGCGTCAACCATTGAAAGACTTGTTGGGGGCGTTGAAAAAAAGGCGTTGTTTGTTGATCATTAACCGGATGATCTAAGGTCAGGCTTATTTCGACAGTCGCAGCATGAGTCAAAATAGCCTGTAAAACTAATAATTCCTCTGCCGAAAATTGTGTAAAGTCACTAATAAAATAATGTAACTGCTGTTGTTGGGGATCAGCCCGTAAAAACTGGGTTAACAATGTTAATAACTGGTGCTCATCATTATAATTCGTCGTGATCTTTTGCCAGTATTGCTCGTAAATTAAACTTAAATCTAATAGCTTTAAATGCAAATCACCAGTTTGTGAGATATCTTGTGCCATCATCTGTAAGCGTTGCGGCGTAATATGATTTTTGATGAAATTATCTAGTTGTTGTTGTAAATCTTGAATAAAACCAATATGTTTAACCTCACCGCCGTACAAATGTAATTGTCCAGCTTGTTGTTGCACAATATCAGCTAATAACATCACTTGCGTTGTCTGGGTTAACTGCGGACTTTGGTAAATGGGATCGTTGCGTAAAAAATACCACGCCAAGCGGGAAAAAGAAAAAACTTGTAGCCGATTGGTTGCAATAATCTGTTGGGGAGCGGATTTTAATTGCGTTAAAATCTGCACTTCCCGTTCAAACTTCACATGATCTGGCACTAACCAAATAAAATTATCTTGCGGATACTGTTTTAGTTGCTGCTTTAAGTCTTTTAACATTAAAGCGTGCTTGTCTTTTTGCATCGTACCCAAAACTAATTTTAATGACATGAAAACCTCCTGGATAAACTTTTAACGATGAAAAGGTGCGTTTTAAGTCTAAATTGTGTAAAATAAAAGACTATGAGAAAGGTGATTTTATGACGAATTGTGGTCAAGCCCACGGTAAAATAATTTTAATCGGTGAACACGCGGTGGTCTACGGCCAACCAGCCATCACTATTCCGCTCTTGGATATTCCCACCACAGTAACGGTTCAACCCATAACAACTGAAACAACTATTGCTTCTCAATATTATCACGGTTCATTAACCAATGTTTTACCAGAATTACAAGGAATTGCGACCTTAATTAAATTATTAATGCGCGATTTACCCATTACCCAGCACCTGCAAATAACCATTGCTAGTCAGTTGCCCATTGAACGTGGAATGGGCTCCTCCGCCGCCACTGGAGCGGCCATTACTAAGGCACTCTTTAATTATACACATACGCCTTTAGAACAGGCTACATTACTTCATTATACTAATTTTTCTGAGAAAATTATCCATGGTACTCCGAGTGGTGTCGATGCCGTCACCGTCAACTCCAAGCAACCGATCTATTTTATTAAAGATCAATTAATTCAGCCGTTTACCATGAATCTCTGTGCCTACTTAGTTATTATTGACTCTGGAATTACCGGGAACACGGGCCAAGCGGTGCATGACTTACGCGTGTTGAAACAGCAACAACCACAACTGGTCAATCAAAAATTAGCTACATTAGGACAATTGACTAAGCAAGCACAAACCTGTTTACAACAACAACAAGTCACGCAACTCGGCCACATTTTTACACAAGCCCAAACGATTTTACATGACTTAAAAATCAGTTTGCCTTTTCTCGATCAATTAATTAAAGTTGCTAATCAAGCAGGCGCGCTCGGCACTAAAATCACTGGCGGTGGTCGTGGCGGTTGTTTGATTGCCCTAGCTTCAGATCAAACTAACGCTCAAATCATCAGCCAGGCTGTCATGAATGCCGGTGCTCACCAAACTTGGATTCAATCACTTCAACAAAGATAGGAATTAATCAATGTCCACAACTACCACAGCTCATACCAATATCGCCCTCATCAAGTATTGGGGCAAAAAAGACCAGCAATTACGCTTACCATATACTGATAGTTTATCGTTAACTTTAGATGGCTATTATACGACGACAACAACTAAATTTATTGACGGTCCTCAAGATCAAATTTGGCTCAATCAAGAAATTGCGCCGGCCAAATTTTTCCAACGTACGCATCACTTCTTAGATTATGTTCGACATTTAAATCACTCCCACCGCGCCATTTGTGTGCAAACTGATAATCATGTGCCCACTGCTGCTGGCTTAGCCTCCTCAGCTTCGGGGTTTGCCGCTTTGGCTGGTTCTCTTAATAACTTATTTCAAATGAATTTAGACAAAACCGCGCTCTCACGCTTAGCCCGTATGGGCTCGGGTTCTGCTACGCGGTCAATCTTTGGGGGCTTTGTCCAATGGCATCATGGCACAGACGATCAAAGTTCTTTTTCAGAACCCATCCAACCACCTAACCAAATTCATATTCGCATCGTGAGCGTGGTTTTTAATCAACAACCTAAAAAAATTTCCTCAACTCAAGGTATGAAACACGCGGTGCAAACCTCACCTTTTTACAAAGATTGGCCCCAAATTGTCCAAACAGATCTGAATGCTATGCTTAATGCCATTGCCAACCAAGATTTGGAACAAATTGGCCTGATCTCGCAAAATAATGCTTTAGCAATGCACGCTTTAAATTGGACGGCTCGTCCTGGTTTTTCTTATTTTTCGGCAGATACCATAAGCCTCATCAATTTTTTGGCAAAATTAAGACAGCAAGGTTGCTTAGCCTATGCCACCATTGATGCCGGTCCGAATGTCAAAGTCATTACTTCTGATAATGATGTGGTAACGGTACAACAACAAATTCAAACCAATTTTCCGCAAGCCACTACGACAATTCTCAAACCGGGACCGGGAATTCAATAAAATTATGCTATAATATTTTTTTGGTGTTTTACAACACAGACAGATAGTACAAACAATGAAAGGGTTTGATGAATTGATAACTGTGAAAGCTCCAGGTAAATTATATATTGCGGGGGAGTATGCCGTAGTAGAGCCTGGGTATCCAGCAATTGTGGTGTCTTTGGATCAATTCGTGACGGTCTCCATTAATCGTGCGCACGATCATGGTACAATTAATTCGAAACAATATGAAGAAATGCCCGTCATTTGGCAAAGAGAAGGCAATCAATTAGTTATTGATAATCGTGATAATCCATTTGAATACATTTTATCCTCCATCAAATATACAGAGTTATATGCGTTGGAACAAAATCATTCATTAGAATTATTTGATGTCAATGTGAATAGTCAGTTAGATGCTGACGATGGAAAAAAGTACGGTTTGGGCTCTTCAGCAGCGGTAACTGTCGCAACAGTCAGCGCTTTAGCACAATTTTACCAACTAAACTTATCTAAAGAAGAAATTTTTAAATTAGCAGCTATTTCTCACTTTATGGTCCAAAATAATGGTTCTTTCGGCGACATTGCCGCCAGTGTCTATGGTGGTTGGATTGCTTATCAATCACCGGATCGTCAATGGCTCACCCAGCAACTAAAAACCAACTCCTTAGTTCAAGTCATTCAACAGCCATGGCCGCAACTCAAAATTGAATCATTAACTTGTCCGCCCAATCTCAAATTATTAATCGGTTGGAGTGGTAGTCCTGCTTCAACGCCGGTATTAGTCGATAAAATTGCCGCCGCTCGGGCACACCAAAAGCAAAATTACCAAAAGTTTTTAACTGCTTCCAAGCAGTGTTTAAAAACCATGATTCAAGGTTTTAAAGAAAACAATGCGCAACTGATTTTACAGCAGTTAACAATTAATCGTCGCATTCTACAAAAATTAGCCGACTTTAGTGGTGTGATTATTGAAACAGCCCGCTTAGATAAGCTTTGTGAATTAGCACAACAATTTCATGCGGCTGCTAAAAGTTCGGGCGCCGGTGGTGGTGATTGTGGTATTGCCATGATTCAAGACGATCAACAAACTAAGCAACTATTAAAAGCTTGGCAGGAAAACGGTATTCAGCCGTTGAACTTTAATGTCTATACCCCTTTTAATTAATCTGGGAGGTCTTTATGCCCAAACAACCTTATGATCTACAACGTAAGAATGAACACATTTTTTTATCCGAAAAATTTTATCAGTCTGCTAATGCCGACTTTCAACAATTCCGGGTCGTTGCCCCAATCATCCCAGATGTAACCAGCCAACAAATTGATTCTACTTTTACTTGGCCTTCTACTAAAAAAGTGACAGCAGCACCATTGTATATTAATGCAATGACAGGTGGCGCTCCGCAAGTAACCCAATTAAATCAGCAATTGGCGCAAGTCGCGAACCAATTAAATTTGGCCATGGCTGTCGGTTCGATGAGTAATTATTTACGCTATCCTGATAATGCCGCTGTCCGCCAATCGTACCAAATTGTGCGGCAAACCAATCCCGAAGGTGTCATTTTGGCTAACGTTTCCGCTGCTACTACTTG
The DNA here is from genome assembly GCF_058107465.1 of Bombilactobacillus sp. ESL1092. Classification (NCBI taxonomy): domain Bacteria; kingdom Bacillati; phylum Bacillota; class Bacilli; order Lactobacillales; family Lactobacillaceae; genus Bombilactobacillus; species Bombilactobacillus sp. ESL1092. The sequence goes on along the minus strand of NZ_CM176594.1, from coordinate 1,796,672 downwards.
GCAGGATGCCCAAAAGTGCATTGACTTAATTCAAGCTGATTATTTACAGGTACACGTTAATGCCGCTCAAGAAGTGGTCATGCCTGAAGGCCAAACTAATTTTTGTTGGAGTCAAAACTTAAAAGACCTTATCACACAAGTGAGTGTGCCTGTTATTATTAAAGAGGTCGGTTGTGGCATGAGTGTGTCTGGCATTCAGCAGTTGCAGCAATTGGGCGTGCAAAACATTGATGTTGGTGGTCGTGGAGGCACTAATTTTGTCCAAATTGAAAGTGAACGTAATCATCAGACTGATTATCAGTTCTTACAAAATTGGGGACTGACCACTTTAGAATCTTTATTAGCGATCAATCAAGCTAAATTAACAGATTTGAATTTCTGGGCTTCCGGTGGTGTTCGTAATCCCTTAGATGCTATCAAATGTTTAATTTTGGGTGCAAAAGCTGTGGGCATAGCAGCCCCCGTTTTGCATAGTTTAAAGCATTCAGGCTTAGAACAGACCATCAATGCTGGACAAGAATTCATTCAACAATTACAACAAATCATGCTATTGTTAGGGTGTCAGAACATCACAGAATTAACCCAGGTGCACTATGTTTTAAGTTCCGAATTAGTCAACTTCTTACAACAAATTTAATACAGAAGATTAACCTCCAAGTCCAAAGTTAAATACCAACTTTGGAAGTTTCATAACAAAAAACGCAGGACAATCAAAAAATTCAAGATTGTCTTGCGTTTTTGTTATGAGCCGAAATTTTGCCCCAGTTTCTTTTATATCTATAAAAAAAACTAAGTTGGCAGCTTTCAGGCTAGTCCGCAGTTAAACCTAAAAACATTATGATAAAAACCTCAGTTAAGGTTCAAGCCCTTCTAACTTCTCTCAAATATCCGATTTGTGATTGATTTTAGACTGTAATTCATCCTGTTCTGCCAAAGCATTATTCCTGACTGATCTATAATCTTGAATCTTGCCTCACCATTGTCCGTGAATAGTCCGTTCCCCAAGTTTCCAGAGCTTCAATCACAAAAGAGAGGGTTTGTCCAAATTCTGAAACTCGATATTCAGTCTTCACCGGGACAACCGGGTAAATTGTTTTATCAATGATCCCATCACTTTCTAGTTCATTTAACTGCTTAATCAACATTCTTTTAGATACATAAGGCAGCTTTCTCTCTAATTCAGAAAAGCGCAAGACACTATTTTTAAATAAGTGATATAAAATCACACATTTCCATTTACCCGATATGAATTGCAAGGTATTTTGTACCGGACATCCTAAGTCGCAATTATAATTCTTTCGCATTTTAAAATTCACCTGTTGTTAATTAAAAATTCTCTGTAAAACACTCAACTCAGCCACTTTAAATTTTTTTCACTTTCATTAATCAATAAAATATATTATACATTTTAAGTGAAATGATACTAGAGGTGAATTTAAATTCACCTAATGCTTTTAAATTCACTTCTTCCAATATTTTGAAATTGTATTAGTATCTTCATTACTGAGAGGTAATAAAGATGACTAAAAAAATTCACGCTGTCGGTTTTTATCAACACCTACCAATTTCTGACGCGAACAGTTTCGAAGACTTAACCATTCTAGAACCTACTATTAGAGCTCATGACTTACTAGTTAAGGTGGAGGGCGTTTCTGTTAACCCAGTGGATATTGGTGTTCGCAAATCAGGAAGTACTACTAAATTAACAGTTCCGCAAATCATTGGTTGGGATGCTGTCGGAACAGTTATCAAAACCGGTCCTCAAGTCTCCTTATTTGCTACTGGTGATCGGGTTTGGTATGCCGGCGATTTCACTAGATCTGGTAGTAATTCCCAATACCAAGCAGTTGACGAGCGAATTGTCGGATGGGCCCCAACTAATTTAAAAAACGAAGCCGCCGCCGCAGTTCCTTTAGTAGGCTTAACCGCATACGAAGCTTTATTTGAGAAGTTAAAGATTGACCCTACCATTAAGAGCCACCAAACTATATTAATTATCAATGGTGCTGGCGGTGTGGGATCTATCGCTATCCAACTGGCCAAACTAGCTAATCTTACAGTGATCGCAACCGCAGCTCAAGACAGTGCGATTCAATGGGTTAAACAATTAGGGGCCGATTATGTAGTCGATCATCACCAAAATTTAATTAAGCAAATCCGTCAGTTAAACTTTCAATACGTAGATTATATTTTAAATCTCAACAATCTGGACGCTCATTGGGATGAAATTGCGGAAATCATCAAACCTGACGGTCAAGTAGTCGCAACTACCGAAAATCAGCGTTTAATTGACCTCCAAAAACTGACCAAAAAACGCATCACTTTTTCGTGGGAATGGATGTACAGCAAATCATATTATCAAACTAAAGACATGATTTCCCAACACAAAATTTTAAATACAATCGCGCAATTATATGAAGAAAACAAACTGCAACCAATTAACAAAATTAATTACGCCCCCATCAACGCTGCAAACATGAAAAAAGCGCACGCTGATGTGGAAACGGGACATATGAAGGGCAAAGTTGTCCTAACAGGATGGCAACCTTAACTAGCTGATAAATATCTGCAAAATCTTGCAGTAGCTGGCAATTGATTAAGGATCAGCCAACACTTCAAAAAATCTCCGACATCACGCTGTTAATTAGCAAGTGGCGCAATCATTTCAACACGTGATAATCAATTGCTCTGGAAATTTACAAGCTTTTGTAACCATTACACCCAAACTTCTGCTTTGGAGAAGTACTAAAAAATGTTCGTATCCATAATTGATGTAAACCCCAAAATAAAAAAAACTTTGGAAGTTTCATCATCAATCAAATACGAACATTTTTTGTGTTTCACCTTAGGTTATCATTTCGCTACTAATTGCGATTGACATATTCTTTAAACGAAACGATAAACACGGTTAATTTTTGAATTTACCGGCTAAGCTTACTGTCTTAAACCCTTCGGATAAAAATTTTTCAATTGTTGCTGAACCAATTTGCCCCATGAAAAAATCTTATGTTCAAAACTAACTGCCACAAATCCTTGATAGTCATAACGTTGTTGCAAAGTTAAAGCCTCACCATGCACAAAATGCTGGAATTGCTCCGCAGTTAACTCAATGACTTGTTGAAATTGCTCCGGTGCTAACGCCAATACTAAGGCATGATTGGGTTCAAAGCGATTTTTCTTAAACGTGCCCAATTTCAAACCATTACGTAAAACGTGCAGTGTTGGTACCGCCTGACCATCAATCACACTACTATATAATTCAGTACCTTGTACCAGCGGTTTAATGTCCAAGGACTGCGTCAATGTTTGCTGGACAAACTGTTGCCAAGTCGTTAAGTCTAAGGAAGTCCGTTTTTTGGTTTTCGAATGTTTTAAAACAGCAGCTGGAGCCGATAAATCGGCAGCTTGGGTTCCATTTTTTTGCAGCGCACAAATAAAATGTCCCTCACCTGCATAATGCTGGGGAAACAAGCGTACAGCCTTGGTTAAATCAGCATGACCATTGCCCCATTCAGGATAGCCATGATCCATCTGCGCGGTAGTTGGTAAATCAATAATTTTCACCGGATAATGCTCAACTAACCAGGCAATGTTTTGCTCATCTTCTTCCGGAGCAAATGTGCAAGTTGAATAAATCAAACGGCCTCCTGGCTTTAACATTGTCACGGCTGAATCTAGAATCTGACGTTGTAATTTGGCACATTGCAAGACATAATCCAAAGACCAATACTTCATGGCTTCTGGGTCTTTACGAAACAAACCTTCCCCTGAACAAGGTGCATCCACTACAATACAGTCGAAATATTGCGGCCAAACCTTGGCCAATTGCGCTGGTGAATTATTGGTCACTATTGCATTAGTAATCCCCCAACGTTCAATATTTGAGGATAAAGTCCTCGCTCTCGCTGAATTTATCTCGTTAGCTACTAGTAAGCCCTTCCCCTGTAAAAAAGCTGCTAATTGCGTACTTTTGCCTCCGGGAGCTGCGCATAAATCTAAAACTCGCTCCCCCGGTTGCGGCTGAGCAAATTGGGCCACATTCATGGCACTCGGATCTTGCGAATAAACCCACCCCGCTAAATGATCAATCGCTTTACCACTAACTTGACCGTAATAACCATTATCCACGCCCAAGACCGGTTGACTTAAGTCCTCATTGACTAAGGCAGTTGAACTTTTAGCAGGATTTAAACGAAAACCGTGCGTTGCGGGTCGTTGAAAACTAGCTAAGAAAGGCGTTGCTTGAGCGCCCAATAACTGTTGATACTTTGCGACAAATGTTGCCGGTAACTCATTTTTCATGAAGAGCCTCATTTTTATTCTTATGATTAATTAATAATTGAAACGCTGCTAATAAAATGACTGCAATAAATAAAAAGATTAAGTACAGCATAAAGTATTTCCAACTAACAATTTGAATTTTAGCAAAAATAATGATTAACGCGACACCAAAAGTCACCATTTCGGTAATCACAAATTTCAACCAATTGCCAAATTGAAAGTCTAAAAGTAAATCACCATTGAGTAAGGAGCGTTTCAATAACTGTACCGCAGGAATTTGCACAAAAAAGCTTAAAAATAGAACTAACAACGCAATTCCTGACAAAATCAGCAACGTCCACCCCCAACGTAGCCACCAGCTTTGCTTAATATTATTAATTTGATTTGCTGAACGATAAGGATAACTAGCATGCAAGATAGTTTGAACTTTTTTAAGTTTTTGCGGATGATTTAATAATTGTCCATCAATCACAATTTGATAATGTCGAATCTGAGTATGATTATGTTGTTTGGGCGAAGTTGAAATAAAGATATGTTGATTGAGTTTCGAGGTATTGCTCAAGCCAGTATAACCAATCACAGAATAGTAGTTATGGTTTAATTGATAATAAGCTTGATACTGAGGTTTATACGTCTTTTGACCAAGATCACGACCTAAAACCACAAACGGGATTGGCGATTGAAAATCACTTGGTGAAAAAAAGCGACCATTGGTCATGGGTAAAGCTTTGACATTATGTGACATATACACATAACTTAAATTGGGGTTCTTTTTCTGAATAAAATTAATTTGATAATGTTTCACATTGTTTCGTTCAAATTTTCGTAAAACCGTTGGAATTGATTGGCGTGAACGTGACGGAAAAATTAGTGCATTTTCTCGAATATTCCCCCGATCCATCAGTGTTTGGTAATTGCGTAAATCATTTTTGGAAACCACAACTCCTGCTAACACTAATAAGCATATCATTAAAATATTTAAAACAATTGTTCTTTTCATAATTCACCTGACTACAAATAAATGATCTTTAACTAAATCAAAGGTTGGGTAAAATTGATTAATTTTAGCAATTCTGGCATCGTAATGTAAATGGGCCCCTTGCCAAAAGCGTAAACTATTCGTAGCCCCACGATATTCACCAATGACCCATAATTGTGGACGAGTTGTCCAAGAGCGTAACTCTTTTAAAATTTGCCAATCAATTTCCTCGCGGTCAGGACTCCAAGCAAGTAAAATTACATCGACTTGCGAGCCGTAACGCTGCAAGGCCGTTAGTGCATCAGCTTGCTGAACTGGTAACCACGGCTGATGTCCGGTGCGACTTTGCTTAGACCAAGACAAATCATCGGTCGCAATAACTGATTGTTTTCTTTGTTGTAGTCCCCAACTCAAACTGGCATTGCCTGCCATTAATTCTAAGTACGACTGTTGTGGGAAACATTGTACCCAACAATTTAACATTGCTTGATTGAGTAAGGCCCAAACACCATACTGCTGTTGCAGAAATTGGCGAAAATCATCAATAAATCGTGCTAAATTTTCTAAATACTTAACTTTTTGTTGCCATGTCAAACCAGACATAACTTGAGTATTAAGTAATAATCTTTGCAAATCTTGGGCATCCAAAATCAAAGGTGGTAAACTTTGAAAGGGCAAGGTTTGTTTTTGATAAGCTTGTAGTGTTAATTGCATTTGCTGTAAACGATAGCTAAGTTCTTTATCGGCTTGCAATTGTGCTTGATATCGTTGTAATTGTTGGGGATATGATAGATTTTGCATAGTTGACCTTAAATTATTGTTATTTAAAAAGTTTATCATAATTAAGAAGTCGAGACAAAATTGAATCTTAACAAAGTTTTTAAAGATATCAATTCCATAAAAGTGTATCATATTAATTAATAGAGTTATTAATCATTGGTAAGTGAGGTTTAAGTATGAGTAAAGAAAGCAACTCTAACGAAACTAGTAGCTTAAAGGATTGGGGCATTTGGCTGTTACAAACCCTTTTATTAGCTGCTGTTTTATTTGGCATTATCACGTTATTAAATCGTTTTGTCTTTGATAATGCCCGGGTTTCTGGTACATCAATGCAGCCAACGTTTGAAGACGGTGATCGCTTAATTGCTTATCGTCATAGTCAATTAAAGCGTGGTGAAGTGGTCGTCATTGATGCTCCCGACGAGCCAGGACAGTTCTATATCAAACGAATTATCGCCACACCAGGAGAAAAGGTCGTCGCTAAAAATAATGAAATTTATATTAACGGCAAAAAAATATCCCAGAATTATTTGAAGCCAGGTTTCAAATTAGTTGATGATGGCAGCAATGGTGTTTATGGAACACGCTATGCTGATACGGGTAATTTTTCGATTAGTTCGTTAGCTAAAACATCAAACTATATGCAGATTTATTCTAAAAAACAGTTACAGCAAATGAAAAAGACCAATCGGGTGCCCAAAGATTCGTACTTTGTAATGGGTGATCATCGCAGTGTCTCTAAGGACAGCCGCTATATCGGTTTTATTAAAAAGAATAAAGTGGTCGGCGTTGTTAAATGGCGTTATTGGCCATTAAATCATATGAAAACATTTTAACCGAGGAGAGGATTGATTAGTATGCAGTACAATTTATCGGAATTAATTATCGAATATCAAAAGAAAGCTCACAAAAATGACGCACAATTTGCATTTGAAAGCCATTTTTCGGTGGAAAAAATCCACGCTATCAAGGCTGGCAAAGCGGATTATACTCCAGAAGATGAACAACGCATTATGCAATACATCAGTGATCATTCTTAATTTGAGATTATCAAAAAGACTGGGATTTTAAGCTAGTTTGAAGTTAACAGTATAATCATTGTCAACTTTAACTAGCTTGATAGTCCCAGTCTTTTTATTTAATTTATTTTCAATTATTTACTTTTTACGCAAAAAATAGGTTAACAAACCGATGATCACCCAAGCTCCTAGAATGACGTATTCATAAGGCCAAACCAAGGAAACCGGTGTTCCTGGAATAATCGTCCCTAAAGTAATCAAAATAGCCGCTACGCCACCTAAAATTGGCCAAAATAGCGATTTGTTATAAAAGCCACCCCGCAAATCTGGATTCTTACGCCGAATTTTCAGTAAATTTAACGTATTAAAACTCCAGGCTAGTGCCGTCAATAATCCGCCCGTATCCAAAAAATACGTCAAGGCCCCTTTACCTAACCAACCAATCGCTAAAACCAAAACTAAAGTTAAGGTTAAAGCCCGATAAGGCGTACCAAACCGCGGATGTACCTTTGCAAAATAACGCGGTAAAATATCCTTTTCTGCTAGCGAAAACAACAACCGGGGGGCGGCTGAAAACAGCGTCAGAAAACTAGTTCCTAACCCTAAAAAAGAAATAAGGTACGCTAATGCACTCAAGAGCGGATAACCAGCTTTTTTAAAAGCATCAATCGTGCCCATTGAAAGATGAGCCGTCTTTTGCCACGGATAAATCCAAGCCGAAGATAACAATACTGCAATATAATATCCTGCCGCCAAGCTAATCGCTCCAATGACAATCCAACCAATTTTTTTGGGTGGTGTTTGAGACTCACCGGCTAAAATTCCAATTGATTCCCAGCCCGTTAAAAAAGTCATTGCGGGTAAAATAAAGCGAAAAACTTCCGGTAATGGATGTTGTTTCGGATAAAAAGCTGGCCAAAAATTAGTAACTTTACCCTGACTAAAGCCAACGACTACTAAAACTGCCCCCAAAATTAATAGCAAAAAAAAGAGGGTTGCTTGTACATGACTCGTTAATTTGGCCCCCAAATAATTCAAACCATAAACAACCAAAGTTATCCCAATTCCCAAAATCAATTCGCGATAATGGACTGCTACTCCGGCAAAATGGTAACTGGGACCACTCGCCACCTGTGGAAAAATACGTGCAATCAATAAACTAGAGGCTGTTACAAAAAAGCCTAAAATACTTAAGTACGCGCCTAACAGTGCCCAACCAGCAAATAAAGCACCTTTCTTACCAAAAGCTTGATAACCATAAATTACCTCACCACCAGCTTCTGGATAAATAGTTGACAGTTCTGCAAACGACAATGAAATTAAAATTGCCAAACCCGCGGCAACAATTAATCCAAAAATCTCGCCACCAGCGCCATATTGGTGAAAAAATTGGCTGTTGGTATAGATCCAACTACTACCTATTACTCCTCCAGCACCTAATGATAATAAACCGACGGTACTAATTTTCGGTTTCAGTTGTTGGTCCATGAACCTTCCTCATGCTTTCTTATTTGATAATTTTTCACATAAATAAAAAAAGTAGGACAAAGATTAATTAGTAAGGATTTCTGAACAACATTCCAAATTCTCGTCATTACCATCCCTTTGTCCTGCCCTAAAAAGAAATTTTTCGCTTAAATTGACGAAAAATTCTTTTGGTTTCAATCTCTATTAAGCATACCCGTCTGACTTATTTTTGTTCCGATCTTAAAACGCCACCGACACTATAATGATCCGGTTGCATCTCATCTAAAATAATATGAATATGTTCCGCAGGTGCGCCCGTATTTTTACTAATGGCGGCAGTAACATCTTGACATAATTGTTTTAATTGTTCTGGTGTACGACCAGCGACTAACTCAATATGAACTAATGGCATAACTATTCTCCTTGACTATTTAAACGAATAATTTCTAAAATGACGTCTACTGCTTGGCTCATCACTTGTTGTGACACATACTCAAAGCGACCATGCATGTTTTCCGGACCCGCAAAGATATTGGGGGTCGGTAATCCCATAAATGAAATAATAGAGCCATCAGTTCCCCCACGAACGGCGGTTTCATCCGGTTCAATCTGTAAATTATGCATCGCCTGCTCGGCCAAATGTACCACTTCCAGATGGTCTTGCATAACTTCAATCATATTATAATACTGATCATAGATTTTTGCTTCCACCGTCTGCGCACCGTACTGGTCATTTAACTGATCCACAATTGTTTGCAGTAATTGCTTCCGTTGTTCTAATTGGGTGCGATCAAAATCTCGAATAATATAAGATAATTGTGCTTGATCAATCGTTCCTTGAATATCCGTTAATAAAAAGAACCCTGCGCGTCCGGAAGTTTTTTCTGGTACTTGTTCACTAGGTAAAGCAGCCTGCAGTTGTAAGGCAATCAGATTAGCATTAACCATAACATCTTTAGCAACACTTGGATGTACATTTTTACCATGAATCGTAATTTGTGCAGCGGCAGCATTGAAAGTTTCGTATTCCAATTGACCTAACGATCCGCCATCAATTGTATACGCAAAATCAGCGGCAAAGTCTTGAAAATCAAAGTGGTGCGCACCCTTACCAGTTTCTTCATCGGGACTAAAACCTAACCGAATCTTCCCATGAGCGATCTCAGGATGCTCCAGCAAATATTCCATTGCCGTCACAATTTCACTGACACCAGCTTTATCATCAGCTCCTAATAAAGTCGTTCCATCTGTCGTAATTAAATCATGCCCTGCATACTGCTTCAAATTAGGAAAAACCTTTGGATCTAATTGATATTGTCCTTGCGCATCCAAGTTCACTACACTGTGTCCATCATAATTAGCCACGACTTGAGGGTTAACGTGCTCTGAATTAAAGTCAGCCGTATCAACATGTGCTAGTAAACCCATCGTGGGTACTTCATAGTCCAAATTACTGGGTAACGTGGCCGTTAAATACGAATTGTCTACGTGATAAACAACTTCACTTAAACCTAAATCTTGTAACTCTTGTTTTAATTTTAACAAAAAATCAACTTGCCGCTTAGTTGTGGGGATCGTATCGGCCGATTCATCTGAGCGTGTATTTTGTTTGACATATCGTAAAAATCGGGGTATCAAGCTAGTATATTGCATCTTTTAGACCTCTCTTATAAAAATTGAAATGGTTCCGTATTAGTCGTCGAAGCTAAAATTTCTAATTGCCAGCAAGAATACTGTTGATTCCAATGCTGTAACAACTTCTGGGCCATCTGACTAAAAATAACTTCAATATGGTGCCCCGGATCTAAAACGGGTAAATGCGCCGCCAATAAATCGTGTCCGGTATGATAACTAACATCACCAGTAATCAATAAATCCACCGGTACAGTTAACGCTGCTTGATAAAACGAACTACCACTGCCGCCAATAATGCCAATTGTTTGCACGCTTTGCTGTAAGTCACTAGCAATCGCCCGTAAACCAGTTAACTGCCATTTTTCTTTTAACAATTGCCCTAATTCGGCAATAGATAGTGGTTGTTTTAATTTGCCATAGCGCCCTAAAGCAATATGTTGTTCATCATAATTAAATGGCTGGATGTCCGTTAAACCTAAAGATTCCGCTAACCAATCATTCATTCCACGAGGCGCCCGATCCAAATTAGTATGTGCCGCATAAACTGTAATTTGATTGCTTAACAAATCAGCATACATCCGGTTTTGTGGTAAAGAAGTATCCAAATTAGTCGCTGGATGAAACATTACGGGATGATGCGCAAAGATAAAATCAACTTGTTTTTCTAGCGCTTCTTGAACCACTGCTGGTCGAACGTCTAATGTTGTTAAAACGCGATGCACTGGCTGCTGTAAACTACCAATCTGCAAACCAGTCGGATCATTACCCATCTTTAACGCTAATGGTGCAAATTCTTCAATTTTTTGTACTAATTGCTCTCCTGTAATCATCTCAAGATTTCCTCAATTCGTTGAATTCTTTGCTGTGCCCATACCAATTTCTGTTCTTGGGGCTGTTTTGCATTTTTGAGATTACAATACATCATTTTACTCCGCTTTAATTGCTGTTGCCATTTATTTTTAAAAGTGCCACTTTTTTCCTGTAGTAAAATGGGGCCAAACATCAGTTGCTCTGGCGTTAACTGCGGTTGACTGCCACTAAATTGAGCTTTCATAATCTCATAAGTATGGCGCCCTTCTTGCACGATTGTTTCGGCAGTAATGGCAAATTGATGCTGATCTAACCATTGACGTACTTGAAATTCATAATTATTAGGTTCTAACACAAGATACTTAATCGTTGCCAACTGCGATTGACCTTGCTCTAAAATCTGCCGAATTAATTGCCCCCCCATGCCGGCAATCACTGCAGTTTGGACTAAATCAGTATCTTTAAGTGCCTGCAAACCATTACCAAAACGCGGCTTAATTTTGGTAGTTAGTGCAGCTTGTTGAATATCTTTTTTGGAAATTGCTAATGGCCCAGGTGCTACTTCAGTAGCAAACGCAGTTTGGACAATTTGTTGCTGTACCAAATAAATCGGTAAATAAGCATGATCAGAACCAATATCGGCCATTGCTGCAGTCACGGGCACCAAATCAGCAATGGCTTGTAAACGACGTGATAACTTCAAAGATGACTCCTCCTACTTTCCTACATTAAAATTAAACTCTCAAATTACTGAGCAGCTAAACATCAGCACCACTTCCACCCAGAAGATTTTAATAATTGCTTTTTTTATCTCAACTTCTTAAAAGAAAAAGGCCGCTTAAGCGGTCTTTTTTTAATCTTTAATAATCTAGTCCAAAAAATCTTTTAACTGATTTGATCTTGAGGGATGTCTCAGTTTGCGCAAGGCTTTCGCTTCAATTTGTCGAATCCGCTCACGAGTTACGCCAAACACTTTACCCACTTCTTCCAAAGTTCTCGTGCGGCCATCATCTAACCCAAAGCGTAAACGCAAAACATTTTCCTCGCGATCGGTCAACGTATCTAACACATTTTCCAATTGTTCTTTGAGTAATTCATAAGAAGCATGATCTTCAGGACTCGTTGCTTCGTCATCTTCAATAAAATCACCCAAATGCGAATCATCTTCTTCACCAATGGGCGTTTCTAAGGACACCGGTTCTTGGGCAATTTTGAGAATATCACGCACCTTTTGCGTAGGAATATCCATTTCTGCACCAATTTCCTCCGGTGTTGGTTCCCGTCCTAGATCCTGTAGTAATTGTCGTTGAATCCGAATGAGTTTGTTAATAGTTTCCACCATATGAACCGGAATCCGAATCGTCCGCGCTTGATCTGCAATGGCACGGGTAATTGCCTGGCGAATCCACCAAGTAGCATAAGTCGAAAACTTAAAGCCTTTACGGTAATCGAATTTTTCCACGGCCTTCATTAACCCCATATTACCTTCTTGGATTAAATCTAAGAAGTGCATGCCTCGGCCCACATAACGTTTAGCAATCGAAACAACCAAACGTAAATTAGCTTCTGCCAACTGTTGTTTAGCTTCATTATCACCTTTTTCGATACGTTGAGCTAATTCGACTTCTTCCTGTGCATTTAATAGCGGAACCCGCCCAATTTCTTTGAGGTACATCCGCACTGGATCGTTCATTTTGACCCCTGTTGGCGCCGACATATCACTTAATTCATGATGATTGACTTCTTTTTGACTCTTGAGAGCTAACTGACTAGGATCACCGTGGTCATCCACAATGCTGACCCCTTTATCAGTAAAATGATTAACCAATTCACCGATCGAATCGCCTTTTAAGGCAAAAGGCTTGATTAATTGTTCATTTAATATTTGTTCAGAGATTTTTCCGTCTTTTTTATATTTTTTGATCAAATCATTCGTTGCACGTTCTAATTCTTTGCTTGATTTGATGACACTTTTTTTCTTCTTACTTTCAGCCACGAAAAATCCTCCTCTATTACACTTTACTTCTCAGCCGCTACCTTAAGTTGTTCTAATTCCTGACGCAAAGTAACTAATTGAACCGTTAATTGCAATTCTTGCTGTGCATCGCCAATTTGGGCCGCTTGCTTAATTTGCATTTGATACTCTGATAATTGCTGCTGTTTATGATCATACATAATATTATTAATATAATCATCAACTTCCTCTGTTGAATAATCAGCAGGACGGGGCAGCATTTCAATCGTACTGACCAAATTCCGCAAATTATCTGGAATCTGATCCATAAATTGTGCGATTAACGGTTGAGAAACCGTCAGACAATATCGTACCCAATAATCAAAAATATCTTGATATTGGACGTGAACAAAACTAAAATCCACATGCTTATCCAGTATACCAATTACTTGTGGAAAATGGAAAACAATATTTAATAAATTTCGTTCGGATTTTTCCGTTTTACTTAAGGTACTAGGAGTTACTTCTTTCACCGCCATGGCGGCATCTTGTTGTTGATTTTGCCCGTAATCAGCAGCGGGTTTTAATAAGTCCTGTGCTCGTTGTTTATCCAACAATTCTTGTTGAATAGCTTGTTTTGAAACACCTAACCTTTGCGCCAATTGTTGCACATATAATTCTTGTTCAACTGGTGAATTATCACCGACAACATAATCTAAGGCCGCGTTTAAATAATCTACTTTAGCACTATCGTTGGTCAAATCATATTGCTGACTTAAATATTCCAACATAAAAGCACTCGGTGTTAACGCTTTTTTGCGCACTAGCGTTTGAAAAGCAGTAGCACCTTGACTTTTAATAAATTCATCTGGATCTTGCCGATTAGGAATGACTACTACGCTAATCTCAAAGTTTGAGTCCTTCAATAAACTTAAAGCGCGGTGTGCTGCTTTAATTCCCGGTGCATCGCCATCATAACAAATCACTAATTTGTTAGTAATTCGATGTAACATATATAGCTGTTGTTGCGTTAGACTAGTTCCCATCGAAGCAACACCATTTTCGACACCGGCTTGATAAGCACTAATCACATCCATAAAGCCTTCAAACAAGATGGCAGCTCCAAACTGACGGATGGAACTTTTAGCAGCTGCCAAATTAAATAAAGTTTGACTCTTATTAAAAATCGGTGTTTCAGGACTATTTAAATATTTGGCAGTCGGCTGTTGCTCATTTTTTTCATGCCAAACACGTCCGGAAAAAGCAATCGTAGAACCGCTTTGATCAGTAATAGGAAACATAACCCGATCTCGAAAACGATCATATAACTGACCTTGTTGCGACTGTACAAACAAACCTGAATTTTGTAATTGTTCTGGTTTGTGATCTTGCAAAAGTTCTGTCAAAGTATTATCAGCTGTTGGGGCATAACCAATTTGAAAGTGCTCAATCGTCTCGTCTTGCAATTGCCGTTGGTGGAGATAATTCAGCGCCGGCTCACCTAATTCTGTCTTACATAAAATATAATGATATAGTTCCTGAACTGTCTGATAATCTTTCTTTAAAGTCGTTTGGGGGGAATTAACTTCTTTATTAGCTGTTGAACTATATTGTTCTGGTAAAGTAATACCACTAAACTTTGCCACTTTCACTACAGCTTCTGGAAAAGTCAAACTTTCAATTTCCATCAAAAACTTAAAAACATTGCCACCACGACCACAACTAAAGCAGTGAAAAATCTGCTTCTCTTCTGAAACTGAAAACGAAGGAGTTCGCTCTTCGTGAAACGGACAGAGACCAAATAAATTGCGACCCGATTTCTTTAGTTGAACATAGGGTTCAATAACGTCAACAATATTCGTTTTTTGCCGGACTTCTTCAATAAAAGCTTCCGGAATTTTCGTTACCATCTGCTTTCACTCCATTTTAAAAAATCAGCCTTTTTTAGAAAAATAAGTAGTCATATAAAAATATGACTACTTGACCTAATGTTAATTTTATTGTAATTGTTTAACTGGTAAAATGCAAAGTTTTAGTTTTTCAGTAATTTGTCTATATACCAAAAAAGATATATAATTAATATATCTTTTTTGGTATATAGGAGGTTAATTAATGAATTGGTGGATAATTGGTTTAACTTTTGTCGGCATTAATTTAGATTTCTTTGTTATTTTATTACTGTTGCTGCAACGCTTTCGCTTGCTACCCGTCATTAGTGGTTATTGCTTAGGATTAATTGTTTTATTAGGATTAAGTTTTGGCTTAGGTAAAATTTTACAAACTTTTTTGCCCGAATGGTTACTCGGTATTTTAGGAATTTTTCCCATCTACTTAGCTTTTCACGATGATGATGACGTTAACCAAAATAATACCCAAACTCATCCCATAAAGACCACTTTTTTGACCTATCTTAGTGTTTGTTCCGGTTGTAACCTGTCTTTGTTCTTGCCAATTTTGACTAATTTGAATAGCAAACAATTTATAGAAGCTACCTTATTTATTTTACTGCTTTCTATAATATTTACTGTTATGATTAAAATAATTGGTGATTTCAAAACTATCCAAAAATTCATTCATCAATATAGTGAACCCTTAACCAAGATCATCTACGTGGCAGTTGGTTGTTATGTTTTTTGGGATAGTGGACTAATTACGCATTTAATTCAATTATTTTAAAGGTAGTGTTGATTATTAATCCCCTTGATGAACAAGTTTTAACTGAAGTAGCTAAAATTTATAAAATATTAGGTAACCAAACGCGCTTAAAAATTCTTTATTTTTTAAAACAGCAAACACACCCCGTTACGGTCACCAAGATTGTCCAAAATTTGCAGCTCGAACAACCGATTATTTCCAAACAGCTAGGCATTTTATATCGTTATCAATTAGTTCGTAAACAACGCCAGGGGATCAAGATTTTTTATCAAGTCGATGATCCCCACATTGTCGAATTATTAGACGATATGTTTCAACACGTGCAGCACGAAATCAAAGGTCAACCACATCCTTATCACTAGTAAATTAAAATGCCGGATATTTTTTTAATTAGGGCGTTGCTTTTAAATCGATCTGTAGTCGTTTTAAAAGCTTTTTCTGATCAACCACCTGTTTTAAATTTAAGCCTTGACTTAACTTCTTCCAGACTGGATAAGCTACAGGAATTACTTGACTTTTAGGCTTAACAAAAAACACTTGAAAATTGTGATCTTGACTATTATTATTGGTCCAAATAAAATCCACATCAGCATAATCTAATACATAAGTTTGGGCTGAATTTTGTTTTCTTTGATAAAGGGCTAAATCTCGAGCCGCCACAAACGTCTGGTGATAATTCTCAGCAAAAAAGACTCCCGTTAAGCCGGCAATGAGCAAACCACAACTCAGTAAGCCAATTGTGAAATGCGCGGTGTCATTCAGCCAAGGCACAATATTGATAATTACTGCCAACCAACTGAACAATACCCAACTAAAAGCACATCGTGGACCATAAGGTGAAATAACTAGAAAGGGTAATTGACTAATGATTGCTTCCACAATTAACAAAGCTGTCACCGTCAGCAACTGCTGATTATGTAACTGATGATAATTATCAGCACATAGTAAACCAAAAACTATTATCCCAACTAAATATAGCAACACTCGGTGCGGATGTTGCTCAAACATCAATTTATAATAATTAATTAACGTATTAGACTGTTGATGATTAATACTGCGATAAGAATCCCGTCCTAGTAAAATCCGCAGATATGCACCATTGACAAACATTAAAATTGCACCTAAAAAAGTTCCTCCTGCAATCGGGCGGATATAATTATGCATAAAAGCTGTCGTTAGAACTTTGCGCATTAATAAATAAATTAAAAGAACATTACAACAATTGAGTAATGTTATATGTTCTGCTAAGAATTGGCTCAGCAGTGCTCCGAAAAATAATAAAATTTGATTTTTTTTAGCTAAAGTTAAAGGTAAATGTCGTCGATTTAAAATTAAAGTGAGCTCAAACAAGGGAAAAATCATGGACGGAACGTAATTGGCAAAACCAGCCCGCCACCCCCAAATTTGTTGCCACACCGTTGGCGGTAAGAACAAGAGCGCTAAAGAACATAATAACATTATTAAAGTACTATCCACCGCCGGCCACACAACCTGCGTAATAGTTTTCAATAAAATAACCAAACTAACCGCGCATATTCCGTAAAGTAAGAAGCTGATTATCGGCAGATGACTCATCAAAATAATAAATAAATCGCCCAAATAACGACCATCATACGTTAAAAATGTACCACTAGTAAAGTAATGAGTGCCCCAACTACTCCACCAATTAAGATCATCCCCCACTAAGGGGATTAAATAACCTATTATGCCAAAAACAAGAAAATCAATTACTACAATGGTTGTTTGTAATTTAGTTAAGGATAATTTTTTTTGCATTTCACACACCATTTCAATTTTTTAGATCAGCTGTTTATTATTAAGTCCGAACAGCTTTGGTTTCCAATATTTAACTAGTAAAAAATAATTTAAGTTCATTTAATCTTCATTATTTTATTATATTTTATCAATAAACACCAGCTCTCAAGTTAAAAAAACTTCATATACAGTAATTACTCCCCTTATTCTTTCAAAAATTATAATAAAAAAGATTGGAACTATTAATCAACCATTACTAGTTGCTTTGTTCCAATCTTTTAAAAACTACACTATTTAATTACTAATTGATTCAAGTCACCCAACTGCCAAATTAATTGGGCCAATTGGTGCAGCTGATTTAAACGATTTTGCTGCACAGCTGCATTTTTATCCATAATCAAGTTCTCTTCGAAATATTGACTAATGAGCGGCTGTAATTTTTGTAAAGCTTGATAGCTTGCTTGCGTCGTTAACGATGCAAAGCGCTCCTTCAAGTCATTAACTGCTTGAAATAACTGTTGCTCAGATGGATTTTGGAATAAAGTTGTGTCAATTTCTTGTTCAGCAATTGCTTGCTTAGCCACAATCCGTAATACTCGCGTCAGAGCTTCCATGTTCTCCTTATAATCAGAGTCTGCTTGATGCTGATTTAATACTTGAGCAGTGGCTATCATCTGAGTTGGATCAATTTTTGTCATTGCTGTCACCGCCATGACGACGTCATGTGGCACTTGTGCTTGCGTTAATAATTGCTGAACTCGTTCTACAATAAATTCTTCTAATTCCGCTTGATGCTTCAGATAATCAAACTTAACTGAACCTAACTTTTGGTTATAACACTGAACAATCTGAGGTAATAATTGAGCAAAATCAAGATGCCATTGTTGCTGCTGTAAAATCCGCACAATTCCAATGGCTTGCCGTCTTAAACCATACGGATCATTAGAACCATTAGGAATTAAATCTACCGCAAAAAAGCTGAGTAAACTTTCAATTTTGTCAGCTAAAGATAAGACTTGCCCGACTTTAGATTGCGGCAACTGGCCTTCTGAAGAAGTAGGTTGATAGTGTTCGCGAATCGCCTGCGCAACTGCTGGTCGTTCGCCAAAAATCAGCGCATACTTTTCACCCATCACTCCCTGCAATTCCGAAAATTCACCGACCATTTCCGTTACCAAATCAAATTTATAAATGGCACTCGCCCGTAAAACATCTTGGTGTTCCTGCGGGGACAAATTAAATTTTTGCGCTAATAAATCGGCAATAATCTGTGTACGTTGCATTTTTTCAGACATGGAACCAATTTTATCATGAAACGTAACTTGTTGAAGACGCGAAACGTACTCTGACAAAGTATGCTTTTGATCTTCCGCAAAGAAGAAGGCGGCATCTTCCAGCCGTGCGACCAGCACTTTTTCGTTTCCAGCAATCACGTTACCTAAATGTGTTTGGTTCCCATTACGCACCCCAATAAAGTAAGGTGCTAATTGGCCTTGTTCATCGCGCACATAAAAATAACGTTGATTATCTTTCATTGAAGTAATGAGCACTTCTTCTGGTATTTTTAAATACTTGGCGGCAAATTTGCCAGCAAATGCTGTGGGGTACTCAACTAAGTTAGTAACTTCCTCTAACAAGTCTTCGTCTAAATCAACGACCCAATGATTCTGCTTCGCCAAAGCTTGAATCTGTTCTTGAATTAAAGCTTTACGCTGGGCTGCATCAACAATGACAAAGTCATCAGCCAGAGCTTGTTGGTAATCACTGGCTTTTTCTAAAGTAATCGTCGTTCCTAAAAAGCGATGGCCCTGAGTTTGATTACCAGCATGAATATTTAATAATTGCATGGGAATAACTTCTTGATCCAACAACGCAACTAACCAATGGATCGGCCGAATATATTCAAAATCAAATTTATTCCAGCGCATGCGTGTCGGAAAAGTTAATTCGGATAAAGGCTTAATTAAACCAGCCAAAATTTCCGCGGCCGGTTTGCCGAAAATTTGCTTTTTGACGTAAACATAGGGCGTACCTTTTAATTCTTTAAAATAAATATCGTCGGTGCTTAATTGTTGACCGCGAACAAAACCTTGGGCCGCTTTACTCCAATTACCTTGTTCATCTTGTGCAATCTTTTTAGCAGGACCTTTGACCTCAAGTTCTTGATCGGGTTGCTGTTCGGCCACATCATGAATTAAAAGTGCTAAGCGCCGTGGTGTGGAAAATTGTTCAATTGACCCGTGAGCCAGATTGGCCTCCTGTAAATAAGCGGCCACCTTTTGGGCTAATTGCTGCTCTGTACTAGTTACCACATGGGCAGGCATTTCTTCTAAACCTAATTCTAATAAAAAATCTTTAGTCATTAGTTTGCTCCTTTAATAATTTTTGACGTGTGGCTTCATCTAATAATGGAAAACCTAATTTTTTCCGTTCGGCCACAAAAGCTTTGGCAACTCGGTGGGCCATCGACCGAATACGGTGCATAAAGCCAGCCCGTTCAGTGACAGAAACCGCACCGCGTGCATCTAACAAATTAAACGTATGACTACACTTTAGAATATAGTCGTATGCTGGATGTACTAAGCCCAAATCAATTAAACGTTGCGCTTCTTTTTCATAGTCATTGAAGAATTGTAAGAGCATGGTCTGATCACTTTCTTCAAAGGCATATTTGGAATGTTCATATTCCGGTTCTTTAAAGATATCACCATACCGGACGCCATTGCCCCATTCCAAATCGAACACCGAATCAACATCTTGAATATAAGAAGCCAAGCGCTCAACGCCATAAGTAATTTCACTCGTCACTGGATCAGCGCTTAATCCACCCACTTGCTGGAAATAGGTAAACTGGGAAACTTCCATCCCGTCAAGCCAAACTTCCCAACCAACACCAGCACAACCCATTGATGGGTTCTCCCAGTTATCTTCCACAAAACGGATATCATGTTCTAAGGGATCAATCCCTAAGGCCTTTAAACTGTCTAAATAGTATTCTTGAATATTTAACGGTGATGGTTTCATAACCACTTGAAATTGGTGATGTTGATATAGGCGGTTGGGATTATCGCCATAACGACCATCAGCTGGGCGCCGGGATGGCTCAACATAAGCGGCATTCCACGGCTCAGGACCAATAGCCCGCAAAAAAGTATACGGACTCATAGTCCCCGCGCCTTTTTCTGTATCATAAGCTTGCATCAACATACAGCCTTTTTCACTCCAAAATTGCTGTAAGGTTAAAATCATGTTTTGTACATTCAATTTTTTTTCCAATTTTCTACCTCATTTCACAAAAAAAGCCCTATGCAATCTCAAAAAATTGCATAGGGACGAATAACTTCGCGGTTCCACCCTATTTCAGGCCTCACAGCCTGCTCTTCATTATTAATTAAATCAATTCGCCATTTTAATCTACATGTGCTCTCACTAACCACACTCGCTGTACAAACATCTTAATTTTAGCAGTCTTTAGAAGACTGTCAACTCTTCTTTATCCAATTACAACACAAAGCCTTGCTGGCGCACAAATTTCGCCACTTCCGGCCGCCGGATTTCTTTGAAAAAAGCTCGATTTTTTTGTAGCCAATCACTTTGCTGAGCATTTTGCGCACGCTTTTGATAATAAGCTGCAGTTTGCGCTTGATATGCTGTTAAATCCGCAAACTGTTGGCGCGGATAAGTATCAACGTTCACCTGATTAGCCACTGGTAAGCGCGGTTTGACTTGATTTTTAGTCTGTGGATAACCAATAGTTAGACCAAATAATGGCACGGTCAATGACGGCAAATTTAACCACTCGGCCACTTTGAAAAGATCATTGCGAATCCCACCAATGTAACAAATGCCTAACCCCAACTGTTCAGCAGCGATAACCATACTCTGGGCACTAATAGTTGTATCGACGACACTGACCAACAACGATTCTAAATTAGTTAAACTCGCAATATTTTGCTGATTTTGCTCCAATAAAACTTTTTGCCGATACAAATCCGCAATAAACACATAAAAGACACCACTGTGTACGACGTAAGGTTCACAATTCGCCAATTGTCCCAAATTGCGGCGCAATGTTGCATCATGAATTTCTAAAATAGAAAATGCTTGCACAAAATTAGACGAGGCATTACTTCGTGCCGCCGTAATTAATTTTTGTTTCGTTACTTCATCAAGAGCCCGATCTTTAAAATCGCGCACTGAAGTATGTTGTTGCATAACTTGTAAAAAATCTTCCATTTAACTTGCTCAACCTCTAATTAATTCAAAGTTTTTATAATTGCCAGCGAAACATTTGTTCCAAAAATTTTTTACTTTTGGGATAAACGCCCACATTATCTTGATAAATTAAGTCCAAAGTTTTTCGCAACTGGGCCTTAATCGAATCAGAAACTTGTATCTTACCCACTTTTTGTAAATCTAGCTGCGCCAAAAAACGCAAATAAGCCACTACTTTGGGGGCTAAATGCAAACGATGTTGATCTCTCGTCCAATGGCGACTACATAAAATACCACCGAAACTTAAAGAATAATCAAAAGTTCCTTGGCGTTCGCCACCAACCACACAACTAGTCAAATTAGGAGCTACACCAAACGGCTTGAGCAGTTGTAGTTCCAAAACATTAGTAATAATTTCTGGATCCAATTGCTGATCAATTAATTTTTGGGCTGCTAAAATTTGTCGGTACCAGGCCAAAGAAACTTTTTGACCACTAAAAGCGCGTAAAATCAAATCATTTTGATAAGTGACATAAGCATTCAGCTCAATGTCCTGCGCCACAGTTTGCAACTGGTGCAAATTTAAAGCATCACTTAAATAAGAAAAGCCCGACGTATTAATCGTCCCTTGATACTGACCATACGTAAAAGGCAAAACTAAGCCGCGTTGTTTCGATTGCGCTTTTTTAACCCCCCGGACCAAAAAAGTCACAATGCCAAATTGATCAGTTAATAACCACACCAGTTGATCGTTTTCATGATAATCCTGATTGCGTAAGACCAAACCTTGAAAATTTTGATTACGCTGAACCATCATTACTGAAAATCTTTCAGTGAGTAACCAATTCGTGCTAAAAATAACGGATCTTCGCGCCAATTTTTTTGAACTTTGATCCATAATTTCAAATTGATTTTCTCACCCAGTAAGTCTTCCAATTTTCGACGCGAACGAATCCCAATTTGTTTGAGTAAAGACCCCTTACTACCAATGATAATCTTCTTTTGACTATCGCGTTCCACATAAATAGTAGCATCAATTTGCAATTTATTATTTAAATGTTGATTCATTTGTTCCACCACGACTGCTACTGAATGTGGAACCTCTTGCCGCGTTAATTCTAGAATTTTCTCCCGAATAATTTCTGCAACGATAAAATATTCGGGATGATCGCTAATTTGATCAGCCGGATAATATTGCGGTCCAACAGGCAATTGCTGCCCAATAGCAGTCAATAACTCCGCCACATTATTGCCTTGAGTCGCCGAGACGGGAAACACTTCTTGAAAATGTAATAAGTTACTATATTGTTCAATCAAAGGCAACAAGCTGTCTGGATGAACCAAATCAATTTTATTAATTACCAAAAAAACTGGTACTTGGACTGTCTGTAATTTGGCAATAATATTTTGTAAAGTTTTCGTGACAGATTTTTGAGCGCTAACCATTAATAAAATTAAATCGACTTCAGTTAAAGCTGAAAAAGCTGCTTTATCCATATACTGATCCAGATTATTCTTCGGTGTATGGACGCCAGGGGTATCTACAAAAATGATTTGCTGTTGCTCATCTGTATAAATACCTTGAATTTTATTACGTGTGGTTTGTGCTTTGGGAGAAATAATCGAAATTTCACTCCCCAAAATACGATTCATTAAAGTGGACTTCCCGACATTCGGTTCACCAATAATTGCCACAAAACCCGAACGAAAATTATCTACCATGTTCTAAATCTCCTGTTGTAAAAGCTCCTGGCAACAATTGTTCCACACTGACTTGTTGGATTGCTCCTGTTTGATTTGTCAAAAAAACGGGCATTTGCGGATCACAAAATTCACTAATCACTTGCCGACAAGCACCACATGGGGCAATCGGACCGGGAGTATTGCCAGTAATTAATAAAGCTTGAAATTGCCGTTGACCATGCGCAACTGCCTGAAAAATAGCGGTTCTTTCAGCACAATTAGTCAAACCATAAGAAGCATTTTCAATATTACAACCACCAAATAATTGACCATCCTGGGTTAAAAGTGCAGCACCAACTTGAAAATGCGAATACGGTGTATAAGCTTTATCCAACATTTTTGTTGCTAAATCCATTAACTGCTTAGTTTCCATTATTCTGCCAACCCCTTTTTCAATTGAATTACCGCTTCAAACCAAAATCTGCTAAAATTTCCCGCTGCAAACTGAACATTTGCTCAGCTTCCTTTGGTTTAATATGATCCCAACCAGATAGATGCAACAAGCCATGAACGACAGTATAACCTAGTTCTCGCTCAAAAGAATGTCCATATTCTTGTGCTTGTTTAGTGACCACTTCCGGACAAATAAACAAGTCACCAATGTTGCGGGGAATACCAAATTCTGCTGCTAAAGCTTGCGAACTAATGCCATCGTCATCACCATCCTCTAAAGCAAAACTAATGACATCCGTTGGCCGATCTGTTTGTCGATATTTGAGATTAATTTGATGAATTTGCTCGGAAGTACAAAAAGTAATTGAGGCTTCTGTGTTTTCAGGTAAGGCAATTTTTTTTGCCCCTGCCTCAAATAAGCGCTGGACCAAATCTAAATGTTTGTTATCAAGTAAGTGTTGTTCGTCATAAATTTCTAAGTTCATTCTTTACTCCTATTAACTTTAGCATAAGCTTCGATCACTTCCGCTACCACTGGATGACGAACTACGTCGCCGGACTGGAAATCTACAAAACCAATATGTGCTAAGTTACGTAAAATTTGTTGTGCTTGTAACAACCCACTGGGTGACCGCCGAGGCAAATCAATCTGCGTGGGATCACCATTGACTACCATTTTGGAATCAAATCCTAAGCGCGTCAAAAACATCTTCATTTGTTCATGCGTCGTATTTTGTGCTTCATCTAACAACACAAAGGCTTCATCTAGTGTCCGACCACGCATGTACGCTAAAGGAGCTACTTCAATGATTTCTCGTTCTAAATAACGATTAGTTTGTTCGGTTCCTAAAATTGAATACAACGCATCATAAATGGGACGTAAATATGGATCCACTTTTTCTTTTAAATCTCCTGGCAAAAAGCCTAAATTTTCGCCGGCTTCCACTGCTGGTCGGGTCAAAATCAATTTTTTAACGCGACCTTTTTTTAACGCTGCTACAGCCATCACCACTGCTAAATAAGTTTTACCAGTTCCCGCGGGCCCAATGCCAAAAGTAATATCATTTTTTTGAATAGTTTTAATATAATTACGTTGTCCGAGGTTACGTACACGAATTGGTTTTCCCTTCGCATCCCGCAATAAAATTTCATTATAAAGATCTTCAAAGTATTCTAAGGTGCCGGCTTGTGCCATTTGTACAGCACTAACTACATCTGCTTGACCAATCTGAATACCCGAGTGTTGCAAACGACTGAGAACTTTGAGAATTTGTAAAGCTAGATTAACGGCATCATTTGCTCCACTTAAGTCGACACGATTACCAAAAGGATGAATTTTCAGTAACAATTTTTCTGCCAAAATAGTCAAATTAGCATCATTACTGCCAAATAGCACCGCATCATCATTACTTTGTAAATAAAACGATTTAGTTATTTCAACTGTCAAATAAAATTTCTCCTGTCCTTCGTTCAGAACTTATTTTATAAAATTAAATTAATCCCAATTATGAACCAATTTCTGAGCACAATTTTATTTCTAAAATTAGTAGCTAGACCTAAAAAATTAAATCTTTAAAATCCCATTTAGATTGGAACTTTTATATTTGTGCTCATAGCCTCTAACTTGGATCTATCTCTTATTTTATTACAAATTGAAGCTAAAGAAAAAGGCTAAAGCAAAATCACTTTAACCTTAGTACGTTATTGCAGTACTTCTTTGACAATTTTATTAACCAATGAACCATCTGCCTGTCCCTTAACTTGGGCCATCACAGCTTTCATTAATTTACCAAAATCAGCTTTTGATTCTGCGCCTATGTCAGTGGCAGTTTGTTGAATCAGTTGACGAACTTCAGCTTCTGATAGTTGTTGCGGCATGTAATTTTGTAAAATAGCCATTTGAGACTTAGTTTCTGCAACCAAATCGTCCCGATGACCTTTTTCAAATTCTGCTAAAGAATCTTTTTGTTGCTTCATTTGCGAAACAACTACTTGATTTTCTTCATCCGCAGTCAAATCATGACCGACTTCGATCTTCTTGTTCATCAAAGCTGATTTAAGCATTCTGATAACTGACAAACCGGTCTTGTCATGACTTTTCATGGCAACTTTCATGTCAGTCATTAATTGATCAGTGAGGGACATTCCCTATCACACCCCGAATTCTTAACGTCTTCTTCTCTTCTTATTACGCTTACGTGCAGCTTCAGATTTCAGCTTACGTTTTACACTAGGTTTCTCGTAAAACTCACGTTTACGGTATTCTTGAAGAGTACCACTCTTAGAAACAGAACGTTTAAACCGACGAAGAGCATCATCAAGAGACTCGTTCTCACGAACAACGGTCTTAGCCATATGATATCCCTCCTTCCGCTTCATTACGTAACCGTTTATTACAACAGTTCTTAACTAGTATAACAAACAATTCGATAAGTTGAAACCATAATTTACCGACTTTGACTAGCTTTTTTAAAATAAAAATGCTAATTTGAAAGAAAAACAGTAGGTGATTATGTTGAAACAAATAGTTTATACGATTTCCGATTCTTCTGGTGAAACCACAACTAATTTTTCTCGCTCCATGTTAGCCCAATTTCCTCAAATTCAAATGACGCAAAAAAGATACTCATTTGTTAATGACGTCCCTAAATTAACCGCAATCTTAAAACGTGCTCAAGCAGAACAAGCGATTGTTTTTTACACACTGAGTAGTCCGCAATTAGATCAGATCGTGAAAGATTTTAAACATGATCAAAACATGTTGTGTTTTGATATTTTGAACCCTTACTTGTCAACCATTGAAGCTTTTACCGGCAAAACGGCTTCGCATGAAATCGGTGCCGCCCGAAAACTAAGTTCCCAATATTTTAAGCGCATTGAAGCTATTGACTTTGCCGCGGAAAATGATGATGGAAAAAATCCGCACAGCATGTTAGAAGCTGATGTTGTTTTACTCGGTATTTCTCGAACTTCTAAAACACCATTAACTTTTTATTTGGCTAATCAGCAAATCAAAGCGATGAATTTGCCCTTAGTACCGCAGGTTCAATTACCGCCTGAACTGTGGCAAGTTGATCCTCATAAAATCATTGGTTTAACCAATGATGAGGAAGTACTTCAAAAGATTCGTGAACAGCGAATGCTCTCATACGGTTTACCTGCTCAAAATAATTATTCCAGTAGTGATAAAATCAAACAAGAATTAAACTATGCTACACAACTTTATGAAAAGTTAGGTTGCCTAGTTATTAACGTGGCTAACAAATCTATCGAAGAAGTAGCAGCCATTATTGAAGATAATTTACATTTGAACAGCTTTACTACTAATTAAAAAAAGGCAAATAAAAAAGACCTAACTAATCAGATGGTCACGATGACCAAAATCTTGATGTTAGGTCTTTTATATGTTAATAAATGTGTTCTTGATAAAACCGCCCCATAATCATTTTGGCTTCAGTGATGCTCACAAAAGCATAGGGATCGGATTGATGCATAGCTTGACGAAACAAGGGTAATTCATACTGTGAAATAACCGTAAACAACATCGTCTTTTTAGTATGCCGATAAGCGCCTTCCACATCGTTCACAATCGTAATGCCCCGTCGCATTTCGTCTTGAATTTGGTGAATCACTTGCTGCGCGTGTGATGTCACAATAATGACTTGTAATTTTTGATCACGAGTATATAAAGCATCAATTAAACGACTATTGATAAATATACTCAAAATTGTGTATAACGCATGAACCCAACCAAAAAGAAAACCAGAGCCAATGACAATAATCAAGTTAAAGGACAAATTAATTGTGCCGACACTTTTACCGACTTTTTTGCGTAACACAATCCCGATAATATCTAAGCCACCAGTCGACAACTCATTTTTGAGCGCGAGCCCCGTGCCAAAGCCATTAAACACTCCCCCAAAAATTGCACAAATAATAGGATCAAATTGTACCTTAACTGGTGGTAATAACCGCATGAGAATCGTAGATAAAGCAACCGCGATGACCGTAAAGATCGTAAAATTGTGTCCGATTTTTTTCCAGGATAAAACTAACAAAGGTAAATTGAACAAAGCATATAAAAATGCCACGGGTACTGATATTGCCAACCAACGATTCAGTAAAGTGGCAATCAATTGGGCAAAACCAGTAATACCGGAACCATAGATATGACCTGGCGTCCAAAAGATATTCACCGCAATTGAGACACAGACAGCATAAACCACTGCGACTGATAATTTAGTCAAAGTACGATATCGTTTTAAAACTTGTTCTATTTCCTTCATCAATGTGTAAAGTCCTTTATAGATTTACTTGCATTAAATACTTTAACACATTATTTCTAGAAAAAAAGTTTATTTAGAGGTCGTTTTTACTAGATCAATATATTTACCATAACCAGCAGCTTCCATTTGTGCTAAAGGGATAAACTTCAAAGCCGCCGAATTAATACAGTAACGTAACCCCCCATCTTCCTGTGGTCCGTCGGTAAAGACATGGCCCAAATGGGAATTGGCTTGTTTACTGCGAACTTCCACACGCTCCATATGGTGACTAGAATCTCTTCTTTGCGTCAACGGAGCAATTGGTTGACTGAATGCGGGCCAACCACAACCCGATTGATATTTTTTAGCTGAAGAAAATAGTGGTTCTCCACTCACAATATCCACATAAATCCCCGGTTCAAAAAAGTCATCATATTGATTATCAAATGCGCGCTCTGTACCTTGCTCTTGTGTTACTTGATATTGTAAAGGTGTTAATTGTTGTTTTTGTTTTTCATACATAAAAAATTACCTCCTAAGCCATTATTTTAAAGGATTAGGAGGTAATCTTCATTAGATATGCTACTTTTTAATTTCTAAATCTAAATCTGTTAACTGGGTTGTCGCTACGGGTGCTGGTGCTTGCATCATAGGTTCAGACGCTTTCGAATTCTTTGGAAAGGCAATGACATCGCGAATATTATCCCGGTGCGCTAAGAGCATGGCGAAACGATCCAGGCCAATTGCTAGGCCGCCATGTGGTGGAAAACCATAATCTAAGGCATCTAGCAAAAAGCCAAATTGTTCTTGTGCTCGTTCTTTCGTGAAGTCTAACGCTTTAAACATTTTTTCTTGAATATCACGTGTATGAATCCGAATCGAGCCCCCGCCCAACTCATAACCATTCAAGACAATATCGTAACTTTGTGCGTGAGCTTTATGCGGATCTGTCTCCAATAAAGCCACATCTTCTTCGTTAGGCATCGTGAATGGATGATGTGCCGCCGTCCAGCGCTCAATGCCTTCATCATATTCAAACAACGGCCAATCAACGACCCATAGGAAATTAAATTGATCTTCATCATAGAGTTTTAATTCTTTCGCAAAGTGTTTCCGTAAATAACCTAAGGAATCAGCACAGACTTTGCGACTATCTGCAACAAATAAAACTAAATCATTATTAGCTAAAGCTAAACGTGCTTTTAAAGCTGCAGCTTGATCTTGTACAAATTTTGCGACAGGACCCGTTAATTGGTCATCATTAACTTTGATCCAGGCCAAGCCTTTGGCACCAAAGCGTTTAATATATTCTTGTTGGGCTTCAATTTTTTTACGTGAGTATTGATCAGCAGCATTTTTAACAACAATCGCTTTGACTTGTCCTTGATTAGCTAGTGCACTTTGAAAGACTTTAAAAGTTGAGTCCTTAAATAAGTCACTGAGATCTTGTAACTCCATGCCAAACCGGGTGTCAGGTTTATCTGACCCAAACCGAGCCATGGCTTCATTCCAAGTCAACCGCGGAAATGGTAACTGGACATCAATCCCCTTGACATCATACATGACTTGAGCAATTAAGCCCTCAGTCAAATCTTGGATTTGTTGCGCACTCAAGAAACTAGTTTCCATATCAATTTGCGTAAATTCCGGTTGGCGATCGCCGCGCAAATCTTCATCCCGAAAACAACGTGCCACTTGATAATAGCGATCAAACCCAGCGCCCATCAATAATTGCTTAAACAGTTGCGGTGATTGTGGTAAAGCATAAAAGCTGCCTGGATAAACTCGTGAGGGTACCAAATAATCACGCGCACCTTCAGGCGTCGACTTGGCCAAATCGGGCGTTTCAATGTTGATAAAACCGTGCTGGTCAAAGTATTGGTGCACCGTGGCCATAATTTGGGAACGAATGCGTAATCCCGCTTGCATCTCAGGCCGCCGTAAGTCTAAATACCGATATTTTAATTTAGTTTCTTCACTCGCATCAACATCATCTTCAATATTAAACGGTACCGTCTTGGCACGATTCAAAATTTCTAAGGTGCTGACTTTAACTTCGACTTTACCAGTCTTCATCTCAGCATTAATAGCCTCTTGGGAGCGAGCCACAACTGTCCCTTGAACACTAATTACGTATTCCGAATGCAGTTGATCCGCTTGCTTTAAAATTTCTGAGCCATTTTCTTGATTAAATACTAACTGAACAATCCCCTCACGGTCACGTAAATCCACAAAAATTAAATTACCTAAATTTCTTTTCTTTTGAACCCAACCAGCTAAGGTTACTTCTTGATTCAGATATTTTTCATCAATCAAGCCGCAATAATTTGTTCGTTCCATCGTTTTACCCCTTTTTAATTTTAGCCAATAAATCAGCTTGATCATCTAAGTTAACAGCAATTTCTTGACCATCAGCTAATCGTTTTAACTTAGCTTGGCGCGTCTGCAATTCGCTATCACCAATGGTCAAAGTAAATTTCGCCTGCAGGCGGTCCGCTTGCTTAAACTGGCCTTTAACTTTTTTATCCAAATAATCTCGTTCAGCACTGATGCCGGCTTGGCGTAATTGAGCTAATAACTGTGACACGGCTAAAGAATCCGCACTATCAACGCTCACTAAATAAACATCAGGTCCCACCATTTTCGGTAAATGCTGGTTTTCAGCTTCTAATAATAACATTAAGCGCTCAATACCGAGGCCAAAGCCAACTCCTGACACGTCTGGCCCACCTAATTGCTGCACCAAACCGTTGTAACGTCCTCCAGCAATCACCGTCATTTCTTGGTTATTAAAGGCGGCACTTTGAACCATGATTTCATAAATTGTATGATTATAATAATCCAAACCGCGCACCATATTGGAATCAATCGTATATGGAACTTTCAACGCATCCAATAGCGCCGTTACTTGTTGAAAATGTTCTTGGGCTGCAGGAGTTAAATAATCTAAAATCGACGGTGCACCTGCGACAATCTCTTGATCATGAGCATCTTTACTGTCCAAAATTCGTAATGGATTCTTCTGCAAACGAACTTGCGAGTCAGCACTCAATTGCTCTGCCAACGGCGTCAAATAAGCTAATAATGCTTGATGATAAGCTTGCCGAGTTTCTTGATCACCTAAAGTATTGAGCGCAACCGTATAATTATTAATTCCTAATTCATCTAAGAAACTGACCGCCATGAGAATTGTTTCAACATCTAGTTGTGGACTATCACTGCCTAATGCTTCTACGCCAATTTGGTGAAACTGACGTTGACGACCGGATTGTGGTCGCTCATAACGAAACATCGGACCTTTATACCAAACTTTATAAGGGCGCACATACTCGGGCGCAAATAACTTATTTTCTACATAAGCACGTACCACACCAGCTGTGCCTTCAGGCCGTAAAGCTAAGTGCCGGCCACCTTTATCTTCAAAATCATACATTTCCTTGGAAACAATATCAGAAGTATCACCAGACGAACGCGCAAATACATCATATTGTTCAAACATTGGGGTTCTGATTTCATGATATTGATAATTTTTAAAAATTTGTTGGGCTGTGGCTTCAATAAATTGCCATTTTTCAGATTCTCCAGGTAATATATCAACTGTACCTTTAGGTTTTTGATACCGCATCTTTAATCCTCCTTCATCTTCAGACAAGATCGCAATAATTCATTGAGCATTGTTCCAAACTGTGATACTGCCAGCACCAAGTATAAAATTCAACTATAATTTTCATAACCGCACTGGACAACAATCTTTTCAAGTCGCAGGTCTTAATTTGCCAATGATGTGACCGCTTCACTAAAAAACACCCTTGCTCAAGAACAAGGGTGTAAATTAATTACACGGTACCACCTTAATTATCGCTACAGTTAACGCCTGCCAGACGAATTAATTTATTCTCGTCACTGTTACTTTAAGTGAATACTCTCACCGTCATATTCTCTCTGTTAATTTAAAGTAATACTACATTACTACTCTCTTACTAAATTACCATCATCAAAGAGAAAGTCAAGTCTGAACCAGCCAGTTTTTCAATTTGGTGATTTATTTTCAAGCAACCTTAATTTTCAAGAGGATTGCTCTCAAAAACCATTAGATCATTCAAACTTTAAGTTCGACTAAGTCGTAAAATTTCCAAACTCCAGTTCAAATATAATGGCTATTTGCTTTTTAATATTATAATATAGTATTAATCAATATTACAGGATGTCAAATTCATGTTTAAACGCGTAAAACAAATTTTTTCAAAAAATAATTATCATTTGATGAGCTTCTTTTTAATTATTGGATTATTATGCTTAGCCAGTTATTCAACTTTAACTTTGGCTCAATCTAATCAAATTACGGTACAGGCTAATTTCTTAAACGTCCGGTTGGGACCTAGTCTGTCTTACGACACAATTACTCAAGTTAAACGTGGCGAACATTTAACAATCCTCAGTGAAAAAAATGATTGGTATCAAGTGCGGATTGATAGTGACAAGATTGGCTGGGTTGCCAGTTGGCTAATTGCTAATAATGACGCTAACACTTCCAGTAATACCTTTGGTGTGATCAAAGCCCCTAATACTAATGTGCAAAAATATCCGCAAAAATCATCACCTGTTTTAGGAACTTTAATGCAGTCCGATAAAGTCAATATTGTTTACTCTCAAAATAATTGGAGTCAAATCCTATTCGACAAGACAGTAGGCTGGATTCCTAATTCTGAACTGATCATTACTGATAAAGTTCCGGAAAAAATTCAACAAGGATCCCAAAATTCCGGAACTTCCAAAACTGCTAACATCCAATCAGTAACTACCTTACAAAACAATACCCAAATTTATCAACAACCTAACCTGAATTCAAAAATTGTCGCACATATCACCGATCAAACGACTCTACCTTATCTTGGTCGTAGTGGTAAATTTTATAAAATTCGGCTCAATTCGGGAGAAGAAGGCTATATTGCTAGTGGATTAGTGTCAATTTCGGACACTCGCCATGCACTACCTACTGCAGCCACCAAATTACCTGAAGCGACAATCGTTTTAGATCCGGGACACGGTGGTAGCGATCCAGGAGCCTTATCGGCTAATCAAAAGCACTATGAAAAAACATATACTTTA
The DNA here is from genome assembly GCF_058107465.1 of Bombilactobacillus sp. ESL1092. NCBI lineage: Bacteria > Bacillati > Bacillota > Bacilli > Lactobacillales > Lactobacillaceae > Bombilactobacillus > Bombilactobacillus sp. ESL1092. The sequence continues at coordinate 1,763,612 of NZ_CM176594.1, read as the reverse complement.
AAAATTATGCAAATGTTACAAGCCAAATTAGAACAAACAGGAGCGAATGTTATTTTGACGCGACATTCTGATACTAATATTGCTCTCGCCGACCGGGCCCGAACTGCAAACAAACTCAACGCAGACGTTTTTATTAGTCTACACTTCGATGCCAGTGACAATGGTCATGCTAGTGGTATTACTACTTACTACTATTCTGCCAAAAAAGATCGGCGATTAGCACAGCATATTAACCAAAATCTAAAACACACAGCTTTACCAAATCGCGGACTAAAATTTGGCAATTTTGAAGTTTTACGAGAAAACGAACAACCTGCCATCTTAATCGAAGGCGGTTATATCAATAATAAAAAGGATTACCGAAAAATCAGTAATCCTACTTATCAAAAACAATTAGCCGATGCCATTTATCAAGGACTGGTGCAAAATTTCCAGTGAATTAATAATTGATAGCTACTTTTGAAACATATTAACTAATTAATGCACAAACAGTGGCTGCATATCGTTCAACTGTTGGACACTATATTCGGCTGTGGCACGATCATGAAAACCATCGACATCAAAATAAATACTGGCAATCTCAGCATTATGTCCGGCTAACACATCTAACGAACGATCGCCGATCATCACCGTTTGCTCTTTGGATAGTTGATATTTTTTTATCAAGTAATTCAAAGCTTGGGGATTAGGTTTCCGGGCAAAGGTTAAACTAGATGTAATAACTTCTGTAAATAACTGTGCAATTCCTTGCTGCTGCAACAAATCTCTCACTTGATTATCGCGATGCGTCAATAAAAAGTTTTGACCACCAGCTGCTATAACAGTTCGTAAAATTTCTTGTGCTTGTGGATAAAGCTGAACTTTCAGTTGTGCCTGATGATCCAAATTTTGATAATATTTTTGCATAGTCACAAAATCCAGCTGTAGCCTTTGTGCAGCCATTTGTAATTCCTTCGTGACTGAACCCAGCTTGATTTTTCGGTACAACTGCTGATCTGAGATTGCTACATCGTCATTAAAATGTTGCAACGTTTGCTTGAGACTTTTTAAAATTCCCGGATACGTATCTGCTAAAGTACCATCATAATCCCAAATTGCATATTTAAACATTGATCAATTACCTCTCATAAATGATTGTCATTGGACCATCATTAGTTAATTGCACTTTCATGTCGGCGCCAAACCGTCCTGTTTGCACTACCAAATTGCTACTCCGCAATTGCTGATTGAATTGCTCGTATAAATCTTTGGCCAAAGCTGGTGCCAGTGCTTCTGTAAAACTCGGACGGTTACCCTTTTTAGTATTAGCGTACAGAGTAAATTGTGAAATTGATAAAATGGCTCCTTGTACATCCAAAATAGATAAATTGGTTTTACCTGCCTGATCAGCAAAAATCCGACTATGCAAAATTTTAGGTACTAAATAATTGACTTGCTCAATTGTGTCGTCGTGCCCAAATCCGACCAATAACATTAAACCGGGCCCAATTTGACCAACCACTGCTTGATTAATACTAACTTGTGCTTGTAAAACTCGCTGTGCTACTACCTTCATTCAAATCAATCCTTAATTAATCACTCGTTGCACGTCGTAAACATCCTGAACATTATTGATCTTATTCATAATATCTTTTAAGTGTTCCAAATTTCTAACTTTTACTGACAAAGTGATATGCGCCATCCGATCTTGATCAACATGACCATTGACACCAGACAACAAATCACTCCGTTTATTGACAACTTGCAATACATCAGTCAATAAACCATTGCGATTATAACCAAACACCTCTAATTTGACATTATAATGATGGTCATGAACATTCCCCCAACTTGCCTCAATCAAGCGGTTATTAGTGCTCTCTAAATCAATATTGGGACAAGCTGCGCGGTGAATAGTTACGCCTCGACCTTTAGTAATATAACCCACAATTTGATCGCCTGGAATCGGGGTACAACATTTGCCCATGTGAATCAATAAGTTATCTGCACCTTGAATATTTACTTCTCGATCCTGAGTTTCATTGGCCACAATTTTTTCTTCTGGCGGCACTTCCGTTTCGGGCGGGGTGTCCTGTAAAATCTTTTGTTCTAATTCAGCTTGCTTTTGTTGTTCCAACTTTTTACGATCCGCTTCTGTCAAACGGTTAACAACCCCAATAGCAGAAATTTCACCATAACCCACGGCTGCCAATAATTCTTCAATAGTTTCAAAATTATAACGTTGACAGACATTACTTAACATTTTTTTACTCAAGTAAGTTTTAGGAGCAAAATTGCGGTCCAGTAATTCACGTTCTAGCTTATTACGACCTTCTTCGATATTATCTTGCCGATCAACACTTTTAAAGTAGCGTTTAATCTTATTCCGCGCTCTTGAAGTATAGACTAGATTTTCCCAATCGCGACTGGGTGCGGCATTACTTTGGGTTAATAATTCTACAATATCGCCGTTACGCAGCTTATAATTAAGCGGAACCATTTTTCCATTCACTTTGACACCCGTCGTATGATTACCAACTTCAGTGTGCACTTGATAAGCAAAATCTAAGGGAATAGAGCCCTTCGGCAATTCTAAGACTTCGCCTTTAGGGGTAAATACATAAACCCGATCACTAAAAATGTCGCCCTTCACACTTTGCATAAAATCTGCATCATTGGTCGTTTCTTCTTGGATCTCCATAATTTCACGAAAGACATCAATCTGATGGTCGTTTTGATCCAAAGTAATGGCGGACTTTTTGCCTTCTTTATAAGCCCAATGGGCAGCCACCCCAAATTCCGCTACTTCATGCATTTGATAGGTACGAATTTGCACTTCTAAAGGTCGCCCTTGGGGACCAATGACGGTCGTGTGTAAAGATTGATACCCGTTAACTTTCGGCACTGCAATATAATCTTTAAAGCGTCCAGGCATCGGCTTCCACTTCGCATGAATATTACCTAAAACACTATAACAATCTCGCACTGAATTAACCATAATGCGAATTGCTAACAAATCATATAATTCTTCAAAACGTTTGTGTTTTTCTTGCATCTTTTTATAGATAGAGTAAATATGCTTTGCCCGACCACTAATGTCATAATGAATGTTTAATTGATCAATATTTGCCTGAACTTCCTGAACTGCTTGTTTAATATAAGCTTCACGCTGTGTGCGTTTGGAATTCATGAGATGAACAATCCGATAATACTGTTGTGGATTAAGGTAACGCAAGGATAAATCTTCCAATTCCCATTTAATTGTACTGATTCCCAAACGATCCGCCAACGGCGCATAAATTTCTAAAGTTTCATTGGCAATCCGCCGCTGCTTATCCGGCCGCAAATAATTTAACGTCCGCATATTATGCAAACGATCCGCTAATTTCACCATGATAACGCGCATATCCTTAGCCGTTGCAAGTAACATTTTGCGATGATTAGCAGCTAATAATTCTTGATGAGATTTGTACTTATATTTGGAAATTTTAGTTACGCCTTCCACAATATTAGCTACGTCATCACCAAATAATTCTCGAATATCATCAGAAACAATCTTGGTATCTTCCACTACATCGTGTAAAAAACCTGCCGAAACAGTATCCGGATCCATTTTTAAATTAGCTAAGATAGCCGCCACTTGAACGGGATGAACAATATAAAGCTCCCCCGAAGCTCGCCTTTGATCTTGATGCACATAAGCCGCCATCTGATAAGCTTTTTTAATATAACTAACATGACGTTCGTTCATATAAGTAGCACATAACGCAAAAACTTCATCAGCCGTATAAACTTTTTCTTTCGACAAAACCGACTGCACCTACCTTTCAGTATAATCTTTCATTAGAGCTTGCTGGAACCACCAGTTCTCTGGTACAGTTCTACAATGCATTACTTAGACATGAGACTAACTGCAGATTGATCATTAATAGTAATTATTTAGAAGTACTCAACAAAAAGGCTAAATACTCCACTAACAAATATAAAATCACCAACAAATATGCATAGATACTCGTCAAATAATGCAATAAAACTAGAAGCAAAAAGAAACCTGGAAAAATTCCAAACGTCCATTTAGGTTGGCGTGTTCTTTTAATCCACCGACCATACAAAACCGCTAAAATTAAATTTAATACTAAAAAGATCAAACCAACTCGCCAAGATTTACCGAGTTTAAAGGTCCCCGCAATTAAAGGGAGAGTAATCGTTAAAACAATTGTTAATAAACAGATTTGACAATAATTTGATTGCCAACATTTTAAAATAAATTTTTTCACGTTAATATTCCTTGTTCAATTCAATTTGGTAAGACAAAGTACTCAAGAAGTACAGCGGTGCCGTTTCTGCCCGCAAAATACGCGGACCTAGGCCACAACTAATATAGTTATTGTGCAACAATTGGGTAATTTCTTCAATATGAAAACCACCCTCGGGGCCAAATAAACAAATAATTGACTGCTGAGCTTGCAATGTCTGCAAGGTTTGTACCAATTGGGCCGTTTCACCTTGTTTAGCAGCTTCTTCGTAAGCAATCAAGCGATGATCTGCTGGAAAATCTAATAATTCGGTCACATTATTTAAATAGCTAATTTTAGGAATGACCAAACGTTGTGACTGGGCCGCTGCTGCTTGGGCAATTTCTTGTAAGCGGGCCATTTTTTTAATTCTAACCGCCGGTTTCCATTTCATAATTGAATAACGGGCTTCAAAAAAAATCAACTGGTGTACACCTAATTCAGTTGCTTTTTGAGTAATTAATTCCAGCTTGTCTTTTTTCGATAAGGCACAGGCTAAAGTGACTTGCACCGGCAGTTCCGTTATCTGACGTGCTTGGGGTTTGAGAGTCACTTCAAAACTAGTTGCTAAAATATTACTGATTGTTGCCACAAAAGTCGCCTGGCTCTGATCAACCAGCCAAAATTGTTTACCTACTGGATAGTGCAACACCTTAATTAAATGTTGGTAATGTGGATTGCCCAACTCTAAACTTGAGGTGTTGGGGGCAAGCGTTTCTGACCAAAAAACTTGTTGCATTAACTTTGCTCCTTTTGAGCTACCAAACAAGACCAGCCCGAACTAATCAATTCTTGTTGAATAACTAAATGTTGCTGTTGTAATAATTTTTTCATAGTTTCTGCTTGTTCCACCAAAAATCCGGACACAATCACTAAGCCTGAAGTATTAAGACGGTCATTGATTTGTGGCATTAAGGCAGTTAGTGGGTCTAATAGCATATTCGCCACAACCATGTCGGCTGTCTGTTGAACACCCGTTAATAGTGAATTTTGACAGACTTGAAACTGACTAGTGAGCTGATTGAGTGCAAAATTTTCTTGAGCAACAGTCACAGCTTCTGCCGATAAATCATAACCATAGAGCTGATTAACACCAAGCTTGGCCGCAGCAATAGCTAAAATCCCCGTGCCCGTTCCGACATCAATTAACGACTCCTGTCCATGAATAAACAGTTCCAATGCTTGCAAACAAAGCTTAGTCGTGGGATGTTCACCCGTACCAAAAGCTTCCTGTGGTCGCAGCATAATTTCTGTGGTGGCTGGTTGAGCATCTTTTTGCCAAGCGGGAACAATCTTTAAAAAATGACTAACAGTTACTGGTTGATAGTATTTTTGCCAATACTTACCCCAATGCACATCAACATTTTCATGTAGGTGTAATTCATACTGATCTGCAGCAATGCCCCATTGCTTTAACTCTTGTTGTAATTGTTGGCACCACTGTTGATTCAATGTCTTTGCCGGCAAATAAATTGCCAATCCTTGATCATCTGGCAAGGTTTCAATCCCTTGAATTTGTTGTTGAATTAATACTGCACTAATTAAATCTAAATTCTGAGTAGCAGTTGTAATGATTAGTTGATTAAAAACTGGTTGACTCATTTAATTATTTTCCTTTACTTTTTTTGAAGTGACATACTTTTTAGTCAAATGTTCAAACTGCTGTTGAACAGTGACCAAGCGTTCATCATCTTGACGGACTTGCTTCAAGATTTGCTCAAAGTCTTGTTTTTGTAAATTAACTTTGGTAGTTTTACGACGTTTAAACATGAAATTCTCACCTATTAGCTCTAAAAATCTAAATCATGTTAATATTATAAATGAAATTCAAAAAGGAGACACGATTTTATGTCCAAAAAAAAGCGTTTATCGAAAACCTTGGTGGAGAAAATTTTAGACAAGCAAAAAATCACTTACCAACCCGTGGATTTTGCCACCCAGCAAGTTGGTGATGTTCAGCAAATTAAAGATGATCCAACCAACGAATTACACGTTTATAAAACATTAGTACTCAATGGTTCTCAAAGCGGTCCTTTAGTGGGTGTTATTCCATTAAATCAACATTTAAGCTATAAATTATTAGCCAAAGCCTCCCACAATAAAAAAGTAGCCATGGTTCCCTTAAAAATGCTCAAACAAACTTCTGGCTTTGAACACGGCGCTAACAGTCCCGTCGGTATTCGTGAACAGCATAATTATCCTATTTATTTTGACCAACAAGCACTTACTGATCAAAAAATCACTTTTTCAGCTGGTAAAATTGGTCGCTCCGTAACCGTGAATATTCAAGATGTTTTGCCTTTAGTTGACGGACAGATCGCTAACATTGCCGTTGCTAAGCCAGAACAATAATTCTCTTACTTATTGGACAGTAGCTCATGTTGACCCAGGGCGCCAATGAACACATAAAATGGTAGGAACTGAATCAAATAACGACTCATTCCTGATTCAAAAAGCATTAAATAGAGTAAGCCACCGATAATCGTCAAATATAAGCAAACTTGTAAAAAGTGTGGTTGTTGCCGCCGCTGTTGCCATAAAGTAATGACTGCTCCCACTAGAATCGCAATCCACCAAACCTGTGCCAACACATAATAAATTGACACATAATGGCCTAAAGGATAAAACAAACTGCGTAAGAAGCCACCCAAAGTGGTTGTTTGGGGGCGATTTTGAATCAGAAAACCCCGCGGTGTGGAATTTTCACCCCAGCCAAATGATCCGTCGCGCACAGTATAGTAAAATTTTTTCATTAAAAATAGCGGATAGCGCCAGCCCATTTTTAAAACCCGCTGTTGATACGTTTGCCAGCCTAATTGTGTTTTATTTTTTTCACCTTTAGTAGCTACAATGCGATTGAAATCTGTCACGTTCCAAGCACCATGTCCCTTAGAACCTAACATCATATAGTACGTAGCTGGGTGCTTTAACTCAGACTTAATCGGATATAGTTGTTGATGTTGATTAATTGTACTGATTGTCACGAAAGTTAAACCAAAACCAACCAAACTAGTAATTAATAAGAAGCAGCTACTTTTTTTCCAAGGTGTTTTTAAAATTACAAGTACTAATATCAATGCCAGCGCAAAAATGATACTGGAAGCTTTCATATACCAACCTAAGGCAAGCATAATCCCCGCCACAGCACTCCACCCGTAACGCTTCATGGAAGTCTGTGTCATTTTAATATTGACCAAACTATAAATCGCTAATGCGGTGGTTAATAACGATAAGGTATCAGTATAAGTAATAATAACCCACGGACTAAATACTAAAGTAATTGTTAATACTACTAATGCAGTGTGCGCTACCTTTTTAGCAGTAATTTTTTTCAAAGTTAGATAAAACAAGACTACTGCTAAATCAATAGCTACGGCATTAAAACAATTAATGAAGGTCCAAGTTAAACTTAAATGTAACAATTGACTCAGCATTAGTAAACCAGCATAACAATAAAACAGTAACAAATTATTTGAACAATAAGATAAGTAGTTATATAGTACATAATTATTTTTATACATGGTGCGCTGAGTTAACGACATCAATACTTTCTGTGGATCCCAGTCATTACTCGTACTTAAAGCCATAATTAAAATAATTTGCCAAATTAGTCCTGCCGCAAATAAACACCAACTAATTATTTTCTGTTGCTGATTTGTCAGCTGTCGCCAGAGATAAATTCCAAGCGCTAATAAGGCCACAGACCCGATGGTTAAACTTCCTAGCCAGAGGCGATGGTTGCTTAAGCGTTGTGGCCCATAAAAGATTGCTGAAACTAACATCCCTAGCATTAACAACCATGTTAGCCACTGCAATAATTTAGCTAATTTTTGTCGCACAAGTGCCATAATCTTCTCCTTTAAGATATTTGAATGTCTGATTTAGCAGCAAGCAACTGTAAAAAAGGATTCAAAACCCCATTGTGAGTTTTGAATCCTTGAGTAATGCCCCTGCCAAGGAACTATATTATACACCTAATTATTGTCTTCCGGATAGTCGGAGTCATTAACTTGGAAAATTATCCTATCTCATTAATGCTGGGACCTTTATAATAAAGCTAGAACTTGAAAAAAGTTCTCTATAACTACTAATCACAGCAAGAAAAACTTTTATGATTCAGTTTAAGAACAAAGGAGGATTTACCATGCATTTACCAATTTATCGTTCCCGCTCTAATAAAGTTTTGACTGGTGTTTTGGGCGGAATAGCAGAATATTTCGACTGGAATGCTAATGTCCTGAGGATTTGTTGGGTTGTACTGACCGTTACACCTTTTCCCGGAGTGATACTGTATTTATTATTGTGGTTATTAATGAAATAACAATTAACACCCTATTCTTAGGCTCTCTGAATTAGTATTTTATAGCCAATTAGAGTCGTTCATCGCAGTTGGAACAAAAGTTGCTTAAAAGTGAGTACTATAAAAGGCCGATGTTCATTTAAATTACGAATTTTTTGTCCCCCCACCTCAATATTTTAAGATAAGAAGGAAAGCTTTGACTCAATTTGCATAATTTTTAGACATTTTCCTTTTGTGTGATCTACTTCTAATTATATGTAACACCAGAATTTAATCTTCATAAAATAATTGTTCAATGGTCATTTCAAAATACTGAGCAATGATTAACATTTCATAATCATGAAAGGGCGCCTTACCGCGCTCTTTTTGCTCATATTGGCGGCGGTTTTTTAAACCAATTAATTGTGCCATTTGCGTGGTAGTTAATCCCCGATTTTGCCGTGCGGTTCTTAAATGAAATTTAGGTTTTAAATAAGCTGCTTTCAAGACTTTCTTATCCAAAGTTTTTTGATCTAATTTCTTCATGATAATTTTACTCCTCTTTGCTAATATCTCATATTGCAATATTTACGTCAAGCTTTTCAGATTTAAATTCAAAAGTTGCTTAATATTTATTGGCTGTGATATATTTATCGCAAGGAGTGATTTTATGCCCAAAAATATCTTAGGACCTATTATTAAACAATTACGTTTAAAACAACATTTAACTCAAAAGGAACTGAGTCAACTAACCGGCTTCAATCAAAATACTATTTCCAATCATGAAAATCAAAAGCGCTCACTACGCGAAGAAGAGATTCTGATCTATGCTAAAGCATTAAATGTAACACCACAAGAATTATTTGATAATTATCGTCAAGCTACAAAAACTCCAGAACTAGTGCGTAAGTATAATTATTTTCCCGAAGGAATTTCTGCTGGTTTACCCCAAGAAGTTGATCCTTTTACTGATCAGCAAATGCAAACCATTAGTTTACCCAGCCAAATTTTAGGTAAATATTCAGATGTCAGAGATATTATATTTCTCCCAGTTAATGGGGAATCCATGAACCGCGTGCTACCTGATGGCTCCTTAATCGGCTTACAAAAAATCAATCAACTCTCCGAATTACACAATGACGATTTAGTTGTCTTTCAAGTTAATCAGGCAGTAGCCGTTAAACGTTTTTACTATGATGCCCAAAGACAATTTGTACAATTCATTCCAGATTCTAATAATCCTGATTTTCCAACTTTAACCTATCAGATTGATGATTTTAATGAAACTTGTATTATCGGTAAAGTCATCATTTGTATCACTAATTTTTAGACAAAAAAGCTTCGAAAAACCTGCACAAGCGGTTTTCGAAGCTTCTTTAAATTAAATAACGTGTCGTTCAAAAGGTTGATCACTGATACCTTCACTTAAGATTTGCTTACACCATTCTTTAGCAGAAAATAAGGAATGATCGCGATAATTACCACAACTATAAATATCAGTTCCTTGCACGTCATCCCAAGTAATTGTTTCAGCAATTTCCGTTAAGGATGATTTTAAAGCTTGAGCAACTTCCGTCGTGGAATGTTGACCCCAAACAATTAAATGAAAACCCGTCCGACAGCCAAACGGTGAGCAATCAATCACGCCGTCCAAGCGATCACGTAACAGTCCTGCTAGTAAATGCTCAATCGTGTGTAAGCCTGCTGTTGGAATTGCATTTTGGTTAGGTTGCACTAAGCGCAAATCATAATTACTAATTAGATCACCCTTAGGTCCGTGCTCTTCACTAATCAACCGCACATAAGGTGCCTTCACTTTCGTATGATCTAAAGTAAAACTTTCAACTTTTGCCATATTAACGCCTCTTTCATTCAGTTCTAAAGTTATTTTACTACTGAAAGGCTTTTTTGGCGAAACGTAACTTGCTTTTAAAATATAACTTGCATATAATTCTTGCAATTAGATAATTAATTTATAAGGAGAGCCAATAATGTTTACAATCTTATTCTTATTAATCTTATTTTTGATTGGTGGTCTCAGTTGGAAATTACTCAAATTTTCTGTCAAATTATTTTTTCTACCATTACTTTTAATTAGCGCAATTATTATTTTGTTTTTCCACTTAATTTGGCTGATCATTCCAATTTTAATAATCTGGGCCATTTTAAATTTAGTCCAACATTAACTTTTGCCAAAAGATTTCCATAAAAGTAAAAATCAACTCATACGTTGACTTTTACTTTATTTTTTTGTCAAGCTACTATTTTGATATAATAGATCTAGTTTTAATTGAAAGGATCAAATTCAGATGAAAAAGTTAATTATTTTAATCAGCACATTATTTATGACAACCCTTGTTTTTAGTGGCTGTGCTTCTAAGACCACTGCTCCTAAAAGTGTCCCCACTACCCTGAGTAACCAAAAATTAACAACCATTTATAACAGCACCAATAATCAGTACGCTAATGTTATTAATAGCTACGCTGACAGTATTCGGGATAATAAACTTGAAACTAAAGCAACTACTCAAACGGCACAACAAGAGTTTCAGCATAGCCAAAGAACATTGCAAAAAAAAGCTTTCAATCAAGCTGCTAAAGACAATCTTTTGCAAATGATTCAAAGCCTTCAAAAAATGAATACTTGTTATCAACAGAATAATTTCACTAAAATTAAAACCTATCAAGCTCAATATCAAGCAGCCGATCATAAGGTGCGCCAAGCACTAAATATCTCTACTGAAAATACTAAGTTAACCAAAGCTCAACAACACTTACAAACAGTTGCTAAATTGCACCAACAGACCAACTAAGTCCAATTAATATTTTGCTAATTTAATCAGCAAAATCAGTTATGCATTTTGAAGAAGATTGCAAAATTTCAGTTCGATAAGGAATTGAGGGTTGTGCCCCATAACGTTGGACGGTTAAAGCCGATGCCTGGTTACCAAACAAGACTGCGGCTGATAAATTGGAAAAGTCCGGCTTCAAGACACTGCTGAAGGCGCCAATAAAAGTATCACCAGCTGCTGTAGTATCTACTGCATGAACTTTAAATGCCGGAATTAATTTCGCAGATTGGCCATCATCCAAAAAAGCTCCTTGACTACCTAAAGTAATAATGACAATAGGCACACCTAATTGGTGTAGCTTCTTTGCAGCAGCACGCGCTGAAGTTAAGTCAGTTACTGGAATTTGGGTTAAGGTTTGCGCCTCGGTTTCGTTAGGAATGATGACGTCGCACAACTGCAACAATTCCGGAGCTAAGTTATCAATGGCTGGCGCTGGATTTAAAATCGTTTTGATGTGATGATCATGAGCCAATTGAAATGCCGCTTGAGTAGCACTTAAGGGTGTTTCTAATTGTGCAATCACAAAATCACTATTTATAATTAATTGTTGATTAGTCTTTACCTCCGCAGTGTCAAAAGAAAAATTGGCGCCGGAATAAATAGTAATACTATTCTCACCATTATCATCGACAGTGACAAAGGCTTGTCCTGTTGATTCGTTGGCAATCGTCTTCACGCCCGCTATATTAATTCCTTCTGTTTGCAACTGTTTTAATAAGGATTCCCCCATCGAATCAGCGCCCACTGCGCCAATAAAAGAAGTTGCACTGCCGGCGCGTTGGGCGGCTACTGCCTGATTGGCTCCTTTACCACCACCGACACTATAATGCTCTTTGGCATGAATTGTTTCGCCAGGGCGAACCAAATGTGGTACTCGTAAATTAGTGTCCCAATTAATACTACCAACGATCGTTATTTTATTCATTTTCTCATCTCGCCATCACAATTAATTAGATTCTTCTCCCTGTTAAAGTAACACGTACTATTAATCTTTGCAATATAGTAATTAAGTAGCCACTTTCAGTCTTAAACATCAAAGAATATATGATCTTTTTAATATAAATTATTATTTATCAAGAAATGTGATAAAGATATTTTTTAATAATTATGATATAATACTGATATTCTAAAAAAGAAGGTGAAACTTATGTCATGGATGGATATTGTTCAAAGTGCATTACAAATGAGCTCTGGAATTTTGCAAGATGTTAGTGGTTTCTTTGACATTTTTAGATAAAGTTTATCATAACTAGCAATTTTCTTTTTTAACTGTCATTAATTCAGTTAATGGTGACTAAATAATTTAATCAAATTATTTAGTCACCATTTTTTGATTTAAAATATTTAATTATCAGAATACTTCTTAGCTTGAAAATAACTGTCAATTGGTTAATTTTTAGTAGTTAGAGTTTATTATTTTCTCTTCCAAACTTATATTATATGTAAAAGAAAAGAAATTATAATGGAGTGCTAAACTTTATTTACGCGAATACTTAATGCCAGTAGTAGCCTTCCATATCTTCAGTAATAACTACCCGCGCTTTTCCAAACTTTCTAATAGATCCAGGTGAAAACTTCCCCGGATTCTGCTTATACGTTATGCAAACATAAGATTCATTTTTTCCCACAAAAAGAAGCAGTTTTTGCATTCATAATATCATCATTATTCAAGTCAATATTCATCCTTAACATCTCCGTCTTAAAATTAAACTTGAAACAACAACTGAAGTGCAACACCTAAAACCAAAGCAATAACCGCAGAAGCTGTATATCTATGCATTTTTTCTTCATAAGTTCTGTCTTTACGCTTTCTTTTTTTCATCATATGCTAAACCTCCTACTCTAAATTAGATTTTAGGGGTATAGAAACAGGCACTTGGTTGAGTGCAAATCCAATATATTGACTAAACTTCTAGCTTAGCTCGCAATGCTTCAGTTAAAACAGCAGAGAAATTAATATTCTTTTCTTTACCTAATTTAACTAAATACTCAGGTACCGAAACATTCTTACATACTGTTTTAAGATTATTACGACGATACTCATCCATATCCACTGATACAATTGTTTTAATTTCATTATCTTTTGTATCAATGTTTTCAAGTACTGAAGCTTTAGGATAATCAATTACATCTTCTAGAGCCAAGCCAATCAAGTCTTGTGCCATTACTAAAGCATCTTTGAGATCTTCGCCTTGAGTCCAACCACCTTCAATATCAGGAACTTCAACTGTATAGCCAACTTCTTCAGGGTGAAGAATAACCGGATAAACAACAGTGTTTTTCATGTTCTAAACCTCCATAAAATTTTAGGGGTATAGAAACAAGGACTCATTTGAGTCCTGCTTCTTTCAAGATTGCTTGTTCCATACCTCTTTCCTGATTACAAGCGCCATTATGCACAACGATGTGTATAACAGTAAGTGAATTATTATTTTTTATGTACAAAAAAGCACTTGACTGAGTGCTAAATTATTATTGGATTATCCATTATACAATTCATGATTAGAATCAATCCAAAATACATAAAAGGTATTATCTATTCTTTTACCGATAATCCTAGAACTACCAGAAAAACGTATAGAAAACAATTTATTTGTTGCTATATCCTCTCTAAGCTTTCCAAAATTAGGTGGGCACTCCATGTGTGACAGTTTTCCTTTTAACTCATTGGGATCTATAAACTCAACACCGCTTGATTTAGGTAAATTCATAAACGCAACCAAACTATGTTTGCTAACTTCTACTAATTTTGACATTAATTGCTTATGATTTATATTAGAATTGTCTAAGTTATATTTTTTATTTGAAGATATAAAAGATAAGTTCCACGTTACCCTAAGATCAGAACTTTTTCTTAACTTATCAATCCAAGAATCATCAGAACTTTTATTCTTTTTAAATTTTACTGACATTCAACAACATAATCCTTAAAGTATTGTTTTATATCTTCATCATCCATAGTTATCCACATTTGATGTTCATCAAATACTTTTTTCCAAGGTCCTTTATCATCATGAGTTAAATTTCTTAAATAAACAGCAGTATATTTACTATATTCATTCCAAGTTGCATCTAAAACTTCTGCCGCATTTTTATCGGATAATATTTTGTCGTAATTTTCTGACAGTTCAGTTGCTCTTTCATCAGAAATATCATCATTAAGTTCCGGCAAATTTTTTCCTTTATACTTCTCACGAATTTGATTAACAACAGGACCATGTTCAAAAGCATAAAATTTATCATCAAACAAGCGACTATCATATAAAGCGAGGTAAATCCCTTGCGCAAAATACATTAGCTTATGGAGTTTCATATTAGTAATCGGCTCTGCACCATCATCTAAGCACACCTCTGCTCTACTACGAGCAATAAACCAATCTGCGATTTCTTGGCTGCTATACATAACAACACCTCCTAATATAAACTTTTTTAATGTATGCAAAAAAGCAATAGCCACGCTGCCATTTAAAAAGTGTAACACTTCTATTAATTACATCTTACCAAGTAAGTTTAACACCAAATGTATTAAAAATGGCAGATTTTTGTTTAATCCTTTCAAAAAATATCAAAAGTGTCAAAAAGCGTCTCGCATACTGTTTGATACAGCAATTTAAATTCAAAGCACGTCTTAATAACTTTATATTCAACACGACTAAAATGGCTGTGTGAGCCGTTATTGGCTATTTGAAGCATTCAATGAGAATTTGACTTCTCAATTTCTCTCCCTATCGAAATTCCAACAGAAAGTATGGATATTCTGCTGATGCTGAAATTATTATTACAAACATTTTGGTTGTCTTTCATTAAAGGTGCTTATTAATCAATTTATAAATAATAATTGATTCAACAATAATTTCGATTATTGATCCTGCGATTAATACAAATTCAATTTCTAAAAACAAAATCCAATTGGTAATCAATATATTTAATATTTTCAAGCAAAGAACGATAATCGCCAAAAGAAAATATATCATATTTTAATACCCTAAAGTTATAATAATATTATCTAATAGAAAGGAAGCCTTAACTATGAACCTACTTGAAGCAAAACAATTTGAATACGCAATTCAACGTATTAAAGAAGAAGGATCTAGAAACAAAGAATTGCCTAATTACAAAATACTTTGGAAAGTAAACTATCATTTATTGTTTTGCAATACCTATCAAACAGGCAACGGTGACAGAGTCATTCTATCCAGCAAAATAAATTTTGAATTTGGTAAAGAAGATATTAATTTAGCATATCTTTCTGGAAATAAGAAAAATGTTTTTCAAAATGTCAGCAATGACATTATAACTCCAATATCACAACCGTATATAAGCATTGCAGAGCTTTATTTATCTAAAGAACACCTGTTTAATTACGTCATGAGCAATTTAAATCCTACAAAGGAGTTAAATAGTTCATACGAAAAAATGGAACACAATACTATTTACAATGTTGAGTTCCTTAATTTCGATAATAAAATAGATTTTATGAAAGTTGACGATGATTTTAAACTAACACCTATCTCCTAAGTTAAATCCTAATAAACCTAGTTTCCATCCTTAATTTGTTATAAGCATATTGTAGGCTCATGTATGCTTCCTCCATATATGAGCTCTTTTTGTTACTTCAATAAATCAACAATCTTGTCGCCAATTTCTTGACCTTGAATAAAATTAAATGCATCTAAATCATTCCTTTCACCAAAATCTCTTAAATACAGCTGGCGCTGTTCTTCAATTGATCTACTTGGTTGATTTTCATAAGCATTACCTCCAATTTAATTATCATTTAGCAAGGAGTTGAACTCCTAATTTGAAAACCACTCACTATTTTCAAGTTCCGTTGCTGGCTACAGATAAGTTTAACTATTGAATTTTGCCCGTTGGGCAATGGCAGCTGTCGGAGTCGAACCGACATGTGGGAATATTTCATTTAATCACTATTGAGGTTATAAATTTCGAAAAAGGAATTGTAAATCATGACTCAACCGTTCCTGCCATAATATAGCCTTTCGGCTATAATATATAAAACACGTAAAACAAGGAGATCAAAATGATAATTTCATTTTTAAATAAACAACAAATAAAAAATTTATCACAAATAATCTGGAAAAATTATGGAATCAAGCAATTAAGAAACATATTCGTCACAAACTGTATTGCTGATATTATTGTAATAACAATAATATGGTTATGTGCCTTTTCAATGGTAAAAATAATAATTATTGCAGCCATAATTATTAACACACTTCAATTCTTCGCAATCAAATATAAGTGTCAAAAAGACTATATATTAAAGTCTCAAGATAAATATATATTTTACTTTGCTGCTAATGACAAAAAATCACAGCTACAATATATCAAAATGTATTCAAAATCTGACATTTTAAAAAAAGCTTACCAAGAAAATCATATTCTGTCTCCTGAGTCTCCTAATTACCAAATAAATGAAGACCCATTATTCAAAATTTTATATAAGAAATTGAACCTTGAATACACTAGTAAGCAAAAATTTACATTTATAGAAACCAAGAAATATATATTACTTCTATTAGACAACACTAAATCTTCTAAAAAACAAATTCCGGTACAGACAATTTATAAAAGTAAAGACAATTTGAATACGTTGAATAATAATCAATTATCAGTTGATAACTTAAAGAAAAAAGCAAGCAATTATTTATTCGTAAATTAATTGATTAAACAGATATGGATGTAAACAATAACTCAATGAAACTTGCTAACGATTCAAAGCCACCTAAACCTAATACAGCCCAAACTGCTATGCCAACAACGACCAATACCGTCTCAGGATCAATATTAGGGAAATCATTGATTTTAACTTTTTCTTCAAACTAAATGGATAAAGTATTTTCCAAATATCCTAAATCTGTTTTCATAACATCCAAAGCAATTGAAACGGAATAACTCTTGTCGCTATTGACAGAAGACTTAATTGTTAAATTACCCTCTTTAATTTTGGTAAATGCGGATGCTAAACCTGATTTATTAATCAAAACGTCAACTAAACTCTTTGGCAAATCTGTATTAGCACTAATCCAACCACCTAAATCAGCTGAAGAAATACCATAATTGCACCTGATCCGCCAGCAATTTGTGTCCCTGAGGAAGCAGTTGCTGTTAATTCCAAAACAGACGAGTCATAAATTGTCACTGTATGATCTAAGGTTAAATTGAAAATTGTAAGATTATTGATTACACTTAAGTAAATCTGATAATTTAGTTTTTTAAATCAAGGCAGATATGCAAAATGCGAATTAAGTAAAATTTTTATTTCAATTATCTTTTACCGCTTTTTGAATAATAACAAATATATTTATGGAAGTGATTTTTCAAATGAAAGAATCAACATTTTACTTACTTAATAAATACCAAAGTATATTTGGAGAAAGTTTTCTCACATTCAATATTGGAAATAACGAAAATAGAATTATTGAAATAATCAATAATTGCTTGAAAGAAAATAAACCATATAGAGATAATTTACCTGATGATGTATGGATTTGATTTACAAATAATTATTTGTAATGCGCTTTTCTTTGATGCCACGTTATGATAAACGAAATGTTGCTCAATAAATTTAAAATTCATATTTTTTATTCTCGATTTTACATTGCTTTTAAAGTGACTCAATGCTTGCACTCTCCATAGCTTTTAAAGACTTCAATGCTTGGTCATTAAATTATTCATTAATTGCATATCCAGCTATTTGATGTAAATTAAAGTGAACTTTGCTGTTTTATCATTCAGAAACCAAATTATTAAAACATTAATTTCCTTAGTTGTAATTTCTATCATTTTATTTTCTACGCCGCTTTTACGCATAATAAAAGCGCCTTAATTTTTGTTTTAAGACGTTTTTAGCTAATTTAATTAATTCTCGTACCAATTATTAAAATTGAGTATACCCATCAGAAATACATTTTATGAGCAAATTATTTATTATTGTGCTTGGTCATAAACTCTCTAGCCTTTTTAATAAACTCATCAAGTTCGTTTTGCTCTTCTAGAGTTAATTTTTTAGGCTTACCAATCGGATAAATTTCATTTTGGTCATTACACTTCCTCCACAACTAAAACTGGACGACAATTGTCATCAAAATAACGTTTAATAAATCTAAACTTAGTATTACGTTTAAATAATACTTATTTTTCATTATAATTATAACCTTTTAAATCTCTTCCACTAATGGTCACGTGAGCCTTGACCCCTTACGTGCACCGTAAATATTCAATCCTAAATCACGATATTCGGCGATTGTACCAGGAGAAGCCGAATCGGCAGTCACGGGCTCATTTAATAGATTAAGTTGTTTAATCAACTGAACCGCTTCACGATTTTTCAGACCCACTTGATAGACTTCGTTGTAAATAAAAATCCGCCGTCTGGCGGAATCCCAATAAATATTTACATATGCGGTTGGATCGTGTGCAAAACCAAAGTCCAGTCCATGATAAACCTTGTCAAAACTATTGATTTCTTCATCACTGATTTCACGAGTCGTAACGTTGTTAAACACTTCCGCACCAGTACCCGTAACTTCGCCAAGATACTCATGACGGTAAGCTTTCTCATTGTCTTTTTTCAATTGCTCAGCATCGGCCAAGAACTCAATACCTAACCAAGATTTAGGAACTGAGCGATAATCAGATAAGTTAACCAACGTATCATCACGCATCTGTTCGGTGTCGACTGCTTGATTGACCCAATTAGATTGCCTTGCCGGTGGGTTATAAGAATAGAACGTAATAATTCCTGAACCACCACGACCTAATGATTGATTAATCGACCGAATTTCTTTCATTCCCTTAAACTCAGTTACTTCTTCAAAATGCTTAAACTTAGTATAACCTTGTCTGAAAGTCTGTGACTTAATCTTGCGTGGGTCATCAGCACCTTTAAACCTAATCTGTTGACCAGTCGGACGAAAGGTTAACTGCATTGGACTAACCGACGATTGCCAGTAATCATTAACTTGCAGCAGGTCAATCGCCCACAAATATTGCTCAAAAACCGAATCACGCAACGTATTGGCACCTTTCCGAAGCACGATCGCATTAGCGTCTTTATCTTGCATAATTCCGAGCACAATCATGATACTAATAAAGGAGGACTTGGTTGAACCCCGTCCTCCTTTGAGCCAGTAATTTGAATGTTTACGATTGTGAATGTCCCAGAACATGCTGTAAAACGCTGGTGAAACATTATCTTTTAGACTTACTTCAACCATCCGTTCTCTCCTTTGATGGAATATTAAAATTAATATCAATTGCAGCATCATTTGAATCGTCTGATTCTAACTGGTCAGCTTGGTGCTCAGAAATACGTGCTTCAGCAAGTGCTTTGCGAACCTTTGCTTTATCTAAATCAGGAGAACCATTGTCCGAAAACAATCCTGCTCGCTTAAAGACAGTTTGAATTGCTTGTAGTTTAACCATCTCGGATTTACCATGCTTAATTAACTTAATTAACTCTTTAACGGAATCTGGCAAAGCCTCGTCTAATTGCGAAATACTATATTCACGTTGAGCTTCAATGAACAATGGATCGTTCTTCCACTTAGCCAAAGTCCTACGACTACGATTCACTTGTTTAGCAATTTCTTCATCGGTCAAAGTATCTTCAAACAGCAGCTTAACCGCCTTTTTACGCTCACTGTTCAAGCTATGAAAAGCATTATTTTGTGAATTTTTGTGTACTGTCACATCATCTCACCACACCTCCTAATTTTGAATACAAAAAAAGCACTCTCGTGGAGTGCTTAAAAATACTAAGTATCTAAAGGATATAGTTTGGTTAGTTTGTCTATCAAATATTTAGCTAAAGTTTGTTTAAAACCTCCAAACTCTTTTAAGAAAACTTGACTGTCTTTGTTGAATTTATCAAAAATATCAGGAATGATTATTGAACATAAATATACAATTACTTGACAGCTGTGCAATGCTGCTTGACCATTCTTATATTCACAAACTTGACTATCAATATTTGATCTTCTAGCATCAATTATTACATTGCCGTTAGTAGAATAAAAGAAAGTAATATCCAACTCATAATAATTAAGTTCTATTTTAGCAGATGTTAGTTCAGAATTAAAGCACAGAGCTGCTTTAGTTACATCAAGGTTAGAAACCTGCGGAGAACGTCCCGTTAATGTATTATCAGCATCATTTTTTAAAACACTTCCTTCAAAACCAAATATACCTTGCAATTTGATATCTGGATTGCCATCAGTACTTGATAAAACATTCTTATTAGTCATTTTCCTCCAAAATAACCAATCAATAACATTTTCAGTCGTTGTCAAAGGATTTATCGTAAGATCTATATTAGAATTATTAATCAGAAGTTTAATTTTATCAAGACATATATCATTACTTGTAACAATAATACAGTACACAATATTAGACTTACAATAAAATATAACAGGAATAGGTCCGTAAATCCCTGTTCTGTCTGCTTTTGCTAATAAACTTTTTTTATCAGAATCGGAATATATATTATTTTTTCGATGTTCTATATTA
This sequence comes from Bombilactobacillus sp. ESL1092, assembly GCF_058107465.1. Taxonomy (NCBI): domain Bacteria; kingdom Bacillati; phylum Bacillota; class Bacilli; order Lactobacillales; family Lactobacillaceae; genus Bombilactobacillus; species Bombilactobacillus sp. ESL1092. The sequence goes on along the minus strand of NZ_CM176594.1, from coordinate 1,742,676 downwards.
GCACTCCAAACTTCAAATTCCACATTTTTATTTAATTTAAATCGTTCCAAGTCCTTATTCCAAGTATATATATTGCGATACTCCTCTTTACTATAATCAATTTTATTTGAAATATCCTGTCTTACTTTTATTGGTTCTGAGTAATCTTCAGGAATTTTATCTAAATTATCTAAACATTTAAACTTTGAAGATAATTTAAGAATAGTAGCCAATTGATTACTCTTAATAGGTTCTTCTAACATTTTCAAAATCCTTTTCATAGTTTCATTTTAATTTAAAAACAAATTCTGAACCAGATACATCAAAAATTTTATTAATATCAATAGAGAAAACTCTATTAATCTTCGGAATATAGAAACCGATATTACAAAATAACTTTATATCTTTGCAATCTCCGTTGGTAATTAAAGTATTAAAACAAAATTCATATTTATGCGATGTATCTGTATTACTTTGAGGACGATAAAAACAATCACAAAAAATATTATTACCAATGACTTTCAGTTTTTTAAACGTATTATTCTGATTAGAAGGCAGCTTACCAAAATTTACAACATCCTCGGGACTAGAATAAACTATTAATTTAGCTCTCAAAAAATGCAATAATCTAAAAAGAAATATTTTTTGAATTTTAATACTAATCTTAACTGATATATTATATTGATTAGAGTTTGTGGGATCAAAACCTTCTACAAGAAGGGATTTTTTTTCACCATTATATAAAAAATTAACATCTATTTCAGCAATTTTACTGCCAAAAGCATAGCTCGCCATCTCTCGCAGCAACGTATCAAATAGAGCAAGCAAGGCAGTAGTTGCCAAAGAAATAGCTCCATTACTAATATTAAATTTACACTTCATAAAATTATAAATACGTTCATAAAAGCATATAATAACAATGATATAAATAAATTTAAAAAACATCTTCCAAAAAATTTTCATGAATCATAGTCCTGAGATTTGAAATAAGCTACTCTTATTTTTTCCAAGTAAAATTTGAAACTATTAGAAGACTTTTTAAGATCAACTCCTATTGTTCCGTTTTTATATACAGTTATTTTTTCATTTTTTAAATTAGAAAATAAAACATCATTCACTACCATCTCGCAGTTGTAAAAAAACTCGTCAAAATCATCTATTTCATCGAAATTGAGGTCATCATATCTCTCTATATTTTTTTTATGACCAAATGAGTCTATAAAGTTAACGTCTTTAACATTAAAACCAATATTTTTAAGTTCTCTAGAAATATATGCAAACTGTAAATTAGAGATCACAAAAAAGGAACCTTTACTACGTTTTAGTTTATTTATTAAACCATTTTCAACACGAGCTTTATAACCTTCAGGTTCATAATCTATGGCTACCATATTTTTAGATACCTCAGATATACAATTATCGTTTTTTTCTTTAGCTAAAAAACGTCTTTTATTAAAATAATTAGTAAATACTATAGGTTTAACCACAGCTTGCATATAAATCTCACCACCTTTCTATTACTAGCAATACCAGTAGACTTAGCTTTAATGTACACTACTTATAATATAACATTGTTAAAAAAAATTGAAAGTAGCAAAATTTACTCATACTTTATCAAGAGTTTCCTAAATTATCTATACTACCATAATACCTCTGAAATCCGCCTTTTTGCCCATAACATTTCCTTTTGATTTCCCCCAGATTGCGAAATTTTTTATGATATAATTTTAGACGGCAACTCGCCCCGAGAGGGGGTGGCTCCATGTTTAGAGATTTCCTAACATTGATCGTTGCACCAATTATTGTTGGCGCAGTGAATCAAATGATTGCTGAATGGTTGCACAGCAAACATAACAAACGAAAATGAGTTGTCACTTGCAACCACACAAAAAAAAGCCATTCCTACCGCAAATAGGAGTGGCTTTTGTGTTTCCATGCTAAGATTTCCTAACATCTCGCAAAGTCATTATAACACGATTATTTAAAAACTAACAACCTACCGTTTTGGTAAACTTCACAAAATCCAATTAACGCACGATCACGCCGATTTTGCATCATCCGCACCGAAATTAGATTGTGATAAATCCGTTCGAAAATGACTAAATCTTTTAGTTTTTCAGGTACTAAATACGTGTAATACAAACTCAAACATTCTTCCCGGTCTAGCTTCAAAATAGCCGTAGTCATCTCATCAATATCCAGCTGTGCTTCACGTTTGCGGTCCAATTTAGTGAGCAGCGGTATCATCTGCCCATCATGGTCGCCACTGGTAGCTTTGGGCATACCATCAATAATTGGCGACTTGAGGGTATCAAGTGATAATCTGCTATTCGTGCCCACATTCTAAATTTACTTAAAACATTCCGCGCGTTTGCTCTACTTTGCTTGTTGTACAGTTTACATAATTTTTAATAAATCAATTAAATATGTTATGGTTAAGACTTTTTTAACAGTTATCAATATTAATTTTATAATCATTTGAATATTTTGCTTAATTGACTAAATTTTGCATAAAATTGAAAATAAACTATTTTTTATATATTTAATTTCAATTTTTAGGATATAATTAAATTGTTAAACAATTGTCAATAAGGTAGTCGAAGAGGATAAAAAATAAGTTAATAATGAGACTGTTGGTTTCAGGGATGTTGCTTTTATATCATTCCCAGTATTTGAATGTGTACTCTCAAACATTAACTCAATTTTAGAAGATGTTTCTAAACAAGGCTCTAGTTCCTTGATAGGATCTTATAGAATAATATCTGAACTTTTTATTGAGCTAGTAAATAGGTAGAAGTAATGGTAGAAATATTATTAATAACATTGATGTTATTAATAGATGGATACAACATTTCAAGTAATTACATTTATGTTACTGATTATTGATTTACTTTTTAAATCAAAAGATATTAAATCATCAAAGAATAGTAATAATTAAGAAAAGTAAAAATTTATTTGATGATGGTGCAATGCTTCAAGAAAAATTTAATCAAAAGAAAAACAAATTTATATTTGTAACTCAATATGTCCAATAAACTGATTGACTCTAAAAGCTGAAAAATTAAGGAGGAGATTTTAACAATGGCTAGAAAGGAAATACAAGATAAGGATGGGAATATTTACGTTCAAAAGAAACCGTTTTACAAAAAATGGTGGTTCTGGATTATTATTGTTGTGGTTGCATTTTTATTAATCGCAATGTTTACTGGCGGAAATGATGATTCATCTGATTCATCTGATTCATCAAATTCAGATAATAATAAAACTGCAGAAAGCATCCATCATAAAGCTAAAAGTAATAAATCATCAAATAAGGCTACAAACACTAATAACAGCGAACAAGCTTCTGACAGTAAAGATGACAATCAAAGTAGTACCTCTCAAAAATCAAATAATAGCGTACCCAGAGAGTATCAAAATGCTCTGAAAACTGCTCAAGATTATCAGGAAACTGAAGGTGACATGAGTTATAAGGGATTATATGAACAACTAACAAGTAGTTCTGGTGAAGGATTCACTCCTGAAGCAGCTAATTATGCTATGCAAAATATCAAAATTGACTATAATCAAAATGCTTTAAAGTGTGCCAAAAATTATGAAGACACCGAACATATGAGTACCGCTGAATTACAAGATCAATTAACCAGTGATGCAGGTGAAGGATTTACTCCTGAACAAGCCCAATACGCTATTAATCATTTAGACAATTAGCACAACTGGACGTCCGTCAACACATCAAGCTTTCTAGTCTTTTAGAAAGCTTTTTTGTAACCTGAATTATACAATACATCTCATTTCATCAAATTGAAAATCGATTTATACAAAACCACTATATCAAATGATACGCCCTGATTGGAGTGATAAAAATCAAATGCTAAAAATAAAATGCGAACAACTTAACTAGTGATTATTCCCAAAATAAAGTTAATAGTTTGATTGATCAACAAAATCATGTGACCATGGATAAAGATAGTAATAATAATCAAAACAACATCAAACAGAAAAATCAAATATAAAAGGTTCAACACTATATCCTAGTCATCCTTATTGTTACAATAATTCTTATTGCTGGAGTAAATAGCTTTGAAGAATATGCAGAACAAAGCCATAACAACAATTTGATAATGAAAGCAAAAATTTTAGATACTATTAAGGAAATTGTTGAATTTTACCTTTAACCATTAAACATTAACATTGGCTAAATTTCATACAGCCATTCTGAAATACTAATCAGGTAGGTTGTATTCAATTCACCTCCTTTCCGTTTTTCTATTACTTAATCTTTAAGGGTACATCTCCCCTTTTCAAGGGGTAGTAAATATTCAGTTTTAAAAGGACGACACGCAGTCCGTTTTGGACTTATGTAGTGCTAATTAGATAGCAACTTTTTCTAAAAATCATTGACAAGTGTATACAAATATTCCACAATCAAAGCATAGTTAAATAAGGCTTGCAAAACTATTATTACGTTGGGGAACGGTAAATAGTTATCCTTTTTTGTATGACTTACTAGCTATCAAATTAGCTTATAAAACACATTTTCTACAAAGCCAACTATTTTTATAGAATATTTGTATAAATATGTTGTACGCTCAAAGGTGGTATATGATGCTTTTTGAAAGAATTAAACAATTAGCTGATCAAAAGAAGTTATCAATTAGACAGTTAGAAGAAAACTTAGGATATGGAAACGGCACAATCAATCGATGGAAAAAAACAAAGCCTGGGATTGACAAGCTAGAAAAAGTAGCGGATTACTTCAACGTCTCAACTGACTACCTTTTAGGTAGAACTGATGACAAATACGCCTTATCTAATGCTGAAAAGATTGATGTGGGTAAAAAAGTTGAAGAACTTTTAAATGGTATGGACACTGATGATTCTATTAATTTCTTTGGAGAACCAATGGATGGCGAAGATAAGCTATCCATCAAAGCAGCTTTAGAAGTGGCAGTAGAGATGAATAAAAAACGTGCTAAGCAGCGTAAAGCTGGAGATATTAAATAATAACTAATGTAGATTGTTAAAATAGAAAAACTAAATATAAAGGTGTGAAGACTTTGAACAAAGTCGATGAACTTATTAAAACATTTAAAACTAATAATCCATTTGAATTGATTACTGATTTAGGCTTTCAAGTAAAAGAACAATTTCTTGGTAAAACAACTTTGGGTATGACGATATCCACTGATGGTGAAAAATCCGTGATCATTAATAATGCTATTATAAATAATCAAAAATTATTTGTAGCAGCACATGAATTAGGTCATGCAGTTAATGATGAAATTTATTCCACTACATTTTTAAGAAAACAAAGATTCGGTTTTCATATTCCTGAGATGGAGGCTAATGCAAACCGCTTTGCTTTTCAGTTACTTACGTACGATATGGAACCAAATGAATGTATTACTACTTACGGTATTTTAGATTATTTCCATTTGCCATATGGAATGGAACGTTTTATTAATCCTAAGAATATTCATTTTATTTCATAGCTTTTTTGTAAACGTTATATGAATAATATCCAATAGTTTAATTCAATTGCAATTTATAGGATACATTTTTAATTAAATAGTCCAAATACTGACGACTTTAAAAGCTGATACTTAGGGGGAGTCCTACCATGGATAGATCCGAATTTTCCAATAAAATAAAAAATTTATCTAATCAGATTGGTCAATTCTCTGACCAGTTAAATAACGAAGAAGCAACTAAAAATGCATTAATTATGCCTTTCTTTTCTTCATTAGGTTATAACGTTTTTGATCCTACTGAATTTGTCCCAGAATTTACTGCGGATTTTGGAAGTAAAAAAGGTGAACGTGTTGATTATGCCATAATAATTAACGACGAAGTTCAAATATTAATCGAAGCTAAAGAATTTTCCAATGACTTATCCAAAGATGATTCTCAACTTTTTAGATACTTTACTGCTACTAATGCAAAATTTGGCATCCTTACCAATGGAAATAAGTTTAAATTTTACACTGATTTAGAAGAACCCAATGTGATGGATAACACGCCGTTTTTAACAATAGAGTTAAATCACATCAAGGACTCACAGATTACTGAACTATTTAAATTTACTAAAGATAATTTTGATGTCAATAGAATTATGAATAGTGCATCAGATTTAAAATATGTTGGATTAGCAAAAGAATATTTACAGCAACAAATTAACGAACCACAGGATGATTTTGTCAAACTAGCTTTAGCACACATTTACGATGGCGTTAGAACGCAATCTGTTATTCAACAGTTTAAAGATGTAATTTCAAAAGGCTTTTCTCAAATCATATCAGAGTCTGTAAATTCAAAATTAAGCAACGCTTTAAATCAAACCGTTACCGATACAGAGCCAATTACTGAAGACTCGTCTGATAAGAAAAATAATACAATGACGGAATCATCACTACTCCTGAAGAAATAGAATGTTATACAGTTTCCAAAGTAATTTTGAAAAATCTTGTTGACCCAAATAGAATATTTTATCGTGACAATAAATCATACTTTAATGTCTTATTAGATAATAATATCAGAAAATGGATTATTAGAATCTACTTTAAAACCAATAGAAATTTCATAGTTTTAAATAACGATGAAAATACGGAATTGAATTTTGAGCATCCTCTGGACTTGATGAATTATTCTAATGAAATTATTCAAGCTGCTAAAAAATGGTCTGAGGAGTAATTTATGAAAATATTAATTGCAACAGCAACATTTATACTATCAGGAATAACTTTATATTTGTGTTATTCACTAAAATGGAGTAAGAAAATACTCTATGCATCGGCAATATTGATTTTCATGTCTCTAATATATTTAATTTATGATGTATTCCAGATCCAAAATAATTGGATATTTACATTGATTTTAATCCTAATTGCAGTGGTATCTTTATTTGGAATATACTATTGGTTTAAAAATAGAACTACTTCAGCTTATAAGAATACAGTTAAACTTTCATCTGTTGCAGCTATAATTTCAATTTGGATTCTTATAATCCCTTTTTTAAACTATAAAGCTCCTAGACAATCAAATAATGGATTAACTGATGAAGAAGTTGAGGAAAATAACAAAGCAGATCGTAAAGAAGCTGCCCAAAAAGCTAAACAGAAAAAAGTAGAAAAAGCAGCCAACACTAATATCAATCAAATATTGGCGGACGATAAAAAAGATTTTGCTGATGGTAATTCAAGGTATCAGTATTCTAATTATATTCAAAAAATAAAATACACAACTGACAGTACAGAGGTTTATGTAAATGTTGATTTCAATAGTTTAGATGATAATTTCAAAAATCAAGTAGCAGAAAAAGTTCAGGGTGCAATTGGTGCAGGTGTTGCAATGTCAGACGCCCATTACAAACCTGCTAATGATCAAAAAGGGTACTCATTGTATTTTTGGTTAGATAAACATGCAATTGGTCATTCTAAAATGACGGATAATCATCAATACAAATGGTACTCTAACAATTAAAAATAGCCATATCCCCCACCTACCGAGTTCAGGATATGACTAACATGAAAAACATACATAGGTATGCGCTTTTCGTGTACCATTTTAACAAATAATTGGAGGTAAATTCAATGGCAAGCTTTCAAAAACGTGGTAATTTTTGGCGATATCGTATCTCTTATTTTGATGATGATCATAACCGTAAATATTGTTTTAAAACCAAGGCTGAAGCCAAAGTAGCAGCAACTGAAGAAGAATACAAAATTCATGTTCGCAGTGGTTCATTATCTAAACGGAACATCACTTTCCATGAATATTATATGAATTGGGTTGATGTTTTTAAAAAGCCTAATGTTGGCAAAAGTTCAATGAACCGTTTTAACAATATTGGTAATGTCATCAACAACTACTTCCCTAACACTAAGCTCAAAGACGTCACTCCAATTGAATATCAAAGCTTCATGAATGACTATTCTAAGACTCGTTCTACTCTCAAGATTTCTAAAACCAATTCTATTATTAGTTCTTGTATCTATCCCTACCAATGAGGGCTGCTCTAAAAGCTTGTTTTACATTCAGGATCAAATAGACATTCTGCGTTCTAAGCAAATCAGAATGCACGGATTACGGCACACGTTTGCCAGTTATCTTCTATCACAAAATTTACAAATCAAATATGTATCTGAAATTCTTGGTCACAAGAATTCCAACATTACTATGAAAGCATACGAACACCTGCTCAAGGAACAAAATGAGCAGGAGAATGAACGGGCTAATGACATCTTAAAAAATTTATCTTAAATCCTTTGGGTCACATGAGCTAGCACCACTTCATGTGACCATTTTTAGCTAAAATAAGCCAATGGTCACACAAATGGTCACCAACTTTTTAAATTTAAAATATTTTAAACACTTTGTTGTTTTTAAAAAATATCTTATAAGCGTTGATTTAACAGCATTCGTACCACTTTTGAACAAAATAAAAAAGGATTAAAAGCCTTTAAAAAACGCGTCTAAAAGGAGAGTACAGGATTAATATATGCTATAAAGTGTTATTAAATCAGCATTTGTAATACATATGGTGCCAAATTAGTGCCAAATAATTATTCCCAAACAATTTTATTTATTTTAGAGCGTCTTCTAAAATGGTATGGATTATTCAATTTTTCTGTGTGTAATGTTGTAGGAATAAAAACTTGCATTCGCTTATTTCTCCTTAACCCAAATACGACTGCTTCCAATTTTAAATCTTGATAAAATACAATGTCCAATCTTAAAGGGTTAGGTTTCATATCAGAAGTCATTACACAAATATCAACTTTTTGTTCAATAAAAATGTCGTGTAAAAAATTATAGTGCAACATTCGTTTTTTGATACTATTGAAGTTATGGTGATTCCTAGTATTCTGTAAAGTAAATGAACCGTCATCAATAGCATTAATAATATCAGTTGCTGATTTTTTACCATTAGAAGCTACTTTTTCCCAGCCCATTAAATGCGGCAGATCTCTTTGATTAAACACAACTTTAAATTCTTTTAGTAAATTGTAATTAGTTTCCACAATGACAGCTTTACCATGGAAAGTACTACGGTAATCTTCTAAAATTTTTGAATAGTCTATATCCGTAAACTGATTAATTTTAAGATAATCATTACTAAAATTCATAATTTGTCCGCTTTCAAGTCAATGAAAAAGCCACTAGCACAACACTAGTGGCTAATATGTAAGTCAGGTCGGACAGATAGACGTCATCTGCCGAGACTAGTGGTCAGATACAAAGCCTCTGCCGGGCAACATGGCGACCCACTACCATATCTCTTACGAAGCAATTATAGTATATATACTGTAATTAGTCCAGCATATTCAAATTGTTTTTTTAAGTTTACAGAAATTATATTCATTAAGTTTGACTACTCTTTTAACTCACTTTTATTCATATTGTATTTCATTAATGAAATATATCTGATAGAATTTTTAATTATAGGAGACGATTGTTATGAACATTTCTGAACTCGTCAGTATATTTTCAACAATATTTAAACAAAAGTTGAAAAAGTCAATAGATAAGTACTATACATCAGTAAATAGTTTATTGATGTTAACATGGATATTTGTATCCTTAGAAAAAGAAAAGCCTATAGAAGTAAATAAGCAAACTTTCATTTTTTTAACTTTTATTTTTAAAGTTCCATCGCTTATATTTATGATTTTTTCTTTAGTACTTCTAACAACTTCAGTAACTTATTCTATAAGAAATAAGTTCAACATATTATTATACAAAGGAGTATGGTTTGATTATAATAATAAATTTGATGAAATAATTTCAATAATAATCAATCTCGTAAAGTATGGAACACTGCTTATAAATGTGCTTTTACTTATAGATGTAAATCTCAAACAAATAATTTTTCAGCTATATAACAAAATGATAAGTTCAAATATTTTTATGCTTGCTATTTCATATGGAATGCTATCATATTATATACTTGTTTTATTATATTCTTTATATTCTTTATTTAAGTTGTTTTTTTCTGGTGATATGTGAAAATTATTTTTGAATACATTCTTAAAATAATTTTTATGTTATATAACCTTTTTTGGTTATCATCTTTTTATATTTTATATGTATTAGCTCCCAAAGTGGGAGCTTTTTGTTACCCTTTAAACCCAGAACCAATCTGGTATTTGATTGAAACATATTCATCCGCTGCTACTTTATAGCACCAGCCAATGCAGTTAATGCTGTACAGCCGGTCATTGGTCTTCCATTGAGTACCACCCTTAAAAGTAGCGTTTGAGCCTTTAATCTGTTGACCTTTAGAATCAACAGCATTTGGCCCGCAGCCATTAGTATAGTTGATTGTTAGCAACTTGTTCAAACTCGTATTCCGCTGTGGCAAATATTCATTATTGCCAACCAAAAACATCGGTCTGCCTTGCTTATCAGATGCAATACCACCAGACGCCCACTCGCTACCATTAACCAGTGGTGAAGTGTCATAGGAATCTCCGCTTAAGTTGAGCATCACTGACGGATTATTGTTAAACGTCTGAACTTTGACCACATTACTAATCGTATTAACCACAGATTGACCGCCAGTGTAATAGTCGTCGTAAAGTTGACTCACGTCGAATGAACCATAACTACCATTAAACTGTTGATCAGAACGGTGTTGCCAGCCGTGAGCGGTGCTGTACCAATTCTTATTAGTTGAATCAAATGGATAACTCGCAATCCACCCTTGGTTAACATCTAACTTAACACCCAGCCAACTTGCCATGGTGTAAACATCCGGACGATAGCCATACTTCTGTACCACGTCGCAGAACGCTTGAACGTTAGCGTTATTTTGTGATTTAGAAAGTATCTGCTGTTGATCGGCTTCGACGTCCGCAACCATAACGGCGCCAACTGGTAGACCCTCTGTTTTAGCGGTCTGGCAAGCAAAATCAGCTTCATCTTTAGCTTGTTGTACCGTCTGAAATCTGCAGAAATGGTAGCCGTTGATATACAAGCCCGCTTGTTGGGCAGTTTGGATGTTGTTAGCTGCTGTCCAGTCTTGGTAGTTAGTCCCCTCACTAATCTTGGTCACTACTGCTTTAACACCATTGTGGTCTCTCATATCAGTGAAGTTAGCCACTGTCATTAATCCATTGTAATTCGAAACGTCAACCATGTCAGTACGTGCCGCTTGGGCATTTGTTGTACAAAAAAAGAGTAGCCCACCAAGGACTACTCCAACAATTGCTTTAAATTTGTTCATGTTAATCACCCTTCTTATTCGGATCATCAACATCTTGAGTCAAAATGCCTAACGCACTTAGCAGTGATACCAGAGCTGTAATTAAGCCCGTGATAGTGCTGCTTAGGTTGGCTGGCACTGTTACACCAAGTGCCGTTAAAACTCCCAAAACACCAGCCAGAATTGAGCCCAGTAAAGTAACCCAAGCCTTGGCCGACTTGTAATTAAAATTAATCTTCATTATTCTTCCTCCTTGTCTACTGGCAACGCAAGAACCTTGTTGTATAGCGCTTCTCCCGTACCATTGCCTCCTACTCCTTTGTAACCGCTAAATAAATGCTCAATGTTATCCAGTTCACTCACGGTCACAGCACCCTTTTTAATACAATACATACATTGCTTATATAAAGAGTCATGTAACACCGCCTGAATTGCGTGCTCAGTGTTTGAAATTCTGGCGTCCATCTTAACCAGCTTAGTATTGTCTCGAAAGAAATTGACTGCTTTATAAGCTGTTAACAAAGTAGCTGGCAAGCCTATTAAAATTACTGCGAAATTAATCCATCCTAAAAAATGCAAATTACCACCTCCTATTTTGGGGCAAACAAATAGCCCAACTAATTAACTAGTTGAGCCTCTAAGCTGTGGTAGTTGCTGTTTGATTGTCAGCTAAATCAGTTGGTGGCTGTTCTTCTATTACGTCGGTAGTTGTCGCCGTTTCTGAATTAGTTGACACATCAGCTGTAGAAGCCGGTTCAATTGCTTCTTGATAGTCTTGACCAGTCACTTGTTTAAATTGGCTAGCCGTCATAATTCCTGCTTGCACATTTTGAATAAAATCTTTGATTAATAATGTTCCCCATGCAAATTCCATTTTCCACAAAAAAATCATTTATTTATCCTCCTTGGTTGAATTATCAGCTGCATTTTGAGCAGCCACTAATTGAGTTAGTTGTGTTATGGCCCCTTGAGTTTGTCCCATTAATTGAGTTAATTGAGTCATTCCCTGCATTGTTTGACCAGCCACTTGGGTCAGATTAGTAATTGCTTCTTGATTTTCTTCAATTGGCGTTAACCCGCTAGTCGTTTTTACTAATTGACCATTTTCGACTGACCACTCTGAATAGTTAGTCAAAGTAAAATATGGATCGGAGGTAACTTCTATCCAACCATCCGACAAATCACCGTAAACGCTTGAAACTCCAGTCACTTGATTATCTTTGTTAACCTGAACTGCAATTATATTATCCACTTTACAATGCCTCCCCTAATAATAAGCATCAACTTCATTTAAAATTGATTTAAAATGCAATTTAACATTTTTACCATTTGAATCGGTATAGGACCAAATTAATTCCAAAGGATAATACATCCAAACACCATTTTGTAAACAAATTCCTCCATTAGAAACTGTTGGTTCAATAGCAGGCCAAGTAGCATCTGTAGCATTATTATGAAAATAAAAATGTTTCTTAGGAAGAGAATAATTTGTTGAGCTTAAATAAATATTCTTTTGACCAGTCTGAATGTACGTTTTTGCTAAAATTATTGGGTTCCGAAATTTTATAAAATCATTATTTAGACCATTATCTGTATTTATCATATAAATTTCAGAAATTGTATTTGCCCAGTTAACCGTCGAATCGGAACATAATGACCAAGTCTGATCAAAATTTAAAGAAAAACCATTAATTATGTTCGACAAATCATCTTTGACATACTTCAAGGGAATAGTGCCACCACTACTATTTCCGGACCATAAAACAGTTCCGTTGGCCAAAAAATCATTATTCGGTTTAGATTCATCATTCGAAGGATTAGATGGAATACTAGTTATAGTGATATTAGAATTAAAATTTCTAACAGCCATAATTTCAGGATTGTACCATTGACCGCTACCTTTATCAGCTAATTGATTGTCAAGATCATAACCACCTCCAGTATCAACATCAAGTGAGCCATCATCTTTCAAAGTTAGCTTCAAAGTTGGTGAACTTTTCTTACCATTGGGATTAAGATTTTCTCCAATACCTTTTAAATCAATAGTTTTTGTAACGCCTACTTTTAAATCTGATTTTTTGATCACAATTGGTAAATCAATGCTTACGGCATAGTAGCCTTGAATGGCAACATCCGATTTAATTACCGGAATATCATCTTTGGGACTCGACATATATCCGCCTTTGACTGCTCGCTTGTGCATCATTGGCATAATTTGAAAAGTATCGGCTAAAGGTATTATTGGCTTAACATTTACAACTGTTTTAGATTCACCATCTGTTAACCCAACCCAAGTAGTTTTAGCACCGTATGCATCTTCGAACCAACTTAACATATCAGTAATTGGTAATTCTAATTTATTTCCTTTTGCGTTTGCAGCATAGTCTTTTAATAAATTGCCTGAACTATCCATTAGATTTAAGTCTGTTGTAGCGTTAATGGCTCCACTTTGAATTCTGGTATTCACCATATTTGTTAATTTTGAAGCCAAATCATTAGCTGCTTGTTGTTGTGCTTCACCTTCAACTGTATTAATAACTGGTGCTAAGTCAATTTGTCTATCAGTACCAATTGTTGCTGTAGAAGTCTTATATTTAGCACCCTTAACCATCGTTTTATTAATAGTAGTATTTAAATCAGTTTTAGCAGTCTTTAATTTTTGATCAACACTAATATTAGTAGCCATGTCTTTAGTAGTATCTGTAATTTTCTGATTAACAGCCGTCATAGTAGCCATATCTTCAACAGCTGCATCCACTACTGTTTCAATTCTTTGGTTAACATATTCTTTGGATGCCAAACTTACAGAATCAACAGAAACTGTTACTTTAGCAGCACTACCAACAACTACATAAATACTCATTTTAAATTGGAAAATAATCCCATCATTAAAATCCGGTAGAGTTTCGGGGTCTTCAGCTCTAACAATACAATACAAAATTTCATCACTAGAATTAGCTTTTTGAGCATATAAACCAATCGCGTTAATGACATACGATTGAGTTAGGCCTTGATTATTAAATGTCACATCAGTACCTAAAATATTATCTGACGTTGTACGATCGTCATCGAAGGTGTTTAGATCCCCATTTTGTACTTCATGTGGCACAGCTGTCAGTGCTTTTAAATCATCTTCAGATAACTTAGATAAATCATCAGCCGTACTAGCAGCTCTAGTAATCGTGAAATTAGTTTTACCATTTGCGGCTTGCGTAGCTAGTTTCATACCTTGATTGGTTAATAATGAATTACTATATTTACTCATTTATGACCTCCTTGTTTATAATTAACTTCTACATATTGATAGCCAACACCGATATATTTATTGATATTAGTTTGCACTTGCAAATTTAATTCTGGCGGAGCACTAGCTCCAACAAATAAACGGTGGGTTACACCGATATATTCTTGTTGGTTAATTGTGCTTTCACTATGAACAGTGACATTAAAAGTTAAATTAGCTGGTAAATAGACATTCAAAAGATACGCCAACCGTTTAATCTGCGGTTTAGAGATCTCCGAACGCTTAGCTTTAACTACCACATTTCTCACAGCATATTCAATATTAACGGTAGCTGGAATATTCAGTGTAGCTAATAAATGGCGAAAGTAGTTAATCGTAATGGGACTAGGCGGTAAAAGATACATTAAGACGTTATATCGACGGGTTTCCAATCTATCATTTTCCCCTGGAATAATTCCTAATTGATTTTCAAAAACAGAAATCCCTGTACTATCTGCAACTTGCACAAATTCATTTAGTAAAGTGCGATTAATTAAGCTATCAAAACTTTCTAATTCACCTTGCTCTGCTTTAATCAATTCTGTCATTTCGTAAACATCTTGATAATAATCGGGTACAAAATCTTTTAAACTCATTGAGCGATCACCCCTGATTTATTGCGGTTAATCAAATTTAATTGACCTAATATCGGTAATTGTGATTCTTGATTATTCTCTATTAGAACTAAATCATCATCTTGACCATTCAAAGTGGGCGTTTGAGAATCGATGACTCCATCCACGTTTAAAATTGCCTTCAAAATCTGTGAACGGTATACAGTCAACGAATAACCACGCCCTGTTTTATGATTAAACTGACTCCAGGCTTGACGCTCACTTACAAAATAATCTTCAATTGCTGCACTAATTTGTGGCTTGAGTGTTTCAATCTCAGTATTACTGTTAACTTGCAAAATAACATCAATATCAATGGTTACAGCTGTCGGTGCAACTACTGTTACATTGTGGTCAATTGGCGCTAAACCATAACCTTGACCTGAGCTATCAGTGGGATCAATTTGTTCCTTAACATCAGCCAACAATTTAGAACTAGCTGGCATTAAACCATTATCCAAAATCACTAATTTTACAGTGCCACCACCATTCCACACCGGATAAACTTGTACCGCTCCGACAGTGTCAATTTTAGAAACCATATCTAAATAATCGGCAATATTACCACCATAACTTAAATAATTATCAGCACTTAACAAACGTTGACGTAAGTGGTCATCCGTTTCTGCATCACGTGCAGGTGTGGTAATTTCAACAATTTCTGCCCAATATAACGTGTCATTTGGCGTAACTGGCAAGATTTGCCCCAAATAAGAATTAGGTTTTGAACCAGTCAACTCAGCTTCCAAAATGGCGGTTAAATCCGTATTTAGCTGCTTAACGGTATAAAAAATCGGCTTGTCTCCAATACTGGCAAACCGATCACCGACATCAACACCGGACATTAATTGATTATCCTTATCTAAAAATTTAGCTGTTACTTGCGCTTTGGTAGCCGGATATCGCTGTGTCCCATGTTCTACCGCTCGATAATCTAAGAACTCATCACTCGCGGTTTTAATATAAGTTTCTTGAATTATGTTAGCCAGTAACGTATTTTGATAAGCCATATAAATAGCAGCTGGCGCCACAGCGTCAAAAATAACTGAACCTTCACGTTTATCAATATCTTCTGGAATCTTGTCTAATAATTTGTTCAAATAAAAATCATAATTTTGACTTTGTAACTGTTCCACTAAATCATTGGGACTCACTGATTCTCACCTCACTTTTAATTGGTACATTGCCATACACCGTAGTACACGAACCACTTAACATTAGCGTTTCAGTATTAATTTTTTCAACTTGATCAAAGCTAACGGATGTTACGCGATCATCAGCTAATAAAGCCTCTTTAACCATGCGCTGTGCTTCAACTTCCGCATATTGAAATGGCTTACCAAACAAATCATCTAAGTCATTCCCATACTGATCTGAATAAATCGGATACACAACTCGTGGTGTTCTTAAAATCTTATCAATTGCTTGAATCATGGCTGCTTGTTGGTCAATTTTGCCACCAATGTGTCCGTTAATCACTTGAAATGTTAAATCCATTAAGTCACCCGCTCCAATACATAAAATCGTTGACCGCCATCACAACGTACCATCGTTACTTTATCGCCAATTCTTAATGAATTATCAATTGTCAAAGTCGCTTGACCTGAGTATTCACTAGTATTTAAGCTCCCACTTAGTTTTATTTTTTCTAGGCTGGGACTAACTTCTAAAAAATTGTTATCTAAGATCATTTGGTTAGAATATTGAATCTTTAACGGATTAATACTAATAACCCGCCCATAAACGATATTTGCATACTCGCTATCTTTGCCACCACGCGAATTAATCATGCTGAAGAGTCGTTCGCCAGCCATGCTGCATTCACCTTCATTTCCAATTCACACGTATAATCAACACCAAAATTATGTGTTGCCTTTAAAATAGCAGCCTTATGTTGCTTATAAAATCCTACTTGATCTAAAGCAGCAATCTGAAAATTAACAGAGTTACCAGCCACTAAATCAATATTTCCAACGGTATCTAATTTTAAAGTTTTATCTTCAAAATTCTTTTCCGATAAAGTATCTAATGCTTGTTGTCGTAATTGAGCAGAATTAGCTTTATCCTTAGCATTAACCACATCTTGCAACCAACCCCAATACGGTGCAGTTTCTTGACTATAAGCATCAATATACGTATAGCTAGTTTTATCAGGATCTTTGCCACCATTTTCTGAAATATCCGTACTAGAAGATACTTGCTGGGAATCTTGCTGATTTTCTTGAACCACACGGACAGCATTAACAGCATCATCAATACTTTGTTTTAGCTCAAAACCTGTTAATAATGATTTATCGCCAATAATCAGTGGCAACTCTTGGAACGGTGCTTTGCGCAATTCCACATAATTGTAATTAGCGAAAATATAATACATTTGGCCAGTAGCTTTTTGCGTTTGATCGATTGAGTCTTTCAACATATCAAAGTACGTCTTACTATCCTCAACTTGTGCTGGCAACTTGTAATCACACCATTCAACAATGGCATGGTCGATTAACGCTCGACCACAGACAGTATTAAAACGATCAGAAATACTGGAAATTGGCCACACTAGTGAATCTTTATTTTTTAGATAGCGCGTTTTATCGTAAGCTTTGACACTAAATTTATGGTCCTGATTATAAGTCACACTAAACACATAACCATAAAAAACTTTATTATCATCCCACCAAAAATCTACAACATTACCATTCACTGGATAAAAATCGTTTACTGGACTTTTTAAAACATCAAATTCCAAAGTACCAGCTGAAAAATTTAAGTCTGTGGTCCATTTGACACTGGTTACCACTTTACTAACATCCCAAACGTTGGTTCCGTTTCGGGAAGATATTTCAAATTTAGTAATCAAGCTAATCTCACATCACTTTCACGGACCCAGCCACGCCAGCCCCCATTTTCTAACGTCACATGGTAAGGATAAGGGCGACCACTGGCTATGATGGAAATTTTTCGGCGGGCATTTTGTTCATAGTCCCCTGGTCCTGAACCATAACTATCACGGTGTAACTGCCCATTAACAATTACGATAGAACCAATGCCAATCTTTTTCGGTGGCGCTGCTCGTTGTTGAGTAGCAGGTTTGGCAAAATTATAATTAGCTTTCTTACTAATCTGTAATGGCTTATATTCTTTTAAATCTAAAGTGTATGAATATTCTTCACAATAACTATTTTTAAAACCATATTCTAAGCTGGAAATCGTCATATCTGCACTAAAATTAGCCAATGAAGGAATAATAACCCTTGTTGGCTTCTTTGATTGATAAATTTTTTGTAAATAATCAATATAAGCTTTGGGATTATCCAAAAAGTAAGGATTATTTAAATAAGTTACATCATTTTCTGGAATCACACTTTCAATACTAATCGTACGTAACTTAAGCTCACCGACCCGATTGTATTCGCCAGCGTCAATAATTGTTTCACTTTTATCATCAGTTTCACCTTTTAATAAAACTTCAGTGGGATTAACAGGTAATGGCAAACAAAAGTTTTGATCATTTGTAATATAAATAACAAATTGATTTTCCATATTAACCTCCTAAATGAGCATTGGCTAGTGATAACATTTTCTGTTCTAATAAATCTAAAATCCGATCAGCATCAATCGTCGCATCACCACTACTATTCAATTGAATCGCACCCTTTTCAATGGTCACGTGAGCACTATTATCATTGTGAGTAGAACCAGATTGACCACCAAAATGTGCACTAGCTAAATTCAAAGGGTCACGACTAGAGTCGGTACTTGTTTGCTCATCAATACCAATATCTGCACTCGAACCATTTAATCCGTCTAATGCCCCGGTAACCTGGTTAATTGCTCCATAAGCACGATTAAATCCATTCGCTAATAAATCGCCAGCTCCTAAATTTGTAGTATTAAAAGAACCCAAGGTTGGTTGTATCCCTGAAGCTGCATTAACCACACCTTGAGCCATATTTGCGGAAGCATTTGCTGCTGCACTCGCATCACGATTTAAACCATTGATTAATCCTTGGTCAACCCAACGTCCATATTGCTTAAAAAGTTTGGATGGTGAACCAATATGCAAAATACTTTTAGCCTTATTGACCACTGCACTGGCTACTTTACCAACTGCGGAAATTGCACCACCAATCATTGAACTAATCCCGTTAATTAAGCCTTGAATTAATTGCTTACCAGTGCTAACTAACGAATGTGAAAAACTTTTAGCCGCATTAACTGCGCTTTGAACGCCATTACGAACCCCATTAACAACACCACGCATTGCATTCACAATTGCATTAACCATCATTGTGCCAGCAGTGATAAAGGCCATTACTAACATAATAACCGCCACTGACACCATCATTAAACCAGCCGATACAAGCATTAAAGCAGCAGCGACAATTAACAACCCAGCACCAAGAATTATTGCAGCAACGCCAAGTAATAAAGCACCAACTGCAGCAATCATCATCATCGGCGCAGCTAACATTAAAGCGACCGCTAATAACATTAATCCAACGGCAGCAATCATAGCAACCGCCGCAATTAAGATTAAGCCAACGCCCATTAATAAAATGCCAACCGATGCTACAATTGCAAAAACTGCAATTAACATAATAGCAACTGCTAATAACATGACGCCAACTGCCGCTACGATCGCACCAATACCAACAATTAATAATGCCGCCCCAAACAAAATAGCGCCAACTGCAGCAATGATTAAACCGGCTGCTAACAATACTAAGCCGATGGCTAACGCCGCTAAACCAACCATAGCAATTAAAGCTGCTACACCAAAGACAGCAATGGCAACTGATAATAACAAAATATTTAATGCAGCCATTGCTCCATATTGAGCAATATTAGGTAATTGAGTTGCTAATAAAGTTAATCCTAAAGAAGCTAGTAACAAACCGGCACCTAAAAGTAAAGCTGCTATTCCTAAAGCTAAAACACCTGCTGCAGCCGTATCCAAGGGACCAGCTAAAGCCGCCACTACCCCTAAGACAACAATAATAGCAATTCCAATGCCCAACAAAATACCTGTAGCGCTAGAGCCACTATCAGCAATTAATTTAATTCCAACGCCTAATAAAGCAAAACCGGCACCAGCCATCATTGCAGCAGCACCAATTTTAACTAAAGCACCACCCATTTGTAATAAGCCACCGTTTGCTTTACCCGTTTCTGGAACTTCCGGTGTCTTGGGAGCTGCCGGTGTTGGAGTTTTTTTACCTAAAGCACCTTTCAGACTGCCAAAAACTTTACCAATTCCTTTTACTGCTTTAAAAGCCATAAATGCCCCTGCTAAAATATTTAATGCAATTGCTAAAGCTTTAATTTGACCAGGATCTAATTTGCCAATTTGTTGTAATCCCCAAACAATGGCCGTTAAAACTAATCCTTTAGTACCAGCTTTTAATGCTATGAATGCAGCGCCTAATAGTTTTATTGTTCCCGGATTCATCTGCGATACTGCCTGAGCTAAATTACCCAAGCCTTTAGCAACATTGCCAATAATGTCACTAGTACCTTTTCCTAAACCTTGGAACGCCTTGCTTAAATTATTACCCGATAAAGATTTCATTAAATTTCCAGCACTAGTTTGTAATGATTGAAACATACTAGATAATCCTGAGCCCGCACTACCTTTGGAAAATCCACTAGTAAAATCTGACCAAGCTTTTTGAACATTTTTGATAGTTCCTAATAAATTATTAGCAAAACCGCTAAAATCCATACTACCTAACTTATCTGATAAACCACTAAGTGCTTGAATACCAACTTGACTCAACTTGGCAAATTGTGGCTGCACTTTATTGGCTAACGTTTCTTTTAAACCGTCCATGGCTTGACCAACAGTCTTATATTGTGTTGCCATTTTAGTAAAGTTAGCATTAGTTCCTGTTTTGGCAATTGCATTTAAGAAATCTTCGGTTTTAATCTTGCCATCTTGAACATTTTGTACTAACTGTTTTGTACTCATACCCATTGTTTTCGCGACAGCAGCCATACCAGCTGGTGTTTGTTCAAGCATTAACTTAAAGTCTTGCCATTGCACCATTGGCTTCGAAGCCATTTGGGTAGCTTGCTCACTCAAAGTTTTCATCGCCTGCTTTGGATCAGTTGCAGCTGCAGCTAAGCCACCAAAACCTTTAACCAACTGACCAGTATTCTTAGTGCCGACCGCTGCTAACTGACTATAAGTCGAAGCCATATCAGAAGCCGAATAAATAGTTTGTTGAGCATATTTTTGCATAGATTTTTTAGCCACGGCAATTTGAGCAGGACTTTTACCCAGTTGGCGCATATTACCTTCAAATGTTGACCAAGCTACTGTAGCTTCGTTTAATTCACCAGCAAATGAGCGAATACCATTAGCTGCTAGACTAGTAGCTGAGCTAATCATCCCACCAAAAGCAGAACCAGCTATCAAACCTTTTAGTCCCAAAGTGGCAGAATGTGCCCCCTGATTCATGGAGTTAAAGCCACCATTATTCAACGCACCTTTTAAGCGACCCATCATTGATACACTGCGTTGCACACCAGAATTAAATTTGCTCAAAGTATTACTAAAAGCGTCATTAATTCGCAAAGTATTGCTAATAGTTGTCATATTAACCTCCTTTCTTAAATGTGTTTAGACCGTGCTTTGCGTTTAGCCTCACGTTCTTGTTTCTGTTCTTCTTTTTGGCGTACTTCAATAGAAGCAACAACTAATGCCTTAGCTTTCATCGACAAATCAGTAAACTGTTTAGGAGTCCAGTGATATTCATTTAACACATAATGGTAAATACCAAAATCACCATCAGACTCTTCAATTAGTTTTTTGCTTGTTCAACATAATTCTTCATATCTTCAACATCAAAGCCAGAAAGTTCTTGAATTTCTTGCCCCAAATCGGTATATTGACCAGCATTTAACATTTTCTTCAAAACTCCTGCTGGGTCTGCAACACAGCCCCAAGATTTTTGTAATTTTTCATTATTTAAATCGGGCTGCACAACTGCACTAGCCATCATTAAATCAACTAATTTCTCTTGATCCGTATCTTGAACACGTTGGTGTGTTTTCTTATTAATATAAGAATGTGTTGCCTGCTTCTGCAATTCATTAAATTCATCAGCAGCTAAAGAACGAATAATAAAAGGGCTCTTAAAGCCCTTAATTTTTACATTTTTTGTTTCTACTTCTTTTTTAACATTTTCTGCCAAAAAATCATCTACATTATAAGCCATCTATTCTTCCTCCTATAAATCAAAGCCAGTAAATGGCGTAACTAAATTAACTTGCTCAAAAGTAAAATCAGATTCCCAATCCATGACGCCATCATCAGCTTCAAAATCAGCAAATGGTACATCATCTAAATTAACTTCGCCAAAGTGTAAGGTTTGAGTTCCCGCACGACTGGTTGGATCATTAATTGTCATGGTGATTTCAAAATAAAGGTCCTTACCGCCTTGAATATAAGGCAATGCGTACTTAGTCCAATTAGAACTAATTAAATAACCACCTAAAGTACCAGTTCCTTCAACTGAAGTAACTTTCTTGTGCTTCCAGCGACTGCCCAAGGTTTGAACATCTTCCTTATTCTTTTCCAACTTGGCACTGAATTTTTTACATTCAATTAATGGAATAACTTGATTATTAATTGTTACATAAACTTTGGCATCCTTGGTCGAAATCGTATCACGACCGTTTAAAAAGTTACCTACTGTACTTACTGTCTCATCAGCCATCTTCTTCCTCCTATCCGACAACCATTGTCATATAAAGTTTTTCCATTGAGTCTAATGGTTTAATCGCTAAATTAACCAAAATCGAATCAATTTCGTTTCCCGGTTCTACTGAAATGTCAGCGGCGTCAAAGCCATCAATTACTTGTGAATCAGCTAATCCTTGTAAATAACTAACTCGATTGGCTTTGAACAAATCACGTCCTTCACCACTGTTAGATACTTTGCCGATGAACATTTGTTCAAAGACTTGTTCAGTATTAGTAACAATAGTGTCCATAGTTCGAACTACTCGATTTTTAGTAAAAGCTTGTGGCTTTTCATCACTAATAGCAGTAAGCGAATTAATATCTTGTTCAATTACTACTGAGTCATTCCGTTTGGTGGTAAAGACGATTTGACCAGTTTCCAGAGCTTGAATAGTTTTATCATTATTTAATTTTGGGTAAGCACTAATCGCATCTGGATATTCTACATAAGTTAACGATTTTGCAGCATCAGCTGAACTAGAAGCTCCAGCAAAATAACCAGCTGCTACAGTTGCCGGTAATTGAGTACCATCACCCAAAACTACGCCATTGGCTACCTGGGAAATACCTTCATAATTGATTTTAGTATTAGTAACCGGAACTACACCACGAACCTTGATGCCGTCATCTTCACGTAAATGCTTAATTTCTTCAACTAACTGTTGATGAATTGCATCATCAACCGCGAAACCGGCAGTAGTTGCCACATCGTACTCTTCAGTTTCTAACGCATCATTTAATAAATCAGTCATTGCGACTGGTGTAGAACTTCCACCAGTTAAATCTGCTGTAACGTCGTGGTCCAAGTTTGCTAATAATCCACCAGTTTTAACTAATGGCTCAGTTTCTGGTTCTTGTGTTAAGTCCTGTACTTCAGGTTGTGGTGTAGTGGTCAGCTGAACTTGTATATAATCATTAGCCACCAATTGTTCTGGTTGGTCTACATTAATTACTTGCTGATCGACAATCTTAGTACCAAAGATTGTTGAAACTGTTACCTGCTTACCATCTGAAGATTTTTCCACTGAAACATGTAAATCATTACCCTTAGTTCCTGGATACTGTGCGGTAAACTTCCATGGCAAGGCTGCATCACTGCTCGTTGCTTTTTGACCATCATTATTGTTTAATAGCAAGACGGTATCAGCACCTTTGAATACTTCATGCAAGACCTGTAATTCTGGTTCATCTAGCTCATGTCCCAGTAATGCTTTAAAATCTGAATCCTGAGTTAACTTAATGACACCTTTTTTGCCCCAATTTAATTGATTACTGATTGGTAAGAAAGTTCGACCTAAATCAGTATTAACGGTCCCATTACCTTTGCCAACAACATTAATATAAGCACCTGGACGGCGTTTATTTTGTGTTTTCCAAACTGTCATTTGAGACTTCCTTTCACTTGTTCGTTATTCATCATGGTTTCTTGATTCTCTGGATAAAATCGACCCCAAACTTCAAACTTATAAATCAAAGTATTATCGGCTTGTTGCGTTAATTCTTTGTTACGTAATGGTGCATAATCCTTTAACTCTAATAAATTACTCAACAAAATATCTTCTACTCGTTCCATATCAGTCTTGGGACTTTCTGAATTAGGAAAATAAATCACCTGATAAATATAGTGGCGCATTTGTCGCTCAAATACTTCTGAAGCTGCTGTGGTCGTAATTTTTTCAATAAAAAAAGATGGTTCCTTAAAACCACCCGTTTGGTTCTCAGTATAAATTGGTGTTTGTGGAAAAATCCGTGCTAGTTCATCAGCAATTCGTTCAATAATTGTCATTCCATCAACTCCTTTAACACGCCATAAAAGACGGGTGTAATTAGTTGCGGAATTTGACCACTTACTTGTTGAGTAGCTTTTTCTAGCATATGTTGTCCTGCTACCCAACTAGCTTTTAGTCGTTTACCAATAGCTGGCACATAACGTCCTGGTGTTTGGCGGTGACCATTTTCCACAAATGACGCATATTCAGTATTATTAACAAGTTCAATAGCAATCATTGTTCCTGTAATTGTTGGTCCTTTCAAATACCAATTACGGCGTAAAGTACCACTTTTTACTGGTGTTAAATTTTTAGCAGCCCGTTGATATTGCACTCCGACTTGCTTGACACTTTGATTTAACTCACGCTTTAATCGCTCACCATTGACAAAACTCTGCACATGTTGGGCAAACTCTTGAAATTGGGCATCATCAACATCGCCAAAATTACTCAACTGATTCACTCGCTTTCTCATCACGCACCATTGCAATTTCTTGATGGCTAATATAACCAGTATAGCCTTTGCTAGCACGTTTATACTTAGTTGTTTGACCATTGACATCTGTGACTGTAATAGTAGCCCCCGCAGGAATTTTAATGCCATTACGAATTAGTAATTCAGCATCGTATTCATCCGTGCCAAAGAACGATTGTTCACTAGTCTTTTGACCTTTCAAGATCACCTTAGCTGTTTCATTTTCAACAATTAAAGCTGGCACATTGTTAGTAATATGGTGTTCATTAGTTACTGACTTGACGCCGTAAATCGTAACTTTATCAGTCCACAACATTGGCGCTATTGTTTTCAAGCGATTAAAACTACTAATCATTATCTTAACCTCCGAAACTGATTTAATTGACCAACAAAATCATCAGTCACTGCGTTCAATTGTTGAATTTTTGCATACAAATCAGCTGGCGACGTAAAACTAACTGATACATCGCCCTCAGAAATCGAATTAACATCACTATTTTGCGGATTGTTTACCCAATTATGGGATTGAATTAACTGAATACACATGGCTATCAGCGTCGGATCTAGTTCAATCGGTAAATCTTCAATTGGAATGTTGCAATAATTAGCTACATCTTGAATAACCTTGGTTAAACTAAATTCTAAAGTGGGATCTTCAGTTGGCGACTGTAATAATTTGTTAATTTGCTCCTTTAAAATATCAAACCTTTTAAATTCACTCATTATTTAGAACTCTTTGCTGTTTTAGACTCTAGCGCCGGAGTAGCTGGTGTTTTATCGGCAACTACAAATTGAATACCAGCAGTTTTCGTATTGAGCAATAACACATCATCGTAAGATTGTTCATAGTACAAATAATTCCCACTCGTGGCAGCGGTTGGTGAATCAAAACCAGCAAACGTGTATTTCTCTGGTGCAACTTGCACGCCGTTGTAAATTAACATCATTTCAATCTGCTGTGCATCATCTAAAGGCTTGGCACCGATAGTAAAGTCGTACTTCGTCTGCATTAAATCAGATGGAATAATCACAATTGTCACGTCATCTAAACTATAAACTGTCCGTTGAATCGTGTTAGCATCTTTCAAAACTAACGCCCGATTCATAGCCTCAGCACGTTTTAAAATCGCATTTACTTTTGGAGTTACATATAAAATTCGATTTTGATTAGGAATCCGTGCTTCATCAAAATCAACCATAATATTATCAAAAGCTTCTAAGATATTCTTTTCATCTAAAGTGTCTGTTGTAATGCCCTGACCACCATCTTTAGTTTGTTTTTCCTGGAACAGTTTGCTAAACATATAACGGTCTTTTTCGGGCATCTTTTCATCTAAGTTAAACTGTTTAGTAATATTAGCCATGGAGACGACTTGGTTAGTTTCATCAACATCTGATGGATCGACCAATGTTGACCAATACCGTTCATTCTTAATTTCGTAAGTGTCCCAATCATTACTATAGTTCGGTGTAATTGGTGTAATCGTCCGCCGAGAACGGTCTTTTCGTCCTTCTAAAATACCTAATTTAGGCAATTTGATATGCTTAGCACCATCAAATTTAATTAAACTATTCGATGGTGACTGCCATAAAGCACTGGAATATAAATGTCCATCATAGAAACTTTCTTGCACCGCCTGTTGGTAGGCTTCTGCATAATTAATTGTTGCCATTATTTACCTTCTCCTTTAAAAATATTTGTCATTTCTGCCACTGGATCAGAGTCACCACCCGGAGCACCGCCTTTCGGGTCGTATGGCTCCTTTGTACCCTGGTCAAATAAATAACCATCAGACTTTTGTAATGAAGCAAGTTGACCGTCTAAGCCTTCAAGCTCACCTTTGTCATTTAACTTAACTTGGTCCATATCTAACAATGCTTTGGCTGCTTTAGTATTACGAACTTTAGCTCCTGTTAATGCAGTGTCAATAGCGCTGTTTAGTTTGGTCTGAGTTAATTCTTTAGTTAAATTATCAGTGTCTTGTTTGTACTTATCTTGTAAGTCCTTGTACCGATTGGATAACTCTTCATTATCGCCAGCTTGCTTTTTTAAAGATTTCAAATCTTTATCGCGCTCTTGAATTTGTGCTTTTAAAGACTCATTAGTTTGCTGCAATTCAGTATTGTCTGCCTTAGATTTCTCTACATCAGCACCATGCAACGCCATAACCTTATCAACTTGTTCATCATTCAAACCTAATTTTTGTAATTCTTCGCGTTTCATTAATACTCATCCTCTCTCGCAATATTTTACGTGGGGCGACCACAATCAAGGGTATAAAAAATAAGCCTTTTTACGCCATGCTCAGGGCAAAATAAAAAGCAGTTGTTAGCTGCTTAAATTCCAAGAATAATCCTTTTTATCAATACCAAGCTATCGTATAATTTTTTGGAAATGATTGTTCTTCAGAAAAATCATTTAATTTAGTAATGAGATGATTCAAATAGCTTTCAGGGTACTTGGTAATTGTATTTTTTTCTAGTCTAAACTGTTGAGATTTAGAATCGTATTGAATTTCGCCCTTTTGCTTTGACTCAATGTTGAATTCGTATGTTACTAAATTTTTATCTTTATTTAATAGATTTAATTCAATCATTTTTATCAACCTCCAAAGCTTTTCTATAATCATAAATTAACTGTGTTCGATCGTGAGCTTCTTTATACGTAGTAGTTCCGTCAGACATTAATATCGACTCATACAACTCGTGTTCTAGCATTAGTATATCATGTTTTTGAATATCATGCTTATTATGAGAAGCCAATCTATTCCAAGATTGGGCCATATCATAATCAGGGTCAAACTTATGAATTTGTCCGTAACTAAATAAATGCTCATTTATAAAGATATGTTCATAAACTTTTTGAATTTGCTTTGGTGAAAAACCAGTATTCTTAGCAACTAATTTTATTTGAAAATCTTTATTACGATTAACAAACTCAGAATACAGTTTCTTAGCAATATTATCTTGTTTAATAATTTCCTGATTATTGTACCAATCATCAAATTTGGCGCCAGATTCTTTAGTTCTTTTGAAGATTTTATCTACAAATAATTTTTTCCATTCACTAAATTTCATATCTTCTATATTAACACTTTTACCTGTTTCAGGGTCACGCATCCAGCGTTGTTCTAAGCCAGGCAAATCTTTCATATACGGCATGGTCGTACACCGACAATAAGGGTGAATTAATGGATAATTGATACCGTCTTTTTCATCCTTAACGTCAAATATCTTACCATCTAAGTGTGCACATTCTTCACACGTATGTGATTCTAGGGTGGCTAAATACTCGTATTGGTCAATACCCGATTCTTGATAGGCCTTAGCAGTGGCCTGTTCTGCTACGTGCCCCATTTCAGTAATTACTAATCGGTGAATCTGATTATCTTCAACATTCTTAAAACGTTGACGAAACATCTTAAAAATTCGTGGTTCCGAATATCCTAAAACCGTCCCACGTAACAGTGCATCAACTAACTGATTAGGCAATAATTCTGTATAGTTTTTCCAAATCCGTTTTGAAAAATTAGACCCTTGCCATGGCTTACTCACTACTTGTTTCAATTGATTTTCGTTAAACCTAGCAAAATTATTACTTAATTTAGCTTGCTGCACTTGTGTGTTAAAAATTGTATGCATGTAGGTATCTTGAAACTGTTTTTTTAAACCAGCTTCAAAATGATTAGCTTCACTTGGCTCAGATTGTTTCAGTAAATTTGTTAATTGGTCATTGATATTTTGTAAACGAGACAACCGACTTTTAAAATACTCAGCATCTAATTCTTTATCATAAAAACCAGTCTTTGCTTTAGCTTCAAATTCATCTAGTGTCATATGCCAATCAGTGGTACCAATCGTATTGAGAATTTTACTAGCATCTTCAACACTAGTATTCTGATTATTTGCATAACGCTGTAACCAATAATTAACTTCCTTTTCCAAATCATGTTCAACTAGCTGCAGTCTTGCTTGCATCACCGCTTCATACTCAGACGAATTGGTTAACTGTCGGTCTTTTTCCTGCAAGTAACGTTTTTGCCAATAATTACTCTGATTCTTAGTCATCATCGTCACCACCAGTGTCGTTCAAAGCACCAGGATTACCGAAGCTATCATTTCGATTTTTTAAATCTTCCTGCTGGTCTTCTAATTCCTGCTGCCAATCTTCAACTAGTGGATTAGCTTTAGCAATAGCTTCCTTACTGGTCCAGTTAGCCAGCTGACTAACAATTTGTGCTCGTTCAACGTCATTTTGAATCGCTGTTCTAGTCCACGTCTGATTGATTGAACGTTTATCAGAGTCTGTAACATGCAGCCAATTCATGATTGCTCTTACTAATTCAGTAATTGCATCCCTAAAATAAGCTTCAGTCTTGGCCGCTTTTAATTCCAGGTGTGAATACAGCATCTTAATTGCCGTACCCGTTGCATTATTAGTTTCAAAATCAGTCGGGTCTATACCCTGTGCATGAACAAAGATATTGGTCTTAGTTGTTTCTAGCATCGAATTACGTGCTTCAGTGGGAATTTCAATCGTCAATTGATCCATTCCTGATTCATCACCAGGTCCTAAAGTATTAAACTTAACGGCTTTGTCTTTGCGTAGCGACTCCATAAACTCATTTAAATCTTGGCCACCATAATTCTTTAAAATAAAAATGACCTGTTGGATATCATCCAGGTCATTTACATAGCCGTTATAAACTTTATCGTAAACATCAATCAAGCCTTTATATTTAAACAAATCTGGTTGCTGCTCTTTATTTTTAGGAAAGGCGATAAATGGTATTCGACCAAGTCCATGTTCAAATACATTCGACTGCCCGGTTTCTTCGCCAGTTGCCACATCGTAAATTGTAAAGCGGTCATTGATTGGCGCTAAATCAAAGTAACTATTACTTGCTGATTTAAACACTGTCAACGTGGTATCAGTCCAATACTCATGAATATAATAGTTCTTAGCAGTATCAGGATCTAGACTTCGATAGGTTCGGCGCAAAGCAATTAACTTACGATTCAAGTCTGTCGAATAAATTGGTGTGATTTGGCCAGGTGGAACAATCGCATATCGAAATTGGCCACTATCATCAATCCAATAATGTAGCCAAGCTACACCAGCATTAGCCGCATCAACCACTAATTCATTTAAACGCAAGGCAAAATTATCACCCAAAGTATCAATGATTTGTTCATTTAATCTGTCGTCATCAACATCAATTGTTGGTGGTTTAGTTGCTAAATAGCCTGCTTCTTGATCCACTAACAATTGATGAAAGTTAGAACTCACACGATTATCTGCACTTCGAAGCGGATTCTTGCTACTGGTTTCTTCATCTTTGTCTTTAGTAATAGATTTACCTTGATTTTTCAAAGTAATATCATTTTTATTCAAATAATAGCGTTTAGAAATATCATACTTATTCAAAAAGTTATTTCGTCGTTGATCGGTGTTGCGTAGAAGTTCCTGCATCTGCTTTACTTCCATGGTTGCCATCCTCCTTTCCGCATTAAGTTTTCTAGCGCATATCTTGTGGCATCCATTGTATGGTCATTACCATCTGGATAGCCTGATTTGTAATTACCATTTAAATCCAAATCAAACTCATAACTGGTAAATTCCCGCCAAGCATTCGGACAACGGACTGGGTCAATCACGATTTCACGTAAGTCTTCCAGCCATTTATAACCGTGGTCACGTGAACCTTGACCCTTGCGCGCACCGTAAATATTCAATCCTAAATCACGATATTCGGCGATTGTCCCTGGAGAAGCCGAATCAGCAGTCACAGGCTCATTTAATGGATTAAGTTGTTTAATCAGCTGAACCGTTTTACGATTCTTGAGACCGACTTGGTAGATTTCGTTGTAAATAAAAATCCGCCGTCTGGCGGAATCCCAATAAATATTTACATAAGACGTTGGATCGTGTGCAAAACCAAAGTCCAGTCCATGATAAACCTTGTCAAAACTATTGATTTCTTCATCAGTAATCTCACGGGTGGTAATGTTATTGAACACTTCCGCCCCCGTCCCCGTCACTTCACCAAGATATTCATGACGGTAAGCTTTCTCATTGTCCTTTTTCAGCTGCTCAGCATCGGCCAAGAATTCAACACCCAGCCATGACTTAGGCACTGAACGATAATCTGACAAATTAACCAACGTATCATCACGCATCTGTTCAGTATCGACCGCTTGATTGACCCAATTAGATTGCCTAGCTGGTGGATTATATGAATAAAAAGTAATAATGCCTGAGCCACCACGACCAAGTGACTGATTAATGGACCGAATTTCTTCCATACCTTTGAACTCGGTAACTTCTTCAAAGTGTTTGAACTTGGTATAGCCTTGCCGAAAAGTCTGCGATTTAATTTTGCGTGGATCATCAGCGCCTTTAAATCTAATCTGTTGGCCCGTGGGACGAAAAGTTAACTGCATTGGGCTAACTGATGATTGCCAGTAATCATTAACTTTCAGGAGGTCAATTGCCCACAAATATTGCTCAAAGACCGAATCACGCAATGTGTTGGCGATCTTCCGTAAGACAATCGCATTCGCATCTTTGTCCTGCATAATGCCAAGCACAATCATGATACTAATAAAGGAGGACTTGGTTGAACCACGACCTCCTTTTAGCCAGTAATTTGAATGCTTACGATTGTGAATATCCCAGAACATGCTGTAAAACGCTGGTGAAACATTATCTTTTAGGCTTACTTCAATCATCAGTTACCTCCTTTGGTGGAATATTAAAGTTAATGTCAATTGCAGCATCATTTGAATCGTTCGATTCCAATTGGTCAGCTTGATGCTCGGAAATACGTGCTTCGGCTTCAATCTTGCGTAATTGTGCTTTAGAGATAGGATCAATTGGATGACGTTTTAAAATTTCTTTAGCAGCCGTAATCCTATCTTTAGCAGAAACTGGTACATTATCAAACACGCCCTTAGCAGTAGTTACAGATTCGGTTTGTTCACCACGGGCAACTGAACTCAAATATTCCAAAACTTCTTTTGCACTCATTATTTTTTGCGATTCAAGTTGTTGTAACTTATCTTCAATGTACTTTTGAAGTTCAGGTTTTTTCAAGTTTTCATTGCCAATAGAATAAGCGGTCCGTTTGCTGTAACCAGCTTTTAATGCAGCATCTGCCGCATTACCTGATTTAATATACTCATCACAAAATTTCTGTTGTTTAACTGTTAATTTATGCTTCACGTCATCTCACCACACCTCCTAATTTTGGGTACGAAAAAAGCAGTCGGCTGAGTGCTTTTTTAATTATTTTTATAATCCAAATGCATTTTTAATATTATTTGGAGTAACATTAAGTAACACTTTATCAATTTTGTTATACAATTCTTTTTCATCTATATTTTTTAAAGTTTCACTATAAACTATATGCATATCATTATCTAAAGATAATATAACACTATAAAAAACATAATTATCATTATTTCTAGCAACTTTTGAGTGTGAAATTAATAAGATTATTTTTGAATTATAGTTATAATAATTATTGCCTGTTGATTTTCCTGCTTCATTTTTAAGTAAATAATCTTTATTCACATCTGTTACTTTACCCATTCCATTAATTATTACAGGATTATATTTAATTCTCAGTTTATCATCACTAAATTTTTTAATACAAAACTGTTTTATTTCATTATAATTAGTGTCTTTAAAAAAACAAGATCCTTTTTCATTCCAAAGATAAAAATAAATTACTTTCATATCAATATCAGGTAAATAAACTATTTCTGTATTATTAGTAAAGTTTTGTATATTAAGCTTCAGATAATTTCGCGATTGTACTAACTTTTTATTTTCCTTTTCCTCTTCCTCTTCCTCTAATTGAAAAAGCAACTGACTCGGCTTCCATTTTTCAATATTCGGCCATAATGCAACTATAACTGCAGCAATCGTACCAATTGCACTAAACCAATCGGCACAGCTACCAAATTCAATATTTCCTAAACGAGTTACCATCACACCAATAAACGTTCCGATGATAATGCATAAAACACCAATAACTATGGATACACTATTGTTTTTACACCAATTAACGAATTTTTTCATAATCTGCACCTCAGCACAATCATATCGCCGAGGTAATAAAAAAGCCAGACTATTAGTCCAGCTCCCTAAATTATTTACACTACCATAATACCTCTGAAATCCAGCTTTTCGCCCATAACATTTCCTCCTAATTTCCCCCAGATTACGAAATTTTTTTATGATATAATTTTAACCGGCAACTCGCCCCGAGAGGGGGTGTTACTGTGTTAAAAATAATCTTCACGACGGTTGTTGCACCTTTTTTAGTTAGTGCATTCAGCCAAATGTTTTCCGATTGGTTGCACAGAAAACATAAAAAATAGTGAGTTGCTAATTGCAACTACACAGTAAAAAAGCCATTCCTATCTCTAGTAGGAATGGCTTTTGTGTTACTGCATTTTAACAATCTTCACGTTTTCCAAAGCAAGTATAACATATCTTTAGTATTTATTCAAAAAAGACCAGCCCACTCTAAATAGGTTGGTCTTTTTGCTAAAAGCTAAACAGCTTATCTCATCTCACAACAGTATAATAGCATAAATTAAATCACATTTCTAACAATAAATCACATAAATACTAGTTAGATTCCTTTATATTTATAATATTATCTTTACTTCTTGTAAATAATTCTTCAACAGGAACTCCTATTAACTCTGAAAGAATATTTGAGGGTAAATTAATGTTATAATCTTGGTCTAACACCCTTG
The DNA here is from genome assembly GCF_058107465.1 of Bombilactobacillus sp. ESL1092. NCBI lineage: Bacteria > Bacillati > Bacillota > Bacilli > Lactobacillales > Lactobacillaceae > Bombilactobacillus > Bombilactobacillus sp. ESL1092. The sequence continues at coordinate 1,708,837 of NZ_CM176594.1, read as the reverse complement.
AAATAGAATTATCTTGTATAATTCCAGAATCAAGTAACAAATGAAAAGCTTGTGACATAGCTTGTGGCACAGAAACTGGTGTCAAATCATCGTATGGTTCTTTGACGCGCCATTTTTTATAACTAATTTGCTTTTGTAAATTTACAAAATCTTTAGAAGATAATAGATCTAAATCTTTAGCTCTATATACCATACTTGCAATAGATACGTTCCACCTAGTTTTTAAAGCCATATAATTAATAAGGTTTTTTTGATTTCCTATTATATCATCTGAAAATGCAGCAGAAGGTAGCAAGAAATTTGAAGCAAAAATATCAGCTTCTTTTTCCATTTCACGATACTCTACAGCATCCAATTCCTGTGGATCCAAACATTGTGAATGAAGTGCCCAATGTCCTAATTCATGAGCCAAACTAAACTGCTGCCTATAAAATGAACTATTGTCATGATCTATTAAGATACAATAATAGTTTTTATCATTCACGGTAATCATACTACTAAAAGCATCTACTTTTTCAGAATTAGAACTTATACTAGCTAATATGAATCCATGAGTTTCTAATAAGTTTAACATATCATTAATAGGATGTTCTTTTAATTCCCATTTATCTCTTAACTGAACTGCGGCCTCTCTAGGATCATCAGACAAGTCATAATTTTTAAGAACGGGAAAATTTACATATTCTTCGAAACAATTAACTAATACAGCAAGATATTTTTTTAAAAGTTCACTAGGCTTTTTCTCTGATTGAGTAGATGATAATCTACTTCTATAAAATGTTCCTAAATCACTATAAGAAAAATTATCTTTCTGTTGAAAAAACTTTAATGGAAAACCTAAAAATATCACTATTTTTTGATAATTTTTAGCACTAGGTTGTGCATCATTGCGCTCATACTTAGAAATCATTTGCTTTGATACACCTATACTTTCTGCAAGTTGTGAGATAGAAAGTTGTCTAAATCGTCTAGCTTCCCTCAATCGTTCCCCATTAAAAGGTAAGTTCATTTAAATCACGCACTTTCTAAATTAGATATTCATTTATCTTTTCCAGAATCTTTATTTTTAATTTTTTGTACTGCTTCTTTATTTAATGAAACTAATAGCTCGGAAGAATTATCATGTTTCTTATTATTTGGACTAGGATCTGGATCTGGATTATTGCCAATGGATAATGTAACATCCAATAAATCGGTCACATCTTCAAAATCAATCATTTGAAAATTAGGAGCATATAATTCTAATTTGGCAGAAAAAGCATTGTCTTTAACGTAAGATACATCTATGATAATCACTTTTTCTACTAACTTCAAATCTGAATCAAGCATTTTCTGAGCATCTTTTTCTCTTCTACTTTTTTCATCATCATCTAAGGGAATAAGTTCCAATTGCTCATGATAAGGTAATATTCCTTCATTTTTAAATAAAAAACTAACAGAATAATGACTACTAGTTCCCTTATTCAAATAATTTCTTCTCACCCTTTTTAAATTATTGTAGGTAAACAATAGATATAAAGTGCCAGTTGAAATATCCAGTACGGGATTGATTTGGAATAGGGCACACCTTTGAATATGAAGGACTTTAACATTATCATCATTTTGAAATTCTTTTTCCAGAATATCTGATCTTCTAGCCCATACTGCCATTGAGATACCATTTTCACTTGTTTCAGATATACTTTTTTTATAATCTTCTTTAAGATCCTTTAGGGTAAAAGACATTGCTTTAAGAATTGATTTTACACATTTTCTATCGGTAGCGAAATTCATAATAGAACATCTCCTTATTTATATCAATTACATGATCATCATAACACTATAGTTGACTTTTTCAACCATAATTCCGAAAATAATTGACTAATAAAGATAATTGTTTTTTATTTAAAAACTAACAACCTGCCGTTCTGGTAAACTTCACAAAATCCAATTAACGCCCGATCACGCCGATTTTGCATCATCCGTACCGAAATTAGATTGTGGTAAATTCTCTCTGAAATGACTAAATCTTTTAGTTTTTCAGGTACTAAATACGTGTAATACAAACTCAAACATTCTTCACGGTCCAATTTCAAAATAGCCGTGGTCATCTCATCGATGTCCAGCTGAGCTTCACGTTTGCGGTCCAATTTAGTGAGCAACGGTATCATCTGCCCGTCATGGTCACCACTGGTTGCCTTAGGCATACCGTCAATAATTGGCGACTTGAGGGTGTCGATATGATAATCTGCTATTCGTGCCCACATTCTAAATTTACTTAAAACATTCCGCGCGTTTGCTCTACTTTGCTTGTTGTCCAACTCATCGAATAATCCCAAGCCGCCAGCTCCTTTATGATATAATTTAATTACGATGTTAGAAGCTGCGGTTTAACGACCGGAGTTTTTTTATTACTCATTTTGAGGGATTAATTCTGTCTGTGCCGATTCTAAATTGACACTGATCGTATCCTTGGTAAATTCATTCAAACGGTCCAATGAAATATCGGCGGTATTCGCTTTAAACTGAATTGTCACTTCATCATCCTTAGTCTTAAAACTGTCAATTTGTCCTTTAAATTGCAATACTTTACCATTCATTATCTTAATCCTCCTTTGGATCATACATAGCCAAATTCAAGTTAATTGAATAAATTTGACCATTGATCTCTTGAGCAATTTTATTAGCTGCCTCAATACTTTTAAAAACACAAGCCTCATTAAATGATTTGGCAAACATGATATTTCCTTCTTTAGCAAATACTGGGTCTTTTTGCCCTTGATAAAAATAATTACCAGTTTTTACGACGTACATATTAGTTATCTCCTTCCTCCTTAACTAGTTCAGCAAACGGTTTAAATTGCGGAAAATGTTCCTCTATTTCAGCCATAGTGAATTGATTTTGATACGTATCATCTATTTGTTCATTGGTTCCGAGTTCCCATTCAGCAGCATTACTAAGAGTATCTGGATCAGTCTGCAAATAAGCACATCCCGACTCTTGTTTGAAGTGAATATAGTATTTCGACTTTTTTACTTTCCAACCAATTTGATAAGCATTTAATAATGCTAATGGTCCATTATCTTTGCACCATAAAATGGTGTCTAATTCATCTTCACCATTAGCCACATAAGACGTGGACATTGTTTTTTTAATCAACTCTTCTAACGTCACATTTCCGTTCTCAACTTCATTTAGCGTATTAGCTACATACTGTGGTACATTAACTTCGGGAATATCAAACGATAGCTTTGGATTATAGCCATTCTTAACAGCATAATTAATTTGCCCGTTAATACTATTTATTAAACTAGTTTTGTGTGAAGAATCATTCTTCATATCATTCAATTGTTCTTGAACGTCACTTAAATTAATCTCAATTTTCATTTATATTCCTCCAAAAATAATTATTCTAAATCATCAACAACAACTGTTCCTGAACCAATATAGATATTGTGTTTCTTATTATGTGAATCTACATACTGTAAATCGTGATCATGATATTCAATATCGAATTTACCTTTTTGAGTGAATAAAACTTTGCCGTCAACATTGTAAACCGTAATTTTACGCTTCAGTCCATTATGTGTTTCAGACTTAAAATTTTTCGCCATTCTCACGCCTGAACCTGTATCATGAAAATACCAATTGGTACAGCCAGCTATTCCTAAAATAATAATTACTATACCTACGAGACAACCCATTTTAATTGAATGCTTACTAATTGATTTCTTCACTTCAATACTCTCCTATAACTTAATCTTCAATTTCAAATCAGAACTCGGTCTCTGTAAAATATCTTGATAAAATGACTGAAATATTTTTAAAAATATTTCGTACATAATTGCATCATCACCACTAGATTTATTAATGGTAATCTTCGTGCTATCAATCAAAAATTTTAATGAAGCTAGTAAGTGATTTTTATTTAGCCTAACTGTTCGTTTCATGTTTTCCTCATTGCTTTTTTTCTTTAAAAACCAAATCAACAAAATCAGAAATTTTTAGCATTACATTAATATCTGTTTCCGTTATAGGTCGATTCATGTGCCACAAAGCGTCTGTTCTGAGTCCGCATTTTTTTAAATATTTGTTCAGCTTCAGCTATCGTATAAACTTTCATCTATTGCCTCTCAATGAACTAAGAAATCCAACCGCTCATACAACGGCACATTAACTGACGACACCCGACAGCTTTCAATCTGATAGCCATTTACACGTTCGTGTTCTCGTTTAGCATTAACCAACTGCGTTTTAGAACAATCCAAAAACTTAGTAATATTTTTCAAATTGTCCGTGTAATAAACTCGGTGGTCATTACATATCTTTTCTGAATAAATAATTGGCAACTGCACATGATTATTATTAAATGCTTGATTAAGTCGGCAATAATCAATCTGCAACATTTGCGCAGTTTCAACCATACCGGCGTTATGATTAGCCATATAAATTAAAGCTTTGTTGACTAACTTTTTATCTTCTACGGCTCTTTGTGGATCAATCTTCACGACTTTCATGGTCCGACGAATTTGCTTCAATTCTAAATTGTCATCCGGTACGTGCATCAAGTCGCCATATTCATCTTCCAGCTTTTGAATCTGCGGCATTACCTTTAACATTGGGTTCATGTTCTGCCCCCTTAGCTTGTAAACTCTCATCTTGGTATTCAAAAATAGCCACTAAAAACTTCACTACTAACGGATGATGATTGTACTTCAACTCAATTTGACTCAAGCGGTCACTTAGCCATTCCCAATATTCCACTGAACCAAAATCTAACTGTTGTAATTTTTTGTTTGATTGCCACATCACTCGTAGCAAATCAGTGAAGACATTCTTCCAAAAATCCAATCACACCGCCTCAATTCGAATATAAATACCGGGTACTTCCGCCCAAAATTTTTCAGTTATCAGGCTAACCACAAAACGATCATCTTGCCAAAATCCTAACTTCGTCATGCAATCTTGCAACAGCTTAACCGAATTATCCAAATCAGGCTTGGTATCTTTGAACTCACCATCAACGTGTTTACCCCTAATTGGAAAACACCACTTAATCATCAACTGCACACTGCCGTAAAACTTTTCTTTAGGTACATGTTGAGCTAAGGTATCCAAATATTTTTGCCGCGCAACTTTTAATTCTGCTGGTTCATAAAATATCGGCTTACCTTTAACCACATGTACTTGTTTTTCTTGATGCGTCACAGTTGGAATTTTCATTGGCATAAAAAACTCATACATTTTAATCTTCCTTTAATTTTTTATTTTTAAAAATCTGTCACAGCACCACTTGCTCCTCGTCTTGTTACCCTTCATAGCTATCTCTCCTGAGAGGAGAGCTATGAAGTAACTGACGGACAAGCAATTTGCAGGGTTGTAAGAGCTAGGTAAAAACTATTAATTCCTAGATTAGCAATTACGAATGCTATCTTTTTTAGATATGACTAGATGTTAATAGCCATGAATAGAAAACATTAAATTAATTTTTAATTAATCTTCCGTCCTCAGCGTGAAAATTTTTATGTTTTCTAACCCTGTTGTAAACAGCTTGTCTTTTTATTCCCAAATAAGCAGCTATATCACTAATGTTTGCAATTTTTCCATCTTCACTAATAATATTGAATGCTTCTTCTAACTCCTGCTGAGCTTTTTGACTACGTTCTTGATTGGACCTTTGAGTTCCTTCTAACCATTTATCATTAGCGCTACCTTTAGTAGCCTTGCGCTTATGATTTTCTTTTGGATCTTCTTCCAATTGAATATCAGCTAGTGAATCGTCTAAAACGTGTACTGGATATCTGAACCAAGCATTAATTGGTGCAAATCTCGGAAATTCGCGCAACGTACCTTCTAATCGCCAAGCCGTTTCTTGACGAACAACTGATATTGCTTGGTCTTTGACCGCTTCGACTGTCTTTAAAATCACTTGAGAGTTTGGCAAGCTAGCAACTGCACTCATTAAATGATGACTCATCTGTGATTTGCTTGACTGATCATCCAAACTGACAGCATCGTAACTAGGTGCGTACTTTTTTATGGCTTGTTGATAAACACGACAAATCTCTTCATTTTCCAATTGCGCATAGCGGTCTTCACTAACTGGTAATTCAATTAAATCTAAAATGGCATCTGGGTCACGGGCAAACACTCCTGAACCACTAGAACGGTCCATTGAATTTTTACCACCTTGATTACCTTTTGAATGATGGTGACAATAAATCACAGCACAATTCAATTCCGTGGCAATCTTGTCAAATTGATTAGTAAAGTTGGCCATCTCATGCGCTGAGTTTTCGTCACCAGTCAAAACTTTATAAATCGGATCAATGATCACGGCAATATAATTTTCTTTCATGGCACGGCGAATCAACTTCGGGGCCAATTTATCCATTGGACTCGTCTTACCCCGCAAATTCCATACATCAATATTGCTGACATCAGGGTGTCCTTTACCAATCGTGTTATAGATTTCAACAAAACGTTTTTTAGCAGAACGTTCGTCTAACTCAAGATTGACATATAGCACGCGACCTTGGGTGCATTTGAATCCTAGCCAGTCCCACCCCTCGGCAATGGCAATCGCTAATTCCATTAAGGCAAAGGACTTACCAGCTTTCGACGGTCCCGCAATTAACATCTTGTGTCCTTGCCGCAACATCCCGTGGATTAATTCTGGCGCTAACACAATTTCTTGATCAAACAAGGTATCTAAGCTTTCAATATCAGGCAGATTATCGTTTAAATCTTCAATATATTCTTCCCATTCTTCCCAGCTAGCTTTACCAATGTTCTTATCAATTAAAAATTGTTTTTGATCACCGCGCTGAAAGCCAGGCAAACGTGTTAAACGTGATGGATTTTTATTCTGCTTATCAACTTGCAGACCATTTTTCTCAACAATTTTAAAAAGATAATCGACTCGTTCTTGATACTGCGGGTAATTAATCGCATCAACTTTCACAATGGCATGTAAGCTACGATGACCAGAATAGGAAAGAGCCGCAATTGGTAATTCAAGTTTATGCAAGATTTCATTTTGTTTTTCAATTTCCGTGGTATCAGATTCAATTAAGGCATACCGGTAATCAACTACATTCGTATTTTTAACACCTTGTCCGTCTAACGGATTAAGTCGTACCCAAGCACCAGCTTCAGGATTGGGGTCGCCCATTACCGCTCCAATATCACCATGGCTGCGTTGTAATTCTTCAATTAATTCGCCGGCTGTCCGCGTATAGATACCTTTTGACGGTAACCACTTTTCGACTGCTCCACTCTCATTACTCGTTTTCGGGTAGGCATTATTGACATACCCAACAATATCTCCCGGTCGAAACAAAGCATTAAGATAATCAATAATCTGTTGGGCGGGGTTCCAATTCTTAGGTTCCACAACTTGTTCGCCCATAATCCAATCGGTATTAAATAGCTTATATCCTTTATCAATTCTGGACTCGGTCGCCATAAAGCTATCGTCCCAGCCAAAAGCTGTGTCATCGCCACTACCTGGTTGCCACCCATTATCTTTTGCCATTTGCGTAATCGTCGCCCCAGTGATTGGTGAATCAGCACCATCAAAGCTATCCCACTTACTTTCACACTCGCCTTCATGGTAACGACTACTGTCACTTTGAGACCAATTAGCCCAATCTTGAGCAGTGTAGCCTTCGTGCTTTAACCCCATTCCAACATCGACCCATTCTTGATAGCTCAAAGAAGCGGGGTTGATATATTCTAACAGGGGTAATAAATCAAATTTCTCTTCCATAAACTATCCTTTCTGTGGTTGATATTCTGCTGGCTTAATATTTTTGGGAATACGCCAACCACTGGCAGCAATTCGATTAATCATCTTTTTAGCCGCTTCAAAGTCCCAAGTGCCAACGTGTTTGAAATTGCGTTTTTCTAAAAATCTAATCTGCTTTGGAGTGGCTAGCCCTGCATCACGACGCTTGCTCAAATGATTGAGTAAGACTTCGGCTTTACCAGCATTCTCAATTTCATCAGGAAAAATACCCATTTTTTCTAAAGCACTTTTTTGCTTCTTCGTTGCTGGTCCCATTTGGTAACCAAATTGCGGTACATAATTAGCTAAATCTGCTGATTGAATGGACATTTCAAATTGCAATGGATCGACTAACTTGCGTTTACGTTTGCGCATTACCGCTAATTGATCCGCCAAAGAATCCTCACGTTCCTCAACCACCTCATCGCTAGCTTTTTGCTCCGCTTCTTGTAAATCGACTGCTTCGCCATTAGCTTCTTCAATATTCTCAGTCATCTTTTGAGCAACTTTAGCATCGGTGGCAATAACACTTGCCGGATGACATAGCTCATGGCGCTCGGTATGCCACAAAAAATCAAGCAATAATAAATCTTTCTTATTAGGTGCAATTCTGGTACCACGGCCCACCATCTGGCTATAAAGGGCGCGTACTTTAGTTGGTCTTAGGACAACAACACAATCAACGTCTGGACAGTCCCAACCTTCAGTTAGTAACATGGAATTACATAATACTTGGTATTTACCATTGGCAAAGTCCTGTAATATTTGCTTCCGATTGACTGATTCACCATTTACTTCAGCAGCGGTTAAGCCATGCTGTTGGAGCATATGACAAAACTTTTGAGAAGTTTTAACTAGCGGTAAGAACACAACGGTCTTGCGTTCAGCGCAATACTTTGTCATTTCGACAGCAATTTGTTCCAAATACGGATCCAAAGCCGTGCCTAAATCTTTCGTGGAAAAATCTCCTGATTGTTGATTGACACCAGAAATATCTAGTTTTAATGGGATGGTAATAGCTTTAATCGGTGACAAATAACCATCTTTGATAGCTGCCGGCAAACTATACTCATAGGCTAAACTGTCAAAGTATTCACCAAGATTGCGCATATCACCCCGATCCGCTGTCGCAGTAACGCCCAAAACTTGAGCACTTTTGAAATAATCCATCACTCGTTGATAGCCATTAGATAAAATGTGATGTGCTTCATCGACAATAATTGTGTCGAATTTATCAGGTTGAAATTGCTTTAAGCGCTTGTCTCGTTGCAAAGTTTGCACAGAACCAACTGTAATGCGATAGAAGGAATTAATGCTTGTTTGTTCGCCTTTTTCTACTGCTGCTCTTAACCCAGTTGCTTGATATAATTTATCGGCTGCTTGTTCCAATAATTCGCCCCGATGAGCCATAATTAATACTTGCTGCCCTTGGCGCACTAGCTCTTCAGCTAGTTTAGTAAACACAATGGTCTTGCCGGTTCCGGTCGGAAGTACCAGTAAGGTTCTTTGATGACCCTTTTGCCATTCAGCTTGCACTTTCTCAATTGACATTTGTTGATACGGTCGTAATTCCATAATTTACACCCCATTAAAATGCTCCGGTTCCTGGTTGATAACCGTTTTGAACTGGTGGTGTCTGTGGTTGTGCATTAACAACTGCGGCATTGGCATCCGGTTTCAAAAAAGTTTTAACTCGGTTGTTCGTTCGGTCTTGCCCATCTTTTTGATAATGATTAATCTCTACTTCAGCTTGTCCTTTACTACCCACGACCTGATTCCAATTAGGTTTAAACTGTTGCCCATCAACAACTGGTTGCCCGATTGCCTTAAAGAATTGAGTTAACTTCCAAGAGAATTTCTTCAATAAATAAAGACGTTCTCTAATTAACGTTGACTGACCATCTTGCGACGTAATCTTAACGGTAACTTCAGCAAATGGTGCGCCGTTGGGAATTTTATCGGAATTACCCTCGTAATTTTTCCGTTCCATATCGGTAACTTCAAATGGATATTTTCCTTCTGGTAAAGTTACAAATTGAGTTTCTTCAGCTTCAAACGCACCGTCCCAGCTGATAAATTCATTTTCGTTGTTCATATTATTTTTCCTACTTTCTCACTTTTGTATTTAATAGACCCATAGCCGCATCCCACTTAGAAGCTAAATGTTGCCATAAATCAGTTGGTACATTTTCTAACGGCGTATCAGCCGGCATAAAACCACCGACATAAATAATTTGGCGCATCTCATCCACCGAAACATGATTTAATTGCATTAAATCGACAACAGACTTTGGAATAACAGCCGGGATTGTTTCTGTCGCTGTTTGTTCTTCTCGTGGATCAGCTTGCGGTGCTTCTTGTTCCATTGCTGGTTCAGGAGGTAAAGGTGGCTGTTCAGGCACGGTCGATTGTACAATTGGTGCTGGTTTGGGTGTCACTTTATTAAACGCATCAGCGATTTGGTTATAATCAAAGTCCAATTCATCAGCCAGACCTAACCGATTCTTAGCGTCCCATGTTGGACGGTGGGTTGTGTACATTACCCGTTGCCCGCCTTGGGCTTTTTTAGAATTGGTTTTACTGTCGGTGACCACAATGGTTTTGTAATTCGCAAACAAAACCATATCCGCCCATTCTTTGACCATGGGAGCGGTTTTCTTTTCTAACTTCAACTCATAGCGGTCATAAGCCCCCATCTCATCGGGTTCTTCTTTCTTCCGTAACCACGCATGAGCGGTAACCACAACGTTTATTCCACAATCAATGACTTCACTTAATTTGTTGAGTAAATTACCCATTTCGGTCGCTAATGCAACATAACGTTTCCCGTAATCAGTTGAATCAATCATTTTCCAACCATTTTGTGAACAAAGGTGTTTCTTACACAAATCTTCAGCCCAATCAATTGTGTCTAAAACTAGAGTTTGACAAGGTCGATTTAAGATTGTTTCTTCAACTTCTTGCATTAACATTTCCCAACTCGTGGGCCTGGGATACCGGTTAACATCTAAATAATTAGATGAATCCTCAGTATCAATAAAGACCGGTTTAGGAAAATGACTAGCAAAAGTTGTCTTACCAATTCCCTCAACCCCATACAACACAACTTTTTGTGCCTTAGGGACAATCCCACTTGTGATTTCCATTAAAATGCTCCCTTTCCTTGCCAATTAGTAGTGGCAGTTTTTGTTTCACCATAGCCATCTTCGATAATGATTGAGCATTCATCACCCGTCGAAACACGGGTGGCGATAGCTTGTAAGCCTTCATCTTTGAGCCAGTCACCAAACTCTTTTAGAGTGTCCAAATCCATTTGTTCTAACTTATCTAGTAATACGAAGCCACATTCTGGTTTGAGCTTGCGAACAATGGCGGTAGAAACTTTAAGCTGATCAGAACTCGACATGTTATCCCACTTTTGGCCTTGATAAACCAGCTCACCATCTTCAACTGATAATCCTGGTAATGGTAGTTGTGCTTTCTTTAATAAGTCGGCTTTTTGTTGTCGAACATTATCCAATTGAGCACTTAATTGCACATATTGGTTGGTATAATCCTTAGCATCCTCTTCTGCTTTGTCTTTATCCAAATTAGCTCGCACTTTACGATTGATTTCATCCACATCAGCAATGTTCTGTTCCAACTCTGTGGTAGATTGATCTTGCAGTTGTTCAGTCGTTTGTTTTGCAACCTGAACATCATTGAGCGTTTGTTCATGTTGCTGCTGAAGTCGAGCTAATTGTTCGCGTAACTGATTAATTTGGTCATCTTCACGTTTATATTGATCAGTCAATTGCTGAAGCTGTTGGCGTTTGCGTTCATTCTCACCATTTTGTGCCAGTATCGTTTGTTGCTGTTGAATTAAATCCGAGACAGCTACTAAATCTTTGGGTACACCAGGATAATATTGTTGCTCTTCAGCATACTTTTTCTTTTGATCGGCAATCTGTCCAAGCTCATGACGATGGTTATAAATTTGGGTTTCTTGTTGCTCTAAATTAACTAATTGATCTTGGACGCCGATAATTTGTAACAAGATATTAGCCTTTTCTTTATTACTGGCATTCATAAACTTCGGAAGATTAATGGCTAATTCTTCAACAAAGCTATTGAGCAATTGTTGCCCCGCTTTTTCACCATTGGGGTCAATCACTTTCAAATTTGATTTTGGGCCACTACGTTCAACAATTAAGCCATTGTTCAATACCACATGCAATTTGGGTGGTGTTACTGAACCTTCACGCTGTGCTTGCGACGGTTTGTATTTGTTACCACCTAATGCCCAAGCAATCGCATCTAACACGCTAGTCTTACCTTGGTTATTTTTGCCACCAACAATAGTTAAACCGTTATCTGATGGTACAATTTCGACAGCTTTAACCCGTTTAACATTTTCAATTTCTAACTTGTCAATTTTGACTGGCATGTTCATCTTCCTTTCGTGTTATACTTAAATCTGTAATGAATATTGCATTTGACGCCAACCAGAGTGCCTGCTCTGTGGCGTCTTTTTTGTTTACAGTCCCCATAAATTTTTCCAACCTCCTTTAGCATCAACTAGATCTTTGAGTCCGTAGCCAAACAAAACACCAATAACTACACTAATGACATCAATTGGTACAACCATGCTTTTCACCTCCTCTCATTACATATCTCGCCAAAGTAATCTTGCATAAATTGGCTAAAACCATGTGGTTCAAATTGCCAACCATTCTTACCTGAAGCTTTAGGATATTTGACACACTTACTTAGTTGCCGTTTAAATCGAGAAACGTATAAAACATGCTCACGAAACCACTGTAAGTCGTGTCCATAGCGTTCTTTTAAATCTTTAGAGTTCCACCAGCAGTCATAGTCTGAACGTTCCTGTAACTGTTCAAGCTCTGATTTTTTAACTAGTACATATTCTGATGGAATGGTAATTTCTACCGTGCTCGTTATTTTTTGAACCATGATTATCACTCCTTCTTAGGTCGAATTTTAAAAGTTTCAATAATTCTTAGGATTAACTCATTAGCAGCTGTGGTTGCCCGTTCACCACTTAAAACTTGGCCCATGTAGACTTTGCCGACACCAAATGTTGCAGCCAAACTAGAGATGGTAATGTGGTTCTCTTTTAAATACTGCTTAATTAACTCTCTTCCAGCTAATGTTGCTGGCATGTGAATCACCTCCTTTAATTGCTATAATCATCACCAGAAAGGTGGTGATTAAAAATGACTACAAATAATGAAGAACTATCTGATTTTGCTAAAAAAGTATCAAAGATTAAAAGTAATCCAAATTTATCTGTTGGAGATCATGAAATTGTTGTTGAAAAGTTATATCCTAAAAAATTTATGATTCAGTACACAAACTTCAACACGATAAATAATTTTTTTGATAAGCTTAATATCCACAAAAATTCAGAGCTTGAAGCATTTCCAGAAAAAGAATTAGATAAATTTGTATCTGCAAATACAAAATTTAATTCTTGGAAAGATATGCAAGAAACAGCTACCACTGAGTATCTTGAAAATGAGCTAGATTTTTAGCTTTCAGCTTAAACTTATCAATTTTTTCTAAAGTGTCATTCAATTCATTAGTTAATTGAGTGGCACTTTTTATTAGTTCATGTAATTCTTTTTCATTAACTATTTGAACTTTTGTTGAAATATTAGCCAATTTTTCACCTACTTTCAGTTTTTCTATTGCTAAATCTTTAAGGGTACAAAAATATAAAGTATTGCTGCCCCTTTACAGTGACCGTTTTTCTATTGCCAAATCCTTAAAGATACACCCCCCACTTTGAAGGGGGGTATGTAAATATTCAGTTTTCAAAGGACGACACACAGTCCGTTTTGGACTTATGTAGTAAGCTAATTAGATAGCCGATAGTTTAAAAAACATTGACATTTTTACGCAAATGTTTTAACATCAAGACATAGTTAAATAAAGCCTATTAAGCTACTAAACCGTCGGGAAACGTTCAAAATAGCTGCCTTTTTAATATGGCTTGCTAGCTATCAAATTTGCTTACAAACAGTATATTAAAACATATTGATAAAATAGTCAACAAAAATTATGCAAAAGTTTTAAAAATACTGTTTTCAAAAAGAGGAAACTTTAAATGACAGTGTTTGACAGAATTAAAATTCTAGCAGACGATAGAAAAAAATCTATCAACGATGTAGAAGAAGATATGGGATATTCGAAGAATACTCTGTATCGTTTAAAAAGAACTAATCCGAGTTCTAAAAAGTTGGAAGAGATTGCCGACTACTTCAATGTCTCAACTGATTATCTTTTAGGAAGAACTGATGACAAATACGCCCTGTCTAATGCTGAAAAAATTGATGTGGGTAAACGCGTTGATGATTTAATTAATGGTGTTTCAACTACTGGTAAAGTTAATTTTTATGGCGAGCCAATGACTGATGAAGATAAAATAGCCGTTAAATCAGCGTTGGAAGTAGCCGTAGAATTAGCAAAAAAACGTTCTAAACTTAGAAAAGATGGAAAAATTTAATTACGGAGTTGAAACATTGGATGGACAAAGTTGAAAAGCTATTTAAAACATATAAAACTAACAATCCTTTTACCTTAATTGATCAACTAGGATGTGGATATTGTGAAGCAAATATTGGTTCGAATACTTTAGGAATGTTTATTAACGAATATGAAGAGGATGTTATAGAATTAAATAATAGAATTGATGATCGCCAAAAATTGTTTGTCGCCTCTCATGAGCTAGGCCACCTTGTTGCAGGCACGGAAGAATCAACTCCCTTTTTGCGAACCCACTTATATGGATTAGGAATTTCAGATATTGAAGCTGAGGCAAACCGATTTGCTTTTCAGTTACTTATGTACGACATGGAACCAAATGAATGTATTACTACTTACGGTATTTTAGATTATTTCCATTTGCCATATGGAATGGAACGTTTTATTAATCCTAAGAATATTCATTTTATTTCATAGCTTTTTGTAAACGTTATATGAATAATATCCAATAGTTTAATTCAATTGCAATTTATAGGATACATTTTTAATTAAATAGTCCAAACACTGACGACTTTAAAAGCTGATACTTAGGGGGAATATGTAATGAAAAGTACAACTAAATTATCTATTGTGGGGTTATTAGCAGTGGGACTTTTAGCAGGATGTGGAAGTAACTCTAGTTCTAATAAATCTAATAGTACAGGTAATAAAACTGAAAAGCAGGCAAAAGCCGATCCTAAAAAGAATGGTCCAACACTGAATGATTTTAATGCTATTCAATTAGGTACAGATAATGGTACTTCAGATACTGACATTGTTAATAAATACGGTCAACCTAATACAACTTCAAGTCAAGCCGTGGGACCCATTCAAGCTGATGACAAAATTTGGAATAAAGTTAATGGTGGTGGATTAGGTTCTACTTTTACAGTCGGATTTTCTAATGGTAAAGCTGTCTTAAAAGCTATTACTGGATTAAAAGTTAAACGTGATAAAAAAATCACTCTTGAAGATTTTAATAATATCCAAAACGGACAATCGGTTGATGATATAACTAAGAAGTTCGGTCAACCTAATGGCTATTCAGAAACTAACGCCGCTGGCCAAGAAGCCAAAGATTTAACTTATACTTCTGATATTCAAGGAAATATCGGCGCTAATATGGTAATTACGATAGTTAATAATGCTGTTACAGGTAAGACTCAAACACAGATGAAATAATATTAACTCTTCCCCACTCTGGGGAATTACATAGGTCCAACAAAGCTGATGACGGTAAAAGCTGAAAAATAAATAATAGAAAGACAATTTTATGCAAAAAAAAGAATTCAAAATAGCCAGAATTTTAAGCGAGCAACAAGTAGTGATTAATGGCGGTAAAAACGATGATATTCATATAGGTCAAAAGTTTGAGATATTAGATACAAAAGCCAATATTGTAAAAGATCCTGTTACTCATGAAATTTTGGGTTCTTTAGGTACAGCAGTTAAAGCTACAGTTGTTGCAGTTAAAGTACAGAACAAATTAACTATATGTAAAAGTGATATGACGTCCATGACACAATTGGAAATTGATAGACATGTTCAAGACACTTTTGATAGAGCAATTAGAAATATGAGTGCATTTACCATTGCCACTTCAAAAACAAATGCCAATTTGAACGTTAAAAAAGATCAAATTGATCCAATAAAAAAATCCGAACATTCTAGTAATCCTATTGAAATTGGTGATTTGGTCATGAAAGTTTAAGCTTTACAATTTAATAAATACTTGATATCATGGAATCAATTAAAAGCGTCCGCGTTTACAAAACGGGCATATACCTCATTGATTCTAATAATCAATGAGGTTTTTTGTAGGAGTTAATATGCCGGAATTTAAAACATACAGTTCATTATATAAGGATTTAAAAAGAGACCATCCAGAATTAAATCTACATGATTTTGATGAATTTAAATATAGTATCGAACATTACTCATACTATGACTTGATAAAAAATTTAGGCAGTAAAATAACTGTAGGGATAGAATTTGACGAATTAACAAAATTATTTATTATCCAAAGAAATTTCAAAGATATTCTTTTGAAATATATTTTAAGATTTGAAGTAAACTTCGAAGAAACTCTGGGACATGAATTGGGAATGCATTATGGAAATGATTCACTAGACATTTTTACAATGCAAAATCTGAAATCAAACAACAAATCTTATAAGCAAAAAGAAATAAAATTTTATACGAATAAGATCAATACCCCTAAAAAGGGTAGCCTGATTGAGCATTATTTACAAAATAAGGGTATAGTTCCACCATGGATACTTACTAAAGATTTAACATTAAACCAACTTAACACATTGTTCAGAATAACTTATGTACAAAAAAATGTTGTTTCTAAAATCATATATAACATAGATGATGGTAGCTACCTTAACGATTATTTTATAGATTTTTTCAACTTTTCCATTGAAATTATCTGCCAGTATAGAAACATATTTGCGCATGGTAATGTTATAGTGAATCCTTCAAGAATAAACAATTATGTTATAAATAGAGAAACATTTAGATTATTTTCAAACAATAGAGCAGTAAAAAAGTTATATGATCCCAAAGGGAATTTTCCCATGTTTTTGATCTCTATTTATATAATTTTGCCTTTAACAGAAAGATTAAATTTACACACTGAATTGCAAGGCATTGTAGATAAAGCGCTAAAGGATCACCCAATTAATGGTCAATACCTATTAGATAGTATACAAATAAATAATGAAACGCTTGACACCATAATAGACATAGAAGGTATGGATCGATTAAACAGCCCGTATCACCTACCTTTATATTAAAAATAGCCATATCCCTCACCTTCCAAGTCCAGGATATGACTAACGTGAAAAACATACATATGGTATGCGCTTTTCGTGTACCATTTTAACAAATAACTGGAGGTAAATTCAATGGCAACATTCACTAAAAAAGGCAAAAAATGGATGGCTCGTATTAGCTACAAAGATTCAAATGGTAATTACCAACGTAAAAATAAGGGCGGCTTCGATACAAAGAAAGAAGCTCAATTATATGCTAATGAATTTGAGTTAAGAGCAGCCGATGGCCCAATTTCAACTTCTGGTAAATTAACTTTGCCTGAATACTTTTGGAACTGGTACAAGACGTACAAAAAGCCTAACGTCACTGATCGTACTCAAAAAACATATACTCATTCCTACCATGTTTTACAAAAATATTTTAATGAGTATCCAATTGAAGAAATTACCCGCCAGCAGTACCAAGAATTCCTGTCTGATTTCGGTTCTAATCATTCCAAGTCAACTATCAGTAAAATTAATTCTCTTGTTCATGCGTGCGTAAAATCAGCCTTATACGACGGTGCTGTTAAGAAAGATTTTATTCAAAATGTTACTGTTGTTTACGATAAAAACCGAACACGAAAAATTGAATACTTAAATATGAATGATTTAAAACAATTAGTTGACTATTTAACCAATTCTCTTAACCCACACTTTACATCTAAGTACATGATTTTATTGGCAATCTATACCGGTATGCGTCTGGGAGAAATTCAAGGGTTGAAATGGTCAGATATTAACTTTCAGTTCAAAACTATTACAGTTAAACGGTCATGGCATGAAGGGTTAAAGCAATTCAAGGAAACCAAAAACGAGTCATCTAAACGAGTTATTAGAGTGAACAATACAATCTTGGATATTTTAAAGCAATTAGATCACAGTGATAAAACTAAACAAGTTTTTATTGATCAGTACCAAACGGTGCCAACTTCTGCTGCCGCTAACAAAACATTACATCAATCATTACAAGAAGCTGGTATTAATCGCCAAGGTTTTCATTTTCATTCATTAAGGCATACGCACGTTGCTTTTCTACTATATAAGAAAATTAATTTATACATTATCTCTAAGCGCTTAGGCCATAAAGACATGACCACAACTATCAGAGTGTACTCATATTTGATTGACGAGTACAAAACTCAAGCTGATCAAGAAATCGAAAATGTCCTCAATAGCCTAGAATCAAGCGGAAATAATCAAGAAGTTTTGGTGCCAAATTAGTGCCAAAACTTTTTAAATTTAAAATATTTTAAACACTTTGTTGTTTTTGAATAACATCTTACAAACGTTGATTTAACAACATCCACATCACTTTTGAGCAAAATAAAAAAGGCTTAAAAGCCTTTAAAAAACGTGTCTAAAAGGAGAGTACAGGATTTGAACCTGCGCGCCGATATCGAATCGGTTCGCCGGATTTCGAGTCCGGTGCATTACCACTCTGCCAACTCTCCATAAAAAGCAGTTAACCTGCTTTAATATTGCATTAAAGTAAACATATCATAGTTCTTAATTTTATCACGACCATGAAGCTCTGTCAATTCGATCAAGAATGCAGTTCCAACCACAATTCCCCCTAATTCTTCAACCAATTTAATGGTTGCAGCTAAGGTACCACCAGTGGCCATCAAATCATCAACCACTAAAACTCGTTGTCCTGGTTGTACGGCATCTTTTTGCATATACAACGATGCCTGACCGTATTCCAAATCATAAGAAACAGAAACTGTCTCACGAGGAAGTTTTCCCTTTTTACGTGCTGGCGCAAAACCTACCCCTAATTTATAAGCTACTGGGCAACCCACAATGAATCCCCGCGCTTCCGGACCAACAATCATTTCTGTTTGCTGCTTTTTAGCATATGCGGCAATTTCATCAGTTGCCTGCGCATAAACGGCACCATTATGCATTAATGGCGAAATATCACGGAATAAGATTCCTGGTTCAGGAAAATTAGGAACATCTGCTACATACTTCTTAAAATCCATATAACTCTCCTTCGATAGTTCTAACTTTGTAATTTAATAACATATTGCACTAATTGTTGAAAATCCGAATCAATTAAAGTCTGAACAATATTTAGCTGGGCTTGATTTTGCTGATACAACGGTGATTCGTTCAGTTGTCGTGCCGGTATCGTAGCCGGCCATTTTAACAAGCCACTGTCTATTGTAACAAACTTCAACTCAGAAAACACTTTAATTATTAATTTAATTTGTGAATTATTTAGTTTCAAGTACCGCGCTACTACTGGTAAATCTTGCACTTGTAACTGCTGATGCGTCACTAAATATTTTAAAGCTAAATGCCATTGCTGTGGCGTAATCATCAATGGTTGCAAGCGATTTTTAAAAATAAAAATCAATTTTGATAATTGTGGCAACTTAACAATTAAATTTTCAAAATCCTGAATATGTTGTGGGCAATCCATTAAAACTGCCGTTTTTAATTGTTGTACTTCTGCTGAAGCTAAATAAGTCAAATAACCGGGCATTTGCTGTACAAAATGCTGGCGATTTTTTTCCTGGAAAAAAAGCAGCGGCGTGGCATTAGTTATTTGGCTTAACGAACTCATCCCGCGCGCATCAATAAATTGCTGTTGTTGTACCACCAGCTGCTCCAATTCATTGGCTAGTTTGACATCGACTACTTTTAATTGCACTGTGGGTTGGCGATGCCAATTGTTAATCATGACCGTGCCATATAAAACTTGAATGGAACTCGCAGCTAATTGTTCCTTATACTGACCCCAATTGAACGCTAAACATTCGAGTTGTTGATCTACCAAAAATTTCAAATGCGTTTGCGTTTTTTTACCCAAAAATTCTACTTGAGCATGCTGAAAATTAATAATCTTGAACATGGGCTGGGAATTGCCCTGACCAAAAGGCGCTAACCGCCGCAGTTGTTTGTAAAAATCTAATGACAAATCCGTCGCTGCTACTGTTAAATCATACGTTTGTTGGGGCTTTTGCGTTAAATCTAATTGTAAAGCTTGCGGTAATTGATTTAACCGTTGCTTGAGTTGCTCTAACAAAGCTGCATCTAACGTTAAACCACAAGCCTGCGCATGACCACCAAATTTTTGATATAAATCGGCTTGACTTGCTAGCGCCGTATATAAATCAAACTGCTCATTACTGCGCCCAGAACCAGTTGCCACCTGGTGTTCATCAATGTGAAACACTAAGGTGGGACAACCACTTTGTTGTAAAACTTTACCAGCTACAACTCCTAAAATTCCCTGATGCCAATCTTCAGCAGCCAAAACTAAGACGTGTTGTCCCGCCGCCAATTGCTCCTGCGCTTGTTGCCAGGCGGCTGTAAACACTTCCTGTGTTAAATCTTTACGTTGCTGATTAAACTGATCAATGGTTTTCGCCAAACTTTGCGCTTGCTCTTCATCGAAAGTTAACAATAAGTCGACTCCTTTTTGAGCCTGGTCCAGCCGGCCTAACGCATTTAACCGCGGAGCAATTTGAAAAGCGACATCATCTTCATTTAAAGTAGACCAGTTCAAATGGGCCACTTTCGCTAATGCCGCTAAGCCGCTGCGTTCTTGAGTCTGCATTTGTTGTAACCCAAAAGTAACAATAACGCGATTCTCACCTACTAGTTCCATCACATCAGCTATCGTCCCGATTGCCGCCAAGTCTAATAAATCAACGGGGACTTCGTCTAACAAAGCACTCGCGACTTTAAAAGCTACTCCGGCACCCGACAAGTATGGACAAGGATATGCCGCCTGTTGATTGGTAGCTAAGGCTGGGTGCACAATCGCTAACGCTGCTGGCAATTGTTTCGGCAGTGTATGATGGTCCGTAATAATGACATCAACGCCGTGCGCGTTCGCATATGCCACCTCTTGCACACCAGTAATGCCATTATCGACAGTAATGATTAATTGGACTCCTTGAGCAATAAACTGTTGGTAACGTTCAAGGTTTGGACCATAACCATCTTGAAAGCGATCCGGAATAAAGTAATCCACTTGACCACCCAAATTAGTAATGGCTTCTGTCAAAATGGTCGTACTAGTAATTCCGTCAGCATCATAATCCCCATAAATTAAAATTTGCTCTCCAGCAACAATTGCTTGAGTAATCCTATCTATTGCTGGCTGCATATCATGCAAAAGGTATGGGTCTGCTAACTGTTTCAGATCTGGTTGTAAAAATTGTTGAATTTCTTGACTAGTTTTGATCCCACGTTGATTCAGTAGTTGCACCACAAATAACGGCAACTGCAGTTTTTGAGCCAATTGCTTTAATTGAGCTGTTTGGTTCAAATCGGCTTTTTGCCATTGATATAGTAAACTCAAATTTTTTAACCTCTAATCAAAAATTGCTAAAGTTGCGCGATTAGCCACGCGGGCTTTAACCAAATTGCCTTGAACAATCCACCGATTCGCACCGCCATCGGCACAGGTAATCAAACTAATCATTTTCTGCTTACCTTGGTCATCAATCCGCCAAGTGGCTTTGGGTGAAATAACTTGCTTTAAAGTAATTTTATACGTATAAACACTGGATAAGTCAGTTATATAAATTAAATCCCCAATTTGCGTATTAGAAATTGGCGAAAACAAGGCGCCCTTTTGGGTCATATAATGGCCAGCTAAAGCATAATTACCCTGCCCCATTTTTTCATCAGGTTTCATAGTGCCCGCTCCGGTCGCTAAAGCATTATCGTCAATTCCTTTAACAATCGGCAACTGTAAATTAACGGACGGAATAGCAATTTTGCCAATCATGGGGGCATTTTTTTGTACACTGGCTTTCGCCACTTGTTGCACACTAATAGATTTAACTTTAGAAAAATCAAAGGAAGCTGATTTTAAATTATTCTGATGAACCTGTTTAGCTGTCAAAGATGACAAACTTTGCTGTGATAATTGACGAACCATAAAAGACTTAATTTGTCCATTAAAAATTAATGCTAATGCTACTACCAAAATAATGAATGTTCCGCAATATTTTACAATTTTTTTCATGGCTTACCCCTGGACCTGCCTTTGAAGAATCAAATTAACTTTGCCAAAACAACTGAACTATTTTTGTAAATCATCATCATCCATTTGTAAAACTGCCATAAAGGCTGCTTGGGGAACAGTCACACTCCCCACTTCTTTCATGCGTTTCTTACCCCGCTTTTGTTTATCCAATAGTTTATTTTTCCGGGTTTGATCCCCACCATATAGTGGTCCGGTCACATCTTTACGATAAGCTTTCACAGTAGAACGCGCCACAATCTTATTACCAATCGCCGCTTGAATAGCCACTTCAAATTGCTGCCGGGGAATAATTCCCTTTAACTTTTGGACAATTTGCCGTCCCCGCCGATAAGCAAAATCTTCATGGACGATAAAACTTAACGCATCAACGGGTTGTGAATTCAATAAAATATCCATCTTAACCATTTTCGAAGGTTGATAGCCAATAATTTGATAATCTAAGGAAGCAAAACCACGCGTATTAGACTTTAAAGTATCAAAGAAATCATAGATAATTTCGGCTAATGGTAAACGATAAACTACATTAACGTGGTAATCATCCAAATAATCCATCGTATCAAATTGGCCCCGCTTGCGTTGAGCCAATTCCATCACTGCGCCGACATAATCTTTCGGAACCATAATTTCAGCTTTAACCATCGGCTCTTGAATCTCCTGAATTTCCGAAGGATCCGGCATTTGTGATGGGTTATCAATAATCTTCGTCGTTTGGTCCGTCAAAATTACTTTATAGTTAACGGACGGAGCTGTCATGATCAAGTCCAAGTTAAATTCCCGTTCAAGCCGTTCTTGAATGACATCCATATGCAATAAACCTAAAAAACCGACCCGAAAACCAAACCCTAAGGCTTGGGAAGTTTCAGGTACAAATTCCAGGGAAGCATCATTCAATTGTAATTTCTCTAATGACTCACGTAAATCGCCGTATTTGGCATTATCTACCGGATACATACCAGAATAGACCATTGGGGTAATTTGCCGATAGCCGGCCAAAGCTTGGGCGGTCGGCTGCTCAGCTAGAGTAATCGTATCACCCACTCGCGTATCTTGAACACTTTTAATACTAGCAGTAATATAACCGACATCACCAACACTCAAGAATTCCCGTGGAACAGCTTTGGGAGACATGACACCCACTTCTGTGACTTCAAAAACTTTGCCATTACTCATTAATTTAATGTGATCACCAACTTTGACTTGGCCATCGAAAATTCGCACGCTTAATACCACACCACGATAACTATCGTAAACAGAGTCAAAAATTAAGGCCTTTAACGGAGCCGTCAAATCGCCTGTCGGTGCTGGCACATCTTGCACGATCCGTTCCAATAAATCAGCAATGCCTAAGCCACTTTTGGCACTTGTTAATACAGCATTCTCGGCATCAATGCCAATCATATCTGTAATTTCTAATTTAACACGTTCCGCATCCGCCGATGGTAAATCAATTTTATTAATCACTGGCACAATCTCTAAATCATTATCAACCGCTAAATACGCATTCGCCATTGTTTGTGCTTGCACACCCTGCGCAGCATCCACTACTAATAAGGCACCTTCGCAAGCCGCTAAACTCCGCGATACTTCATAAGAAAAATCGACATGTCCGGGGGTATCGATTAAATGAAACGTGTAAGTATGCCCATCTTTAGCTTGATACTTCAATTCAACTGCGTTTAACTTAATCGTTATCCCCCGTTCACGTTCAATATCCATGTCATCCAAAACTTGATTTTCCATATCTCGTTGTGAGACAGTATCTGTTAATTCTAAGATTCGGTCGGCAATCGTCGATTTACCATGGTCAATATGAGCAACAATGGAAAAATTACGAATATATTTTTGTTTATTTTCTAAATCAGATTGTGGCATATTATTAATCCTCATTCCAAATTCACATTTATAGCTCTCTTGGTTTACTATATCAAAAATTTCCCGCTGACAAAAGACCATTCCCCGGCTAATCTCCAGCTCGTGAACACGATAATTGTAAACTAATTTTTTCTGCAACGCACTGACGTCTTAATTACAAACAAGGACCTAAAACCATCAACAGCTTTAAGTCCTGCAATTAATTTGCAACTGGTTACTTGAGTAATCAATTTAATTTTTGATAAATTGTCATTAAAAATTGAGACGACAGTCGCACAACTCGCTTGAATGAACTAGTCTGCGCCTCAATTAAACAATTTACTTTTTGAAACAAAATAATTAATTTTCTGAGCAAAATCGTTAACCTGATTGACTAATCGTGTAAACAGGTCACTTATTTAAACTTATCTTTCATATTGTCACGCATCCGCTCAAAGAAATTCCTGTCCTGTTCTTTGACCTTAGCACCACCTAATTGTGCAAAAGTCTGTAAGGCTTCTTTTTGTTTTTCATTTAAGTGCTTGGGGGTCACGATTTCTACGCGAACCTGTTGATCACCGACACCACCATGCAAACCGGGTACTCCTTGCCCTTTAAGTTTAAAGACCGTTCCTGACTGTGTACCAGCCGGAATTCGCAATTCCACTTGTCCACGCACCGTTTTGACTTTAATCTCATCACCTAAAGCGGCTTGTGGGAACGAAATTGTTTCATGCGAGTAAATAGTCGTATCATGCCGTTCAAAATGCTTGCTGGCTTCAACTTCAAACGTAACAAACAAATCACCATAAGGACCTTTATTATCACCAGCAGCCCCCTGACCATCTAAGCGCATCCGCTGCAAATTATCAATTCCTGCAGGAATATCAATTTCGACTGCATGACTTTTGGTAATCTTACCCCGTCCATGGCAAGTAGGACACTTTTCTTCAATTTCTTGACCAGTTCCACCACAGACATCACAGACTTGTTGACTCTGCATCATTCCTAATGGAGTACGCTGGTTAACGGTAATATGTCCACTTCCCTGACATTTATGACAAGTTTTGGGGCTTGTCCCAGCCTTGGCCCCCGAGCCTTGACAATCTGGACATTGTTCACTGCGATTATAGCGAATCGTCTTTTTACCACCGAAAATAGCTTCTTCAAAAGTAATTTTCATCCGGTATTCCAAGTCTTGGCCCTTCCGTGGAGCGGTAGGATCAGCTTGGCGCCGACTGCCACCACCAAAAAACGAGTCAAAAATATCGCCAAAATCGCCGAAGCCATTCGTATCAAAACCACCGAAGCCTTGACCGCCGAAACCTTGGCCGCCAGCTTGCTGATCGGTGGAACCGTATTGATCAAACTGGGCTTTTCTTTGCGGATCTTTCAAGATTTCGTAGGCTTCATTAACTTCTTTAAACTTTTGTTCCGCATCAGGTGCTTTATTCAGGTCGGGATGATACTTTTTAGATAATTTACGGTAAGCCCGCTTAATCTCGTCTTCTGAAGCATTGCGGTCCAGACCTAAAGTTTCATAAGGATCCATATCTGACTTAACCTTTCTTTCAATAACTAAAATTTTCCCAAAATCACAAACTAGCACTTTTAAACACTAAAAGAGTCAAATTCTAACGTCCAAACCTGGATTTAGTAATTTGACTTTTTTAGATACAAACTTTGAACTTTTAATCTAGGCCGTTAATTCTAACAAGTAGCTACACCCCAAATAATGGTTCCAAGTTAATTCGCGCTCTTATTTGTTTTTATCAGGGTCAACTTCCTTAAAATCGCCATCTACGGTACTATCGCCATCATTCTTAGCATCAGAATTATTAGCGTTCGCATCACCTTGGGCTTGTTGCGCATCTTGAGCTTGTTGATACAATTTCACTGATAAATCTTGAACAATTTTATTCAAATCGTCCTTCTTGGCTTTCATTTCTTCCAAATTATTGTCAGCTTGGGCTTTCTTCAAAGCTTCTTTTGCATCCGTAGCCTTCTTAATTTCATCTTCAGAAACTTTACCTTCTAAGTCTTTCAAAGTCTTATCAGTTGTAAAGATCAATTGATCAACTTCGTTACGCAAATCGGCTTCCTCTTTGCGCTTCTTATCAGACTCTTCATTTTCTTGAGCTTCTTTTTTCATCCGCTCAATTTCTTCATCGGATAAACCAGATGAACTCTTAATTGTAATCTTCTGTGATTTACCAGTGCCTAAATCTTTTGCAGAAACATTAACAATTCCGTTTTTATCAATATCAAACTTAACTTCAATTTGTGGGACGCCTCGCGGAGCAGCAGGAATATCTGTTAACTGGAACCGACCTAAAGTCTTGTTATCAGCGGCCATCGAACGTTCACCTTGTAAAACATGAATGTCTACTGCTGGTTGGTTGTCCGCAGCTGTTGAGAAGACTTGTGACTTGCTGGTTGGAATCGTCGTATTCCGATCAATTAACTTAGTGGAAACACCACCCATTGTTTCAATTCCTAAAGATAGTGGCGTAACATCTAACAAGACCACATCTTTCACATCGCCAGTAATCACACCGCCTTGAATGGCTGCTCCTAAAGCAACAGCTTCATCAGGGTTAATCGAATGATCGGGTTCTTTACCAGTCCATTGTTTAACTGCTTCTTGTACCGCAGGAATACGCGTTGAACCACCGTTTAAAATAACTTTATCAATATCAGAACTGCTTAAATCGGCATCTTTTAAAGCATTTTGTACCGGAATCTTTGTCCGGTCAACTAAATCAGCTGTTAATTCATTAAATTTAGCGCGCGATAAAGTAGTCTGTAAATGCAACGGGCCAGCAGGGCCAGCAGAAATAAATGGCAAACTGATTTCCGTTTCACTCACACCAGATAAATCTTTTTTCGCTTTTTCAGCAGCATCTTTCAACCGTTGCAAAGCCATCTTATCTTGTGATAAGTCAATTTGATTTTGCGCTTTAAAGTCAGCGACTAACCAATCCATAATAGCATTATCAAAGTCATCGCCACCTAAATGGGTATCACCATTAGTTGACAATACTTGGAAAACGCCATCGCCTAATTCCAAAACGGAAACATCAAAAGTCCCACCACCTAAATCGTAAACTAAGACTTTTTCATCGGCATCACTTTTATCTAAACCATAAGCTAAAGCAGAAGCTGTTGGTTCATTAATAATCCGTTTAACATCTAAACCAGCAATTTTACCAGCATCTTTGGTAGCTTGCCGTTGTGAGTCATTGAAGTAAGCTGGCACGGTAATTACCGCTTCAGTCACTTCTTCACCCAAATATTTTTCTGCAAAGTTTTTAATGTATTGCAAAATCATGGCCGAAATTTCTTGTGGTGTATATTCTTTGCCATCAACATTGACTTTATAGCCAGCTTCACCAATGTGGCGTTTGATAGAAGAAATCGTATTCGGGTTGGTAATTGCTTGCCGCTTAGCCACTTCACCAACTTGTGTTTCACCATCTTTAAAAGCAACTACTGATGGTGTAGTCCGGCCGCCTTCTGGATTAGCAATAATCTTCGGGTCGCCACCTTCTAAAACAGCAACTGCTGAATTAGTTGTTCCTAAATCAATTCCGATAATTTTTGACATTAATTAAACCTTCTCCATTAAATTAATTTATTGTGCCACAACAACCATACTTGGCCGCAAAACGCGATCTTTTAATTGATAACCGGCCTGTAATACTTGCACCACCGTGTCTGCTGGATGCTCATCATCACTTGCTACTGTTTGCACCGCCTGATGAATCGTCGGATCAAATTTTTCATTCAAAGCTTTAATTTCAGTAATATCATTTTCCGCTAATGCTTGCTTCAAATGTTTTAAAACCATCTGCACACCAGTAATTAGGCCGTCATTGGTCTGATCGGCACTACTTGCTTGTAGTGCACGTTCTAAATTGTCAATTGATGGTAAAATAGCTGTCGCTAACTTTTGTCCATCATACTTAATTAAACTAGCCTGTTCTTGTTGATTATGCTTTTTAATATTTTGAATTTCCGCTTGTAAGCGTAACTCCTGATCTTGACTTGCTTTTAAATCTTTTTCTAATTTTTGATTAGCATCTAATAGTTTGTCTACCACTTCATCAGCAGCTGGCTTGGCTGTGGCTGGTTCATCCTGATCTTTGCTGGATGCCACTTTTTTTTGATCATTAGCAGCTGCTTTCTTTGCTGAAGCTTTTTCTGAAGGAAACTCTTCCGGATCTATTTCGGGTTTCGTCATAAACACGCCTCCTAACTTGAATTACCATTTAGTTCTTGAAAATAATCAATTAACCGCTTTGCCAATTCATAACGTAAAGAGGTAATTAAACCAATCACTTGTGAATAAGGCATATTAGTGGGACCTAAGAGGGCAATTAAGCCATCACCGTGAACGCCCACACTATATTTGGCGGTAATCAAACTATAATTATTCAATATTTGCGGCGCTAATTCAGCACCCAAATGGACCTTAATTCCTTGATTATTAGAATCATCATCACTGAGATTCTGATCCATTCCCAAAAGCTTGGCTAAATTATGGTCACTGTCAAACAATGAATACAAACTCTTTAAACTGTCACTATTACGGGTATCAACGTAGTTAAATAAATTAGATTTACCGTCCACAAAGAAATGATCGGCGGCAACTTTATCTAAGATATCATCAAAAATTGACAAAAAACCATCTGGAGTCTGTAAATATTGTGCCACCAGTTTAGGAAAATCAGTCTTTAATCGCTTGGAAACCTCATTCAAAGTCTGACCTACTAATTGATCATTGATAATGCGCACGACCGCTTCCAAACGATCAGCCGCAATATCTGCTTCTAAGCGATACACTTGATTATAAACAGCTCCATCACTAGTTACCATAATAGCCATGACTTGACTGTTACCCAAGTCTACAATTCGAAAACCAGTTAAAACAGTATTATCACTCTCAGGTCCTAAAGCAATGGCCGTATAACTTGTCAAAGTTGAGAGAATTTTAGCGGACTGCGCAACAATCTCATCAATTTTGGTAAAGCGTTGTTTGGCAAAATCAGAATGAATGATTTCTGAAGTTTGCTCCGAAACATCTATCGGCGTTAACAGGTGATCCAAATAGTACCGATAACCACTATCTGAAGGCACCCGTCCTGATGACAAATGAATCTTTTCAATCAGACCCAAACTCTCTAAATTTGCCATGTCATTGCGAATAGTTGCCGAACTCACATGAATTGGTAACCGATCCATTAAAGCCTTCGAGCCAATAGGTTGCCCCGTTTCAATATATTGTTGAACAATTGCCTTTAAAATTGCAGCTTGACGATCAGTTATCAAACCAAATCACCTCGCTTTTAGCACTCTTGATATATTAGTGCTAACAATGTTAAATATAGCAAGCTATTAGCACTATGTCAAGTTAGTTGCTATTATTTTCTGAAATAATTTTCGGTAGCTTGCTGATCTTGTCGTAATTGCTGCACCAATGCCGGGGCGTCAGCAAATTTAATTTCGGGACGTAAATATTTTAACCATTGAATTTGGACTTCTTGACCATAGAGATCTTGATCAAAGTCTAAGAGATTAGCCTCTACTGTGACCGGATTATTGCCCCTTTTAAAAGTCACATTCCGGCCAACGGAAGTCATCGCTGGGAACCAGTCATCACCAACTTTGACTCGTGTGACGTAAACACCCAAGCTAGGAACTAATTGCTCTGCGCTTAAAGCTAAATTAGCTGTGGGAAAACCCAACTGCCGCCCCATTTGATAACCGTGAACCACTGGACCTTGGTTTTGGTAATTATAACCCAATAATAAATTAGCGTGTTGAATCTGATCCGTCTGTAACGCTGTGCGAATATTAGTAGAAGAAATTTTTTCATGATCGAAATTTAAAGAAGGAATCTCTACAATTTCAAAGCGTTGTTGGACTAACTGGCGTAAATACGTCATGGTCGCAATCTCTTTGGGGCCAAAGGTCCAATCAAAGCCGGCCACTAAAGTTGTAATATGCAAGCGCAACAAAAAATCTTCGACAAATTTTTGAGGTGCTAAATGCGCCAAAATGGGATTAAACTCTACTACATAGACAATATCTACTTGTAATTCTTGAAACAATTCTAGTTTGCGTTGAAATGGCGTCAGATACTGGAACGTTCCCGTCACTTTTTGCGGTTGATAAACTTCAATAGGATGGCGGTCAAACGTCAAAACTGCCGCTGGTTGTTGCCGCGTATGCGCCAGCCGTACTGCCGTTTTAATCACATTTTGATGACCGAGGTGCACGCCATCAAAAAAACCCGCCGCCAAAACTTGCCGTGCCGGAATTTTCAACTGCTGCTGAAAGGGATATTTTAAAATTTGAACTTCCACGATTTACTCACCTATCATTTTTTAAAAGCATAATTTGCGGAACATAGTTCTGATTTTGTAAATGATACAATGCTTTGACTTGATGCTGCCAAGTCAGTAAGACCTGTTCCTCAGTTGAAGGCAACTGAATGGCACCGCCGTTTTGCACCACTTGCCATTGCGCAGCAGTCAATTCATACAGTGGCATTTGGTCTGTAAAAGCTACATTCAACGGCAAACAAAAATCCATTTGGCCTTGAGCCAACTGCAGTTTGATTTGTTCTAAAGTCCAAGTCTCCTGTAGTTTAAAACCACCACCATAAGTTCTCGTTAAACGACTCATATGCGCCGGCAAATGAAGATACTGCCCTAATTGCACGGCTAAAGTCCGAATATAGGTGCCTTTACTGCACCGCACTAAAAATTCACAAGTTTGTTGTTGTTGCACTTCATCAAATTGACTGGCCGCTAATAAATCAAATTGTTTAATCGTTACTTGCCGAATTGGACGCTCCACTTCCTGATGAGCTCGGGCATATTCATACAGCCGTTTACCGTTAACTTTCACCGCCGAATACATTGGCGGTTGTTGCTGGATTAAACCCGTTAAACTATGCATTCCTAATTTAATCTTCTCATTGGCAATTGGTGCTCGTAATTTTGTCTGCGCAATAACTTCACCACTGGCATCTTCGGTAGTCGTCGCACTGCCAAAAGTGATTTGACCTTGATAAACTTTATCCGAATTTAAGAGCCAATTAACCAACTTCGTGGCTTGACCAACACAAACGACCAAGACACCATCGACATCCGGATCCAAGGTACCAGTATGGCCAATCTTTTTTTCATGTAATAACTTCCGCAATTGGTACACGCAATCCGCACTAGTCACACCGCGTGGTTTATACAGGGGAATAATACCATTCATTATCATAACCTCATTAATAATTTAATTAACTAATTTAGTATAGCATTGCCTTAACTAGAAAGATTTCCCGCAATACAATTATATGTAACAAAAAAGCCGCTAAGCGACTATTTGTCTGATTCATTTAAATGGCGTAACAATTCATCAATATGCTCACCATACCGAATGGAATCATCTTGTTTAAAGATTAAATCTGGAGTTTTATAAATTGATAAACGGTGTCCTAATTCGCGCCGAATCAAGCCTTTGGCCTTATTCAAACCAGCAGTAGCTTTTTGCGCCGCACTAGCGGTCTCTGCCAAAACACTGAAGTAAATTGTAGCTTGCTGTAAATCGCCAGTTACCTCGACTCCCGTAATAGTTACTTCCTTGACACGCGGATCACGCACCCGTTTTAACAAAATATCATTAACTTCTCGTTGGATTTCTTGTTCAACTCGACCAACACGATATTTCATTACAACACCTCCTACTTGACAGGAACTTCTTGCATGACATAAGTTTCAATCTGATCATCAATCTTAATATCATTATAATTTTCGATCATCAAACCACATTCAAAGCCTTGCTTAACTTCCTTAACATCATCTTTAAAGCGTTTCAAAGAGGCCAGTTTTCCTTCATAAACAACAATTCCGTTACGGATTAAACGAACTCCGCTATCACGTTGAATCAAGCCGGTATCCACAATGCACCCAGCAATCGTTCCTAATTTAGAAACTTTATAAGTTTCCCGTACAGTCAAATTACCAGTTACCTTTTCTTCATAAACAGGCTCTAGCATACCCTTCATAGCTGACTCAATTTCATCAATTGCGTTATAAATAACATTATGCAACCGGATATCAACACTTTCACTATCAGCTTGAATTTTAGCTTGCACGGTTGGCCGTACATTAAAACCGATAATAATGGCATTACTTGCTGAAGCTAAAGTAACATCACTTTCATTAATTGCCCCTACGGCAGCATGGATAATATTGACCCGCACACCTTCGACTTCAATTTTTTCCAAACTATTGCGCAAAGCTTCCACAGAGCCTTGGACATCAGCTTTAATCACGACGTCGACTTTCTTCATATCATTTTGTTTCATGGTATCAAACAAGTTATCCAAGGTGACCGCGTTAGTCCGCTTGCGTTCTTCCATTTGTGCTCGTTCAGCACGTTCTTCACCAGCAGCCCGGGCTGTCTTTTCATCTTCAAAGACCACAAACTTATCGGCTGACTGTGGTACGTCATTTAAGCCAGTAATCATCACTGGTTGTGATGGTAAAGCAGACTCAATTTGCCGACCACGATCATCCGTCATCACCCGAACGCGACCAAAGGTATTCCCCACGACAATTGGATCACCCTTGTGTAAGGTTCCTTGTTGCACTAATAAACTAGCAACTGGACCGCGGCCTTTATCTAAGCGGGCTTCAATTACGGTACCCACGGCTTTTTGTTGTGCGTTAGCTTTTAACTCTAACACGTCAGCTTCTAATAAGACCATTTGTAATAATTCATCAATGCCCGTGCCTTGTTTAGCGGAAATATTAGCAAAGATGGTATCACCACCATAGCTTTCAGGAATCAAACCATAATTCATTAATTCTTCCGTCACATGTTGGGGATTAGCGTCTGGCTTATCAATCTTATTAATGGCGACAATAATTGGGTCATTAGCTGCCTTGGCATGATTAATCGCCTCAATTGTCTGGGGCATTACACCATCATCGGCCGCTACTACTAAAATAACAATATCGGTAATATCAGCACCACGCGCCCGCATGTTAGAGAAGGCTGCGTGTCCTGGGGTATCTAAGAAGGTAATTAGGCGACCATCTAATTGAACTTGATAAGCACCAATATGCTGGGTAATACCGCCCGCTTCACCTGCCGTGACATGACTATGCCGTAAATTATCTAATAAAGTAGTTTTACCATGATCAACGTGACCCATGATCGTAACTACTGGTGGCCGATTAGTCAAATTATCAGTATTATTGACTTCATCTTCAAAGAAGGTATCCAAATCAGTAATATCTTCTTCAACCTTTTCTTGCGCATCAATGCCATAATCGGCGGCCAAAATTTCAATTGTATCTTTATCTAAGGATTGGTTTTGATTAACCATCACACCCAACATAAATAACTTTTTAACAATTTCAGCTGGTTCCCGATGTAAAATTTTACCTAAGTCTTGCGCATTCATGCCGACTGAGTATTCCAAAACTTCTGGTAACGGCCGTTCTTTCCGTTGTGGCATTGGCTTTTTCGGTTGACTAGCTTGTTGCTTGCGTAATTTACGCTTGTTTTTATGCTTGGGCCGATTGCGATAATCAATATGCTCATTTTTGCGACGATTGTTCGTAAACTCATGTTGTCGCTTATTATTATTATCCGAAGTAGTTTTTTCAGCAGTCGGTTGCGTTGTTGGGCGATTAACCGTTGGCTTTTGCGTCGTAGTTGGCTTACGCGTAACTTGTTGATTACTACTATTATTCCGATTACGGTTAGCACTTTGACTGGAATGATTAGTAGTTGGTCTTTGTGAGCGTTGTTGAGTTGCACGCTCATTAGCACGCTTTGCTCTTTGCTCTTTTTGTCGCTGTTCATGATTCCGTGCTTGTTCGATTGATTCCACGGAAGCTTGCGCATTTTGTTTATATTGCGCTAAATGTTTCCGCCCCGCACTAGCCCGATTCATCATGGATGAACGCCGGTCATTATTTAAATTACGATTGCGATTATTAGTGCGCGAATTATTTGGTCGCGCATTCGTGTTATTACGATTTTGATTAGTACGACCTTGATTATTATTAGTCGTCACTGGACCACGACTGTGTTCATTATTTTGATGTGTACGGTGCTCATTACCATTATTATTGTGGTTATTATTAGAATGCTGGTGGTTCTTCTTAGCATCATTAGGTTTAGGCGCATGCCGGATAGCTGTAACTTTAATTTTTGTTTTTCCTTTACTTTTAGCATTAGTCGTATCTTTCGATACTGGTGATTGAGTTTTTGGAGACTGATTAGTTGAACGTACAATCTTAGTTAAATCATTTAATTGTGCATCATCTAAAACTGCCATATGGGACGAGATTTCCATATGATGCTTGCGGGCTATATCCACCAAATCTTTACTTGGAACATGGAGCTCTTTTGCTAATTCATAAACTCGTTTCTTTCCCATAAATTCACGCTCCTTAATTATTTGTTATTAATTCTTGAAATCGTTGAGCAAATCCCCGATCGGTAATGGCAATGGCTTTAGTTGCCTGACCAATTGCCTGACTGAGTTGAATTTGATTAAAGGTCTGATCAAACGGGATTTGCTGTCGCTTGAGGATTGTTTGAAATGATTTTTGAGCCACAGCCCCAGTATCTGTTGCCAAAAAGACAAAATAGACCTGACCATTTTTCATGGCTTTTAAAACTAATTCTTGGCCAGTAACAATTTTACGGGCTCGTTTCGCCAGACCCAAGAAATTCAAAATACGTTGTTGTGTCAATGTTTTTTACCTAGTTCACCAAACAAATCTAACCGCGCTTTTTGATGATCGACATAATTATATAGCTCTTCATAAAACTCAGCTGTCAACTTCGTTTTTAAAATTTCGTCTAACTTATGATCTTTTTGTGCCTGCTTAACTGCCGCTGGATCTAACCCCACATAAGCTCCGCGTCCTGGCTTTTTGCCCGTTTCGTCAACGCTAACTTCACCGTCTTTGTTCCGAACAATCCGGACTAACAAACGTTTGGGGGCCATTTCATTAGTTAAGACATCTTTACGCATCGGTACTTTTCTCGTTTTCAAACAACCACCACCTTAATTCATTTAATCAAGATCCTCTTCATCGACTTCATCGCCTGCTTCATCAACAAATTCCACTTCTGATTCAGGCTTAATATCAATCTTAAAACCAGTTAATTTCGCAGCCAAACGTGCATTTTGACCGCGTTTACCAATGGCTAAAGAAAGATGATAGTCGGGGACAATGACAATACAAGACTTGGGATTCGTCTCATCATCAAATTGAACGGCAATCACTTCCGCAGGGTTTAAAGCATTGGCAATAAAATCAGAGGGATTGGGCTCCCATTTAACAACATCAATATTCTCGCCGTTTAATTCATCAACAATTGCTTGTACTCGCTGACCTCGTGGTCCCACAGTCGTACCGACAGGATCAATATTTTCATCAGTTGACCGTACCGCAATTTTGGTACGATCGCCCGCTTCACGTGCAATCGAAACAATTTCCACGGTTCCATCATAGATTTCCGGAACTTCTTGTTCAAACAAGCGTTTCACTAGGCCGGGGTGCGACCGAGAAACGAAAATTTGTGGTCCCTTAGTAGTATTGTCAACTTTAGAAACATAAACTTTAATCCGATCTTGAGGTTGGTATGATTCATTCGGAATTTGATCTTTTCGTTCCATCACCGCCTCAACGCGGCCAAAGTTAATGTAGACAAAGCGATTATCGCGCCGCTGAATCACACCTTGAATAATTTCATCTTGATACTGACTATATTCATTATAAATGTTATTCCGTTCTGCTTCACGAACGCGTTGCATCACCACTTGTTTGGCCGTTTGGGCGGCAATACGGCCAAAGTTTTTTGGAGTGACTTCTTCATTAAGGTGATCGCCTAATTCATAGCCACGATTCACCTGTTGAGCATCAGTTAAGCTAATTTCCAAACGCTGATCTGCTACTTGCTCCACCACTTCTTTGACTGTGTAAATATGAAAATCGCCTTTTTTATCGTCAAATATTACTTCGACATTTTGGGCTTGACCATAATTTCTTTTATAAGCTGATTTTAAAGCATCTTCCATTGCATCAATAATTAATTCTTTAGAAATGCCTTTTTCTTTTTCTAAAGCATCTAGTGCTCCCACTAATTCTTTACTCATAACGTGATCTCCTTACAGTTAAAACTCAATTGCTAAACGCATTGACGCTATTTGTTGACGTGGGATAGCTATTACTTTGCGTTGCGCTTTAATCTTAACTTCCAACTTTAATTGTTGCTCGTCAAATTCTTTTAAAGTACCTTCAAAAACTTTTTGACCATTGAACTTTTGATATAAACTAACATGAATGTATTGGTCCAGTGCATTTGTTAAATCTTGCTGCGTCTTAATGGGACGTTCAGCACCAGGTGAAGATACTTCCAAAAAGTAAGCATTAGGAATCAGTTCTGGGTCTTGAGCATCTAATTGTTCGCTTAATTCTTGATTAACCACAGCGCATTCTTCAATATCAATGCCCCCGTCTTTATCAATATACAGCCGTAAATACCAGCTACCTGCTTCTTTGACATACTCTAAATCAACTAAATAAAAATCATGATCAGCTAAAATTGGTTGAACTAAACTTTTAACTTGGTCAATAACAGAATTCAAATCAACACCCCTTTCTATCGTGCTTATTCAGCTAGTTTCATGCAGCCTGCAATAAAAAGAGTGAGCATTCCTGCTCACTCGTCATGTGAAATCAACTTAGTTAAAGTATATAACTACCAGCTGGTTTTTTCAAGTTTTAGACTGGAACTCTTAGAACAACGACAACTGATTCTCATCAGGCATACCGTCTAAAACGTGGTTCTGGGTTAAATAATCAATAATTGATTGGGAAACATGGCCCCGTTTCGATAAATCTTCTTTCGATAAAAAGGGCTGTTCTTCACGGGCGGCCACAATTTGTTTAGCCACATTTAAGCCTAAACTGGGGACTGCCACAAACGGGGCTAACAATGTATGATCATCCAAAATTTTAAAATTCATCGCATCCGAATGGTCTAAATCAACCATTTTAATCTGAATACCGCGTTCCAAACATTCATTGACAATTTCTAAAACCGTCAACAAGCTCTTATCTTTAGCGCTCGCATCATTGCCCTGCTCATTAATAGACTTCATCTCCGCCTTCACGGCTTGTTTACCACTGGCCATCGCAACCAAGTC
This sequence comes from Bombilactobacillus sp. ESL1092, assembly GCF_058107465.1. Taxonomy (NCBI): domain Bacteria; kingdom Bacillati; phylum Bacillota; class Bacilli; order Lactobacillales; family Lactobacillaceae; genus Bombilactobacillus; species Bombilactobacillus sp. ESL1092. The sequence goes on along the minus strand of NZ_CM176594.1, from coordinate 1,671,616 downwards.
GAAGACATCTGCACGGACAGACAAATAAGCGCAGTAATAAATAAGCGGCATATGCACTTTAAAGTAGGCAATTCGTAACGCCATCATAATATATGCTGTCGCATGCGCCTTCGGGAACATATACTTGATTTTCAAACAAGATTCAATATACCAATCAGGAACATTTTTGTTGGCGCGCATCACTTCTTGCCATTCATCCGGGATTCCTTTACCTTTACGAACATGTTCCATAATTTGAAAAGACATGCCCGGCTCTAAGCCCCAATGAATTAAGTCCATCATAATATTATCACGACAACCAATCACATCTTTTAACGTGACGATGCCTTGCTGAATATATTCTTCCGCGTTACCTAACCACACATCTGTACCGTGGGATAACCCTGAAATCTGTAATAATTCAGAAAAAGTGGTCGGATGCGTTTCTTCCAGCATACCCCGGACAAATTTAGTTCCAAATTCCGGTACCCCTAATGTTCCCATTTTGGAATCAATCTGCTCCGGCGTCACGCCTAATGATTCAGTTCCGGAAAATAACGCCATAACCCCAGGATCATCAGTGGGAATTGTCTGCGGGTCAATGCCTGACAAGTCTTGCAACATCCGAATCATCGTGGGATCATCATGGCCCAAGATATCCAGTTTCAAAATATTATCGTGAATGGAATGAAAATCAAAATGCGTCGTTTTCCAAGCAGCACTTTGATCATCAGCTGGATACTGAATGGGCGTAAAATCATAAATATCCATATAATCTGGCACAACAATAATGCCCGCCGGATGTTGACCGGTAGTTCGCTTAACCCCAGTTGCTCCCGCTGCTAAACGATCCTTTTCCGCACCACGAAATTTTTGATCCGTTAATTCTTCATAGTTGCTCACATAACCATAAGCTGTCCGGTCAGCCACCGTACCAATCGTTCCCGCCCGAAAAACATGGTCTTCACCAAATAAGACCTTTGTATAATTATGAGCGATTGGTTGGTAATCACCTGAAAAGTTCAAATCAATATCCGGAACTTTGTCACCATTAAAACCTAAAAAGGTTTCAAACGGGATATCATGGCCATCTTTCGCCAACTCTTGACCACATTGTGGGCAGACTTTATCGGGCAAATCAAAACCAGAGCCCACTTCACCCTTCGTGAAGAACTCACTATATTGACAATGAGGACACCGATAATGGGGCGGTAATGGATTAACTTCGGTAATTCCGGTCATCGTAGCCACTAAACTAGAGCCGACGGAACCTCTTGAACCAACTAAATAACCATCTTTATTACTCTTATAAACTAAACGCTGTGAAATTAAATAAATGACCGAAAAGCCGTTACCAATAATACTCTTCAACTCCCGGTCCAAGCGTTTTTGCACAATTTCTGGCAACGGATCACCATACAACTCATGCGCTTTATTATAGGTTAAATCTTGAATCTCTTGTTCCGCCCCCGGCATCTTAGGCGTATACAATTTATTTTTTACAGGTGTAATCGCACCATCTACCCAATCAGCAACAATCTGTGGATTATCAATGACCACTTGGTGCGCAGTTTGCTCACCCAAGAATTGAAATTCTTGCAACATTTCCGTGGTTGTTTTAAAGTCCGCTAGCGGTAATTTTTGTCGTGCCAGTGGATTACTCTTTACTGCCTTGACAATAATATCACGATAAATCGCATCTTTCGGATCTAAATAATGCACGTCCCCACTTGCCACGACTGGCTTATCTAACGTTTGACCCAACTTCACAATATTACCCAAGATTTCTTCTAACGCACTTTGATCTTGAATCAAACCAGAATCAAGTAAGGGCTGGTAAATCGCATGGGGCATGACTTCTAGATAATCATAAAACTGCGCTTTTTGATAAGCTTCATCGTAGCCCTTTTGCATCATCGCTGTAAACACTTCACCGGAACTGCAAGCGGAACCGACCACTATTCCGGAACGATACTCATTCAAAATTCGGCGCGGTACCCGTGGTGTGCGGAAATAATATTCCGTCATCGAACTGGAAATAATCTTAAATAGATTTTTAAGTCCGGCCTGGGTGGTGGCTAATAAAATTGCATGATACGGCCGCGCTTGTTTGTATGCTTCGCGTCCACCTAAATGATCATTTAATTGCAAAATGTTCGTCGTCTCAAATTGCTCTAACATTTCTTTAAACAAAGCATACAATAAATAACCCGTGGTAGCGGCATCCGAATTAGCTCGATGGTGGTGCTCCAACTTGATATCATACCGTTTAGCTAAGCTGTCTAACTTATGATTACGATATTCTGAATGTAAAGTCCGCGACATTTCTAGGGTATCAATGATCGGTACCGTGACGGGTTGATAGCCGCAACGCCTGCGCGCTGCATTTAAAAAGCCAATATCAAACGTAACATTATGACCAGCTAAGACGGCATCACCCACAAAATCATTAAACTTATCCATCACTTCTTGTTCAGAATTACTGTTATGCACCATTTCATCAGTAATTGAAGTTAAATTAATTGTCGTTTGTGATAAAGGATGTCCCGGATCAATAAATTCATCAAATTCCGCAACAATTTTGCCAGCTTGCATTTTGACAGCTGCCAATTCAATGATGGAATCATAAACAGCCGACAAACCAGTCGTTTCTACATCAAAGACTACATATTCTGCAGTTGCCAAAGCTTCATCACGTAAGTTGTAGGCAATGGGTTCTCCTTCATCGACTAAATTAATTTCCACTCCATAAATAATTTTGACACCGTATTTTTGACCAGCACTATAAGCATCCGGAAATGATTGGGCTGTCGAGTGATCTGTAATCGCAATTGCTGGTTGCTTCCAGTCCGCTGCCCGTTTTACCAAGTCAGTTGTCGAACTGACCGCATCCATTTGGCTCATATTAGTATGCACATGAAGTTCAATCCGTTTTTCTTCAGCTTGATCCTGCCGCCCAATTTTTTTAATTACATTTAAGTCATAAGCATTAATCGTTAATTCCCGGGAATAGTTATCTTCTTGTACCGAGCCGCGCGCTTTCAGCCAAGTCCCTTTCGTAAAATCAGCGAACACAGCGTCACTATCACCATTTTTGGAAAACTTTTTAATAACAAAGGAAGACGTATAATCAGTGGCTTCTAAAATCAACAATTGCCGTCCTGAACGTAATTGGCGTACTTCGGAACTAAAAATGTAACCTTCCACTACGACTGATTGCTGTTCTTCCACAATATCTTTCATTGCTACCACGGGGGTGTCACTAGCAATTTTTTTGCCAATAATGGAACTGGCTTTCCCCGAACTAGTCGGGTTAGCCTGGGCCTTTTTGACATTTGCCACCAATTGTTGCTGCTGCTGTTGTTGCTGTTGTTTTAATTGTTCAATTCGAGCCTGCGTTTGCGATTGATCAACTGAGACTTTGATCCGCATTTTTGGAAAACCCATCTGTTGCAATGTAGTTTCCATCTCTTGCAAATACTTACTTGTTAAATAATCTTTTAAAACTTCATTATTAACTGTTAGTAACAACTCTTGCTCCAGCAACTGAGGCGGGGCTTGTTGTTGTAATTCTCGATAAATGGCCGCATTTAATTGTTGGCGTTCCACCACTATTGGCCAATAGGCATTGAGCAATTGTTGATCGAACTGTTGATTGCTTGTTTGAATAACTAAGTCCACCAGCTTCACGCCCTCAAAAGCGGTCTGTAAATGTTGGTAAAAAATTTGGTACGTTTTGGCAGGTAAAATTTGTTCAAATTCTAAAACAAAAGTCCATTGCTGAGATTCAGTATGGACTTTAACTTTTTGAATTTGAGCTGATTGAAAAATCGCAGTCTGTCGAATATCTTCCGGTAACTGCATTTGATCCAAGAGATTCTGAAACATTGCTCGTGAATCAGTCATATCATCACCTCAAATTATTTAATTATTGTGTAATAAGATCTTAATGGTCTCTTTAATATCGCCCACGGCAACTTCCACGGATTCTTGTTGCTGCCGCAATTTAACTTCTACGATTTGATCGCTGGCTTTCTTACCAACGGTAATCCGTACGGGCAAACCGATTAAATCAGCTTCCGCAAATTTAACCCCTGGCCGTTCCTTACGATCATCGACTAAAACACTTAAACCACTAGCGGTCAAATCAGTTTCAATCTGCTCAGCGAGTAACATTTGTTCTTCTTTTTTAGCATTCATGACAACTACATGAACCTGATAAGGTGCTAGTTCCCAGGGCCAAATCATCCCCGCATCATCATGATGTTGTTCTACAATGGCAGACAATAAACGACTAATACCAATGCCATAGCAGCCCATAATGATGGGTTGTTGTTTACCATTTTCATCCAAGAAGTTCGCATTTAAACTTTCAGAGTATTTCGTACCCAACTTGAAGATATGGCCAATTTCAATGCCCCGTGTAAAATGTAAAACTCCCTTATTGTCTGGTGAGAGCTCGCCTTCTTTGACAGTCCGAATATCGGCATATTGTTCAACCTGATAATCTCGAGGGGCATTCACGTTTTGATAATGTAATCCTTTTTGATTAGCACCGGTTACAGCATTAGTCAAATCCTGAATGGACAAATCACCAATCACTTGAATTTCCGACGCTAAATTCATGGGACCAATAAAACCGGGCACACTATGAAAAATTTCGGCTACTTGTTGATCTGAAGCGGGAGTTAATTCGTTCACCCCTAATAAGTTCTTTAACTTCGTTTCATTCACCGCAAAATCACCACGGATCAAAGCCAATACCGGCTTCTTATCAGCCAAATAGGCCACACACTTAATAATTTGCGCAGCAGTGACATCAATATCCTGTGCTAAATCGGCCACCGACTTCACTTGCGGATTAACTTTGATTTCTGATAATGGCAACATTTCAGCTTGCGGGTTAGGAGTTAAAACGCTCGTAGCCATTTCTAAGTTGGCAGCATAATCACTCACATCCGAATACACAATCGTATCTTCGCCAATCGGGGCCACAGCGTGAAATTCTTTCGAACCACTACCGCCCATATCACCAGAATCCGCCAAAATTTCCCGAAAATCTAAACCACTACGTTCAAAGATTTTGCGATAAGCTTGTTCAATTTGATCAAAAATTGTATCCAAATCATCTGTATTAGCAGTAAAAGAATAAGCATCCATCATCAAAAATTCACGACCCCGCAATAAACCGTAACGCGGACGATCTTCATCACGAAACTTCGTTTGAATTTGATATAACACTTGCGGCATTTTCTTGTAAGAGTTCAAAACGTTGCTAACTAACGAAGTCATCGTCTCTTCATGCGTAGGCCCTAAAATAAAGTCACGTTGGTGGCGATCCTTAAACTTAAATAAGTTATCACCATAGGTGTCATAACGTCCACTTTGTTGCCATAATTCAGCCGGCAAAACGGCCGGAGCCAACATTTCTACACAGCCAACTTGTTCCAATTCTTCACGAACAATTCGTTCAATGTTCCTTAAAACCCGATAGGCCAAAGGCAAATAAGCATAGACTCCAGCTGATATTTGACGAATAAAACCTGCTCTCAACATCAATTGATGACTAACTGCCTCAGCATCACTAGGGGTTTCCTTTAATGTTGGTATAAATACCCGTGATTGTTTCATAAATTATTTTCTCCCTTACTCCTAAAGATTATTTCACAAAGAAGCGCGTAATATCATTCCAAGTCACTGCGACCATTAAGATCAGTAACAAGCCCACACCAATCAAATTAACCACAACTTCTGTCTTTTGAGAAACGGGCTTACGGCGAATGGCTTCAATAATATTTAACAATAACTTTCCACCGTCTAAAGCCGGAATGGGTAGTAGATTCATAATACCTAAATTAATTGACAGCCAACCAATAAACAGTAACACTTGTTGCCAACCCATGGCTGCTACCTGACTAGTTTCGGAATAGATTGCTACGGGACCACCCAGTTGGTTAATGTTAAAACCACCAGTAACCATTTTCTTGAGCGCATTCACAATTGTTGCCACCGCACCAACGGCTGATTGAACGCCATATTTTAAGGTGGGACCTAGGCGGTGATCACGTGCTTGCATAATCCCGATTTGACCAATGGTTTGCTTACCTTCTTTAACAGCCCGCGGTTTAATAGTCACATGCTTAATGCGCTTTTGCGGCGTTTTAACCGTTAATTGAGTCATTTGCTTAGGCCTTTGACTAATCGCTTGGACTAATTGAGTCCAATTATGAATGGGTTTGCTAGCAACTTTAACTATCTGATCGCCCGTCTGTAATTGTGCTTGCGCAGCTGGCGAATGGGATTGAATTGTCCCCAACTGAGCTGAATTGCTCGGTGCTCCGCCCAAAATAAACGCACATAAAATGTAGACTAACATACCAAAAATAATGTTATTCAACGGACCAGCTAAGTTCGTTAAAAACCGGTGCCACAAACTAGCTGAATTAAATTGCACATCCAGTGGTGCAATCTGCATAGCATTATTACTTTGATCAATTAAAACCGCATCATGATCAACTGAAAACCGTTTTAAATGTTCATCATCACCAGCTTCATAACCCTCAATAAACAACTCCCGTTCCAAATCACTTTGGACAACTTGAAAAGGGATTAAAGTGGAATTATTAGTATTTTGTGAATTATCAATTCCCACAACTTGCTCTTGCTCATTGAGTTTCAGACCGACTAAAGTACCGGGTTTCAGCTGTTCGTCATCATCTTCAGCCCCCGCTAACATCACATACCCGCCCAACGGCAAGAGTCGAATGACGTATAAGGTATGGTTGCGTGTATAAGAAATCAATTTTGGCCCCATCCCAATGGAAAATTGGCGCACCAAAATGCCGGATTTTTTAGCAAAATAATAATGTCCAAATTCGTGAACAAACACAATAAGTCCAAAAACAATGATAAAAGTTAATATTGCAACCAAATAACTTCCTCCTGATTACATGAAGCCCAACGAATGAATTAACGGTAAGACAAATAACATACTGTCAAAGCGGTCTAAAATGCCACCATGACCAGGTAAAATTTTGCCCGAATCCTTAACGCCATAATACCGCTTATAAGCTGATTCGACCAAGTCGCCCACTTGCCCAATAATTGATAGAAAAATCGTAATTAAAATTAATAACCAGATATTATGTGGAACATTGTCCATATAATTCCATTGGTTAAAACCTAACATATAAATCAAAGCAAAAATCACGGCACAGATGACCCCACCGATCGAACCTTCCCAGGTTTTATTAGGACTGATGGCTGGATACAACTTATGTTTACCAATAGCGCGACCAATAAAATAAGCACCACTATCTGTTACCCATACAATAATCATTCCAAATAAGAGCAATGACAAACCACCAGCATCCGAATTACGAATCGCAGCTAGATAGTGAAAACCATTTCCAATATAAAACATGGATAAAATTGTTGTCCCAGCATCTTCAAAATTATAACTATTTTTGGTGAAAACCGTCAAAATTAATAACAAGGCGACAAACACGTATGCCAAATCAAATCGTGAAAAGGCATCGGGTAACCAAGTTAACGCTTTTTCGGGCAAAGATAGTAGTAACACGCCGATGGCCCCAATTAAAAAGTCAGGGGACACAATAATGCGTTTACGCATAATGTAAACTTCAGATAAACCAATCACTGCCAGGACAGAAGCCGCTACATCAATCCAAACTCCACCTGCTACTAAAATTGGAATAAAAATAAGTAAAGCAATTACTGCTGTAATAATTCTTGTTTTCAAAATAAACTCCTAATCTATTGTTTTATGCCGCCATACCGCCGATCTCTTTGCCCAAAACTTAAGACATCACGCCGCAGATTTTGGGCACTATAATCAGGCCAATATTCATCCACGAAAACCAGTTCCGAATATGCTAATTCCCATAAGTAGAAATTAGATAACCGCTGTTCTCCACTGGTGCGAATCAACAGATCAGGTTCTTGCAAATCGGCTAATTGCGCAGTCATCAAATACTGACCAAACATTTTTTCATCTAGTTGATCTAACAACTCAGGATGTTCTTGAGCTTGGCGGCCAAATAATTTAACAGCATTAACAATATCACTTCTAGCGCCATAGTTAAATGCAAAATTCAAAATCATGCCCGTATTATTTTTGGTTTGGTCAATGGCTTTTAAGCAAACTTCGCGCGTTTTGGCAGGTAACTGTTCCACAAAACCTGTGATAAGCACCTTAACATTATTCCTCATCAAATCTGGCATGAATTTTCCAAAAAAATCAATTGGTAAATTCATTAAAAAGCGCACTTCCTTGGAAGGACGTTTCCAATTTTCAGTCGAAAAAGCGTAAACTGTCAAAGCAGAAATGCCCATTTGACTAGCAGCACTCGCTACTACTTGTAAATTATTCATTCCGGCGCGATGTCCCGCAATTCTTGGCAAGCCGCGTTTTTGTGCCCAACGCCCATTGCCATCCATAATAATTGCTACATGACGTGGTAGAACTTGATTAACCATTTTGAAAACTCCTAATAAAGTTTAAAGAGACTGGGGTAAAAGATCATTATACAGCTAATTCAACTAGGTTAAGATAGTTCAATGAAAAACCACTTAACCTATTGTATACTTCAAAGTCAATCCGGTTACTTTACTGACCAACCTTGGTTTCAGCCACCTAAGATCATTAATACCTTAAATAGTTAACAACTCCAACAAGAAGCGAGAACACAATAAGTTTTCGTCATTCAAGACGAAGTTTTACTTATTATAATGCGCCAAAACTCATGCAACTGCTAACCAATTCTTCCAGTCTCTTAATGTTCTAAACGAAGATATCTGATATCTTCCTCTATCGGTTAAAGAACTACTAATTCTTTGGATTTGTCATCAGTAATCTGCTCAATTTTTTTGATATTTTGATCAGTTACCTTTTGCACTTGATTTTCTAAATCATGCATTTCGTCATCAGTAATCTCATGATTTTTTTGTTGCTTTTTCAAAGAATCCATGGCTTCACGGCGAATATTGCGAACAGCCACTTTCGCATTTTCGGAAATTTTGCCAACTTCTTTGACTAATTCCTTGCGCCGTTCACCAGTTAATTGTGGAATTACCAAGCGAATCACATTGCCATCATTGGCTGGATTAATGCCAATATCAGAAGCTAACAAAGACTTTTCAATATCTTTTAACGCAGACTTATCAAACGGCGTAATCAAAATCACCCGAGCCTCCGGAATACTGATGGAAGCCACTTGGTTAATTGGCACTTCAGCGCCATAATATTCCACATTAATACCATTTAAAATACTAGCATTCGCCCGACCTGCGCGAATCTGACCGAGTTCGCGTTGCAAGGCATCGGCACTTTTTTGCATATGAGCTTGTGTTTGTTCAATAATTGTTTGGGTCATTAATTTTTGCCTCCTTGAATAGTCGTTCCAATACTTTCGCCTTGAACAACTCGTAAAATATTATCCGGTTCATTTAAGTTAAAGACCACTAACGGAATATCATTATCCATGGATAATGAGCTAGCCGTCGAATCCATCACACCAAGTTTTTTATTAATTACATCAAGTTGAGTCAATTCATTATATTTAACTGCTGAAGGATCTTTTTGCGGATCAGCGGAATAAACACCATCCACCCCGTTTTTCGCCATTAAAATCACATCGGCACCAATTTCGGCTGCCCGTAAAACTGAAGTCGTATCAGTCGAGAAATAAGGACTACCAGTTCCTGCTGAAAAGATGACCACGCGTTGCTTTTCTAAATGGCGAATGGCTTTGCGCCGGATATACGGCTCAGCAATTTGCCGCATTTCAATGGAAGTTTGAACCCGTGTGGGAACGCCGACTTTTTCTAAGCCATCTTGCAAAGCCAAACCATTCATCACGGTGGCTAACATTCCCATATAATCAGCTTGGGCGCGTTCCATTCCTAATTCAGCACCAGTTTCTCCACGCCAAATATTACCGCCACCACACACAATAGCAATTTGCACTCCGAGTGCATGAACTTTTTTAATTTGTTGAGCAATATTTGCAATTACCGGCGGATTAATGCCAAAACCATTTTGACCTGCTAAAGCTTCACCGCTTAATTTCAATACAATTCGTTGATATTTAACAGTCATCGTTAACTCCTTACAATTTTCTTCTAGGATTCATTTTACCATAACCAGTAATCAATACTGAATTTTACCTAAAATTAGCCAAAAAAAAAGCGCTGCGCGCTTTTATTTAATCTGACCCATAACTTCATCAACAAAATTATTCTCTTGCTTTTCAATTCCTTCGCCAACTTCATAACGAACAAATGAAACTAACTTGCCGCCCTTAGAAGCAACAAACTTAGCAACAGTTTGGTCAGGATCTTTGACAAAATCTTGATCGGCTAAACTAATTTCTGACAAGTACTTGTTCAAGCGACCTTCAACGATCTTTGGCACAATCTTTTCTGGCTTGCCTTCATTGATCGTTTCTTCAGTGTAAACTTGGCGTTCATGGTCAATGACATCAGCTGGTACTTGCGAACGATCCAAATATTCTGGATTAATCGCTGCTACGTGCATAGCAACATCATGTGTTGTTGCTTCATCAGCATCAGCAATCACTGTCAAAGCAGCTACTTGACCACCATTGTGTAAATAGGAGCCAAAACTTTCATTATCCTTTTTGGTAACTACTGTGAAGCGCCGCAGAGTGATTTTTTCACCAATCACGGCTGTTAAATTCGTAATGGCATCAGCAATACTGTTACCATCAGCCAACTTAATTTGGGAAGCGGCTGCTAAATCAGCAGGCTTTTGTTCCGCAATTGCACTCGCAATTTGGGAAACTAGGCCGGTAAATTTGTCATTGGAAGCCACAAAATCAGTTTCGGAATTAACTTCAATAATGGCGGCAGTATTACCTTGAATTTCAATCGCTGCTAAACCTTCGGCAGCAATCCGGTCACTCTTCTTGGCAGCCTTGGCAACACCTTTTTCACGTAATTCGTCAATCGCCTTTTGCATATCGCCATCAGCGGCAACTAAGGCTTTCTTAGCGTCCATCATACCAACACTTGTTCTATCACGTAATTCTTTAACTTGCGCAGCTGTAATTTTAGCCATCGTTATCCTCCTAACATTATACACACCAAAAGAAGCTGAATCGCAAAGCTTCATTATCTAAACACTTTCGCGGTTATCTTACCAAAGTCTCCCCATTTTCAAACGGCTAAACTTCAGTTACAGCTTCTTAAAATTACTTTATTCAATAAAATTTACTTATTTATCAGAATCTTCGACAACTTCTTCAATGGATTGTTCGCCATCATTGTCTTCACTTGCAGCGGCTTGCGCCATTTGTTCTTCTGGTAAATCAACGTTTTCTTCACCTTGACGACCTTCAATAATCGCATCAGCCATCTTGGAAGTAATCAAGCGAACGGCCCGAATAGCATCATCGTTAGATGGAATAATCACATCAATGTCATCTGGATCCGTGTTCGTATCAACCATCGCAACAACTGGAATGTTCAACTTTTGAGCTTCCCGAACGGCAATGATTTCTTTATGAGGATCAACCACAAACATTACATCAGGAATCCGTGGCATATCTTCAATACCGCCCAAGAATTTTTCTAATTTTTGTTCTTGTTTAACTAATAAAGCAGCTTCTTTTTTAGGTAAACGTTCGAATGTGCCGTCTTCAGACATCTTCTTGATTTCTTTCAAACGCTTAATCCGACTTTGGATCGTATCCCAGTTAGTTAAAGTTCCACCTAACCAACGATGGTTCACATAAAATTGACCAGCGCGGGTTGCTTCTTCAGCAATAGAGTCTTGAGCTTGCTTCTTAGTACCAACAAACAAGAAGACGCCATCATCAGCAGCAACATCTTTCATAAAGTTGTAAGCATCATCAATCATATGCACGGTCTTTTGTAGATCAATAATGTAGATACCGTTTCTTTGTGTAAAGATATACGGCTTCATCTTGGGGTTCCAACGCCGTGTTTGGTGTCCAAAATGAACACCGGCTTCTAATAATTGTTTCATTGATAAAACAGACATAATTCCATAACCTCCATGGTTTTTCCGCCGTCAACTTTAACTGATTTGTCACACCTTCGTGCACCAACAAATCAAAAATCAACGTGAGTATTTAATACAATCACTTATTATACTAAAGAACTAATTCACACGCAACTAATAAATTGGACACTAGCAATTACAAAGCAAATCACTGTAAAGAATTCTCTAATGACCACGTAACTGTGGCACTATAATTAGCAGCATGCACAGGATTAGCAGGATTGCGCAAGTCTAATTGAGGACCAGCAATTTGTTGTTGACTATTATTCCACCAATTATCTGAAATATTCGTCACAGCGTTGCCCGAACTATCAACGGGTGTGTTGTAATGAGCATAGCTATCAATCAGTGTTGGCACTTTGGTAATAGCTAAGCTACTATGATCAGGAGCTAAATACTGCAAAATATTCGTCAATGCCGTCGTGGAAGAACCGCCAGAATAATTGAAGTCGTCCTTCATTGCCAATGATAGTTGCCAACTCGGAGCCCCAGTATCATCATTGACCGCCAATTTTTGATCCAAAGCACTAGCTTTCAAAGCATAAACTTGTCGAGAAGTCTGGACAATTTTCTTACCAAAATCTAAATCATTAGGAACCTTCATGGTCATCGTCCCCGAACGATATTGCAAATTCATTTGATACGGCTGGAGTAACGGATTATCAGAGGTTACAATGGAAGGAAAAGTTGTGATCGGTGTCGACTGCAAAGTATAACGGTGATACTTAGTCTTAATTACTGGTGGGACATCAGCCGTAGGAATATCTGAGCCAACGGTTCCAACAACCGTTTGCGCTGGTTTAGAATGCCCTGCTTCATTAGTATCCAGAACGGGCGTCCCCGTACTTTGGTCTAAATAATTGATTTGCACCAAACTATTCTCCGCTACCTTCACGGTTGCTACGGAAGAAACTTGCGGATTTTCTGTCGTAAACTGCGCCCCACTATCAACTGCATAGAACTGGATTTGGTGACCGCCAGCTTTCGGGGTAGCTAACGTTTTTAAATCTGTCGGGTCAGTCAACGCTAGTTGCCAAGCAGCCCCAGAAGCTAAATCATCACCCGTTGCAGTTAGAGCCGAACCCACCGGTTGACAATTATTAGTGACCTCAGCAATGTTGGTAATTGGTGTCGTTGGATCAATTGCATAATATAATTGCACATTGTTACTGTCAGTATCCGCAACGGTTCCAGAAATATCCAATTCAGGTAGCATTGTTGTTTGTCGATAATCATGACAATAGTTCATGCTTAACGAAGTAGTCGCACTAGCACCCAATTTAATTAAAGGTTGTTGGTTAGTTAACTTGCTACGCCAAACTAGAGTCGTCTTAGCAGGACGCGCAGTACCTAAAAAGTCATTTAAATCATCAACGTTATCGTAAATGGCGCCATTAGGATGAAAGTCATCACTGCCAGTACCCACTTCTTGCCAACCATCTAAAGTCTGATAAGTCTTACCTGTTATAGCGTCAGTAAATTTAGAATTATTGCTAGGACAACTTAGATATGTGCTATAAGTGTCATGGCTATTGGTAACAGTTTTCCAAACGGCATCTGGGCCTAAAACTAATTTACGTAGTGAAGGAGTTTCAATAAAAATATCATTAAGCGACAAATAGTCTGTTAAATTTTGAGTTTGAAAATTACCCAAGTCCAAACTTGTTAAATTCAGACAATACTCAAACATATCAGACATATTTTTAACAGCGCCAGTATCAAAATTTGTTAAATTTAGATTCGTTAAGCCACTGCAATTAGCAAACATCGAAGACATATTAGTTACTTGTTTTGTATCAAAGTTGGTAATATCTAAATCTTTTAAGCCACTACAATAAGAAAACATCGAATACATATTTTTAACGGCGCCAGTATCAAAATTTGTTACATCCAAATTCGTTAAGCCACTACAATAAGAAAACATCGAATACATGTCGGTCACTTTAGCTGTCACAAAGTTCGTCACATCTAAATTCTTTAAACCTCTACAACCAGAAAACATCGAAGACATGTCGGTCACTTTAGCTGTCACAAAGTTCGTCACATCTAAATCTTTTAAGCCACTGCAACTAGAAAACATCGAAGACATACGTGTTACTTGTTTTGTATCAAAGTCGGTCACGTCTAAATCCGTTAAGCCACTGCAGCCAGAAAACATCGAAGACATATTAGTTACTTGTTTTGTATCAAAGTCGGTCACGTCTAAATCCTTTAAGCCGCTGCAACCAAAAAACATCGAAAACATATTAATTACTTGTTTTGTATCAAAGTTGGTCACGTCTAAATCCGTTAAGCCACTGCAATTTCTAAACATTGCAGACATATCGGTCACTTTAGCTGTCACAAAATGCGTCACATCTAAATCCGTTAAGCCACTGCAGCCAGAAAACATCGAAGACATATTAGTTACTTGTTTTGTATCAAAGTTGGTCACATCTAAATCCTTTAAGTCTCTACAACCAGCAAACATCCCAGACATACCACATAGCGAATCAGAATGAACATAAACTATATTATTCACTTGACTAGTGTCAAATTTGGTTACATCTAAATTTGTTAAGCTGATACATCTATCAAACATCTCAGACATATTATGAACATTCGCTGTATCAAAGGTGGTCACATTCAAACTTGTTAACCCCTCGCAATCTTCAAACATTTCCGACATATCTAACACATTGGCAGTACTAAAATTAGGATCTTGCGTAAAATCTAGTTTAGTCAAACTACTGCAAAAACTAAACATATTATTCATCGTTGTTACCTTTGTAGTATTCAGCTTAGTTATATTTAAATTTTTTAGTTGGGAACAGTGATAAAACATGGAAGACATATTTTGTACATTAGACGTATCAAAGGCCGTCAGATCAAGGCTAGTTAAATTTGAACAATAATCAAACATTTGACTCATATCAATAACATGACTTGTATCCCAACCAGTTAGGTTTAAATCAGTTAAACTTTCACAAAACAAAAACATAGAACTCATATCAGTTATGGAAGATGTATTAAAGTGACTTACATCTAAAACAGTAACATTTGCCGCGTATTCAAACATTCGACTCATATTAATAACCGAATCAGTATTAAAACTACTTACATCAATAGTCTTAGCACGACACTGGTAAAACATTAGAGACATATCAGTAACCTTATTCGTTACAAAATTTCTCAAATCTAAATCCGTCAACCGACTAGTATCATAAAACATTTTCGACATGTCCTTGACATTAGCAGTATCAAAGCGGGTCAAATTTAAACTTGTTAAATTTCTGCACTCCCGAAACATCGCAGGCATATTAATTACCTGACTCGTATTAAAGCTGGTCAAATCTAAATCTGTTAAAGAATAGTCATTATAAAACAATTCACTCATATCTGTCGCATTACTGGTATCCAAATTATTCAAGCCGGTAATTATCTTACAAGCAGTTAAATTGGCAAACACATAACCACTGTCTGTCGGCAGCTCTACGCCTGGTTCAATATCCACTTTTTGAATGTAAGCATGATAAGGTATCCAGTTCTCACCTGCATACATACTCCAAGAATAATCCACATCAGTGTACTCAGCACGAACTGCTAAGATTCCTGAATTAATCGTTAAAGTCCCATCTGTAGCTAAGGTCCATGAACAAGTACCTGCCATACCTGTCACTGGAGCAGTTAAGGTCATAAAATTACTAATGGACGGCTCGGCTTTTTTGATCGGTGCCGCTGACTTTTCATCTTTTTTCGGCTCTGTTTGCGTTAATGAACTAAAATTTTGCGGGTTAACCAAGAGATCATCACTTTTATGTATGACCGCAATCGGCTTCGTCGTCGATTGAACAGAATGAACTGTGTGTCGAGCGCCTCCGCCCGCAAATAACAAAGCAATTAATAACATTAGCAATTTAAATTGTTTATTCATCATAATCTCCATTGCTTAAACTCTCTACACAGATTTTGCCGTGAGCCTCCAACCACTCTGAACTACTTCCGATAACAGCGAATAATTAATAGCGCTTTCATTGAAGCTAGCAACAAGATCTACTGAACATCTTAATCAGTTAATTTCGAATAAATTATAGCATGCTCATTAAATGATAACTAGAATGATTTTTTTGTCATTAATTTAATGTTTAATTAATTTAAAAGATAGTTTTTCTTTTTTGTCAATTAATTTGGCCCTACTCCGCTTTTTAGCGAACAAAGAACTTTTTCGAGTAAATTACTATTTGCTTTTTAAATTAAAATTTCTCCATCAAAAATAAAAGCCAGCCGCTTGGTTTTATTTACCACTCAACTGACTATTTACACCTATTTTAATTAATTGCCATTTTTGTTGGCGCGTCAACTGTTTAATTTGCCATTCGCGCTTGGAAGCTTGGGAGCGATTGCCCACAACTTCTTGATACTTTAACTGAACAGGTCGGCGCGTTTTGGTATACTTCGCCCCTTTACCCGCATTATGCATTTGAATGCGGTGAGTGACATCATTCGAGATGCCCGTGTATAATGTACCATCAGCACATTGAACAATGTAGACACTATATTCATTCATTAACAAACTCCCGTAATTGTTGGGTGTAACTCCCATCTGAATTATACAAAACTAATCCCGGCCAAACTTTCAAGCCGTTCGTCCGCCGCGTTTTACGACATTTGATTAACACTAAGTTAGCCAAATCCCCTTGGTGCGGATAAACAAACAGTAATTCTTTCACAGGCAAGTGGTATTGCTGTAAGACTTGCTGCAATTCTAATAACCGATCTGGTCGATAAACAATATACAAACTGCCGTTATCTTTTAAAAGTTGACTGGCAACTTGTGCCAATAACTCTTGCGAAAAGAATAATTCGTGCCGCGCAATATTGTGCGAGCGCGATTTACCTAAAGTTGGCGTATCCTTCTTAGCAAAATACGGCGGATTGCAACTAATAACATCACAACTATCATGTTCCACATAATCTAAAGCGGCAGCAATATCTGTGTTAAATAAGTGTACGTTTTCTTGCAACTGATTTTTTTGAATCGACTGTTGCGCCAACTGCGCCAATGCTGTTTGCAATTCTAATAAATAAGTCGTTACTTGGTATTTCTTAGCTAGACACAAGCCAATAATGCCACTGCCACTACATAAATCCGCAACTACAACATGGGCATTGCGTATAGTAATCCAATTAGCTAATAAAACCGAGTCAATGGAACTGCGGTATAATTGGGTGTCTTGGATTAAATCTAAGTCAAATCCGGGAATTCGTTCGAAGGTTTTTGTCATCACATGTTTCCTTTTGCTATAATAAATTTGAAAATTAATATTTGAGGTAAAATTATGTTTTATAAATTTATGGTTCCAATTGTTCGCTTTATTGTCTGGTTGCTGAATGGTCACGTACGCTATGAAGGCCGGGAAAATTTACCGACCAATGAATCTTACATTATGGTGGCCCCACATCGTACCTGGTGGGAACCGCTCCTGTTTGCCTTAGCTGTTAGCCCTACTCCCTGTGCTTTTATGGCCAAAAAAGAATTATTTAAAAACTCGTTTTTAGCCTTTATTCTCAAGCACGCCAATGCGTTTCCGGTTGACCGCAAGCACCCGGGACCATCAACTATTAAAACACCTGTCAAAGATCTGAACAAGCGCAATCTCAGTTTGATTATGTTTCCCTCTGGCACCCGTTACTCCAGCCAATTAAAAGGCGGTGCGGTCTTAATTGCCAAATTGTCTAAGAAGCCACTAGTGCCAGTTGTCTACCAAGGTCCAGTCAAATTCACGGGCTTTTTAAAACGACAACGTTGTGTTATCAAATTTGGGGAACCTATCGCTATCCCACGGACTCTCAAAGTTAACGAAGAAAATACTGAACTCGTTAACCAACAAATGAGTCAAGCGTGGCAACAAATTGATCATTCTATCGATCCTCATTTTCAATACGTGCCCCCAGTTAAAAAGCAATAATTCTTGCAAAAAAATCTGTCAGCCTAATCAACCTGCTGGCAGATTTTTTATTATGACAAACTTTCACTCTCTTGTAATTGATACAACTCATAATAAGAACCGTGTTGTTTTAATAATTGCTCATGATTACCTCGTTCGACAATCCGCCCATGATCCAACACAATAATTTGCGTCGACTCTTTAATCGTTGACAGGCGGTGAGCAATCGCAATACTCGTGCGCCCCGCACGCAAATTCTTTAAGCCAGCTTGAATCTGCTCTTCCGTTTCCGTATCAATATTAGCAGTTGCTTCATCTAAAACTAAAATTGTCGGATCCGTCACTAATGTTCTGGCAAAGGACAATAATTGCCGCTGCCCAGCCGAGAGACTACTGGTCCCCGGCGTCACTTGAGTTTGATACTTTTGGGGCAATTGTTCAATAAATTCATCAGCATGAACTAATTGAGCGGCTTGTTTAATTTGTTGATCCGTAATTGCTTGATCAAATAAGCGAATATTCGAATTAATCGTCCCATAAAATAAATACGAGTCTTGTAAGACTAAGCCTATCTGGCGCCGAATTTGCTTTAGCGGTAAATGCCTCAGATCATAACCATCAATCAAGATTTGTCCCGAACCATATTCATAAAAGCGTAATAAAATATTGATCATCGTACTTTTACCGCTACCTGTTTGGCCTACAATTCCCAAACTCTCACCCGGCTGTAGTTTAAACGATACATCATGCAGAACTTCTGGCCCATTGGGATAAGCAAAACTCACGTGACGAAATTCCACCGCTCCTTGCGTAATAGTGCCACGATGAGGTAATAACTGTTGGGGACCATATTCTTGACTATCTAAGATTTTGAAGGCGCGCTTACCAGCAACTACTCCATCTTGGAAAAAGGATAAATTATCCATAAAATTAGTAATAGGATTGAAAAACTGACTCACATAAGTGGTAAACGCATATACTACACCAGCCTGCAAAATCCCAATATGATCTTTGAAACCTAGAAGCCCTAAAGCTGCAACTAATGCCAGTGTGTAGAGTAAATTGACAATTGGTGACAATAATAAGGAATTAATGCGGATCATGGATTGGCGCGCTTTCAAATATTGACTATTTGTCGTTTCAAATTCTTGTTGCGTCCGCTTTTGTTGGCGAAAATTTTGAATAATTTGAATGCCCTGAATAGTTTCACTGATTCGCGTATTAATTTCACTTAGTTTATTACGCATATACCGATAAGCCGCCAAACTATACTTATTATAAAGTTTAATCGTCAATAACAATAGCGGTACAAACGCTAAGACGACTAATGCGGTTACCCAATCAGTGACCCACATGGCAATAAAGGCCGCAATAATGGAGAAAACTCCGATCATCCCTGATAAAAAGACCTGCATAAAATCCGAAATGGACATTGTATCATTATTAACGCGTGACACAATCGCCCCGGGAACCACCCGATCAAAATAACTCATCCCTAGTTGGTGTAATTTAGCAAACAACGCCCGCCGCAAGTCTTCTAGCATATACTCACTGCCCATATTAAAGGCAAACGTCGTAACTAATTGCCCAATGGAGCGCAGAATTACCCCTAACAGGTAAAGTAAAGCACAACCAATAATGATAGTTTGCGTCAGAGTAGCCCGAGTCAAATAATGATCCATATAATATTGTAAGAATTTGGGCAACAAAATATTCATCGTTGATTGTAATGTCACTGCTAAGGCCGCAATGATAAACGACCAATAATGCTTGCCAGCAAATTTTAATAATCGCCATACAATCTGATGTTGTTCTTTGGCAGATATGACTTGTTTTTGTTTCACTTCAGACATTAATCTTAGCTCCTAATAATTCATTTGCTGCCGTCGCCACATGACTTGATACCAACCCGGTTGGTGTATGAGTTGTTGGTGCGTACCGCGTTGTTGGATTTGCCCCTGTTGTAAAACTAAAATTTCATCAGCGTCCATCACGCTCCGCAGACGCTGGGAAATAATAATTAACGATTGCTGCTGTGTCCGTAACTGTCGTAAATTGTGATTAATTTGCACCTCAGTTTTAGCATCCAGTGCGGAAGTAGCATCATCAAACACCAGAATCCGTGGCTGTCCTATCACCGCCCGAGCAATCGCTAAACGTTGTTGTTGACCACCAGACAGGTTAACACCCTTTTCACCAATTAAAGTTTGATAACCCGCACTTAGTTCTTGGATATCCGCATCAATCGCGCCGGCCAGTGCCGCTTTTTTGACTGCAGTTTGAGGACTGCGATCATTGCCAAAACGAATATTATCTTGCACTGTAGCCGAAAATAAAAAGCTCGTCTGGGGCACATAACCGATATTTTTTAATAAAGTATCTAAACTGTACTGGCGAATATCCACACCGCCCAAAGTAATTTGCCCTCGGTACTGATCAAACCGGCGTAACAAAAGTTTAATCAAAGTACTTTTACCGGAGCCAACCCGCCCCACAATGCCTAACGTCTGTCCAGGTAACAAGTCAAACTTAATTTTTTGTAATGAAGGAACGGCTCCGTCGGGATAAGTAAAACTCTGTAAATCAACTTGCAGTTGACCACCAGTTACTTGAGTCTGGCCTACATTGGAATCAATAATGGCTGATTTTTCGTTTAAGATCGCTTGAATGCGATCAAAACTCGCATTACCGCGTTCCAAAATATTGAACAAGCGCCCAATCGCAAACATCGGCCACACTAACGCATTGATATAACCCACAAAAGTGATTAATTGACCAATTGTAATCACCTGATTAAGGACTAAGTGTGAACCATAAATAATCGTAATCACATACGTCAAGCCCATGATTAAACCTGTTAAGGGATCAAACAAAGCATCAATAAAGTTCACCCGTCGATTAATCTGAATCGTCTGCTCAACCTTTTGGTCAAAATCGGCAATATCTTCGTGTTCTTGACCAAAAGTTTTAATGACTTTAATTCCGGTCATACTTTCCTGTGTTTTATTACTCAATTGTGAAAAAGCTGCTTGCGACTGAGCAAAGTGATAATGTAACTTGCTTCCTAAAACGCGCGCCATCATGGCTAACAACGGTAACGGCAAAACGGCAATTAACGTCAAACGCCAATCAACCAACCAAACCATCGCTACAATCGTTAAACCACCAGTAATGATCGAATCAGCTAAAGTTAAAATCCCTGAACCAGCAACATTTTGTACAGCCGAAATATCATTAGTCGCATGTGCCATCAGATCGCCAATGCGATGCCGCTTAAAAAAAGGGTCATCCATGTTCAAATAATGCCAGAATAAACGACTACGTAATTGGCGCTCTAATTGTGCCGCACCACCCCAAATTTCGCGGCGCCAACCAAACCGAAACAGATATTGCAAAAGCCCCGCACCTGCTACAATGAGTAACAACCAAATGGTTTTGGTCCAAGTCAACTGGTGTTGATTCACCCAATCTGAAAAGCGTCCAATCGCTTGGGGAATAATTAGATTCGTAATGGCTGTTAAAATCAGAAACATAATACCAATTAAATAATGCTTTTTTTGTTCTTTAAAAAACCAATTCAATTTTTTGAATATTGTCACAATAAAACCTCACGTTTGCACTTTATTAATTTATTTTAACTTTAACAAATATTTTTAATATTTCAACACAAAGAAAGCACTCATTCTAACTAGTAATAGTTAAAATCAGCGCTTTAGCTGTAATCATTGCTGTGATTATTTAGCAGAGCATTTGAAGTTTTAAATTAGTTGACTTCATTATGCTTTTTTGGATTGGTTTTTCATCATTTGCATCATTTGGTTTAATTTCTTTTGTGATGGTTTTTGACCCATTTGTGCCATCATTTGCCGCATCATATCTGGTGAAATAGGTGGGTTGTCTTGCAGATACTTCTTCATATAAGCACGTGCTCCGAAAAAGCCACCAACTAATCCGACAATCAACATTACTATTCCCACTAGAACTGTCACTAACATTATTCATCCACCCTTGACTTATCTTTTAAGATTTAACTAGCAATACTACAATAACAATAAATTTTTTAATATTTTGGAGCCGAGATCAAAATAAGTTTTCGTCAATTTAGACGAATATTTTATTCTGATCATGCTCTCTTAACTTCTTTATTAATACTGTAGCCACTTTTTTAATTATAGCATAGTCATTCCCACTAATTGTGGTTAAATTACAATTTAATCTTCACGCCAGCCTTGTTCGCGCTGAATCTGACGCACTTTTTTCGACGTAACTTCTTTACCAGCCTTATCGTATAACTTCGTATGCTCAATCCGATCTCTTAAGCCGGAACGAAAATTAGCCAAATATTCTTGTCTCAAAGCTGCTTGTTCCCGTTTTTCCTCTGGATCTAAACCCTCATTTTTTTGTTTGTGTGCTAAAGTGTTAATCCGTTGAATTAATTCCGTTTGTTTTTTATTCTCATTAATTTCAGCCATCAAATTCTCCTTTCAACCAATGTCAATTTGAAACTACTACAAACTTATGCTAATCTTAGTTTAAACTTACTAGGAGTGGCGTTATGAGTCAACCAATCAGTGCTAAACAACTGGAAATTTTACAATTTATCTATGATCAACAACAAGAACACGGGTATCCGCCCACTGTTCGCGAAATCGGTCAAGCTGTGAACCTATCCTCAACTTCTACCGTTCACGGTCACTTAGAACGCTTAGAGACTCGGGGCTTTTTAGAACGCGACCCCACTAAGCCCCGCGCCTTGATGTTAACGACTGCTGGTTTAGACAAACTAGATATTCCTAACACGCGCATTCCTATTTTAGGAACCGTTACTGCGGGCCAACCAGCGCTGGCAATCCAAGAAGCTGATGCTGAATACTTTCCGTTACCACCTGATCTGGCGAACGAAAATCAACCACTCTTTATGTTAACCATCCACGGCAGTAGCATGCAAGATGCTGGTATTTTAGATGGTGATCAAGTTATTGTTCGTCAACAAAACACCGCGCAAAATGGTGAAATTGTCATTGCCATGAATGATGATAATGAGGCCACTTGCAAGAGATTTTATAAAGAAACCCATCAATTCCGTTTACAACCGGAAAACGAAGATTTTGCTCCTATTTATTTGACTAATGTTACTATTTTAGGCAAGGTAGTCGGTTTATACCGGTCAGATATTTTTTAAGATTAAACTTAAGAAACTAGTACTGAAAAATTATTTTTTCGATACTAGTTTTTTTATGGTTATCAAAAAGCACAATCAAGAGAGATTGTGCTTTGATAGTTAATCTTTAATTTATTAACGACGCTTTTCAGCAATTCTAGCAGCCTTACCACGACGGTTACGTAGGTAATACAACTTAGCACGCCGAACGCGACCTTGGCGAATTACTTCAATTTTAGCAACTCGTGGTGAGTGTAATGGGAATGTCCGTTCAACACCAACACCACTACTCATTTTACGAACAGTATAAGTTGCGCTAATGCCACTACCGCGACGCTTGATTACAACACCTTCAAATAACTGAATCCGTTCCCGAGAACCTTCGACAACTTTAACAGAAACCCGCACAGTATCTCCTGCGCGAAAATCAGGAATATCATCACGTAATTGGGACTTCGTTACAACATCAATTAAGGGACTCTTCATACCCATATAAATCTCTCCTTTATACTAATACTCTTAAACTTAATAACAGTTCAGCGGAATATTGTTGTCGTGTAATCACACAAATTAGATTATAACACAAAATTTTATTTTTGAAACTTTTAATCATCAGCTGCTTTTAATTGTTGCAAAAAAGCCTGATCTTCCGGACTCAATTGTGCTTTGGCTAATAAATCTGGTCGCATTTGATAAGTCTTCTTTAAGGCTTGTTGATGCCGCCAAGTGGCAATCTTTTGATGATTACCACTTAACAAAATGTCAGGAACTTTCATCCCGCGGTACTCTGCTGGCCGTGTATACTGGGGATATTCCAACAATTCATCGGTAAACGAATCACTATATGCCGACTGGCCATTCCCCAAAACTCCTGGTACAAAGCGCGCAGTAGCATCAATCATTAACATGGCTGCCATTTCACCACCAGTAATGACAAAATCACCAATCGAAAATTTATCCGTCGCCAGCTTTTCAATGCGATGGTCAAAGCCTTCATAATGACCGCACAAAAAAACCAAATGCTGTTCTTGGGCCAACTCTTGGGCCGCCGTTTGATCAAACTTGCGCCCCGCGGGATCTAATAAAATGACCCGTTTGGGAGCAGGATCTACTTGATTAATTTCATCCATGGCCCGATAAAAAGGCTGAGGCTGCAGTAACATTCCGGCACCACCACCATAGGGGGTATCATCAACATGATGGTGTTTATCTTCAGAGTATTGCCGAAAGTCGCAAATATTTATGTCAATTAATCCCTTTTCTTGAGCCTTACCTAAAAGTGACTCATCCAGTGCCGCAAACATTTTAGGAAACAACGTTAAAATATCAATCTTCATCAATTAATCCTTCTGGTAAATTGACTTGCACTTGTTGCGCTGACAAATCAACCGTCACCAACACATCTTTGAGAATGGGTAACAAAATTTCGCCGTATTTCGCACCTTGAATAACCCAGATATCATTCGGACCTAAATCCCAAATATCCACTACTGATCCCAGTAACCCCCGCTTTTGATCATAAACTGTAATGCCCATAATATCTTTATAATAATATTGACCATCGGGTAATGGTTGCAATTGTTGCGCATCAATCCACAATTCATGCGTTTGAACTTTTTGTGCACTCTCAATGTCCTTAATTTCCGCAAATTGAATGAGCCAAAAGTTCTTCTGAATCCGCGCACTAGTCACCTGAACCGATTGATAATGATCAGGTGCAGTTTCAATGAATAAAGTTTGACCAGGTTGGAAGCGTTCGTCCGCAAAGTCCGTTAAAGCTTGCACTTTAACTTCGCCTTTTAAACCGTGGGTATTTATGATTTTACCAACACGTAAATAGTCTGTTTGGGTCATTAATAACTCCTTTACTTCATGACAAGTACTAAATTGCCGGCACTTTTAAACCTTAATTTGAAAAATGGCTGCAACTTTTAGCTGCAGCCACCCACCATATTAATCAGTAGTAATTGGTACAATATTTAGTTTAACTCGTTTTGAATTCTGATCATTTTCTAAATAAACAATCGTTCTAATTGCTTGTGCTACGCGACCTTGTTTACCAATGACCCGTCCAGCATCTGCTGTACTTAAAGATAATTCATAAACCAAACAATCTGCTTCATCTTCAACGCGAACTTGAACTTGATCCTTATCATTCGCTAGTGGTAAAACAATTGCTTTAATTAAGGTTACAATGTCAGTTTCCATCTTTGTTAAAACTACTTAGCTTTCTTATTAGCTAATTTCAACTCATGATATTGCTTCATAATGCCTTGTTTTTGTAACAAGTTACGTACTGTATCTGAAGGTTGGGCACCCTTTTGTAACCAATCCAAAATCAAATCAGCATCTAATTTTAAATCTTCTTTGTGTAATGGATTATAATGACCAACTTGTTGAATAAAACGACCATCACGTGGTGCTCTTGAGTCAGCTACCACAATTCGATAGAAAGGACGACGTTTACTTCCCATACGATGCATCCGAATTTTAACTGCCATAATTAAATTCCTCCATAAATTTAGCTTCTTAACTTAACGTTCAATAGTATACTCGTTTTCCATAATAGTGTAAAGCTTTTTTTCTTTACAAGTAGCAACTTTTAAGATTTGAATCGTTTAACTTTTTTTAGACGCTTTTTCTTACGTTTTTTATTATGGCGCACCATGGAACCCATGGCCATTTTGCCCAGCTTACCTTGTAAACCGCCGCCCATTAGTTGATCCATGCCGGCAAAATTACCCTTGGACATTTTTTGCATCATGGTTTGCATCTGTTTAAATTGCTTAATCATGCGGTTAACTTCAACAATTGGTCGCCCAGAGCCTGCTGCTAAGCGGCGGCGGCGTGATGGATTTAATAATTCGGGATCTTGGCGTTCAGCCGGCGTCATAGAATAAACAATTGCTTTTAAATGATCCATATCTTTCGGGTCAAGATTCACATTTTGTAAAGCCGGATTGTTCGCCATGCCAGGAATCATCTTCATCAATTCATCCATTGGACCCATTTTTTGCACTTGATCCATTTGATCAATAAAATCATTAAAGTCAAACGAATTCTCCTGCATTTTGCGTGTTAACTCAACCGCTTGTTTATCATCGTATTCTTGTTGGGCTTTCTCGATTAACGTCATCATATCGCCCATGCCCAAGATACGATCAGCCATTCGATCCGGATGGAAAACCTCTAGTGCATCTAATTTTTCACCAGAACCAATAAATTTAATAGGCTTACCGGTGACTGAACGAATGGACAAAGCTGCCCCACCACGAGTATCACCATCTAACTTAGTCAAAATCACACCGGTAATATCGAGCTGTTCATTAAATCCTTCGGCCACATGCGTTGCCGCCTGTCCAGTCATGGAGTCCACAACTAACAATATTTCATTGGGTTGCGCAATTGCCTTAATCTGACTCAATTCATCCATTAATTGGTCATCAATTTCTAAGCGCCCAGCAGTATCAATTAAGACATAATCATTCTTTTGTTCACGAGCTTGTTGGAGACCGTGTTCCACAATTGACACCGGATTTTGGTCTGTACCTTCATCATAAACCGGAACTGTCAATTGTTGACCGATAGTTTTCAACTGTTCAATCGCAGCAGGGCGATAGACATCAGCGGCAATTAACAAGGGGCGGGCATGATTATTTTCTTGTAGATACTTAACCAATTTACCAGCCGAAGTCGTTTTACCAGCGCCTTGCAGCCCAACCATCATAATTACTGTCGGAATTTTGGCTGCTTTATTTAAAGCAACCGCTTCGGTACCCATAATTTTAGTTAACTCTTCATTAACAATTTTAATGATTTGTTGTGCAGGAGTTAAGCTCTCCAAGACTTCACTACCGATGGCTCGTTGGCGCACCGTTTGAATAAAAGTCTTTGTGACATCAAAATTAACATCGGCTTCTAACAATGCCAAACGCACTTCACGCATCATTTCTTTGACATCATTTTCAGTTATTTTACCTTTGCCGCGTAATTTGGCAAACGTCTTTTGGAGCCGCTCACTTAATCCTTCAAAAGCCATATTTATCTCCTCTACCAGTTCCTTGTTTTTTTATCAAACATCTAACTGCTGCAATTTATGAAAAATTGTTTTTAAAGCTTGATCCTGTGGATAATCAGTTTGAATAATTTGCCCTAATTGTGCTAATAAGGTTTCCCGTTTTTGAAATTCTTGACACAAGTGTAACTTCTGCTCATATTTTTCTAAAATTTTAACTGTTCGTTTTAAATTATCATAAACAGCCTGTCGACTGACATGATAATTCTGAGCAATTTCACCTAACGAAAAATCATCACCATAATATAGCTGCATATACTGATCTTGTTTAGCCGTTAGCAATGGTTGGTAAAAACTATACAAGACATTAACATAATTTTTTTGCGCTAAATTATCATTCATCAGCTTCATCCAATAAGCGGCTAAACAAACCTTGTGCGAATTGCTCTGGGTCAAAGTCCCGCAAATCACTCACTTTTTCACCTAAGCCCACTAATTTAACCGGTATCTGTAACTCATCATTAATTGCCAGAACAATGCCACCTTGCGATGAACCATCTAATTTGGTTAAGACCAAACCGCTTACTTGCGTCACCTTTTGAAACTGCTTGGCCTGGCTCAGCGCATTTTGCCCTGTGGTTGCATCAACGACTAATAAAACTTCATGTGGTGCATCTGGCAATTCACGCGTAATAATCCGTTTGATTTTTTCTAGTTCTTTCATCAAGTTAGCATTATTCTGTAACCGACCGGCGGTATCTACCAGTAGCACATCATAGTTTTCCGTTTGTGCTTTTTGCAAAGCTTCATAAACTACCGCGGCAGGATCACTGCCCGCTTTTTTAGCAACGGTAGTAACCCCTGTCGCTTGGCCCCAGGCTTGTAATTGTTCAATCGCCCCGGCGCGAAAAGTGTCACCGGCAGCTAATAATACCTTGTGTCCTTGCTGTTTCAACCGTGCAGCTAACTTACCAATCGTCGTTGTTTTACCAGCACCATTAACTCCCACAAATAAGATAACATTTAATGGGCGCTGAAAGTCCAAATTCAGTTGATAATCATATTTATGATTATCTGCCCGATATAATTCAACCATTTTTTGAATAATAACGCGCGAAACTTCCGCTTTCGATTTAGCATTCTGTAATTTAACTTCTTCGCGTAAGGCATCAGAAATCTTTAACGACATTTCATAACCAACGTCGGATTGAATTAACAAATCTTCTAAATCATCAAAAAAGTCTTCATCAACTGACCGGAAATTGGCCATAAATGCATTAAATTTATCCCGAAAAGTATGCCGAGTTTTTTGCAGACCTTGACTATATTCTTCTTCCTGAGAATCTGGCTCCTCATCAGTTGCGGGCGCTAACTCTGCATTAGAAGACGCTGCGGTTGTCTCTGAAGTAATGGAATCAGCAGTTTCA
Source organism: Bombilactobacillus sp. ESL1092 (assembly GCF_058107465.1). NCBI lineage: Bacteria > Bacillati > Bacillota > Bacilli > Lactobacillales > Lactobacillaceae > Bombilactobacillus > Bombilactobacillus sp. ESL1092. Next base: position 1,643,040 of record NZ_CM176594.1, on the reverse strand, counting down.
GAAACAGCAGAAGTAGCAGCAACTTCGGGCTGCTCGCTATCAGACTCTGCAGTATCGTTTTCAATCTGAGCTTCATTGTCCTCTGGTTCAGCATTTTCCGTTGTTGAATTTTCTACAGTTTGACTTGTTACTTCTGGTGCATCACTAACGTCAGTTACAGCTGATTGCTCTGCAGCAGCTGGTTTTAGATTGTCAGCAGTTGGCGCCACTTCTTTGGCATCATCTAATGGTTGTTCAGCTTCGGCTTTTTCGGCTTTTTCGGCTTTTTCGGCTTTTTCGGCTTTTTCGGCTTTTTCGGCTTTTTCATCATCTACAGTTTTTTTATTTCTCTTAAATAAATCAAACAATCCCATGAATGTTTTCAACTCCATTCTGTTCTAATTTAACGGTTAATATCGTAGAAACTCCGGATTCTTGCATCGTTACTCCGTATAAGCGATCTACCTTGAGCATTGTTCCTTTACGGTGTGTAATCACGATAAACTGTGTTGCTTGATCATATTGCTGTAAAAAATTAGCAAAGCGCAACACGTTAGCATCATCCAAGGATGCTTCCACTTCGTCCAAAACACAAAACGGCACGGGCTTAACCTGCAAAATAGCAAATAGCAAAGTGATGGCAGTTAATGCTCGTTCACCACCAGACAGCAAACTCATTCGTTGCAACTTTTTTCCCGGCGGTTGTGCAATAATTTCAATACCACTAGATAAATAATCATCTGGCTCAGTTAACACTAGTTTGGCATGTCCACCACCAAACATCCGCGGAAAAATTTGTTCAAAAGCCGCCGCAACTTGCTGAAACATGGCTGCAAAGCGTTGACTGACTTCGTGATCCATCTCACCCATTGTGGTTGTTAACTGCTGACGTGCGGCCATTAAGTCTGCACGTTGCTGTGTTAAAAATTCGTACCGGTCTTTAACCTGATCGTATTCGGCAATGGCTGCTAAATTAACTGTCCCTAAATCCGTTAATCCTTGTTGTAAGAGTCGCATTTGATCTTGTGCTTGAGTTAAATCAAAGTTGGCTGGCACTTTTGCCATGGCTGCCTCAAAACTGAGGTTGTAATCTTGCTCCAAATGTTTCAAACGCTGCTGTAATTGTTGTTTTATTTCAGCTTGTTGCACCGACAACTGACTTTGCTCATCCATTGCCTGCTGTTGCAAGCCAACTAAGCGCTGATTCAAGGGATTTAACTCTTGAGAAGTTTGTTGAAGCTGTTCGCGTTGCTGCTGGCATTGCGTAATTTGTTGTTGTAATTGCTGCACTTTTTGCGTTAACTGCGTAACTTGCTGATGTAAATCTTGCTTGGTCTGAGCAAAATCATCCTGTGTAACTTGTAGTTGCTGCTGTTCTTGTTGCAGTTGCTGAAGTTTTGTTTGTAAGTCTGCTTGCAACTGCTGTTTTTGCTGCAATTCTTTCTGCTGATTCTGCAAATCATTTTTTGTGACAATGATTTGTGTTTTCGTCGTTTGCAATGTTTGCGCTAAAGAACTCTTTTGTTGGTCCAAATTTTGAATTAAAGCTTGCTGGTGTTGACTGTTTTGCTCAATTTGTTGCAACATTTGCGCTAAGTCCTGTAATTGTTGACGACTAGCAGCTACTTGTTGTTGAAACTGCTGAATTTGCTGTGCTAAAGCTTGTTGTTGTTGCTTAAAGTCCGCTAATTGGCCTTGGTGTTGTTGGAATTGCTGCTGGTGTAATCGGTAATCACTTTCTAATCGTTGTTGTTTAGGCAACAACTGCTGTAACTGTTGTTCTTGTGTCTTTTTTTGATCACTGACCAATTGCACTTCTTGCTGCAAAGTTTGCACTTGCTGTTGTCTTTTATCTAATTGTTTTTGTGAACTTTGAACAGATTGTGCGAGATGTTTGATTTGCTCTTTTTGCCCCAAAATAGCTAAATTGGCGCGGACTTGCCCGCCAGTCATTGATCCGCCTGGATTAATCAAATCACCTTTTAACGTCACTACCCGGTAACGATGTTGCAATAGGTTACTAACTTTCGTTGCTGTATTAAGCTGATCTACAATAATTAAATTACCAAAAAGGTAATCCACGATATTTTGTAAATCAGGATTAATCTGTACCACATCACTCGCTAGCTGCCAATTAGTTAACGCTTGTAAAGCTGACAACTGTTCAGGCCAGATCTTCCGACTTTTCATCACCGTCTGCGGTAAAAAAGTAGCCCGTCCTTGCCGATGTTGCCGTAAATAGTCAATCGCAGCCCTCGCACTAGCTTGATTGGTCGTAACAATCGACTGCAAAGCTGAACTAGCAGCACTTTGAATGGCCACTTGATAAGTTTCTGGAACATTGATTAACTCTGCTACAACTCCAATGACACCACTTAATTGGGCTGCCAAAATTGCCCGTACACCTTGATAAAAACCTTGGTGTTGTTGTTGAATTTTTTGTAGCGATTTTAACTCAGCTTGAACTTGTTGCACCGTTCGTAATTGTTGATAATACTGATTTTGAGCTGCTTGTAATTGCTGCTGCGTTTGCTGGTACTTTAACGTCACTTGCTGAACACTTTGCTGTTGTGTTTTTAACTGTTGGTGCTGTTGTTGAACTTGCGCATTTAATTGCGTTAAGTGTTGTTGTTGGGTTTGACCAGCAGCTTGTTGTTCAGCTACTGTTTTAGTGACAACCTGGAGCTGTTGTTGACTTTTCTGCAATTGTTCTGTTTGAAACTGCAACTGCTTAGTCAATGCTGCTTGCTGTTGCAAGTTCGTAACACGTTGCTGTTGTAAGTCGGTCACAGTTTGTTGAATTTGTTGGGGATCCGTTTTTAAATCGGACTGTTTTTGTTGCAAAGTAGCTTGCAAAGCAGCCAATTTAGTTTGCAGGTTTTGCTCAGCAGTGGTTAAATTGGCGATTTGGGTTTGCGTAAGCTGTTGTTGTTGCTGTAAATCTTCTTGTTGCTGCTGCAGTGTTTGATACTGAGCATCACTATTATTCCAGCGCTCAGCGTGGAGGGTAGCTTGGCCTTTAGTTTCCGTCAGTTTTTGACTTAATTGCGTCAATTGCACCTGTTTTTGGTCCAATTTCAAAGCTAATTGTTCTTGAGCTTGATTATTTTCACTAACTTGTTGATTAGTGGTCGTCAAGCGTTGACCAATTTCCGTTAAGCGTTGTTTGATAGATCGTCTTTTTTGTAATAATGTGGTTTGCTTTTGATTCAAATCGGCAATCTCAATTGCTAAGACCTGTTGTTCCAGGTGACTAAACTTGGCTTGCTGCTCTTGATAATCACGAGCCAGACTGGCTTGTTCTTTGAGTGGTTCCACCTGTCTTGCTAACTCAGTAACAATGTCATTAACTCGCTGTAAATTGTCATCAGTCTGCTCTAATTGTTGCTGCGCCTGCTTTTTCTTTAGTTTAAAACTAGCGACACCAGCTGCTTCTTCAATAATAAACCGACGATCTTGTGGCTTATTATTAAAAATAGCTTCGACATTACCTTGCGACATGATAGCCATAGAGTGTTTACCCAAGCCGGAACTTAAGAATAAATTCGTAATTTCTTTGAGTCGAACTTTACGGTTATTGATCAAAAAATCACTCTCACCATTGCGAAATAGTCGCCGAGTAACTTGTACTTCATCATGGTCAAATTGCAATTGCCGATCACGATTATCAAACTTGAGCACCACTTCTGCCCGATTTAACGGCGCTCGTGTGGCGCTGCCCGCAAAAATAACATCTTGCATATTATCGCCACGTAAACTTTTGGATGATTGTTCACCCATTACCCAACGAATAGCTTCGGTGAGATTGCTCTTACCACTACCATTGGGACCGATAATTCCCGTAATGCCTTCATCAAAATGAAGCGTTGTTTTGTCTGCAAAAGACTTAAAACCCATCATTTGTAGTGCCTTTAAGACCAAACAAAACTCCTCCTATTTTTGATGCAATTTCTGTAATTGCCGGTGAGCTGCCTGTTGTTCTGCATCTTTTTTACTGTGACCCACGCCCATTGTTAAGGGTTGTTGATTAACTACCAACTGAACTGTAAAGACCGTCTGATCATCAGAGCCTTCCGTCTTCAAAACTTGATAATCAATTTGCACATCACCGTTTTGTTGCAATTCTTCTTGTAACTCTGTTTTAAAGTCATTATCATCACTAAATTCGCCCGCATCAATATGCCGATAAACCACTGCTTGCAAAAAAGTGACCACTTTGTCATTGCCTTGGTCTAAATACAAAGCTCCCACAAAAGCTTCAAAGACGTCTTCTAGTAACGTATCACGGTTACGTGAGCCAGCTTTTTCTTCACCATTACCCAAGCGAATAAACTGTGGCAAGCCTACTTCGCGACAAAAGCGCGAAAAACTGGCTGTACAAACAATATCTGCTCGTAATTTGGTTAGTTGTCCTTCAGGTAATTGTGGAAATTTTTTAAAAATATATTCTGACACATTTAACTCTAAAACCGCATCACCTAAAAATTCTAAGCGTTCATAATCTTTAACCGCTAACTCGCGGTGTTCATTTGCAAACGAAGAATGTGTCAAAGCTGAATGCAATAAATCCATATTGTGAAATTTAATTTGATAATGATCAGCTAATAGCTGTACTAATTGGTGATCATCCATTGTTTTATTTTTAGTCAAAGGTCAAATAACCTCCATTTATTATTGTTGTGAAACAATATAATCAACTGCCGCCCCAACAGTTTGGATTTTAGCAGCTTCCTCATCAGGAATTTCGGCACCAAAATCATCTTCTAGTTCCAACTCAAATTCCACCATATCAATGGAATCAGCTTTTAAATCTTCTTGGAAATTAGTTGCATCCGTAATTTTATCGACTGCAACACCAAAGCGTTCGCTTAACATTTGAGCAATTTTTTGAAAAATATCTTCTCTATTCATAATTAACTGATCTCCTAATTATTAGTTTTTTGTTCTTGATTAAAGTAAGCCATTACTTTATCAAGCATTCCCTTATTATACATCATTCTCAATTGCGCTAAGGCATAATAGACCGTACGTGCATCTGAAGACCCGTGTGATTTAACAATTGGGGCTTTAGCACCCATCAAAACTGCACCACCGTATGTGGAAACGTCAAATAAAGATTTAATCGACTTGAGCGCTGGTTTAGCTAACAGTGCTCCCGTTTTCGCCCGCAAACCATTATTGAGTAATGCCGCTTTTAATTCTTTAATGACTAATGAAGCGGTCCCTTCAATCGCTTTTAAGACCGCGTTACCAGTAAAACCATCAGTCACTACTACATCGGCAGCACCAACTAATAAATTATCAGCTTCCACATTACCAACAAAATTAATTCCTGGTAACTCTTTTAATGCTTGATAAGCTTGCTGGTGTAACTTATCACCCTTATCATATTCACTACCATTGTTCAATAAACCAACTCGTGGCTGAGCAGTATTTAAAACTTCACTGGCATAAAACGAGCCCATCACCGCCCATTGTGTCAAATAAGGAACTTTAACCTCAGCATTGGCCCCCGCATCCAAAAAGACAAAAGCATTGTTTTGACCAATCATGGGCATCGTGGGCATTAAGGCCGGGCGAGAAATATTTTTCAAACGTCCCACAATAAAAATTCCCGCAGCTAACAATGCACCGGAATTTCCTAACGAAATCATTGCATCGGCTTGACCAGCTTTCACTGCTTGCGCAGCTAGGACCATTGATGAATCCTTTTTTTGCCGAATAGCTTTCATGGGCTCATCCGTGCCTAAGATTTGGGTCGTAGTATGCACAATTTCAATTCTCTTAGAATCTTGTAAATATTGTTTAATTGCCGTTTGATCGCCAAATAGACTAAATTCTAAATCTGCAAATTCATTCCGGGCTCGCTCTACTCCTTGTACGACCACTTCTGGTGCGTGATCGCCACCCATGACATCAACTGCAATTTTCATTCAAATAACCTCACTAATCTAAATTATCATGTATTACTGTTTGTAAATATTGCTTTAATTGGGGAAATTGAGTCAAATTAGGATCCGTTTGCATCAATTTTCGTGCTTCTTGGTAAGCAATATCAAGCATTTTAACATCACTCACTGGATCTGCCAATTCAAACTGTGGCAAACCCGATTGTTGATCACCAAAGAAGTCCCCGCTACCACGTAATTCTAAATCTTTTTGTGCTAACTTAAAACCATCATTGGTTTGTGTCATAATTTTTAAACGTTGAATTGCCGTTTGGTTCGCAGGGTCTCCCACTAAAATACAGTAGGCCGCTTGTTGACCACGACCAACCCGCCCCCGTAATTGATGTAACTGCGATAAACCAAAGCGTTCAGCATTTAAAATAATCATAACCGTTGCATCTGGCACATCCACGCCAACTTCAATGACCGTCGTAGCGATTAAAATATCCAATTGGTGTTGTTTAAACTGTTCCATTGTCTGCGCTTTATCGGCCGCTGTTAATTGTCCGTGCACCAGCCCAATTCGTGCTTGGGGAAACTGTTGTTGCAATTCTTGATAGAGAGTTTTGGCACTAGTTAAAGTCATCTTGTCAGAGTCCTCGACCAGTGCGGTGACGATAAAAATTTGAGCTTGTTGCTGAAGCTGCACCGTCATAAAATGACGGACTTGCTCTAACTTATTGGAGCGCAACCAGTAAGTTTTGACTGCTTGGCGCCCCGCGGGTAATTCATCAATAATCGATAAATCCATTTCACCATAATAAGTAATTGCTAAGGTCCGCGGAATCGGCGTGGCTGTCATTAACAAGACATCGGGATTGCCTCCCTTTTGGCGTAAGGCCTTCCGCTGGCGAACACCAAAACGATGTTGCTCATCAATTACTACTAATCCCAAACGTTGATACTGGACCGCCGTTTGAAAAACTGCTTGCGTTCCAATAATAATGTTCGTATGACCTTGTTGAATATTATTTAAGATCAACTTTTTTTGTGGCGCCTTTAGCGAGCTAGTTAGCAAGCTCGTTGTCATTTGAAACTGCTCAAATAACGGCGCCAGTTTTTGATAATGCTGTTGCGCCAAAATTTCAGTGGGAGCCATTAAAACCGTCTGATAACCCGCCGTTACTGAGGCAAACATCGCCGTAGCCGCGACGGCAGTTTTACCACTACCTACATCACCTTGTAATAGACGATTCATCGGTTGAGGTGCTTTTAAATCGGTTAAAATTTCCGTTAAAACTTTTGTTTGTGCTGCTGTTAATTGGAACGAAAAATCACTCACAAATTGCTGCACATATTGTTCGTCATAATGTTGTGCCAAACCTGCTGTCTGCTTTTGCGTAGTTACTTTTAAATCACATAGCCGTAAACTGTACAAAAATAATTCCCGAAATTTAGCACTTCGGCGAGCCAAATGGGCTTGTTGCTTGGACTTCGGAAAATGCATTCCCACAATAATTTGTTGATCAGTTAATAAGTGATAGGCTTGCCGCAGAGCAAGCGGAACAAGATTGGGAACTTGGGACAAATATTGATCAACGGCTTGGTGAATTAGCTTAATTAAACTTTTTTGCGAGATTTGCCGATTAGTGGGATAAATGGCCGCCAGTTGATTAGTTGCTTGATCATCACTGAGAACTTTCATCCCCGTCAAAGATCGTTTAGCCGCATCAAAACGCCCATAAATCAAAACTTCCTGACCAACTGTGAACTGGCGCTTTAACCACGGTTGATTAAAAAAAGTCACTGGGATCGTTTCATTGTCAACCAATAAACGAACAATGACTAAATTTCTTTTACCACCTAAACGTTTAAGTAAAGCAGGACTACCCACAACTCCTTTTAAAACTACTTTTTCCTGATCACTAATTTCAGCAAGTGTCTTAACAATAAGATCGTTATAGCGTTTAGGAAAAAAATAAAGTAGGTCACGTACCGTAGTAATTCCTAAAGTTCCTAATGCAGCTTGAACTTTAGGACCAACACCCTTTAAATAACTAACCGATTGTAATAATTCTTGCATACTGGCTCCTTAGTGCACCAATTATTCACAGCCTCAATGATCTCTTTATTCAACAGCAATCAAATACGGATACACGGGTTGATCGCCCTCATGGATTTCAACTTCTAATTCACTAAAATCATTCGTAATAGCTTCCGCAATTTGTTGGGCACTGTCATTATTTCCTTGTGCGCCCACTAAAATAGTCACTACTTCACTATCTTCATCCACCATTTTAGCCACCATCTGGCGGGCTACTGTAAGTGAATCAGTGCCACTAACGACAATATCGCCATCAACCAGTCCGATCAAATCTGCTTTTTTAATTGTTAAGTCACCAATGACACTATCGCGCACAGCTGTTGTAATCTGACCACTCTTAACTGTGGTTAACACTTCAGTCATGTTAGCTTCGTTGTCTGTTAAATCTGCAGTTGGATCAAAAGCTAACATGGCCGTCATTCCTTGAGCAATTGATTTACTGGCCACAATTGCCGTTGGTAAATTAACTTCTTGACAAGCTTGTTGGGCAGCCATGACGATATTACCATTATTTGGTAAAACAATAACTTGTTTGGCATTACTATTCTCAATAGCGTGAATAATATCTTGCGTTGAAGGATTCATCGTTTGACCACCGCTAATAACAGTAGTCACGCCTAAACTGCGAAACAGTTTTTGTAGACCATTACCGGAAGCCACGGCAATAACTGCATAATCGACTGGCTCGGTCGCTACTGGAGCTTGTGCGGTGTCATTTTCAATAATGGTTTCGTGTTGAATCCGCATATTGTCGATTTTAACTTTAGCTAACGCGCCAAATTGCCGACCATAGGTAAAGACTTTTTGAGGATGCTGTGTGTGCACATGAACTTTCACCACTTCATCATCAGCAACCACCAATAGTGAATCGCCAATTTCACTTAATGTATTGCGAAATTGTTCGTAATCAAACTGTTGGTCAGTAGTTGGTTGAACCCCTAATTGAACCATCATTTCGGTACAAAAACCGTTCACAATATCTTCATTATTAAACTGCGTTTGCACTGATTGATGATGGGCTGCATTTAACATTTCATCCATTTCAGTAGCATCAGGTTGGTGAATATTACTATCATTAACTTCGCCACCTAAAGCTTGTAAAAAGCCTTCATAGATAAAGACCAAGCCTTGGCCTCCCGAATCGACTACGCCAACTTCTTTTAATACTGGCAATAAATCCGGTGTTTGGGCCAGCGCCTGTTTAGCTCCTTGTAAGGCTGCAGCCATCACTGTTTCTACATCGCTTGCTGTTGCACTCACCTGTTGGGCCTGTTCACTAGCTCCTCTAGCAACTGTCAAAATCGTGCCTTCGACTGGTTTCATCACGGCTTTATAAGCCGTCTGCACACCATCAGCGAACGCTTGGGCTAAATCTTGGGGCGTTAAAACTGGCTTCGCCTCAATGCTTTTACTAAAACCACGGAAAATTTGGGATGTAATCACTCCCGAATTGCCCCGTGCGCCCATCAACAATCCTTTGGCTAAGACTTGACCTAATTCACCAACGTGCTTCGTATCGGCTTCATTAACTGCTTTATAGCCCGATTTAAATGTTAAGTCCATATTGGTTCCGGTATCGCCATCAGGTACCGGAAAAACATTTAAAGAATTCACAAATTGAGCATTCTGACCTAAACGGTGTGCTCCCATGCGAATCATATCGACAAATTCTTGTGCCGTAATTCTTTCAACAGACAATGAATTTTTCCTCCAATTAATCCTCTTCTAAAATCTTAATTCCTTGCACGTAAACATTAACTTGCGCTGTCGGTGCACCTAACATTGTTTCTAAATTGTATTTAACTTTGCTCTGGACATTACGACAAACTTCAGAAATTTTCACGCCGTAACCAACAATTATATATACATCAACTACGGTTTGACTTTCCTGTTGGCGCACAACTACTCCACGTGTGTAATTTTCGCGATTTAAAATCTCATTGACGCCATCACGTAACTGATTTTTACTAGCCATCCCGACGATACCGTAAATATCAGTCGCAGCACAGCCGACAATCGAAGCAATGACTTCATTAGAGACATCTACTTGTCCATATTTTGTTTGAATAGTTACTGCCAAAGTCTAACACCCCGCTTTATAATCTCTTTTAACAATTAAATTTTATCATAGCAAAGCTATAAAAAACAGCTATCTACAAAACTGTCAAGTATTTTTCCTTGAATTAGAACTTGCTTTCTCAATAGGTAAATGATAACATGTTTAAAGTATTCTGTTATAGAAAGTATATAGGACAAGGAGGTTTGTCCCATGGCTAAAGATATTATTACTGGACGCAAGACCAGTTTTGGCAACAAACGTTCTCATGCTTTGAATTCATCACGACGTGCATGGAAAGCTAATTTGCAAAAAGTCCGGATTTTAGTTGATGGTAAACCCAAACGTGTTTGGGTTTCAACTCGCGCTTTGAAGTCTGGTAAAGTGACTCGTGTCTAATAATTAAAATAAAAAAGCTGTCCAACTTGGGCAGTTTTTTTATTTTAGTTTTATTCGGACAATTCTAATCCAGCACGTGAGCACCAATCAGCAACTATCAATTAATCGTGGCACTGGATCACAGCCATCAAACCACTGGTAAAGCCAAATTCCACCACCGCACCCACAAATTCATTACTGGATAACGAAACGGGGCGCGTTAAATCAGTTGGTTTTAAGGGATACTTGGCATCTTTAATCCAAAAATGTTTGACGGGTACTAAATTATAGAAACCTAGATACTTATCTTGTGTCCAATTTTGAATTTGATAAGTTCCGGGAGCAAAATAGGTGATAACATTTTGGTTATCAATCAGCCGTAACTTTTGGGCATCTTGTGGTTGAAAATCTAACGGTAAACAAAGATTAACCAGCTCATGATCGATGCGCCCACCAGTCGCACCGTAAATATCTACTTGACGCGCATGTAAATCTCGCAAAGCGATTTTCACCGCTGCTTGAGAATCCGTAAAATCTTTTTCGGGTTTAGCATATCTTAAATCAGCAACTTGCGCTTCTAGCCAATTTTTTTCCACGCTCGTTAAAGAGTCATAATCACCCACGCCAATTTGGGGAACAATATTATTGGCTAATAACGTAATATTTCCATGATCGGCGCCCACCCAAGGACCAGTAATCTCTGACAAATTCAGTGGTAAATTATAGGAACTGCCTAACATTACATTAACTTTATTCATTTAACTAATGCCTGTCGTAGATTTTGCATTTGTTGCTCAATATTGTGATCAAACACGTATGAGCCGGCTACGAACGTATCGGCTCCTGCTTGCTGACACAATTGAATAGTGTGATCATTAATTCCACCATCCACTTCAAGTGTATAAGTATAATCCGCATTTTGGTGCCGTAATGTCTGTAATTGCTGTAACTTATTAGTCATGGCAGTCAAAAATTTTTGACCACCAAATCCTGGATTAACAGTCATCACTAAGACATTATCTACTAAAGGAAGTAATGGCGTCACACTTGCCACAGCAGTACCAGGATTGAACACAATGCCCGCCTTTAAACCTGCTGCTTTGACCTGCTGCACTAAACTATAAATATGAACCGTACTCTCCACGTGAATATTTAACAAACAATTAGGAATTTGGAGTAACTGGTCAAAATAATTACCAGGGTGCTGCACCATCAAATGCACATCTAATGGTAAATCAGTCATGGTCCGAATAGCTTGCACCATATCGGGACCAAACGTCAAATGTGGAACAAAGGCACCATCCATTAAATCAATATGAAACATATCTGCTCCAGCCGCAATTGCCTGGTTTAAATCCGTTTGTAAAGCTAACAAATTGGCACTTAAAATAGAAGGTGCAATTACATAATTAGTCATTGGACTACCTCTTTTTTTTAGGAGTTTTTTGATAAACTGGTCGGCGTTGTGCTAACTCTGCTTGAAATTGACAATAATTTTGATACCGACTGTGCAAAATTTCACCTGTCGCCACGGCTTGTTGTACAGCGCAACCAGGCTCTTTTAGATGCAGACAACTGCGGTATTTGCAATTACCTTGAAAATGTTGAAAATCAACAAACAATTGGGGAAGTTGTTCTTTAGTCAAGTCTTGAAATTGTAGTGCAGAAAAACCGGGTGTATCGGCAACTAATCCTCCCGCAAATGGATATAAAGTTACTAAGCGGGTTGTATGTTTCCCCCGATTCAAACTATTAGAAATTGCGGCCGTTTTTAATTTTAATTGCGGCAGCATTTGATTCAATAACGTAGATTTTCCCACACCCGTTTGGCCCGTTAAGACCGTTTCACAATTGGTTAACGCGGTATTTAACTGCGGCAAAGTGTCGTGCGTAAAGATTGGATAATGCCAACTTTGATAATAATCAATAATCGGTTGTAAAGCAATTAATTGCTTTTTAGTCGCCAAATCGGTCTTACTGAGATAAATTAAAGGTTTAATTTTTTGTAACTGCAAGTTAACTAAGAAGCGATCTAATAAATTAGTCGAAAAATCTGGCTGAACAACCGACATGACAATCAAAGCTTGATCAATATTGGCAATGAGTGGCCGCACGATTTCATTTTTTCGCGGATGAATTTTTAGTAAATACTGTTCTTCAAAATCAACAACATCACCCACAATCGGTTTGATCTTTTGTTGGCGAAAATTACCGCGAGCACGGGTGGTAACTACTTGACCGGTTGGTAATTGTACTTCATAAAAGCCGCTATTAGATTTAATAATTTTTCCTGTTTGCATATTAATTGCCTGTTACTGTCTGTGAATCAATCGTTTGACCGTCACGTTCAATACTATATTGTCCACTTTGTCCTTTATTCAGTTGTAAATTGATTGTTACGGGAGTATCAGCAGTAATATTCAATGTTTGATAAACATCATTAATATTATGATTGAGATCTTGAACATGAATTTTTACCACATTAGTACCATTATTAGTTTGTGCATTAAACGGCACCGTCACGGTCCGGGAAACATTTTGAACATTATCCGTTGGTGTCGCATCATCATTGGCAGTCGCACGAGCTTGTGGCGGATTATTGACGACATTATTACCACCACTAGACACACTGATAATTAAATCACTCCCCCGCATCACTCGCGTACCCGCGACGGGACTTTGCGAAATAACTAAGCCCTTGTCCACGCTCTCTGAAGCAACTGTCTTCACCACTAAGTGTAACCCGGACTCATTAGCGTAATCTTGCGCTCCCCGCAAATTATAACCTGTCAAATCTTTCACAGTAACCCCAGTATTTTTAATTCCTAAAGAAATTGTTAAGTGAACGACCCGATTTTGCGCGGTTTTGCGTTTAGTAGCTCTGGGCGTTTGCTTAATGACCTTACCCGCAGGCACTGTCTTGGAATAACGATTTTTCCGCTGAACTTTAAATCCTGCTTGGTGTAATCTTTTTTTAGCCGCATAATAATTCCAGCCTTGCACATTTGGTAAGCTTTTTTTGACGGGACCGGTACTTTGAATTAGTTTAACTTTCGTTCCGGTTTTGAGATGGCTGCCCTGCGGAGGAATGGAGCTAATGACATTTTGAGTACGAATCGTGTTACTCGTTTTCTTAGTGATCGTCCCAACTTTTAAGCTAGAGTTATTCAGCACTGCCCGTGCTTGATTAAGACTCAAATCACGAACATCCGGCACCGTCACTTCTTTGCGATTATACCAAAAAACAAAACCGATGATAATAATTAGTATTACCAGTAGCACTATTAACCACCGCCGGTGATGCTTTTTTTTAACTACTGGCTTTTTCTGGTCAGACGTTAAATCAGATTGCGGATTAACACTAGGAGCAGTAGTTTGTTCATGAACATTCGATAAAACCTTCGTCTCTTCAGTATTGATCGGTTCAGGAATAAAAGGCTGTTCATTTTTTCGATCAGCATTTAAGCTTGTCTCTAAATCTTGGGCCATTTCACTAACGGTTGCATACCGCTGGCTGGGAACCTTGGCAGTCGCTTTTAAAACTACATTAGCCAACGGCTGGGGAATAGCGGCATCAATTTGACATAAATTCGGCATCGGTTCATTAAAATGTTTAGCCGCTACGGCCATCGAGGTTTCAGCGTCAAACGGCAAGCGCCCTGTTAACATTTCAAATAAAATAATCCCTAACGAATAGATATCGGACTGAACCGTTGCCTGAGCCCCGCGCACTCGTTCGGGAGCCATGTAATGAACCGAACCGATGGTGGCATCCGATTGTGTAATCGACTGCTCGCCTAAAGATAAAGCAATACCAAAGTCGCCCACTTTCGCATGACCTTGCGAAGTAATAAAAACGTTTTGTGGCTTTAAATCGCGATGAATAATTCCGTGTTGATGCGCAACGGCAACGCCTTGCAAAATCTCCGCCATAAAACTTAAAATTTGTGGCTGACTAATGGGAAAGTTTTGCCGCAGATATTTTTTTAGACTTGGACCCTTGACATACTCCATCACAATATAGGGGAAACTTTCATCACCAATATCTAAAATGTTGACAATATAAGGACTAGATAATTCACTCATGGCTCGTGATTCACGTTGAAATCGTTGTCGAAATTGTTGATTATCCGTCAAGTCCAAACGTAAACTTTTTAATGCTACGCGGCGATGTAAAAAAGTATCTTCTGCCAGATAAACATTGGACATCCCGCCTTCACCTAAGGTGTCCAAAATTAGATAGCGGTCAGCAATTAAGTCCCCTTTATTAATCATTGGAGTTCACCTCAGCATGACCAGCAGCCATATCAATTACTAAAGCGGTAATATTATCTAAACCTCCTGCTTGATTAGCACGCTGAATCAATAAGTCACACTTGGCTTGAGGTGATAGATTTTGTTCCAAAATTTGTTGAATTTGCTGATCAGACAACATATTGGTTAAGCCATCACTGCATAACAAAATCTGCGCGTCAGTTGGCAAATCAAAAAAACCAAAGGTGGGTTTGACATCGGTGGAGACACCCAAACTTTGGGTAATAATATTTTTATTAGGTGAATTGCGGGCCTGTTCTGGGGTTATTTCGCCAGCTACCAGCAATTCATTGACCAATGAATGATCAAAACTGACTTGTCGCAGCTGTTTTTGCATTAATAAATAACAACGACTATCGCCAACATTAAAAACCGCCAATTGTTGAGGTAAAACAAATGCCCCCACAATCGTCGTGCCCATACCATTTAATTCGACGTGTTCGCTAGCCGTTGTGACCACGCGCTGATTTTCCTGAATCAAAAAACTTTCCGTCCATTGCGCCAGCTGGCGAATATCCCGCATTTGGTTTTTTTCAAATGCCGTCTTAAAATGTCGAATAACCATATTAGAAGCCACGTCACCACCCCGATGACCGCCCATGCCATCAGCCACCAAAGCCAAAACGACACCTTGTTGATTTTGATAAACCTGCACATCATCTTGATTAGTTTTGCGTTGTTGACCAATATCCGTTGTAAATGCAATTTGCATACTTTACTTCACCCTTTTTAAACAAGCAATAAAAAAGCCGTCAGTTTGATAATCGTCTGGATAAATTTTTAACATTTGATTGCTTAAAGCTAACTTCTTTTGTGTGGTAACTGGTACTAATTCAAACTGCGGTTGATCCGCTAAAAATTGTTCAATTACTTGTTGATTTTCCTGATCAAAAATCGTACATGTACTATAAACTAAATAACCATTAACTTTCAATAATGGCGCTACTGCCGTTAAAATATCGCGCTGGATTTGTGCTAAATGTAAAACATCACTTAATTGGCGACCATAGCGAATTTCTGGTTTGCGGCGCATCAATCCAAATCCTGAACACGGTGCATCAACTAAAATCCGGTCAAAACTAGCTGCCGCAAATTCTTGGCCAGCTTTGCGCGCATCCAAGGCTTGGGTTTGAATTAATTGTTGCACCCCTAAGCGTTGCGCATTATTTTGGATTAACCGTAATTTTTTTTGATGAATGTCTAAGGCTACAATCTGTCCTCTTTGCCCTAATAAGCTCGCCAAATGTGTGGTTTTACCACCGGGAGCGGCGCAGGCATCAAGAATTCGATTATCCGGTGCAACTTTTAAAGCTGGTGCAACTAACATTGAGCTTTCATCTTGAATCGTACAAAAACCTTGTTGAAACCATTTTGTGCCAGCACCAAATCCATGTTCTGCCACTAAAGCATCTTCACTGACGGGACTCGGTTTGACTGACAAACCTTCAGTTTGTAATTGCTGTTGCAATTTTGCTCGCGAAATTTTAGCTGAATTAACCCGCAACGATAGCTTCGGTGGTTGGTTCAAACTGGCTAGCAATGTCCGGGTTTTATCCAACCCAACTTGCTGTTGCAACTGTTCAATAATCCATTGGGGCACACTATATTGAATAGCTAATTGTGCTAATGGCGCTAAATCTGCTAGAGAACGCCAGCCATTGCGTAACAAATTCCGTAATACTGCTGTGACCAATTTGGATAAACCTAAGTTGCCTTGAACCTTAGCCAGTTGCGTTGCCTCAAATAAAATAGCGTGATTAGGAATTCGATCTAAATATTTTAATTGATAAACCGCCACCCGCAAATCATTTTTGACCCACGGAACTAATTTTTTTCCACGTAAATATGGTGCTAATTCATAATCTAACGTGAGTTTATGCTGCAAAACGCCATACACTAACTGACTCAATAAGCGTTGATCAGCATCATTGAACTGTTGTTGCTTTAGTGCTTGATTAATTAGTTGGTTGGAATAACCCGCATTATCAAAGACTTTAGTTAGAATTTGTATCGCTATCGCGCGAACACTGTGCTTAATTGATTGCGTCACCTACTTGAAGATCCTTTCCTTGACCATTTAAATATGAACTAATAGTCATCAATTTCTTACCTGCGGGTTGCACTTGTTCCAAATAAATAATGGAATTATTGCCTGCCGCCAAACCCAGTTGATGCTTATTGCGGACAACAATGGTTCCTGGCACCGCAGTAGTAGTTTGATCACTCAAAGCTGTTTGGTAAACTTTAACACGCTGCCCGTGGACCAAGAGATAAGCTACTGGATCAGGATTTAATCCCCGCACTTGGCGATCAATCTCTAATGCTGAATGTTGCAAATCAATTTGTTCTTCAGCTGGCTTTAAATTAGGCGTAATTGTCACTTGAGATTCATCTTGTGGCACACGCGAATTCGTGTGATTAATAACTTGTGGAAGTGTTTTTAATAATAAATCTCGACCAATGACGGCTAATTTAGCGAATAACGAACCCGCTGTATCTTGGTTCGTAATGGGCAACTGTTCTTGGCTAATAATATCACCTGCGTCCATCTTCGCAACCATATACATAATCGTAATTCCGGTTATCTGATCACCATTCATAATCGCCCGCTGAATTGGCGCACCACCACGATTATGTGGTAAGAGTGATCCGTGAACATTAATCGCAGCAATTTTCGCTGCTTGTAATAACTTAGTAGGTAAAAATTGGCCAAAAGCAGCGGTAATAATCAAGTCTGGTTGCAAAGCAATCAATTGATCCAATTCTGCACTGTGACTAAGTTTTTGAGGTTGCACGATCGGTAAATCATGCTGCAAAGCATATTGTTTCACTGGCGAAAATTCCAATTTTTTCTTGCGACCCACCTGGCGGTCTGGTTGCGTCACAACAGCACTAATTTCATAATTTTCTTTTAGCAAACCGGCCAAAATCGTCACTGCAAAGTCGGGGGTTCCCATAAAAATAATTTTTGTCATATTCTACTCCAATTGCTGAGGTTCATGATCAATAGCTACTAAAAAGCCTTGGCGATGATCAATTTGAACACTATTCATAATTTGATTTAATTTTTTAAATAAAGCGTCATTTTTACGATATTTAATGACAATCTGATAATAGTAATGGTTATCAATCCGGCCAACTGCTGGCTGCGTAGGTCCTAATAACTGTTCACGCTGCAGCAGTAGCGGTTTTAACTGCTTAGCTATATTATAAGCCATCTTTAAAGCGACTGCTTGAGATTTATGTGAAATACTAATCTTGATTAAATAAAAATACGGTGGATAACCAGCCTGATGTCGAAAAACCATTTCCCGCTGGTAAAACTGCTCATAATTTTGTTGCGCAGCTAATTGAATGGCATAATGATCCGGATTATAACTCTGAATCAGTACTCGGCCTGCTTTGTGAGCACGACCGGCGCGACCACTAACTTGCGTTAATAATTGAAAAGTCCGTTCACTAGCACGAAAATCACTCGTCGCTAGACCCGTATCCGCATTAATCACTCCTACCAAAGTTACATTAGGAAAATCCAAACCTTTAGCAATCATTTGTGTCCCGAGTAAAATATCACCATGGTGTTCAAATTCACTTAACAAACGCTGATGAGCACCCTTTTTATTAGTTGTATCATTATCCATGCGAATAATTCGGGCCTGCGGCCACAATTCTGCTAATTCTTGTTCCACCTTTTGGGTTCCAGTTCCATCAAATTTTAATTTTTTGCTACCACATTGCGGACAACTTTGATAAATTGGTTCCTGATAACCACAATAATGGCACAATAACCGGTGTTCTTTTAAATGAACTGTCAATGAAATATCACAATTAGGACAACTAGGTACGAAACCACATTGACGACAAAGTAAATAAGCAGCAAACCCACGCCGATTTAACAGTAAAATGGTTTGTTGATGCTGTAATAAATTAGTTTGCACTGCTTGCAGTAACGGTTTTGATAAGTCTAAATACTTGGATAATTGCTGTGAGTCTCTTAAATCAACAATTTGCACAGGTGGTAACGGTTGATCATGGACTCGCTTAGTTAAGCGTACCAAATTATAAACTTTTTTTTGCCCCCGAGCTCGCGACTCTAAACTGGGAGTTGCACTGCCCAAAACCACGGGACAATGATGATACTCCCCACGCCAGAGCGCCACATCCCGTGCATGATAGCGGGGATTATCTGACTGCTTATAACTAGCTTCATGCTCTTCATCAATAATAATAATGCCAATGTTTGTTAGAGGTGCAAACACTGCTGAACGAGCTCCGACAACTACTTGAGCAGTTCCATCTTGAATTCTTTGCCATTCATCATACCGTTCGCCTTGTGACAAACCACTATGCAAAACTGCGGTTTGCTGACCAAAACGCTCTTGTACTCGTTGCACCATTTGTGGAGTCAGTGCAATTTCTGGGACTAACATTAATGCGGTTTTACCTTGTTGTAAATAATATTGAATTAGTTGCAGATAAACTTCAGTTTTACCGCTACCAGTAACTCCCTCCAGCAAGGTAGGTTTAATTGGACCTTGAATAATCTGTTCTACAGCTTGTTTTTGTTCAGGGGTTAATTGTTTCGGAGTAGTTCTTTGAACTGCTAAAGTTTGCGGCTGCCGCCGTAAAAGTACCTGATCTTTATCAAACCAACCTTCTTTTAAGGCCGCATTAATCGTTGCATTACTTATTTGGTAATCATGTTGCAGCTGACGATAACTAAAAAATTGCTGCTCACTATCTACAAATAGTTGTAATAATTTGCGCTGTTGGGTTGCTCTCGGTGTTAATTGTTTCAGCAAAGCTGCATAATCAAGCGGGCGCCGTTTTAAAACTAATTGAGTTAAATGATGTGCTTGATTCTTTAAACGATATTGTATTTGAATTAAGCCTTGCTGTTGCCAAAGAATTAATTGTTTTTGGTTGGCCGGTGTTAAATGTGTATTTAAAGCTAATACTGGTTTTTGGTTAAACAAATCTGAGTTAGTCACAATAGGGTCTAACGAAACGGCCAATTTTTGTGTTTTAGAGCGCATAACGTTAGGTAACATTGTCTGTAAACAAGAAATCCGAAAAGCAAACGTATTTTGCGCCAACCATTCGGACAATTGTAATAATTCTGTATTTAAAACTGGTTTTAAATCAAAAACTGCCACAATCTGCTTAACTTTACCCGTAAACGCACTTTCTGCTTGAACTGCCAGAACAAAGCCCTGCACTAATCGTCCTGAACGTCCAAACGGAACACTTACACGCATTCCGGGCAAAACTAACCCTTGCCAAGCAGGTGGTATTAAATAGTCAAATGTATGGTCAGTTTGCTTAGTGGGTACATCGACAATTACTTGAGCATACAAGCACACTTCACTCCCATCAACTATTAAAAAACTCCATCAGAGTTCATCTGAATGGAGTAGCATTACATTCCCTTTTTAAAATCTTCTAAACGTTCATGTTCAGCTTCTTCCAGATAATCAATCCGCTCTGCACTACGTTCACTAAGAATTGATTGCGGATCAACTTTAATTTTATTATCCGCAATTTCTTCCAAAGCTTTACCAACTGAACGTGGAGACTCATAACTACTTAACATCTCCACATCACCATCATCAATTTCATGCGCCCGCTTGGCCGACAAAACAGCCAAAGAATAACGCGAATTAACCTGCTCTAATAATTTATCAATTGAGGGATAAGAAATCATTTTAGTTAGCTCCAATCATTTTTTTATAACTACCAATCACTCGAGGCACTCGTAAGTGCTCACTACGAACAATCTGTTCAATCCGCTGGACAGCTTTGGGAACTTCGTCATTAACTACTGCATAATCATAGTTTGACATCATTTTAATTTCCTGTCTAGCTTTTTCCATTCTCTTATCAATCGTTGTCTGATCTTCAGAACCACGATTGATAATCCGACTCCGTAAACTAGCTAAGTCGGGCGGCGTCAAAAAAATAAATACCCCATCCGGCATCTTTTGGCGAACCTGCATGGCACCATTGACTTCAATTTCCAAAAAAACATCAATTCCAGCATCTAAAGTTTGTTGAACATAACTTAATGGTGTTCCGTAATAATGATCAACGTACTTCGCGTACTCTAGCATACCGCCGTTAGCGATTTCTGCTTCAAACTCCTCATTGGTTCGAAAAAAGTAATCAACGCCTTCCTGTTCACCGGCACGCTTTTCGCGAGTAGTCATCGAAACTGAATACTTAAATTGAATTGCCGAATCTTGTAAAATTGCCTTACGCACAGTCCCTTTACCTACTCCTGACGGACCGGACAGCACAATTAACATACCTTTTCCTGAAGCCATATAAACATCCTTTTACTTTAATAATCACGAATTATTTTACTTAACATAATGCACCATTTTCAGTTCTTTTTCAAGGGGGTGCTAGTTCTCGTTAAATTTTTTTGTGCTAAGGTCAATAACTCGGCCGCATGTTGACGCGTAATTGCCGTGACTTTGGTTCCCTCTAACATTTGTGCAATGATTTCAATGCGTTGATTGTACGTTAATGACTCAACCGTCGTGGTTGTTTGATCAGCTTGCACTTGTTTTTGTACCAAATATTGGTGAACACTATTGGCAGCCACCTGCGGTAAATGCGTAATACATAAGACTTGCAACGTTTGTGATAACTGGCGCATTTGATCACCAATCGCTTGCGCCACACGCCCACTAACTCCAGTATCTATTTCATCAAAGACCAATGTTTCTACATGTTGATAGCGCGCTAAAATTGTTTTAAGTGCTAACATAATTCGCGCCAATTCCCCACCGGAAGCAATTTTAGCCAATGGTTTTAGACCTTCTCCAGGATTAGTTTGCAAATAAAATTCAACTAATTGATTCCCCTGAAGCGTAAAATCCTGTGGTGTAAATTGAACTTTAAACAGCGTATTTTCCATATACATGGCCTGTAATTGTTTCATCACTTGTTTAGTTAACTGATGAGCTGCTTGTTGGCGATTTTGATTTAAAACCGCCGCTTGTTGCTGAAGAGTCTGCCGCAATGATTGCAGCTGTGTTTGCAACTTTTGTGGATCAACCAGCTGGGCTTGTAACTGCGTTAACTGTTGTTGTGCGTGTTCACCAAATTGCAAAATATCCGAAATATTAGTTCCATATTTTTGTTCTAAGTTATGAATTAATTGCAAGCGTTCTTCGGTCGCTTGTAATTTTTGTGGATCAAAATCCTGTTCATCTAGCTGTCGAGCTAACTGTTCTTGACTATCTTGTAAATCATAGTAAGCACCGGACAATTCTTGCTCTATTTCGGAAAAATTGGTACTTAAGTCGCTAATAGTTTGCATCTCTTGCACGGCTTGATTCAACTGATCAAGCAAATTACGTTCACCGCCGGCTAATAACTGATAAGTATTATTCAAAGCCGTATTAATTTTCTCAAAATTAGCCAATTGCTGCTCTTGAGCTAATAACTCTTCTTCTTCACCAGGCTGTAGCTGTGCAGCGGTAATTTCTTTAATTTGGAACTGGAGCATATCTATTTGTTGGGCACGTTGTTGTTGATTTTGCTGTAAATCTTGATACTGCTGTTGTAATTGTTGATACTTTTGATAAGTATGTTGGTATTGTTTTAAACTCGTTAGTGTTGCAGAACCACCGAATTGATCTAACAAATGTACATGACTATGGGGATTCAATAGTTGCTGACTTTGATTTTGACCACTAATATCTACTAAATATTGCCCCAATTGTTTTAAGGTAGTTACTGGCACTAACTGATCATTAATACGACAAACATTGCGCCCGTTTTGGTGCAACTCGCGTTTCACAATTAAACTATGCTCACTAAAATCCAAACCAAGGTTTTGACAAAAATTGGCGATAACTGCCTGGTTATCCGGTTCAATTGTAAACATACCTTGAACTAACGCCTTATCAGCACCGTGACGCACATATTCGCTCAAACCACGTTGCCCAATTAATAATCCTAATGCATCAATAATAATGGACTTGCCGGCTCCTGTTTCACCAGTTAATGCCGTCAATCCTTGATGAAAATGAACATCTATCCGCTTAATAATCGCAAAATCTTGAATAATTAACTCTTGCAACATTTGGATCCCTCACTAATGTGACTTCAATTGTTGATATGCTTGCGTTAAAACTTGCTCAATTTGTACTGTTGGTGCAATAGTCCCTGTCGTTTGGCGTAATTGCAAATGAACTAGAAATTCAATATTCCCACCACTACCAGTAATCGGTGAATAATCCAAACCTAAAACATCAAAATTGTGGGCCGTGGCAAAGCTTAAGATATCTTGTAATACTTGGCGATGAACTTGTGGATCACGAACAATTCCGTGCTTGCCAACATTTTCTTTGCCTGCTTCAAATTGTGGTTTAATCAAACAAACGACATCATGATCTGGTAATAGAATTTTGGTCAAGGGTGGCAAAATTAATTTCAATGAGATAAAAGAAACATCCGTCATTGCAAATTCTGGCAATCCTTGGGCAAAATCCTGTGGTTGACTATAACGAAAGTTCACCCGTTCCATAACTTCTACCCGTGGATCAGTCCGTAATTTCCAAGCTAACTGATTGTAGCCAACATCTAACGCATAGACTCGCCGCGCTCCATTTTGTAAAGCTACATCTGTAAAACCACCAGTCGAAGCACCAATATCCAGACACAATAAATCCTTTAAGTCGATCTTAAACACTTTAATGGCTTTCGCCAATTTTAAAGCCCCGCGACCGACATATTGTTGATGTTTTAAGGTCTTTAAATGGAGTTGGGTATCACTCGCAATTTTTTCTCCGGGTTTATCTAAACGCAAATTATCTGCGTTATAAACTTCACCAGCCATAATTGAGCGTTTTGCTTGTTCTCTTGAAGCAGTTAAACCTTGGTTAACGACTAAAACATCCACCCGTTCTTTATTAGCAGCCATTATTGATCCTCCAATTGGAAATAAGCTAAAGAATCAGCTAAACAACTATCTGCTAAAGCAATGGCCGCTAATTCCTGTTGAGCCGTTGTTATAACTTGTTGCAGTTTGGTTTGGGCCTTTTGAACACCAAAAATTGCTGGATAAGTATTTTTACCTACTAATTGATCTTTGCCAACTGCTTTACCTAAAGTAGTTTGATCACCAACTATATCTAGTAAATCATCATAAATTTGAAAAGCCAAGCCAAAATTTTGGGCAAACGCAATCAAATGTTGTTTAACGTCTACTGGTAGCTCTAAGCAAATTGCTCCCATTTCCACACTAGCTTGAATTAAAGCCCCCGTTTTTTGCCGATCCAATTGGGTGATTTGCTCTACGGTCAAGCTATGACCTGTTTGTACTACATCCGTCATTTGCCCAGCAACCATGCCTTGGACACCAGCCGCTTTAGCCAACGTATAAACTAATTGTGCTTGAATAGCTGTGGGTAAACCATTGTCTGTCAGCCAAACAAAAGCATGAGTTAACAAACCATCACCCGCTAAAACCGCGCGTCCCGTTGTAAAACGCTTATGATTAGTTAATTGTCCACGCCGATAGTCATCATTGTCCATTTCTGGTAAATCATCATGGATTAACGAATAGGTATGCACCAACTCTAAAGCGCCCGCAATTTTAAAATAGTTCGTTAACTCAATGTCTTGGTTAATCTGCACCGCTTGTAAGGTTGCCAAAAACAAAAGAGGGCGCAACCGTTTACCACCAGCTTGTAAAGAATATAACATCCCTGCTCGTAATTGCGGTTGTTGTATTTCTTTAGTTAACTGCTGCTCTAAAAATTCATTAAATGGAACTAATAACTGCTTTTGCAAAATTTCAAATTTATTCATCAGTTGTCTTATCCTGCTTTGTTTGTGCATTTAATTGAAAATCAGTCTCTTGACCATCTTCACTCATTACTTTAGTTAATTTTTCCTGCGCTTGTGTTAAAGTTTGCTCCAATTTTTTACTTAAAGCGACACCTGTTTGAAATTGATCCATGGCTTCTTCTAAAGGTACGTCACCACTTTGTAAATGTTCAACAATCTGCTGCAGGCTGGCTAAACTTTCTTCAAAACTTTGCTTTTTTTCCGTCATGTTGACCTTCCTTCACTTCTGTGACAGTGGCTGTCAAGCTACCGTCTTGGAGTTGAATTTGCACTTGTTCTTGAGCTTGAATTTGTTGCACACTAGTCACGACTTGGGTTTGCTTTTGCACCACAGCATAACCGCGAGTTAACGTTTTTAACGGACTTAAATCCTCTAACAAATTAATTAAGCTCATGACTTGTTGGGATCGTTGCTCCAGATAATTATGATAATTTTGCTTTAAATTACGTTTTAAGTTCGCTACTTGTTGTACTGAAACTACTAATTGGGGTTTTTGATATCGTAAGCTCTGCTGCAACAACTTTAAGCGATGCTGTTGTTCTTTTAATAATTGCAACATTGCGTCTTTTAAAGCTGTGATTAATTGATCCACGCGTTGTAAATACTCTTGATACAAGGTTTGTGGATTTTGAAATAAATAGCTATTTTGATAACGAACTAGTTCTTGGTGTTTACGCACTAAAATTTGCTTAACTGCTTGATACATTTGCACCTTGCTTTGACGCAAATCAGCCAATACTTCACTCAAAACCGGCGTGGCTAATTCAGCGGCGGCGGTCGGCGTTGGTGCTCGTAAATCAGCTACATAATCTGTAATCGTCGTATCTGTCTCATGACCAACTGACGAAATCACGGGAATTTTGGAAGCTACAACCGCCCGCGCGACTACTTCTTCATTAAAAGGCCAGAGATCTTCAATTGAACCACCACCACGGCCCATAATAATCGTATCAAAATTTCCTAGTTGATTAACTTGCTCTAAGCGCTGGACTAAACTCGCCGCGGCACTATCACCTTGAACTTGGGCGGGAAATAAAACTAATTGGGCAATCGGATAACGGCGGTGAACAGTCGTTATAATATCACGAATCACGGCCCCTGAAGGACTCGTAATGACAGCAATTCTTTGTGGAAAAGGAGCAATCTTTTGTTTCGGTAAAGCAAAAATGCCTTCTTTTTGTAATTTTTGCTTTAACTGTTCAAAAGCCTGATACAAGGCACCAACACCATCGGGTTGCATTTGTTCTACATAAATTTGATATTGCCCTGTTGCTTCATAAATGGAAATACGACCGCAAACTAAGACTTTCATGCCTTCTTCAGGAGTAAATTTTAATTTTTGAAAAGCATTCTGAAACATAATGGCAGAAATCTTAGCATGCGCATCTTTGAGTGAAAAATATTGATGGCGCGGACGCAGTCGAAAATTAGAAATTTCGCCGGTTAAATAAACCCGACGATTTAAATAGGGATCCAAATCAAATTTACGTTTTAAATACTGTGTTAGCGCGCTAACTGTCAAATATTCTGGTGTACTCAAACTACTACCCTCTGTTGTGCTAAAGTAATCACTTGCTCTAACAAACCAGTAATGGTCATCGGCCCTACGCCACCGGGTACTGGCGTCAAATAGCCGGCTACTTCTTGCACTGTAGCAAAGTCAACATCGCCGACTAATTTACCAGCAGCATTATGATCCATCCCCACATCAATGACTACCGCTCCGGGTTTAACAAAATCAGCCGTAATATACTCCGCCTGGCCAATGGCCACGATTAAAATATCCGCAGTTTTGGTCAATGCTTGTAAATTTTGTGTATGGGAATGAGCCACCGTAACGGTAGCATTTTCGCGCAATAACAAACCAGCCATTGGTTTACCAACAATATTACTGCGTCCTACTACCACAGCATGTTGACCCGCAATGGGGATCTGATAATCATGTAATAACCGCAAAATGCCACGCGGTGTTGCGGGAAAATTGCCCGCCTCTCCGGACCACAAACGCCCGATATTTAATAAGCCAAAACCATCAACATCTTTTTGTACCGCAATAGTATTCATTACCAAATCAGCATCTATTTGTGCGGGCAAAGGCATTTGTACTAAAATTCCATCAATGTCTGCGGCTTGGTTAAGGCGTTTAATTAAAGCTAACACTTCACTTTGACTAACATCATCCGGCAAATGATATAGCTGATAATTAATGCCGATTTTTTCAGCTCGTCGTTTTTTATTACGGACATAAATTTGACTCGCTGAATTATCTCCTACTAAAACAACAGCTAACCCTGGGATAACATTGTGTTGCTTCAAATCCTGAACTTGCTGGGCAAACTGTTGATCAGCTTGTTGGGCAGCTTGTTTACCATCCATTATGACAACCATTGCTGTTCCTCCTTTAAGTCTTTAAATCCGTTAGTTTTAAATTTTGAGTACTAAAAGCTGGCTTGTTTAAGCAGCTTTAACATAATTTCAAAAAAGGTGCTGTTTTACCAGCACCTTACTTTGGTTCAGTCGGTGACTGATCCAGGAAATGAGAGAGCACTCCATTAATAAATTTTTTTGATTGCGGTTCGCTGAACTGCTCTGTCAATTCTAGTGTTTCATTCATTGCTACTTTTGCAGGAACTGCCGGACTATACAAAATTTCGAATAATCCTAAGCGCATCAAGTTCACGTCACTACGACTGATCCGCTTTAAAGACCAGCCCTTTTTGAGATGTTGACTTAACTGTTCGTCTAGTTCACTAATATGTTCAACAACACCACGTACTAAAAAATCTAAATAAGCCGGCGTTTCTGTTATATTCTGTAAATTCAAAACTTCCTGTAAAGCCGCATCAATATCTTGATCGGGTAAAGAATCTATCAAAAACAAAGTTTGAAAAGCAATTTCCCGTACATTATGTCTATTTAAAGTCACTTCCACGCCACTTTCTGGATTAAATTTTAGCTAATTTTTCTGAACTATCATTCTTCTTAGCCATTAAACCAACCACATGCACATTTACTTGGGCCATTGTTAGATCCGTCATAAATTGTAATTGTTGACTAAGAGATTTCTGTAAATCATTGGCTACTTTAGGAACTGATACACCATATTCTAAATAGACATAAACATCGGCAATTAACTGCTGCGTTTGTTCATCATAAGAAACCCGGACACCTTGCGCACGATTTTGCCGACCTAACAACGAATTGATATTATTCGCTAACGTACCGCGCATTTCATAAACACCGGCAACTTGTGTAGCTGCAATACCCAACAAAACTTCCAAGACATCTGTTGCCACATGAATTTGTCCTAATTCATTGGCTTGTGTTGGTGCTATTTGTAAATATTTACCATCAGTCATCCCAAAGCCTCCTTAATCCAAATTACAATTATTTATTGGCCCGTGAACTGTAACTACCATCAACTGTATTGATAGTCAAAACATCGCCTTCATTAACGAAAAATGGCACTTGCACAACCAAACCAGTTTCCATCGTAGCTGGCTTACTACCACCAGAAGCAGTGTCACCTTTAATGCCCGGCTCCGTAGCGGCCACTTTCAGGTCCACAACGTTTGGAATATCAATTCCTAATGTCTCACCATCATGCATAATGACATTAACTTCCATATTTTCCACTAAATAATTTAAAGCATCACCCATATTTTCCCGGGGTAGTGATAATTGTTCATAGGTATTAGTGTCCATAAAGACATAATTATCACCGTCGGCATAGAGATACTGCATCTTTTTATTGTCAATTTGAGCTTGTTCAACTTTTTCAGTGGAACGGAAAGTCTTTTCTTGAACGGCCCCGGAACGCAAATTTTTTAATTTGGAACGAACAAAAGCACTACCTTTACCAGGCTTAACATGCTGAAATTCAACAATCCGCCATAATTCACCATTAACTTGAATTGTTAAACCATTTTTAAATTCATTAACTGAAATCATCATAAACTCCTGTGTTATAAAATTGTGCATAAAACAAAAAAACATTTTTGAAAATTTTTATAATTATTTTCAGTAGTCTTTACTATACTAATTTATTATATCATAAACCCGATTAAAACTTGATAGTTTAAAAAAAGCCGCTCACGCGGCTTCTTTAATTTAATCTTCAGTAATCACTGAAACTTGCTTCTTATCACGACCAAGACGTTCAAACTTAACCACGCCTGGCTTTAAAGCAAATAATGTATCATCGCTACCGCGACCAACATTAGCACCAGGATGAATCTTGGTTCCACGTTGCCGATAAATAATAGTTCCAGCATTAATTCTTTGGCCATCAGCACTCTTAGCACCTAAACGCCGACCAGCAGAATCACGACCATTGGCAGTTGAACCGCCCCCCTTATGGTGAGCGAAGAACTGTAAATTCATTTCTAACATAATTGTTACCTCCCAACTGTTTCTTGTTTTAAATCAACCCGGATAAAATCTCCGTAATTGTCAACTAACGAGTGTAATATCTGATAACAATTAGCCATTAAAGTTTGTGTTTGAACCAATTGATCATGCGCAGTAATTTGAGAATAATCAACCTGACATTCTAAATAACCACCACTTTGTGCTTCACTATTAACCTGTGGCTTAACTTGAGCCACAGTTTGAAGCGAATTAATCGTTCCCAGTCCAATCACTGAGACGGCTGCACAAACAATATCTTGACCATAAGGGCCAGAATCGGCATGACCTTCAATCACAAACTTTGTTAATTGCTTAGCTGAATTACAAACAAAAGTTGCTTGAATCATCTTTAAGCTTCAATCTTTTTAATTACAACTTTAGTATAAGGTTGACGATGACCCTTTTTAGTATGGGAATGTTTCTTAGGCTTATACTTGTAAGTAATAACTTTCTTTTCCCGGCCTTGCTTTTCAACA
Source organism: Bombilactobacillus sp. ESL1092 (assembly GCF_058107465.1). Lineage (NCBI taxonomy): Bacteria > Bacillati > Bacillota > Bacilli > Lactobacillales > Lactobacillaceae > Bombilactobacillus > Bombilactobacillus sp. ESL1092. Next base: position 1,613,570 of record NZ_CM176594.1, on the reverse strand, counting down.
GTACCAGTAACCTTAGCACCTTCAATTGTAGGAGTTCCAATAGTAATCGAACGACTACCAATCAAAAGAACTTGATCAAAAGTTACTTCTTGACCTTCTTGGACATCAAGCTTTTCTACAAAGATGGCTTTGTTTTCTTCAACCTTGTATTGCTTGCCGCCAGTTTTAATAATTGCGTACATTTGTACACCTCCATTCTTAGACTCGCCACACTAGGCGCTGTTAAGCTTTAACCTAGTCATGTGCGGTTGCAGCTGTGGTAGCACAATTACAACTGTTTAATTGTACAAAAAAAATATTGGTTCGTCAACTAAATTTAATTAATCTAAAAATTCATAGTGTACTAAACTGCGTAGGTCATAATCTCGACCTTGGACATCCGTAAAGTTGCCATCTTTATCACGCAATTGCTGCTTCAAATGATCAATTGCTGCCTGATCATCAGCATATACCGGCACATTAAGTATCCGACCATTAGAAAAAGTTAACTGCGCCGTAATTTGGGGACGCGTAACAGATTTAGATTTTTTAAGCATTGCTTTCATTGTTTTTTTCTTCATAATCATAATCACCAAGCAATTAAAATTTATTTATTTTTAATCTTACCACATTTAACGTGTGGGAACAAAAATTTCCCCGAATTGTGTAACCACCTTTTTCTTTTGGTGATAGCTTCATGTCTAAAAACTGTTTAACAGATTATTACCATTGATCATGATTCCATAAACGACCATCGATCTCTGATTGTAGTTGCTGCAATCTCCGATCTTGCTCTTTGATTAAAGTAGTTAAGCCGCGCCAAAAAGCTCGTTTTTCATATTGTGGCTCCTGCTGAATTAATTGCTCTAATTGCGCAACGGCCCATTGATTATTATCATTCAAGATTATCTGTTTCACCTGCTTTAATTAATTTTAAGGTATCGTTACTGGTTTCTAGTTGTAACAAATTTTGACTCAATTGTTCCTGTAGTAAATCAATCAGCGGATTAGTTGCAGTTGCGTTCAATTGGGTTAGTTGTTGTAAATACCATTGACTACGCTTAATTAAAGAATCTGGTTGGTCTTGGCTTAAATAACGCTGATAATCCATCAATAATTGCTGTTGTTCGGCTTCATTTAAGTAAGCAAATTGATAAATTGGAAACACTGACAGCCAAATCATTTGCGCTTGGCGCGCCAAGGCTTGTAGGGGCGTTAGTAATTGATCTAAGCTAAAGCCTACGCGCCCTCCAGCTTGAAACGCTGTTTGTGGTAAACCCGTTGAGACCACTACTCCTAATTGTTTACCGATTAGTTTTTGTTCAATAAATTTCGTCGTCAAGTAGTGATCCTGCCATTGTTTCAATTGCGCCGGCATTGTGTACCAATAGAGTGGAAACTGAAAAATAATTCGGTCAGCTTGTTGTAGTAACTGCTGTTCTTGCACACTGGAAGTTGATTGTGTTGCACTTACTTCATGCCAAGTTGCCTGAGCGATAGCAGCTCCTTGTTTTAAAAATTGTTGCGTTGCGGAATTGTCAAGCTGGGGATGAGCAACAATAATTAACGTCTTCAAAAATTCGGCCCCCTTAATTAAAAAGAAACTGTGACCTCCAAACAGTTAGACCGTTTTGCCACAGTTCATAATCTCAGTATTAGTATAAAGCACTAATCCTGTTTATGCTTATCAATTTTTTCATTGATTTTTTTAGAAACGTCGTCTTTCGCATCTTCCAGCTGATCTTTAGCTTTACCCAAAGCTTGTTCGGCCTTACCTTTGAGTTCTTTGGAATCATCGCCGACGACTTTACCAACACTTTCATTGATTTTACCTTTAGCTTGATTCATTTTACCATCATTACTCATCTTCATGCCCCCTATTATATCTAAACTTATTGTAAAAGGTGAGTAATCTTTTCGTAAAGTAAAGTGCTTGCCAAGCTGCTTTTAAAACTTAAATGTTGTCTGAACCAACTGCTGTAAATATCGCCGCCGGCGTTCTAAAGTCGAATTAGAGATTCTCCCAAAGTTTTGCCAATGACCATGTTTAACGCCAACTTGTTTCAAAGTTTTTTTAACAAAAACCTTTTGAATATCATCGCCACAAAACCATTTCAAATAAAAAGTCGGTGATGTGGAAGTCGTTAAAACATACGCTTGCCGTAAATTTTTGAGTTCCCCATGAATGCCATACTTGGTCACGGTATGTGATAAACCAGGGCCTTCTTTCATGACCTTGTCAATAAAACCTTTTAACATTCCGGGCAGTGTGTTCCACCAAACTGGCGTAATAAAGATTAATCCTTGCGCTGCTTGTAATAAGTGTAAATATTTTTGCGTTAACGGATCATGACTGGCACCAGTATGATATAAACGTAACTCTTCTTGATCATAATATGGTTGAAATTGATCTTGGTACAAATCAATCACTTCAAAGGGCTGGTGATGTTGCTGCAGATTAGTTTGAACAGCTTCTAATTCCGCATGATTGAAACTATTGGGATAGGGATGACAATAAATAACGATTACGGGGGCCATTAATTTTCTCCTTGCATAAATGCACATAAAGTCTGGCGAATCAACGTTAAATCTAAACTAACTACCTGCTTTTGTACTAACAAAGCGTATCCTTGAATAAATGACCACGTCTGCACAAATAAAGCATCATCAGAAATATCTGAATTAACATTGATTTGATGAATTAACTGTCTAGTCAAATTTAATAACGCGAATTGACCGTTAGTTTGCTGTAACGCTGCTTTACCTATCTCACTAAAAAGTAAGGCATTAACTAACTGGGGGTGCTGGACAAAATATTCTACAAAAAACTTTCCTAATTGAACTAACTTTTCTTGGGCATCAAGCTCTGCCAACGAGCCAATTTGTTGCTCAAATTGTTGTGTAATCTGTTGTGACAGTCTTTGCATTGCCAAAGTCAATAATTCAGTTTTATTTTTAAAATGTTTGTAAAAAGCTCCTGTCGTTAAACCTAGTTTTTGTGACAATTTACGTAAGGATAGTGCCTCCAAGTTATCTTCTTGAAGTAATTGCACCGCACAATCTAACAATTGTGCTTTCGTTTGATTATCTTTCATATCAAGCCTCCTAGAAAAAAGATAACACTGTTATCTTCAAACTACAAGCCTTTTTTAAATTCAATCTGCAATTTTAATCACAGCTCGTGGAGCATTAGGTGCTTGCCAAGCTTGCGCCAGTTCCGGCAATGAATATTGCTTGATTGGAACCGTCCATTGCTTCTGAGACGCTAAAGTAAAAACTTTTTGAATGGAAGTAAAAAGTTCTTTTGGGGCCAAAGAACCAATTCCCGAACCTATGAGTTGAATATTGGAGGAGCGTAAAAGCGGCGCTGGTAAATTAATTTGTTGACCCGCAGTGGAACCAATTTCTACATATCTAATTGCTTGGGATGATTTGCTGTGAGATAAGGTTGTTAACAGTAGCTCAGCACTGGCTCCCCACAAATAATCCAAGACAATCGTTGCTTGGGCAATGATTGCTTGCAATGCCAATTGACATTGATCAAATTGTTGAGCATCCGTTAAATCATAATCTCCAAAGGAAAAGTACTCATCAGCACCAACTTGGGCTAATTTCTCTGCATTACGTCCTAAAGCAATAACTCTCATTGCCCCTAAAGCATACGCCATTTGTACCGCTAACGCTCCAGCAGTACCGGTTGCTCCATTAATAAGGACCACATCACCTGTTTGGATTTGGGCACGATAGACTAACGCTGCATAGGAACTCATACCGGGGTTAGCAATTGCTGCCGCCATGATCGGATTCAATTTAGCAGGCACCGGAATCAGCGAGTGTTTTGAAACCACTGTTTTTTCTGCCAAGGAACCATATGGCCAGCGTGGTTTAGCAAAATAAACACTTTGCCCATTAGCTAAACGTCCGACGCCTTCAGTACCAGCAATCCGCGGAAACTGGGCACTACTAGAATAATGTTGGCCCATCGACTGAGCTTTACTAACTGTACTTAAAGCACTCGCTTGCGGCATAACAATCACTTCTTGCTGAGAATTAACCGTTGGTTCAGCAACTTCCTGCAGTACCGGAACCATTCCTGGTTGTTGAACTATCGCTGCTTGCATAATTAACGCCCTCCTTTTAGGTGCATTTTGCACACAAAAAGAATAGCATACTTACGTGCATTTTGCACGTTAATTTAGTATAATTGATATTATGAATAATCAACAAATCCAAACTTTTTACGAACAATTAATTGAACTAGCTTATTTTTTTAATCAACCCCAAAATGACCAAGCTTTGATTAAAGCGGCGCACGTGCAACTTGATTATAAATTATTTCCTTTGTTTGCTACCATTGCCCGCCAACAGCCGACCAATGTCCAAAACTTAGCACATTTTTTGGGAGCTTCTCATTCCACCATCAGCCGTCAACTTGACCGCTTAGAACGTGCCGAGTTGATTACAACACAGATTAATACGCACGATTCACGCAAACGTGAGGTTCAACTAAGCCAGCTCGGTCAAACTTTAAATCACAGTTTGACGCAAACACGTTTACGAATGATCAAGCAAATACTCAACTCTGTTCCCTCAAGCAAGCAGTTACAAATTTTAGATGACATAACTTTACTCAATCAGGCCTTTGAAAATATTGATTTGAGCAATCAAAAGTAACAACAATTCTATTAAAAATGGGCCTATGCCTAGGCCCATTTTAAGGTTATTCACTTTTTGTAATCAACAGCCAGTCAGTCAATTTAATGATTGGTTAAATTTGGCTATAGCGCATTAACTCCACCTCATGGTCCCATAACCAAATCTTAGTCTGAGGAGCACACAGCATCGCAACTTCTTGTGTTCGCGGAATCGTCAAACTAGAGTGCGTCAAAATAAAGTCATCCAAATATCCTGGGTGGCAAACCATCACTTCATAGCCATCATTATGCTGCGTTAGTGCCGCTGCTTGTAAGGTTTGCCAAGGATTATAATTTGGTTGCATGCTTTTCATTTCTAGATATAATTTTTGATGATTTAATAGCGTCGGACTGTCGTCAAAATGATATTCTAAAAAACGTAATTGATGTCGTTGCGCTACAATTTTTAACGCTTTAACAAAGTTGTCACTAACCACAGCATGACCTTCAAAATAATCCGGTTTACGCCCTACTAATTCGACAAAACGGGCATATTGCGCTTCAATTTCGATAACGGCTTGGTCTAAATCAACAAAATCTTTTACGGAATTGCGATAAACTTTGGATGGCTTAAATTCACCGGTAGCAGTGGTCAAACTAGGCACTTGATCGGCGCTAATAACGGGACGGCCAGTACAAATTACTACGTGTAAGCCCAAGTCTAACGTTTTATGCGTCAGCTTCAGCAATGATTGGACTGCAGCTTTAGAAGTGGGCATATTAACCATGATACCAATGTTATTGATTATGCCGTCGCGCACGGTTTTCAAAATTCCGAGATTAACGGCTTCGCTGTAACCCAAATCATCCGCTCTTACAATAATTTTAGTTTTCATCGCTTATTCCTCCACTGGTTTTAATTCTGAAATTTTAGTGTCTGAATTATCTTTCCTCTGGAAACCGATGAAGTAAGTTGCAACAGCTGCCACCACGATTGCAATCACCCCACTCAAAATTCCATTAATCAAATTAGTGGGATCATTATGAACATAAGCCGTCAAAGACATAAAATTAGCTACAGGCACCAAAACATAACCTTTAATATGACAAATGGCAGCATATAGTCCCCCACAAAAACCGCCAATCATCATCCCTAAGAAGCTACGTTTATAGCGAACCGCAATTCCGTACAAAGCGGGTTCTGTTACGCCACCAATAAAACTAGCAACAAAATAGCTCCAAGCTAAAGCTTTTTGATCCTTATTTTTCAAGCGTAGCGCTGCGCCAATACACATGCCTGCTACTGACATACTAGCGGCTAAAGATCCTAATAACGTAAAGTTATCAAAACCATTTTGGGCAATAACCATCATCATTGCTGAAATTAAGACTAAGTGCATTCCCGTCATTACTAATAACTCCCAAACAGCACCAATAATGGCAATCGCTAAAATGCTCCAAATACCACCTAATTTACCAAAACCAATGATTGTGTCACAAATATACTTGCCAATGAAGCCACCAGCTGGGCCAACAATACATAAAGTAATCGGTAACATGATAATGATCATTAATGTGGGGACAAAAATCGTACTTAACGAAGCGGGAATAAATTTTTTCAAGAAACGTTCCACATAAGACATCAACCATACTGACAAAATTATCGGTATGATCGTCGCACTATAGTTGACCAATGGCATATGCAAGCCAAAAACAGAAAAATGTTTACCGGTAGTGACCATTTTAATTAATGTTGGATGTAACATAATCGCACCTAAGAACATGGATACTAACGGTTGCGTATGAAATTGTTTGGAGGCTGTATAACCAATTAAAATTGGGAAAAAATAAAAGCCAGCGTCACCAACAAACGTGAACAAACGATAAGTATCACTATTAACACTTAAAACATTTAACATACTCGGACCTAAAACGGCCGCAAACATTTTAAACATGGAAGCCGCAACTAATACTGGAATCAAGGGTGTTAAACATCCAGCTAATTTGTTCATGATAATTGTGCCAATACTTTTCCAAGTTAACTTAGACTGCGTTTTTTCAGTATCAAGATTTTCTGTAATGGGCGGTGTCGTCTGTAAATGAGCGATTTGGCACAATTGGTCGTACACTAAGTCCACCGTTTGCCCAATAATTACTTGATATTGGCCCGCTGAACGCCGGACGCCAATGACCCCAGCAATTTGGTTCACAGCTTGGTCATCTGGCAAACTGTTGTCTTTTAAAATAAAACGTAAGCGTGTCATACAATGTGTTACTGACTCAACATTAGTACTACCGCCCACTGCTTGTAAGACTTTCTGGGCAATAATACGGTTGGTTTGTTCTTGACTCTTCACCATCAAATTACTCCTTTGCTTGAGTATTATCCACCATTCGCTGAATATAGAGCATTAAATAAAACTTTTCTGATTGATTGCTAACCGTCTGATAGGCTTGATCAATCACGGTACTAATTTCACAGGCGCATTGATAAATTTCAGGAAATTGCTTTTGAAAAGCTTGATATAATCCTTCAGTCTGGCTACTAGCCATTTGTTGTGCTTGCTGTAACCTACGTAAATAATAATTCAGATGCACCACAAATCGATTATAAGTAAAGCTTTGGTGATTAATCTTTATATTAAAGTGTCGTTCCACAATATCTAATGCCTGTTCAATCACTTTTTGTTCTTGTTGAATCGTGCCATCACTAACGACTTCTTGACTATTTAAAAAGTGTGTAGCAATCGCCGTGATTTCTGCTGGTGGTAGTTTGACATGCAATTGTTGTTCAATCAATTGAAGTGCGTATTGACCTACTGCCGTTTCTTGCGGATAGAATTGTGCAATATCATAGGAATACAACAAAGATGCGTTTTGCTGCTTTTGTGATCGAATAATAGCAAAATTAATATGATCAGCTAAACTGAACACAATATTAGGATTTAGCGGACGGGTAATTAAACTACGGGCTTGTTGCACGATCTGTAAACTAACAGCCACTACATCTTCTGGCAATTCTGTTAACAACTGTAAATATTGTGAATTTAATTTGTAAAAAGTCATCGTTACTTGGCTTAAATCTGTGATTTCATACGGCATGGTTGGAAAACCGATTCCTTTACCAAAGGCAATTAATTCGTGGTCATCATTATCACGACATAATGCAACATTATTATTAATTTTTTTAATTGCTAGCATACTTTACCCTCAAAATTATTCTGTTCGCAACAAGATTTGACCGCGTTTGACCAAAGAATGCGCTAATTTTCCCAAATGTAACTGCTGATCATAACCCTTAGTAAAAATTAAGATTGTAGTCATGTCTAAATGATGCTGTGCCATTAATTGGGGATCAAAGCGAATCAAGGGGAAGCCCTGCGTAACATAATCATTGACTTGAACTAAGGCTTTAAACCCTTCTCCATTTAACATCACCGTGTTTAAACCAATGTGGATTAAAATTTCCAGCTTAAATTTTGCGACCTTAATTCCTATTGCATGTTTCGATGGCGGCAAAGCAACAATTTGACCATTGACAGGAGCCACGATGGTATCAGCCCTTACTGCCGGTTGAATTGCCAAACCTTCACCCATCATTTTATGAGCAAAAACTTCATCGTCCACTTCTGATAATGGGATAATTTTGCCAGCAATTGGTGCGGCAATTTCTAAAATTGAGGCTTGTTGAACTTTCCAAAATGGCAAAAAGACACATCCTTTCCTTGAAACTAAAAAACGCTTTTTGAGGTATAACTTACCTTTCCATCAAAATAGAAAAGGTAATGCCTCAAAAAGCGAGTAACAATCCTTATAATGAACTTCTTTAGTATAGCATATCAAAAAAACGTTTGCAAAACAGATTTAGCTATGTCAATTTAACGCCCAGCCGCATTTCAATTCCTACTTATTTTCTGGTTGTAAAGGCCCATAGTAATAAGAGGCAGTTGCTCCACCATCAATCAAAAATGTGGAACCCGTGATAAATTGACCAGCAGGACTCATTAATAATTCTGCTACATTGGCTACTTCATCGGCCGTTCCTGGGCGACCAGCAGGACTTTTTGCAAACATATTCTTATAAAAATCACCACGTTGCCCATTAAACTCATCAATTGCTAAAGGTGTGACAATAATCCCCGGGGCAATATCATTAATCCGTGCTCCTTTTTTACCCCATTCAACGGCCTGGGCCATCACGCGCTTTTCATTACACCGTTTGGCCAATTGGTAAGCTTTTAAGGAATCTTCAATTTGATCAGGTTGCAAAAAGTCTAGATCTAACAATTCTTCAGTCGCGGTCATGGCTAATTGGCGATCCTGTTGTGGCGTTAAGGCTGGCATTCGGTGGCCCGATTGACTAGAAATTACTACGCCGACACCATTGGGTGCAATCACTTTGCCCGCTTCTTCTAACAAAACAGCCGTGCCGTATAAATCAACATTGAGAATCGTTTCAATGGATGCTTGACTTGGTGAAACCCCCGCCGCATTCACAACCATCGTAATCTCGCCACTAGCTTGTGCTTGTGTTAATAAATTTTGAATGGATGTCCGACTAGCTAAATCCATCTCCACTGGTGTCACATCAAAACCTGCATCAGTCATTGTCTTCGCAATTGCCTGAGCATTCGCCAAATTTTTGTCACCTAAGAAAATCTTTTTGCCAAAACCTACGCGCCGTGCAATGGCCATTCCAATTTGGCCAGCACCCGTGACTACCATTACTTCTGTCATTATCAACATCCTCCTCAAGAGCATCTAAGATTAGCGTCAATCCATAAGATCTTTGCCTTATTACGAATGACTATCATTAAGATACAACTTGGAGTTGACTCCAAGACAAGCAATAATTTTATTTTTTAATAATTTCAGACAAACGTTCATTTTCTAAGCGATGCAATTGATCCTCCGCTGGTAAAACATGATCACTAAAATGTTGAATTTTAAAATCTAAGTGATCAATTGCCACCTGAAGAGCTTGCTTTTTATTTTCCATAATTTGTCGTTGTTCTTTTAATAGTTGATATTGTTCTTGTGTTGTATCCTCAGCCGATTGATATAAATTAATATATTTTTGTAAACTATCTAGTGACATTCCTGCTTGTCGCATCTTTTTGATAAATGCTAAACGACTCAAAACGGCCGCATCGAATTGACGAATGCCTGTACTGGAACGACGGACTTCGGGTAATAAGCCCAGCTTTTCATAATAACGAATCGTGTCGGCTGAGAGTCCAGTTTGTGTTGCTGCGTCTTTGATACTAATCATCACTGCCCACTCCTTTATTCATTTATTTTTAAAACTATCTTAACTAGTTAGACTAATTCAAGCAATGACCTTTACCAAATGCGAACATTTACATTGAAAACTCAAAAAACGTTTGTATAAATTTTGCCAATTTACCAAACGTTTTCCTTTATTTTAATTTACATGCCGCTGTTGCCGAAAAGTTTCAAAGTCATCGGTAATAGCATGTTGTTTTAACGCTGCATAAAAATCAATTTTATCTTGAACAACTTGTAAATGCTCTTGTTCTTGTTGAATTTTGGCTTCCAGCTCACGCTTTTTAGTTTGCAATAACTCTTGGCGTTTGCCAATCGTGGCATCACCTTGAGCACGCCAAGTCACGTACTGCTTCATTTCAAACAAACTAAAACCCGCGCCTTTGAGATGTTGCAGAAATTGATACCACAAAACATCTTGGTCCGTATACAAACGTTGACCATGAACTTTTTGCACAGTCAGCAAACCTTCCTTTTCATAAAAGCGCAAGGTATAAGGCGTGGTTTGGACAACTTTCGCAAATTCACCAATCCGATAAGTTTTCGTCATTTAATTGACTCCTATTTGTAAACCGGTGTCGCACCATCAGTTCCTGCTTGGGCAATTCCCAAACTATCATTGACAAACAGTGTGGGATCATCAATCATTCGTTCAATTAAATCGGCGATACTGGCTCGTGAAATGGTCGTTCCCTTAAAAGGTTCATGACGATGAGTTAATTCATAATCAACTACCGGCGCATTCGACATGTAACCAGCCCGAATAATCGTATAGTCTAACTGACCATTCTCTTCAATTAGCTTGGCTGCATCTCTGGTATCTTCCATGACCGCATGACCACAAGATTCTTCAACCCAGGTGCCAAAGGGATCTGGTACCTCATGATACAAGCCTAAACCAGTCACATGAATTAACCGCCGTACTTGTTGCTCATTCATCGCTTGAACAATATTTTGGACCATCGGCGTAAAGACGCCGCCCAAATTAGCGTAAACTAAATCGCTACCAGCTACCGCTTTGAAAACATCGTTATAATTACGGGCGTCGCCTTCAATAATTTGAACATTATTGGCCGCTGCAAATTCTTGTGGTAGACGCTGCACATTACGCGCAAATAATTTTAAATTAACTTGATCATGGTTGAGATAATGCTGCTCAACCAACCGCGCAATTTGTCCATTAGCGCCAATTACAGTAATATTTTGTGACATTATTTAGCTTCCTTCGTATCCAAAGCATCATAAATTTCATCAGACACTGGTTCTAACCACTCAGGAGTACCAGCTGTAATTGCCAGATGTTCAAACCAGCTATCGGCAGTAGCACCGTGCCAATGCTTCACACCATCGTGCGTTACAACCACATCACCAGGGGTTAAATGTTGCGCTGGTTTGCCCTCTTCTTGATACCAACCTTCGCCACCAGTAACTAATAAAATTTGGAAGCCATCATGATGAATATGCCAATTATTACGGCAACCTGGTTCAAAAGTTACGTTGCCAACACCAACGTTCACGTCAGGATCTGAGACTAAATTCTTTAAATAACTTTGTCCGACAAAATATTGGGCAAAGGCATCATTTTTGTCACCACTACCAAAAATTACTCCATTTTTAACATCTTCATTTTTAGCCATTATTATTCTCCCTGTTCTTCATAGAATTTTTTAGCAATATTAAATGCTGACCAAGCTTTCGGCCAACCAACATAAAAAGCAATATGCGTGATAATTTCACTGATTTCATCTTTAGTTAAGCCATTTTGTTTTCCCATCTTTAAATGAGCTGGTAATTGTTCAAAATTACCGGCCGTAATGATGGCAACAATGGTGGCTAAACTACGATCACGTGGTGATAATTCTTTTTCACGTGACCAAACTTCTCCAAATAAAACGTCATCATTTAATTCTGCAAATTTGGGCGCAAAATCACCTAAGTTCTCACGTCCGGCTGTTTGTTTCTTCATAGTAAAGCACCTCCGACTTAGAATAAGTTAACTTTACAACTTAGAGCTAACTCTAAGTCAAGCGAAAATTATTTTCCAATTAATTAGAAGCAAAATTAAAGAAAGACAAAGCACATATCCTAGTACGCCTGATAATAATTATCGAAGTTTTTAGCTTTATAGACAATGACAAAATGTCCATTTGGCTTTATTTGCCAGATTACACTATTACTTAATTGTTCATGATATAATTTTGAATGGCAACTCGCCCCGAAAGGGAGTGATTGTATGTTCAAAGAATTACTAACATTGATCATTGCACCAATTATTGTCGGTGCAGTGAATCAAATGATTGCCGACTGGTTGCACGGCAAACATAATGATAAAAAATGAGTTGTCATGGACAACCACACAAAAAAAAGTCATTCCTACCAGCATAGGAATGGCTTTTGTGTTTGTATGCAAAGAATTACTAACATCTTGCAAGACAAGTATAACATAACTATCTCAAAGTGACACTATAATTGAAAAATGTGTCGCAATGAAACAATATCTATTTTTTCATAAAGCTTTTTAATTACTAACAAAAACAACTTTTGGCATTGCGATATTTAAATACCAGAAAAAACTTTTTAGTTGTAATTGCTCAAAAAATATGAATAAAAAGTCTAATGTTCACCATAGTGAAACAATGTTTAATTAAAAATAAATACTTTCATTATAATATAATATTTAAGTTGCAGTCCCGACGCAGCAACATGAGGGGGTGAAACCTAGTGCTAATAACACTTTTTTACAGATTGTTTCGGCAGTTATTTCTGGTTGTTTAGTAACCATGTTTAAAAAATAGTTAGATAATCACAAATAATTTTTGAAACAAAAAATGCGATCTTAAACTTCCACCAAAGTTTTGAGCGCCTTCTTTTGTTGTTACATAAACCTAATGCTAACATCATTTTTACGTATTCATAGTAGCACAATCGTTCCCAAAATCCCACAATTTAATTATGTATTAGCTCTCACATTGGGAGTTTTTTTATTTACTTACCACTGCCAGCTGTATACAAAGCTGGTAGATATTCATTAACCACTACTTGATAACACCAGCTAACATTGATTTTGACTTATAAATCTCACCGTTAGTCACAGTCCGTACATAGTTGCCCTTTTTATCAATTAAAGGTGACCTGCTTGATAAATAAGAACGCACAGTTCCACCAAAATGTTCACCAAATTTCGACTGTGGATGTGATTGTGAATGAATCCAACAGCAAAACACTTACAAAATAACATTTATGTGCTATCAGATTGTGAATTGCAGCATATTAAGGTACAAAAAATGTCGCAGGTGGGATTCGAACCCACGACCTACGGTTTAGAAGACCGTTGCTCTATCCAGCTGAGCCACTGCGACAAACAATTAATATTATATTGAACATTAAGTACCTTTGTCAATATTATTTTTTAAAAGTTACTTATTCTAAACCTAATAAGTTCCAGGTTGCAAAGTAATACAAGACGAGTAAAAAATTCATGTACAAATCAAAATTAGATAAAAATACTATAATACGCGTGGTGCTAGTTAAAAATTAGTTGAAGTAAAAATTCTGACTAGGCTACATTTCGGTTATCCCTAGCCAAAGAAAGTGAATCCCATGTCAGACCTAATTAAGGGTAACCGAGAATCTTCTAGCTTGCAATCTTTAATTCAAGATTGGATTAATATCTTAACACCATCTTATTGACACACCCACTAAAAAGGAAATGAATGAGCACTATAGTTTCATAAATAGTTTATTCATAATAATAGAAAAGAAACGTCATCTATAAAATTCCACGATTCTTAACATTCGAGAATCTCTCAAGATAGATTGTGTTGAAAAAAGCTGGATTACTAATAATTACTTTTTGACAATCATTGGAGTTTAGCAAAGCTTCATCTAGTTATTCACGTTGTGCTTCAATGAACAATGGATCGTTCTTCAACTTTGCCAGAGTCCTACAACTACGATTAACTTGTTTGGCAATTTCTTCATCGATCAAAGTATCTTCAAACAGCAACTTAACTTTTTTTACGGTCACTGTTCAAGCTATGAAAAGCATTATTTTGTGAATTTTTGTGTACTGTCACGTCATCTCACCGCACCTCCTAATTTTTAGTACAAAAATAGCACTCCTACTGAGTGCTTAAAAATAAAATCTATTTTTTAGAACTATGATTTTTCAACCAATTGGCAGTTGCAAGCATAACTTGTTCATCATCCGGTTCATTGGTTACCGTTAAAATGAATAGCTTCCCAGATTCTAAGTCAAATTCTAAATGATAACCATTCATATCCAAAAAAAATGCAGTTGCTATCAAGGTGGTCCTTTTATTACCATCTTGAAAAATATGCTTCTTGATTATTTTCTGTACAATGAACGCCGCTTTCAGCCAAATAGTCGGATATAATTCCCGACCGAACAAAACCTGTTGTGGCTGTTGAACGATTATATCTAGTCCTTCACTGTACTGAATCCCAAAATCTCCGTTGATGGAACGCTCAATGACAGATTGATTAACCTCCACCAGCAGCTCTTTGCTTAAATATTCCATATCATAAATTCTCTAACTCAGTCATTAATTCACCATTCTTTTGATAAAAATCATCAATAAATTGATCTAATTCTTTTGGAACAGCTTCTTTCTTTTTAAAAGTGATAGACTTTCCATCTGGTGATACCATTTTTTCAAACATGGTATCTTCAGTTAATCCCAGTAACTCACTATCCTTCTTAGTTATTCTAAACGCAAGCGAATTACCTGATTTGAATGGTTTAACACTACTATTTGTCATCATCAAGCCTCCTCGATTTAGTATATACACTATACTATATAGTCATCACAAAATAAAAGAGATAATCTTTATTAAAGTATTCGATGCCAAATTATTTACACTACCATAATGTCCCTGAAATCTGGCTTTTCGTCCATAATATTTCCCCCAGATTACGAAATTTTTTATGATATAATTTTAGACGGCAACTCGCCCCGAGAGGGGGTGCCGTTTTTGTTTTATATTATCTTCACGTCAGTTATTGCTCCATTGTTTGTGAGCATATTTGGTCAAATGATTATTGATTGGTTACGCAAAAATCATAAAAAGTAAATTCGAGTTGTCTTGTAACCACACAAAAAAAGCCATTCCTATCGCAATTAGGAATGGCTTTTTTTTGTGTCGTTTTGTTTAAATCATCTTCACGTTTCGATGTAATTGTAGCATACCTTTAGTATATATTCAAAAGATCAAACTACTCGAGATAGGTTGGTATTTGTGTAAACGAAGTAGAAAAATTAACTAGTACCACGCGTTATACATAGTAAAAAGCCTCCAATTATGGAATTGTCTACAAATTAAATTGTTAGGATATCAAGAATAATTGTGTTACTATAAATGCGAAATTGGTTGAGCATTTTACTCAAAGCAGTAAAGATCCACCAGCTGAGCTGGTGGCTTTTTATTTAGCCCTAAAAGGGCTCTCCCCCGACGCAAAAAGCCCCTTTAAGGGGCCCAACAAAACACTACCAACCGCTACTGCTCATGATTTTTATTTGTTCTTACTTCTTAAACGGATCAATGTATTCTTTTTTACTAATACTATCTTTGATTCGATCTTCCAGTTCTTGATCGCGTATATATTTGGCTATTGTCTTTTGGTTGAGTCCTACTGTACTCACATAAAATCCTCGCGCCCAAAAACTACGGTTGCCATAATTATATTTTAAATTGGCATGTCGCTCATGAATTATAACTGCACTTCTTCCCTTTAAATAACCCATAAAACTAGAAACACTAATTTTAGGTGGTATTTTCACCAACATGTGGATATGATCTGGCATCGCATGGGCTTCAATAATTTCCACTTCTTTTAATTCGCACAACCTTCTTAAGATTCGTCCAATGTCTTGCCGTAATTCTCCATAAATTACTTTTCGACGATATTTAGGTGTAAAAATAATGTGATACTTACAATTCCATCTTGTATGTGCTAGGCTATTAGTATCTTGTTTCAAGATTAGAAAAACTCCCTTTCGATAACAGTGTTGGTTGGTAGCCAAAAACTATTATATCGAAAGGGAGTTTTTAACGCTAAAGCTATTTCTGACCCCCACAAGTAAAACTTGTGGTTTATTTTCACCTTATATAAATACAAAAAGACATCTAGTTGACCACGGTAAGTTACTAGATGCCTTTTTACTTGCGCTAAAATTAGCGTTTATTAATCCGCCACATGTATATGGAAATGATAATACCAGATATTACTGATATTAAAAATTGGTTGAACATAATTACTCACCTCCGAGTGTTGCATATTATGGAGGTTGCAACCAAAGTATTATATCTAATGCTAGTAATTCTCTCCAAGCGTCTAAAAGCAAATATTAATTAAATATTGTAAGCTAAGAGATCTTGATGACGCTTAAAAGTCTGACATAGGATTAACTTTCTTAGACTAAAGATAGTAAAGTTTAGCTTAATCAGGCTTTTTATTTTAAACATTTTTTAAATAGTACCACACGTAAAATGATACAATGTATTTAGTACCGATAGTTACTTTAGGAGGACAATAATTATGAAAAACTTATTTCAGAAACTTCCATTGGATGACGAAAACTTTAAACGTAAACTAGTTACTACCATAGCCGCTGTCAATTTAATTGCCTCAGTCCTCAATTTGATCCATAGTCTAAAAATTTTAAAACAATCTGAATAGATCTGCTGTGACATTAATATCCAATAAAAGCCATTCCTTGCCCTGAAGGAGTGGCTTTTACTATACATACATTTTAGATACTAACTTTAAAGATTGGCAGAAGTATTAAATAATGAATGATCTACAATCAACTTTTCAGGTACTAAGATAAAATGAATAATCATCTCACCGCTACTTAGGCGATACAATGAAAGACCAAAGTAATCATTGGCAGTATTATTGTCACTCCAATCACCAGTACTTAACAACGGACTATCATTAATTTCATCATCGGCAATGTTTTTGATTGCTCGATCAATATCTTGTTTCAAATCTGGCATACTAATTTGTTTAGGCGTATCAGCAAAACTTTCCACTTCTTCATAATACTGACCGCTGTTATCCAAGCCATATTGTGGAGCTAATTGCATGAAGGCAGAATTGAAAGAACCATGATTATTAGAGTTCAACCCTTGATTTTCTTGTAAATTTTGTTGAGCAATCGCATTGGCATAACTCATCGCTGAGCGATTCAAAAGTAAGGATTGACTGCCAACCGACTTGCGCAATTTATTTAAGGCTGCGACCGCGTATTGATTCAATTCTAATAATTGATCCTGTGGTAAGTTGTTCACATCGTACTTTTGAACGTGAGCTTGACCGGGAATATGAAAGAGATCAGAATCTTGGATATAATTCTCAGGTACTGAGATAAAATGCGTTATCCGTTCGCCACTAGGTAATTGATTATAAGCCATCCCAAAATAGGTATTCTTTTGCGCTTGACTAGCAAATCCACCAGAACTCAGCAAACTATCACGATGGCCCCAGTTAGAAGTCGCATCATCATAAATCATATCGTGAATAGCCGCGGCAATGTCTTGCTTGAAGCCAGCCATTGTCGTTGGATTTTGATAAGGTGATGTTTCGGCATTTTCATAAAATTGTCCACCATCATTTAAGCCGTACTTGGCAGCCATCTTAGTAATAGCGCTGATATCATGTGCTTCTGTTGTAGGACCAACGTGCTGAATATGTTCAAATATCGACCAATTATCAGCTTGATATTGCTTTGCCACATCACTAGCAAAACTCATCGCAGAATTATTTAAGATCCAAGGTTTTACACCCGCTTTTTGACGGTAACCATTAATTACATCCAGTGCGTACTGATTCAATTCGAGCAATTGGGCCTGAGTCAAATTATTAGGATCTAACGTTTGACTGTCATTATTGTTAGGACTCGTATTACTGCTATTTATTGGATTATCATTGCCCGTCGAAGTTGTCGGATTAGAATTATTCGTGGAATTACTACTACCACTAGCACTACCAGTAATTGTATTAACATTGTTGCCTGGCTGACTATTAGCAGCTCCAGAATTATTAGTTACTGTTTGCCCCACTTGCTTCGGAGCAGTAAAGTTAGCTACCCCATCATTAGAACTCAACCACTCCTTACCATCAATTTGATAGTAAGTGACATTGCCAACGGTTTTGACTTTACCAACGCGCCAATCCGAAAAATCTAGCACTACACGTGCCTCAATTAATTTTTGTTGATTATCATATAACGGTGCATAGCCGCTCTTGGGGGCAATGGCGCGCACCACATGGCATTTATAATGTTGTGGCGTAAAATTATTCGAACTCTCCGAACTAGGGAGCCACATGTTTTGAGCCACTTCATACATTGATTGGCCATTAACCGTTTGAATATCTAAGATCCGCCAAGCCGTATTAGCAGCCAATGATTGCTTAATTGGTTGACCGTTAATATTATATAATTGTGCTGAATTTTTTACTGTTGCTACTGGATAATGATAGTCAGCGGCTTGCAATTTCGAAGTCTGATACTGACTTCCGATACCCATTGCTAAAAAAGCTGCTATACATAATGAAGTTTTGAGTTTCATTTCAAGTTCTCGCCTTTCTAAAATATATAACTCAAAAACTGCATACTAAAAACGCCAAGAACCAGTGTCTTGACATTTTAGTGTTAAGTTATTTTCCAATCATTTCATTTTTTTACTGAATCACTGAAACATTATTATCTAGTTTTAACCATTCATTTGGACTAACTTTGACATAGCTGTAATCTATTTGACCAGCTACTGCAGCATAACTATCACTGTCAAGAGTTATCTTTTTATCATACTTCCATTGCGTATTAGCGGCTAAAGTTCGATTTTGTTTTAACATATGACCATTGTTAAAGCCATAGACATTAACGGAATTTTTTAATACGCAAACACCTTTATTCTTGTTAATCGCATTATTACCAGCTTTCACCCATTCATTGGCCCCAACATTAAAGTAAACATCATCACCGACTTTAGCTTCTTTATTAGCAGACCATTGCGTGTTAGCAGCTAAAGTCCGACCAGTCGCAGTGAAAGTATCACCCACTAATTTATAGACTGGACTATTCTTCGTCAAACTAACCGTTGTCTTGTTCTTTGAAATGTTTGGTTTGGTAGTGGTACTATTAGTCGATGAATCACTATCTAAATATCTCGTACCATTAGAATTCATACCATGAGCGGCCCAAGTATCACCATTTTTAAGATAAACCACGTTACCAACAGCATTTTTATTAACACTACCATCAGGATTGTTGTAATAATCTAATTGCGTAATATAACCATATTCCGAACCCTTATTAGCAAAAGTAACCGTTGAATAGTTAGGAGTATATCCCGGAATACTAGGCACCGAAATTGTCTTCGTTTCATAATCACCTAATGTTATTTTAGGTATTTTCCAGTAGTAACCATTATTAGCCATTTGACCATGTGAATTATAAGCTTCAGCATACTCAAATTCAACTACACTCGTCCAATTGCTACCTGAATATTGATCTCTATTGTCTAAATACTCAGATACCGGTATTTCTTCTGCATTAACACTGGTCAATGCCCCAAATGTGCCAACCCCGACGCTGGCTAATGCTAGCGCCGTCATTGACGTTAACAATAATTTTTTACTTTTTCTCATGAAACTGATCTCCTTTTAAATATTATCGCTTTCATTTATTAAAACCAATTACTATTTAAATTTGATAGTCTATTCGAGATGTTGTTATGTATTTGTCACATCTTTCAGGCCATAGATTAAAAATTTTATCTTAATCCTTTTTGCTAGTAATTGTTTTCACTAACCTTTAAATCACCTTTATAATTAAACGCCGAACTAAAAATTTGTTCTTTAGGTACTTGGCTAAGATCTTCTAACTGCTGCATTTTTGCGGCTGGAGGAATACGAAAGTCCCGCTCCCAAGCACTAATCGTTTTTTGCGAAACATGCAATTGTTCGGCTAAATAACTTTGAGTCCAACCACGCTCCTTTCGAATATCTTTTAATTTATTCATTTAGCATCACCACCTTAAAACTACACCTAGTAGTTACAAGAACAATCTTATGCTACA
Source organism: Bombilactobacillus sp. ESL1092 (assembly GCF_058107465.1). NCBI lineage: Bacteria > Bacillati > Bacillota > Bacilli > Lactobacillales > Lactobacillaceae > Bombilactobacillus > Bombilactobacillus sp. ESL1092. Next base: position 1,593,564 of record NZ_CM176594.1, on the reverse strand, counting down.
AAAAGTAGCTTGTCAATGCGTAATACTACGTTCTGTGCGTTTAATTTTACTACTTATTGTAGTAATTTCTTAATACGAGGTTAATTATTATGTTTGGTGAAAGATTAAGAACTTTACGCAAAGAAAAGAACTATACACAAGAAGAATTGGGCGCTCAGCTAGATGTTTCTGGCAAAACGATTGGTACTTGGGAACGTGAAACGCGCGAACCTTCAATCAAAAAAATCAATCAAATTGCTGGCTTCTTTAATGTTTCTACCGATTACTTATTGGGTAAATCCAATCTTAAACAAGTCGTCCCTTGTAAACAAGATATTGATATTACCGACGATAATGTTGTGATGACCTATGAAGGTAAGGTCATTCCCCAAGAAGATTTAGACGTCATGTTTCGCTTTTTAAAAGGTGGACAAAATGAGTAACAATCAATAACCTTACTTACATATTGTTGATTTTCTTAATCTAAAATCATTATACTAACGCATTTTGTTATTGTAAATACTTTTTTCAATATTTACGTTAGTATAATAACAATAACCGTTACTTTTGATATATTACAATCAATAAGGAGTATACATTTTGGCAACTATTGGTGAAAATATCAGAAAGTATCGCAAACAAAAGAATTTAACCCAAGGTCAATTGGGAAGTTTAGTAGTACAATCAGCCCAAGTAATTTCTAACTATGAGCGTGACTATACCACACCTGATTTAAATACATTACAACTAATTTCTAGGGTTTTAGGTGTTTCTATAGACACTCTCACACTTTCATCTAAGAAAGATACAATCATTCAATCAGTAGATTTAGCAGACAATAATCTAACATTTACTTATAAGGGAAAAGCCATAAGTTCAGAAGATATGAGAGTTTTACGAAGATTCTTGCAAGGAATTACATCTAAACAATAATCATTAATAATCTAAAGGCGATGGTTTTCTCTGCATGATCAAATCTTTGACTATTTATTGAACATTGCGACTATGAATCAAATCGTAGTTCATTCTTTTTCATTAGCTCCCCAAACAGCCCCCTGCTCTTATCCCGCAACAAAGAGAATTGCCTTAAACGCTAATTGGCCAAATCAACGTGAAATTCCCTTTCAACTAGCTCATGAAATGGGGCATATTTTCTGTCATCACAATAATTATGCAGCACTCTACCATTCTTGCTATAAAAAGGTCATGGAATTAGAGGCAGACACCACTGCTGTGCAATTAATTCTCCCAATTTATGATCAGCTATTAACTGCTGACCAACTGAACGCCACCGCCTTTATCGCTTGTTTTGGCATTCCCAAGTATTTAAAAAGTATGATTCAACAAGAATTCAAGTCTTATTTAAACAAAAAAACGGACTAACTTGATGCAGTCCGCTTTTTTATTGTTCAATTGTATCTATTATTTTACTTATTTTTAACTTGTAATACGGCCTGACCGGCAGTAACTTGATTAAAAGATAGTTCACTTAATTCTTGCACCGCAGCCATATTGGTAATTACGGTCATCACTGTTGCTTCTTTGTTAGCCGCTTTGATTTGTGCTAAGTCCATTGTTCCTAATTCTTGTCCTGCTTGCACTTGTTGCCCGGCTTTAACCGTGAATTCGAAGGGTTGACCACCTAATTCTACGGTATCAATGCCTAAATGGACCAAAATTTCTAGTCCCGTTTCGGATTTTAAAGTAAATGCATGTTTAGTTTCCGTCAAACTAACTAAAGTTCCTGTCGCCGGTGCCACAATCTGTGCTTGCGTCGGTTCTAAAGCAAAGCCATCACCTAATAATTTTTGTGAAAAGACATCATCATGGACATCACTTAAAGCTAATAATTCACCAGCCACTGGTGCGACCAGTTGACTAACTGCGCCTACTTGAGGTTGCAGCGCCAAAGCTTGTTCTACTGCTGTGGGTGCACTCGATTGCTCTTTGGCTTCTGCAGTGTCTGCCTCAGTAACTAAACTACCATCAACATTGGTAGCGGCCATCGCTGTCTTAGGAACACCAAAGAAATAGGTCATCACAAAACCACCGAGATATGCTGCCAATAATCCAAGAATATATTGTAACCATTTGCCATGCGCAATTAACGGAATTAAAGCCACACCAGAAGGACCGATGGACGTTGCACCCACATGAAACGCCCCAATCACTGCGCCACCAATTCCACCACCGATACAGGCAGTAATAAACGGTCGCCCTAATGGTAATGACACACCATAAATCAGCGGTTCGCCCACACCAAGAATTCCCACAGGCAAAGCACCTTTAATCATTCCTGTTAACTGTTTGTTTTTTCGGCATTTGATCCATAATGCAATGGCACTACCGACTTGCCCGGCACCGGCCATGGCTAAAATCGGCAATAGCGGCGTGGAACCAGTATTTTTAATCATTTCCAAATGAATCGGCGTCAAAATTTGGTGCAAGCCTAACATCACCATCGGCAAGAAGACGGCACCGAGAATAAAGCCAGCAAAAGCACCGCCGACTTTCAAGATCCAATTAATACCCCCGACAAGCGATGCTGATAACCAGCCGGCTGCAGGCATAATTAAAAAGATCGTGAAACAGCCCATCACCAATAAGGTTAAAAACGGCGTAAAGATAATATCTACGGCATCCGGAATCCATTTATGCAACCATTTTTCTAAATAAGCCATTACCCAAACAGCAAATAACACACCAAGTACCCCGCCGGAACCAGCTACTAAGGCTTTACCGGTAAAAATATTCGGTAAGGTAATCGGTGCGACAACTCCTGGTAAATAAATTAGACCGCCCAAGATCCCACCTAAACCCGGAGTGGCACCAAACTCTTGCGCTGCATTAATGCCAATATAAATATTTAGATAAGTAAATAAACCACTATTAATTACTTTTAGAACTGTAATAAACGGCGTCCATTGCTGATTCAAAGTGCCTGCAACTTGCAGATTACCTAAAATCCCCGCAATGCCCGAGATTAACCCCGCACCAACAAAGGCTGGAATCAATGGAATAAAAATGGCACTAATATGTTTTAGGGCTTTACGCCACCAAGTCTGCTTTTGTTGCGCCTTATGCTCAGCATGTACCTGCGCAGCCTTGGCTTCAACTGCACTTTTACCATCAAACTTAGCCGCTGTTTGCGGAAAAGGATCTCCTAATTTGCCCCCTACTTGATCAACCATAGCTTGCGCCACTTTATTAACAGTACCGGGACCAACAATTACTTGCAGCGTATCTTCTTGAACAACTCCCAACACTCCTGGAACTTTCTTTAGTCCTTCTAAATCTACTTGAGCTTCATCACGAATTGTTAAACGGACTCTTGTCATACAATGAATTAATTTAACAACATTATTTGGACCGCCAACGTGGTCATAAATACCTTGACCAATTGCTTGATAGTTATCTTTCGCCATGGGTTTCTCCTCCTAAAGTTTAGTTCACAGTTGCAGCTAGCAACTGTAGTTTTTGGTTTGCGCCAATGTATGGCAACAAGTCTAATTGCGCTGGTATCAAATGGGCAATCACATTTACCGCTGGATTTTCGGGCAAATCACATTTCGCAATTTGTAATTCGCCAGCATACCGCTGATACCGCTCATTATCACAGGTCAATGTTCCGCGCGGACGCTGAGCGACTTGTTGTACAGCACAATTAAGTAATTGCCGTTGTCGACTTTCTTGCAGACGAACTACCTGTTGAGCAACATCTGGACGATTATGCCAAGATGTTTTTTGCAAAACAGGTGGTAAATCGGCAAAATATAATTCAACGACTTGCTCTTTTAAATACGCCGCAAACATTGCCTGACTCAAAGCACTCAACGAGTTATCACTAATATAAACATGATCAGTCGCTAATTGCCGTAATTGTAAAAAGCTAGCTAACGGTAATTGTTCACGCTGCGCTTCAATCGTCGGTAAATGTTGATACAAAGGGCCACGTAAACTACCGTCTCCGGCAATAAAGCCCATTGTCTTTAAACCTAAGTTCTGCAAAAATTGGTTCTGGTGCTGATACCATGCACTGTCCAAGCCAGTTTCAGGACGCGGATAATAATTATGCCACGCCTCAATATTCGCCAAATCAGCATTATTTGCACACAAGGCCTGATAATCGGCCTCATTAAAGGTACTAGCATTCACAGCCACAGTGAAATAATGACTCAGCCAAGCGACTTGGCGCCAAGTTAATCCCGCGTCAACACGAATTCCCGTTAAACCCAGTTTTTGTAAACTGTGCGGATCTGCTAGCGACCAACCTAAGCGTTTTAATGCAAAATCAGATAAGTCTACCATTAAAGCCAGATTATTTTGCTGACACCAACTAGCTAATTGTTGTAAGCGCTGGGCCAAAACGGCAGCATCATCCTCCGGTAAATTTAATGAAGTAAATACACCTTGAAAACCAATTTGAGCCATCGTTTGCAGATAATGTTGCACTCGGGCATCCAATGGCTGGGACAAATAAACTGAAAAACCTAACATTTGGAATGTTCTCCTTCATTATAATTCAAAATACTATAAAATTATTACAAAATTATAAAATAATCTAAAAACTTTTTGTTCTGGCTATTTGTATTTGACTTAGTTAACGATTTCAGTTAAATTATAACTGAATGAAATATAATTTCAATCTGATGAAATAATATTTGATATCCATTTTCATTATTTCTGTGAAAGGGCAAAAATTTTAATTGAAACCAACTGAACAACGTAATCAAAAAACAACTAATATTGACCAACTTTCAACCTATGAAATCTTACAGTTAATTAACCAAGAAGACCAAACGGTTCCCAGCATCATCGGTCAACCGGAAACTCTCCAACAAATAGTCCAAGTAGTCACTGCTATCAAAACAAGCCTTACCCAAGGCGGGCACGTCTTTTATGCGGGGGCCGGTACTAGTGGACGCTTAGGCGTTTTAGATGCAGCCGAAACTGTCCCGACTTATGGAGTAGCACCGACTGTTTTTCAGGCGATGATCGCTGGCGGACAAAAAGCTATGTTAACAGCGGTTGAAGGTGCCGAAGACAATCCCGAACTGGGGCGACAAGATTTAATTGAGCGAAACTTTGGACCGAAAGACTTTTATTTAGGAATCGCTGCTTCAGGTCGCACGCCGTATGTCATTGGCGGATTGGATTATGCCCGGCAAATCGGTGCTCAAACTGGATCTCTATCCTGTAATCCCGATGCAGTCATTAGTCAACATGCCGACTTTCCCATTGAAGTGGTCACCGGACCAGAAGTCATCACCGGCTCCACCAGAATGAAAGCGGGCACTGCCCAAAAGTTGGTTTTAAATATGATTTCAACCACGGCCATGATTGAAGCGGGCAAAGTTTATGGCAACTTAATGGTTGACGTGCAACCAACCAATGAAAAGTTAGTCGATCGCGCTCAAAGAATTATCTGCGAAGCCACCGATTGTGACCAAAAAACCGCCATCCAGACCTTTGAACAGGCGCACCATCGCCCCAAAGTGGCTATTGTCATGATCTTAACTGGCTTAGATGAAATGGCTGCCTTAAAAGCGCTCAAAGCTAACGAGGGGCGGATTGCCAAAACAGTGCAAGCAATTTTAAATTAGGGGGAACATTATGAGTGTCCAAAGAAATATTGATGGAATTTATTCTAAACTGTCTAAATCTGAACGCCGATTAGCTGATTATTTAAAACAATTTCCCCAAGAAGTCATCACGATGAATGTGCACGATTTTGCGCAGGTTGCGCAAACTAGTCCCGCTACTGTCAGCCGCTTTGCTCGGAATCTAAGTTTCGACAATTATAATCAGTTAAAATTACAATTAGCCTATGATCTCTCACAAGATGTTGACGCTGACCAAATTATTCAGGCTGATATTCAAGAAAACGAAAGTATTCTTTCCATTAAAAATAAGCTCTTACACGATACACAGCGTTCTTTGAAAGAAACCGTTGAGCAAATTCGCAGTAAAGTAGTCTTAAACTTAGTTGAAGAATTAAGTAAAACTCAAAAAATTATGGTTTTTGGTGTCGGCGCTTCTAATTTAGTGGCTCAAGATATTGCCCAGAAATGGGCGCGCCTTGGCATCGCCACCAGTTATAACGATGATATTAACCAATTTTTACCACTGGTCGTTAACTCTAACGAGCAAAATAGTTTACTCTGGCTAGTTTCCAATTCAGGCGAATCACCAGAAGCCATTGCCATGGCGCAGTATGCCCGCAAATCGCACATTCCTGTCGTCACGATGACGGCTTTTGGCAAAAACACTTTGACTAAATATGCCGATATTGGGCTGCAAACTTCGCATCCGATTGAAAGTAGTATGCGGATTGCTGCCACCGATTCACTGCAAACTCAGTTGTTTTTGGTCAATATCATTTATTACGCTTATGTCAGTCAAAATTATACCCCAGCTAAATTAAGTGTGGAGCGTTCACGGACAGCTATTGATACATATAAGGCTGCCGTCAAATATACTTTAAAAAGATAAATTCTGCTTGACTAATTGACTAAAAAAGCAACTTTCAAACTTGAAAGTTGCCTTTTTTATTAGCTGACTTTAATTAATCAACAATCACTAATGATTTAATAGCTTGGCGTTGATCCATTGCCTGATAAGCTGCATCAATTTGATCCAAATCAAACCGCTTGGTAAACACTTTTCCTGGATGAATATCCCCATCTAAGACTGCTTTTAATAAGAATTGTTTATCATAAGTGGTTACGGATGCCGGACCACCAGCCACATTAACATTACTAAAGAAATAATCAGAAAATTGTAAATCACCGTCATGTGGTACCCCAACGCGGCCGACAGTTGCCCCGGGACGCGCAACTTGCATGGCTGTCGTCATGGATAATTTAGTCCCCACACATTCTAAAACAGCATCAGCTCCCGTTTGGTGGGTTAATTCCAGCACTTTCGCCACAGCTTGCTCACCACGTTCAGCCACAATATCCGTGGCGCCAAATTCTAGAGCTAATTTTTGCCGATCTTCATGTCGACTCATAGCAATAATCTGCTTAGCACCCCGCATTTTGGCCGCAATCACACCGCATAAACCGACCGCACCATCACCAACAACCACAGCGCTATCACCCGGTTTAACCCGCGCACTCTTGGCAGCATGATAACCGGTCGCCATGACATCAGCCAACGCTAACAAGGAATTCAACATTCCATCACTGTAATCTTCATATTTACCTGGAACTTTAATCAAATTCCATTCACTGTGCTGACTTAAAATATATTGCCCCTGCATTCCGTTTCTTAATTGCCCGTGATTAACTTGACAACTAGCATCATAACCTGCTAAACAAGCCGCGCAATGGCCACAACCATGTGTAAACGGCACAATAACAAAATCACCAGGTTTCACAGTCGTAATAGCATTACCCGTAGCTTCCACCACGCCTAAAGCTTCATGACCAGTATTATCAGAATTGGCTGGCCGAGGATCTAAACCGCGATATTTCCACAAGTCCGAACCGCAAACACAAGCTCGTTTAACTTTGATTAAAACATCATCATCCGCTTGAACTTGAGGTGTGGGTACCTCTTGCACTTCCACGTGTCCTGGTTTCACAAAAATTGTTGTTTTCATAAACGCCATTCTCCTTTAATTATAATTAATGATAGTTTAAACCTTAGAGCTGGCTCCAAGTCAACTATTATTCTGCTTTGGACTTCATTTTAAAGGCAAAAAATGCCCGCAACACTTTTGCGGACATTTTCGAGATTTAATATTAAATTTAAAAGCGTTTCAGGTATTGATCACGTTCCCATTGCGAAACTGTTTGGCGATAAGCGCCCCATTCTAACTCACGGGAATCAATAAAGCTCTTATATAAATGATCACCCATTGATTGCTTAACCACTGGGTCTTTTTTCAATGCCTTCACTGCATTATGCAAAGTTGATGGCAAATCAAAAATTTGATTATCCTGCCGCTCGGCTTCCGTCATTTTGTAGATATTACGGTTCACTGGCGGAACTGGTGTCGTTTGCTTTTGAATACCTGATAAACCACTATACAAAATAGCAGCAATCGCTAAATACGGATTAGCTGTTGGATCAACACTCCGCATTTCTAAGCGAGTTCCATTACCACGAGCCATTGGTACCCGGATTAATGGTGAACGATTCTTTCCAGACCAAGCAATATAAACTGGGGCCTCAAAACCAGGAACCAAGCGTTTGTAGGAATTAACTGTTGGATTATTAATCGCTGTTAGTGCTTGGGCATGTTGCAACAAGCCACCTAAGAAATACATTGCAGTTTGTGACAATTGATTTTGCGTACTTGGATCGTAAAAGGCATTACCATCTTGATTAAACAAAGACATATTAATATGCATACCGGAACCATTAATGCCTTCAAGTGGTTTTGGCATGAAGGTGGCATGTAAGCCATGTTTCCGGGCAACGGTACGCACAACTAATTTAAAAGTTTGAATGTTATCTGCTGCTTCAATAGCATCAGCATATTTAAAATCAATTTCGTGTTGACCAGGAGCAACTTCATGGTGACTAGCCTCAACTTCAAAGCCCATCTTTTCTAATTCCAGCACAATTTCGCGCCGACAATTTTCACCTAAATCTACCGGTTCAAAATCAAAATAGCCGCCGTTATCATTTAAGTTCAACGTCGGTTGGCCCTGATCATCTAATTTGAATAAGAAGAACTCTGGTTCTGGTCCAATATTAAAACTTGTGAAGCCCATATCATGCATTTTTTGGACAATGCGGCGTAAGTTATTGCGTGGATCACCAGCAAACTCTTCGCCATCAGCCGTATGAACGTCACAAATTAAGCGTGCTACTTTACCATGTTCTGATCCCCAGGGGAAAACTAACCAAGTGTCCAAATCAGGATATAGTAACATATCACTCTCTTCAATGCGCACAAAGCCATCAATTGAAGAACCATCTAAAGTGGCCTTATTATCTAAAATCATATCCAATTGATCAACTGGCATTTCCACATTTTTTAAAATACCGTTAATATCCGTAAACATTAATCGTAAAAATTCGACATGTTCTTCTTTTGCCATTTGGCGAATATCTTGAGCAGTATACTTCTTTGACACCATAAAACCAATCGTCTCCTTAATTAAAATGAATTATTCGAGTCTTGGTTATTCAAGCGACCCACTTGTAACATTTCCTGTGACAAGATTTTGCGGACAGCTGAATCACTCATTGTCTCAGTAGCAGATAAGCAATAATTTTCCGGTTCCTTTTTGGTTAGGACACGAACCACCTCGTGCATATTCATCCCCGAAGCCAAATAATCCTTGACCTCTAGCAAGCGATCAACATCATTAAGCGAATACTGTCTTTGATTTCCCGCACTTCGCTGTGGTTTAACCAATTGAAAATCTTCATAGTATCGTAACTGTCGTGGTGTTAATCCTGTTAACTTAGTGACTGTGCCTACCGTTAATACTGCTAAGTTGCGCCGAATACTTTTCTCACTCATGCTTTACAACCTCGAACATATAGTTACCTTATCAATTAAAAAAAGCCTTGTCAACATTTCATGTTAGCAAAGCTTACATCTATTAAAAATATTACAAAATTTCAGCACAAGCATGCGCAATGGCAATCTTCGCATGCGCATAAGTCAAACCACCTTGTAAATAAATCGCATACGGTGGCCGTAGCGGGCCATCAGCTGATAGTTCAATCGTTGATCCTTGCACAAAAGTTCCTGCGGCCATCACAATTTGGTCTTCATAGCCATCCATGGCACTCGGTACTGGATCAACAAAGGAATCAATCGGTGAATATTTTTGAATCGCTTTCGCAAATTGGACCATTTTCTCAGGGCTACCTAAGATAATCGTTTGAATCAAATCCGTGCGCGGTTCATCAAAGCGCGGAGTCACTTGAAAACCTAATTCTTCTAGCAAAGCCGCCGCAAAAATCGCCCCTTTAATCGCATTACCAGTTGCTTGTGGTGCTAAGAAAAAGCCTTCAATCATCCAACGTAAATTACTCCCCGTGGCGCCCTCGTGGCGCCCAATGCCCGGAGCAGTTAAGCGAATGGCACTGCGTTCAATTAAATCTTCACGTCCCGCTAAATAACCACCTGTCGTTGCTAAGCCTGCACCAGCATTTTTAAATAAAGAGCCTGCCATTAAATCGGCTCCGACTTGTGTAGGTTCAATTTCTTCCGAAAATTCACCATAACAATTATCCACAAAAACAATTACTTCTGGAAGTCGTTGTTTGACAAAGGCAATCATTTCCTTAATTTCCGCAACTAAAAAACTCGGCCGCGGATCGTAACCCCGTGAGCGTTGAATCGCAACCACATCTGGTTGAAATGTTGTTAACTTTTGCGCCAACTTTTGATAATCAACTTTTCCCTCGGCAGTTAAGGCCACATAATCAAATTGCACACCGTACTCTTTTAAACTGCCGACGCCACTGCCCGTTAAACCAACTACTTCTTGCAACGTATCATAGGGTTTACCTGTGATATACAACAACTTTTGCCCTGGCTTTAAGCAGCCAAAGAGCCCCACTGCTAACGTATGCGTACCCGAAACAAATTGCGGACGCACCAAAGCTGCTGGCGCCTGAAAAACTTGTGCATAAACAGCATCCAAGACTTCGCGCCCTTCATCATTATTGCCGTACCCTGTGGAACCGAATAAATGACTCTCAGCAACTTGTTGGTCTTGAAAAGCCTGCAAAACTTTGGCTTGGTTATTTTCCATGCGTTGATCAATGACTTGTAAATATGGTTGAATTTTTTGATCAACTTGTTGTATTGCGCTTTGAACTTTTTGTGGTAATTCTTCTGTCCAATTCATTCTCATTCCTCCAAAAAATGTTGTATTACTTGTTGTACCACCGATACTTGTTGTGGATTTTGCAACAAATCGTACCACTGTAGCGTTAATTGATGTCGAAAATAGGTTAATTGGCGTTTGGCAAAGCGCCGTGAATTACGCTTAATTAACTCAATCGCCGTTGGTCGGGAAATTTCACCTTGAAAATAAGCAAACCATTCTTTATAACCGATAGCGGCCTGCGCCTGTGGCACCTGTTCTTTTTGTTGATACAACCAGTCAGCTTCTTGTTCTAAACCTTGCTCAACCATCAAATCAACCCGATGATTAATTCGTTGATACAAAACCGGACGGGCCGTCGTCAAGCCAATAATTAAAAAGCGTTGTGGCACAGCTGCTTGCTGTTGCTGACTAAACTGATGCCCAGTTAAATCATAAACCTCCAAAGCGCGGATGACTCTGCGAGTATTAGCCGGAGCAATTTGTTGAGCAGCCAGTTGATCTCGTTGTGCCAACAAGTCCCACAAATATGTAGCTCCAAAACGTGCTAGTAGTTGCTCATAATGCTGTCTAATCTTCAAAGACTGCTCCCGACTCGCTGCTCCTCCCAATTGTAAGTTCTGTGTCAAGGCTTTAATATAAAAACCAGTTCCGCCTACCACCACTGGAACATGCTGCCGTTGATTTATTTCAGTAATTAACTGTTGAGCAGCTTGTTGAAACTCGTAAACCGTGTAACTTTGTTGCACATCACGAATATTCAATAAATGATGCGGAATTCCCTGCTGTTGCTCTGGTAAAATTTTAGCGGTACCGATATCCAAATGCCGATAAATTTGCATCGAATCACCAGAAATAATCTCACCATGAACTTGGTGGGCTAACTGTAAACTCAGATCAGTTTTCCCCACCGCAGTAGGACCGACAATGACGATTGCTTTTTGAACCATTATTACTCCTTGGTCTCCAAAATTAATCAGGAATTTTAGTTGAAATTGCAACAGAGTTTGTTAATAATTAAGAGTAGATAAAAGGAGGTCAAGCTGATGAAAAGAAAAGGTATCGTTCCAGGTATTATAATTGGTTCCTTAGCCACTGCAGGAGCCGTGGTGGGTTCAGCATTAACTTATCATCATAAAGTTATCCAACCGATCGATCAAGCAGAAGATCGAATTGATGAAAACCGGCGTAAAGCCAACCGCAAAGCACATTCTGCCCATATTAGTTAAAAAGGAACTATTATAAAGAAAAAATGTTCGTAGCAATACGAGCATTTTTTTGTACCAGCTTTATTTTTTTATCCTAGACAAAAGCTAATCTGAACCTCCTGGCTTAAGTATCAACCTAAAACTATTACAACTTCGTAGTCTTTTTGGTTTTGCCATTCCATTCATTAAAACCATGTTTCAACCATTTAACATTACTGAAACCTTGTTTCTTAAGTTTAATAGCCGCCCGAATGCTTAACGTGTTTCCTTGTTCATAAAGATAAACTGGTAAATCGGGACGTAATTCTGAAATTAACATTTTTAACTGTGTATAAGGTAGATTGCGCGCTCCCAAGATATGTCCTGAATCAAAATATTTTTTTTCACGCAAATCAATCAGCTGTGCTTTACGCATAGTGGCTTCAAACTCTTCTTCTTCCAAGGCACCACCTAATTGTCGGGCGCGCAACCAATAATACAACCATGAGATTCCATAATATAGAGCAATAACAACAATAACTAACAGTAATGAATTTAAAAACGACACATCTACACCTCACACAATAATTATGATTAAATACTAATAATGTTGTTACAAGCACACATTAATTAAACTAATGTGGTTGCACAACTAACGATGCCGCACCAATAACCCCAGCTTCATTACCTAAAGTAGCTAACCGTAATGAAGTAGTCCTTTTAACAGCCGGAAAAACAAACCGTTCATAAGCAGCTTGCACTTGTTCTAATAAATAATTACCGGCATTAGAAACACCACCGCCAATAATAATATACTTGGGATTTAACGTCATTGCAACATTGGCCAAAGCTAATCCCAGTTGTTCACACACTTGGTGGACAACCATTTGTGCCAAGGGGTCCGCTTTCTGGGCTAAATCAAAAACATCTTTAGAAGAAATCATTTGCCCATCATCAATTAAAGCTTTTAACTTCGCAGGCCCCGCATACTCTTGTGATAACTTTTGCGCCGTGCGCACAATTCCCGTGGCGGAAGCCACAGTTTCCAAGCAACCTTTTTTACCACAAGTACATAAAAAGCCGTTCGGATCAATTGTTAGGTGACCAATTTCACCAGCGGCGCCACCAACACCATGCACGATTTGGTTATTAACGATCATGCCGCCGCCAACACCAGTTCCTAAAGTAACAAACGCCACGTCAGCTGCATTATCGCCTGCTCCTTGCCACCGTTCGCCTAAAGCTGCCACATTAGCATCATTTTCAACAACGACTTTTAAGTCCGTTTCCCGTTCCAGCTGTTCCTTTAACGGCATGGGACGGTCCCAATTTAAGTTAAACGCACTATCAACTTGACCAGTCTCATAATTGACACTACCCGGCGTACCAATGCCAATTCCTAAAAATTGGTCAGCAGACATTTGATATAACTGCAAATGCTCATTAATGGAAGCACTAATACTCGGAATAATATTATTACCATCATTCAAAATATCGGTCTGAATACTCCAACGTTGTTGAATCTCACCTTGTGGCGTTAAGATAGCAAACTTGATAGTCGTACCACCTAAATCCACGCCAATTACCTTTTGATCAATCATATTAGCCTTTCCCTTCTTCAATTCGATGTTCCCGATGTAAAACTGCTTTACAAGTAATGAAAGTTGGTTGATCAATTACTTGTTCATGGTATAAACGATCCAATTCAATTGCCATTAACTCAATATCCCAAATCCGTTTACCAACATAAACATAGATGCCAAAACGTTTTAACACTTGTTGCACATCGTACAGTGTTTGAATATTCGTTTCCTTCATCCGCGTTGCACTCCTAAATAGCTCAAACCAAGGGCCAAAATAACTAACAATCCACCACAAAATAATCTTTTACTGAGTGCTAAACCACTGGTCTGATGAGGCACGGGGATCAATCCAGCTAATAAAATACCACTAATCACGCCGCCGATATGACCCCAGAGATCAATTTGCCCCATGAACAGATCCGTAATTAAATTCAAAACAATTAAAACGATAAATTGTTTAGACCACGATTTCACAGCCGGATTATTGGCAAAAATAAAGCCCAAGGCTGCAAAAATTCCAAACAAACCAAATAAACTCGTACTAGCACCTGCAGCTAGAGCATTAGCATTACCAAAGGCCCAACCAAATAAATTGCCACCAATTCCACTCACTAAGTACATTATTAAAAAACGTCCTGAACCATAGAGGCGTTCTAACTGAACCCCTACAAAATAGAGTGTTAACGAATTAATAATTAAATGTGACCAGCCGATATGGACAAAAATGGGCGTTAGCAAACGCCACCATTGGCCTTGGGCAATGAGACCGTTAAACCGTGCTCCCGCACTGATCAGAGTTTGCGTATTAAAGCTTCCACCATTGAATGTTTCCCATAAAAAAACACCAATCTGCACAGTCAGTAGACCATAAGTTGCCCATGTAAGCTGCCGCCAATTTGGTTTCAAGATAGTTACCTCATTTATTATTTCCAGACTATCAATAGTTTAGCATAGAATGAGCACAATAATTTAATTATTCTAATTAGATAGCGATTACAATTCTCAAAAAGAAAAAACAACAGGTTAAACCTGCTGTTGTTTTACTTAGTTTCCCGATGTAAAGTTGTTTTACGTTCACGAGGGCAATATTTCTTTAATTCCAAGCGATCAGGATTGTTCCGCTTATTCTTGCTAGTTAAATAATTGCGTTCGTGACATTCAGTACATTCAAGTGTAATATTTACGCGCATAATTCATGAACTCCTTTTGTCTACATTTGCTAAACGACTCTCTCATGATACCACTTAGTTACTAATTTGACCAGGGTTTTACTGGGAATCTTTCGCGTTCGTCCCGAAATAACTCGTCACCATACTGCGCACTAAATCTAAGTTATAGTCGCCTTTTTCACTACTCAAATTAGGGAAAACAACGGCAAAGGCGATTTGTGGATTATTAGATGGCGCATAGCCAACCATACTTAACGTAATAGTTTGTGGCGGATTAGGATTATTCGGATGCTCGGCATCATAATAAAAGGACTGTGCGGTTCCCGTTTTAGCAGAAATCGACGGTGTTACATTCCCTAATGGCTTCGCTGTCGTCCAACCACCGGAGCCATGAACAACATTATAGAAACCAGTTTGCACAACATTTAATTGACTGCTGGTAAAACCAACGCGATTTAACGCTTGTGGTTGCGTTGTGTGCACGACCGCACCTTTAGAGCCATCCCGATTGGTTTTTTGGATCGAACCGACCACATAAGGACGCATCCGATAACCGCCATTAGCAATCGTGGAAACGTATTGGGCCATCTGCATTAACGTATAAGCATCGTAGTTACCGTATGATTCATCTAAAGCTGAACCAACTTTCACTAAACCGCCCGACTTACTTGGACCTTCAATCCCACTAGCTTCACCAGGCAAATCAATTCCAGTTTTCACACCTAAGCCAAATTGGTTAAAGTTAGCTCGCATTTTTTGAAAAATATCTTGATCAATATGAATGTAACTATTGGGCACATACTTGGCATGACCTTCACGCATCGTTAAGCGCATCATATAAATGTTCGAAGACACTTCGAGCGCTTGTTCAGCGCCAAGGGCACCAAAGGTTCCTACTGGATACACGGATTTTTTAACTGGTGTACTTGGTAAATAAATGGGATCGTCTGATAAAACATTATTATCAGGCGTAATCGCATTACTCATCAAGCCGCCCAAAACCGTCGCACCCTTGACTGCTGACCCCATAACAAAAGTCCGATTAATCACACCCAACGAATCGTCCGACAATTTGTCCGTTTTAGGATTATAGTGTACTCCTGACATGGCCAAAATAGCCCCCGTTTTGGGATTCATTGCCACCGCATAAGCCCCATCGGAATACTGTGCAACACCATTTGCTTGGGCGGATGCAAAGGTACTACGTAAAGCAGCATCGACCTTCTTTTGATAATCAGCATCAATTGTCAAATTAAGATTATCGCCCTTGGCTCCCGCATACTTTTGGACCGAATCCGTTAATTTATTATTTGGACTCACTGCAATCTGCGTTTGTGACTTACTACCCTTTAAGATGGGTTCATATTCTTGCTCTAAATAACTAGTTCCCACACGATCATTGCGGGAATAGCCCTGTGCCAACAATTCATTAACCTGGCTATCCGGCAAACCTTGTTTTTCCGTGGAAACTTGACCAATGATACTCGTCATCGAATCGCCCATTGGATAGGAACGTTGCGAATCAATACCGACTTGCACTCCGGGTAATTCAATTTGGTGCTCACTAACTTCCGCCACTTCTTTAGGTGTCGCGTTATAACTCTTAATATACACCGTTGAATATTGATAGGCCGAACTCATTCGTTGAAAGATGCTGGCTGCTTGTTGTTGAGCCCAAGTTAAATTAAGATGCATTTTTTTGACATAATTCACAGCCTTATTATATTGCTGGCTTTGACTTTGTTCTTGAACTTTTTCATCACTTAGTCCCTTATTAACTACTTTTAAGACGCGATTATAGTTTTTCGTATTAGCCAAATAATAATCAGCTTTGTCCCGTGACGTCAACTTGGCATCATCAATAGTGATAAATTTTTGCAAACGATTGGCAATTTGTAACATATCAGCAGTCTTAACCGAAGAACTTCTTGTATAAGTAATCGCACTGCTGGCTTGATTATCAACAATCAAGCGTCCCTTAGAATCATAGATCAAGCCCCGTGGGACGTCACCGTTAATAATGGTCTTATCCGAACGGTCAACTTCCGCTTGAAATTTATTGCCATTTAATAATTGTAGATAAGCTAATTGCCCGATTAATAAAGCAAATAAGGCAAAGACAATCAATAACAGCACATTCAACCGAAAAGGCAAAATTGATTGTGTTGATTTTGATCGATTTAATCGTTGAAAAAGTTTCAAAATAATAGTTCTCCTCAATTTGACGTTACTGAATTATTATATCAAAAAAAGCAGCTTACCTGACAACAATTTATCAGTAAACTACTTTTTAATCCGCAGCCACAAAAGTATAAACTGGACTATCGGTTTGTGGGTCATAATCAATTTGCAAGTCTAAATCTTTAAAAAACCAAACATCATTATCCGTGAAGAAATATGTGATCTCTTGATTTGTTAAAGAGTAATATTCATCATGTGGTTTTTCTTTAATAAAAGCTAGCGAAAAACCCTGATGCACATTGGTCTTACCGTAAACTTTGCCATAAAAATGTAACCCATCACCTGGTTTTAAGTCCAAGTTATCTTGATACCATTGATGTGCCTGGGGCGTTATCATAAATTTCATCTTCATCACCATTATTATGATAACCTATGCTCCTCTTTAACGCTAGCAATTAGTTTTCGACAGCTGTAATTTTCACAGTGAAAGAGCCACCTGGTGTTTCAATAACCACATCATCACCAACTTTTTTGCCTAATAAAGACTTGGCAATTGGTGAGTCATTACTAATCTTACCCTGCATTGGGTCAGATTCAGCGGCACCAACAATTTGATAGGTTTCCGGATCATCATCATCTTCTTGAAAAGTCACCGTTTTGCCGACCGAAACTTCATTCGCATCAACTTGACTAACATCTACTACATCGGCGTACTGCAACATGGTATTAATTTCCGAGATACGTGATTCCACAACACTTTGTTCATCTTTAGCAGAAGAATACTCTGAGTTTTCAGATAAGTCCCCAAAACCACGAGCAATTTTAATACGTTCAATAATTTCCGGACGCTTTTTTAATTTTAAATCTTCCAGTTCTTGTTCTAATTTCTTTTTACCTTCAGCTGTCATTGGATATCTTTGTTCAGCCACAACTAACACCTCATTTAAGATTGATTAGACAACAAAGTTCACTGCTGTTGTCGTTTTTGATGCAAAAGATACTTAATCTTGGAAGTTAATAAATCAATTGCCACTTCATTGGCGCCACCTTCAGGAATAATCACATTAGCAAAACGCTTGGTGGGTTCGATAAATTGTTGATACATTGGACGCACGTGATCCAAGTACTGGGTAAACACCGTATCTAAAGTATAGCCCCGTTCTTCAACATCCCGTTTAATCCGCCGAATTAAGCGAATATCATCATCAGTATCAACAAAAACCTTAATGTCCATCAGATCACGTAAATCTTTTTCATATAAAGTCAAGATTCCTTCTAGAACAATGACATCGGCAGGTTCTTGGTGCCGCGTGCGATTCGTTCGATTACTATCGACAAAATCATAAATTGGCACCTCAATACTTTGAAAAGCCCGCAATTTCTTTAAATCAGCAACTAATAAGTCCGTATCAAATGATAACGGATGATCAAAATTTTGTTGTTTACGCTGTTCATAAGGTAAGTCTAGTTGTTTATAATAAGAATCCATTTGTAATAAAGCAATTGATTCTTGTGGTAATTCTGTGATTAAGCGTTGGGCAATAGTGGTTTTACCACTTCCAGAGCCTCCACTAACTCCAATAATTAACGGCTTGTTACCTGCAGTCATTTATTTCTCCTTATCAAAAGGGACTGACTTTGCGTCAGTCCACTAAATTATTGACCAATTTTTGAATTGGTATCCAAATGTTGCGAGTAATTTGTTGAATAGTAAACTTTACCAGTCTTCAAATTAGCTACAAAATAGAGATACCCTTTATCACGATCAGCAGGATTCAAAACTGCTTGGATCGAGCCTAAACTAGGTGAGTTAAATGGACCAGGCCCAAAACCTTTATTCTTGTAAAGGTTATAAGGCGATTTTACACTCGTATCTTTATTTGTCAAACTGTGTTTATGCTTGTTTAAAGCGTACATAACGGAAATATCCGATTGTAGTGGCATATTTGCATCTAAACGATTAAAGAACACGCCCGAAATCTTGCGGCGATCAATATTTGTTACCCCTTCGCGTTCTGTTAGAGAAGCTAAAGTTAACAGTTGTTGCACGGTCAGATTTTTAGCCTTAATTTGCTCATAATAAGGGGCAAGTTCTTGATTAGTTTTACCAACCATTTCGCTCACTAGTCGTTTCAAAGATGTCCCGGAATAATAAGGATAAGTTGCTGGGAACAAATAGCCTTCTAAGTGATAACGAACATGCTTAGACTGTAACGAAGAAGCCAACAATTTCGGATACTTTTGCTCTAATTGCTTCATAAAGGCTTGATCTTTCATTAAATGCAGAAAATCAGCCTTTGAGTACGGCGTCTTTTTCGCAATCACACTACCAATTTGATCAATGGTCACCCCTTCGCGCACTAGCACTGTATTGCCAGGTTGACCAACTTGATCTAAACTGCCACCCTTTTGCAAACGAGCAACAATTTGAGTCAACGTCATTGACGGTTTAAACGTATAGTAACCGGCTTGAAAGTCGGTATAATTATGGGATTTAACATAATAATTAAAAATTGTCGCGCTACGAATAATATGTTTATTCTGCAACTTTGAAGCAATTTCTTTATTAGAAGATCCAATCGGAATTTTCACTTCTACAGCCTGATGATCCTTGTGGTTATAAGGCTGCAGTGATTCTTGCACATAATTATAGCCTAAAACACCAAACGTTAAAATCAGAATTGCCAAAATACCAACAATCCAATAAACAATATGGTTAACTACTCTTTGTTCAGACTCGCGCACTTGCTTTTTGTGACGAATAGATTCCTGATCATCACGATACTGACTACGATTTTTATCTGACTTAGTCAAGAATGGTTCCTCCAACATTTAATCTCAACTGTTAATTATACACAACTTTTTCTTAAATGCTGGATTTTTTATCGAATTTGTGCGTTAAACAAATCAATTAAAGCTTGTTGTACATTAGCAAAATCCTGGTTAACTTCATCGTCTGTTAATGTAGCTTGCGGATTTTGGAAAGTTAAATTATAAGCCAATGACTTATGACCCGCAGCAATGCCTTTGCCTGCATAAACATCAAATAGTTTAATATCCGCCAAATATTTACCGGCCGCTTTTTGAATGGCTAATTCTAACGCTTCATTAGTAATAACTTCTGGAACAATTACCGCAATATCACGACTAATTGCAGGATACTTACCAGCTGGAACATAAATTTCGGAAGCTTTAGGATAGGCCATGACTTTTTCCAAATCAATTTGGAAAACTACCGTTGGCGCTAAGCGTAATTTTTTGGCTAAAGTTGGATGCAGCGTACCGATAAATCCAACCGGCTGCTGATCCATTAAAATAACTGCAGTTTGTCCAGGATGCAGTTGCTTAATTGCGCTCGTGGCTTGGTAAACAATCGTGGCTTTTCTTTGGAAACTTTGTAATAAGCGCTCCACATCACCCTTAATGTCATAAAAAGTAACATCGCGGGCCGTTTGATCCCAACTATCCTGGATTACTTGCCCACTATAAGCCCCAGCGATCATTTCAACTTCCTTAGGCCGCACTACGTTTGCGTCATTCTTCAAGAACACACGTCCTTGCTCAAACAAGGCCACGTTCGTTTGCTTGCGCGCAGCATTATAAGCCAAATCATCTAACAAACCACTAACTAAGTTGGCCCGTAAATACTCATGATCTTGGGTCATCGGCCAATCAACTTTGGTTAACACTGCGGGCTTCAAGCAGAAGGCTGCCGCTTTTTCTTGAGTAGTCAAAGAATAACTGATGGCTTCATCATAACCCAATGACCGCAAGGTTTGTCGACTTTGGCGAATGAATTTTTGTCTAGGGGTATAGCCACCAATCGTTTGGGTAACTGCTGGTAAAGTGCTCGGAATTTTATCGAAACCATAAATTCGAGCCACTTCTTCAATTAAATCTGAATCAATAAAAATATCCCACCGACGTAATGGTACCGTGACAATTAACTCTGAATCTTTAACCTCTACCTCAAAGCCTAACCGTTCAAAAATCGCAATAATTTCCGCTTGTGAAATTTCCGTCCCCAAAGCATGATTAATCCGATCCGTGGTTATTTTGACTACCGTTGGCTTCAAAACTGATTGACTACCAACTACTTGGTCTTTTAATACTGTTCCGTCAGCTAATTGTTGCACTAATTGCGCTGCCATATCTAATGCTTCAGCAATGGCGGATAGATCCACCCCTTTTTCAAAGCGAGCCGAAGCATCCGTTCGTAAATTATGACGCTGCGCAGTTTTGCGGATTTTCGTAGGGTTAAACACGGCTGATTCTAAAACTACTGTGTGGGTTTGCTCAGTAACCGAAGTAGCCAAACCACCCATAACTCCAGCTAAACCAACGGCTTGTTCGTCATTAGAAATCACAATATCTTGATCCGTTAAATCATATTGTTTTTCATTTAACGCTGTAAAAGATTCTCCCGCAGCCGCTAGGCGCACGGTTAATTTTTTGGAGCCCAATTTGTCGTAATCATAAGCATGTAATGGTTGACCATAATATAACATAATGTAATTAGTAATATCGACAATATTATTAATTGGTTTGATACCGTTATTCCACAAATGAACTTGCAACCAGAGCGGGCTTGGTTTAATGTGAATATCCTTAATCACCCGTGTCCGATAAGTCGGGGCCAATTGTTCATCAGTCACGTCAATACTTAATTGTTGTTCTGCTGAAGCTGCATCCTCACTAACACTGGGCTGTTCAAAATGGGGCTGTTCATCATACATTGAAGCCACTTCCCAAGCGGCACCATGCATTCCAAGTGTATCCGCCCGATTAGGCGTAATATCAAAATCTAAAACAGTGTCATCCAAGCCTAAATAAGAATAAACCGGTTGACCTAAGGGAATATTTTCGGTTTCTGGAAAAACATAAATTCCATTTTTAAAAGCATCAGGCACAACGGAATCATCGAAGCCAATTTCTTGCAAGGCACACAGCATACCATTGGAGGCCACACCACGGAATTTACCTTTTTTAATTTTTTCGTTGTTAGCAATTCTGGCACCGGGTAAAGCCACAATAACCGTTTCACCCACAGCCACATTCGGCGCACCACAGACAATCTGGGCCAATTCTTCGGCACCCACATCCACTTGACAAATGTTTAAGTGGTCCGCATCGGGGTGCTTGGTGACCGTCTTAATTTGACCAGTGACTAAATTCTTTAACCCAGCGCCTGGTTTAATTATTTCATCAACTTCAATGCCAGTAACCGTCTCCCGATCAGCTAATTGTTCTGGTGTTTCTGGTAGATCAACATATTCTGCTAACCAATTAGTAGAAATCTTCATTAATTTATTCCCCCTGAAATTGTTCTAAAACCCGAACATCATCTTGATAAAAATCGCGGATATCATTAATGCCGTATTTTAACATGGCAAACCGATCTGGTCCTAGACCAAAGGCAAAGCCACCATAAACAGTCGAGTCAACGCCAGCATTTTCTAAAACGTTCGGATGCACCATGCCCGCACCTAACACTTCTACCCAACCGGTATATTTGCAAACTTTGCAGCCTTCACCACCGCAGGCAAAGCAGGAAACGTCAACTTCCACTGATGGTTCCGTAAATGGAAAATAACTCGGACGTAAGCGAATCTCACGTTCCTTACCAAAAATATGACGCGCTGTTAATTCCAAAGTACCTTTCAAATCTGCCATCGTAATATGCTTATCAATGACTAAGCCTTCAATTTGATTGAATTGGTGTGAATGTGTGGCATCGTCAGTATCGCGACGATAAACTTTACCCGGACTAATCATCTTCAAAGGACCCTTCGAAAAATCATGTTTTTCCAAAGTCCGCGCTTGCACAGGT
Organism: Bombilactobacillus sp. ESL1092; assembly: GCF_058107465.1. NCBI lineage: Bacteria > Bacillati > Bacillota > Bacilli > Lactobacillales > Lactobacillaceae > Bombilactobacillus > Bombilactobacillus sp. ESL1092. The sequence goes on along the minus strand of NZ_CM176594.1, from coordinate 1,570,830 downwards.
GAAGTCTGCGTCCGCATCAAAATTTCATCCGTAATATAGAAGGTATCTTGCATATCACGCGCAGGATGATCTTTGGGAAGGTTCATCATTTCAAAATTGTAGTGGTCTTCTTCGACTTCGGGACCATTGACCACTTCATAACCTAAACCAATAAACAAGGCTTCAATATCATCCATGACCTGATAAATCACATGCTTGGTTCCAATGTGGCGTTGGTGTCCAGGTAAAGTGACATCAATTTTTTCATTGGCTAATTTGGCTGCAGTCGCTTGACTTTCTAATTGTTCCTTGGCTTGATCCAAAGCTGTTTGTAAATCATCGCGGACACTGTTGGCTAAAGCACCAACCTTAGGGCGTTGTTCCGCGCTTAAATCCTTCATTCCCCGTAAAGCTTGGTTCAACGGACCTTTTTTACCCAAAAAATGAATTCTAATTTCATTTAAATGTTCGATTTTTTGTGCATCATGAATCTGTTGTAGACCTTTTTGCCGCAAATCGTTTAATAAATCTTTTAAATCCATCACTACCTGCTCCTCTAAATAAATAATTTCAACAATAAAAAAAGCCCCATCCCTAAAAGGGACGAAGCTTCGCGGTACCACCCTGCTTGAGTTCAGTCCAGCTTGATAGCTGCACCTAAACTCCACTTATCTGTCATATAACGCTGACTAATGACGTTTAGACTCCAGAGTGAATTCACATCATCTGGCTTCAATTGTTCTCACTTACCCAATTGTCCCTGTGAATCCAGACCTTGATGCTACTACTTTCTTTCATCGTCGTTAAAACCAGTTTAAAACTTTCATGCATAAATTTCAATTAAATTTTAATTCGATTGCTTCAAATGTAATTTTTGGCGCCACAATGCCAACTTGGGCAAGCAAGCTTCCTGCACGGCACACTGATCATCAACTAAGTTAACAATTAAGCTTTCGAGATATTTCGGTGGCGTGGACGTCGCACCAAACATATGCTTGACAATAATGTCAGCTTCAATTGGTCTTAAATCGGTTAATTGTTGCGCATTATTTAGCGCAACATGTGCGTGAATATCGGCGTGCGCCCGAAAACTCAATTGCTTGCGATCCCAAGTGTAATAAAACAAGTCATGCAACAAACCGCCACGTGCCAAAGCGCGGGTATCTAAATGCAACTTCTTGCCAATTAAATAACTGCGATAAGAAACGCTAATTGAATGATCCAAACGATTAGAATAATGATGTTGTGGAATTTGACTTAACTTTTGCACCTCGGGTTTAGCTAATAAATCAGAAACTTGAGCTAAATAAGCTGCATCAGTCTGCCAATTTAATTCTCGAGCCAAAAAGTATCCTCCTTAAAGACTGAGTCTATACATAATAATACCAGCTGCTACTGCCACGTTCAATGATTCTGCGGATCCTAAAATGGGAATATATAAATTTGTATCCGTTAAAGCTGCTAATTCAGGCGCCAAGCCGTGCGCCTCATTGCCCATAATTAAAGCAAAATCTTTTGGCTTGGCTACAGTTTGATACTCTTGGGCCTGATCATTCACCAAAGTTCCGTATACTGGAATTTGTTGTGCTTTGAACTCACTGACTGCTGACTGTAAATCCAATGACTGAACGGGTAAATGAAATTGACTACCTTGCATAGCACGTTGCACTTTTGGTGCATAAAAGTCGACCGAATCTTCGCTGAGTAAGACGCCACTGAACCCAGCAGCATCAGCTGTGCGAATCATGGTTCCCACGTTACCCGGGTCCTGAATTTGTGATAATAATAACCACTTTCCATGGCTTAAGTCAATAGTTTCCGGTTGCGGTATTGGTAATTCCGCAACAATGCCTTGGGGTGACACGGTGTCGGTAATCGCCTGCGCAATTTCCGGAGTGATTTCCACTACTTGGTCCATGTGATCACGCACTAAATGTTTGGGATCACGATTGAGATAATCCGTCGTTGCATAAATAGCATTTAGCTTAACTTGATGGGCCAACGCCTCAAAAATCAAGTGCTCGCCTTCTAACAAGTAACGTTGTTGCTTTTTACGTCCTCGATGACTTTGTAACTTCTTCAAATCTTTAATTTTACTATTTTGTCCTGAACTAATATATTCCATAGCTAACCTCTCTAAATCTAATCTTCTTACTTATCATATCATTTTTTGAACATTTTCTTGGCAAAATTAATAGAATGCTTTTGGCTTCAACTATATTTTCCGCTATACTAGAGAAGTATCATTTAGAACAAGGACGAAGGAGGTTTTGATTTTGACTCAAAAACATGTTGCAGCAGATATTTATGGTCATGTACAAGGTGTGGGCTTTCGTTATGCAACCTACTCCGTCGCACAAACTTACCAAATTACTGGCTTTGTCAAAAATTGTGACGATGGTAGCGTCCATTTAGAAGCTCAAGGCGACACTTTAGACTTGGAACATTTTATGAAAGTAATGCAACAAAGTCCGAGTAAATTTGCTAAGATTGATCATATTAATTGGCAAGACAAACCTCTCGCTAATTATTCTAAATTTTCAATGATGTAACGAGATGGAGAAATTTATGAAAAAGACAACTAAACGTTTACTTTTATGGGGTGGTTGTTTAAGTCTATTACTCTTAGTCACCGCCTGCTCCCGCAGTGGTATCAATGCAAATCTTAAGCCACCAACTCATGGCCCTTACGGCTGGATTTACCAATATATTGGTGTACCTTTCCAAAACTTAATGCTCTATGTTTCCAAGACCATTGGTGGCAAAAGCGGTTATGCTTGGGGTATTATCCTGATTTCCTTTGTGGTTCGCTTAGTTTTATTACCATTAAGCTTAATCCAACAAAAGAAATCAATCGTGCAACAAGAAAAAATGAAGGGCATTCAACCCCAACTGCAATTAATTCAACAACAGCAAAAAAAGGCAACTACGCAAGAAGAACAAACGCAAGTTAGCCAGTTAATGATGCAAGTCTATTCCAAAAACGATATCAAATTAACTGGCGGGCTGGGTTGCTTACCTTTGTTATTACAATTTCCAATTTTTATTGCCATTTATCAAGCTGTGCAATATTCACCGGAAATTTCAAAAGCTAACTTTTTAGGAGCACCATTATCAAAACCTAGCATTCTGATCTCAGTCGTGGCGACAATTTTTTACGTGGTTCAAAGCTGGATGACTTTAAAGAGTGTGCCACCAGAACAAAAGAAGCAAATGCAAACTATGATGTGGCTCAGTCCAGCCATGACTTTCTTCATTAGTATTGCATCCTCGGCTGCTTTAGGTCTGTACTTCTTAATTGGCGGAATCATCGTCGTCTTACAGCAATTGATTAGCGATTATATCATCACGCCGAAGGTGCGTAAGCAAGTCGACCAAGAATTAAAAGACAAGCCGATTGTGCAAGTAGTAACCGAAAAAACTTTTGCCCAACAAGCAGCAACAACAAAGGACAACGCCAAACAAGTTGGTCAGACTAAGCAACAACATCAAAAAAATCGCCAACGTAATGCTGGTAAGCAACAGCATCATAAGTAAATTTTTGCAATAGTATCTTATTAAAAATGCTCCCATCGTTAGATTTAGCATCTAATGGTGAGGAGCATTTTTGATTGACTATTTGATGATTATTCTAAGCTATACTCAAATCTTAAGCGACTTTACTCGCCGCATTTTTATTGTAGTGAATTGACTAACGCCCATTTTGCTGTAGCATGATAATCTGCTTTATGGACTGGAACTTGTAATTGCCGCAAATCGAGCTTTGGACCCGCGATTTGGTGATGACTAGTATCCCACCAACCTGTTGAAATATCGGTAACTGCCTTACCAGAACCATCAACAAACGTATGATGCTTGTTATACTGATCAATTAGCGCCGGCGTTTGCGAAATGGCAGTTGGCGTACTACTATCAGCAGGTAAATATTGGAAAATGTTTGTTAATGGCGTTGTCGTTTGATCACTAGTGAAATCTGCAATTGCTAAACTAAGTTGCCAACTTGGTGCTCCCGTCGTGTCCGTTACTTTTAATGCTGTTCGTGCGGCATCATATGGTAAATCGTAAGCTTGCTTAGCCGTTTGTACAATCTTGGTGCCAAAGTCTAGCGTATCCGGAACGCTCAAGCTCATCGTCCCTGAATTATATTTCAAATCTAATTGATAAGGTGTTAATGGTAACAAGGGATCTGTAGTAATAACTGGGAAAACTTGTGGTATTTCTGCAGCATTAGTTAAGGTATAACGATAATGCTTTGTTTTAATCGCAGTTGGAAAATTAGCTTGATCTGTCGTAACTATCGGCTTGCCAACCACACCGACAAGCGTCTGGGCAACTTTGTGTCCATCTTCATCAGTATTAAAAACCGGTTGATTCGTATTATTATCCAAATAATTAAGCTGAACCACACTATTCTCTGCTACGTTAACTGTCGCTGCTGTTGAAGCCTGCGGATTTTCACTAGTAAATTGTCCACCACTATCCACAGCATAAATTTTAATTTGATGACCGCCAGCTTTAGGAGTTGCCAAGGTCTTTAAGTCAGCTTGAACATCAATATCTGCTGTCCAAGGTTGGGCCAATGATGAATCTTGAATAGTCAAAGGTGTGAGCTGTAATCTTTGATAATTTTGTTGAATTTCAGCCAAAGTTGGTGTCGTATCCACTGGATCAATGGCATAATACAACTGGACTTGGGAACTATCATTATCGCTAACACTACCATTCAACGTCAAAGTTGGGAAAGTAGAGTCTTGATAATTATGGCAATAATCTAAATCCATGGTCGACAAATTTGTGGTTGAATCCTTCGTCAATGTCATTTGTGGCACTTGATTAGCTAGAACGTGCTTCAACACCAACGTCTGTGTCTGCTTACCTGCACTAGCGTCGGGATCTTGATCTATCCCCGGACGACTGGCATTACTTAGGAAATCAGTGTTCAACGAATCTTGCGTCGCGTACACCGTACCACTGGGGAGATGATCACTTCCCGCACCCACTGCTTGCCAAGCGCCAGTCTTTTGCCCAGCTTGACCTAGAACTTCATATTGATAAGTGCCATCTTGGAAAGTAGCCCCTGCTGTTGGCATCTGAATATCCGTATCATATTGAAATCTACCAACATCCCACTTACTATTACATTTAGTAGGAGCAAGCATTAACTTAGAACTCACTTTAATCTTCCACAAAGCGGGATCATTCGCAATAAAATTATAAGCATCTTCTTTGTATTGAACTTTAGTAGTATTAAAGTTACTTATATCTAAGGTTGATAATTTTCTACAACTATTGAACATATAGTTCACAGCAGTAACATTACTTGTGTCAAAACCACTAACATTTAAACTAGGTAAACTACTGCAGCCAGAGAACATAGCATTCATATTAGTAACATTACTTGTGTCAAAACCACTAACATCTAAACTAGGTAAACTACTGCAGCCAGAAAACATTCCCGTCATATTAGTAACTTGTCTAGTATCAAAACCACTAACATCTAAACTTGATAAACTACTGCAGCCAGAGAACATAGTATTCATATTAGTAACATTTCTTGTATCAAAACCACTAACATCTAAACTTGATAAACTGCTACAACCATAAAACATGTTAGACATATCAGTAACTTTACTAGTATTAAACAATTCCTTATCCCAAGTAACAGATTGCAAAGCAGAACATCCTTGAAACCAACTTTTCATATTAATCATGTTTTTTGTTCGCCACGTGGTTAGGTCTAAGTTGTCTAACTTAGGACAATTTGAAAATAAACCATAGTAATAAGTAGTATTTACCGGATGACTACTGCTAAATATCCCAAACTTTCCACCAACATTTAACTCCGTCAATTGACTGCAATTATTAAACATTGAGCTCAAATCAAATACCTGACTGGTATCCCAATTATTTAAATATAAATTTTGAAATTCCGATGAGTCAAACATTTGATTCATATTATTCACTTTACTAGTATCAAAGTGCGATAAACAAGCAGTACTGATCTTGGATCTATAAAACATTTGGTACATACTAATAACATTAGAAGTATCAAAAGAACTAAGATCTAATGGTCCAGTACATTTACTATGTTCAAACATATAACTCATATCAGTGACATTAGAAGTATCAAGATTTTTAAAATCAAAATCAGTCAAATCAACATTGTAAAACATGTTAGAAACATTTTTTAATTGACTAGTGTGCCAGCCACTTAAGTTAACATCTAATACATTGCCCCCAGCCGTACCATAGAACATCAGACTCATGTCAGTCACGTGACTGACATCAAAGCTACTCAAATCGAGTTTACTGATACCTAGCTTATAACACGTACCAAACATCATAGACATATTTTTTACTTGGCTAGTTTTAAAGCTACTGACATCTAAATTTGCTAAATCGTAACATCCATAGAACATTTCAGACATATCAGTAACCTGACTCGTGTCAAAACTACTTAAATTTAAACTTGGTAAATCACTACAACCATAAAACATACGATGCATATCAATGACTTGGCTAGTATTAAAGTGACTGACATCTAAATTTATTAGTTTTGGACAATAATAGAACATACTCTGCATATCAGTAACATGACTAGTATCCAAATTTTCTAAGCCATCAATTTCAGTACAGTTATATAAGTACTCAAAAACATAACTACAGTTAGTTGGTAATTTGACTCCTTGTTTCAAAACCACTTTGTTGATATGATTTGCATACTCCAGCCAATTTTCGCCATAGATATAGTAGTTTCCACCTTCAACGTCATTATATTGTCTATAATAATCTAAAGTACCCGGACCCACTGTTAGTGTACCATCAACATCAAGGGTCCACGGACAACTCCCCGCTACCCCACTGACTGGCGCTGTTAAAGTTGTAAAGTTACTAATGGTCGGTTGTTTTTTTAAGAGATTATTACTCTGCTTTGCTGGGTTCTGAGTTAGCAAATCCAAACTCTTCGGATTGGTCAAGAGGTCATTATTTTGATTAAGCGTTTGGCTAAAATCGTTACGCGACTGCATAGTAGTGGCTTGAGCTATCTGACTTAATCCTAACCACAAACTAAAAAGTTCCATTACCAAGATCACAGCTTGCGAGTATTTAACCTTCATCACCAAAAGACCCTTCTTTAGTACTCCACGCCCAAATCAACAAGCGCTTACATTACACTTTAAACCGCCGTTTTAATTGTTAAATATTCTAGAACATTTGTATGATTATTATAGTGCTTTAATTAATTATTAATCAAGAAGCAGTTAGTTTTGATTTATCCATTTAATTAAAACAAAAAAAGAATAATTTGTTTGATATTTTATGCTTATTAACATTGTTTTTTGTGCAAAGATAATATTTTTTAAAATTAAATCAATTTAATAAAAATTAACATCTTATTTTTTATAACCAGTTAATGTCGCTTTTGATTTTTGAAATCAACATAAAAAAGCCTTGCAAACAACCAACGTCATTTACAAGGCTTTCAGTCTTCTAAAACTACTTTAATTTTTTTGATTCAACCAGTGGCAGATTGATTCGGAAAATGGTTCCTGAACCCACCGCACTTTCGGCCGTAATAGTTCCTTTATACATTTCCACAATCTTTTTGGCAATTGACAAGCCCAAACCATTGCCACCGCTTTCGCGTGAGCGAGCTTTATCAACACGGTAAAAGCGATTAAAAATGCGTTGTAAATCTGTTTGGGTAATGCCCACGCCAAAATCTTGTACCGCAATATTTAACATGCCATCTTCGGTCGAAGCCGACAAGTTAATCTCTTTACGATCTTTAGAATATTTGACGGCATTATCTAATAAAATGACCAAGATTTGCATCAAATGGTTGCGGTAGATTTGTACCATAGTATGATCTGGTACCGTATCATCAAAATCAATTTCAAAGTCAGGGTGTAACATCACAAAATCGCCATAGGCTTGCTTAATCGTTTCATTAGCTTCTGTGACTTCATTGGTGTAATTGACTTCAATTTGTTCTGCCCGCGTTAAATCCAACATTTCTTGAATCAATTTTTTCATCCGCGAAATTTCACTCACAGATGCTTCAATGGATTCATCAAGCACTTTGGGGTCATCTTTGCCCCAGCGTTGGAGCATCTTGAGATGGCCTTCAATGACCGCCACGGGCGTCCGTAATTCGTGTGAAACATCCTCCACAAACTCTTTTTGCTGATTGGTATACTCTTGCAGGCGGTCTAACATATGGTTGAAACGGTCGACCAAGTCCGTAATTTCGTCATTAGACGACTGCTTGGGAATCCGCGATTGCGAATCAGGATCTTCGTTGATCTCATCAATCGTACGGTTAACTTGGTTAATGCGCCGCACTAATGGTTGGGTTAAAACATAGCCCAAAAAGACACTTAACAATAATGCGAAAATAATGACCACAATCATCCAGCGATTAAGTTCTCGAAAAGCACGGTGATAACCGCGCAGACCGTCGTTAATTTTGACGTAGCCAATCACTTTATGATTACGACTTGAGTGAATCGGCACCGTCGTTTCTAAAAAGCTCAATTTTCTGGGAACTTTTTTGACAGTAATCTTCGTGGTGCCAGTAAAGTTGGGATCAATTGCCCCATCTTTAAACAAAACCATCCCGTGCAAATCATATAACACAATGGCTAAATCACCACGCGCCAATTGCTTGGATAAACTGTCATGGTAAAATTTTTCTGGATTTTCAGCCACTAAATTCCCATTGGCATCCCGTTCCACCGTTTTTTGATTTAAGCGCGGTGCTAAACGATTTTGCACTTGCTGCTTATTCAAAGGACCTTGGTAAACATTAAAGCGACTATCCACTGCGGAAATAGTATCCCGTACATTATTTTCTTCACTACGTAATAAAGCTTGATTGACTGAAGTATAGATTAAAGTTGAAAAAAGACCAAACACTAAAAAAATAGCTAAACTCAAAAAACACGTCCACTTAAATTGAATAGTAATTCGTAAATTAGCTAATTTTTGCTTCATGGGCGAACAACGTAACCAGTACCACGAACCGTCTGGATATAACTTTCTTTATCAGGTACATCAATTTTATTACGTAGATAACGCACATAAACATCAACAATATTGGTCTCACTTTGCGTGGATTCACTGCCCCAAACACTCTTCAATAATTGTTCCCGACTTAAAACTTTTCCCATGTTATTCAATAAAGTTAAGAATAAATCGTATTCGCGCCGAGTTAATTCAATGACTTGACCGTTGCGACTCAAAGTATGTGCTTCTTTATCCATAATTAAATCCCGGTATTCAATCTTGGTTGAATGTGGCGCCATCTTCTGGTCTTCGATATCAATCCGCCGCAACAATGCTCGTAAACGTGCCAATAATTCTTCAATCGCAAACGGTTTGACGATATAATCATCAGCACCATGATCTAAACCAGATACGCGATCAATAATAGAATCCCGTGCCGTCATCATAATAATGGGGGTACTCTTTTCTTGACGAATGCGGCGGCAAACTTCTAGACCATTTAAAGTTGGTAACATTAAGTCTAACAAAATAGCGTCCCAATCTTCACCTAAAGCGGCGTCTAAACCCTTGCGCCCGTCTAGTTCCACGCGGGTATCATAACCTTCGTGTTGTAACTCTAATTCTACAAAGCGGGCTAAATTTTTTTCATCTTCAATGATTAATATTTTTGACATTTATAAGACTCCAGTTCTTAATTAGATTAATTTTTTCTAAATCTCGCTATCATTAGTGTATCACGTTTATTTAACCTTTGGCTAATAATACAGAAACTTAAAATCTATGATTAACATTTTAACGATACCACTAATTTTAAAACGCTCTGAGTACCTGTTCCCCCAATTCCAACAAGCCTCATTTTTCTAATAAGCATGATTAATTTTATTGCTTTCAAGTATTAACTATTGGGGACAGGACTACTATAATAATACATTTATACAATCTGCGCTATTTTAATGCTCAAAAAGAAGCTAAACAGTAGGAAAACTCGGCAATAAAATTACCGAGTTTTCTAACTTATCTCTATATTAATTACATTTTAATACTACAGATTATTGCTCTTCATACCATGGATAATGGAAGATACCAGCGCGGTCAACGCGTTGATAAGTATGAGCACCAAAGTAATCTCTTTGTGCTTGAATCAGACTAGCTGGTAAAACAGCTGCGCGATAAGAATCATAATAAGCAATGGCCGCAGATAAAGCTGGAACCGGAATTCCCGCTTGCACGGCCCAAGCTACAACTTGGCGCGCAGAATCTTGATATTTAGCACAAATATCTTTAAAGTAATCGTCTAACAATAAGTTATCTAAATCAGGTTGGTTCTGATAAGCCGCCGTTATCTTTTGCAAAAATTGCGCTCTAATAATGCAACCTTCACGCCAAATATTAGCAATCTTACCGTATTGCAAATTCCAATCATAATGATCAGAAGCTGCTTTTAACTGCGCAAAGCCTTGCGCGTAACTCATGATCTTGCTAAAGTACAAAGCTTCCCGAATTTTTTCAGTAAAGTCATCTGGAACTTTCATTTCTAACTTGGACGCTGGTAGCTGTTCACTGGCTTTAACCCGTTCATCCTTAAAGGTTGAGATATAACGGCCATAAACAGCTTCAGTAATCAATGATTGCGGCACACCTAATTCAAGAGCACTTTGTGAACTCCATTTACCCGTACCTTTATTACCTGCAGCATCTAAAATTACATCAATAATCGGTTGATCACTACCTAAATCATCTTTACGCGTCAAAATATCAGCAGTAATCTCAATCAAGTAACTGGAAAGTTCGCCTTCGTTCCATTGACTAAAAATTTCTGCTAATTGTTCTGGTGTTAATTGACCTAAATTACGCATCAAGTTATAACTTTCAGCAATCAACTCCATATCGCCATATTCAATGCCGTTATGCACCATTTTGACGTAATGTCCCGCACCATTTGGACCAATATAGGTAACACATGGCTGACCATCATCGGTTTTAGCCGCAATTTGTTCCAAAACTGGCGCTACCAAATCGTAAGCTTCTTTTTGGCCACCAGGCATTAAAGAAGGACCCTTCAAAGCACCTAATTCACCACCAGAAGTGCCCATGCCAATAAAGTTAATGCCAGACTTATCAAGTCGCTTATTACGTGCCATAGTGTCTTCAAAGAATGTATTACCACCATCAATTAAGACATCACCTTGATCAAGTAATGGTAATAATTCATCAATCACAGCATCCGTCGCCTTACCAGCCTTCACCATCATCACAATCCGGCGTGGTTTTTCCAGAGAATTGACGAAATCTTCAATCGTAAAGCTAGGAACTAAACTTTTGTCCGGATGATCTTCAATTACTTGCTTGGTTTTCGCCGTGGTCCGATTATAAATAGCAACCGTATATCCCCGACTTTCAATATTTAAAGCTAAATTCTTACCCATGACAGCCATACCAATGACACCAATGGTTGGTTTATTCATCTTCATGTGCCTCCTGTTGATCATTTGTCTAACAATACCCTATCACAACTCGCAACGATTGATAATCCTTAATTATTTAATCTTGCTTATCATCAGCAAAAAAATCTTTTAACTTGGATAATTCTTCACTAGCTTCTAGATTGGGTGTGGCTTTTTTTTCATAATCATCTTCTGAAATAACCGTCCACTCATTGCCCTGTGGCATAGCCCCGGTCGCTTGTTCTTGGGGCGTTAAAACCTGAGTTGGAATATTCAATAATAGATTATCTTCAATCGCTTGTTGTAAGTCTAAAGTTTGGTCCGTCAATGAAATAATTAAATCGTATTGCTCTTTTTGTTCTGGGGTAATTTGATCATCTGTTAAATTCGTATATGTTTCATGAAAAGTAAAATCAATTGGTAAAACAACCGGCTCTAAACTCCGTGTTGACGGATAAGTCATAGAACCTGTCAGGTGAAGATCTCCGAAAATAAATTGCCCATCTAAACTAATCGCGCCTTGAACCTGAATTGGGCTCACTTCCATGATTTGTGGGTCACGTTGCTTTAGATCGGCACTAACATCCAGCGTTTGTTTTAAAATTAATGGTTCTTGGCGATACTTTTCTAATTCTCGAGTTTTAAAAACTAACATTATAATCACCTACTTTCGTAATGGTTGTCGTCCAAAGTTTTGCTCCGGTAAATCAAATAACGTTAACAAACGATCTATTTGCACAGCATCAGCCATAATTCCCGGCTTGTTACCCAATTTTTGCGTAACTTTCGTAATTAACGGCCAACTCACTTGCTTGCGTAAATAATGCAAATGTTGTTGACCACTGACATTAAAGCCCAAAACCTGCAAATACGGTTGCGCCAACATTTGCTGCATTTGACTAGTAGAAATATTCAATAATACATACAGGCATAGCCGACGCAAGCGCGCAAACGTATACCTTTTACTCTTAATACGATACAAAAAATCCGAAAAATTCGTACTGGTAACTACTGCTTGTTTGAGCTTATACTGCAAGCCCTCATTCATCTGGTAAATTTGCCCTAATTCTTCCAAACTACTCGTCAACAACCGATATTTTAAATACGGAAAAAGCTGCTGCCAACTGAGAAATGGTGGCTTTAACAAGTCAGTCACAAAGTCTGGAATTGCTAATTGATAAGACTGGTCTTGTAATATAGCTTGGCGAATGGCACTAGCACTAGAAAACTTCCCCGACAAATCACTTTGATCATGTTGCCCTAAGCCTTGCCTCGGCAGAGCAACCAGTTGCAACGCATAATTTAACTCAAACGCCGCCTGGGCGTAAGCAACACCTAGTAGCTCATTGGGATTAGTTAATGTTAAACCCAATTGTGATTGTAAGACTTGATTAAATTGTGTGGCATAGGTCTGACGATAATCTGTAAACGTCTCTTTGGATGGATTTATTTGAGCAATTCTTTGACCTAATGTTTGATAATCTAATTGTGCATTCTCTGTACTAAAAACTAAGTGCGAAACTGCTAATTGTTGACACAGTTTCAGAGCTTCTCGGGCAAAAATATCCGCTGGTTGAACGGCACCGTAAAACGGCAATTCAACCACCAAATCTACCCCCGCTGCCAACGCCATTTGCGCCCGCTGCCATTTATCAACCAGTGCAATCGCGCCACGTTGAACAAAATTACCTGACATAATCACTATTAACACATCAGGCTGTAATTGCTGGCGAATTTGTTGCAGCTGCCATAAATGACCATTATGAAACGGATTATACTCAGCGATTACTCCACAAACGCGCATTATTTTTTCAGTAAGGGAGCAACTTCAACAACTGGTGCTTGTGACCATAGCTTTTCCAATTGATAAAATTCACGCGTTTCTTGAGTAAAGACGTGCACAATGACATCACCTAAATCCAACAAAATCCACGGTGAATTTTTTGAGCCCTCAATTTGTTTAATCGTTAAACCGTGATTTTCTTCGGCTTCAACCACCGCATCCACAATAGCATCAACTTGGCGCTGACTATTAGCATCCACGATGACAAAATAATCCGCAACCAAACTAACTTGCTGCATGTTTAAAACAGTAATCGCATGCCCGTGTTTGGAATCTGCTGCTTGAACTGCAATTTGCATTATTTGTTGACTATTCAATCGTAAACCTCACTTTTTGGCTGCTACAACCCATTGATTATAGCTATCAATTGTTTTCGGATAAATTTGCTGTTTCTGACTCAATAACAGTTGCAAGGTATGTTCAATCTGATAACTAACCCCGGCATCTAAATCTTGATCGGTAATTTGCCGAGCTTCTTCGACTCCCGGAAAATCCCGCCCTGCTTCTGTATAATCAGCCATAAAAACAATCTTATCTAAAGTCGTCATTTTCACGGCTGCCGTAGTATGATTACGCACCGCGTTTAGAATTTCTTCATCATAAATGCCCAGTTCTTTTTGAATAAAATAAGCACCTACAACGCCATGCCAAATCGCGTTCCCATAATTTAACAAATCAGGATCCAAATTTTCTTGTTTAATCACTTGAATAAATTCATCGGCACTACGTTCTTTGGCATAATCATGAACTAGTCCCGCCACTTTAGCTTTGGTTACATCACTGTGATTTAACTGGGCCAGCTCTACACTGCGTTGACTCGTGCGCACACAATGTTCAAAACGATAAGGTGACAATTTAGCTTGAACTTGCTGTTTTAAAGCAACAAAATCATAATCAGTTTGAACGATCATTACTATAAAGCCCCTTTTCTTCAATATATTGACGTACTAAATCAGGAACAAAATACCGAATTGAGCCTTGGGTCTGCACTGTTTGGCGAATCCACGTGGAACTAACATCAATTTCGGGCATATTAATCCAAATCAGCGGATATGGTGAACTTTTTTCATAACCTTTGCGACAAACACCGACAAATTGCACCATTTTCGTTAATTCATCAATTTTATGCCATTTCGGTAAATATTCGACCATATCGCCGCCAATAATAAAATAATATTCATTTTCTGGGTGCATTAATTTTAATTGACGCATCGTATCATAGGTATAACTAATACCACCCCGTTTTGCTTCAATCAAACACAAATCAAAATTTTGATGATCAATGATGGCTCGTCGCACCATCTCAACACGATGTTCAATCGAAATAGCGGTTTTCACATCAACATGTGGTGGTTTAGCATCCGGAATAAACAAAATCTTATCTAAACCCAATTGGGCAAAAACTTGATCCGCAATCATCAGATGCCCAATATGTGGTGGATTGAAAGTTCCACCTAAAATACCAATGCGCTTTTTTTTCGTTGTGGAAGCCATTTGAGTTTGTGGCTTGGTAACTACTTGCTTAGTAGTTAAGGTCTGCGCCATTTTGATCACCTATCCTTTGATTTTTGCCACCTCAAGACTTAATTGTTGGTGTTCTTTTTGTGTAGCAGGTCGATAAAAAACCGCAGTATGACCGATTTGTTGCACTAAAATAATTTGACTATCCGCTTGGGTAATTGTGGCAACGACTTCGGTCCGATTAACCGGTGCCATTTGTAACCAATTAATTTTAATTAATTCTTGTAATTCTATTTGGTCTTGCAGTTGTTTCAGAAAATTAGCACTGAGACCATTCTTGCCGATTTGAAGACTAGGTGTCAAGGATTGCGCTTGACCTTTCAAAAATTTTAATTGCTTTTTATTTAACATAATTTACTCCACTTAATTAATCAAAGCGGGCCGCACATTAACTTTAATCCCAGCGGGCAAATAAGCTTTAACGACCACATGAGCTGGGACACAAACCCAGCCCAAGCCAGAAAACACAATATCACTTTTTTCGGTAGTTTGAATTGTGTGAGCTACTAATTGTTCAATTGGCTCCTTCGTTTGGGGATGCGCCAACAAGTCGCTTCGGTGAGCTTGATAAAATTCATCTGCATGGCTTAACTTAGTGCGGTGAACATACAATTGATTATTCACAAAAGCCGCAAAGGAACCCGCAGCACCTTCTAAAAAATCTAACCGGCCTAACCCCGCTAAAAACAAGGTTTGCTGGGGCTTTAATTGAAAAACTTTCGGATGCAATTCACTTTGTGGTGCTAGATATTTGAGATCTTTGGCCGTTAACAAATTAGCAATTTGACCAGGATGGATAATTCCTGGTGTATCAATCAAATCACCACCACCAGCTAACGGAATTCGAATTTCATTTAAAGTAGTTCCCGGATAACTAGAGGTCGTAATTAAATTTTTCAGTTCACTGTTAGCTTGTAAAATGGCATTAATCAGTGTTGATTTGCCGACATTAGTAGAACCGACGACATAGACATCTTGACCATGACGCAATTGATCAATTTGGTGCATCAATTGGTCAACATGCGTTAATTTTTGGGCACTAACCAGTTGCGTACCAACGGGATGCAAGCCCATTTGTTTGACCTGTTGTTGCAGCCAATTAACTAATTTATTTTGATTATAGGAATTAGGAATTAAGTCCAGCTTATTGCCAACAATTAACACAGGATTATTTTTAATATACGATTTTAGGTTGCTGACAATGCTTCCCGAGAAATTAAAAATATCCATCACGTAAACAACTAGCGCCGCTTTTTGACCAATGCGTTTTAACAGTTTTTGAAAGGAACGATTATCTAACGGAACTTCCGCTACTTCATTATAGTGTCGCAAACGAAAACAACGTTGACAATAAAGTTCTTGGTCATCCAAAGCTGATTCGGCCTTTTTCAGGGCACTACTAGGAACAAAACCGGCTAACTGGGCATTAGTACTCTGTAATTGTGCCCCACAACCTACACAAGATAATACTTCATCAGTCACGTAAATGCCGCCTCCAATCTAGTTGTGGATACAGAAAATGATTAATCTTTAAAATGGGACGTTCAATCATCCGATTAATCCGGGTTTTTTTAGAATCCGTCGCCACTAACGGTTTGACTAAGATTGTTTGCACTCCGGCCAAATTACCTGCCAAAACATCAGTCATTAACTGGTCACCAACCATTACTACTTCTTGTTTACGATAAGAGTTAGATTTGAGATATTTGCGTAAAGCAAACGGTAATGGTTTCAAGGCTCGTGCAACTATTTTAATTGGTAATCCCGCCACGGCCCGACTAACCCGCTCTTCATTATTATTCGACACAATAACTAATTGAATCCCATGAGCGGTCAACGCCTTTAACCAATTGGCTAACTGCGCATTTTGGCGATCCTTTTGATTCCAAGGAATCAAAGTATTATCTAAATCCGATAAAATCACTTTAATCCCTGCCGCCATAAATTCTTCAGGGGGGATTTGTGTGATTTGTTCAATCATCATGTTTGGCTTGAAGATTCCCAGAGTGTTCACTTCCTCTATATTATCCGTAAAAAAGTTGAGATTTAACGTAGATATCAATTATCTATCATAATAAACTCTACATAACACTCAACTTTTAGTAACTTTTTATTTTTAAACTCATTCGATGAAAAACACGTAACTAGCTAAGCTAGTTACGTGTTTATTTTAACGCATCTTTAGCTAAATCAACTAACTTCTTAAAAGCACGTTGGTCATTAACTGCTAAATCTGCTAACATCTTCCGATTGATATCAACTTGAGCTAACTTCAAACCATGCATTAATTTGCTATAACTCAGATCATACATCCGAGCACCAGCATTAATCCGGGCAATCCACAATTTGCGGTAATCACGCTTAACTTGCTTACGATCCCGAAAAGCATAATGATAAGAATTAAATAACTGTGTTGATGCTGCTTTAAATTGAATATGTTTAGAACCGCGGTAACCCTTGGCTAACTTAAGAACTTTCTTCCGACGTTTGCGAGTTACTGTTCCACCTTTAACACGTGGCATAAAGATTCCTCCTAAAAATTATTAAATAAAATAATGTTATTTGTAAGTAGTCAACATTTGTTTGATACGTTTCATATCACTGGAGCTGACCATTGCTGATTTAGCTAATTGACGACGTTGTTTCTTAGTCTTACCGTGGAAACGGTGACTAGTATAACCATGATCACGCTTCAAACCACCATTAGCAGTAAATTTAAAACGTTTTGCTGATGCACGATGTGTTTTTTGCTTAGGCATAATAAAATCCTCCTGCGTTGTTATTTTTTCTTATTGTCATTAATTGGAGCAAGCATTAAGAACATACTACGACCATCCATCTTTGGCCGCGTAATTACGGTTGCAACATCTTTCGTTGCATCTGCCATACGTTCCAAAACATCCCGACCGATTTCTTTGTGAGTGATAGCACGACCACGGAAGCGAATCGAGATTTTAACTTTTGAACCCTTTTCGAGAAATTTACGAGCATTCTTGAGTTTGGTATCAAAATCATTTTGCTCAATAGTTGGACTCAAGCGAATCTCTTTGATGCTAACAGTCTTCTGTTTTTTACGAGATTCGCGGTCCTTTTTTTGTAACTCAAACCGATATTTTCCATAATCCATAATTCTAGCTACTGGAGGTTTGGCATTAGGCGAAACCAATACCAAATCCAAGTCTGCTTGTTCGGCCAAGCGTAATGCTTCCTGCTTAGTCTTAACACCTAATTGTTCTCCATTAACTGAAATTACACGCAATTCACGTGAACGAATGCGATCATTCACGATCATATTGTTTTTGCTATTATTAGCTATGGGTATCCACCTCCGAAAAATTATCACTCACAAAAAATGCGGGTGCCGAAGCACCCGCAATCAATTATCGATTATTATTATCTAACCCAGTGGCTTTAAGCTTGGGTGAGAAGCGGGAGCTTCTGCTTGTTTCAACACTTAAACAGTATAGTTTTCATTGAAGCAGAAGTCAAGAATTATTTTTTAACTGCTTGTTGAATCCAAAAA
Organism: Bombilactobacillus sp. ESL1092; assembly: GCF_058107465.1. NCBI lineage: Bacteria > Bacillati > Bacillota > Bacilli > Lactobacillales > Lactobacillaceae > Bombilactobacillus > Bombilactobacillus sp. ESL1092. The sequence continues at coordinate 1,552,511 of NZ_CM176594.1, read as the reverse complement.
ATCATCTTTTCCATTGTTTGTTCTTCTTGACGAGCATCAATGCCATTAGGATCTTGCAATTTGTAATTTTGAATAAAAGTAACTAACAATTGGCCAACGATTAAACGGGTTAAATCAGTAGCCGTCACTTCTGAACTGACCTGCTGATCCGTTTTTAACAATTGTGTTAAGATCTCTAACGCTTTGTTTAACTTAGGCTGCACTATGTCTAACACCTGCGTGCGAAAGTTCTGATTGACTAAAATTTGATCCAACACAATCAAAATAATTTGCCAGTTATTAGCCATAAACTGATAACGATCACGCATAATATATGCTATCAAATCTCTAACATTAGTGGCCTGCTGCTGAATTTGTTGCAAAAACTGATCACTGATCTTGGGAACCATTTGTTGCATCAACGGCGTAATAATTGCCTGCAACAAGTCAGATTTATTTTTAAAATGTTTAAACATCGTTGCATCACTTAGACCGGCTTCTCGTGCAATAGCCGCAGTCGTGGTTGCTTGATAACCTTTTTGTGCAAATAGCTTAACTGCTGCTTGAAAGATTTTCTTTTTACCAGCCGGAATCTTTTCATCAGCTAACCAAGAATCAACAATTTTTTGAGTCATATGACTTTAAACCTTTCTGTAACGTTTTAATCCTATTATATTACCAACAGTTAGTGCTAAAAGAAAGACAACGAGAACTAAAAGATCACCACTAATCTGATTCAAAGTAAATCCTTTCATAATCACATTCGTCAAAGCTTCAGAAGCATACTTTAATGGTAAAATATCAGACAACCATTGCGCCCATTTAGCCATGGAAGTTAATGGTACAATTCCGGAAAAGAAAATTTGGGGAATGACGATTACTGGAATGAACTGCATCATTTGAAATTCGGATTTGGCAAAAGTGGACATAAAAATTCCGGATGACAAAGCCACTAAAGCCAAAAGTAGAGTGATTAATAAAACTAACCATAAAGAACCAACGACTTGCACTTTCAAAATACCTACCGTAAACAAAACAATTAAAATAGTTTGTAAAATAGCGATTAGTCCATAACTCAACATATAACCCCAAACAATTTCGGAACGCTTCACTGGAGTGGCTAACAAGCGATTCAACGTTCCTGAGGTCCGTTCACTTAACAACGCCATTCCGGAAATCAAGAAAACAAAGAAAAAGACAAAGGCCGCCATCAGAATCGGCATTAATTTGTCAAAAAATGTCGAATCTTTCGTACCATAGTTATAAGCATTATAAATTTTTATTTTTTTAGCTTGACCTAGCACTGTTGATTGTTGCAATGTGGGCGGCAAAACTTTTTGAAGAGTTTGAAATGATGATTTTAATTGATTTATATTTTTTTGATTCAAGGCCACTTGTAAAGCTGATTTAGCTAATTTGGTTTTGCCCGCATCAACATTCGCGTAAGTGACCACCAACTTATTTTTACGTTGAACAATGATATTATCCACCTGTTCTTTTTTCAAAGCAGCCTTAGCTGATTGAGGGGACTGATAAGTTTTAACATGAACATGCTGGACCTGATTTAAATTATGTTTTAAACTTTGCGAAACTTCTACGGTGCCAATTGTAACATTAGTTGTGGTATTAACATTAAAAATATAATTCATTAAAGCTAAGACAATTAACGGCGCAATAAACATGAGCGCCAAAGTCTTCTTATCACGAAATAATTCCTTTAATACACGTTTGGTAATAGCCCATGTTCTCATTTCAAGTCACCTTCTGCTTTCAAAAAGACTTCTTCTACTGTTTGAACATTGTATTGTTTTTCTAAATTCCTGGGATGATCATTAGCAATAATTTGCCCATCGGATAATAAAGCTACTCGATCCGTCAATTCCGCTTCATCCATGACATGAGTGGTAATTAAAATGGTCCGGCCACTATCGCGCAAGCGCATCAATTCTTGCCAAATTTGCTGGCGCAATGCTGGATCAATCCCCACTGTCGGTTCATCTAAAACTAATAATGGCGGATTACCTAATAAAGAAATCGCTAAAGATAACCGCCGTTTCATTCCACCCGAATAACCACTAACTCGTTTTTTGAGGTCTGATGTCAAATCAACTACCGCCGCCGCATGTTGAATTTGTTCATCAATTTGTTGTTTCGCAATGCCTTTCATCTGTGCAAAAAATTGTAGATTCTCATAAGCGGTTAAAGAATCATATAACGCATCCGTCTGAGCCATGTAACCAATATCTTTTAGTAAAACGCGATTGGGCATAACAGTATCAAACACCGTGGCTTGGCCGGCATCGGCTTTTTCCATACCTAAAGTAATTTTAATGATCGTGGATTTACCAGCACCAGAGGGACCGATCAAGCCCACTATTTCACCAGCTTGTACTTGAAAACTCACATCATCCAAAACTGTTTGTGGGCCAAACTTTTTTTGAATATCAATTAATTGAATAACTTCTTGAGTCATGGCAACCTCCATAATTTTAGTAAGTTAGTAATTACTTACTTACAAAATTTATTGTAGCATTGTCACTGGAATTTACAAGTTAACTCACTAAAAAAGGCTGAAACAACGATGATTGTTCCAACCTCTCTTTTAATTGCTACTATTAATTTGACTTTATTCGGACCATACTTGACTAGCCACGTGATTCATCAAATCAATTTTGGCCCATTGCTGTTCTCCAGTTAAATCATTGCCTTCTTTAGTTGAAGCAAAGCCACATTGTGGTGACAACGCCAAATTATTTAATGGCACAAAATGGGCCGCGGTTTGAATTTGCGCAATAAGTTCTGCCGCTGTTTCCATTTGCCCAGTTTTTGTCGTAATTAATCCCAAAACAAAAACGGCTTGCGGTTGTTCTTGATGAATTTGCGCTAAGGGAGCAAAATCCCCATCAGCTTGCTGATCATCATATTCTAAGAAAAAGGCATCATAGGGTAATTGTGTCAAAATATCAACAATATCTTGATAAGTTCCCCCACCTAACGGTGCTGAATGAAAATTACCGCGACAAATATGAGTTGTTACGATTAAATCGGCCGGTAAACTGGCTAGTAAATCTTGCAGCAGTTGCACGATTTCTTGTGTTAATTTTTGTGCTGCTTCTGGTTGCTCTTGTAACCCAGCAAACGGCAATGTAATTCCCAATAACCAAGGATCATCTAATTGTAAATACCGTAAACCTAAATCATAGAAGTGCTGAATTGTGCGTTGATACGTAATCAAAATATCGTGCAAATATTCTGCGCGCGTCGCATAAAATTGTTCTACATTATTAATTACTGCAAAATTACCTGTAAATAAGAGTGGCGTTGGTGCTGGAATGGTCACCTTAGCTTGTTCATCATCGTGTAAGAGGCTATTTAAATACAAATAATCCGCAAAAAAAGGATGTTGCGCGTTGTACTGAATTCTACCAGCCAATTGTAAACCATCATCAACTAACTGTTGCCCACTAAAGTTCAATTGAAAACCTTGTGGCACAACTGCAATTCCGGTTAACCCCGCCAAAAAATCCAAGAAAAAATTTTCACGGTTAAATTCACCATCATTCAGCACCGCCAAATGATGCTGGCGTTGCTTGGTTACTAACTGTTTGACTGCTTGTTGTTGCAGTGCTTGAAATTTTTCTGGTGTTAAACTGTGATCTTTTGCTTGTTGGTAAGCCGCTTTTAAAGTTGCTGGTCGTAAAAAGCTCCCCACAACATCAGCATGATAAGGATACTTATTGATTTTCATAATTGCTTCAGACCTCTTTTGCTTAATTTAATTCTAGTCTACACCCGTTGCATTAAAATTCTAGAAATGTTGTTGACAAATATGAGTTTTATTTTATATTAAGACTATTAATGTAACTTTGAAGGGAAACAATTAAGTATGCAAATTGAACCAGTTAATTTTCGTGACATCGGCGGTATTGCAACAGTAACCGGTCATTTAAAAAAGAATACTTTTTTTCGTAGTGGCCAATTAATTAATTTAACACCAGCAACAAGTGCTTTTTTAGCCAATACTTGTCAAATCAAAACAATTTACGATTTTCGCAGCACTAAAGAAACAGAACAAATGCCGGATACTCCAATTAAAGCTATTACTTGGAAACATTTGGACATCTTGGCTGACGCCACGGCCAATTACGCTTCTATGAATAAGATGGTAGAAAACTCTGGTGATACCCACCAACATATGCTCGAAACTTACGAGCAATTGGTTACCAGTCATTCTGCTCAAGTTGGTTATCACGCTTTTATGATGGATTTAATTGAACAGCCACAACCAATTATTTTTCATTGTTTTGCTGGCAAAGATCGCACTGGTTTTGCAGCTGCTTTAATTTTAAAAGCGGCTGGTGCTAGTGACGAAGCCATTATGGATGACTATTTAAAAACCAACGAATTACGAAAAGAAGCCAACCAAGAAATTGTGGAGCAGCATCGCGATGAAATTACTGATTACCAAGTACAACAATTATTGATTGCTCTGCAAGTGGCACCAGAATATTTACAACATGCCCAAACGGTTTTGATTGCCAAATATGGTAATTTTGATAACTATCTTCAAGCAGGTTTGAATTTACCTGCGGATTATATCGCTCAATTTCGGAAACTATATGTAGAATCCTAAAATATTTTAAAAGACACTGAGCTCACAATTAAGCAATTAAAAAAGCCAACTTTTAACCAAAAGTTGGCTTTTTTAATCACTAAAATATTATAGAACAAACTTTTCAAAGGCTTGCGCAATGCCATCTTGATCATTAGATTGGGTAACATAAGTAGCGTGTTGTTTAGCTAAGTCCGAACCATTCCCCATCGCCACTGCTGTTTGCGCAAAATCGAACATCGGTATATCATTCTGTTCATCACCCATTGCCATTACTTCTTGCGGAGTAAAACCTAATTTTTGACTCAAAGTTTTTAAAGCAATCCCTTTATTAACATCAGCGTGCATAATTTCTAAAAAGTTAGCTGCAGCCCGTACTACATAATTATCCTGACCAAAAGTTTGCTTAACTTCAGCTTCCTGGCGATCTAATTCAGATTTGTCACCCACAAACACTGCTTTAATCATTGTAGTATCATCCGAAACCGCTTGCGGTTGACGAATTAAAATTCCCGCCTGATTTTCCCAAGCTTGAATGACAGTTACCCAATTTACATCTTGGTTACTAGTGTAAATCTGACTATCAGCATCCAGGACATTATAGGCCAAGTGATGTTCTTGGGAATAAGTATCGACCAGTTGATAAGTAGCTTTCGTCAAACCTTTTTGACTAAGTTTTTCACCAGTTACCGATTCAATCACCGCACCATTAAATGTAATAACATATTGATCTGGTTGTTGAATCTTTAATTGATTTAAAAATCCTTGCACACCAGCTAAGGGGCGGCCCGAGCATAAGACAACTTTCACACCGTTATTAACTGCTTGACCAATCACTTGAATCGTTGACGCCAATAACTCACCTTTACTATTTAATAACGTATCATCAACATCAATTGCGACTAATTTAATCATTGCTTTCTCCTTGAATTGTATTTTGCATCTGCTTTTGTGCTTGCCAATAGTCACTGCGCTGTTGGTGCCAATACTGATAGTCTTGCGCATTGATCGTTCGCAGAACGCGAGCGGGATTACCAACCGCGACACTATTTTCTGGAATATCTTTCGTAACTACTGAACCCGCACCAATCACGGAATTCTTGCCAATGGTTACTCCAGGTAAAACACTAACACTCCCACCCAACCAAACATTGTCTTGAATAACGATTGGTTGACCAAACTCCAGTCCTTCTTTACGTACTGCCGGATCCACTGGATGCCCTGCAGTGTACAAGCTGGTATTTGGTCCGATTAGCACATCATTACCAATTGTAATCGAATTAACATCTAAAAAAGTACAATTTTGATTAGCATAAAAATTATCACCAATGAAGACATGGCGCCCATAATCAACATAAACTGGCGGATTAACATATAGATTCTGTCCGGCTTTGCCAAACAACTGATGTTCTAAGGCCACAATTTGTTCAGTTTGATTTAAAGGAACTTGATTAATTTTTTGAGCAATCAATTTGCCCGCCATGGATTGATGTTCTGGTAAAATTTGATCAGAACGATAAAGTTTACCTTGCTGTAATTGTTCATAATCAAAATCAGATTGCATTTTTACACCTCCTGTGGCTAATTATGGCATAGATTGAGGCATTATGAAAACGTCATTATAGTAGTATTAATACTTTCTTAATCTTTTTTTCTTAAAAAACCGTTTTGCGTTTTAATATATAATATAATGATATTAATCATAAATAGTAAGGAGGATTATGATGACAACTTATCAAGAACAAGATCCCCAGTTATGGCAGCTCATTGCTCAAGAACAAGATCGTCAAGAACACAATATTGAACTGATTGCTTCGGAAAATATTGTTTCAAAAGGAGTTTTAGCCGCACAAGGATCCGTTTTAACCAACAAATACGCCGAAGGTTATCCAGGTAAACGCTACTATGGTGGCAATGAATACATTGACCAAATTGAACAATTGGCCATTGACCGCGTGAAAAAGCTTTATCACGCTGATTACGCTAACGTCCAACCACATTCCGGTTCCCAGGCTAATGAAGCTGCTTATCGTGCCCTAATTAAACCTGGTGATCGCGTCCTAGGCATGGACTTAGATGCGGGCGGTCACTTAACTCATGGTTCGAAAGTTAATTTTTCTGGTAAAACTTATGACTTCTATAGTTACGGTGTCGATGACAACGGCTTTCTAGATTATGACCAAGTCCTAAAAGTTGCACAAGAAGTTCAGCCCAAATTAATTGTTGCTGGCGCTTCCGCCTATAGTCGCGTAATTGATTTTCAAAAATTCCGCGATATTGCCGATCAAGTCGGCGCCTTATTAATGGTCGATATGGCTCACATTGCTGGCTTAGTAGCGGTGGGGTTACATCCTAGCCCGGTTGGCGTAGCCGACATTGTAACTTCAACTACACATAAAACGTTACGTGGTCCACGAGGCGGCTTTATTTTAGCCAAGGAACAGTACGCTAAAAAAGTTAAAAGCGCGGTTTTCCCAGGAACCCAGGGTGGTCCTTTAGAACACGTCATTGCTGCTAAAGCAGTAGCCTTTGGTGAAGCCAGTCAACCGAGTTTTAAAACTTACCAGCAACAAATTCTCAATAATGCCCAAGCTATGGCAGCTGTTTTTAATGCTGATGAGCAAGTCAAAGTCTTAACCGGCGGTACCGATAATCACCTAATGACCTTAGATTTAAGTCAAACCAAGTTAAACGGTGCCCAAGTTCAAGATTTATTGGATCAAGTACGCATTACTACTAATAAAGAAGCAATTCCTAATGATCCGCTGCCACCTTCTAAAACATCTGGTCTACGTTTAGGGACACCAGCGATTACTAGTCGCGGTTTTGATGAACAAGATAGCCAATTAACCGCCAAATTAATCTTGCAAGTCATTCACAACGCTGATGATTCCGCGCAATTAGACCAAGTTAAACAACAGGTGCAAGCATTGACTGCCAAGCATCCAATTCAACGTTAAACTAAATTTAAATTACAGACAATGAAGCCCCCGAAGTTCGAATAACTCCGAGGGTCTTTTTACATTGGACTACGATAGTAAGCATATCAATTTTAAAAATCAAATAATAATCTTATATCGTAAAAGTATATTCCACTCGATCACAACGAACAATTGAACTAGAAAAATGAATCACCTTTTTATCAGCTGAATAGCCTAATTTATCAACCACAAACAAGGGATCGCCAATCAAGCAATCTAATTTTTTAGACAAATATTCATTTGCCGAGATCCCACTAATATTAAGCTTTGATTTAGCTATTTTTACCCCATATTTTAAGTCAAAGACCTTATATAGATCATTTAGCGATATCATATTTTCAATGAATTTTGGAAAAATATTGGCTGATACATAAATATTATCAATGCCTACTGGTAAGTCATTTTCACTTATTAAGCGTTGTACATAGTACAGAGGAAAAGAAATATTCTTCACTACTGCTGAAGGTAGACTATCACTCTTATCATTAATGATTTTGGTTTGTAAAAAGTCATTCTTGACTCGATGCCCCTTTGAAGAATAAAAATCATAAAAACCCATCGGCGTTTTTCCAATTTCTTTAACTTCTTTGACGTATTGTACAAAAGTTCCTTTTCCCTGAATCTTTTTGACTAATCCTTGTTTTTCCAACATTTGTATCGCTTTGCGTACAGTTATTTTACTCACAGAAAATCTGTCACATAATTCATTTTCAGTAGGCAACTTTTCACCAAAAACGTATTTTTCAGAATAAATTTCACTTCGCATCAATGAAGCTATTTGTACATATAATGCTTGGTTCTTTTGTAACTCCGTCATTAATTGATTCCTTTCAAAATTTAGATATAAAAAGCCCACGCATCCCTACGAGGATTTCCCGTCGAAATGGTGAGCATTTCAGGACTGAAATTAAAGAATTCCAAGCGCTCCAATAATTATTCCAAAAACAATAATGCCTATTAGTAGGGTATTAGTATTTACTTTTTTCTTTATTAGGTAGTATATCACAAGAGTAAAAATTATTGGCAACAATTTCGGAAAGATCTGATTGATCATGCTCTGTAATTTTAATTTGGTACCACCCGCTGCAAATTTCAGAGGAGTTGTAATATCAATCATACTAGCAACCATGCCACCAACAACTGATAAACCAATGATAGAAGCAAACTCCATTATCCGATCCATCAAACCTTCTTCATACAGTTTGGTTAGATATTTATTACCAGAATTATAGCCTAAAAATGTGCCATAATACGAGGCCAACAATGATGGAATTGCAAATAAACCAACGGCAAGAATTGGGCCCAACAAACTACCTTGCTTAGCAAAAGACAATCCTATACCAAAAGTAATTATTCTAATTGTTCCTTGAAAAAAAGAATCTCCAATACCAGCAAATGGCCCCATTAAACTAGTTTTAATCATCGAAATAGAGTCGGCATCATAATTATCAGGATCCTTAGCATTTTGTTCTTCCATTGAAGCAGAAATTCCCATAATAAATGACGTCATCTGCGGAGTACAGTTATAAAACTGCATATGCCGTTTATAAGCTTTTTTCTTGCCATCTAAATCATCAGCATATAGCTTATCTAAAATAGGCGCCATACCATACATAAAGCCCATATTCATCTGACGTTCATAGTTCCAAGAACACATAATCGCCATTGATCTCAGAAAAACTTTGCGCAAATCTTTTTTAGTAATTAAACTGCCAGATTTATCTGTAACGTCAGTTTTATCAGTCATTTTGCTTCCTCCCTTTACCATAGTTAACTTTGTCCATAATAAACGCTAGTAATACTGAGAAACATGTTAACCCGATAAGACTCAAATGAGAGTACGCCACAACTAAAAAACCAAACAAGAAATAAGGAAATAGCTTCTTGCTAAGCATCGTACTCAACAACATCGCAAAACCTAAAGCAGAAAGTAAATTACCAGCAACAGTTAAACCATGTGTAATTGCGTTAGGAATACTATCAACTATTGGCTTAATAGATGATGCACCAAAGTAAATAGTCACGAATATTAATGTAAAGTATAGAATACAATTTAATGCTAGCGACCACCATATATGAACATGTTGTGCGCGTTTAAAATCGCCCCGATCAATTGACTTATCAGCAGAATGGCTGAATTGCGAAATTAACATCCGCATTAAAATATCAATAAATTCTGCTGCTACGGCTACTGGTAAAGCAATAGCTAGCGCTGATTCAGTACTGGAACCTGATAAAATCGAAAATGCCGTAGCAATAACGCTTCCAATTTGCATATTAGGTGGAGCTGCTGCACCGATTGCAACAAAGCCCATTGAAATCAATTCCATGGAAGCACCTAAAATAATTCCCTGTTTTAAATCACCTAACACCAAACCTGTTAATGTACTTAAGATTAATGGTCGCCCAAGATTTTGACGTCCAAATATTCTTGAATCAAACACACCAAAGATAGAAACCAAGCCTAAGAGAACCGATTTTAAAAGCATTTAATTTTCCTCCTAAACAAAGCTAACTTTTTCAGGTGATACCGATGGGACTTGCTGTACAACAATCTTGATACCACTCTGAATAATGTTTTGTGTTGCTGCTAATTCATCACTATTCAAAAAAATTGTTTTAGCGTACTGTTTAGAACCATCTTTTTTAGCTACACCACCATAATTGATTTCTTTTACTTCATCTGGAATAATTTTAGCAACTTCATACGCTTCTTCAGGTCCTTTTACTAGAATCATAATTTGATCATTACTATTTTTTTCAATCGTATCTTTTATTTTAGCGATGGGAATAATATCTAGTTCACAATCAGTTGGTTTGGCCATTGATAAGGCCATCTTACTCATTTGATTATTGATAACTTTGTTATCAGCCACAATAATACGATTAATTGAATATTGTTTTACCCAAGAAAAAACAACTTGGCCGTGAATCAAGCGATGATCCACTCTGAATAGTTTAATCATTAAGCTTAACCTTCCTTCTCCTACATTGACTCAATTTTTTTGTTAACTGATAATATCCCTTCTCGACTTTCCTTTATCATCTTAGCAATATCCACATTAGATAATAAAGTGCCATTATTTCTTGCAATAATAACTTCAATTAATAGTTGTAAATTTAAACCTGAAATAATCTCAATTTTTTTATTTGAAGTTAATGCTTTAATAGCTTCATTGGCAGGCGTTCCTCCAAAGATATCAGTTAAAATTAAAATATCTTTTTTTTGACACTTGTTCATAATCAAATCTTTTAATAAATCTTCATAACTGTCAACGGACATATTTTCGACAAATGATGCAGTATAAAGTTTTAAATCAGTATTACCTAAAATTAAAGAAGCAGCTTGTATAAAACCATCACATAAACTACTATGAGTTGCTAAAATAATATCAAAATTCATTAAATCACCTGATTATTTAGTATTTCAAATGCCACATGTAACGTCGTACATCTAAGGAATGACCTCTTTCATAGGCTAAAGATTCCACAAGTTGTCTGATCAATACTCCAGATAAAATAGCAGCAATATATTCTTTAGCAGTATCATCTACAGAGTCTAATGGTAGTTCAGCTTGGTCAATAACTGTTAAGCAATCAGTATGTTGTTGAGCAAATTTTTCAACACGTTCATCCAAGAAACGTGTATTACCAATACTTTTCACTAATAAAAATGGCATATCGTAATCCGTTACTTCAAATGGGCCGTGGAAGTATTCACCTGAATGAATAACACCAGAGTTAATCCACTGCATTTCCATAAACCAGCACAGCGCTGTTGAATAAACTTCGCCATAATTAATACCGCTACCAATGGTATATATAGTAGAACTTCTTTTATATTTTTGTCCCCAAGCCGTAGCTGACTTAGAATGCTCCGCTTTGACTTTCACAGTTAAATCTTGTAATTTATTTAATTCATTAAAGCAAATATCCCATTTACCATCTCCAGTAAAATGTTTCAATAACTTAAAAATTAATCCATAAAAGACTGGCTTATTTAAATCGCTAGCATCTGCTTCAGTACCCCAATCATAATGAATCGGATACTCACTTGTTTCCCATAAAGGTGAACTATCATCATGTGAAAAGCTAATAGTTAAAGCTCCACTTTCTCTAGCCATTTTTGTAGCTTGAACAGTTTCCGGCGTAGTTCCAGAGTGTGACATGGAAACTACAATCGAATTTTCACCTAACATTTTAGGCTTATCATAAATAAATTCATTAGCAGTATAAACCTGATTAATTAAGGTAGATTGCTTGTCAAAAAGATACTGTCCCGGCATAAGAACTGCTTGTGATCCTCCGCATGCTACAAAGAAAATACTATTAAATGATCTCTTCGAAACAGCTGCTACTGCATTTTCAATTTGTGATACGTGCTCTTTTCTCATCTGCAAAACTTCCTTTATCTAGTTTAAAGATTATATAACATTATATAACCTTGTATTAAGTATACAATGATAGCGTTTTATAAAGCAAGTATATTTATTAAATAATTCAAATTAATTTAAATTTTACAAACAAAAAAGAAGCTAGGACCAAAAATATCGCTAATCTAAACGACATTTTTGATAATCCTAGCTTCAAAGCAAATTTGTCTCAACGTATTAAAACCTATAAACTTTTAAAATTTTATCATAAATTCAAATCGGTTTGGTAATTTAACGGCGACAAAGCGGTAGACCGCGTCACTAATTCGGCAATCAATTGTCGATACTGTTGCGCCGCATACTGCGCATTTTCTTGTGAACACTTGGTTAAATAATTTGCTAACATGGACTGATCACTAAACTCCTGCGCCGTACGGTCACTTTGGTGCAAAGTATAATTCAAGTGGGCTGTAATCTTTGTTTGATAATCTTTTAAAAGTGAACCAAATTCATGATAGTGACTATCAACCAAGACACCTGCCAATTTATAAAGCCAATAAGCAGACACATTATCATACTTCAGATCGCCTACTTGATAAAAATCTGGTGTTTCATTCATTCCTAAATAAAATGGCACATAAACACTTTGAGCACTAACCCCCATAGCCAACCACTGAACACAAGCAATGGCTGGACGCCAATTAGGGCGAATTTGCAGTAAATGGGATTCTTGAGTTTTCGCCAAACTAATTGGACGGAATGGATGTTCCTGCTGATTTAAAATGTCATACGGTGTTTTTTCATAGTGCGAAGAGAGATACATTTTTGCGTCATCAATACTCAATTTATGTTGCGGCTGATGTAAGAAGGACAATTTTTCACTCGTAGGCTGTTCATCAGTAACTCCGGAAAATTGTTGCTGTCCCCACCAAACACGGGGTGTATTATAATGTTCATCAAAAGCGGTCTGTGTTCCAAAAATTTGTCGAAAATTAAATCCAGATGTTGCAGGATTCAACTGATGCTCAATCACAAACTCTTTGAGATCATCTTTAAACATAAAATTATAATTATCTTCAAAATCAATTTCTTGAATGGCAACTTGATTGGCGACAACAGCATAACTATCATCAGGAATTCGTTGGGCGGCCCATTGATGACCGCAAACAATTTCCATATACCAAGCTTCTTGTTGGTCAGCAAATAAAACGCCATTGGATTCACAAGTGCCATATTTTTCCACAATACTGCCTAGACGTTCCACTCCTGCCCGGGCGGTTTTGACGTATGGCAAGACACAAGTTACCATTGCTTCTTCACCAATACCATCAGTCACCAAGGGATCGGCTCCTAAAGCGGTCGCATTGGTATAAGTACTTTCGGTGGCGCTCATAGCGACCCCAAATTCATTAAAACCATCCTCTTCAAATAGACCGTTCTTTGAGGTACATTCTGGAGTCGCTGTATATTTAAAGCGTTCTTTAGGCAACGGCATTTGAAAATGATTGGCTTGTGAAACAAATTGTTGTGCAGTCGTAAACTGTTGATGCTGATGTACTAGAAAATGTTTCGGTAACGCGGTATTAGCATCTTCATTGCGTCCAATAATAATTGAACCATCCAGGCTAGCATTTTTACCAATTAAAATACTAGTACAAGCACTGGTTCTATGTGGGGTTTCCATTGTTTGACCTTCTATCTAACATTATTTAATCAACTTATTTTAATTGTAGGCATGTTTATGCAGCAGTGCAACTAATCCCCCAATTAATCTTTAATTTTTCAAATTGCTATTGACACAAACGCCATATTTCGATAGTATATTAATGTTGATTCATTGGGTATTCGCCAAATCGGTAAGGCAACGGACTCTGAATCCGTAATTTGTAGGTTCGAGCCCTACATACCCAATCAGTTCTAAAACGTCAAAATACCAACCAAAAGGTTGGTATTTTTTTATGTTATTAAATTTTTAAAATAAAATGAGCATTAGGTATCATAAAATTGGTTAGTACGCACGATGCTAGTTAAAAAATAATTGAAATAAAAAGCCCGATCTCTAAACTATTTATATTATCATAATACCTCTTCTTTTTGTCCATAACATTTCCTTCAGATTTCCCCCAGATCACGAAATATAATTTTTAACGGCAACTCGGGTGCCATCATGTTTAAAGACGTCTTTATCACAATTATTGCACCAATAATTGTGAGTATAACCAGCCAGTTGTTTGCTGAACTATTGCACAGCAAACACAATAAAAAGTGAGTTGCTAATTACAACAGCACAAAAAAAGCCATTCCTACCAGCATAGGAATGGCTTTTTTGTCATCATGCAGACGTCTTTATCTACATGCCAATTATAACACGACTATTTAAAAACTAACAACCTGCCGTTTTGGTAAACTTCAAAGAATTCAATTTATGCCTGATCAAACTGATTTTGCATCATTCGCACCAAAATTAAATTGTGGTAAATCCATTCAGCAATTAAAACCAAAAAATGATATGTTTTGCAAACAGCAGCTTCCTTTGCAAAGCATATCATTTTTTAATTAAGAAAATATTCTATGGCTCAATACTTAATCATGCTTTTTATTACAGCCATTATTATTTAGTAAATTCTGGTTCATTTAAAGCATGTTGGGCAGCTAGATTGAGTAAGCTCCATTGCCGATCGAATCCGGGCTGGAAGAAGAAGTCCGCTTCCGCTAAGTCTTCGACTGTCAATTGGTGTTGAATGGCTAAGGCTAAGACGTTAGCTTGTGCTGTAATATCATAAGTTGACAAGACTGCCCCTCCTAATAGCACATGACTTTGCGGATCAAAGAATAATTGCACGTAGACAGCTGGATTGTCGACACCACTAGGGACATAACTTGGCCGCAAAGTATCTTGGTAAAATGAACTAGCTAGCTGAACTCCTGCACGCTCGGCCGTGCTACTATTCAAACCACTTTGGGCAAAATGATAGTCAAACACACTCAAAGCTGACGAACCCACTACGCCCTTGAACGGCTGTGCCGGTTGTTCTTCAAATAAGTGTTGCACCACATAACGAGCTTCGCGCCGGGCTACCGTCGCTAAGGCAATGGGCATTTTTTGTCTAGCAGCTACCGAGTAAGCTAAGGTTGCATCCCCGATTGCATAAACATCTGGCAAATTAGTCCGCAAATATTCATCCGTTTGAATAAAACCGCGTTCATCTAAAGCAACCGTATCTTGTAACCAGTCAGTTACAGGTTTGACGCCTGCTGCTTGAATGACTAAATCACTGGGATAAGTAGCTTGCTTACTTTTGACGGCCTGAACTTGACCCGCTTGACCACTAAATTCCGTAATCTGGACATTAGTTTGAACATTAACACCTTGATCAGCTAAATGTTGACTTAAGATATCTGTTAACGGGGCATCTAAATACATTCCCAAAGGGCGCGCAATCACGTCTAATAAAGTAACTTTTTTACCAGCTTTCGTGGCGGCTTCCGCAGCTTCAATCCCAATATAACCGGCACCAATGACCGTTACATTTTTAACCATTGGATCTGCTAATTTAGCCTTGATTTTGGTAGCCCAATCTAAGCCCCGCATCAAATAAACATTATCTAAATCAGTTCCTGGAACTGGCAGTGATTTGGGTTGGACACCGGAACTCAAGATTAGTTTATCATAAGCAACCGTTTGACTTTGCCCCGTTGTTACATCTGTTACTGCTACTGTTTTTTGATCACTATTAATCTGAGTCACCTGGTGATTACTTAAAATGTGCACGTTATCTTGCGGGAAACTCTCCGCGCTAAAGTTGCGGACATCATGAACATCAGTCACGCTGTCTTCCAAATACAATTCCATACCGCAAGACATAAACGAAATAAAATCGCCGGCCTCAAATAACGTAATCTCGACCTGATCATGATAACGATTGAGTAATTCCAAGATGGACTGATGACCACCATGAGAAGCACCAACAATTACAACTCTCTTCTTTTCCATAAAAAATCTTCCTTTGAAAAATCAAATTAGTGATCCCATCAAATTGCTATTATTGTAGCAATAATTATTCAATTTAATAACAATTTGAACACCACCATTAAAGTTAGCACATTGAATTATAGTTTTCAAAGTTAAATTGGCCTAACAATTTAAATAGGACCATTTAAAAGCTAAATTAACCAGTAAAAACAATAGCTTGATTTTTATTTTTAAAAATTCATTTAGCTTATTTCACTGTTACTCTATAATAAGAAGCATAACTAACTTGAAAGGAATTTTGGCAATGAAACTTAATCAATTTGGTATTCAACCTACTACTACTGAACAAGAAATTAAAGAACTGCAACAAATCAAATTTCTGTCCAACAGTCAACTACAAAAACCAGCAGCTACACTTTTTGCAGAATTAATCGGTAACTGCTTTCCCGAATTAACTAATCCTAAATTAAAAGTGCAACAATTAGAGAACCTCATGGCCACCCCTAACTTGACTGTTGCCCAATATCTTCAGCAGTACGATTTTGTCTCACCCAATGTTTTTTATAACGTCTACTTTCAATTACTAGGCTTAGAAATTGACCAAGATTTCACCTTAGCGACACCGCAAAAAACGACAGTCAAATTAAATTACCCTGCTTTTGCGCACAATCATTTAACCACTGCGGAAGTTATTCATGGCTTTTACCAACTGTTAATTACACATACCGTCAACGGGCAAACGTATCTCGATGAATTAGCTAGTCGGGGGTACTTTGTTGAATTAATGAAGGAGCAGCAAGTGCCCCAACCGTTATTTTTTAACGGCAAAGCCCAGCCTGTATTTGACACAACACAATTAATTAACGAAGTCGTTTATGTCGAATCCAGTCAAGACACCGACCACGATGGCCAGCGCGATTTACTCAAAGTCGAAATTACGCGCCCTGCAGAAACCAATCACGGACTTAAAGTCCCTGTTTTGTACACGGCTTCACCTTACAACCAAGGTACTAATGATGCCGCCGGTCAAAAATTAACGCACGAAAATATGGGCTATCAAGAACCCAAACAGCCACAAAAATCTACGCTTTCAAATACTCTACCCCAAAATCCGCCCATTCCTGCCCCCCGTAAAATCCTGGGCCACACTACTCAAGCGGAACAGAGTTTCGGTAACCATTTTACGTACAGTTTAAATGATTATTTTCTGGCACGCGGCTTTGCGGTTGTTTATGCTGCTGGTATTGGCACCAAAGATTCCGATGGTTTTCGCACCTGCGGTGATCAACAAGAAACCATCTCGACCACTGCTGTAATTGAGTGGCTTACCGAAACACGTACTGCTTTCACCAATAAAACAGACCAAATTCAAATTAAAGCTTGGTGGTCCAACCATAAGATTGCCATGACGGGCCGGTCATATTTAGGAACCTTAGCGACTGCTGCGGCCACCACTGGCGTTAAAGGCCTAAAAACCATTATTAGTGAAGCTGCAATTTCCAGCTGGTATGACTATTACCGTGAACACGGTCTGGTCGTGGCTCCTGGCGGTTTTCAAGGCGAAGATTGTGACGTTTTAGCTGAGGAAACTTTTTCTCGGCAAAAACAAGCGGGTGATTATCACAAAGTTCAACAGCGCTGGCAACAACATTTACAACAAATCACCCAGGGTCAAGAACGCGAAACTGGTAATTATACTGATTTTTGGGAACAACGCAATTACCGCCATCAAGCCCAAAATATTAAAGCTGACGTTATTTTAGTGCACGGCTTAAATGATTGGAATGTCAAACCTAAAAATGTACAAAAATTGTGGGCCAAATTACGTGATTTGCCAATTACCAAGAAGTTGATTTTACATCAGGGACCCCACATTTATATCAATAATAATCGTTCGCTAGATTTTAACGATATGATGAATCTCTGGTTATCCTACAAACTTTATGATGTGGATAATCAAGCTGACCAGATTTTACCAACTGTGCTCATTCAAGATAATACAGTTCCAGAAACGTGGCACACCTATGAAGACTGGTGCAGTCCAGCTAATCCTGTACAAACTTACTATTTATTAGATCATTATTTAACCAAGCACCAACCACAAGCCATTGAAAAAGCAAGCTTTACTGATCGTTCACATTGTTTTTTGACCTATTACAATAATGCCAAACAATGGCATGACAACTTAATGAATCTCAACTATTCGACCTTAGCCAACAACCGACTAATCTTTTTGAGCGATAACCCTAATGATCAACTAATTATTGATGGTCGTCCCACAGTTCACTTACGGGTTGCTAGTTCTGATAAGCAAGGCTTCTTAAGTTTGCGCTTAGTCGATTTTGGCACCGCACAACGGCTCAAACCACTCCCCACTACTTTGGCTGCCCAAGCCTATGATCAGGGTTATCATTATCATTCAGAAGATTTAAAAGAATACGAATTAGATTCCCAACGAAGCGACTATCAATTAATTTCTTTAGCACATATTAATTTACAAAACCGCCACAGCCCGAGCCAAGTCGAAAGAGTAACTCCCAATCATTTTTATGATATTGACGTGCAGTTGCAACCTACTCATTATAAATTAAGCAAATTTCATCAACTGGGATTAATAATTTATTCCAGTGATTTTGAAATGACCAATCGTCCTAATAGTATTATTGACTATACCTTTGAGTTAAGTCATTGCTCTTTAGATATTCCCCACTTATAATAATGATAATTATATTTTAAAGGGGTCATTTAGTATGCCAACTCATTACTTGCTTTGGGGTCTCTGGTTGATTGTTGTCGGCAGTCTAGTCGGCTTAAGTATTAGTCTGGCTCAAAATAAGTTTCGCTTATTAAACGGTGCCTTGGCTAATATTCTCGTTTTTACGCTCGGAATTGCTTTAATCTTAACCGTTGAAACCATGCATAACCCTTTGCTGTACCAAATCGTCTACTGGATTGTCGCTGCTATCACTACTGCAATTCTGATCTTTTACGCTTCTTTAGGATTGTTACTCCTTTGGAATGCGGTTATTGTCTGGCAACACGAAAGTCATTCATTGGCTAATAATTTGACATTAATTTTAGGACTAGTACTTGTTAGCATTCCTATTATTAAATTATGTACGCGCCATTTTCTATCGCCGACTTTCTTTAATTTATATAAGCACATTGTTATACCCATCGTTGGCTATGTTGTTTTTTGGTTTTTAGCCTTTGTAACTTCTTTTTTAATCACAAGGCTCTATCGACCACGCTTCAATCAAGATTACATTATTATTTTAGGTGCGGGATTATTACACGGTGATCAAGTTTCGCCCCTGTTAGCAGCGCGAATCAATGTAGCTTTAAATTTTGCGCAGAAACAATTTCAAAAAACAGGCTACTTTCCGTTAATCATTTGTTCCGGCGGCCAAGGAACAGACGAAACGATCCCTGAAGGTCGTGCTATGAAAAATTATGTTTTACACCAAGGTATTGCGCCGCAAAATGTGCTGAGTGAGGAACAATCACGTACTACGTATGAGAATATGCTTTTTTCGAAAAAAATTTTACAAGCCAAACACATCAATTTACAAAATGGTATTTTTGCCACCAGTGACTATCATACCTTTCGTGCAGCCGGTTACGCTCGTTATGTTGGCTTAAATATCACTGGTATTGGTGCGAAAACGAGTCACTTTTTTGTGCCAAATGCTTTTTTACGGGAATATTTGGCCCTGTTAAATAATCATAAAAAATTTCATATTATTTGTTTGAGTTTGATTTTAGTAGGTTCACTTTTTGATGTTTGGGCAGTCCTAACCAATTAACCATTAACCCAAATATTTGCTTCAAAGCTGAACATTTAATCATATGTAATAAAAAAGTAGCTAGTAACAATCATCATCCTGTGACTGTTACTAGCTACTTTTTATCGCTTAACTTACAACAATTGATCTTCAATCAAACATTGCGCAATTTGGACAGCATTCCAAGCAGCACCCTTTAATAGATTGTCGGCAACCACCCACAAGTTAAAGGCTCCCGGATTTTCTGAATCTGCACGCAAACGTCCAACAAACGTTTCTCGCTTACCAGCAGCCGTAAGTGGTTGCGGATAAAGTTGCTGTTGAGGATCATCTTGGACAACCACACCAGGCGCTTGTACTAACAGTTCACGTAATTGGTTCGCAGTAGCACTTGTATCTTTGACAGTGAAATAGACTGATTCACCATGACCAATCGCTACCGGTACCCGAACACAAGTTGCTGTGACTTTGAGTTGAGGATCGTCCATATCTTCTCGTAAAATCTTTTTAGTTTCATGAATCATTTTCCATTCTTCATGGGTATAACCAGAGTCCTCAAATACATCAATCTGTGGTAATAAATTAAACGCTTGCGGATAATGTTTACGATCACCTTTGGTTGGTAAAATTTCCGCGGTTAAAGGTTCATTATTTAAATACTGTCGAGTTTGGGTTAATAACTCATTTAAAGCGGATTGTCCCGCACCCGAAACTGCCTGATAAGTGGAAACAATCACTTGTTGCAAACCGAATTTTCGATCAATGGGAGCTAAAGCCATTAACATTTGAATCGTGGAGCAATTAGGATTAGCAATAATGCCATGGTGATGCGCCAAGGCAGTTCGATTAACTTCTGGAATCACCAGAGGTACCTCGGGATCCATCCGAAAGGCACTGGTATTATCTACACAAATCGCTCCAGCAGCTATCGCATGCGGCAGTAAACGTTTGGAGACTGCGCCACCAGCTGAAGATAAAACCAAATCTACGTTTTTAAACGAATCTTCGGTCGCTTCTTGAACGGAACATGTGGTCTCACGAAAATGTAATTTTTTACCAACTGAGCGTTTAGAAGCTAATAATTTTAAATTTTTTACTGGAATTTGTGTTTGTGCTAATTGTTCAATCATTCTGGTACCCACGGCACCAGTAGCTCCTAAAATTGCTACATTGTACTCTTTCATCTTTTCAATCTCCTAATTACTTTTTACTTCAGTAACCAATCACGCATTTGCTGGACCGCTTGCTGTAATTTCTCTTGACTAGCCGCAAAGGAAAAGCGAATGTAGCCTTGACCTGCTTGGCCAAATGCTCGCCCGGGCGTACAGCCAACTTTGGCTTTTTGCGCTAACAACCGCGCAAATGCTAAATCATCATCACCAAAGCGGGCCGGTATTTTGGCAAACATATAAAATGCTCCTTGCGGTTTGACTGGGGTAAAGCCCAAATTAGTTAACTCTTGGAACAAGTAATCGCGCCGCTGTTGGTACAAGTTTACTGCTTGCTGGGGATCTGCATCGCCTTGAATTTGCAGTGCTTCAGTCGCCGCCGCTTGTGACGGATTGGGCGGACAAGTTACTAAAAAGCCGTGCATTTTGGCAATTAATTGAATCCAAGGTGCTGGTGCTACCACATATCCAGCCCGGTAACCGGTCATCGCATGTGATTTTGATAAACCATTAACTAACACGGTGCGTTCACTAGCAAATTGGGCAATCGACTCGTGTTGACAGTGGTCATACGTCAATTCACTATAAATTTCATCAGCAATAATCCCTAGATGATAGTTGCGGCTAAGCTGCGCCAATTGCTGCAATTGTTGACGTGAATATTCTTGACCAGTAGGATTTCCCGGGTAATTTAAAATTAAAAATTTAGCATTCGGATGTTTATTTAGAGTAGCTGCTAATTGCTCCATTGCCAAAGTAAAATTAGTGGGCGCAGTGTTAATTTCTATCATCTTGGCCCCTGCCAATTTTAATAGTGGAAAATACAATGCGTATGTGGGTGTTGGGATTAAGACTTCATCACCTGGATTAACTAAAGCAAAAATCGTTGCTGTCAATGCCTCGGTTGCCCCAACTGTGGCAATGATTTCCGTTTCTGGGTCGTACTCTAATTCGTATTTGCGTTTTAAATATGCACTAATAGCTTGCCGCAATGCAACTGTCCCTTTTTGTGGCGAATAATGTGATTCATTTCGTTGAATACTAGCAATTGCCGCTTGTTGAACATGCAATGGTGTATCCAAATCTGGTTCGCCTAACGTTAATTTCAAAATTCCTGGGATATCCGAAATTTCTTGATCAAATTGCCGAATTGCTGAAGGTTCAATGGCCGCTAAGGTTTGATTACCTGCTGATTGTAAATCATCTGCTAATTGTGGCATGCTATTAACTTCCTCTATAAAATATTCTCTAAGCCCCAAACTAGTTGAGTCAATTGTGGCACCTTGTCTAAGGCCACATCAACGCCACGCATAAATGAGCTGCGATCAAACGAATCTTGACGAATACTCAAAGCTTCACCTGGTCCGCCAAATAAAACTTCCTCGTGAGCTACATAACCTGGTAAGCGAACTGCATGAATGGCTACGCCCTCATGATCTAACCCCCGAGCTGCTTGGTCAAAAGTTGAATTAGAACGTGCTACTTTACGACCAGCTTGAATCTTGCGTGCCGTATTCAAAGCGGTGGCTGAAGGAGCATCTTTTTTATCTGCATGATGCAGTTCAATCACTTCTGCGTCTGGGAAATATTCAGCCGCCATTTGGGCAAAACGTAACAACAACACCGCCGATAAACCAAAATTAGGGGCAATCAAACCGCCTAAACTTTGTTGTTGTGCTAAATTTGTGAGTTCTTGAACTTGTTGTTCATCTAAACCACTAGTTCCAATAATTGGTCGCATTTGGTGATTTAATGCAAATTGCGTATTTTCAAAGACGGCTTGCGGCGTTGTAAAATCCAGCCATAAATCATAAGTTTGGTCAATTTGTTCCAATTTAGTAAAGCGTTGCGTCGTGGAACTGAGTTCTAAATCAGTTGTGTCAGCTTGGGGCGCCAAAATGGCCGCCACTTCATAATTGGACTTATTTTGAACTAATTGAACTGCTTGTTGACCCATTTTGCCCGTCGCACCAGCTACTAAAACTTTATACATTATTTATCCTCTTCCAAGTCAAAACTTAAATTATCACTTAATTGCTGAACTCCTAACGCTTGGGCCACCTGCACTTCTTGATCAGACGTTAAAGTTGCAATTGGTAACCGACAACTCCCCGTTGTAAAACCTTGAGCATTTAAACTAGCTTTAACAGCAGACGGTGATGGATACATAAATAACGCATGCATCTTAGGGGTTAACAACCGTTGCCAAGCTCCAGCTTGCGCCACATCACCCGCAGCTAAAGCCGCATACATTTTTGTCATTTCTCTTCCATATAAATGGCTGGCTACTGAAATAACCCCTCTAGCACCTAATACTTTTGCTGTTAAAGCTTGTTCATCTTCGCCAGTGTAAACGGCAAAGTCTTGGGGTACTGCTTGAATAATGGCTTGTAAATCCGTTAAGTTTTCACATTCCTTAACGCCAATAATATTCTTATTATGTGCTAAATGAATAACGGTCTCTGGTCGCATGCTAACACCAGTCCGCCCTGGAATATTGTAAATTACAATTGGTAGAGGACTTTGGGCCGCTATGGCTTCATAATGGGCAATCATGCCGCGTTGGTCAGGCTTATTATAATAAGGAACTACTACTAAAACGGCATCAATTCCAGGAATTTGCCCGACTTGCTTGGTAAAATCAATCGTCGCTTGTGTGTCATTAGAACCACTACCAGCCACAATCGGTACGCGGCCATTAATGGTCTGACTAAAATGTCGATACAAAGCTAATTTTTCTTCATTAGACATCGTAGCTACTTCGCCCGTAGTTCCGCCAACAATAAAACCTTGACTACCAGTCTGTAGTAAATGTTCAATCAATTGATCCAAACCATCAAAATCAATTTGATTATCTTCAGTAAAAGGTGTCACAATCGCTGTCATTAATTCTACTTGTTCAAACATTATTCTTCCTCCTATTGTCCCATTCTCTGTTCCAAAAACTTCCGGCCCACGCGTACACCTACTGCCAAAGCCGCTTCATTCGGCTGCAATTGGGCAGTATGTAAACTCGCAGAACTCTGCACTCCCAACCAAAACATTACACCAGGAAAATGATGCAACAAATACCCAAAATCTTCACCAGTCATAGCCGGTTTGGTTTCTACCAATTCAATCTGTGAATCGCTTTGGCAAGAATCCATAAACAATTTGGTTAACTGCGGATCATTGACTACTGGCAAATAGCCCCCTTGATTAAGTTTTAACTGAACTTGCACATCAAAACTTCGCGCAATGCCATGAGCTATATCATCTAGCCGTTGCCCAATTTTTACAATCATGGGTTGATCCAACCCCCGAATTGTCCCAGCTAAATGGGCACGACCAGCAATAATATTCCGAATTGTTCCAGCGTTCAGCTGACCAAAAGTAACTACCCCACTGGCTAGGGGATCAATATTGCGAGCTACTATTGTTTGAGCTTGGTTAACAAACTCTGCGGCCGCCACAATCGCATCATGAGCTTTTTGGGGAGCAGCTGCATGCCCACCTTCGCCAATAAAATCAACATCAACCTCGGTAGTTCCAGCAAATAATGTGCCCTGGCGACAACCGATTTGGCCGACTTTCAAATCGGGATTAACATGCAAGGCATAAAATTCGTCTGGCCGAAATTGCCCGGTAAATACACCTGATTTTTCTGCTATAACTGCACCACTATCACTTTCTTCCGCTGGTTGAAAGAAGAATACTAAATTATCTTGTGGTTGGTGCTCCGCAAAATATGCTAAAATCCCCAAAGCAATCGTTAAATGAAAATCATGCCCACAAGCGTGCATGACACCAGCATGCTTAGATTGATAGCTTAAGTTAGTTGCTTCGGTCAATGGTAAGCCATCCATATCTGCCCGATAACCCAAAGTTCTTTTCGGATCCGTACCTTGAACATGAACCAAAATGGCCGTTGGTAATTGACTAATCGTTTGTACTGTTAGATATTGCTGTGGTAATTGTGCAATAATTTGTCTTAAGTAGGCAGACGTTTGTGTTTCTTTTAAAGCTAGTTCGGGGATTTGGTGCAAGTGGCGCCGAATTTGAATTAAATCTTCATTTAATAGCATTAATTTCACAACTTTCGTAAGTCAGATTCTAAACCGGTTTTTTGCTGTGTTTGAGTATCAACTTGTTTAATCACTTTCGCCGGTACCCCCGCCACCACACTATTGGCAGCCACATCCTGAGTCACTATTGCTCCGGCTGCTACAACTGCATGCGATCCAATTTTCACCCCCTCTAAAACTACAGCATTAGCACCAATTAAAACATCATCACCGATAACAACGGGCTGGGCAGAAGCCGGTTCAATCACACCAGCAATCACGGCGTTAGCTCCGACATGAACCCGTTGACCGATCTGAGCGCGACCACCGATGACTGTGCCCATATCAATCATGGTTTCGGCACCAATTTGAGCACCAATATTGATCACGGCCCCCATCATCACCACGGCCTGATCACCAATTTGTACGTGATCACGAATCAAAGCTCCAGGTTCAATCCGCGCATTAACATTCTGAATATCTAACAAAGGCACCGCTGAGTTACGCGCTGTTACTGTTAAATGTTGAGCTGTAATGACGCTTTGGTTAACTTGTAAGAACTCTTGTATCTGAGCATAATCGCCATAAACAACTCCGACTTGCTCACCGACAAAGCTTTCAATTCCAGCTACCGCTTGTAACTTAGATAAATCGCCCTTAATTACTACTTGAACCGGCGTTTTCTTAGGTGCTTGACTAATAAAATTAATAATTTCTTGTGTATTCATCAAAAATCACTCTTCTCCAGTTACTTGATAATCTTGATCTAAACGAAGTAAATCCATCGGTGTTTCTCGTTTGACAACTACTTGGCTATGCCCACGTTCGGCAAAAACCACTGCCGGACGTGCTACGCGGTTATAGTTGGAAGCCATTGAATAACCATAAGCACCCGTATCTAAGATTGCTAAAATATCGCCCGGCTGCGTTGGCGGTAAAGGTTGATTCTTAACTAAGATATCACCAGATTCACAATAACGTCCTGCAATAGTTACCGTTTGTGTTGGTTTAGCTTGTGGTGCTTTCGCTAACACAGCAGTATAATCCGCTTGGTATAAAGCGGGGCGAATATTATCACCCATGCCCCCATCTACCGTGACAAAATTACAAATCCCAGCCACTTTTTTATGGGTTCCAATTGAATAAAGACTGACTCCGGCGGCCCCGACTAAAGAACGTCCCGGTTCAATCCAAATTTCCGGTAAGGGTTGTGAGGCTAATGGCCAAGCTTGCTGTAATGTTTGAACAATGGCTTGGACAAATTGTTTAGGCGCCAAATCCTCGTCACTTGCGACATACTGAATACCAAAGCCGCCGCCGAGATTTAAGACTTGTGGTACAAATTGAAATTTTTGGTACCAACTGGCGACTAACTGACATAATTTTTTAACTAACAATTCAAAACCTTCAACAGCCATGATTTGGGAACCGATATGGGCATGTAAACCAATAACTTGTAATTGTGGTTCCGCCAAAGCCTGTTGTAAGGCAGCTTGTGCTTGCTGTGATTGCACATCAAAGCCAAACTTGCTGTCAATTTGCCCAGTTTGATCATATTCATGGGTATGTGCTGAAATACCAGGCGTAATGCGTAGCATAATCGCCACTTTTCGCTGAGGATAACTTTCGTGTAGCAATTGTGTCAACATGTTTAATTCATCAAAATTGTCAACAATGATGACTCCAATCTGATTTTGCACGGCGTAATTTAATTCTGCTAATGATTTATTATTACCATGAAAACTAATCTGCGCGGCGGGAAATCCGGCTTGTAATGCCGTCATCATTTCTCCTAAAGAAACTACATCAACATGTACTTGTTCTTGTTGCATCACTTGATAAATAGCTTTCACAGCAAAAGCTTTGCTGGCATAACTAATCGTGGCGTTAACGCCGGCTTGTTGAAAAGCTTGCTGAAATTGATGAACTTGTTGCCGAATTTTGGCGACATCATACACAACCAATGGTGTTTGATATTTATGTGCTAAATCCAGGGCATCGCAGCCCCCGATTGTCAAATGTCCTTGCGCGTTTAATGCCATTGCTGACTGCATGATTGCGACCTCCAGTAAAAATAAAAATTAATAATAAAAAAGGTCCTTTTGCTCGCTTTCGAACAAAAGAACCCATCATTCATTGCTAAAATTATGGCATTAGTTTGTCGTAAGCGCTCCGTAGAGATATTTTTCTACGACAGTCCATAATTTATTCAATTATGTCCCAGAATTTAAGCCCCGGCCTTTGGACTTAATCCTTCGGCAATCGCCCCTTTCACTATATTCTCAGCTGACCAGCTCCTATAGTTACTCTTGTTGATTGCGACCTCTTCGATATGTAAAATATTATAATTAATTAAAATATTTGTCAAGCTATTTTAATTTATTTCGGCAGATAGTTAAAAAATAAGTAGTTGCAGATTAAAAAATAAATGTTAGAATGCAAATTAATCCCCTAATAATTTTAATAATTGGGTAATAATTGATCAAGCAGAGAGGAATTCGTTAGTTATGAAAGTTATTAAATTTGGTGGTAGTTCGCTAGCCACTGGTTCACAATTTCAAAAAATTATTGCCATTATTCGAGCTGATCCTCAGCGCCGCATTATCGTCACTTCCGCTCCCGGTAAAAGATTTTCCCAAGATACCAAAGTAACCGATTTGCTAATCAAATACAGTCAATTAGTTATTAACCATCAGGATTTTACCCCCATTGTGACCGAAATTTGGCAACGTTACGTCGAAATTGCCCAAACTTTTGGTTTATCGAGTCTGCAAATTGCTGACTTAAAGCACCAATTAGACATTTTACCCATTACCACTTTCGCCAATAATGATTATTTAACCGCCGCGTTTAAAGCCCATGGTGAAAAGTTAACCGCCCAATTATTAGCCCTGATCTTGCAACATCAAAATCTTGATGCCCAATACATATCACCGCAAGATCTCGGTTTATTAGTTAGTGATCAACCTCATGATGCTGAAGTTTTACCGCAAACTTATCTTAACCTCAAAAAAATTAAGCTCCAACACCAATATTATATTGTGCCCGGTTTTTATGGCCTCACGGAAAAGCAACAAATTGCGACCTTTTCCCGCGGCGGTTCTGATATTACTGGGGCCATTTTAGCTAAGGGATTTCAAGCTGATCTTTATGAAAATTTCACAGATGTCGACGCTATCTATGCGGCTAATCCCCAAATCGTTGAGCATCCTCAAGCTATCAAAACTATGACTTACCGGGAATTACGTGAATTATCCTATGCTGGTTTTTCTGTTTTTCATGATGAAGCGCTCATTCCGGCCATTCAAGCCCAAATTCCGATTAATGTCAAAAATACTAATCATCCCGATTTACCAGGAACTTTAATTGTACCTGAAAAAGACTTTCACCCTCAACAATTAATGACGGGGGTGGCCACGTCCAACCATTTTGTGGCTCTCTATTTGCACCGTTATTTACTCAACAAAGAAGTGGGCTTCACACTCAAATTACTACAAATTTTTTATAAATATCATATCTCTTACGAACATATGCCTTCTGGAATTGATGATGTTACAATCATCTTTGATCAACGCCAATTTACACCTCAAATCGCCAAACAAATGTGTCAAGAAATTCAAGACACGCTTCATCCCGATCAATTAGAATGGATCGATGATTACGCCATTACAATGATTGTTGGCGAAGGTTTCCGCCAAAAAATTGGGGTCTTAAAAAAGATTATTGATCCGTTAGCACACGCCCATATTGGTTTACACATGATTAATCAGGGGGCTTCCCGTATTTCCATTATGATCGGTACCAAACAATCAGACGCTGATAAGGCCGTGCGGGCCATTTATCATAGTTTTTTCGAATAGGAGACTTTAATATGGTGCAATTACTCAAAGTTCATGGTTCACTCAATCAATTCTTATTGCTGGACCAAACCCTTTTACAACAACCATTAACTACTCAAGAATTACAATTATTAGTCCAAACTTTGACCCAGATTCCCGCTTTGCAGCCGGTTGACGGTTTACTTGTCGTGGATCAAGCAACGGAGCCAACAGCCTTAGGTCAAATGCAAATTTTTAATGCGGACGGTTCAATAGCCTTAATGTGCGGCAATGGTTTACGAACAGTGGCCCGCTATTTAGCAGATAAATTTCAGCAAGATGATTTCACTGTGGAAACTTCACAAAAAAGTTTACACGTCAAACGTTACCCCAATTTGGCACCCAACGTGCCAGCCTTTGGCGTGGAAATCTCCCCCGTCAGTTTTGAACCACAGACTGTCGGTTTAACTACTCCAACAGAGCCAGTCATCAATCAGGTCATTCCCACGATTGATCCTGACTTAAAATTTACCGCTTTAGCCGTTCCCAATCCGCACTTGATTACTTTTGTACCAGAAATTGATACAACTCGTTTGCAACAGCTCGGCCAACAATTAAATGACCACAATCCTGAATTACCTGACGGAGTTAATCTAAGCTTTGTTAAAATTTTGGGACCGCAAACAATTTTTGTGCAAACTTTTGAACGCGGTGTCGGTTTAACCAACGCGTGTGGGACCGCAATGTCTGCGGCCAGCTTAGCTTTAGTCTTAAATTATCCGCAAAAAGCCCAGTTAGAACAACTACTTCAAGTTTACAATCCGGGCGGTATGGTTCAAACCAAAGTTCATCACCAAGCCGATCAATACTGGATGGAATTAATTGGTAATGCGACCATCATGGGCCAAACGCAGTTGTCAGAAGCTTGGTTACATCAGCCCCAAGCTACGGACAAGATTAGTTTGCAAAATGACAGTGAAGCCATTGCATACCGTAATTGGACTCAACAGCTAAAACTTTAAAATAACAATAAAATGAGGCTAGAACAATAAGATTACGCTCTTATTATTCCAGCCTTATTTTTGTTTTAATTTAAAATAATTGAGTTTTTAAGATTTGGCTTTTTGGTTCAAATACGAATGCCGAATACCATAACAGAAATAAACAATTAAGCCAATGATAAACCAACCTAAGGCATACCACTTAGCTTCTTTACTCAAGCCCCAAAAGACTAAGAGTGAACCTAAAAAGCCTAGTAATGGCATAACTGGGTAAAAGGGCATCTTAAATCCAGGTTCCGGCAAATCTTTGCCTTCGCGCTTCCGTAAGCCGTAAATTCCTAATGTAACAAACATAAATGCAATTAAAGTTCCGGCCGAAACTAATTGTGACAAAATACCAAATGGGAAAATAGCGCCCACGATTACATCAACAATCGTCAAGACTAAAACAGCATGATTAGGCCGATTTTTTTGATCCAAATGACCAATCCACTTAGGTAACAAACCATCACGGCCAAAAGAATACAATAACCGTGAACCGGCCATCATCATTCCAATTAAAGCGGTAAACATACCAATAACCGCCACGGCTTGCACAATAGCTGCCACTAAACTATGACCGCTATGCCGTAACGCCCAACCAACCGGTTCAGCATTATTAGCATATGCAGTATACTTAAACATCCCCACCAAAACTAACGAAACACAAACAAACAAAAACACCGCAATTAATAACGAGCCTAAAATGCCCCGCGGCATAGTTTTTTGTGGATCCTTAGCTTCGGCTGAATTAGCTGCAATTGAATCAAAACCAATATAAGCTAAGAAGATCATCGAAACACCCGCATAAATACCACGCCAACCGCCAAAGGCACTACCATCAGGGTTTAAGTGATACTTAGGAATAAACGGTACATAATTGTGCGGATGAATTGCAGTTAAACCAACGACAATAAATAACAAGATTGCTAAAACCTTGCACACGACTAACACATTTTCTACTCTAGAAGCTTGAGATGCACCTAACGATAACAAAAGAGCAACCGCAATAATTACCACAGCAGCAATTAAGTCAATGCCGCCACCGGCGGTTCCAATCGGATTCGCCAAAAATTTGGGCAATTGCAAACCTAAAGGTTCAATCAATCCCCGAAAATTGGCCGAAAGACCAGAACCAACAAAGGCCACCGCAATGAAATACTCTGCTAATAATGCCCAACCGGCAACCCAACCAAAAAATTCACCAAAAATCACATTAATCCACGAATAAGCGGAACCCGCAAAGGGCATGGCTGAAGCCATTTCTGAATAAGCAAAGGCCACTAATCCAGCAACAATCGCCGCTGCTAGGAACGATAACACGACCGCCGGTCCAGCATGTAAAGCTGCCACATCACCAGGTAAAGTAAAAATGGCCGTCGATACAATGGTTCCCACTCCTAGAGCCAAAAAGTCCTTTGTTGTTAAAGATTTAACTAAGTGTGAATCCTTTGATTCATAAACACTCGGATCTTCTTTTCGAAAAATCCGCTCCTTAATACTCGCCATAAAAATGCCTCCCATAACTTTGTTGCTTTAATGAAACTTCATTAGAGTATGGTTAACATTTTCTAACAAAAATATAAATTTGTCAATCTTTCATTTCCACTTTTAGCTATTTATTCAAAAATAGTATTTTACGGATAATTTAATGTGCCTGAAGCATAGAGAAAGGCCTAATTATTAGGCCTTTCTGAGATTAATTCTTAACTTCTTTACATTTCGTGCATTGCGTGTAAATGATAAGTTCGTGGTTGTTTAGGATCGTAAACTTCAATTTGCGCCATCATGCCGGTATCTTCATGCTCCAAAATATGACAGTGGTACATAAAAACACCTAAAACATCAAAGCGAACGCGAATGCGCACCGTTTCGCCAGCATTAACACCCACTGTATCCTTAAAACCGGTTTCGTTAGGATACGGGGCTTGACCATTACGACTAATTACTTGAAAATGACAACCATGCATGTGAAATGGGTGAATCATCCCCCCACAAGTATCATTTGTATTCGTAATTTCCCAATCAACGGTTTGTCCTAATAATTGTTTGCGATCAATTCGCGTCATATCAAAGCGCCGACCATCAAGTAAGACCTCATCATCCATTCCCGACATTACAACCTTTTGAACCGGAGCTTGTTCATCAGCTTGCCACTGCGGAACATCGAATAACTGATCAGGAATAGTTTGTTTTGCTTTAGTCATGGCACCAATTTCAAAAGTACATAAAACCGTATCATCAGACAGCAACTGTACTTGATCGCCAACTTGACAATCACTAAAATCAACCACAATTTCAGCTCGTTCAGGAACAGTTAACATTAAACGATCTAAATCAATAGTTTGTTTTAAGAAACCACAGTCTCCCGCAATTTGCGTAAAACGGCGCCCATCATTAAAGTGCAACCGAAATTCACGTCGATTAGCAGCATTTAATAAGCGTAACCGCACTTGCGGAGTCGTCACCTTAAACACACCATTGATCGTACCGTTCACTAACGGATACTCACCTAAAGTCCCATCCACATCATAATCGGCTTGATAATCCAATTGATTATCATGATAGGAGCGATCTTGCAGAATTAGTGGTAAATCATCGACACCGTATTCTTGAGGCAGTGGTAAGGTTTTAGCATGTTCATCAGTAACAATTACCATGGCTGCTAAACCATTCCAGACTTGGCGGGCTGTATTGGGACACGGATGTGGATGCATCCAATCTGTTTGCGCCCCTTCTTGATGCAATGTAAATTCAATATCACGTGCTTGACCAGGCAAAATAGGAGCATGGGGACCACCATCAGTAATGGGACCCGGAATGTTTAACCCATGCCAATGTAACGTCGTGGTTTCGGGTAAGTGATTTTCAATATGCACATGATAATGCCAACCATCATGCAAGACAACCGTTTGTCCCAAAATCTCAGCATTATAGCCCCAGGTCTTGGTTAATTCACCTGGTAAAATCGCAGCTTGTGACTCCTGAGCCACTATGGTATACCATACCTCATGATCTTGAACTTTATCTGGCTTTAAAATTGGCGGAATCCTGAGCGCCTTACTAGGCACCTGCGGCAACGTCAGTTTTTTATAACCACCATCATGTAGGTCATAGACGTTTTCATCATAAAAATATTCTTGATAAAATGGTCGTTGACTCAAATTAATCACTCCTTTTCACAATTTGATCATAACACACTCTGCATTTAGGAGAAATCAAACTGAACGCTTCATCGTGACATCGGTTACCTGAAAGCCCAACTTTTGATAGAGATGCTGTGCCTTATGATTAATTCCAAATACGTGCAAGCCGAGCTCTTGATAACCCAAATCATGTGCCTGATGAATCACCAAGTTTAAAGCTTCTTGCCCCAAACCTTGGTCTTGAAAAGTATCCAAGATGGCAAAATCATATAAAAACAAATACGGTTGTGCTGAGTAATCACTATCCATGACTTCCGCTAGCCAAACGTAACCCACTGTTTGCTCAATATTTTGCACCACATACAAAAAATTGTGGTAAGTATGTTGTTGATCCGGTAGCAATAATTTAAACTCTTCCTCCGCTCGAAATAATGCTTCCTGCTTCGTCCAAGCGTGATTTAACATCTTTTGCTGTGCATATTCTTTTGTTTGCGAACTAAAAAAGCTTTGAAATTGTTGATCATCCATTGTCTTTAATACTAAATCTGTCATATTCATTGACCTTCCTTGCCAAATTCTAAATAAATAGTAGCTTTTATATTTTTTTAAAGTTAAAATATTACTGATATTCAAGGGGGTTCTTTGATGGCGACAAAAATTAGCATTATTGTACCATGCTTTAACGAAGAAGAAACGGTGGAGCTATTTTATCAAGCTATCGTTCATACTTTTCAAAAATTACCAGCATATGAGCCGGATATTTTATTTATTAACGATGGCTCAACCGATCACACCTTACAAAAATTACGCCAATTACACGAAGAGCCAACCATTGAAAGCCACTATTTATCTTTTTCCCGGCAATTTGGGAAAGAAGCCGGCATTTATGCAGGGCTGAAAAACGTTGACGGCGAATTAGTGACAATTATGGATGCTGATCTACAAGATCCCCCCAGCATGTTGATTCAGATGGTCCACCTCTTAGAAACCACGGATTACGATTGTATTGGTACTATGCGCCAAGATCGTAGTGGTGAACCACCGATTCGTTCCTTCTTTTCCAACCTTTTTTACCGCATCATCAATAAAATTTCCGATACGCAAATCATTCCGGGTGCCCGCGATTTTCGCCTAATGCGCCGCGATATGGTCAATGCCATATTAGAGATGACTGAATACAATCGCTTTTCGAAAGGAATTTTTTCTTGGGTTGGCTTTAAAACTAAATATTTACCATATAAAAATGTCGAACGAGTTGCTGGCAAAACTAGTTGGAATTTTTGGAGTTTATTTAAATATTCTGTCGAAGGCATTACTGATTTTTCCACAGTGCCCTTAATTGTAGCGGTTTGGCTCGGCTTAATTGTCATGTTCTTAGCTTTTGTAGCTCTATTATTTATCGTCGTGCGTTCTTCGATTTTTGGCAACCCGACCAAAGGTTGGTCTTCTTTAATTTCCATCATCCTCTTTTTAGGCGGTATGCAATTATTTTTCCTAGGGATTATTGGTAATTATATTGGCAAAATCTTCTTGGAAGTGAAACGCCGTCCGCTATATATTGTGAAAGAAAAAAAGTAGATTGCAAATAAAACCACTTTTTTATGCAATAAAAAAAGCCTAGAAAATTCTAGACTTTTTTTGTTGACGCAAAAACATTAAAAATTTTATAACCGTTGATTCAATTCTTGGCCTAATTCTTCAAAACCAGGTTTACCTAACAAAGCAAACATGTTCTTCTTATAAGCTTCAACACCTGGTTGATTAAACGGATTGATACCGTTCAAATAACCTGAAATAGCGATCGCAATTTCAAAGAAGTAAATTAAATAACCTAAAGTATAAGCATCTTGTTCTGGAATATGCACACTCATTACAGGCACACCACCATCAGTATGCGCTAAGACGACCCCTTCATAGGCCTTCTTGTTAACGTAATCCATGGTCTTACCTTCCAAGTATTGTAAACCATCTAAATTATCGCTTTCTTGTGGAATAGCAACGTCTTGACGTGGCTTGTCAATCATAATCACTGTTTCCATCAAGTTACGCTTACCTTCTTGGATATATTGGCCTAAAGAATGTAAATCCGTGGAGAAATTAGCAGAAGCAGGGAAAATACCTTTTTGGTCTTTACCTTCAGACTCACCAGCTAATTGCTTCCACCATTCACCAAAGTACTGTAAGTTGGGTTCATAATTTTCCAATAATTCAACCGTATAGCCTTTACGATATAAAATATTGCGCAAAGCAGCATATTTATAAGCTTCATTTTGTTGCACATCAGGATTTTGATAGTCATTACGTGCACTAGCTGCACCTTGCATTAATTGATCTAAATCAATGCCAGCCACTGCAATTGGTAACAAGCCGACCGCTGTTAAGACTGAGAAACGACCACCGATATCATCAGGAACAACAAATTCTTCATAGCCTTGAGCATCAGATTCTGTCTTTAAAGCACCCTTTTGCCGATCAGTCGTTGCATAAATCCGCTTCTTAGCTTCGGCTTCACCATATTTAGCAATTAATTTTGCTTTCAAAACTCGAAAAGCAATTGAAGGTTCGGTCGTAGTACCTGATTTGGAAATAACATTAATACTAAAGTCCCGATCGCCAATAACCGCTAACAAGTCACTTAAATAATTAGGGCTAATAGAATTACCACAGAAGTAAATTTCTGGTACTGCTTTTTCATTTTTGATATTGTAAAAGCTGCTACTCAAAAAATCAATCGCGGCCCGCGCTCCTAAATAAGAACCGCCAATCCCAATAGCTACGAAAACTTCGGAATCTTTTTGAATCTTTGCTGCGGCGGCTTTAATCCGGGCAAATTCTTCTTTATCATAATCAACTGGCAAATCTAAAAAACCCCGAAAGTCATTGCCAGCACCAGTTCCTTGCCGCAATTCTTGATCTGCAGCAGTCACTAACGGTTGCATTTCAGATAGTTCATTTTCATGAACAAATTTGCCCAATTTTGAGTCATCAAATTTGATATGTGTCAATGTACATTCCTCCAAATTTTGCTTAATTTTCTTAATAAGTACTACGAACAAATTATAGCATATTCAATTGCGAACAAGCCTTGCGATTTCAGAAAATTTTCTGACCCAACCAGTAAATCATATAACCACAAATCACCCCCAAAGTGTTAAAAATAACATCATCAACATCACTCACACCCGTCAACAAAACAAATTGTAAACTTTCAATTCCAATCGATAATAAACTGCCTTCAATAATTGTTTTCAAAGCTGCAGATTGTCCCCGACTAATTAAAGGACGCAATAATCCAAACGGAACAAACCACAAAATATTGCCTAATGAATTATATAAAAAATCAATCATTGATTTACCGGCAGTTAATTTCCATGTTTCCACTAAGGGCACCCAATTGATGGCCGTTAAGGAACGATGCCAATAAAAATGAAAATCCCACGGAAAATAACCCTGCCGAAAAACCGTCAAAAAGAGCAGTAACAAAAAATAAATCACAAACAGATTAACTAATAATTCGTGCCCCAAACTGGTCGCCTGCCGAAAAATAGCTAACCACAGTATTCGACAAAGTAAGAATACTAAAAAATAAAAAATAGTTTTATCAAGGCTTAAAAAAATCAGCCGAATTAACGGAAAATGATTAATACGTCCTGCCAAATGCTGATAAACTTGTTGATATATTGAATTTAAGAAAATCATGTCTAACCTCACTGTTACCATAATTAAATGGTAAAATTATGAATGATACTATTATGGAGAGAAATTAATTCATGAAAATGCACAACCAAATGAACAATCGGCGCAGTGGCTGGTTATTAATCTTAACCGGAGGTCTCTGGTTAAAAACCGTCATTGCTTATTACTTAGATTTTAATATGGGCGCCGCTGATCCTTTTCAACATTTTTTACTCATTATGAATCCCATTGCTACAAGTTTACTCTTATTGAGTTTGCCACTTTATTTCAAAAAAGCGAAACCATATTATTGGACCACTCTAGCCATTTATGTTTTAGAAACAATATTACTATATAGCAATATTTTATATTACCGCGAATTTAGTGATTTTATTAGTATTAACACCATTTTAAGTGTGGGCAAAGTTGCTAAAGGCCTTGGCAGCAGTGCCATTGCTATGATTAAAGTACACGATTGGATTTATTTTATTGATTTTCCAATTTTTGCTTTATTATGGATTACTAAAAAAGTTACTGCCGACCCCAAGCCCACTAGTAAGTTACAAGCTTTTTTAATTACCAGTCTGAGTTTAACCATGTTAGCCGCTAACGTTTTTTTAGCCGAATTAAGTCGACCACAATTATTAATGCGGACCTTTGATCGCACCTATATTGTTAAATATTTGGGACTGAATTCTTTTTTAGCATATGATAGTTTTAAAACCGCCCAAAGTAACAATCTCCGCTCCGGTGCGCAAGGAGCTAATATGGATCCGGTCTTATCTTATGTCAAACAACATTACGCCACACCTAATCCAAAGTATCAAGGCATTGCCAAAGGCAAAAATGTTATCATCATTCATCTCGAAAGTTTTCAACAATTCCTGATCGATAGTAAAGTGAAGGGTCAAGAAGTGACTCCCTTTTTAAATAGTCTTTATCATTCTGATAATACCCTAGCTTTTTCCAATTTCTTCCACGAAGTTGGTCAAGGCAAGACAAGTGACGCAGAAACTATGTTAGAAACGGGGCTTTTCGGCTTACCTGAAGGATCTTTTTTTACTAGTTTAGGATCTAACAATACCTTCCAAGCCGCACCGGCCATTTTAAATCAACAACAAGGTTACACCTCGGCGGCGTTTCATGGTAATATTGGTTCTTTTTGGAGTCGCGACACTGTTTACAAAAATATGGGCTACAATTATTTCTTTGATCAAAAGTATTTTCAACAAACTGCCGATAGTAACACTTATTGGGGCAGCAAAGATAAACTCTTATTTGCGGAAAGTACCAAATATTTAGAACAGCTGCAACAGCCATTTTACGCTAAATTTTTGACAGTCACTAATCACAACCCCTTTGAATTAGCCAATGATGACCTCGGTGGCTTTCAAAAGCCCG
Source organism: Bombilactobacillus sp. ESL1092 (assembly GCF_058107465.1). NCBI lineage: Bacteria > Bacillati > Bacillota > Bacilli > Lactobacillales > Lactobacillaceae > Bombilactobacillus > Bombilactobacillus sp. ESL1092. Next base: position 1,514,516 of record NZ_CM176594.1, on the reverse strand, counting down.
ATACTAATAATACAATGGTCAATAATTATTTTGGCACTGCACATTATCTTGATGAAGCTGTTCACGAATTCTTCGACTATTTAAAGGCTAGTGGTTTGTATGACAATTCGATTATCATTCTTTATGGTGATCACTTTGGCCTAAGTGAAGGTGATGAAAAAGACGTTGCGCCGGTCATTGGTCATGATCCGAAAACTTGGAGTCAATTCGATCATATTCAACTGCAACGTGTTCCCTTTATGATTCATATGCCCGGATTAAAGGGAGGAATTCAAAAACAATACGGTGGAGAAATTGATGTTTTGCCCACTTTATTAAATCTCTTGGGCGTCAATACTAAGCCTTACATCTTTATGGGCAATGACCTCTTATCCAAGCAACATGACCAAAATGTCATTTTCCGTAACCATACGTTCGTGACACCTAAGTATACCGTGATTAATAATAGTAATAACAAAATGACCATTTATCAAAACAGTAATGGTCAATTAATCACTGATCCAACACCCGAATTGAAAAGTAAACTGCGCCAAATTGCCCAAAAGAAGGATACTGAACTGAGTTTATCAGATTCCGTCAATAAAACTAATCTCTTGCGTTTTTATACTCCCAAGGGCTTTACCCCTGTCAATCCTAAGGACTATAACTATCAAGACGAATTTCAACACTTAATGAAAACACGCGATGCTTTGGGGGATAAATCAACTAGTCTTTATTCCAAAAATAATAATAAAACGACTACTGATTTATATAAGAGCAATGCCCCTGAACTAGATGGTAATGATAATTTTCTCTATGAAGTTCCCCAAAAATAAGCTAAACAAACTAACTAAAAAAGCATTAGTTCAACATTCTAGTAACGAATTCACAGTTGAACCAATGCTTTTTGTTTTATTCTCAACTTAACTATAAAATAGCATTCACAATTAAATCTAATAAAAATAAACCACTTAAAACTAGCAATGTGGCATTTAATTGCTGACCTTGCTTAGTGGCCCATTTAACCACAGGATAACTCACAAAACCAAAAGCTAATCCCGTGGCAATACTGCCAGTTAGCGGAATCAACGTAATAATCAAAAACGCCGGAAACCATTCACTAAAATCTTGTAAATTTAAAGTTTGCAATTGTTGCATCATCATAGCCCCTGTCAGGATCAAAGCCGGTGCAATCGCGGCTTGAGGGATATATTTTAAACCACCGACTACAAACAACGAAGCACTAAATAAAATAGCTGCTACTAAAGATACAATCCCACTGCGACCCCCACTTTCAATTCCCGCAGCACTTTCCGCCGCGGCAACAGTCGGACTACTGCCTAGAATTCCAGATAATACAGCTGTAATGGAACTACTTTGAAAGGCTCGCGGAAATTTTTTCTGGTCAGGTAAAATGCCAGTCAATAGCCCCATGGATTCAAATACTAAAATCATGGTCAAAGAAAAGACCGCCAACCAAAATTTCAAATTTCCAATTTGACTAAAATTAGCTTGATTAATTAACTGTGACATTTGGGTTAATTGACTTAATTTGACTGGGGGAGCAGCTGCTTGTAAATGAAAAATAACCGCTAAGATACTGCTCGTAATAATACCGATAATAAAATAACCTGGAACTTTTTTTAAATATAAAACTAACGTTAATACTAAGCCAAATAAGGCCAGTAACGTCATTGGCGCAGCTAAGTTGCCTCCTGCTACTAAGGAACCATTATGACCTGCTACAATGAGTCCCGCCTTTTTTAACCCCAGCTCGACCAAGAACAAGCCGATCCCAACGCTAATCCCTGTTTTTAAACTAGCTGGAATTGTTTTAGCTAACAAGTGTACTAGTGGTGTAAAAGCAATCACTAAATACGCCAAACTGCTTAAGATAGAAACTGCTAAGGCCTCTCGCCAACTAAATTTGAGGTTAACTACTAAGGTATACGTAAAAAAGGCATTGACGCCCATTCCTGGGGTCAAGATCACCGGTGCATCTGCCCAAAAAGCCATAATTAAACAGCCGATTGCCGAGATAATAATCGTCGCAAACACACTCAGATTAACCGGCATGCCGGCATCCTTTAAAATTAGCGGGTTAACAATAATAATATAAGAAATGGCGAAAAAACTGGTAACCCCCGCTAACAGTTCAGTCTTTAATTGCTGTGGTTGTTTGAATATTTTAAACAAAATGATCTTACTCCTCATTAATTTCTTTCGGAATGCCATCAAAACAGCAAAGAAGCCAAGAAAAAAATCGCTGAGTATGATTATAACTTTCTTAAGTGTTAGTAACACCAAAATTGAATCGCAATAATCAGCTTTGAGCGACTTTGATCTCAGCCTCTAACTTCAGCTTTAGAATGATGCCAAAATTAATTTCTTGATTGCTGTTTGCACTCCTTGTTGTTGCTCTTGAACTAAAGCGACGCGACCAGCAATGGCTTTTTCATCCATAGTAATTTCTCGACCTAAACCGGGCACAGCCACTTTGGGCTCAAAAAATTGTTGAAATTCTGCTAAACGCTCTGGTGTATGAAAGGCATTCGCGGTCACCGTAATAAACGCAGTAAATTCCATGTCGCCACCTAAGCTTTGTTCCAGCCAACTCCAATCGCTGCGTAACCAATCCCAAGCTAGTTGTTGACCCTGAGGATTAAGCAACACACCCCGATACCAAGCCCGTAAGTCTTGCGGTTTAATTGTTTGACTATCTTCAAATAAAGCGATCATCTGGTGTAATAATGATGGATCTGCTATTTTGGGCATCGCAGCAGCGATATCACTCTTTAAATCAGCCACACTAGTTTGCCGATATAAAGTCATTAATTGCTCAAACAACGCCGCATTGCCATAGTTTTGCACTTCATTAACTAACAAACTTGCTCGCGTGGCAGCTGGAAAACTAGCCAAATTAGCTTGATACTGACCGAATAATTGATGCCCTTGCTGAATGAGAGCTGGATTTTCACCATAAAGACCCGCTTGTATCAAAATTGGGCGACTTAACTGATCATCTAGACTTTCTTGTTCTTGAGGTAGCCACCCTAAACGATTGATTTCCGCCGCACTAAATTGGCGATAAACTTGTTTTAATGCAGTTTCGGCAGCTGTTTGTGGTTGGACAAATTTTTGCAATTGACGCAAAATTTGGTAAAATTCGGCATTCACAATATTAGAAGTACTATGACTAAACTGCGGTAAAATCTGAATAACTGCAGCATAAGGTTTTTGTTGCCCTTCGGCTAATAACGCTGCATCTTGTAAAATTTGTAATTGAGTCACCGCATCTAATTCACTAACGTTTTGAACCAAATCGGTCAAGAGTTGATCATCATAAGCTACAATAAAGTGTGATTCATTTTCCACGTTCAACTGTAATGGTTGCTGAGCTGCTTGACGTAACTTAGTATAATGCGGAATTTCTACAGTGGCTGTCGTCATCAACTGAGGTAAGGCCGTAAAATTACTCTTTAACGGAATTTGCCACTGCCGCTGTTGGTCTTGACTTTCGCCAATAAAAAATTGTTGTTGGTGCAAGATTAATGTATCAGCCTGCAGTTTGACTGTCACGACTGGATAACCTGGTTGTTCCAACCAAGTATCCATAATCTTTTTTAAATCCATGTGGGCAGCATTACCCAAAGCTTGCCACAAATCATCGCCAGTCGCATTAGCATACTGGTGCTGGTCAAAATAGGCTTTGAGACCTTGCCGTAACGCTTGATCACCAATCAAAGCGCGCACCATCACTAACATGCGTGCCCCCTTGGCATAAACAATCGCACTATCAAAGATCGCGTCAATTTCGGCGGGCTGTTCAACTTGCACGTGAACTGACTGGACCCCAGCAGTGGCATCTCGCTTTAGTGCTGCCGGCACTTCGGCTGTTTGAAACAATTCCCAGATATGCCAATCCGGTTGCAAGGCATCTATCGCCACGTATTCCATCATATTAGCAAAACTTTCATTTAACCAGAGATCATCCCACCACTGCATGGTTACTAAATCGCCAAACCATTGGTGAGCCAATTCGTGGGCAATCACTGTCGCTACATATTGCTGATTTTCTAAAGCGGCGTTTTGCGGATCAACTAGTAAACAGGTTTCCCGATAAGTGATTAAGCCCCAGTTTTCCATGGCACCTGCTGAAAAATCTGGCAAGGCCAAATGCCAAGAATGTGGCAAGGGATACGGTGTTTGATAATAATCCTCATAAAATTCAATTGAACGTTTGGCGATGTCTAAAGCAAAAGTTAATTCCTGAGCTGAATGGGCTTTGGTAGCAAAGACGCCTACCTCTACCCCACTTTTCGTCGTGGTCGTCACTTTTTGTAACTCACCAAAAGCAAAGGCTACTAAATAAGTCGACATTTTAACTGTCGTTTCAAAATAGTGCACCCCTTGCTGCACTTGTTTTTCAGGCATATTGCTAATAATTGTTTCACCGGGGTGTTCATCAAATTTAATAGCTAAATTAAAAGTTGCCTTGGCCGCTGGTTCATCGACACAAGGAAAAGCTTGCCGAGCAGCTGTCGTTTCAAACTGAGTTCCAATTAATTGCTTGGTTTGGCCGGCCACTTGATAATAAGAGGGGTAAATGCCCATCATTGAATCAGTTAAAGGTGCCTCATAAGCAATTGTTACCGTCGTAGCTCCTGCTTGCGGCAATTCAATCGTCACAGTTTCTTTTTGTTCATCAACACTAAAAGTTAAGTTTTGATCGGCTGCGGTCACGTTTTGAATAGTTAAATATTTTTGATGCAATTTAATAGTTGAAGTCACAGCCCAACCGCGCACTGTCGTTTGCCCATGAATCATTTTAGTTTCTCGATTAATGTCTAAATACAAATCATAATGCTCGGGTTGAAATTGTGCGTATAATCTAGTCTTATCTGTCATTATTAATCCACCTAACATGAGAATAATTTCATTATAATTTATCTATTCTGCAGAAACTAGTAAAAATTTTTTCAGGTATTCATCCAAGTTGTTATCTAGTCGGCTACTAAGCGCCTTGGGGACCACTTTTTTTGGCTGCAGACAACTTATCTTCATCATAAAACGTCAACGTAAACGTCGTGCCTTTTTCTAACCGGCTATGGACTTGGATTTTACCTTGATGTTGTTGCATTAACTGGTGCACAATGGCTAACCCTAACCCTGATTCGCCATATTTGGTATTTTTGCGGGATGGGTCAGCTTTATAATAGCGTTCCCAAATGTTTTTCACTTGATCTTCACTCATGCCAATGCCATTATCACTAATCGTAATCATGACGGCCTGTTGTTGGTCATCATGCCAAGCTGTCATTTTGATCCAACCCTGTTGGGTAAATTGAATAGCATTTTGGGTAATATTAAAAACTACTTGAATAAACCGATCATAATCCGCATAAACATCTAACTTCTCCGGTGCCTGCAAAATTAATTGATCCTGTGCCGATTCCGCCTTTTCTTTTAATTGCGCAATAATATTATTTAGACAATCAGTGGCATTAAAAGTTCGTTGATGTAACGGAATTTGGTTAGTCCGAATTTTTTCATAATCCAAATTCTCATTAACTAAGCGAATCAAACGTTTAGTTTCATTGCGCATTAATTGGATACTATGCTCACGCTGATCCTCGGGAATAGCATCATAAGCCAAGCCCTCTAATAACCCATTAATTGTCGTTAACGGTGTGCGCATCTCGTGCGAAGCATCGGCCATAAACTCTTTGCGACGTTGTTCTTGGCGTTTAATTTCTTGATCAGACTCTTGTAATGATAAAGTCATCGCATTAAAATCATTGGCCAAATCATCCAGTTCGTCTTGACCATCCGCAGCAATTTGGACATCAAAATCGCCACCCGCGACTTGTTTAGTCGCACGCCGTAATTTATCAATCCGTTTGACTTGCCAATTAGCCAAATACCAACTCATAACCAAAGCAATTAACACCGAAATTAATAATGCTATTAATAAGTTATGTTTAATCGTATTAATACTGGTTTGAATCGCTGATACTTCCGAACCAGCCAATAACACCGCCACTAATTTATTATTATGATCAAACCAAGGCTTCATAATATAAGTCATCGGCTGCTTATTATAAACTCGCGGCCTTTCGTTTTCATGACTATTGCGCTCGCGAATAACGTTTCCCGCTTTTAATAATTTTAACGTGTGGTGATCAATTACCGGCCGTTGCGTTCGATTCGGATAAATCTCACTACCCGTTTTATCAAACATGACAAAATTAACCTTTTGGTCTGCCAAAACTTCTTGCATTGATTCTAAAGTGTCTGCGGTAATGTTATCAATATTGCCCGTGCGGGGATTCACTTTGAGCGCCATTTTTTGTAAGTTATCTGAATAGCCCTCCAATTGCACCCAGGTTTGACGATAAGCCATATTTTCACTATAGCTATAAACCGCAATGGAGATAACTCCTAGACAAGTTCCCACGACGATCAAAAAACCTAACATATATTGATAGATTAATTTCATGATGCACCTAAATCCGAATCGTCAAACTTATAACCTACTCCCCAAACAGTTTGAATCACTTGGGGACCGACTTGTTCAATTTTTTGGCGTAATTTTTTAATATGGGCATCAACCGTCCGCTCATCACCAAAATAATCATAGCCCCAAACTTGTTGTAACAATTGTTCCCGCGAAAAAACTTGGCGAGGCTTATTGGCCAAAGTTTTCAACAAATCAAACTCTTTAGGAGTTAAATTAGGAATTTCTTGTTGCATTAAATAAGCTTCACGAGTATTACTATTCAGTTTGAAATATTTAGTTTGAATATCAAAATTTTTATCACTAGCCGTGGTGGTTTCGGTATCAGTTAATTCACTGCGCCGATGCAAGGCTTTAATCCGAGCAATTAAGGTAATCGGGCTAAACGGTTTCGTGACATATTCATCCGCATATTCCAAACCTAAAACTTGATCACTTTCAGAATCACGGGCCGTCAACATAATAATCGGCACACTGGCCGATTTTTGGCGAATCTCTTTAGCCACTTCTAAGCCATCTTTACCGGGTAAATTCAGATCCAAAGTAATCAAATCCCAGGAATTTGGCTCTTGATTAAACATCTCTACCGCTTCATTACCATCATAAGCAAAATGAACGTCCCAATTTTCTTTTTGAAAAAACATCGACATCATTTCGGAAACAGATTTATTATCCTCAATCATTAATAATTTCATAAATTATCTCCACATCAATTATTCAAATCTTACTTATAGAATACAGTTTAAGGCTTACCATACGTCAACACAACCTTTCCCGTGGTATGTTGACTTTCTACCAGCTGGGTTGCGTGTTGCAAACTCGCAACTTCAAATCCAGTGATTTCTTTGGTTAACGTGGAGTGCAGTAAGCCTTGATCCAGCCAGGCTGCAATTTGGCGCAAATACTGACCTTGTGAAGCCAAATTTGGAGTTTGATAATAACTTTTCGCAAACATCCACTCCCAGCAAAAGCTAACACTTAACCGTTTTAAATCGTTAATCTGGTGCTGACTCATATTAGTAATTGTGCCAATCATGCCAGTTGCTGGTTGAATGAGTTGAATAATCTCTTGCCAATGCGCATCGACATCACTCAAAACTAAAATATAGTCAAACTGTTGCTGGTGTGCTTGCGACACTAAATCTTGATGATGATCTAAAACATGATCTGCTCCTAACTTTTGGACCCAAGCGACAGCTTCTGGGCGTGAAGCCGTCGCCCAAACCTGCAAGCCACACAACTTAGCTAATTGAATCGCACTTGAACCAACACCACCAGCACCGTTAATAATAAGAATAGATTTAGCTTGATTAGCTAAGGTATTCAACGTTAAATGTAATTTTTCAAAAAGTAATTCATAGGCTGTCAGAGCAGTTAAAGGCATAGCAGCACTTTGAGCCACGGACAATTTTTGGGGAGCTAACGCTACTAAGCGCTGATCGACCACTTGTAATTGGGCATTACTACCCGGTCGCTTCAGATCGCCGGCGTAAAAGACCCGCTCTCCAGGATGAAAATCTCGAACGGCGGAACCAACTTGTTGAATAATACCAACAGCATCAAATCCCAAAACGCGAGGTTGCTTTAAAGCGTGTAATGTTTTACGCGTCGCAATATCAATCGGATTGACAGCAGTCGCTAAGACTTCCACCAACAAATCATTCGCTTTTATCGTTGGCAAAGTCAACTCCGTCTTTTGAAAACACCGGTCATCTGTAACTGGGTAATAATTATCTGAACCCATTGCTAAACTTAACATCGCAATTCCTCCTTAAAATACTACTTAAAATTTTAATAACTAACGTTGATTAAACAATTGCTACTCCAAATTTTTCTTTTAGCACAACCGCATGGTTTTTTGACTAAAATACGCTATAATTAATTCATTATACTTAATTTATCTTGATAGGAGTTTTCTCATGACCCAAAAAAAATCACTCTACTTGGCTTGTTCTTGGTTTAGTCCGGAAGAAGAACAATATATGCAGCAAGGTCAAGCCGCTTTAGCACAAAACCCAACGGTTGATTGGGAAAATAGTTTTCGACCACTGGAACACCAATTTAATGATGTCGACGTGACCAAACAACCAGAAATGTTGGCTGATCCTTTATGGCAAATTGGCACTTTTCGTGGTGATCTCGCAGGAATTGATCGTTCTGACGTAGTCTGTGGCATGTTTTTACCAACACATGCAGACACTGGGATGGCTTTTGAATACGGTTATGCCTATGCTAATCACAAACCTATTGTCGCCGTCATTCCCGACGATAATCAAGAAGCCATCAACTTAATGCTGATTCCTAGTGCCACTTGTTATATTACGTTGAGTCAATTAGCAACCTTTGACTTTAATAACATCACTTATCAAGTTTATCCTGGAACTTGTTATTAACTTTTAAAAATTCATAACATTAAAAGAGCCCCTTGGTAATTAGATTACAACAAATCTAATAATTAAGGGACTTTTTTTACTTTGTAAATTAAGTTATGAACAAAATTCGACCACCCAGTATCAATAACAGAATGGCCAACACTAAGTTACCAATTTGTGCCACTCGCCAAATCATTTGAAATTGTTTACCTATAGGCCGCTTAGCATTTTGATAAATCCGGTAGAATTGCCAAATGCTTAAACTAATAATAAAAATTGCACTTAATATTTTTAACATCTGTGCCTCAATTACTTAATCGGCGACCAAAATCTGGTTTAAACCATTTAAATTGGCCTACCCGAACCTTTTCTCCTGGCTGAGGAGCATGAATATACTCACCATTACCGGCATAAATTCCCACATGTTCAGCACTCCCGGGTGCGCCCCAAAAGATGAGGTCACCAACCTGTAATTGATCTAATGGCACATACTGTCCCACTAAACTCTGTTCTTGCGAAGTTCGTGGCAAAGCTAGACCCAACTGGCGCCCCACATATTGAACTAATCCAGAACAATCAAATCCTGCAGGTGTAGTACCCCCATAAACATATGGCACTCCAATATAGCGATTAGCTAATTGAACAAACTCGTTATTTTGCGCCATCGGTGGCAATTGTAAATTAGGAATATCGGTAATCTCGCCCCGCATTTGCTTTTCGTGAATTTGATAATCAGTCGAATTAACATTAATTTCCGGAACTGGTAAAGTTTGCGTTTGTGCTAACGTATTTTCAACTTTAATAATTGGTGTTGTGCCTGTCTCTGCATGAACAACAGAACCACTGACACCAGCAACTCCTAAAATTGTGATTAAAACTGACCGTCTAATAAATTTTTTTAATATCATTAAATCATAAACCCCTTAATGATTTATTTAAGTTCAGTTTATAATTTAACAAGCATCGGTGCAAGCTTTTTCACAAATAATTTGCAGCTAATTTTTGTTTATATCCACGCTAGCTGTATTAAAAATAACCACAGATCCTTTAACAGCAAAATAGCGTGTTCAGCGCCTACAAACGACGCAGCAATACGCTATTAAATGATTGAACTTTATTTCTGAGCTGAATAATTAATTTTAGCTAATTCATCAATCTTGTCGTAGAAAGCTTCGGCATCAACATTCGTTACGAACGTTACTTCGCGACCTTGGTCCGTTTGATAAGTTCGACCTTGGGAAGCTCCAGTGGTGGAAACGTCTGACTTAACCACTTTAGAATCCGCCAATTCAGGATAATTGCTTAACAACGTGGTCAGCACATCCCATAAGTAATAGATTGAATTAGCTTCAAACGAATGCACCAAAGAATAGCCCTGACCAATTAAATCTAAAATTGGATACTGGCGCTGTTTTGCCCAACGTAACCGCAACTCTTTTGTCAAAGGAACTTGATCCGTACTGTCTAAACCAACCATCGTGATTTTTAAACCGGAATCCCATACTTTTTTGACAGCAATCGGGTCCCAATAGGCATTCCATTCCATCGTATCATCAGCGCCCGGTTCAAAAACGTTACCTTGACTATTCAAAGCTCCGCCCATCCAATATAACCGGTCAATCTTATTAACAATGCTGGGATCTTCATCAAGGGCCCGCGCTAAATCGGATAAGGGACCAGTCATGACCAACGTAATTGGTGCACTAGCAGCTTGAATCTTATCAATCATATCCAAATGCGCTGGCTTAGCAGCAATGGGCGTTTTGGGTGCGCCATGTTCATTTAAAATTGGAAAATCATCAAACGAAAAAGCACTCAAGCGCCACTCTTTAGGAAATTGATGAGCCGCCCGGGAGTCTGATTTAGCAACTGATGCTGGTCGGCGTCCAGCTTGCCCAAACGTATCAATAATTTTCTGTGAAGCACTAGCAGCGGGATCCACATAACCATCGGCATCAGTGACACCAACGCCAATGACGTTAACATCGGGCATCTGTAAGAGCAGTAACAATGAAACTAAATCGTCAACATTACCATCGTGATTTAAATAAACATTACGCATGAATGAAAGCCTCCTAATTATTTAAGATAAGAATGACACAGGTCTCATAAAATCGTCAAGTAAAATCTTTTTGAGGTTAAACTTTAGATCATTAAGGTGCTTTAAGAAAGTTGTTTGGAATTAAATGTAAATATCATGATATATTAGTAATTAGCAAAAACATTTGTATTATTCGTGAATTAATTGAATTAAGGTAAATAAATAGAGTTTTATTTAAATTTATATGTAAGCGTTATTTTAGATTATATTAATGATAAGCTAAAAATCATTAGAATTAATAACTATGATAGTCCAAAACTGATTGACTTTAAAAGCTGTATTGAGGGGGAATTTAAATGAAGAATGGATTAAAAGCATCAGTCATAGGTTTAATGGCTGCTAGCATATTAGCTGGTTGTGGCAGTAATAACAGCCAACAGCAAGAAACAAAAATCAGCAAGAGCGAATTGAAAGAAATAGTTTACAAGGACACCAATTTAACTGGTGCTGTTTATGAAAAATACGCCGATAGCATGCAAACAAACCAAAATTTAACTAAGCCATCCGCAGAGAAAGCAAAAAAATTCACTAGCATAACGATTAAAAAACTTAAGAATAGTGAACAAACAAAAACAGAAAAAAAATGTACTTAAATTAAATAAATATCTCCATAATTCATCTGTTGCATTTGAAGAGTCTGATTTTAAGGAAGCAAACGCTGAGATTAATGCAATGGCACCTTACTTAGGCAAATCTCGTAAAGCGCTAGGAATTAATATTAAAGATAAAAAGTTATCTCCTTATAGAAAGTCTATGGCACATTTTGATAAAGTTGCTGATGAAATTAAAAAAACTATGCCAATGATTGATAAGAAAAACATGACTGTACGAACTTCTGATGAGAAAATTCAGTTTACTAGTGCTCAAATAGTACCGGGATACGAAGGTAAATCCACTATTTTAGTTTATTACAATGCCACTAATTTATCAGATGAACCTCAAGATGCTTATTCATTGATGCTTGATGCTGGCGATTGGCAACAAGATGATGGAGATTCGTATAAAGACTTGGATATGGGTATAGTGGATAGTGATTGGGAAGATGCACACCCAGATTATGAACAATTAGATAAGGATAGCTCTGAATCAAAATTAAAACCGAAAACCCAAGCACAAGGTGTTGCAGTTTTAGAACTAGCAAACAACGAAAGTCCTTTATTATTTAATGCCAAAGATGAAGAAAGCGACACCAAATTAGGCACAATCAAAATCCCTCTGAATTATAACAATCAATAATGTATCGTTATTTTTTTGTAATTTAGTAAATGTTACGGAGGCAACCACATGAAGAAAATATGTACAGTATTAACTGCTACCTTAATCACACTAGGTTTAGTAGGCTGCTCTTCAACTAAATCTAGCACCAAGACGAACCAATCAAAAACTGAACACGTTAAAAAATCAAAAAGTAGTAATAGAATACACAAAGAGAAAACTAAAACAGTCAGAAAAAAAGCTAAGAAAACCAATAAACAAGCTCAACAGTCGGCTGATAATCAAACTGCACAAAATCAGCAAGCTAATGATAATAGTCAAGCTCAGACTCAACAGCCACAGCAAGACCAACAACAGAATAGTGGTCAGCAAAGCCAGCAACAGCAACCGTTAACTCAAAGTCAAATAAATATGCAACGCGGTTACGATCCAAACGGCAATCCACTATTACCCGGTCAAGACCATGCGGCTGGTTCCAATCCCGATGGTAGTCCCGACGCTTGGGTTCAAGGACAGATTGACTGGGAGAAACAGAATGGTTATTTGAATGCTGACGGTACACCAACAGATAAAGGACAGCAAGCTATTGATGAAGTGAATGCTAACGCTAGTTATGACTATGACGATACTAACGGATATTAAAGGATAACTCCCCCTTTCGGGGATTACATACGTCCAAAACTAACTAATTAATTACGAGGTAAGGTTAATGCACATAGGCGAACAGACAGTTGACAAGCACGATATTTTGACACAAATGAAAGAAAAATACTCAGAACAATTACAATATATCGGAATATCTGACGATGATTTAACGCGCTTTAGCTGGTCGCAAAATAAAAAGCTTAGATTTTATATAACCAAAGTTCACGACTCATTGGACGACGTGAATAGCAACGCTTATCTTATATTTGCAGCGGATAATAAAGAAGATGACTTTATTTATATTGATTTATTGAAAGAAACAAAAAATTTTGAATTTGAAAATCTAACAGTGTTCAAAGAAAGACTTATGTATATATTGGAAAATAGCGTAAATCTAGAAGCTAATCCTGAAGATATTATACAAAATAGCATTGATTACAGATTTTGGAGTATGAATAACTATACAAGCAAAGAAACATTTCAAGAGCATTTACTTGAGTTTTTAAAACAATATATTAAAAGATTTGTAACTATGGAATATAATAATTCTAAAAAGAATCTAGAAAAAAGAAACAGTATTGAAAGCTTTTCTTTTTCAAATAAACAAATATTTGTAGATAAATATCATTTTAATGACATGCTTAAATCTATAAATGATGATCAATTTACAGATGAATTTAATCAATGTCTTTTTGCTTATGAACATGAAAAATGGTTTATTTGTGCTACAGGTATAGGCAGCTGTTTGGAACATCTGATGTTACTTACTATTTATAATTATAACTTAGAGAAAAAATTAAACAGTAGAAATCCAACCGCATCGGATTATCTTAAAGTATTTACTCAACCACCTATTAATATTGATTCACGTCAACAAACATTCTTCGATGCTCTTTTTCACTTAAGAAATTCTGTCGATCACCATAACTCTGGCTATACATCTAAGGGGATCTGTGATCAACTATTAAATGGAATAACTGATGTTTTTAATGAATATTACTTGCCATCAGTTAATAAATGAGATTAAACGTGATAATTGGTTAGCCATATTAACTTCTGGCATGTCATAAACCATATTTTCATCATCATCTAAGTAATAATACTCCAAGTCTTCATCCAGCCACACAAAAGTTAAGACTCTATTCTAGTAGAACAATAGTTTTGGACTCTGTAACCGTCAATTTGTTAAATTAATGGTGCAAAAAACTCAAAAATAACTCAATTTAGATATTATGCAAGTCAATCAATTAACCATTTCCTAAAACATGATCCCATATTCGCTAAGTAAAGTTTAAAAAATTATTGCTTTGTAAAAGGTGACACAAATGAAATCTGTAACACTCACGCCAACCTGTTATATAATAAGAATCCGTGCATTACCCCTAATTCTAATAATGTTTGAGACACTCTAACACATAAATAATCATGAATATTTATAAACACGCAACTGATCATTCAAACCAGAAAATAAGCAATAGCCAACTAAAGTAACCCAAAATTCGAAATAAAATTAAACCGATTGACATTTATAAATGTAACAAAAAAACACCCTCAAATATTGAATTTGAAGGTGTTTTTATAAAATTGAAAAAGTTGCAATGGAGATGAGGAGAATCGAACTCCTGTCCATACATACTGCCACATTAGTCTCTACATCCATAGCTACACTATTTAAAGTTCACCGTTAAGCGCGCCGTGTAACCAGGCTAACCTTAACGGCTAACCTACTAATCTCTTTTTAATTGCTCAGGTAGCACAATCAAACGTAGCCTAATTATTTGAGACCCAGGATCAACCCTTAGGCAAAATTGACTGGATCACACTTTAAACTGTGATTAAGCAGCTAAAGCGTAAGAATTGTTATTATTTTTTGCAGTTATAATTTAACTGTAACGTTTTTACGTAGCCGTAACCTACGAGATGCAACCAATGCTCAACTACATATGTCGAATCCATAACATCCCCTTAATTTTAATAATCAAATTTTATCATGTTTTAGAACCAATTTCAATTTTCAAACATCAAAAAAGATGAGACCCCACTTAAGATCTCATCTTTCATCAAGTTCAATGTTTAAATAACTATTTAACTAACCGCGCAAACTCCCGCGCAATCATTAACTCTTCATCAGTTGGAACGACTAGCGCTTTAATCTTTGAATCAGGAGCAGAAATTACTCGGGCCCCATGACCATCGTAATTAGCATCATGATCAGCTTTGACACCCATAAAGCTAAAAGCATTCATAACTTTTTCACGAATATGGGGATTATTTTCGCCCATCCCAGCGGTAAAGACTAAGACATCAACACCCTGCATTTCTGCAATATAACTACCAACATATTTCACAATGCGGTTAATAAAGACATCAATCGCTAATTGGGCATCTGGGTTAGTCTTGCGCGCCGCAATCAAATCCCGCATATCGGGTGAAATTCCAGAAATCCCCTTTAAGCCAGATTCATTATTTAACAGGTTAATCATTTCTTGCATATCAGTAATTTGCAATTTTTCCATTAAGAACGCCACCAATGATACATCAATATCACCAGCACGCGAACTCATTGTCACTCCAGCGATTGGTGTAAAGCCCATTGATGTATCAAAGGCTTGCCCATCTTTAATGGCTGTGACTGAAACACCGCTCCCCATATGCAAAGTAATCATCTTTAATTTATCATAATCAACATTTAACAGTTTGGCTGTTTCGTGTGAGACGTAATTATGGCTAGTTCCGTGAGCACCATAACGATGAGCACCATACTTTTTATCTAATTCACGGGGAATTGAGTAAATCTTATTCATTTCAGGTAAGTTATGATAGAACGTTGTATCAAACACTGCCACCTGTGGTACCCCTGGTAGGATTTGGTTAAAAGCTTCCACACCTTTACGTTCCGCTGGATTATGCAATGGCGCGTATTCATCAATTGTGGCTAATTTTGCCAAGTTATCTTCTGACAAAACAACTGAATCACTGAACACCGGACCACCAGAAACCACACGGTGACCAACTCCTGAAATATCTTGGATACTATCAATTACCTTCAATGCTAACAATTGTTTGATTAGTAAATCAACTGCTGCACTGTGCGACTTAATTGGTAATTGTTGCGTATGCTTTTGACCATCATAAGTAATTTCAAATGTTGATTGATCACTACCTAACCGGTCAACCATTCCTTTCGCAACAACTTGTTCATCTGGCATATTAAACAACTTAAACTTCAAAGTTGAACTACCAGAATTAACTACTAAGACTTTACGCATAACACTACTCTCCCCACTGAAAAGTTTTCTGACTCCAAGTTTGCAATTGTTGTTTAAATTGTGTTAAATCTTGCGCATCATCTAAATTAGGAATTTGCCCCATCAAAACTTCGGGAGATTGTTGTGCCAAAGCACCGTGCCGTTGTAACACTACCAATGATTTGGCAGCTTCTGCGCTCGCAAACAATTTCGTAGGTAAGCTTAAAACTGCTTGTAAGTATACATCTTGAACCATCCACTCTGCCAAGTGTTTGGCTTGTTCTGTTTGAAAAATTTGCGACGGCACAACAAAGATACCGATTCCACCAGGCTGCACATTTTTCATTGCCTGCTCCATCAAAAGATGATGAGCATACGAATGTCCTTTTTGGGCCTTAGTTTGAAAATTAACAACATTATCATCAACCGGATAATAGCCTACCGGTAAATCCGACAAGATCAAGTCAAAATCGCTCAATAACCAATCAGCAACCGCATCTTGATGATATAAGTCAACAGAAACTTTAATTGCTTGACTAACCGCATCAGCCAGCATCAACATTTGATCATCATTGTCCAAGCCATACATTTGTAAACTCAGCTCTGTGCTGTGCTGTAATTCATGATTAGTTTGGTACAGCAAATTACCCGTGCCAATCGCTGGATCCATGGTCTGCAAAACTTTTTTCGGATACTGCTGAAACACTTCTGTAATTACTAAGGAACAAAGAGTGGCAATAATATTAGGTGTCATTAAATGATTGACATCGACTTGATCCAACCGCTGTGCCTTAATAATTGCTAAGTCTAGTGCTTCCTTGACTTCCTTAGTACTAAAAGTCGTTAAATCAAAATTTTGATATTGTTGATTTAAACTCTTAGCCTGCTCTTCATTCGGAAAACCATCCTCAATAAAAGTTGCTTGACTCAAAATATTTAAAATATTTTCGGATAAGGCATCTTGATAAGTCACCCGTAAATCTTGTTTTAATTCTTGCGTCGTTTGATCCACAAATTGATAAATTTGTTGAATCCGAGCTTGAGTTTGACTCATAGTCGTCTTCCTTTCACTTCACACTTCCATAATATCTTAGCGGAAGTTACTTCAATTAGCAAAGTTTATAATTTTTTCCGTATAAAGCTGATCTAATTGACGTTGTGTGTGTAATTCCGACTGGTAAAAATTCAAATAGACTATCAAGAATAAACATTCAACATTCAATAAAAAAATTGCACTAATTGATACCATAGCCTGCTGTTTTAAATGATGTTGCTTATTGGAAGTCAACATAATATTCCCACTTTCGACGATACTGGTCAATGGCTTTTATTTGTAAAATTTGATTTTTAACTTCTAAATGCAAATTTTTTTGCTTAATTAATAATGGCATGTGACCCTGGCTCACACCGGTGAGTCGTAACATATCATGATAAATCTGTAATTGATAGATTTTGTGCGGCAATTTAGCCTGCTCATCCGTTTTTATCACTACTTTGGTAGGTGTTGCTTGTTGAATACTAGCATGCTGGCTAATTTCCTCCAGTTCCAGAATCGCTACCACCCAATCACTACTCGCCCGAAACAAACTGAGTTTTTGTTCATGATAAGTTGTTAGAAAATAAGCAATGCAAGAAAAAGTCAACATTGAAATAAATAAGGAGACTAATACTTCACTGAGTAAAAAAGCGGAATGTCTTTGTTTGAGTATCATAAGTTAGACCTACATTTTGACAAGATACTTTAATTAAATCCGTTTGTTGATTAAACGTATACTGTCGATTATCAAGTGTAATTTGTTGTAAATTTGGTTGTTGTAATTTTTGATACAGCGCGATTTTCAGACCCGTCTGGCGCTGCGTTTCATGCAATTTCGTTTGCGTTGGTAAAATGCACAAGGGTATAATACTAATCGCTTGCAAAACTAAGAAGAACCCCAGCATACTATCAAGTAATAAAAAAGCCGCCTGCCGTTTATGTGGCAATTAATTGCCCCCATCCCATTTGAATTTTATAAATATACTTTTTATTTTTGGTAAAAAAAACAATCGTTGCTGGTGAAACTATCGCATCACCAGCGATTTCTAACTTTAATGCTCGTCCATGATTCGTATCAAACTCAAAGGTCATACTCTGCGGAAAATCTTGAACGATTGTTTGACCATTGGGCAGACCAAGGCTGCGAAAATAAATTCGATGAGCTTGATTATCTAACAAAATGGTACATGAATGCTTCGTTATAAAGACCGTTTTTAAGGCAGTGTGCCAATTATATTCAAACTTAACTAAGGCTAGCTGTTCTTGTTGGTCGACTAATTGTTCATGGTAGTCATTAGTCGGAATTAACAAAATAGTACACACTAAACCTAACGTGATGACTGCTTCTAACAAAGTGAAAGCTGCTTGACTATTTCTTAGGTCCTTGAACGGTGCCATTTTCAATGGTATAGCCATCTCCCTTGGCTTTTTTAGCTTGTGCTGCTGATAAATAATGATCTTGTTCTAATTGATCCCAACTAACATTATTACCATCGTCGTACATATCAACCTGGGTTTGTAAAGTTGATTTAAAGGCATTATCAGTTTTGGACTGCGCCGAGTGTTTTTGCGTATTAATATTTGGAATAATGATTAATAATAATAGCGAAATAATAAACAAGACGATCACCATTTCGATCAAGGTAAAGGCAGACTGCTTTTTCGTCAATTTTTTCTTCATGATCTACAATCCTTTCATCATGGCATAAATTGGTAAGAGAATGCTTAAATATGTTCCTAGGATCATGACCGCAACTATTATGAAAAAGAAGGGCTGGATTTGATTAATTAACCGTTGAATTTGTTGTTGAACTTGTTGATACTTTAATTCAGCAATAGTTTGTAATTCAATCGCTAATTGTAATGTCGCATGCCCCAAATTCACGGCAATATTAATCTCTTTCGGTAATAGCGGACTCGTTTTAACAATTTCTTTCAAAGAAAGACCGTGAATGATTTGCTGTTGAATCTGCTGGGCCAAATCATATTGAATCGATCCGGGTGTTAACTTTTGGGCTGCTTGCAAAATTTCTTGCAAGGACAAACCACTTTTTAAAAAAGTCGCTAAAGACGTCAACAAAACATACTGATAATAATTTTGATAAATACGTCCTACAATTGGCCAGTGTAATTTATGCAAAGCTTGCTTTAATTCTGGCAATCGCCGTAAATAAAACAATTCTGTTAATAAACCACCAACAATTATTAAACCTAAAATTCCGAGAATTACCTTACTCCAGATAGATAAATGAATTTTAGGTAATTGTTGGGCCAATTCAACTTTTAAAAAAACTAATAATGTTGCTAAACTAATCAACAAAAATATTGGATAAGCTAATAAATTCAAAATTGTCCGAGTATTTTTTTGCCGCGTCTTTAAGGTTGCGGCATTTTCTTCTAAGCAGCGCACCAAATTACCGTGAATATCCGCAATCGTTATTTGACTAATAATTGTTTTGGATAGTCCTGTCACAATTAAAGCTTGATCTAACAGCATTCCCGCGTTTAACCTTTGCAAAACTTGGTTCAAAACCTGCTTTTGTTGCGGATAAATTATTTTTAACGATAGTAGTGCAATTTCTATCGAAAAGCCATTTTTAACTAATTTAGCCAATGTGGATAAAAATTGTGCTTGTTGGGCTACCGTCAATTTAACCGGTCTGTAATTGTTCAAAAACTTCATCACTAATCAATCCCTTTTGATAATCATGGTGTAATAATTGCTGCCAATCTTCAAAATTACTTTGCGGAATTTTAATGGCTTGCACCAAGTCATCATCTAACAAAACATCTTGATAAACTTTGACCGTTTGACTAACTAGGGGCACTAACCGCTGGTAAACCACGCAGTTTAAGACGGAATACATTTCACTTTGACTAATTCCGAGTTCCATCATCCGCCCAATGACGGCATACTTATTGCGTGCATGTACCGTTGATAAAACCAAATGTCCACTCAAAGCAGCCCTTAAAGCCATGCGTGCTGTGGTTTCATCTCTAATTTCTCCTAGTATTAAAACATCTGGTCGGTGTCGCAATGAAGTTTTGATTAAGTCTGCGTAACTCATTTGTGCTTGATTATTGACTTGAATTTGTAAAAAACTCGGTTCGATGATTTCAATGGGATCTTCAATCGTCAATACAATTTTCTGAGCGGCATATTGCTTCGTTAATTGATACATTGACGTTGTCTTCCCCGAACCAGTTGGACCACTAAATAAGATCAGACCCCGGCGATTCATTACTTTAGCCCATTGCTTACGTAAAAGTGTTGGACTAGTATCAGACTTTAAAGGATACAGTAAGCGAATCACTAAAGATTCCTGATTGGAAAAATTGCCGACCGTTGACAATCGTAAATTTAATTGTTGCTTTCGATAAGAGAAACTTCGCGCTCCTACTTGGGGCCGGCGGTGTTCACTGATATCCATATCCGAACTAAATTTTAAATAATTAATCACACCTTGAGCAAACGCCGCATCCAAAATTTGATAATCATGTAAACCATCGAGTTCACGCATTTTCACTGCAAACTTGGAACCATGGGGCAGGAAAAAAATATCCGAAACTTCGCGTTGACAAGCAAATTCTAACAACTGTTGGGTATAAACTTCTGGTTGCATCTTTAACCTCCTTTCAGTTTAAAAATACCCGGAAAAACAAAAAAACTTTTCTTAAAATTAAGAAAAGTTTTTTATCAGAAATTTGTAATTTTTAGTTAATTAATAATTTAATCTTCTTCAGCAGCCGCCGTAAAGACTTCTGAAACATCATCATCATCTTCTAATTGATCAATCATGTGTTCAAATTGTTCTTGCTTATCTGCGGGAACTGGTACCGTGTTCTTAGGAATCATCGTTAAAGTAGCATTAGCTAATTGGTAACCCATTTTTTCCAAAGCATCCCGGACCTGCGTAAACTCTTTGGCTTCCGTATAGATTTCAAAAGCGTCATCACTAACTTCCAAGTCGTCAGCGCCAGCTTCCATCAAATCTTCTAGCATCTTATCTTCATCAGCATCCGTTGTTGAACGATCAATGACGATGTAACCTTTACGATCAAATAAATAAGACACTGAGCCAGCAGAACCCATACTACCACCATTGCGGGTAATGGCTACTCGCACAGAAGTGGCAGTCCGATTCTTATTATCAGTCAATGTATTAACTAAGACTGCCACACCACCCGGAGCATAGCCTTCATAAGTGATTTCTTCATAGTTAGCGCCACCAGCACCGGAAGCTTTATCGATCGCCCGTTTAATATTATCTTTCGGCATATTAGCTGCACGAGCTTTATCCATCACCAAACGTAAGGAAGCATTGTTCGCTGGGTCAGGATCACCACCCTTTGCTGCCATGTAGATTTCACGTGACAGCTTTTGAAAAATTTTACCACGCTTTGCATCTTGAGCGTTTTTCCGCCCTTGAATGTTATGCCATTTAGAATGTCCTGACATTCGCTTACTCCTTCTTTCCGATTAGTATAATTAATAGACAAAACCTTTATAATCATACCAAATTTAACGTCTATCAGCAACGTTTTCTCCATAATTGCCAAAGCCATAAGAAAATATAGGTTAATCCGGCGCCAATAAAAGCTCCCAAACTATCCAACATGACATCTTGAATTAAGGGACTGCGGCCACTCGTCAACAATTGATGAAATTCATCTAACCCCGCTAAACCAGTAGTACTTAACCAACTCAGCCACGGAGCTAGGTGCCAATGCTTAACTTCATTTTTTAAAAATAAAGTTCCCACTATGCCTAACATTCCAAAGACACTCAAATGTGCTAATTTGCGAATGCCAAATTCAATTAATTTGTAATAACCAACCGTTGCCACTGCTTGGCGCTTATGACCATAAACAAAATCAATGTTTTGTAAAAACCGCTTGCCCGGGCGATTAGGTAAATAGTACTTTAAGAAAGGTACTAGTGACTGCTGATGATAAGTCATGGATGAACTAATAAAAATTCCAATAATCAATACTATAATTAAAATTAACCACCAAATTTGTCGTGAGTGTACTTTTTTCATCTTAACCTCAACTAACGATTTGCTGCATTAATTTTAATATATTCTAAAGATTTATTCCACCGTCACACTTTTGGCCAAATTACGAGGTTGATCAACATCATTGCCCCGATTTTTGGCAGTATAGTAAGCCAACAATTGAGCAGGAACAATCGCTACCAACACATTTAACAGCTCGCTTAACTCACTAAAAACAATTTGATCTGTAGCTAAGGCCAAATTACTTTGACTAATCACTAACGGCTTTGCGCCCCGACTGACAACTTCTTGAATATTACTTCTCGTATGACTAGCCGTCTCTTTTTCCGTGATAAAAGCAATAACGGGGGTCTCTTGTTCAATTAAAGCGATGGTTCCATGTTTCAATTCACCAGCGGCAAAACCTTCCGCGTGTAAGTAAGAAACTTCCTTTAATTTTAAAGCGGCTTCCAAAGAAACATAATAACCGTTACCACGGCCAATAAAGAAAGCGGCTGCTTGGTGATCAAAATACTGTTGCGCCAATTGGGCAATCTGATCTTTTTCATCGACAATGGTTTGCATGCCATTAGCTGCTAGAGCTAATTGTTGTTGTACATCAAAGGTTTGCGCTGCACTAAGTTGCTTACTTTCACCTACTGCTTGCGCTAAAATGGCTTGAACGGCAATTTGGGCTGTATAAGCTTTGGTTGATGCTACTGCAATTTCAGGGCCCGCATGTAACAATAAAGTAAAGTCTGCTTCACGTGATAATGTAGAATTGGCAACATTAGTCATTGTTAACGTCGGATAACCTAGGGCTTTAATCTTAACCAAAACTTGTCGACTGTCAGCTGTTTCGCCACTTTGACTTAAAAATAAGAAAAAGGGTTTGGCAGATAATTTGGGAATATGATAACCGAACTCACTGGCTAAAGCTACTTCCACTGGGATATCAGCCAAAGTTTCAAATAATTGCTTTCCAATTAACCCAGCATGATAACTTGTTCCGGCCGCCACAATATAAAGGCGATCGCTTTGTTTGAGCGCTGTCAATAACTGCGGGTCCATTTGAATTTGTTTTTGCTCAAAATAATGAGCCACAATTCGGCGCAAAACAGCGGGTTGTTCATCAATTTCTTTTAACATATAACTATCATACGTACCCTTAGACAAGTCATCGGCCGCTATCTGAACTTGATAAGTTGCTCGCTCAATAGGTTGATTGTCAATATCAAATAACTGCACTTGATCTTGTGTAATAATCCCCGTTTCGCCATCGTTAATTTCCATAAAATTACTCGTTTGCTTCAACATTGCCAAGGCATCCGAGCATAAATAGTTGGCAGTAGTTCCGACGCCGATTAATAATGGACTTTTATTTTTAGCAAAGAAGATCTGTTGGGGATTTTGGCGGTCCATTAAAGCAATCGCATAAGAACCCGACAATAATTGCACTGTCTGTTGTAACGCTTGTAAAGTTGTTAATTGTTTGGTCTGGACAAAGTAAGCAACTAATTGCACAATCACCTCGGTGTCCGTTTCACTATGAAACACCACATCAGCTAAGTATTTTTGCTTCAAGTCTGCACTATTGTTAATGACCCCATTGTGCACTAAATAAAAGCGTTCATCATTAGAAAATTGTGGATGGGCATTTGCTTGCGACGGCTGGCCATGTGTGGCCCAACGTGTATGTCCAATCCCCGTAGTTCCCTGAGGATAACTGGCAACTGCTTGTTTCAGATTATTAATTTTTCCCGAGCGTTTACATAAAAAGTCTTGCTGATCCGTGGTTGTTAAATAAATTCCGGCAGAATCATAACCCCGATATTCTAATTTTTCCAAACCTTCTAATAAGATTGTTTTTGCTTGTTCAGCTCCGGCAACGCCGACAATTCCACACATAAATGTTACTCCTTAAAAATTGGTATAGTCCTAAATCCGTTTTTTGATTGATTAGAACAGCTGAAATAATAGCTTTTTTTAAAGATTATGTCAACTTATTGAAAAATTGGTATACACCGATTGCTGATAAAATTAAGTTGCTTTTCTAAAATTAAATGTTTATCATTTAAATGTAAGCTTTAATACCTAAAAATAACTAATTAATTGCGTGAGGTGAAGGATTTATGCCCTTAGGAATCAAAATTATCGCCCAAAATTGTCAAGGCTTAGTGACCACCTTTGGCAAATATAAACGTAGCGTAACCCCTGGTTTACATTTTTATGTACCTTTAGCTCAAAAAATAACTTCGGTCAGTTTGGCCATGCGTCCCATCGAACTGCCCCACTACTCCATCATCACTAGTGATAACGCCGAGGTTTCAACTTCGGTAACTTTAAATTTCCACGTCACAGATGCAATCAAGTTTGAATACAACAATACTGATTCAGTTGAATCGATGGCCCAATTAGTACGCGGGCACCTCCGGGATATTATCGGGCGGATGGATTTAAACGCCGCTTTAGGTTCTACTGCACGTATTAATTCTGACCTCTCCAAAGCCATCGGTGACTTAACCAATATTTACGGCATTACAGTCGATCGTATTAACATTGACGAATTGTTGCCTTCCCAAGAAATTCAAAAGGCTATGGATAAACAATTAACCGCTGATCGGGAACGGATTGCCGCAATTGCTAAAGCGCAAGGTGAAGCAGAATCCATTCGTTTAACTAATGAAGCCGAAAATAACGCGTTAATTGCCACTGCTAAAGCCAAAGCACAAGCAACCAGAACACGGGCCGACGCTGAACAATATCGCATTGATACTATTCAAAAGGGATTAGATCATGTTGACGATAAATTCTTTCAAAACCAATCGATCGCTGCCTATCAAGCATTAGCCACATCAGATACTAACTTAGTCGTCGTGCCTAACGACAGTAGCAACGATTTTGGTCAAACTGCTTTGTTAGCGCAAGCCATTCAAAAAAAGCAACCTTCGGCATCGGAACAAACTGAGAGTTGATTTTCATTAAATAATATCCAAACTAAAAAGACGAGGTGGGAGAATAAGCTGCACAAGCTTATCGTAATTGCCACCTCGTCTTTTTATCATAATGGTAATAATACGGTCACTGTCGTTCCTTGATTTAACCGACTAGTAAGGGTGATTTGCCCCTGTAATGCTTCGACGGCTTGTTGTGTAATAGCTAAACCTAAGCCCGTCCCACTAATCTGGTGGTTGCGTGATTTATCAGCACGGTAAAAGCGTTCAAAAACATGTTGTTGATCCTGCTTTGCAATACCGCTGCCAGTATCGCCAATTTTTATTCGTAACTGCTTGTTAATTGCATCATGTTGTATTTGAACATGAATCTGACCATTGAGGCGGTTATATTTCACTGCATTAGTAATTAAATTTTCCAAAATTTGCCGTAACTCCGCCCCAGCCAGCTTCACCCAAACATCCCCTTGAAATTTGGTCGTCACTTGTAACTGTAATTGCGCAATTTGGGGCTGTTGTTGCCGCAAAATTTGTTCGACTAGTGCTTGAACATTTACACGTTGACTATTTAACTGCGAAGTTTGTTCTAAACGAACTAGTGTCAGAGCATCTTCAATCAAATCCACTAAGCGCTGAGCTTCTTCTTGAATAATTTGAATAAATTGGGTATTTTTGACTGGATCATCTTGGGCGCCATTCAATAGCGTCTCGGCAAAACCTAAGATCGCTGTAATCGGCGTTTTCAATTCATGGCTAATATTCGCAATGAAATTTTTTTGCTGTTGTTCCAGTTGATGCACATGCGTTAAATCATACAAAATAACTATGACTTGGCGTTCTGTTAATGCTTGATCGCGGGCAATTTCAATAACATTGGCATCAACAAAACAATTGGAATCACCGATTAATTGAATTTCTTGATGATGATTTTGATTTTTGCGCAGCGTGTGTTCAATCATCCGACTTAAGGCGTAGGTTTTAATATCTTCAACAAAAGGATGTGGCTGATCAGCAATCTCTTTGCCTAAAATATCCACCAGCGCTTGATTATGCAAAATAACGTCTCCTTGTGCATCTAGCAACATAATTCCTAATGGCAAATGGCGTAATAAACTAAAAAAGCTTTGCTCCAACAGTTGATTAGTTGCTTCTAATTGGGTAGTGTATTGTGTCACGGCATTGACAGTTTTAATTAAATCTGTATATGGCGTATTATCTAAGGCAATTAAAGCCGGTGTGTGGCGCTTTTGGTTTAAGCGTTTTAACTTATCAATCGCGGCCTGCAGATATATTTTTTGATTGCGATCAGCTCGGAGTTGACTCGCCAACAAAATCAATAATAAAAACAAATAGCCACCGGAAAAAAGCCCAACTAAATTTGATCTAGCCCACACAGAAAGATATTTTTTGACAATCACTTTTCGCTTGGTTACCGCTGATGGTGTTAATAAATAAAAAATATATTTTTGTCCGTGAACTTTTTGAATCCGGTAAAGATGATTACTATCCAAGACATCTTGGTTCAATAACGTCAGCGCTTGCTTTTGTAAATCATTCTGCGGTCGTCCTTTTTTAATCGTCAACACCCGTAACTGATGATCGTCAGCCCAAGTAGCCAGCAATTGTGGTTTATTATCCTGATTTAAAACTTGATAATCTGCTTTTAAAGCCGTGATATGGTTGATTTGTTCTTGCTTATTGAATTGAATTAATATAAATAAACAAAAACCATAAATTAAGCCACCAAAAAACATTGTTCCTAAGATCAACTGCCGCTGTCGTTTCATATTATTCTCCTGAATTAATCATGGATTAAACGAAAAATTATCAGCTATTTTACTTATTAATCATTAGACATTAATTGAAGATTTCACGAAATCATAGCAATACTTCTTGAATAATTTTAAATTGTTAAACGATAACCAAATCCGCGGATGGTTTGTAAATATTGTGGCTCTTTGGGATTTTGTTCAATTTTATCACGCAAATGACTTACTTGGATATCAATTGCTCGAGAATCTCGATCAAGCTCAGCAGCCGTTCCCCAAAGATGTTCTCTTAACTGCTCTCGAGTTAAAGTGTGATTGGCATTGCTATAGAAATAGTCAAATAATTTATACTCCGTTTTAGTTAACGCAATAGCTTGTTGGTTGACAATTACTTGAAAATTAGCCCGATCTAACTTTAACTTGTCAGACGTTACCGTTGTCGATTGCCGCCGCAAAATAGCATTAATCCGAGCGATTAATTCTGATAAGTTGAACGGCTTCGTAATATAATCATCTGCCCCCAGATTCAGACCTTGTACTTTGGTTTGTGCATCATCACGCGCTGTAATCAAGATGACTGGAATTTGATTATGTTGTGCTCGCAATTGCTCTAACACCTGTAAGCCATTAAATTGGGGCAGCATTAAATCTAGTAGCACTAAATCAAACGCTTGTTCTGCAATTTTTTGTAACGCATGTTGGCCATCAGTAGCTGTTTGCACCAGAAAATCATTTTGTTCCAAATTATATTTCACTAATTCTACAATTGCACGTTCGTCATCAACTACCAAGATTCTCTTCATGAGTTAATTACCCTTTTTCATTTAAATCCTGCTGACTTAACTTCCATTGCAAGTAAGCATTCATAAATTCATCTAAGTCACCATCTAAAACCGCTTGACCATTACCCGTTTCCATATTAGTACGGTGATCTTTGACCATCGTATACGGATGAAAAACATACGACCGAATTTGTGAACCCCAACCAATATCTAATTGTTCACCTTTGAGTGCCGCTTGCTGTTGGGCCTGCTGTTCCTGTTCACGTTGATACAATTTGGCACGTAACATATTCATAGCCGTCTCCCGGTTTTGTAATTGGGAGCGCTGAGCTTGCGAGCTCGTAACGATGCCTGTTGGCAAATGGGTGATGCGCACTGCCGAGGATGTTTTATTAATATGCTGGCCACCAGCTCCACTTGATCGGAAAACATCTACCCGTAAATCATCCGGATTAATCTCAATATTAATCGTTTGGTCTAACTCAGGCATAACTTCTACCGAAGCAAAAGACGTATGGCGCCTTCCAGCGGCATCAAACGGTGAAATCCGAACTAAGCGATGCACTCCATGCTCAGAACGTAAAAGGCCATAGGCATTATGACCTTTAATAATTAACGTCACACTTTTCAGACCGGCTTCATCACCAGCTTGGTAATCCGCCAATTCTACGGCAAAACTATGTTTTTTAGCCCATCGTTCATACATGCGCAATAGCATCGCTCCCCAATCTTGGGATTCTGTCCCACCCGCACCCGGATGAATTTCCAAAATCGCATTATGACTATCATAAGGTTCACTTAACAGTAAGGCAGTTTCATATTGTTGCAGTTGCTGCTGTAAATCCGTTAAATCTGTAACAGTGGTAGTCAATAATTCCTGATCGGTCGGATCTGCTTGCAGTAATTCGAGTGCAATCTGTAGATCCGCCAATTTCGTTTGCATCTGGCGAAAATTATCATACTTTTCTTTTAAGACATTATTTTGAGCAATAATGGTCTGCGCGTGAACGCGATCTTGCCAAAAATCTGCTTGAGCCATGGCGTGTTCATTTAAAGCAATACTCTCTTGTAACTCGTCTAAGTCAAAGAGACCTCCCGAATTGCTCAATTTTTGTAGCTGCTTGACTTAGTTGTTCTTTAATATCCGCAAGTTCCATCTTTAAACTCCTATATTTCATTTCTAAAAAAACAGGCCGCAGCCTGTTTTTTATCTTTGTGCATTTTGGCGAATTTCCGCCTTCATAAATAATCGTGTCACATCATATTCAATATCAGCAACCATGCTTTCGAACATCCGAAAACCTTCTTCTTGATATTCAACTAACGGGTTCATCTGACCATAGCCACGTAAACCAATTGATTGCCGTAACTGATCCATTTCATCAATATGATTAGTCCAGTGTTCATCAACAACCCGCAAAATAACTACTTTTTGAAATTCTAACATTTGTTGCGGATCTTGGAGCTGCTGTTGTTTTTGTTCATAATTTTCTTGAACAAATTGTTTAAACAACTCTTTTAATTGATCCACCGTTTTGCCATCCAAATCGGAACGTTGTAATTGTTTTGGACTAACTAAAACGTTAATCGCAAAGTCGTAAATACCATCTAAATCCCAATCTTTGGCATCCCCGTACGTGCGTGAATCAATCGCACTGGCAATGGTACGTTGCATCATTGGTACCAAAACATCTTGTAAACTATTTTCTTCAGTAATTACTTGCATGCGTTGCTTATAAATAACTTCACGTTGTTCCCGCATCACATCATCGTATTGCAAGGTATTTTTCCGCGTATCGTAGTTATTACCTTCAACCCGCTTTTGTGCAGATTCAACCTGACGAGTAATCATGCGACTTTGAATAATAGCATCATCATCATCAATTTTCATCGACTGCAAGAAGTTCTTGATACGCTCTGAACCAAAACGCTTCATTAAGTCATCTTCTAAAGACATATAGAAGATCGTCTCACCGGGATCACCTTGTCGTCCGGACCGGCCCCGTAACTGGTTATCAATCCGCCGCGATTCATGCCGCTCGGTACCAATCACACATAAACCGCCTACTTCACGGACACCAGGTCCCAATTTAATATCAGTTCCCCGACCAGCCATGTTCGTTGCAATTGTCACAGCGCCTTTTTGACCAGCACGTGAAATAATATCAGCTTCTTTAGCATGATTCTTCGCATTCAAAACAGCATGAGGAATGTGAGCCTTATTTAATTGCTGCGATAAATATTCAGACGTTTCCACCGCAACTGTCCCGACTAATAATGGCTGCCCTTTTTTATGGCGCTCAATAATATCTTCAATAACCGCTTTGAATTTATTCTTGAGTGTTGGATACAACACATCGGGATAATCAATCCGGGCAATTGGTTTATTGGTCGGAATTGTAATAACTTCCATGTTATAAATTTCCCGAAATTCTTCTTCTTCAGTTTTCGCTGTTCCGGTCATACCCGACAACTTGTCGTACATTCTAAAGAAGTTTTGGTAAGTGATATTGGCCATGGTCTTGGTTTCATCTTGAATGGGGACACCTTCCTTGGCTTCAATAGCCTGGTGCAAACCATCTGAGAACCGACGTCCTTCCATTACCCGACCAGTAAAGGAATCAACAATCATAACCTTTTTATCACTAACCACATAATCTTTATCTAATTCCATAATATAATTAGCTCGTAAAGCTTGATCAATATGGTGATTCAATAAAGTGTTATCAATATCATAAAGATTTTTTAACGCAAAAGTTTGTTCACCTTTTTTAATACCACTTTCAGTTAAACCAATGGTCTTAGTCGGCCAGTCAATCTTATAATCAGCTTCATTCAAAGATTTGACAAACCGATCAGCTCGCAGATAAAGTGCTGTCGATTGCTCAGCTTGTCCAGAAATAATCAATGGAGTTCTCGCTTCATCAATTAAAATGGAGTCCACTTCATCGACAATGGCGTAATTTAACGGCCGTTGCACCATTTGCTCTTTATAAACAACCATATTATCCCGCAAATAGTCAAAACCTAATTCACTATTCGTCGAGTACGTAATATCACAGTTATAAGCAGCCCGTTTTTCTTCTGCACTTTTAGAATTTAAGTTTAAACCAACGCTCAGTCCCAGCCAATTATATAATTGCCCCATTTCTGTAGCATCACGTTGTGATAAATATTCGTTAACCGTCACAACGTGCACACCCTTACCAGTCAAAGCATTGAGGTAAACCGGTAATGTCGCGGTTAAAGTCTTTCCTTCACCAGTTTTCATTTCAGCAATATTACCTTCATGTAAGGTAATACCACCAATAATTTGTACACGAAATGGATACAATCCTAAAACGCGTTTAGCAGCTTC
Organism: Bombilactobacillus sp. ESL1092; assembly: GCF_058107465.1. Lineage (NCBI taxonomy): Bacteria > Bacillati > Bacillota > Bacilli > Lactobacillales > Lactobacillaceae > Bombilactobacillus > Bombilactobacillus sp. ESL1092. The sequence continues at coordinate 1,483,543 of NZ_CM176594.1, read as the reverse complement.
TCGTGCAGTAGCAAAAGCTTCTGGCAACAGATCATCTAAAGTTTCACCTTTGGTTAATCGCTCTTGAAAAGCCGGAGTTTTAGCCTGTAAATCTTCATCCGAAAGTTTCGCGTATTCATCAGCGTAGGCTTCTACCTTATCCGCGATCTTGCCCATACGCTTAACTTCACGTTTGTCACTTTCTACCCATTTTTTAATTGGATTCGTCATTTATTAAATCTCTCCTGTACTTTCAATCTGGTACATCTATAATATCTTATCATTTTAGTAGCAATAATTAAACTCTAACTTAATTAACGAAAAAGGTGCTCGGAAGTTCAGATTCCGACCACCAATCAAAACGATTATTAAAATTCAATCAAACTCATTCATCAGTTTCAATTAAACCATAGCGTCCATCATTTCGCTTATAGACAATACTTGTTCCATTAGTTTGAGCATCTTCAAAAACAAAAAAGTTATGTCCTAACATATCCATTTGCAAAACTGCTTCTTGAGCATCCATCGGCTTTAAAGCAACGCGCTTTGTCCGGACAATCGGCAAATCCTGTGAATCATTAGCTGATTCATCGCTCGGACCAGTTAAATCAAAATCTTTAATCCCCTTTTCGCGCGACTTCCGATTGATTCTAGTTTTATATTTTCTAATTTGTCGTTCCAATTTTTCAAAAACATCATCAATACTTTTATACATATCCTTATCCGTTTTTTCGGCTCGTAAAATCAAATAAGGCAATGGGATAGTAACTTCGACCTTAGCATTTTTATTACTATAAACTTTTAAATTAACATGAGCAATCGGATGATCAGTATCTTTAAAATACTTATTTAAATTATTTAAACGTTTCTCAATATAGCTTCTAATTGCCTCTGTTACTTCGATATTTTCTCCACGAACATTAATTGTCAACATGAAGAGCACCCCTTTTCATTTGCCAATTAGACTTCTATTGGTCTACTTACATTATAATGATTTTATTAATAAAAAGCCAATCATCTGGCCAAAGAAAACGAAGAAATTTCTCCCTGATAACCCGCTTGTCGTAAACAATCATAGGCGTGCAAAATGGTGCGCCCTGTTGTATAAATATCATCCACCACTAAGATTTGTTTGACTGATAAGATAGAATCATATTGATGATTAAATTGCAAAAACTGAGTCGTTTGCAATCTTTCTCGGCGATTTTTTTGCGCTTGTGCTTGCTGGGTGGGTAACTTAATCAATGCTGGTGTTAAATCGACTACTTCCTTGAAAAGACCGACAACTGGATCAAAATGTCGTTGCTGCAAATGCTCCGTTGAACTAGGAATATAAACTACTGTGCCTTGAAAAGACCGTAATTTTTGGTGGATTAGGCTTTGAAAACAAGCCCTTAAGGCATAATCGCCATAGCGCTTATATCGTTTAAAATAATCATGCATGGCATTATTATATTTAAACAAAGCACGATGGCGCACATTTAGATAACCTTGTTTTTGCCATAATTGACAATCTGAACACAGTTTACTGGAACCCATTTTATAACATTGCGGACAATGTGGTGACGTAATTGGCGCAAATTCTTGTAAACAACGCTGACAAATCGCGGGTGGATCAATTAGCTGAATTCCTAAAACTTGCATCGGTGTCAGCTCAAAAACAATCGCTTCTTGGCATAATAAACATTGCTTAAGCACAATTCAACCGCCGAATTTGGTGAATTGCCTGGGCAATATTAGTTGTATAATGTGTTCCAAAAAACCAAACTTGATTATCCGGATGACTACTACTGCGCCCGGCTCTCCCAGCAATCTGAACCAATGCTTGTTGGGTAAAACGCTTGGAATCGGCCTGCCAAACTAAGACATCAATATTATCAAACGTTACTCCTCGTTCCAAAACGGTGGTTGTCACCAGTGCTTGCCACTGACCAGCGCGAAATTTTTGCACTTTGATTTGTCGCATTGCATCTTTGGCGTGCACATAAGTTTGTTGTAAGTCAGGATAGGTTTGCTGCAACAACTGTGATAATTGTTCAGCTTGCCGAATACTATCCACAAATAATAAAAAACGTTGTTGTTTGTCCAAAAGTTCACGAATTTGCCGTTTTAGGCGCCAATGAAGTTGCTGCATCGAAATATGATTGACCCAACAATATTTAGGTTCTGGTAAATCATGTCCATGAAATCGGCGGCTTAGTAAGCTATAGGATAATTTTTGCTTCTTGATCAATTGTAAATATTCTAAACTAGGCGTGGCAGACAAAGAAATTAGTGAATGCTTTGGCTTCAAAGCGTTTTTAACGGCATTATGCAACATTAAATTATTAACATATGGATACGAATCACATTCATCCAGAACTATCAAATCAAACGCTTGGTAAAATTTTAATAGCTGATGGACTGTACAAACTAAGATTTGTGAATAATAATATTGGCTAGCACCTTGTCCATGTAATAGTGCCAAACTAACTGGTTGAAAAGCTGCTTGCAATCGTGGATAAATTTCATTACAAACATCCACTCGCGGAGCAACCCAAGCAATTCGTTCTCTTTGAATAACCGCTTGCTGTAAAACTTTAAATAACATTTCAGTTTTACCACTACCAGTTACTGCCCACACCAAATGATCCTGTTTGGCTCGCTCTATTTGACAAAGTTTGTGCGAAATGATTGTTTGAGCAGCTGTTAATTGCCCAGTCCACGTCAACGGTTGCTGAATTACTGGAAATTGATTCTGCTCAGCAATCGCAATTAGATAATTATGATTAGTTAAACGTCCTAAGCTTAGACAGGCTGGACAATAAAAATTATCACCTGGCAAACTATAAACTCGCCAATCATTAACCGTCTGGCACCGACGACAACAAAATTGATTTCCATCAAGTTTATATAGTGCAGGAATAGCTTTAGTATAAGTTGTCGGTGAATCTAGAACTAATAGTCGTCCAGATAATTGTTTTACATCCATCAATTACTCACCTTAAATTAATTACGATAAAAAGGAGAATTTTTTTGCCTAAAATTACAATCGCGCAAGATTTTACGAATGAACTAGTTATTAAAAAATCTCGGTTCATTACTTCACTTAAACGCGTGCAAAGCGTTAATGAAGCGCAAGATTTTTTAACAGACATCAAAAAAAAGACTAGCAAAGCTAGTCATCATTGTAGTGCTTATATTATTGATAATTTACAGCAACACGCCAGTGACGATGGTGAGCCCCGAGGCACTGCCGGAATACCTATGTTAGAAACTTTACAAGCTATGCAAGTTCAAAATACACTAGCCGTAGTCACCCGTTTTTTTGGCGGAATTAAACTCGGTGGCGGTGGTTTAATTCGCGCTTACCGTCAAAGTGTTGCAGATGCTATTAATCAAGCAGGACGTGTGCAAATTGTGTTGCAACAACAGCTGCTTGTTACCTTAACTTATAAACAGCTAGACCTGATCAATTACTGGCTCAAACAGCAACCTGTTAATCTAGTTAATACCAATTATGCCGCTCAAGTCCAACTAACATTACTACTTGATCAACAACAGACTCCGAATTTTCTCACCGATCTTAATAACCAACTACACGCACAAATCCCCGTGCAAATGGGACCTACTACTTTTCATGAGATTCCTTATTTAAAGTAACTTCATCATCTTTTTCCAAACGTTTAACTAATTTTTGAATTGCATGTAACAGAGGTTGGCGATTCTCTCCAACTAAACCAATTGATTCCACAAAGAGCTCCAAGCCAATTAACACAGCAATAGTTAGTAAAATACTACCCCAAAAAGAGGAAACCGGATATAGTAAGGCAATAAAAGAAAAGACTAATGATAAACCATAAATGACTAACACCGTTTGGCGATGGCTCAAACCCAATTGCATCAAACGATGATGTAAGTGATGTCTGTCCGCCTGAGAAATGGGCTTGTTATTCAAAAACCGTCTTAACATGGCATAGACCGTATCACTAATTGGCACTCCTAAAATCACAATCGGAATGACTAAAGAAATAAAAGTGACGTTCTTTAATCCTTTTAAAGAAAAGACAGCAATCATAAAGCCCACAAACAGTGCACCAGTATCTCCCAAAAAAATTTTTGCCGGATGAAAATTATGTGGCAAAAAGCCCACTAAGGAAGCCACCATCGCAAAAATCCAGATCGTCACATAAGTATTACCCACAGATGAAAAAAAGTAACCAATTACGCCCATGGTAAACAGTGCAATGATCGAAACGCCAGTGGCCAACCCATCCAATCCATCAATCAAGTTAACCGCATTCGTAATTGCCAAAATCCAAAATACTGTCACTGGCAAACCGAGCCAACCTAATTGAAAGGAACCTACAAAAGGCAAGACAACATAAGTCATTTTAATTCCAGCCAAAAAATAAACTACTAATGCTGCAATTAAAATCCCAAACATTTTTTGCATCGGCTTTAATTCTCGAATATCGTCAATCAAACCCGTCAATAAAATAATACATTCTGCTAAAAAAACACTAAACAATTCATGTGTGGGAAATTGGGCACGTAATAAGACAAAAGTCGAAAAATTAAACGCTAAAAAAATAGCTAAACCGCCCAGTGTGGGCATTGGCTTTTTATTAACTCGCCGCGCATTAGGATTATCAACAGCTCCCAATACCAGGGCCAATTTACGAACAAAAGGAGTTATTACTGCTGCAATAATCATTGTTAAAACCAATTTTACAATCACACTTAACATCGTTGGTAGCGACTCCTTTCACATACAAAGGAAATTATAATATTTGCTCTACTTGAATACAACTTTTATTAATTTTTTACTTAAAAAAAGCTTATGCCTTATTTAGCATAAGCAATTTTTCGAGTTTCACGAATCACTGTTACTTTGATATGACCCGGATATTCTAATTCTTTTTCAATTTGATTGCGAATTTTCCGCGACAAAATTGTTGCTTGATTATCGGAAATTTGTTCTGGCTTTACCATAATCCGAATCTCACGTCCTGCTTGAATTGCATAACTATGATCAACGCCATCATAACTATTAGCAATATTTTCCAGCTTTTCCAATCGATGAATATAATTTTCCATTGATTCAGAACGAGCTCCAGGACGAGCAGCAGAAATCGCATCTGCCGCAGCCACCAATACTGCAATCATCGATTGTGGTTCAACATCACCATGATGCGAAGCAATCGTATTAACTACCACTTTGGGTTCTTTGTACTTACTTGTAATATCGACACCAATTTCAACATGTGATCCTTCAATTTCGTGATCTAATGCTTTGCCAATATCATGTAGCAATCCTGCACGCCGCGCCAAAGTCTCATCTTCACCTAATTCAGCAGCCATAGTTCCTGCTAATTTTGCAACTTCAATTGAATGGCTCAAGACATTTTGACCATAACTAGTCCGGAAATTCAATCGTCCGATAATCTTAATTAAATCGGGATTAATACTATGAATTCCCAAATCGTAAACAGTCTGCTCACCTAATTCACGAATACGTGTATCCATTTCTTTACGTGACTTATCAACCATCTCTTCAATACGAGCTGGATGAATTCGTCCGTCGGAAATTAATTTTTCCAATGACAACCGCGCAATTTCACGCCGAATGGGATCAAAGCCACTCAAAGCCACCGCCTGTGGTGTGTCATCAATAATTACATCAATTCCTGTTAAAGATTCTAAAGTACGAATATTGCGACCTTCACGCCCAATGATTCGACCCTTCATTTCTTCATTAGGTAAAGAAACAGTTGTAACTGTGGATTCAGAAACAGTATCCGCTGCACTTTGCTGAATAGCATCAACAATAATTTGTTTAGCACACTTATCAGCATCTTGCTTGGCTGCTTCTTCACTATTACGAATCAAACGGGCTTTTTCTTGAACTAAATGTTCATCAATTTGTTTTAAAAGATAGTTACGGGCCTGTTCATGTGTCATGGCCGCAACTTCTTCTAATTTATTTTGTTGCTGAGTTAAGGTAGAAGAAATTTGCTTTGTCTGTTGTTCTAATTGTTGTTCTGTAGTATCAATCTTTTGTTCACGTTTCTCTAAAGAATGTTCACGTTGATCCAGCGAGTTATCTTTGCGATCTAAAGTTTCTTCTCGCTGCAACATTCGATTTTCCTGCCGTTGTAATTCCTTACGGCGATCACGCAGATCATCTTCTTGTTCCTGACGATACTTGTGACTTTCCTCACGTGCTTCGATCAATGCCTCTTTTTTGGCAGATGCAGCAGCTTTTTTAGCATCCACAATAATTTGTGCTGCCGATTGTCCTGCCTGCTCTAAACTTTTTTCGTAGACATTTTTTCTAATCAAAAAACCAACTACAGTACCAATAACTAATAACCCCAGCGCGACTATTAGGGCGATTAAAACTGCCATTTAAATCCCTCCAGCCACACTAATGACTTCAGAGACTGAAATAAAACGGCTTACCATCAAGCAAGTTAATTTTTTAGAAAGTAACTAAAAAATTTCAACCTGACTATTAAACTTAAAACATTCAAATAAGCACATTCGTTTCAGTTTCTTTTTCTATTTTATTGGCACCTAGATAAAGCACTTAATTAAATTACTGCTTTAAAACTCGGTACATATTAATATTATTGTTTATTGGGCAAACTGTCAACGAATGTTTATTTGAATCAGAACTTTAACGTTAAAAAGTTTCGATAATAGGCAAATCTTTCCAAACAGCAAATTTTAACCAAAATTATTGATCTGTTAAATTAAGATCAGTTTTATTGTTTTTAGAATCGGCAGCAGTTTTTTCTACTGCTTGATCTTCAGTAGTTGATTGTTTAATATCATCCATTTGATAAGCATCACGAACCTGCTGTTTAATATCGGCTTTCATCTCTGGATGATCATCTAGATATGCTTTCGCATTTTCGCGGCCTTGACCGATACGTTCATTTTGATAAGAGTACCAAGAACCACTCTTGTTAATAATTTCTTGATCAGCAGCCATATCTAAAATCTCACCTGTTTGTGAAATTCCGTGACCATACATAATATCTACTAAAGCTAATTTAAAGGGCGGTGCTACCTTATTTTTAACCACTTTAATTTTCACTTTATTACCAATAACATCAGAGCCCTCTTTGATTTGTTCAGAACGGCGAACCTCTAAGCGCACTGTCGCGTAAAACTTTAAAGCACGACCACCGGGAGTAGTTTCCGGATTACCAAACATAACGCCCACTTTTTCACGAATTTGATTAATGAATAAAGCAATCGTTTTGGTTTTATTAATATTACCAGACAGCTTCCGTAAAGCTTGCGACATCATCCGCGCCTGCAAACCGACATGTGAGTCGCCCATTTCACCATCAATTTCTGCCTTAGGAACCAAGGCAGCTACTGAATCAATGACCAAGATATCAATCGCACCACTTTTAATTAAAGCATCAGCAATTTCCAGTCCTTGTTCTCCAGTATCTGGCTGTGACAATAACAAATTGTCAATATCAACTCCCAAAGCCTTAGCATAATCTGGATCCATCGCATTTTCAGCATCAATATAAGCTGCGGTTCCCCCATTCTTTTGCACTTCTGCCACAGCATGTAAGGCCACAGTTGTTTTACCAGAACTTTCTGGACCATATATTTCCACAATTCTGCCGCGCGGATAACCACCAATGCCCAACGCATTATCCAAAGCCAAAGAACCACTTGAAATAGAAGAAACTTTAGTTTTAGGACTTTCTCCCAAACGCATAATAGCTCCTTTACCAAAATCTTTTTCAATTTTCTTTAGAGCTTTATTCAGCGCTTCCTCGCGACCAGCTTCATCTTCTTTATTATCTTTAGCCACTTTAATACCTCCATACCAAACGTTTGTTCTCTCAATCAAGATTATAACTGATTTAAAATCATAATAAAAGCAGCAATTACACTTTTTTGGCGAATGACTTGTCTTGTTCCTTGAAACGCAAACCGCCGAACTTGCACATCTTTGGGTGACTTAACTCCTAGATAGACGGTCCCTGGTTGTTGTTGCTCCAATAAACCTGGTCCAGCCACACCTGTTAAGCCGACCCCCCAATCACTACCAATAATCTGAGCACTGTTTTGCGCCATTTGTTCGGCCGTCCAAGCACTTACCACTCCATAATGTTCTAATAAATCTGCATCAATAGCTAATAATTGAGCTTTCATGGCTAGCGAGTAAGTCACAAAACCACCCGCAAAAACTTGTGAAGCACCAGGTACGGTCGCTAAGGTTGCTTGAAATAAACCAGCGCTTAAACTTTCTGCTGCAGTAATGTTTTGCTTATTGTGCTGCAATCCGCGTACCACTTGTGCTATTAAAGGTTGATAATCAGCCCAATTAAATTGGGGCGGATTCCCTTGACACATCCAAAATTGTTTTATTTCTTCTGACATCCAATCACCCTTTTATTAATTACAAAATTATCTTACTAAATAACTTAAAAAAGCAAAAAACGTCCTATTAACTAACAGGACGTTTCAATTATTTAAAATCAGAATAAAACTGACGATTCTGCCATAAATAATCATATGCCGAATAAACGGTAAAGATTAAACAAATATATAACATAATTAAACCAAACGGAATATTCCAATAAGCAAAAATCGGATCTTTTAACATTAAGAAAACAATTGCCAACATTTGGGTTGCAGTTTTAATTTTACCGGGCATCTGTGCTGCCATGACGGAACCACCCTGTTCCACAATCAATAATCTTAATGTCGTAATCAGTAACTCGCGACAAGCAATAATTGCCACAATCCAAGCCGGAGCTTGGTGCCGAGCTGCCAAATACACGAACGCTGTTAAAACCAACATTTTATCAGCTAACGGATCCATATATTTTCCAAAATTGGTTACCAAATGACGTCCACGCGCAATTTTACCATCAATAAAATCTGTAATAGAAGCTACTACAAAGATAATTGTAGCGATTAATGATTGCCACGTAATGGTCGTTGCTAAAAAACTCACCTGGCCTAAATGAAAATCAATCGACATAAAAATCATAAAGATGGGAATTAAAATAATCCGTAATAAAGTTAATTTATTGGGTAAATTCATTCAGATTACTCCTTAATTTGCATTGTATAGGTATGAACCGTACCAGTTTGATTATCTGGAACTGGCAAGTTTTGATTATTAATCAAAACTTTAGTTACCGCGGCATTACCAGTTTGTACTTGAAATTGTTTTAAATTACTACTCAATTGAACCGTTTGTTCAGAATTAGGCTGTAAAGCTCCCTGCCAAACAGTTTGTCCATTAGCCCGTACCGCAATCCACGCCTGGGCAGAAGTAGCTTGTAATTTAACTTCGTGCTGCGGTTGTTGTGACCAATTTTGAATGGTAAAATGATCAGCCACATCAGCATCTGCCTTTAAAACTAGATTTTTATTGGCAGTTGTTTTTTTAGTTGACTGCTTAGCTACTGGCTTTTTAGTATGCTTTTTCGGCTTTTTAGTCGTTGTTTGTTCCACTTTTTGATGCGAAGTTGGAATTGGATTAGCATTTTGCTTGTGAACTTTCGCTGCCACTAAACAAATTAAAATCACAATAATTAGCACTACTGCTAAAATTACAATCTGTGGCCAATGCCGCTTTAAATTAGGAGCCAAAGCTTCTTTTTTAACCGTTGGTGACTGGACGGGTGTCTCTTCTGGTTGTACTTTAGGAATTTCCGACTGATAGTCCTCAATTAAAGTTTGGCTATCTAACCCAACACTATCCGCATACTGTTTGACAAAAGCACGCACATAAAAATCACCGGGTAATTGATCTAATCGTCCTTCTTCAATTGCCGTTAAATAACGTTTTTGAATTTTAGTTATTTTTTGTAGATCATCAATTGTATAACCCTTTTCCAGCCGTGCATCACGTAATTTATCGCCTAATTCACTCATTGCTCAACCACCATTATATTGAAATTTAAATAACTAATTAATTTAACCAACCACCAGTTACGTACAAAGTTTGACCTGTCAAGTATTGGGCTTTAGGATCCAAAATCGTTCTAATCCAATAACTTAAATCTTGTGGAGTCGCCATTCTTCCTAGCGGAATCTGTTCCACTAGTTGCTGTTTAGCCGGTGGAGTTAGCATTTGATTCATAGTAGTATCCACTGCCCCAGGAGCCAAAACATTGACTGTGATGCCTAAACTAGCCACTTCTTTTGCATAAGCTTTCGCAAAAGCGGTCAAAGCACCTTTAGTGGTACTATACATCACTTCCATTGCACTACCTTGAGCGCCATATACTGAACCTAATAAAACAATTCTGCCACAATGACTGACCGCCAACTTATCTTGCAATTGTTGGATCAAGTGCAATGGAAAAACCACATTAACACGCAAAATTTCCTGCATTTGTGTCAAACTCAACTGATCAAATAACTGATAATTAGTAATTCCTTGTGCCGCAATCAGGGCATCTAAACTAAAGATATTATCAACTATTTGGGCAGTATTTTCAAGCTTCTTGAAATCGGATTTTAAAACCAAAAAATCTTGTTGGGGATATTGCTGCTGTAATTGTTGTTGATCCTGTTGTAATTGCGCAATATGTTCGTTACCTTGAAGATACAATGACCAGCCTGCTTGTGCTAAATCAGCAGCGATAGCTCGGCCCATTCCTCCACTTGCTCCTAAAATTAACGCCCACTTCATTTAATTCGTCTCCGGCTGTAAATAAGTAATGGTCATATTATCTGCTTGAAAAATTGTGGTCGCTAAAGTTTGCAACTTTTCCAAAGAAATCTGATTAATTAATGATGGCATTTGTTCATAACTCAAATCATAAAAGGCCAACTCTGCTGATTCTGTAGCCAAATTTTCCATATAGTCACTCGCAAACAAATAGCTCCCAATACTATCAGCTTTAATCATCTCTAAAGCTGCCGCTGTTAATTCTGCCATAAACTTCTGCTTGAGTAAATACGTGCGTAAAACTTCTCCTAAATGATGGGGCTGGTCAGTTTCTGCACTAATCAAAATAAAGGCATATTGCCGTTCTACAATGACACTATAACCAAAACTATCATCAATCAAGTGCTGTTCTAATAAAGATTGTCTGAATAAGGAGGTTTCGCCTAAAATCAATTCGAATAACAATTCCAATTGATTTTGTAAAATTATCATCTCAGATAAACTAGCTTGGACCATAATTCGTAAACCAATCATCATATGCGGCCGCTGTGCTTTAAAGACAATCTCTTGTGCACTTTTGACAGGATAATCCACTGGCCGATACCGCAAAATAGGTTGCTTAGTTCGTTGCGCAAACTGTTGAATAGCCTGATTATGAGCAATAATTTCGGCCAACTGAGATTCTAACTTTTGTTGATCAATAGCACCAGCTAAATAAATCTGAAAATTACTAGGCACATAATATTGCTGGTAAATCGCTAATAAATTAGCGGCGGTGATTTCTTGAATGGAGCTTAAAGTACCCGCAATATCTTGTGTAATGGGATCATGGGGAAACAAGTTATTTAAAGTGGTTTGCTCCAAAACCCAATCCGGGTTATCGGCATACATCTGAATTTCCTGGGCAATAATCTTTTGTTCTTTTAAAACATTCGCTGCCGTAAAATACGGTCGACTGATCAAATCTAGCAATACTCCCAAATTATTGGCTACTTGTCCTACAGTTTGAAATAAATAAGCTGTTTTGGTATAACTCGTAAAAGCATTGGAATTAGCACCAAATTTAGCAAAAGCTTCGGCACTATCAAAATTAGGTTTGGCAAATAACTTATGTTCAAGAAAATGAGCCGAACCCGGGATAATATTTGATTGATTAGTTATCGTCGAATCTAAGGAACCAAAATCAACCATGGCTAAAGCATAAGTTTGATGAAAATCAGGCTTAATGATTGCTTTAATTGGTAAATTGGCGGAATTATGAATTGTAGTAATTTCTAAAGAACTCATTTATTATCACCTATTAATTGATATTGGGCACTTAACTGTAATTGTGCCGCTAAAGCTTGAACCTCAGCTAATTGCACCGCTTGAATTTGGTGAGCATAGTCACTATCAGGCCAAATAAAGTGGGAGTTAAGTGCCTTTAACAGTAACCGCTCACTTTGGTGAGCAATATTATCAGAATCAATCAGTCGTTGATTAACTAACGCTAATTTTGCATGCTGTAACAACTGCTCATGATCTTGTTCGGCCAATTGCGTGATTTGTTGTTGAATTAGCTCTTGAGCAGTTGCAATTTGCGCGGCTGAAACGCCCGCTTGAATTGTTACCAGTCCTTCAAAAGCATTCACTGTACTATAAATTGAGTAAGCTAAGCCCTTTTGCTCTCGAACATTAATGAACAATAGCGATTGGTCATCACCACCCAACATCATATTGAAGACTTGCCAAACAGCCGCTGCATGCTTGGTAGAACCATGATAAGCCATCACTAATTGGCTCTGCTGAATTGGTTCATGTTGTTGGATACAGACAGGATGTTTTGGTAAAGTTAATAACTGCTGCGCCTTCAAGTTAATTGGTTGCGCGCGGGCCGTTAAAAAATCAAGTTGCTGTAAAAAGGTAGTAGTTGCCTGATCGTGCGGATCACCCACCAACGTCATAATTAATCGATCTTGTTTCATTAAATCATGATATTGTTGACTAACTTGCTCATTAGTCAATTGGTGTAACTGCGTCGAAGAACCAAATGCTGGCACTTGATAATCGGCACTGGCTAATATTTGCTTTAACCCTAAGCTAGCTTTCAACGCATAATCATCTTGCAGTGATTGATAAAAATTAGCTAAATTAGTTTGTTCAAGCTGAAACGCGGATTCCATAAAAAGTTGCTGGTTCGCTTGCAAATTAGGAGCCGCAATTAATTCTGACAATAATTTCAATCCTGGTTGTATTAAACTAGTTGTTTGAAAAGCTGCTGGGGCTGTCACAGCTAACGATAATATATTTAAATTTCGTAAAATACTCGTTTTTCCTGTAATCTCTGCCCCATATAATAAAGATAACTGCCGGGCCAACTGTGCTTGTGTCGTATATCGTTTACTAGAGCGTTGTAATAAGTTGACCAACAATTTACGTTGCGTAGTTTGTGCTTTTTTTTGCGAAGTAACAAAATTAAATTCCCAACGAAACACTTGAAATTTATCAGTCGGTAACCACCACAACTCCACCCCCGGGCGTAATTGTATAATTTTAGGTTCATTCATCTTTTCTAATATCCTCAATTTCTGGGCGATCAATCAATACTTTACGTGACTTAGATCCTTGGGCGGGTCCCACAATTCCACGTTCTTCCATCGCATCAACTAAGCGGGCGGCGCGATTATAACCAATTTGAAACCGCCGTTGTAACATTGATACACTCGCTTTTTGTTCCCGAGCAACTAATTCGACCGCTTCTTGCCAATACTCATCATCAACTTGCTGACTATTAGTCGCTTCTGCTTGGTCACTTGGTAATAGCTGTTCATCATATGCTGCGGCCTGCTGCTGCTTAACAAAATCAACGACGCGTTCCACTTCTTCTGTCGAAATGTATGCTCCTTGAATTCGGCTAGGCTTATTTTGCCCAATGGGTTCAAATAACATATCTCCCCGTCCTAGCAATTTTTCCGCGCCAGGTGAATCTAAAATTGTGCGTGAATCAATATTGCTAGAAACAGCAAACGCCATTCGGGAAGGAATGTTGGCCTTAATTAAACCGGTAATCACATCAACTGATGGTCTTTGTGTTGCTAAAATCAGGTGCATTCCAGCTGCGCGCGCTTTTTGGGCTAGCCGCACAATTGAATTTTCTACATCACGGCCAGCAACCATCATCAAATCGGACAATTCATCAACTACAATAATAATATAAGGTAATTTTTCCTTGACGGGTTTAGTTTTATCTTGATTATTTTGTTCAACAGCTTGATTATACTCCTCAATCTTGCGATAACCGGTTTGTTCAAATAATTGGTACCGGCGTTCCATTTCTTGGACCGCTTTTTGAAGAGCACTATTAGCTTTTTTAGCATCGGTCACTACCGGGATTAATAAATGCGGAATGCCATTATACATACTTAACTCAACCATTTTGGGATCAATTAGAATCATTTTCACTACCTGCGGACTAGCTTGCATTAATAGACCCGTAATAATCGTATTAATCGCCACTGATTTACCACTACCGGTGGAACCCGCAATTAGTAAATGCGGTAATTGCGCCAAATCACACATTGCAATTTGTCCATAGACATCTTTGCCCAAGGGAACAGTCAAAACCTGTTGCGCATGCTCTGGTTGATTTTCAATAATTTCGCGAAAGGAAACCATAGAAGGCGTTTGGTTCGGGACCTCAATGCCAATATAAGGCTTGCCAGGAATAGGGGCTTCAATACGCAAGTCTTTGGCGGCCAAGGCCAGAGCTAAATCGTCCGCTAAATTAACAATACGACTGACTTTAACACCAACTGCCGGCTGAATTTCGTACTTCGTAACTGTGGGCCCCAGCGTAGCTTTTTTAACTTCCACTTCAACTCCAAAACTAGCTAAGGTTTCTTTTAATTTTTTCCGATTTTGATCAATTAATGCATACTCCTGCGATTGATCTGCTGGCGGAACTTGTTTGAGCAACGAAAGATCTGGCAATTGATAATCTTCATTGGATACGCTACTAGTGACTGGTTGTAAATTGGGGGTTACCGGTTTTAAAGTTGGGGGCGTTTCAATTTTAAAATCATCATCCCCTTGAGTTGCTGGCTCAGTTTTAGGAACAGCTGGCTGATTGTGATCTGAACTTTCAGTTGCAGAACGTTGCGGTTTTAATTTTCGATTCGTTAAATGTGGCTCATGAACTGGCTGTTCTTGATAAGCTGTTTTTAAATAATTACCTAACCATTGACAACCACTAATCATTTTTTGAAACACCATTACTACTTGCTTAATCTGCACATTTAAAATCATTAGTATCCCACAGATTAGTAATAAACCACATAATAAGTAAGTTCCGGGCATCGAAAATAATTCTTGGAACAGTGTCAGTAACCAAGCACCCAGCATTCCACCACCAACATTTGAAGCCACTTGATTAATAGCTATATCTCCCGCTAACATGCGCCACGTGATATGAACTAAATCATGACTTAATTGTAATTGTTTAAACAAAGCCGCATGCATTAACGTTAATAAACTGCTAGTAACAAAGATGATTCCCCATAATTGTTTACCAGCTAAGCGCGGTATCCGCCCCAAAACAAACATACTAAGTCCAACAATAGTTACTACAACCGCTAACACTTGAAATCCGTTACCAACTAAAATGCGGTATAAATTAGCACAAAAGCGCCCAACTAGACCTAATTTAAAATCCGCCAAAATTGAAAGCAATACTAGTGCTAAGCCCACCAAATTGATAACATAATCCGCTTCTTTTACTTGTGCATGTTTTTTACGCTTCTTCTTACTAGTTTGTACCGCTTTTTTACGAACCATTTTCTTCTCCCATTAACATTACTTGACTAATCGTTGAACAAGCACAGTCATTAAAATAATGTTTTTTAACCAGTCTCTAGAATTTAAATGATCTCTCGTTACTTACTACCGGTTTGTATTATCCACTATTTTTAGTGTCTCATAATATAGTATTAAAAAAGCCGACCAAGTACCAGCCCGCTTACCTTTTTTTACCAATCTTTATCAAAATTAATGTTGCTTGAGTAAATTTAACACAACTGTTTTAACTTGCGGACGCAGAATCCACAACAAACTAAAATAAATTACTACGCCTAAAATCACTTCTAATAATAGCGTAACAATGTTAAAGCTTAACCACAAGTTCAGTGGATAAACCACTAAGAACATGATACTACCAGCTAAAAAGGCTTTCCAGCAATCTCCAAACAATTCTTTCCAAGAAACTACTTTTCTGAGTGCAAATAATTCATAAAGTAAGATACTACTTTCCACTATTACCATGGCAAAGGTGGCACCTATTTGTCCAAAAAATTTGGCTAATGGTGGATTCAACAATAAACTCACCAGCGCTCCTACTAAAATTGCTTTCGTATAAGTTGCTGTTTGATTAGTAGGAATTAAATATTGATTACCCAACACATTTTCCCAGGCAATAATGACAATCACCACTGCTTCTAGCATCGTTAATACACTCACAACTTGATAATGTTGACCTAGAAAAAACGGAATAAATTTGGGTGCAATGGCAGCCAAACCAAACATAATTGGTACAGCCAAATAACTAATTCCGTTAAATAACAAACATAGATAACGTTTGACTTTAGTCAAATTGCCTTGAGCAAACATTTGCGCCATTCGTGGTAACATGACGGTTCCTACCGCCGTGACCACCGCTAATGCTAAGCGGACAATTCGATCAGCGTAGTCAAACATCCCTGCAGCAGTAACTGAAACTAACCAACCCAGAATAGTTTTGTTAAACGAAGTATATAAGGATACTGAAATTTGGGGTATAAAAAACAGTAAGGCTTGACGGAAATGCTTAGAAAAATGCAATGGCCATTGCGGCCAAACCACATAGTTTTTGAGATAAGTAAACATAGATAAATTACCTAACAATTGGGCTACAGAAGTAATAAGAATATAGATGACTGTATCTGCTTTCGACTTAACCAAAATAAAAATTAAAACCAAGGAAATGAGTTTGACCACAAAGTTACGCATCACCGTCACTTTAAAATTTTCTAAGCCCATAAAAAACCACGAAATATCAAATGCCGTGGCAATAATTAAAACAGATTGTGCCATGTAAGCCATGACATATTGCTTCTGTCCTATTAATAAGAGCGCAAATAACCCCAGGGTTACAAACATCATAATAAGTCGTAAACTAAATAATTCCCAAAAAATTTGTGATAATGTGCGTCGATCTTGGCGATGATAAGCCACCTCTCGGTTGCCGTAAACTGATATTCCTAACGAAGCCAGTAATACAAAATATTGCGTATTGGAAGCCGTAAAGGCCACAATACCAGAATTTTTTGCTCCCAAAATGCGGGCAATATATGGCATCGTGACTAACGGAATTAGTAATACAAAAATTTGGTAAACTGCGTTATATAAATAGTTCTTAATTAACTGCACTACTAAAATCTCCCATTGTTTTAATTTTTTTCAAACGATGATTTATGGGGTAATCTTTGCTCCAAAATTCCCGCCAAATTATTCTGCACATCCAGTAATTGTGTCGTTGTCATTGGAACATCATTCACACAAATAGTTTTACAATGCCGATCAGTTAAAGCTGTTTGAATAGCAGGCAAGTCAGTTAATGGTAAATATTTACCAAAACGATAGCTGCGCGGTTGAAATTGTCCCGTGCACAGCTGCCAGTAACGAACCAACCAAATGGTCAGATCACCATTTGAGCGCAAGCGGTGTTTGTTAGTTTGTAAAAATTGTTGAGGAAATTGTTCTGCCAAAGCTTGTAACACACTTTTTTTGAGTGATAGTGGAATATGAAAGTCCATAAAACCACTAAACTTGGTATAAGGCAACAAAAACAAAGTCCGTAAATTATAGGGGCCGTTACGCCAATTAAAAAATTTTGACCAATAGTTTTTTACCACTGCTTTTTGGGTAAATTGCGAGTTAATCAACTTGACATCATTAGCCATCGAGCTTTCAATTCCATCAATCTCTGGGCAAATGGGGGATAAAGCGGCGGTATCTTTAGGTAAATCATGCACAAAAAAATCTGTAGGTTGCACTGGTCGGGTTAACAACGTATCGTCATTAAATAAAATAAAATTTTCGGACAATTCAGCTATTTGGTATAGATTCATTTCAATCACATTGGAATTAAAAGTCGGAAGAAATTCCGTTGGAATAAAGTCGCGATGATCAACGACTTGTAACTTTGCATGATGCTCAACTAGCCACTGTGGCACTTGTTGATCCGTTATTAAAAAAATTTTGTGAATCCATGGCGCAAAATCAGCTAAAGAACGCAAGACATACTTTAAGGTATCAAAATCTCGGTACCGTGCTGCTCCATTTAAAAACTGATCTGCTTGGGGTTGATAATGATTTTTTTTAGCTAACCACTTAGGATCATTGTCATTAACCCAAGTAATTACAGCATCAATATTTGCCTCGGACATCATTTACTCTCCTTTTGGGCCGAATCGTTCATAAACCAAATTAATAAACCAATATTGTACTGAAAATAATTTAAACGCGATTCCATTAAACTAACGAGACAAACAACGACGACTAAGGCAAATAGTTGAAAATTATGTCGTTGAATTAAGCGTTTGATGACAGCGCTGAGATAGCCTAGAAAAATAATAATGGAAATCAGACCCGTCCGCATTAAAATGGAAAAATAAGAATTATCGATGACGTTGCGGTTTAAATCTTGATAAAAACCACTTCCAGTGGGGATAAATTGTCCCCAAATAGTCACCGGATAATAATTCCAAACGTTATTCATGTAAGCTAAACGATTGGATAATAATTCATTCAAACGCCAATAAAAATTACTGCCCGAAAAGTTAGTAATCAAACCAACTGAAATCCCAGTCAAAACCCAAGGTAACACCATCCACATTAAGGTCCATGTTTTAGATAGACCGGCCGATTGCTGCCAATTAAAATACAAATTAAACAGCAATAACACCACTAATCCTAATTCGGTGGAGCGTGAATCAACCATAACCATATTCCATATAAAAACTGCAAGAATGGTGAAATTAACCAGGTAAGGATGCTTGCGCCCGTAAAGAAACGCTAAATCACCCATCAAAGCCAGCAACATTTGTCCCGTCGTATTCGGATGATCAAATCCTAACGAAGAACGTAAGCCACTACCATTACGATTCAATAAGAGATTGGGAATGAGGTGCATAATTGACAAAAGTATAACTAAACTGACCGCCACAAGCCGCATTAACCAATCTTTTTTAACAAAAGCTCTAACGGGCACATTTTGTGCACTAAAAATAAAGACAATTAACACAATAAAGACGGTTGTATGTGACGTCACGGAAACCATGATCGCCATGATCATGCTCCCCACCAAAACTAAAAATTCAGTTAAAGAATAAGTGCGCCAAAGTAAAAAGGGACCAAACCCCAGCATGGAAACAATCAAAAAAGGAAATTGCAGTGTCGTGGTTAGCCCTAAATTACTCGTCATTAATACAATATAACCAAATAAGTAAATACCGTACATATTCAGCCAAATTTTAGACCTCAATTCCCATTGCACTAATTATAATCTCCTTTGAGTTACTTACAGTTTCCATTACACTCACATTACCTAGCTGCTGACTGCAGCAAAATTTTATTGATAAATCTGACTAAACTGCTGTTGAAACCGATCCAAACGGTTAATTTGCTGAGCTTTTTGCTGGGCCGCTACAGCTTTAGAATGATACAAAGTTGGCGATTGTAAGAGTTGCATAATGGACGTTACAAATTCTGTCTTTGTCTGCACTAAAGCTCCACAAGTGGAATCAACAATTTCAACAAGCCCCCCAACCGGTGGAGCAATCACTGGTTTGGCCAGTAACAAACTTTCCAACGCCACTAAACCGAAACCTTCATAATCAGAAGTGATGACTAATAACTTAGTAGCATTAAGATATACATACTGCTCTTTTTGAAAGCCCAATAAAGTAATATTATTTTGCAATCCTTCTTGCCTAATCATTTTTTGTAATTGCGTCATTAAAGGCCCTGAGCCTAACATTGCTGCTTGTAAATCAGGCTTTCTTTTAACTAGTTCTGCCATAACGGCGACAAATTTCAAAGGTTGCTTAGCCGCCACTAATCGTCCAACAAATAAGCAATCCCACTGCTTCTTCAGTGTTTGAGAGGACTGTAATTGTTGCTTAATGCTTTGTGGATTAATCACATTTTCAATAGCTGTAAATTTATCAGCAATCAGTTTCTTGAATAAAAATTCATCTAAAACAGCTTTTGACACTCCAATCACTCGGTCGTAACTCAAGCTACTGACTGCATATAATAATGACCGCCACGTCAAATGTGTCATTTGGGGATCATTACTATGCAATTGGGAAATAATTTGAATTTGGCTTTGATGACAATAATGAGCATTAGCTGCTAAACACAAACTGGCGACCACATCATGACCTTGAACAATATCTGGCTGATATTGTTCAATCACTTGTCGGACAATCCTAGGAGTTAATTGCTGAACAATAATATGTTGAACATGAGCTGCACTTAAATAGTCATCAATTACTCCTGATGGTGAAACATAAGCTTGCTGATAGCCAGGAACTAAGGTGCAAATATTTAAAACCGTACTTTCCAAGCCACTAAAAATATTTGTACGCACAAAATGTAGAATCTTTTTCACAATAGTTTCCTCATGAATTATATAATTGGTAATATTTTTTAACCATCCGTCGTACATCATAATTCTGCAGCACGCTTTTTTTGGCAGCTGTACTATATAAATCAGGTTGCTTTAATAACTCGTTTAATGCCGCCACAGCTTGCGGTAAATCGGCAACCACCAAGCCTGTTTGCTGATCCTGAATCACTGCTTGATTACTAGCAATGTTACTGACTATGCAGCTATTCTGGCAATACATCGCTTCTAATAATGCCAATGATAATCCTTCCCATTTAGACAATAAAATGAAAATTGACGTTTGTTTGAGAATAGCCAATACTTGCTCGTGCGCTAACCAACCTAAAACTTGAATATTTGGCGCCGTTAATTGTGACCTTAAGGGTCCATCACCCAACCACAAAAACTGTTGTTGCGGAAACTTTTGCGCTAACTGATTAAAAAACTGCGGATTTTTTTGTTCACTAATGCGCCCTACCGTTACAATCGCATGCTGATATGGCAAATCAGTTGGCTGAATTGGATCAATTGCTTGGACGTCAATACCATTATTGATACATTGTACATTTTTAGTAACTTTTTGAGCTTGCTGGTACTCACTGAAACTCACCGTGACTGTTTGCACACGTTTGCGGTATCCTAATAATTTTTCAGCCCAAAAATATAAATTTAATTGGGGCTTTGACTGCGGTGCGTTTAAAAAACTATAACCATGTGGTGTGTAAAAAATTTTGGTTTGTGCATTAAATGGTAACAAGCGACCTAAAAAGCCCGCCTTAGAAGAATTCAAATGTACAATATCGGGCTGTAAAGTTTTAAGTAGTTGATACAAGTGACAATATGCGCGACTATCGGCTATCAAATTTAAACTGCGTTGAAAGTCTTTAATTTCAATTAATTTGATCTGACTTGAAAACAGGTCAGCCACATTCTCGGGTGTTTGCGCGCGGCGACCATACAGAATGATAATTTCAAAATCTCCAATTAATCCTTGCGTTAACTCCCGTAAAAAAGTTAACACCCCGCCACCAAAGGATTCCACAATATAAACTAATCGTCGTTTCAACTTAATAAGCTCCTACGTGTTTAATGACACTGATAATACTTTTCCAAAAAATCCAAAAATCAAAGCTAAAAGAGGCATTTTTAACATAATATAACTCCAAGGAGCAGCGTCTGGGATAAGGAATATTACTGCGACCACAAGCCTGCCAATATCCTACAATCCCGGGGCGCATCGACAGTAATTGTTTAATTCTTTGGGGCGTTCGATAATTCCGCAATTCTGATGGAACTAACGGTCGCGGACCAATCAAACTCATTTCACCTTTTAAAATATTCCAAAATTGTGGTAGTTCGTCTAATGACCACTTACGCAAGAAAATTCCCACTTTAGTCACGCGTGGATCTTGCTCAATCGGAATTTTATAGTCATTAGCAACATACAATTGATTTAATTGCGGATCATTTTTTAATAATACATCGGCACCAACAACCATTGTTCTTAATTTATAAATCGTAAATAATTGGCCATTTTTACCCACACGCTGTTGCCGATAAAAAATGGACTGGTAGTCACCATGCATTACATAAATTAATTTGATAATTAGCGCTGCTATTACCAGGACTAGTAGACCAATAATTGCAAATATAATATCGCATAATCGTTTACTAATTAGATAAAATTTAATGTTTAATCCTTTGTCAGAAGTATTCCATGTTTTTGTAGTCAGTTTAAATTGTGGCTTAACTTTACGTTCCTCCACTATTTTCTTATTCCCCTTTCATCAGGTTATACTATTTTAATTGTTGTTTTAATGCTTGTTGCACCTGTAATTTGACCGTCTTAGAACTAGTAGGCAGTAATTGATACTTTTTGACGTGTTGCGTAACACCACGATAATGCAGTGTCAAATGTTGAAAGTCGGCAAATGTCAAATTAGTTTGGACATTATCTTCCAAACTATTGAGCAGGTCTGAATAACTAGTTAAAGTTTGGGGCTGATAAATTTTCCGAATCAAAGCTTGAACAACTTGATCTTGACGTTGTTGACGTACAGTGGCACCAACGGCCACATAACGGATTACTTTTTGACCATCAAAAGGCGTTTTTTGTGGAGCCGATTGCCCCGTTAAGGATAAGTAATTCATTTGAATGCCCCCAACGTTATCTACCAAGCGACCTAAGCCCGGTAAATTTAAAGCAAAGTAATAATCTACTGGAATTTTTAGGTAATTTTGAACTAAATTAATGACCAAGTTAATATCTTTTTGATTGTAGGCTTGTCCTAACAAAACTTTTTGCTTTTGCGAAGAAACAGCAATTTTTTCACTTAAACTAGTCAAGGTCACGGTTTTAGTTTGCGGATTCAAAGTTGCTACAGTTAGCGAAGGCAGAGAACTGTGGCTCACCTTGCGCGAATTATTAATTCCCAATAGCAAAATAGAAATTGGTCGCTGTTGTTTGATGGTTGACTGAGTCGTATGTCGTAAATTGTGCGCAGCTTTAGGATGATAAATATTTTTACTAGCAGAATAAACATCATAATATAATTGTGCGGCGTAAGTGACACTACCAACAACCACTAAACTAATCACTATGACAATAAAACTTTTCAACCAATGTTTGACTTGTTTACCCATTATTTTACCTTCCAATCAATTTAACAATTGTGAAGCTATTGTAGATTTTAACCGTAGTAATACCCAGATTGTGCTTGCATAGCATAGTCATTACAAATTACGCCAAAGATTGTGGAGTGTACTAAATTCAAGGTTTCTTGCGCTTGCATCAATGATTTTTTAGTAGTCATTCCCGGACGAACCACTAACAACGAGCCTGTAACTTGCCGCGACAAGATTTGTGCATCTGTTACCGCCAAAACAGGTGGAGCATCAAAAATTACCAAATCAAACTTAGTTTCCATTTGCTGCACGAGATGCTGCAAATTATTGGAATTAAGCAATTCTGCTGGATTAGGTGGCCGAAAACCACTAGTAATTAATGATAAGTTGGGAATTTTAGTTTCTTGAATACAGTCAGTTAGGCTAACTTGATCAACTAACAAATTGCTGAGTCCGCTTTGATTATTGATGTTAAAAGTCCGATGTACCGTTGAACGGCGCATATCCGCGTCCACTAATAAAACGCGTTGTGCTGCTTGCGCAAAGACCACTGCTAAATTAGCAGCCACTGTGGACTTACCTTCACCTAAACTTGGAGAAGTTAACATCATGGAATATAAAGGGTGATCTTTAGTCGCAACAAATTGTAAATTAGTTCGAATCGTACGAAATTGTTCCGTGATTGGCGATTGCGGTTTAAAAAAGCTAATCAAACTCACTCCATTTAATTGCTCTCGATCATGAGTATGTGATCTGTACTTCTTAAACATCAATTCACTCTCCTATTGTGAAATAACTTAACTATTTTTGAGTAAAGATTCTTGATTTTCAGACAATCGTAATTGCTTTTTGGAAATTTTCGCAACCCGCCCCATAATTGGTAATGCTAATTCTTGTTTGATAAATTGTTCGTCCTTCACCGTTTGATCGGTTAATTCCAAAAGAATACTTAAAAAGAGCCCTGACAATAATCCCAGGAAGCTGCCTAAGCCTAGAAATAACATTTTAGGAGGAAAAGTCGGCTTCTGGGGTAATTTAGCTTGTGAAATAATTGCAATCTTATCTACATTTAAGTATCGTTGAACATTTTTTTGAAACATCTGTGCTAATAAATTAGCTGTTTCCGTTGCTGCAAAACGATCTTTATCTGTTACTACAATGCTAAACATCAGTGAATTAGGTGCTTGTTTAATCTTAACTTCTTTTTTCACCTGCGCACTACTGCGATGTACGCCTAATTGATCAAGGTGGGTTACCGTTTGTTCAAGTACCACATCCCCCGTCACAAACTCCTTATACGTATTAACTAATTGCAAATTATTATTGACATCATTATCTGTTTGCTGTGACTGATGAGGTAAAGTTGCCACCACTTGTGTTTGCGCTTGGTACTGCGGTTTTAAAATTACAAACGTTAAAATAGCCGCCACGCCCAATCCGACAATGACACAATTAATCAACATTTGCCAATGTTTTTTAATAATTAAGTCTAAACGAAGTAGATTAATTGTTGGATTCAAATTCCTACCTCCCTTATTAAGAATGAGACCAAAAGAAATTTTTAATGATTGATCCAAGTAATAATTTCTAAAAGTCTAAAGTCGATGTCTTGCTAAATTCAAGCATTTAATTACAGTTAATAATTTTGTGTCGATACCGGTATTGTCGACTGCTGAGCGATTTTTATCTCTAACTATTGTAGAGTTAACACTAAATTAATACCTAAATTATACTATAATTTATATTAACAATCACTAAAACTGCTTATTTCTGTTAATTATTTTATTTAAAATCTTTTTTACTTTTTTCAAATCAATATTGTTAAAATAACTCTCAAAAACCACAAAAAAAGACCGATTATCACGCTTAATTTTAAAAGTTTTACCGCTTTTAAAGTTAAGCATGCCTCAGTCTTATCAACTTATTATCAACTTAATTAATTATCCTGAACTTCTCCTGAACCAAAATCCGCCTGAAAGTCCAAATGATAACCATGTTCTAAAGTCAAAGCCGTCACTTGATAAGTAATGGTTTGAATTTGTTCAATCATCGGTTGCGATAATTGTGCAACCATTTCCGGTGTAATTTCTGATAGCTCACCTGTAAAATCAGGCAATTGAAAAACTTGTCCAATTAATCCAGAAACGGCAAATTCCGCTTGAGCTGGATGAACATTAAACGGTGTTAAAATTTGCACCATTTTCCCTGATAATTCTTCACCATCGGCTACCGGATAATCTTGAACTTGAACTTGAATGTCCGTTTGTGGCTCAGATTGGGGATCAACTAAATCATAATGAAACGATTGCACAACAACGGGTCCTGTGTTAACTTTCATACTCACATCTCCTAATGTAACTTATCATGTTCATAACGATGTGTTAATTCTAACCCAGCAAAATGCTGTTGTCGAACTGCTTCATAAATTACCAAAGCACAACTATTGGACAAATTTAAAGCCCGAATGTTTTGAGTCATTGGTATTCGCAGGCACTTTTCAGGATTATCGCGCATAAATTTTTCCGGCAAACCAGTAGTTTCTTTACCAAACAAAAAATAATGATCCACATCCGTATTGGAATAATCAACATCACTGTAAACTCGATCGGAAAACTTGCTAATCAAATACAAATAACGTTGATCAGGTATACTAGCTAAAAAGTCGGTTAAATCATCATGCATCACCAATTTAACCTTATCCCAATAATCCAAACCGGCACGCTTCATATGCTTATCATCTAAACTAAATCCTAATGGTCGAATCAAATGCAAGACAGTATCAGTCCCCGCACAAGTTCGGGCAATGTTACCAGTATTAGCTGGCATTAACGGTTCAAAAAGTGCAATATGATTAGTCATGTATCAAAGCTTCCTTTATATCAGTTTTCTACAAAAAAACGCATCCCCTCGGCAAATGCAGCAAGAAGATACGTTAAATTACTTCTGATTAAGCTCTTTTATCAAACCAGGTCTGATAAAAGAGTTTAAGTTAAGTCCACGTTTAATAATATACAACTTATTTAATAGACTGACAAGTCAAAATGAGTACTTAACTAACTAAATTCCGATAGAATTCAACTTGTTTTCAAAAAATATACTTTAACGTGGCCATAACTTTCCAGTATTATGAATGAATAATTAGCCTGAACAGAGCAGTAACCTTAATTAACGCTGTTGGTCAAAGACCAAGCTAAACATCCTGTATGATTTTTGGTGGGCATCGTTGTGGCAGCACTAACATTTTTTAAATATGGCCCTTGAGGAATATTTTCCATCGTTTGCGGATCAATCGTCCATGAATGAGAAATATCTAAAATATTATCGACAATTGGTGGCTGATCATTTTGGAAAATTGCTAATGGCGTCGTTGTAATTTGTGCACTAGCTAGGCCTTCACCATAGTATAGGGGCAAATTAGCCGTCCCCAAATCATCCCCAACTTGATTGTCCAGCTTAACGTTAACTGCCCAATTTGCTGCTTGATGATCCGTATCGGTTACCGCTAAATTACCATCTAATGCAGTAATAGGAATATTATGATGATCATTAGCACGCTGCTGACCAAAATCTAATTTGGTAGGCACTTGCAGCGTCAATTCTCCCTTCACCGCTAAGGTCGTTGCTCCGGGCAAGACGGTATCGTGATAAGTCAGTGTCGTCTGCGGATTAGTATTATTGGCTGCATCAGTTAACAGAACTTGCAGTTGATCACCTGAATTCAAACCGTGCAATCGCTCTAAACGCCACTGACCCGCGCTATCAACTTGCGTATTCTCTGAAGGCGTCGACGAATATTTAAGACTACCATCAGCGTTTAAAATTCGCCACGAAACGATTGCATTAGCAGCCGCTGTTCCCGTCAATTCAGTCGTGGAGGGTACAATTTTCGTCAGATTAGTGGCGGTTTGATTGTTCGTTAAGGTCGACTTGGCGGATAAAACTTTGGCTGGTAGTGGTGGTGTTTTATCAACGACAGTTTTTTCACTATCATCAAAATCTTTTTGTGGTTCGGACACAATGGCACTTGAACTATAATGTCCATTGTCATAAGTACCATTTCGCCAAACTCGTAAAATCTTAATTTTCGTTCCCGCCGGCAGCAGTTGTAAATCAGGCGCAGCAATTTTCATCACGCCCTTAATTGTTGTTTGATCATAATAAGTGTCTTGTAGCGCAGAAGTTCCCCGTAAAATTTTGACGGTACCATCAGGTAAAGTAACCTGTAATTCTGCTTGCACTTCATTATCTAAGCCCGGTCTTAAAGCATCGTTCTCGGCGGGAACTTGAGCTTTGAGCCAAATATATTTATCAGTATTGGCTGGATCAATAAACTGATTATTCGTATCTTGTAACCAACTCACTTTAGCGGGCGTGACGTTAGCTGTCATCCGCGTAATTTTATTCAATCCTTTAGCACCACTTTTAGTCAATGGAGTTTCTAAATATTGTTTAAAATCAGCGGCTTCTGTCGCATCGCTGTCAGAAGTTGGAACTACAACTTCAAATAATTTGGCAAACAAACCAGATGTCGATTGATAACTAGCACCAACGTGTTGCCAATTTCCCGAAGGATTGCCATTGATGTCACTATTACTGTCCCAAACTTGTAAAGGTAAAGCATTATGTTGAAAAGTACTGTTCTTAGAACCATCAAACAAGTAACTATTACTACCACTTGGAGCTTGATTTTGAAAATCAAAGTAGCGCGGATACGGCATATTAAATGTTAATTTTTGCCCACTAGGCGCAGAAAAAATTCCTCCCTTCGGATAATTACCGCGTGCTACGAAGGAAATCTTATCGTTAGCAGTATCCCCTGCATCAATTTTTAACGGTGTCGAATTCGTCATAATGGCAGCACCACTTTGAGCAGCAACCAAAACTTGCGAATTAGGATCTTTTAAAACAAAAGAATTATACGGATCAACGGTGCCATCAGCTCGAGCATCGCGATACAAAATACCTTGTCCACCAGATTCACCTGCACTAGGCGTTCCTACCGCATTATTATTATGCAGATTAAACTCGGCTCCTTGGGAAACAGAAATTTTATTGCCCATTCCGTACATCCGAATACCGGGCGGATTGTCCCCTTTACTATTCACATTTTGATAATTTTGATTAACATTGACTTTCGCATTGCCCTGAATATCAAAGAACATGCCGCCAGTCCAAATAAAACGCACCGCCGGATTGGTCGAATCACCACCACCGCCTTCGCCGCGGGTAGCATTCAATGTCGTCGTTTGATCATTGGCAGCACCAGTAACTTTAAACTGACTATTATTGCCTGAGATACTGATCGCAGAACCATTAATATTTTTAATCGTTAAATTGGAACCACTGGCTAATGTAAAGAGTGAATTAGCTCCATAGATTCGAATGACTCCAGATTGATCCAAATTTCCTGCATTGTTATAAAGAACATTAATTTTAGAATGATCATTAATATTCAGATTTAGACCAAAATAATTGCGTTGCGTGGTATTATCATTGGCACTATTTAAGAATAAATTATAATTTTTAGTATATAAATCACTTGCTTGAACAGCGGCAATGGTCGAGTTCTTGATATTAACTGTTTTATCAACACTTAAATTACTATTCATATTCGGGAACATGATATAATTATTAGCTTGAATTTGTAACTTACTATCATTGATAGTTAATTGACTACCACTAGAACTATTCATCACAATCGCATAATCGTTAGTATTACCAATACTAGTTTGAACCAGATCGGCACTCACTTGTTGTGACACATTAGCATGATCAAAAGTTAGTTGAACTGGCGCTTGGGCTTTTTCAGCTGTGTAAAAGCCGCCATTAATAATGGTACTGTTCGTATTAGTATTATCCATATCCGCCGGTGAAGCATTAGTTGTCAGATTAGTATCTTGGACCACCAGGTTTCCTTGAGTGGCAGTAAAACAATAATAAGTAGCAGCACTAGTATGATCAGAAACCACATTAGCATCTTGCACCGTGGTCGTCCCCTGAGTTAATGAGATGGTTTGCTTGGCAGTATTGATTTGATAATTGTTAAAATTAATGGTTTTATCAGTCGTAATGCTCGGCGAAGAAGTAGCTGTTAAATTGTTAGTTAAAATAATGGTAGCTACTTGTGGGTTTTGAACCTGTTCACAAAATTCTGCCCAAGTACTAACACTCACAGTAGTGGCATCTGAAATTGGTGTTTGATGTTGTGTTTTATAACTTAATTTATTAGTTAAGTCAGTTGTGAAGTTCGTTTGCATTTGCAATAAATCACTGTAATCACTACGCAGTAAATTCTGACTCCAATCACCTGTGACTTGATTACTACGACTTAAGCCAACTGGTAAACCCTGATTTTGAATTAACTGCTCTAATGCAATACCTTTAAGCGTCTCCGCTCGTAACGTGGTTGTGTAAAAGACACTTTCAACCATAACTATCATTAAAATCAAAAACTTGATATGACGTCGATCAGCGCATTTTGTGATAAAGAAACCTCCCAATGATTCATCTACAAAAACATCACGCTAAATATAACTTTCAACTAATATTTTATCAATTTCTTATTATAAATAATAAATTCCTAACAAATCTGTAAAAAACATTTAACTCATACTAACCAATCAGTTTTTTTAGTTTAGTTTAAAATTTTAATTAAAATTTAG
The DNA here is from genome assembly GCF_058107465.1 of Bombilactobacillus sp. ESL1092. Lineage (NCBI taxonomy): Bacteria > Bacillati > Bacillota > Bacilli > Lactobacillales > Lactobacillaceae > Bombilactobacillus > Bombilactobacillus sp. ESL1092. The sequence goes on along the minus strand of NZ_CM176594.1, from coordinate 1,453,947 downwards.
CTTTTTTAAGGCTAAATTTTCGAATTAGCCTCAATAAAAAAACTAATTTGGAAAATTTTATCCAAATTAGTTAAATTCATTAACCTTTTTTACATAGCTGTGCTTAGTTATAAGCATAAGTTTGTTCTTGCATTAATGGGAATCTTTTGGCTGTTGTGTTTCTAATAAATTTTCATCTTGGTACCAATTAGAATTAGTTTCAAACCAATTAAATGTTTTAGTGAATAGAATTTTTAAAATAGCATACATTGGAATGCCTCCAATAACTCCTAATAAACCAAACATTCCGCCTGAAACCAATAATACAAAGATCGTCGTTACTGGATGCATATTCATTTTATTGCCCACAACTAGCGGTGAAACCACGCGCGTTTCAATAGTTTGTTCAATAGCAAAAATAATAATTACACTAAAAATCATTCGGTGTCCGGATAATAAAGCCAGAATCACCGCGGGCAATAAGCCAATTGCCGAGCCGACATAAGGAATCAGATTGCAAATTCCCGCAAAAATCCCTAACAGAATACCATAAGGCATGCCCACTATTAAATAACCAACACTAAACATCACTGCGACCCAGAAAGCGACCGTTAATTGTCCACGAATATAAGAACTAAGTGCCGCATTGATTTCGCTTAAAGTCTGTGCTGTCGCTGCTTTTAAGCGATTAGGGATAAACTTTAAAATTGCTGGTTTAATTTTTTGATCATCCTTCAGTAAAAAGAAGAGGACAAACGGTGCCGTTAAAAAGATCATGATTACATTGGAAATAACTCCTAAAGCCGAAGTAAAATTATTCCAAGCCGTATCAAAAGTCCCGCCCAAACTGTTCATAAAAGTATCCGAAAATTTACTCCAAGATAAATTATCTTGCAGATGCAAATTTTGTAAATGCGGCTCATGGCTAATTGCATTAATCGTATGTTGAATTAAATGCCAGTAGGCCGGCAAGTTTTTGATTAAAGATGTTGCCTGACTCTGTAAAATTGGGATCAATGTCAAAATTGCCCAGACTAAGATACATAAAATCACTAAAAAAACGACTGCAATAGCTACAATTCGATTCAAATGCAACCGCCGTTGCAAAAAATTGGTCAACGGCTTAATTAAATAATACAAGATCATGGCCACAATTAAAGGTGGACAAATAATTCCTAAAATTTGCCACAATGGGCGAAAAACATAACTAATTTTAGCAAAAACCGCAATGATCAAAAATAATAAGAGTACATTCAGTAAAACCACTGTAAACTTATTATTTAAAAACCATTTTGTAAACCAAGTTTTTTTTTTCATACTTACCTCATTATTGTTCATAACAAATGATAGAGCCAACTTGTAGCTTTGGCATTGTACCTGTTACATAAACACCGTTAATCTGGGGATTACTGGGAGCTTTTTGGAAATACAAGATCGTATGACCAATGGCTCGCAATTGATCGTTGACCTGTTGACCAACCGCTTGAATTGTAAAACTGTGGTGATCAATCATTATCTTTTGTCCTACTTGTAAATTTAACAATTGCTGCTGTCCCGCGGCAAACTCTTGAATCAGAGCAACTTTGCGCAAATCCAAGGTTGCACTGGAATTGAATAATATCAAAAAATCATCACTCGAATCAAGTGCTTGTGGACCAATTTCAGTTATTTTTGCTTTGATTTCCATATCTTTTACACTCACTTTTATGATAAATTACTATAATACTACCAGCATTTTAATGGAAGTTGTTATAAAATGTTGTTCAAGGAGGTTTTCTTCATGCAAGAAAAATTATTAATCGGTGGTTACACAAAACAAACCAGTCAAGGAATTTATCAATTAGAATTTGATACACAAAAAGCTAGCCTGTCTGCAGCTCATTTAGCTGTCAAACTACAAGGACCAACCTACTTTACAATTTCTAATAATAATATTTTATATTCCATTGTTCAAGATGGCGACCAGGGCGGGATTGCCGCGTATGATCTCAATAATAACTTTAACTATCTGGGCAGTGCCCTACAAACTGGAAGTTCACCGGCTTATGTGGAAGTAGCTGAACAAAAACAATTAGTTTTTTCCGCTAATTTTCATACTGGAATTGTGACAATCCATAAAATTAATTCCGACAAAACTCTCACCATTACTGATACCATTCAATTAGAAGGCAGTAGTGTTAAACCAGAACAAGAAGCAGCTCATCCGCACATGGCTCATCTCACACCTGATGAACAACTAGTTGTCTGCGATTATGGTACAGATCAAATTACTACTTACCAAATTGATGATCAAGCTCACGCTACATTAAATAGTACCTTTACTGCTCCTGCTGGTAGTGCGCCGAGACATTTGGTCTTTAACCCGCAACATCCTGATTTAGCTTATTGTATTTGTGAATTAAGTTCTGTGGTTTTAGTTTTACACTATGATCACGGCCAATTTAATTTATTAGATTCCTATCACTTACTACCGCAAGAATATTTAGGTGAAAATACTGCCGCTGCTATTCGCATCAGCGCTGACGGTCAATACCTATATACTTCCAATCGAGGTCACAATTCCCTAGTTTCATTTCGGATTAGTGCTGATGGTAAGAAACTGGAACATTTACAAACCATCAAAACACAGGGTGATTTTCCGCGTGATTTTTGCTTAGATCCTACGGGCCAGTTTGTTTTAGTGCCGCACCAAAAATCCAATGACGTTACGATTTTTAATCGTGATTTAGATTCCGGTCAATTAACTTTTAACAATCACGATTGTCAAGTTCCCGAAGGTACTTGCATCAAATTTTACTAATCACTAATCTGAAACGAGGAAACTGATGTTAAACATTTTTAAAGCCATTATTTTAGGCATTATTGAAGGAATTACAGAATTCCTCCCTATTAGCTCCACGGGGCATTTATATTTAGCTAATGAATTTGTTAAATTAAAGGAATCTACCGCCTTCATTAATATGTTTATGGTGGTGATTCAATTAGGCGCCATCTTGGCCGTGGTCGTAATTTACTTCCATAAATTAAATCCTTTTTCACCCACCAAAGATAATCAGCAAAAAAAATCAACTTGGGTTTTATGGTTGAAAGTATTACTAGCTTGTTTGCCGTCTGTCATCATTGGCTTACCATTAAATGATTATATGGACGAACATTTTAATAACTGGCAAGTTATTTCTGCCACTTTATTAATCTATGGGATTTTATTTATTATCATTGAAAATTGGAACAAAAAACGTCAGCCTCGGTTAACGAACTTGGATAAGTTACCTTATTCGATTGCTTTAGCCATTGGTGTCTTTCAAGTTTTATCATTAATTCCCGGAACCTCACGCTCCGGAGCAACTATCTTAGGCGCCATTTTAATCGGCACTTCCCGCTTTGTGGCCACAGAATTTTCATTTTTCTTAGCTATTCCAACAATGGTTGGTGCTAGTGGTTTAAAACTGGTTAAATATTTTTTGCATGGTAATACTTTTACTGTCATGCAAACTAGTGTCTTATTAGTCGGCACATTGGTTTCATTTATTGTAGCTTATCTATCAATTAAATTCTTACTCAACTACATTCAAAGAAACGATTTTAAAGCCTTTGGCTGGTACCGAATCATCTTAGCAATCATCGTTATTGGTTACTTTGGCTTTTTGAAATAATATTGTTGATATTAAAAAGGCTGCAGTTTTTTAACCTGCAACCTTTTTTCATACATAAAAATTAACTTTTGCTGACTAAACGAGTTAAATCTGAAGGTAATGGGGCCTGAATAACAAGCTGTTTTTGCCCAATTGCATCAAAGAAACTTAACTTTGAGCAATGTAGTGCCTGTCTTTTAATTAAAGGACTAGCTCCCCCGTAAGCTTGATCACCTAGTAGCGGATGCCCAATTGCTGCAAAATGAACACGGATTTGATGTGTTCGCCCCGTAATCAGTTGCACTTTAACCTCCGTGAAATCCGACATACGATGCAATACTTGATATTTGGTTAAAGCCCATTTTCCCTGTTGGTCGACACAACGCAAATTATGATTTTTAGGATCTACACCAATTGGTAGATCAATTTCGCCTTGATTAGCAGATAAGTGTCCTTTTATTAGGGCTATATACTCTTTGGTAATATTTTGTGTGCGAAACTGTTGATCAATTAAGTGATGTGCATAAGCATTCTTAGCAAATGTCAAAACGCCTGAAGTATCACGATCTAATCGGGATACCAAGTGAATCACATCATTGACTTGGTGCGTTCTTTGTAAATAAGCCTTCACCAAATTAGCCATTGTTACAGTCGTTAACCCCTTTGCAGGTAACGAAGCAATCCCGGCTGGTTTATTAACTAATAAATAGTTATCATCTTCATATAAAACTGCCAGTGCCCCTGAAATGGGTTGAATTTGCTCGGAGCCTTGTTCAGTTGGTAAAGTGACAATAATTTCATCACCCACTTTGACTTTAAAGCTCCAATAACGTCGTTTGTGGTTAACGTAAACATGTCCTTGATGATATTGAATTTGTTTGAGTTGCGTTTTAGAAAAGCCTTGTTGCTGTAAAAATTGTCGTAAATTTTGTTCATTAGAACTGGTCTTGAGCCACCGATAATTCATTAACTACCATCCGTTAAAAATGCATTCCGTACTCGTTGCCAAAAATTCTTGGTACGATAAGATGCAATTTGAATTTTTTCATCTGCAATTTGGTATTGAGTTTTTTCAACTAAATTTTTATCATAAGCCAAATTATCTACGGTCAAAACATAATCAGCTGCCATCTGTGGTACCACGGTAATCACTTGACCTTTAGGCAAAATTAAAGGTGAATTAACGGTCCGATAAACACGATTATTAATCGGTGCTACTTCATTAAACTGCATCACTTCTAAATTAGGATTAATAATGGCGCCACCAATAGACTTTGCATAAGCTGTCGAGCCTGTAGGAGTAGAGACCGTGATGCCATCTCCGCGAAAACGTTCAAATAATTGACCGTCAATTAAAATGTCAGCGCGCATTGTTTGGGAAACCCGTTTCAACTGCGATTCGTTTAACGCCAAAAACTGTCGACGACAACCATTCGTATACTGTATCTGAACTTTTAGCAATGGATAAGTAACCACTTGTTGGGGTCCTTGTAAAATTTGTTCCACTAGTTCATCTACTTCAGAATCTTTCCAATCAGTATAAAAACCTAAGTGTCCCGTATGAATGCCAACAAATTGCACTTGATCTAATTGCTGGGCGAATTTATGAAAAGTACTCAAAAAAGTACCATCGCCACCAATTGTAATGACTAGGTTTGGGTCTTTTTGAGTAATTACTACTCCAGCTGCTAATAACTTAGCATTTAATTGCTGGGCCAATTTTCGCGATAAATCTTTAAAATTATTTTGAATCCACACCTTCATGTGGTTGTTTCTCCTTTGATTGCTTCGAATTATTAAACTTTTGATTAGTAAAATATTTAGGGGCATCCTGAATTTCTTCACGGATTTTAGACATTTCTTCATCCAACATGAAAGATGCTTCCGCAGCCCTTTTTAAACGCGAATTAATATCTTCTGGAAAATCTCCTTGATATTTGTAATTTAAAGAATGCTCAATTGTTGACCAAAAGTTCATAGCCAATGTACGAATTTGAATTTCTGCTAAAATTTCCTTCACACCGGTGGCTAATTGGACTGGATACCGTAAAACCACGTGATAGGAACGATAACCACTAGGCTTACTGTTAGTTACATAATCACGTTCCTCAACCACCGACAAATCCGTACGATTATGCAAAATATCAACTACTTGATAAATATCTTCCACAAATTGGCATTGAATTCTTAAACCAGCAATGTCCTGCATATCCTGTTCCAATAATTCCAGTGTGATAAACCGCCGTTGCATTTTTTCTTTAATACTGGCTACAGTTTTTACCCGGCCCGTTACGTATTCAATTGGCGAATGTTCTCCTAAATTGATAAATTCTTTGCGCATACTACGTAATTTGATTTTTAATTCGTCAACTGCTTGTTCATATGGCAATAAAAAAGTATCCCAATTTTGATCATTCATTTTAATCACCTCGCCCGTTTAACTATAACATAATGCTTGTCATTTCTAGTTTAAATTTATTTTTTATTTGAAAAGACTGCAATCCGAACATTATTTTAATTCCTACTAAATAAGTCCCCTGGTTCTATCATCCTAAAACTCCAGCTTTTATGTTAAAGTTCGCTTTTTAAACATCCAAAGCTGTTCAAAATCGCGCTTCACTGAACTTTTGAAGGCTTATTATTTGAAAAATATTTCAGATCTGGTATCTTAATTTATATATGTTCTAATTATGGGGTTTTAGGAGGTATTAGCAATATGTGGGAAGTATTTGTTTTTGTTAATCCGATTGGTCAACGTTGTTTAAAAACGGAACAATTAATTATTGATTTTGCTAAAAAGCATCACATCAATGCACATTTTAAGTTTGTCGCTTTAAACAATTTTTTATCAATGGATCATTATTTAAAAAACAATAACTATAACTTACACGACATTAATCTGCGCAATAAGTTAACCGATGATGTTTATCAAGCAACACTTTATTATAAAGCAGCTACTTTTCAAGGCAACAAAAAAGGCCGCCAATTCTTAATTAATCTTCAACATGCCATCAACTTTCAATCGCAAAAGTTTACGATTCAGTTAATGCAAGAAATTGCTCAAAGCGTTAATTTAGATTGGCGTACGATGGTTAAAGATACTAAAAATGAATTAACCTTGAGCCAATGCATTGAAGATCAAAAAATTGCTTCTGAATTAGGAATCAATGAAACACCGACAACGGTAATTTATGATTATTCTCAAAATCAAGAAGCCCAAGCCTTTTGTTTGAAAAATTGTTCACCGATTGAATTGACGACAGTCTTAAAATCATTAATCTCTGATACTGAGCTTAATGATCAACAAATTGCTGCCAATCCTGTTTTGCATTTAGTAAAGTAATTTCTGAATTAATTAGGGGAAAATCAGAAAGAGCTTGAATGTTAAAATGATAAACTAATGGCAAATAACAACCTAAGTATTTATAAATGGGAAACACCGTCTGCGACGGTGTTTTTTTGATCCAATCAAGCAAGTTTTGCTGTTGTTGATAACACCAATTTTGAAATTGAATAAACTGCTGGTCAGGATAACGACAGTGTGTCAGATACCATTGTGACCAATCAATCGTAGCAATTTGATAATGACTAGATGGCCTTTGAAATTGTAACAGCTGCGTCCAGGTATAAATCTTTTTCATTTGCCAAAATAATTGTCTACTACTCGGATTCAAAGCAAAATGATAACACAACCGCAAAAAATCTTCTCGTGGTAATTTATATAAAATGTAATATCCCCACTGCTGATTAAAACTCAATAAGCCTTGACTGTGTGTTAATTTATTTTTCAACCGATAATGTTGCGGTCCAAAAATCCACAACGGATGTAACCCTTTTTGTAAATACTGCTGTTGGCGTGTTGCTAATTCTTGCGAACTAATGGGCGAACATTGATATTCCACTGCTAACCGAAATTGATGGTTATAAGCATAGACATCAATGCGCTGTTTGGGATCTATAACATATTCTAATTGAACGGTAAATTGTTTACGCAACCATTGCGCTAACCATTGTTTACCTTGCAGATGGATTGGCGTTTCATTATTTCCCGCATGTGAAACCACATGTCGAAAATAAGGTCGCTGCTGCTGGCGCACAACTAATTGTACTGGTTGATGACATTGCGGACAAAATACCGCTTGTGGTGCTTGATATTCGGACGCATATATTAATTCTCCGGCTTGATTCTTTGCTACTAACATATAATTAACACCTTATTTTAATTACAAAAAAGATACTAGTTTTAATTTGAATTAATCAAATTAAAACTAGTATCTTTAAGAGAATTATTTATGCAAAATAATAACGTGTTAATTCCAATGCAGATTGTTCCATCACTAAATGACCATACTCTGACAACATTGGCTCAGACACATTAGCCAATTGACCATATTCTTTAGCCAAGGCAATAATATCAGCAACACTAACGCTACGTAATTGATCAGTATAGATAATTAATTCTAAATAATATTGACCTTGAAGTTGGTACAAGTTACTAACAACCGAATTAACTCGTAAAGCTTTACTTAATTCCACGAAATCTTCGAACTCAGAAAAACTAAAAATAATTGTTTTTATTGGGTCATCAAGATTAACTAAATCATCATTGGAAGAATCTGTTTCTGTGGGATTAGCCACAACGTCTAATGCTTGCAAAAGATCATGGTCTTCTTCAGTATCTTCTTGTTTTTGATCAGGAACTTTAGTTATTAATAACTCTAAGCCCTTATGACTTGGAATAACCTGAAAGGTAACGGTCTGATCTTTAACAAATGTATGAGTTGTATCTACTTCTTCTAAAATATTATAAAAGAAACTCTCAATTTGCTTGCGATTACCTAATAAATCTAGAACCGTTACTCCACGTTCCTTTAAGTCATGACTTTCCAATGTTACTCGAATCATGTTTTCATTAACGTGTTCCACTTCCATGGCTGACCCACCTCACTTATTAATTTATTCTAACAGGCATCACCAGAAAGTAAAAGGTTAATCTGAAAAATTTACTAATTAAATGCTTGCGCACGTTGTAGTTCTCGTAATTCCATTACCCGAATTGCTCTTGGCAAAAAGCGGCGAATTTCGTCTTCATTGTAGCCCACTTGCAAACTTTTCTCATCCATCATAATTGGACGTCTTAATAAGCCTGGATTTTTTTCAATTAAACTGATTAATTGATCAACCGTTAAATCATTTAAGTTAACATTTAAAGCCTGATAAGCTTTAGAACGCTTGGAGATGATTTCTTCGGTACCATCTTCAGTTAATTGAAGAATTTTTTTAATTTCATCTTTTGAAAGTGGTTGTGCAAAAATATTTCGCTCTTTATAAGGAATATTATTGTCCTCAAACCATTTTTTGGCTTTCCGACAAGAAGTGCAACTTGGAGATGTGTATAAGGTTACCATATAGAATTTCTCCTTTTTTAAATAATTTAGCGATTATTTTTAATCACAATTCAATTATAGGTAAGTCAAAATTTAATGTCTAGCTTTCTGCTTAGCTGAGGGCTTAACTACAACGAATCAGCAATCTTTGTCGGAATAGCCCTAATCAATTACCTTGCGCCAGCCAGTATTGGCCCGAGCAACCGGAATCTCACCAGCGGCTTGTTGCGTCTCAGCAACTAATTTATCTAACGGATAATTTTGTGGTAAATGAGAAATTAATAAGGCATCTACTTGAGCATCATGGGCCAGCTGTCCTGATTGAGTAGAAGTCATGTGCCACAATTGCCCTGTCTTAGCTGTTCCAAAATTAGTATCGGTAATCAATAAATTAGATTTTTGAGCAAAAGTAGCTAGATCAGCAAAATAGGCCGTATCAGCAGTAAAAGTCAGCACTTTATTTTGCGAATCAGTAATACGAGTTGCAAAAGTTGGCACTGGATGAATAGTTTGTTTAAAATCAAGCGTAAAGGGACCCAAGTTTAACGATTGCAACGGCGAATAAGCCTTTGCTTGTGTAAAATTACCAAATGTTAAACTAGCAAAATTCAATGGGTCTTGAGTATGACCATAGATGGGCAAAACAGCTTGTTTTTTGGTTCCTTCATGTAATTGCCAATAATATTGTAAAACACCAATATCAGCAATATGATCATGATGATAATGAGTTAAAACTACCGCATCTAACTGCAACGGATCCAAAACATTTTGTAATGAATTTAAAACACCACTACCGCAATCCAACAGCAAGTTATAGCCCTGGTCTTGTAATAAGTAACCAGTCGTTGCTTGTTGACGGTATGGATAACCGCCATAATAACCTAAAACTGTGATCTTCATTATTTACACCTCATAAGGAGAATTAATATGTCCAACATTAAATTAATTTTTGGTACGCAATCCTTTTTAACCACATATTTGAATCAGAATAGTCTATTTGCACATAATGTGCAACACCCGCATGATTATTTATTAATTCAAAAAAATGTCGCGCCGACACAAAAAAATGTCTGGCAAACCGTATTTCCACAAGCTAAGCTCACCATTGCAACACACTTTTACTTGGCTTTTATGCAGTTAAATACAGACAATCGGGCACTTTTAATTAATCAAGCGGTCAAGTTACCTAGTCATAGTATCTTGTACCAACAACTTGAACAACCAGAACTGTTAATTATTACCTCACATCCTCAAATTTTACAAACAGTCAGTCAATTACTAAATATTTCCGTCAAGCAACTCAATGCTTCTTTAACTGGCTATCTCCAAGTTGGGCAATGACATCAACGTAAAAACAATTAGTTGTCAAATATGCCAGCTGTTCTGCTAATTAAATTCTATGTTAATTACTATTTACAATGTGCAGCCTTTAAACAATTACAAGCAATTGTCTGTGGCGCGGTCTTTTCTTTTTGTGACAATAATTGTTTTAGTGCTTGAAGATCTGCTTGGCTCAAATTAATTTGCTTCACCAAATTAATTAAGGCCGCTCCCTGCTTCATTGCGCAAAGATGCTGAAACAAATCAACAACCGCTTGATTCATCATTTGTTCTTCTTGAACTAACGGATAATAAATTTGCGGACGATGCGACTTATCAACCCCCACTACCCTCTTTTTAGTTAAGCGCGTAATCAAGGTTTTAATGGTATTAGGTTGCCACTTAGTTTGTTCCAAGTTAAGTACGATTTCATTAGCTGATGCCGATTTTAAAGTCCATAACACTCGCATGACTTCCCATTCTGAATTGGAAATACTCTCCATTAACTTTTCTCCTTCAAATTATCATTGTCAATTAACAAGCTGGCGCTCTCATAGTCTCATAATTAACTTGCAATAGTTCCTTAAACAATTATAATAGCCTGTAAAAAAAGGATATTGCGATGTCACTATTAGATTTTACCACTCCTGAATATCAAGCAACTTACCGGCCTGCAATTGACCGTAACATGCAACTAGTACAAGAATTAAATACCGGTTCAAGATCTCAACAAGAGATTCATAAATATTTATGTAAAATTACCGGCCACACAGTTGATCACAGTGTCTCCTTGAAATTGCCCTTTTATACGGACTTTGGAGGCAATATCCATTTTGGTAAAAATATTATTATTAATACCGGCGTAATGTTTACTGATTTGGGTGGTATTTTTTTAGAAGATCATGTCATGATTGGACCCCGAGTATCATTAATTACTGTAAACCACTTAACCGATCCTAGTCAAAGAAATATTTTAGATTTAAAACCTATTCATCTACAAAAAAATGTTTGGATTGGTGCCAATGCTACCATTTTACCGGGTGTGACCATTGGCGAAAATTCTATTGTTGCTGCTGGTGCAGTAGTTAATCATGATGTACCTGCCAATCAAATGGTTGCTGGCGTTCCGGCTAAAATCATCAAAACATTGTAAGGTTTCACATCTAATTGTTTTCCACTTGCTAATTCGATCAAATAAAAAAACTAGGCCAAAAGTTGTTCTCTACAATTAAGTAGTCTCAACTTGATCCTAGTTTTTTATTTGCTATTAATTAAATAATTACTTACGATGTGTCGCAACAAAATCGTTAACTAACTTTTCATTATCCGCATTACTTAAGGAAACATTCAAAGCTTGATCAACTAAGTCTGATAACTCTGTCGTATCCAGATGCTTCATCAATGAACGTACTCGTAAAATGGAAGTAGCACTCATTGAATATTCATCTAAGCCCATACCTAACAATAATGGTACCATGACAGAATCGCCAGCTGCTTCACCACACATACCAACCCATTTGCCTTCTTGATGAGCCGCTTTAATCACATGATTAATTAAGCGTAAAATAGACGGGTTGTATGGTTGATAAAGATAAGAAACATGTTCATTACCACGGTCAGCAGCCATAGTATATTGAATCAAATCATTCGTTCCAATACTAAAGAAATCAACTTCTTTAGCAAATTGATCTGCTAAAACGGCCGCTGCTGGAATTTCAATCATGATTCCAACTTCTAAATTGGCATCAAATGGAATCTGCTCAGCAGTTAATTTATCCATTTCTTCTTGTAAAATACCTTTAGCTTGACGGAACTCTTGAAGAGTAGCAATCATTGGGAACATAATCCGCAACTTGCCATAAGACGAAGCGCGTAGCAAAGCCCGTAATTGTGTCCGGAAAATATCTTGACGATCCAAACTAATTCGAATAGCCCGATAACCCAAGAACGGATTCATTTCTTCAGGCAATGGTAGATATGGTAAATGTTTATCACCACCAATATCCATTGTCCGTACAACAACTGGTTTACCATCCATACCTTCTAAAACTTCTTTATAAGCTTCAAACTGATCGTCTTCAGATGGTAATTCGGCAGAATCCATATACAAGAATTCAGTCCGATACAAGCCAATTGCTTCCGCACCATTGGCCTTGACACCAGCTAAATCTTTTGGTGTTCCAATATTAGCTGCAATTTCAAAATGCTTCCCATCAGCAGTCACGGTCTGAGCACTCTTGAGCTTAGCCCATTCTGCTTTTTCTTCAGCATACTGATCAGCTAAATCTTGGTAGTGTTTAACGTCATCAGCGCTAGGGTTGATGACAGCATCACCGTGAACACCATCAACAATTAATTCATCGCCTAACTTAACATCCGCAGTAATCGTATCTGTACCCACAATGGCCGGAATTTCCAACGAACGTGCCATAATAGCTGAGTGCGCAGTCCGTCCGCCGATATCAGTAATAAAAGCTTTAACATACTTTTTATTTAACTGTGCTGTATCACTTGGCGTTAAATCGTGTGCAACGATAATAACTTCGTGATCAATCAAGGCCGGATTAGGTAATTCAACCCCTAATAAATGACTCATAACGCGCTTCGAAACATCGCGTACATCAGCCGCCCGTTCTTGCATGTACTTATTATCAGTCATCGCTTCAAACATGGCGATAAATTTGTTAGAAACATCACTCAAAGCTTGTTCAGCATTAACTTTATCGTCTTTAATTTGTTGAGCAACTGCACCCGTAAATTCGGGATCAGCTAAAATCATTTTGTGGGCATCGAAAACTTGAGCTTCTTCTTCACCCAAAGCCTCTTTAGCAGCATCTCTAATTGTTGTCAATTCAGCATCAGATTGCTTGATCGCAGCTTGCAAGCGTTCTGCTTCAGCTGTTGTATCAGTCACTGTCTGCTTTTTAAAGGATAAATCAGGTTGCACCAATAAATAAGCTGGTGCATTCGCAAAACCATCACTGGCAGCAATTCCCTTTAAAGTCTTCGTCATTAGTCTGAAAGTCCTTCTTTAGTCATGGTTTCGGAAATAGCAGTAATTGCTTCAGCAGCATCATCACCATCAGCGGTAATTGTTACATCGGCACCTTGACCAACACCAAGAGACATCACACCCATAATAGATTTCAAATTAACTGTCTTACCATCATATTCTAAGTTAATGTCAGAGCTAAACTTGCTAGCTGCTTGTACTAACATTGTTGCAGGACGTGCATGAATTCCGGTTTCTGCAATTACGTGAAAATCTTTCTTTTCCATATTTAATAACCTCTCTTTAAGCCTAATTTTCATTTTGAGTGAAAAGGGTTAACTTAACATCAAAACTACATTACCATTATTCAAAATACAAGGCAAGTTTTTTCCAATAAAATTCCGAAGCCATCAGCCTTAATAACTAATTGCTTCCGTTTTCAGAAAATTTATATGTGACACGCCCATTTCGATGTGCAGAACCAATAATTTGTTTATGCTGAGGACAATTTAGCCACGCTTGATTAAATTCAAAAAAATGTTCACTATCAACTTCTATTTGATCAATTTTGCCAGCAATTAAATCTAAAATTTCTTGTTCGTAATCCATTTTCTACCTCACAATGCAAAATACTTTAATAACTAAATCATTCCTTATATACTGTGTTCAACATGTAAAGTCAAGTATTTTTAAACAAAAAATTCATTTTTTTGTTTTTAGCACTTGCATGTTGAGAGTGCTAATTGTATAATTCACATTGTACTAATAATTAGTACTCAATCGTCAAACACTCCTGAAGTAAAACTCAATAAGTACGGTTGGGACAAAGTCATTCAGAAATTGAGTACCAACTGCATCCAACATAAAGTATGAACTTTTACTTGATTGTTCGGTGTAGTTCAGCCCCAAATTCTGATTTTCAGAGCACCATAAAGAAAAAATATTTGTATTAAATATGAATATTTTCTTTATGTTTCAACTTCACTTAACAAGTGTTTTCTTTTGAAGACAGTTGTGGTTTGAACTTCACGATTCAATTCAACGGTTTGAAAATTGATCTAAATTCTTCTTCAGAAAGGTGGAATGTAGTTAATGCTTTGCCAAAACTGTCATAAGAATGAAGCAACTATCCATCTCTACACTAGTGTTAATGGACAACGCGCAGAAGTAAATTTATGCCAAAGTTGTTATCAAAAGTTGCGTGAGCAACAAGCGATGGGAGGTAATTCAAATATGAATAACGATCCATTTGGCTTTGGAGATCTTAGTTCTCTATTTGGCGCCATAGATCCACAACAAGAAATGCGTCGTCAGCAACAAATGTCCGCACAAAGCCAACGTAGTGGCGGTAACAATAATAATGGAAATAGTATTTTAGCCCAATTTGGGGTCGATCTTACTGCTCAAGCGAAGGACGGGAAAATTGATCCGGTGATTGGTCGTGATAAAGAAATTGAACGTGTCATTGAAATTCTCAATCGGCGTACTAAAAATAATCCCGTTTTAATCGGTGAAGCTGGGGTTGGTAAAACTGCCGTTGTAGAAGGATTAGCCCAAAAAATTGTCGATGGCGAAGTTCCGGAAAAATTACAAGATAAACGTGTCATTCGCTTGGATGTCGTTTCTTTAGTTCAAGGAACTGGCGTGCGGGGGCAATTTGAGCAACGCATGCAAGAATTGATTAAAGAATTGCAAAGTAACAAAAACATTATTCTCTTTATTGATGAAATTCACGAAATTGTCGGTGCTGGTAATGCTGAAGGTGGTATGGACGCTGGTAATGTCTTAAAACCCGCCTTAGCACGTGGCGAATTGCAATTAGTTGGTGCGACAACTTTTAATGAATATCGGCAAATTGAAAAAGACTCTGCTTTAGCCAGACGTTTACAACCAGTCGAAGTCAATGAACCTAGTGTTGAACAGACTCTGCAAATTTTAAAAGGCATTGAACCAAAGTACGAAGCTTATCATCATGTCAAATATACCCCAGAAGCGATTAAAGCGGCAGCGGTGTTATCAGATCGTTATATTCAAGATCGTTTTCTACCTGATAAAGCTATCGATTTATTAGATGAATCTGGTTCACGAAAAAATCTTACTTTAAATCCTGTTGATCCTAAAGAAATTGAGAAAAAAATCAAAGCGGCGGAGGCTAATAAGCAAGCAGCCTTAAAACAGGAAGATTATGAAAAAGCTGCTTTTTACCGCGATCAAACCAAAAAGCTCGAAAATGTTCGTGATAATAAAACCGATACTGAAAAAGAACCCAAGGTAACTGAAAAAGATATTGAAAGTATCGTGGAAGAAAAAACTAATATCCCCGTTGGTGAATTAAAGGCGCAAGAACAAGAACAATTGCGCAACTTAACACCTGAACTTGAAGCTCATGTCATTGGTCAGGATAAAGCCGTAGAACAAGTTAGTCGGGCAATTCGCCGTAATCGAGTTGGTTTTAACAAAACGGGACGGCCAATTGGATCCTTCCTCTTTGTAGGACCGACTGGCGTTGGTAAAACCGAATTGGCTAAACAATTAGCACGCCAACTCTTTGGTAGTGAAGATTCCATGATTCGCTTTGACATGTCGGAATACATGGAAAAGCACAGCGTTTCTAAATTAATTGGTTCCCCTCCAGGGTATGTCGGTTATGAAGAAGCGGGACAATTAACTGAACAAGTCCGGCGGCATCCGTACAGTTTAATTTTATTAGATGAAATTGAAAAAGCTCATCCGGATGTTATGCATATGTTTTTACAGATCTTAGATGACGGCCGTTTGACCGATTCTCAAGGACGTACTGTCAGCTTCAAAGATACCATCATTATTATGACGTCGAATGCTGGGCAAGGTGAAAGTGAAGCCAGCGTTGGCTTTGGTGCTGAGGCCAATGGCACCACTAATTCCGTATTAGACAAATTAGGCAATTACTTTAAACCTGAATTTTTAAATCGGTTCGACGGCATTATTGAGTTTGATCCGTTATCTAAGGACAGCTTATTAAAGATTGTCAACTTAATGATTCAAGACACTAACAAAATGATTGCTGATCAAGGTTTAGACATTGAAGTTACCCAACCTGCCAAAGAAAAGATTGTGGATTTAGGTTACGATCCAGCCTTGGGTGCTCGTCCTTTACGGCGGGTCATTCAAGAACAAATTGAAGATCGTGTGGCCGACCATTATCTTGATCATCCTAAGGAAAAGCATCTTAAAGCCGTGTTAGACAATGACAACATTAAAATTGAAACTAATAACGGTGAAACTAAAAAAACTGCTGAAAATAAGACAAAGACTTCTTCCGATGATGACAATCAAGAGCAGTCGAAAAAATAAGCAGCTTTAATTATAGTTACTAAAAAAGCGAATCAGTTGAAAGACTGGTTCGCTTTTTTACATATGCATATATTTCGTTTTTAGAGACTGGTCAAAACTGGATGATTTAAATAATCATAAACTCGACGTACTTCACTAATTTGGTTTAAATCTAACATTTGTGGATGTTTCAAGTCCATATTGGTAATCTCTTTCATTTCTGAATCAGTTAATGTAAAGTCCCAAATATCTAAATTTTCTTGCATTCGTTTTTCATGAACCGACTTAGGAATAATAACTACGCCTCGTTGAATATTCCATCTCAAGATCACTTGCGCTGTTGACTTGTGATGCCGTGAAGCAATTGTTTGCAAACATTGCTCGTGAAAAATATCTTGTCGACCTTCCGCAAAAGGTGCCCACGCTTCGGGTTGAATTCGTTGTTGCTTCATAAAATCAAGCTCTGCAGTTCTCTGAAATAGTGGATGCGTTTCAATCTGATTAATCATTGGTTGAATGTCAAAATTAAAACTTAAGTCCAATAAATTAGTTGTTGAAAAATTGCATACGCCAATTGCTCGGATACGGCCTTGTTGGTACAACTGCTCCATTGCTCGCCAAGAACCATAATAATCAGCTAGCGGCATATGAATTAAATATAAATCCAAATAATCTGTGCCTAATTTTTGACAAGACTTTTCAAATGCCGTTAGCGTGGCCTGATAACCCATCTCCGGAATATAGGCTTTAGTGGTCAAAAAGATCTCGTGGCGCGGAACGGAACTTTTTTGCAATGCTCGCCCCACTGCGGTTTCATTTTGATAACTACTAGCGGTGTCTAATAACCGGTAACCGGTATTCAAAGCTTTTAAAACAACTTGCTCACAGTCCTTATTAGCAACTTGAAATACACCAAAACCTTCCTGCGGCATTTGCACACCATTAGCTAGCTCAACTGTTTTCATCTGATCACAGCTTTCTTATTTAGATACAATTATTTCTTTTCATCTAATAACACAACGCCCTCAGGGGGATTTTGATCAATCGCGCCCACAATTGGGTGCGGAACATACGGTTCTTCTAAATATTGCACATCTTCTGGGGTCAATTGAACATCTAAAGCTTGGACGGCACTATCAAAATGCCGTGCTTTGGTAGCTCCAATAATTGGTGCTGTCACACCTTTAGCCCATTGCCAAGCAATTGCAATTTGTGCCATAGTAACCTGATATTTATCAGCTAACTCATGCACCCGTTGCACGATTTTGACATCTTCGGCTTCCATCCGATCATACTTCCCCACTGCTACCCGGTCTGTCTTGGCTCGTAAAGTATCACCTTGCCATGTGGGGCGTGCCAAATGTCCGGCGGCCAACGGACTATATGGCATTAAGGATACATCATATTGTTGACAAATTGGAATTAATTCGTGTTCGTCTTCACGATATAACAGATTATAGTGGTTTTCCATAGCTTGAAATTGTGCCCAACCATGTTGTTGCGCCACTAACTGCATATTATGAAATTGATAACCATACATGGCAGAAGCACCAATTGCTCGAACCTTACCCGCAGTCACTAACTCATTTAAAGCTTCCATAGTTTCTTCAATCGGAGTCTGATAATCAAACCGGTGTACCAAATATAAATCGACATAATCTGTGCCTAGACGTTTTAACGTCCCATCAATTTCATGTTGAATGGCTGTTTTGGATAACCGCCCGGGATTAAAATAAACCTTCGAGGCAATAACAACTTGATCCCGCGCAACATTCTTTTTGAGTGCTTGACCTAAATACTCCTCACTAGTTCCTTTTGAGTAGCCATTGGCTGTGTCAAAAAAATTGACTCCTAAATCTAAAGCATGTTTAACCACTTGTTCCGTCGCCGCAGCATCCAAAGTCCAATCATGCATGGTTCCTGCTTTGCCAAAACTCATGGCTCCTACACACAAGGGTGAAACTTGAATATCGGTCTTTCCAATTGTTTGATATTGCATTGTAATTAATCTCCTATTCTTATTTAACCAAAAGTGGCCAGTGGCGCTAACCGTTTGGTATGCAGATACTGATTATATTTTTGTGCTTGCTGTTGTAACTGTGCATCGCTCAAACTAGAAGCTCCTAACGTCACAAATGGTTGCATGAATTGCATTTTGATCAAATGACAAGTTGCTTGAAACGAACGCAATAATTCATTAACGGTATATTGCACAAATTGCTCACGGCCATAATTATTAGCTCCCGGAGAAACCGCAATCACCAATTCTTTGCCAGCCAAAGCGGTGCCTTGACCACCAAAGTCACCTTGCAATACGTCACATTCCCATTGTTTCAACAATGCAGGCGCACTATACCAATACATCGGAAATTGTAAAACAATACGCTGATTGGCGGTCAACAATTGTTGCTCAGTTTTAATATCAATGTGAAAATCAGGATATAATTGATACAGATCACGTACTACAATATCCGCAGTTAAAGCCTGACTTAATTGTCGGTTCACTCGTGAAGTTGTTAAATGCGGATGAAATAATAAAACTATTGTTTTCATGATTCCTCCTGACTAAAGATGGGATACTCTTTCACTTGTCCTGTTTCGTATAAATTAATTTTATGATCTAAACGTTGAATGGACTTGTGAAGACTGACTTGTTTTTGCTGCAGTATGGCACGCTGTTGTTCCAACAAAGTTTGACGTTGTTTTAAAGTCTTGGGTCCCTGTTGCATTAAACGAACATATTCAATTAATGGCTCTACCGCCACTCCTGAATTACGCAAGCAAATGATCATTTCAATTAAATCTTGAATTATTTCCGGATAATAGCGATTACCATTGGGCTTGCGAGGAATCGGCGGCAACAAACCAATTTGTTCATAATAACGCAACGTTGCCGGCGTAATATTGTACTTTTGACTAACCGCAGTTATCGACAAATCCTTCATACCATCACCTCTAAAACTAAAATTAACTTACTTAACAAAAAAGCTAGGATTATTTTTAATCCTAGTTTCATCATATTACTTAAAGTTAACTTTAAGTCAATATTAATTTAATGTTATGTGACTATCTTGTGCTTTTAAATTTAGTTGTTCTAAATTAACTGTACTATGGTGAACCCAGTAATTTTGGATTTGCCGACCAGCAATTTTTAAGACCGTGGCGTGTCCTTTGATGCGATAATTAATAGCTGGTTGGCGCAATTGAACATTTAGATGACTATCAGCCAACTGTAAGTGCGAACTATCTTGTAAAAGTAAATCCTGCATTTTAACTCGCGAGTCCTGTAATCGACCTTGTAAATTAGCTTGCACATGTTGGGCCTGCACGCTACTATCAGCTAGCTGCCAACGCCAACTTGGTAATTGACAATTTTGAACTCGCAAATTGGAGTCCCACAATTTTGTTTGTGCTTCTTGCTGAGCTTGAACGTTTTTTAGTGTTAAGTGACTATCATGTTGCTTCACTAATAACTGTTGCAGTTTTAACTGCTGCACTTGAACGTTGGAATCGGTTGTTTGCAAGCGCAACTGCCGAAGATCATGTTTCTTGGGCACTGTCAGCACTAATTTTGGGGCCTTGGTTCCGGCTATATTAACAAAGTTAAAATTCGGTTGCTTCGTAATGACTTGCAGCTGTTGACCATTTTGTTTGATTTTCACGGGCTGTTTATAAGCACCAATTAACTGCAATTGGTAAGCTTTACCTAATTTAATTTGTACATCAGTATCGGAACTATTGAGCGCAAGCTCTTGAAATGCTGGTAATTTTCGCTTAATTTGCACTTTCTTGTTATTACTAAGAACTGTTACTTTCGCAGTTAGTGAGTGGCTAATTAAGGACTGAAAACCATTATTAGAGGCCCCAATAATTAACAAAACCAATCCTAATAAAAAGATTGCCAGACTAGTCTGATACCATTTTTTCATGATTGATCTCCTCGGTGTAATGATTTTTTTTGAAAATAATTAGTTTTCAAAAATTTTTGTCCCAAATGACGAATCAAAACTACGCCCCGATTAGTCAAATAACGCATCAACTTGATTAACAGCGGTCCTAAGCCAACTAAAATTGCTAACATCATCAACGCAATTCCGAGATAAAAGCACCCCACTGCCCAATGAGCGGTCATTAGAAGTGGTGTAATTTTGACCATAAGGAAAACACTACTGAATAAACAAGCCAACATAACTGCAATAAAGATTACCACTAATGCAACGATTAACACTAATATTGCTAAAAAGGCGCCCACCACAAGTAAAATGGCAGGAATTCCAATGGGGGCAGCCAACATTCCTAAGACAATCCACCAAATCACATGCAAATTATGGCGCGAAGACTTTTTAGCTGCAATTGGCGCCGCTGG
Source organism: Bombilactobacillus sp. ESL1092 (assembly GCF_058107465.1). Classification (NCBI taxonomy): domain Bacteria; kingdom Bacillati; phylum Bacillota; class Bacilli; order Lactobacillales; family Lactobacillaceae; genus Bombilactobacillus; species Bombilactobacillus sp. ESL1092. The sequence continues at coordinate 1,432,959 of NZ_CM176594.1, read as the reverse complement.
CTCAGTAACTGTTGGCAACAAAGGATCCGCTGCTAAGTAATAATCAGCTAAAATTTTATGGGCTAATTGTTTGGGCGTTCCCAATTCATCATCTAATTGCCAGCGTTCTTTAAAACCAGCATCTAAAATAAATTCTTGGTAAAACAAGATCACATCTTGAGCTTCATCAACTGGCAAAGCAGTTAAGTTGTTCTTCAGTTCCTCAAGATAACTTTTCACGATTGAATTCATGAGCTTCCCCCATCACCTGATTAATTTGTTGACTAAACTGTTGCCAATCAGCTTGAATCTGACCAAATAGCTCTTGCCCCGCCGCTGTTAAATGATAGTAGCGGCGGTTACGTCCCTGATAGGGCTGATCATATGTTTCCAAATAACCATTCTTTTTTAAACGTCGTAAGACGGGATAAATCGTCGATTCAGAAATATCTAAAATACCCTGTACTTGTTGTGTCAAAGCGTAGCCATACAAATCTTGGGTACGCAAAAATGATAAAACCGTACCATCTAATAATCGCGTGGGAACTTGAATTGCCATCACGCTATCTCCTTTAATGTTATATTTCATATAGTATTATATGATAAAAAAGCATCATTGACAAATGTGCCAATGATGCTTTTACAAATTTCATTCGAGAATGACTCAATTAGAGTTTCGCAGTTAATTGCACATCTGGATACTTATTTTCAAACCATTGTTCGGCAAAACGGTTTTCAAATAAGAATAAAGGTTGATCATCTAAGTCTTTGACTAAAATGTTTCGACTAGAAGACATAGCCGGATCAAGTTGGTCGGGATTAATCCAGCGAGCAATCCGGGAACCAATCGGTTTCATAATCACTTCTGTATTATATTCATTTTGCATTCGAAATTTAAAGACTTCGAATTGTAATTGCCCGACGGCACCTAAAATATAATCGCCCGTTTGGTAATTGCGATAAAGTTGCACCGCCCCTTCTTGTACCAACTGTTGCATTCCTTTATGAAAGGACTTTTGTTTCATCACATTTTTGGGAATAACGTCCATAAATAACTCTGGCGTAAATTGTGGTAATTCTGGGTATTGCACTGCTCGTTTACCGGCATAAATAGTGTCACCGATTTGAAAATTACCCGTATCATATAAACCAACAATGTCACCCGCAACTGCATTCTTCACTTGTTCACGCTGATCCGACATAAATTCAGTCGCATTATTTAAACGGAGTTGTTTCTGGGTTCTATTTAAAGTGACATCCATTCCCTTTTCAAATTCTCCGGAACCAATCCGGACAAACGCAATTCGATCACGATGCTTAGGATTCATATTGGCTTGAATCTTAAAGACAAAACCGGAAAATTCCGGATCATCGGCGGCAATTGTCGAATCATCAATTAATTGATGTTCACTAGGAGCTGGTGCTAATTGTAAGAATTGATCTAAAAAGGTTTGTACCCCAAAGTTGGTCAAGGCAGAACCAAAGAAAACGGGGGTTTGTTGACCTTGAGCAATCTTGCCGGGGTCAAAAGCATTACCAGCTTCCTTAATCAGTCCAATTTCCTCTAAAGTCTGTTGATAAATACTATCCGTCGTCAGCGGCTGCTCTGGACTTAAATGTCCTTGATCATCTAACGGTAAAAAGCGCTCATCAGCGTTTTTGGGATGATACAATTCAATCCGATTATTACTCAAATCATATAATCCTTGTAAGGTTTTACCGCTACCCATCGGCCAATTCATCGCACAACCTTCAATATCTAAAAGGTCTTCCAATTCGCCAATTAAATCCAAGGGTTCACGACCATCCCGATCTAATTTATTCATAAAAGTAAAAATGGGAATTCCCCGTTGTTTAACCACTTTAAATAATTTCTTGGTCTGTGCTTCGATCCCCTTAGCCGAATCAATCACCATCACCGCAGCATCAACGGCCATCAAAGTCCGATAAGTATCTTCGGAAAAATCCTCATGACCAGGCGTGTCCAAAATGTTAACATGCTTGCCCTGATAATCAAATTCCATCACCGAACTAGTGACTGAAATGCCCCGCTTCTTTTCAATTTCCATCCAATCTGATGTTGCATAATTACCAGTTTTTTTACCCTTAACCGTGCCGGCAGACCGAATTACTCCACCAAATAATAACATTTGTTCCGTAATTGTGGTCTTACCAGCATCCGGATGCGAAATAATCGCAAACGTCCGTCTTTGGTTAACCGCCTGTTTTAAATCCGATTGCTTCATTTGATTACTCTCCATTAATTAATATTTATATTTCACAGCAAAGAAAAATATACTCATTAAAAGAAACTACTTTCAAAAATCAAGCGTCTCCTTATTGGGTATTTAAATTGCACTTTCACACTATTATTAATGATTTTGACTACTAATTGCTGTAGTTTACATGTCATGTTCTCCTTTAAAAATAAGTTCTGACCAAAAATGCTGAACAGCTCAGTTACTAACGCCTAAAATTAGTTCTTAACTAAAAAATTTAGTCATTATTAAATCAAAGTATCTTCCTTTTAGCACGATATTCATCTAAATTTTAACCATCATTTTTTCTGCTCGCCAATTCTGACTTTGGAGTAGTTGACGTACCATTTTTTTACAACAAATGCTAAAATTAACTTTGAATCAAGAAACGAAAGGACCTCATTATGTCTAATAAAAAAGTTTTTGTAATTTACACTTTCTTATTCATTATACCTTATCTTTTGTGTCTCGCTTTAATCGGCACTGGTTATGATGCACTTGTTAATCATTATAACAGTTGGTGGCGGTTAATTATATGTGCAATTATTGGTGCCATTTTAATGGTCGCGGTTAAATCAATTGCTCATCGGCCCATCAAAATTATTACCCATCAAACAACTAATCGCTCACTACGCACCATTATTAATTTTTTCAATATTGATTACAGTTTAACCAATTTCTATCTCAACTTTATTATTGATTTTATTTTAACCATTACCGCAGCTAAGTTAATCCATGTATTCTTTCAACCTTATCGCATTCAAGGTACTTTGATGGGCTGGTTGATTGCCCTCTTAGTTCTCTCTTTAATTCTAGCTTCCAACCTAGAATACAGTACCTTAAGTATCGATTCTTCCCAAAAATAACGTATTAAAAAAGCAGGAAAACCTGCTTTTTTAATTTACATAGTCAATTCCTCAAGCACGATGCAATAATTCTTGATACCTTTGATACCATAAGGCAACATACCCGGGCGAAAATGGTCCTTTTTTAGTTTCAACCCAATCAATTAAAGTTTCCGTACTTTCCTTTAAGATCTGATCAATTTCTGAAGAATAACGCCACATTCGTTTATGAGCCGCATATTCATCCACATCCAATAGACGTTTTTCACCATCCGGAAATACTTTAACATCTAAATCATAATCCACATACTTCAAAGCCTCACGGTCTAACACAAAAGGCGTTGCCAAATTACAATAGTAAGATGGACCATTTTCTCGTAACATTGTGACAATATTAAACCAATAATGTTTGTGAAAATAAACTAAAGCTGGCTCACGGGTAAACCACCGCCGATGGTCACTTTCAGTTACTAAAGTTCGGTCATTACAACCAATCAATTCATTTTCACTAGTTTTCAAAACCATTGTATCACGCCAAGTACGATGCAAATGACCATTATGCTTATAGCTCTGGATTGCTATGTAATCTCCTTCTCTTGGAACTTGCATAGTTGAACCAGCTTTCCACTTTCTCACGCAATTAAATTATATCAAACTAGGCCGTTTATGCCACAACTATTTTAAGTTTTCGAGTTGAGGACGAATTTGATCACTTGTAAAGCCCCGCCGTAATAAAGCTGCATATAGTTTATTGCGCCCTTGATCTTTTGCTTGATAACGAGGCCACAATTTTTGCAGCGTCTTTTGGAGTAATTCTTGTTCTTGATCTTCATCTTTTATTTGGGGTAAATCTTGCAGAACTAATTGATTAATCTCACTACTAAATCCGGCAGCCATTAAACGCTGTAAGACCTTTTGTAAGCGCCTTTTATGCGGATGTTGTTGATTTTGATGCCAACATTTTTGTGCTAATTTCGTAGCATTAATTACTTGTTGTTCAGTGGTATACAGTTCTAACGCTTGCTGAATTAAAGTCGGATCAATGTGTTTTTGTTGCAATTTATGTTGTATTTTCTTTGGACCATCTAATGTCGTTTTAAATTCCGTTCGGACAAAACTTTCCGCATATTGTAAATCATCTAAGTATTGATTTTTTTCTAGTTTAGTAATAATCGCGGTAATCGTTGGAGTGTCAACATCTTGCCGTTTTAAGTAAATTTTAACTTCGGCAGTACTGCGTAATTGATAACTTAAATAATTTAAAGCTTGATTATACGCATAATCTTTTTGTTCCGATTGTTGTATTTGCTCAACCTGTTCAGGTGTTAGCATTTGATCCTTGATTAAATGAAACTTAATCAAGACATTTTCGCCTACAGCAAAAGCAAACTGGTCATCTAAAAAAATATTATAGCGTCCCGGACGTTTTTGTGCGGTAATTTTGGTAATTTTCACGAATTATTATCTCCTCTGCACCTATGCTATACTAGCTTTAATAACTTCATCATGGTCACAATTTAATTTAAAGGAAACTAATTTTGAAAGATCAAAAAGCAACTGTTCAAATAGGACAAACCATTTCAATTATTATCAAAAAAATGGGCATTAACGGCGAAGGTATCGGCTATTACCAACAAAAGTTAGTTTTTGTACCTCAAGCTTTACCCAATGAACTAATCCAATGTGAAATTACCCAAATCCAGCCTCATTTTTTACGCGGTAAATTGCTATCTTATCAAAAACCCAGCTCTTGGCGCAATTTACAGCCACCTGCTTTGTACAATCAGGTTGGCGGCTTAGAATTGGCCCATCTGAAATACTCAGCACAATTAAAATTCAAACGTTCCATCTTAAAGCAAGCCTTACAGCACTTCAAACCAGCCGGCTACCAACATTATTTCTTAGCGTCAACTATTGGCATGGCTAACCCGTGGCATTATCGTAACAAAGCCCAATTTCAATTACAAGTCCAGAACGGACACGTCACCTGTGGACTCTATCAAAACCACACACATCATGTAGTTGATTCACTTCAAATGCCGACGCAAAGTAAATTAACACTCAGTGTGTTGCAACGCTTGGTTCCTATTATTGAACAATTGAACTTACCGATTTATGATGAACAAAAACAAGCTGGAATTTTTAAAACGGTGGTCGTGCGGCAATCACACGTTCAACAAGAAGTCCAATTAACTTTAATTACACACTCCCGTAAGTTTCCAAAATTAAAACAATTTTTACAATTAGTTCAGCAAGATATTCCCGAAGTCCAAGGAATTTTTCAAAATTATAATCCGAAAACTACGAGTGAAATTTGGGGTGAGGAAACCAAACTTCTTTGGGGTCAAGAATATCTGCCTGAAGTGATTAATCAACAACAATTTTTGCTGTCTCCCCGTGCTTTTCTACAATTAAATTACGAACAAACACAAAAGTTGTACCAACTTGTCCTAAAAGCCCTTGACCCTCAAGCCCATGACATTATTGTCGACGCTTACGCCGGTGTTGGTACAATTGGCCTGAGCATCGCACCTTATGTTCAACAAGTTGTAGGTAGTGAAATAATCCCTGAAGCTGTCCACGACGCCAATTTAAATGCCCAAGTCAACCACTTAACCAATGCGCATTATCAATTAGGAACCACAGCAGAATTATATCCTCAATGGTTACAGCAAGGCATTCAGCCCACTGGACTGGTTGTTGATCCTCCCAGAACTGGTTTAGAACATAGTTTAGTACAATTGCTGGTAAAACAAGGACCTCAAAAACTGCTGTATGTTTCTTGTAATCCTTCTACCTTAGCGCGTGACTTACGTCTGTTAACTAAAAGTTACCATGTTAAAAAGATTCAACCTTTGGATATGTTTCCGCAAACCCCACATGTCGAAAGTTTAACCATTCTTCAACGCCATTAAGTTTTGTAGAAAGGACTGTTTCGATGCCACAAAATTCAGTAACTTCTCTTCAGATTACTTTTGATCGGCACGGCTGTAAACCATTCTTTAAAAAACATGCTGGTCAAAAACAAATCGTGTCACAAAAAATCGCCAACGTCCTGAGTCGCGAACTAAGTACAGGCATGACTAAGATTAAATTAGCCACAGAGCAAAAAATTGCTGGTCATCCTTGTTACGAATTGCGCCTCAATTTAGGGACCATTGGTTCAGCCCGCATCGCTTTTACAGTCTACAATAAACAAGTACAGGTGATTTTCATTACGAGTCAACTCCAAAAGGCCACCTTTACTCGCGACTTAAAGCAAATCTTAAAGGGAGTTAGTTTATGAAAAGTATTCCCATTAAACAAGCTGCAACCCTAATTAAAAAAATTACCAAAACTAAACAAGCGCAAACTTTAACACTCTTGACACGCAAAAAAGACCGCTTCTTAACTATCTTAATTGCTAATCAACAGCTTACCTTCACTGAGCACGGTTATCTCAACCAGACGGTGACTTATTCTTTAACTGACCGGCAATTAAAACACCAACTGCAAACGGCTTTTAAGCGCGAATTTCCGCGTAGCCATCAAATTTACATTTCTCAAAGTAGCAACTGAAGCTAAAGCTAATTCAGTAATTTGACAGAATAATTAGGACTGCCACTTAATAGCTTAGAAACTGGACAGCGTTTTTCGGCTTGGTCGACCATTGCTTGGGCATGAACTTGACTAACGCCCGGAATATTGACACGCGCTTGCACCAAAAATTCTAAGCCGGTATTTGCTTTAATCATTTTCACGTGCACATTCACACTGGCACGATGCTCTAATCCTTGTTCAGACTCAATAGCCTGTAAGGTTGCATTTAAACAAGTACTTAGTGCTAAGCCCAATAACTGTTCAGGATTAGTTCCCGGAACATCACCTTTTTGTGGATCACTAACCGCTACACTAATCTCATGCGGTACATAAGCATAGCCTTGAATTCCATCTTGATTATAAACATCTGTCTCGTATAATGTGTGTGCTTTGGCAATATCTGTCAACATTTTTACATCTTCTCTTTCTACTAAAAACTAGATAATTAAAAAGCCAAGGAAAGATTTCCCCGGCTTTTTTTAGATGAGACAAGCAACTGCTCCCAATCCATTTTGACACAAAAACTTTTAACTTGCCTATTAATTCATCCAAAAGACTACTTGTAATAAATAAGAAAGTTTGATGTCTGATAAACAGGAACATCCGCATTGACCAATTTTATCTTTAGAATGAATTTGTAAAGTTTTCGACTAATTGCCGAAACTCTTACCTGATCCATTTTAAAACTATCACCTTATCGAAAGATGCACATTGCATCCTGATAGCAGTTGCAGTAAGGTTTCATCTCACCACGTCTTTATTATAGTCTGTTTTGTAACCGATTTCTACTATTTTATTGATATTTTCGTTCATGATTAACAATTTTAGTTAAACGATGGGCCGCCTGCGGATCCGAATTGGCTAAAACTTGGGTCGAGCCATCAGTCACTAAACTGTGTTGAAATTGTTGTTCATATTGTTCTATCGTTAATTGTTGCCGCTGGCGCAACAATTGTTGATGCTTCTCTATGTTTAAACCAGCGCGAAAATGTGGCTGTAAAATACCAAAAAAGAGTTCTGCTTCTGAGCCCGAACCGTAACTATATAGACCAATCGCTTCCCCCGGATGTAAGCTGGTATCATTTTCCAATAAAGACAGTAAACTTAGATACAAAGAACCCGTATAAATATTGCCCACTTGTTGGCCATACATAATGCTTGCTTCAAAACGGCGAGTTAAGCGCTGATAATCCGGTTCTGCAATCTTAGAAGCGAGGCTTTTTAAAGCTTTGCGTCCCATTTTGGAAAAGGGAATATGAAATAACAAAGCTGCCAAGTCGGACACTGCCAATACATCACTAGTCACAAATTGTTGCCATAACTCTGTAAACATCGCGATGTAAACTTCTTCGGAGTATTTCCCCCGAGCAAAAGCTTCTGTCGAATAATTCGGGCGCCAAAAATCACCTGTACTTTGACTCATATAAAATGATTGCTCTTCTAAAGCTAAAATTTGTGGATCAGCCCCCACTAACATAGCCACCGCACCAGCACCCTGGGTGACTTCGCCAGCACTTTTTAAACCATACCGGGCAATATCACTAGCAATTACTAAGGCTTTTTTATGCGGATGTAAGCGCACAAAATCGGCTGCTAATTGCAGACCAGCAGTAGCTCCAAAACAAGCCTCTTTTATTTCTAAGGCACGTAAATTAGTTGGTAAAGCTAACACCTCTTGAACAAAGAGGGCTGAAGCTTTCGATTGATCAACGCCACTTTCCGTACCTACTATCACTAAGCCCAATTGCTGTTGGTCTTGAAGCGTCAATAACGGCTCAGCCGCATTAGCCGCCATAGAGACAATATCTTGATCTAATGGTGCTACAGCCATTTTTTGTTGGCCAATCCCAATCAAGTATTTATTGGGGTCCACTTTGCGGGCACTAGCCAAATCTTTTAAATCTAAATATTGGTTGGGTGTATAAAAATCAATCTTATCAATGCCGACTTTCATAATTTTCTCCTAAACGTAATTGTTGTAAAATCTGGCGAGCTGTTTGTAAGTTAGCCTTGGTGGGTGCTAACCGTAATTGTTTAACTACTGGTTCAACCTCTGTTGCTGTAGCCCCGGCCATCAACGCTAAACTTTTAAATTGTAAATTCATATGTCCGGCTTGAATGCCTTGTGTGACTAAAGCTCTGAGTGCCGCTAAATTTGAAGCCAACCCCACACTAGCAACAATACTCATTAACTGTCGTGCAGAAGGTTGTTGCAAAATTTTCATACTTAATTGGGCCATGGGTAAGGTCGAAATTGCACCGCCTAAACTACCTAAGGGCAACGAAATTGTAATTCGACCAACTAACAATTCATCTTGGATTTGCCAAGAAGTCCACGTTGGTTGCTGCTTGGATAATCCAGCATAACTCGCCGCATTAATACTGCGCGGATCATTACCGGTGGCTAACACTACAGCGTTAATGCCGTTCATAATGCCCTTATTATGCGTTGCAGCCCGTAAAGTAGATTCTTGGGCAAACTGGGTGGCAGCGACAATTTTTTGAGCTACGACTTTACCGGTATCGTGTTTCGTCGCCAAATCAGGTAAGGCAAAAGCGGCTGTTGCCGTAACTGATTGTTGGGGGGCCTGATTAGACAAGATGGCCATTAACAAACTTAACTGTGGCAGTTGTGTGGCTAAATATTGGGCCACTGCCTCAGCCAGAGTATTGACTATATTAGCGCCCATAGCTTCACCGGGATCAATTAATAACCGAAATTCCACAAAGTCGGCTGACACATGAACGCTAACTTGTTTTAATCCTCCACCATGTTGTTCTAGGCTTGGATGTGCGCTCAGGGCAACCTGGCGGATCATTGCTAAATGCTGATCCAAAAAAATCTGTGGGGTTTTTAATTGTCCTTCAAACACAATCTGACCAATTAAGCCCGCGCGTTGGACTGTTGTTTGAAAACCACCCTTTGCCAAACAACGCTTGGCGGCATTACTGGCAGCCGCAATCACTGATGGTTCTTCCGTGGCCATGGGAATCAGTAACGATTGTCCATCAATCACAAAATTTTCTGCCAAACCTAGCGGCACTCCAAAAACTCCAACTTGATTTTCAATTAAATTAGTCGCGATAGCCGTTGGCAAATTAGGATAAGAATGTAATAATTCTAAATCTGCTGTCGTTAAAATTCCCGTCTGATATAATTGCTGTAAACGCTGCTTAGTTGTTAATTCATAGAATTTGACCATTGCAAATTTTCCACCTCTAATGCTATTGCTTGACCACCACCAATACACAAGGCTGCGATCCCACGATGTTGATGAGTTCGCTGTAAATTGTGAATTAAAGTAGTTAAAATACGAGCGCCAGAAGAACCTAACGGATGTCCCAAAGCCAAAGCACCGCCAGTGATATTATATTGACTATCGGCAATTTGTAATTCTTGCTGTACTAATAAAGCTTGACTACTAAATGCTTCATTAACTTCAAACAAATCAATGTCGGCAACTGTTTGTTGTTTTTGCGCCAGTAATTTTTGAATAGCAATTACTGGGGCATAACCCATTAATTGCGGTTGGTACCCCACTTCTTGATAAGCGGTAATTTTAGCTAGTGGTTGCCATTGATTCCTACAGGCCACATTAGTAGTCGTTAAGACAAGTAAGCTAGCACCATCACTTAGCGGTGATGCATTCCCCGCTGTCACTAACCCCTCAGCCTGAAATGCGGGGGATAATTGTTGTAAAGCCGATAACGTAGTTTGCGGGCGCACGGTTTCATCGGCCGACAACCCCGTAATTGGCAAAATTTCTTCATCAAACCAACCAGCAGCTTGCGCTTGCACCGCTTTTTGTTGTGACTGTAGTGCAAATTGATCTAACTGCTGCCGCGTTAAATGATATTTTCGATTTAAATTTTCTGCTGTGATTCCCATCGGTTGCTGACTAAAAGCATCTGTCAAACCATCATTAAACAACGTATCCTGCCAATCATCGGTTGCAAAATCTTGTTTAGTCAAGCGCGCTGCCACTGCTGGTGCCTGCGACATACTTTCCACACCGCCAGCCAAAACAACTTGAGCATCATCTAACATTAATGCGCTTTGCGCTAGTCGAACTGCTTTCAGCCCTGAACCACAGACTTGATTAACAGTCATTGCCGTCCCCGTCAAATCTAACCCAGCATTTAACTGGACTTGACGCGCAATGTTTTGTCCGCTCCCCGCTGTTAAAACACTACCTAAAATCACCTGCTGAATCAGTTGGGGAGCGATCTTTTCTTTCACTAAAATCTGTTGACATAATTGGGTTGCCAATTGAACTGCTGTAAAATCTTTGAAACTACCTTGAAATTTACCGGTTGGCGTCCGATAGGCAGCAGTAATTACAATCTCATTCAAATTCAAACTTTTTACTCCTGTTAATTTATTGAATAATCATTAAGGAGGCCACAATGGACACTCAAACTTTAATAAAACTTTTGCTGGATGTGAAAACTAATTTACTAGTTTTTTATGAAGATAATCAGCATAAAACTTGGGGAATCTCTAGTATATCATCAGAATTTACTAATGAAAATCATTATTTAATATTAAATTTGCAATCTCACAATCATTCTTATCAAGTTTGGGAATTAATCACTCTGCTTAAAACAAAATCTGCTCAAGCCTTAGTTTACGTGAAATTTTCAAAAAAATATCACCAAATCTTTGGTTTAAGATTTGGTGATAAACATATTTATCTCAAGTAATACTACACTTAAAAGCCGCTTAGCAGTTGAGTAATAAACTTGCTTTTTAAACTGACCAAGTCAGCTGTCACTAGAAACCAACTACTAATAAGCACGCATAGCCAAATATTATGACCAAAAATCATAATATTTTATTTTTTATCTGCTGCTAATTGTTGGCCTAAATTAATAATATATTTGCGAAGTTCATCTTTCACTTCGGGGTGATTCAACCCATATTCAATGCTAGTTTTCATATAACCAAATTTATTACCAACATCAAACCGTTCGCCTGTAAATTCATGTGCAAACACCCGTTGGGTTTTATTTAAGCGATCAATCGCATCTGTTAGTTGAATTTCGTTGCCTGCACCGGGAGCCTGCGTATCCAGCATAGCAAAAATATCCGGCGTCAACAAATAACGCCCAATAATTGCTAAATTGCTTGGTGCATTTTCCACAGCGGGCTTTTCTACAAAATTATTAACCCGATATAATCCTGGCTTAACTTCGCCATCTGGATCAATCACTCCGTACTTAGAAACATCTTTTTGAGGAACCTGCATGACAGCTAAGGTCGAAGCATGCGTTTCATTATAATCATTAATCAATTGCTTGGTCAACGGTACTTGATCTTTCATTAAGTCATCACCAAGCATTACAACAAACGGTTCGTCACCTACAAAAGATTTGGCTAAGCTCACCGCATCCCCTAAACCATTAGGATATGACTGACGCGTAAAATACAAATTTACACCAATGTTGGTTGTATCTTGTACCACTTTCAATAGTTCATCTTTATGCTTAGATTTCAAATTTTGTTCTAATTCTGGTGCTGAATCAAAATGATCTTCAATGGGGCGTTTACCCTTGCCAGTAATAATTAAAATATCTTCAATTCCGGAAGCTTTGGCTTCTTCCACAATGAATTGAATCGTAGGTTTATCCACGATGGGCAACATCTCTTTTGCCATTGCCTTAGTAATGGGCAAGAATCGGGTGCCTAATCCTGCTGCTGGAATAACCGCTTTTCTAACTTTTTCCATAGATAATTGTTCCTCTCATGGTAAAATATGTTCTCATCATACAACAAAATAACTATTTATGGTGATTTTTTCGTTGTTGGTAAAACTGTTTTAAACCACCAGATTGTTCTAACTGACCTTGAAATGCTTGAAGCACAGCGGCATTAATGGCAGCCCCGATCAAAAAGATATACGCAAGAAAGTTAAGCCACAATACTAGAATAAAAAAAGTACCAATCGTGCCATAAGAATGCCAGCGACTACCAAAATATTTAATATATAACGAAAAGCCTTGTGATAATAAACTAAAACCTATTGTTGTAAACACCGTTCCTGGCCAAACATAACTAATCTTTTCGTGAGAATTCGGCAAAAAGATATAGGCGACTAGTAAGATGACGACTAAAACCAAACCGGTTACCGGCCATTTCCAATGAATAAATTCTTGTAGTAACTTCGGTCCCCATAAAACATAGGATTGCAACCAATTTAATAATTGTTGCCCAACTAAAACTGTCAGAAACAGTATTAACAAAATCACAATTAATGAAGTGGTTACCAAAATCGCTACACTTCTTAGAATAAGAAAATTTAACAATGATTTTTTTGTATAAATAGTTTGATTATCTAATCCATAAACTTGGTTAATACTCCGTTTCAAAATATTAACCACCCCTGAACTAGACCAGAGTGTTCCCAAAATACCAAATGACAGCAGCCCGTTACTTTTTTGAGTCAATAATTTAGTTAAGATTGGGTCAATAAATTTAATTAAACGCGTCGGCATTAAATTTTGGGCATATCCTAGTAACATTTGCGGATCCAAATGAAATAATGGTAACGCACTACCAACCAATGAAATTAGTGGAAAAAATGACAGTAAGCCGTAATAAACTACTGCTTTGGAAGAAAGACCAATATTGCCACTTTTAATCCGTTGCATCACTAATTGACAAAAATAAATCAATTTTTGAAACCACGTTAAATCAGAAGCAAATAAGGACTGTTTTTCTTTATCAGAAGCCAAATTATTATCCTTTTACAAATATTTTTGATCACCAATAGGGTCTTGCGAAGTTAAAATTTTAGGACCATCTTTGGTAATAGCCAAGGTGTGCTCATACTGAGCTGAAGGAGTTCCATCAGCTGACACAAAATATTCCCAATTATTATCTGTAAACTTGCTGGTAATTTCCCAAGTTCCTAAATTAACCATTGGTTCAATGGTAATAGTCATGCCTTCTTTGAGCCGTAAGCCCTTGCCTGGTTCACCATAATGGGGCACATTCGGTGCTTCGTGCATCGTCGGTTGAATCCCGTGACCAATTAAATCACGCACATCACCCATATGTTCTTGATCTTCGACATAATGTTGAATAGCGTAACCAATATCACCTAAGCGATTACCGACTTGAGCCTGATCAATTCCTAAATATAAAGCTTTTTTAGTGACTTCCATCAAATGCTTTTTTTCGGGCGAAATTTCCCCTACAGCATAACACCAGCAGGAATCACTTTGATAACCATCCAATTCAACTGTCATATCGACTTTCACAATATCGCCGTTTTTTAAAATCAAACTGTGGCGTGGTTCTGCATGCGCTACTTCATCATTCACACACACACAAGTTGCGTAACGATAGCCTTCAAAACCTTTTTCTGATGGATGCCCACCATGATCTGTAATAAATTTATCAGCAAACTTTTCAATTTCAAAACTAGAAATTCCCGGTTTGATAATGTTCCGTAAACCAATATGGGTTTGCGCTAACAAATCTCCTGACTTTCTCATACCTTCAATTTCTCTAGCTGATTTTAATGTAATCAAACAAGTTACCTCCACTCTTTCACGCTAATTTTATTATAGCTCAACGGACGAATAATTGACTAATAATTTCCTTTTTACTTTCAAACGCTCAAAAAATTTTAGAATTTTTAAACTTATTAATAAGTATCTAGCTAGTAATTTATCCAAATCAAAATTATGATATAATAGTTGCCGAGATTATGGGAATGGAGCAAGATTCGTGACAAAAGTAAAAATCGTTTATGCCAGTATGACTGGTAATGATGAAGATATGGCAGATATTTTAAGTGAAGATTTTGAAAACGCCAAGATGGAAGTGGACGTCTCAGAAATCTCCCAAACTGATGTCCAAGATTTTCAAACCGCCGATCTCTGTATTGTGGTTAGTTACACTTATTCTGATGGTTTAGAAGGCAACATTCCAGACGAAGGCCTCGACTTTTATCATGACTTACAAGAAGCCGACCTCACAGGCAAAATCTTTGGTGTTTGTGGTTCAGGCGATACTTTTTATCAAGATTTTGCCATTGCAGTTGATCATTTTGAACAAGCATTTGAACAAGCTGGAGCCATTAAAGGAGCCACTAGTGTCAAAGTAGAGCTCGCCCCGCAGAGCGCCGATATTGCTAAATTAGACCACTTTGCCCAAACATTGATTGACCTATTCTAAGTAAGAGAAAAGAAGTTGACTCATGGATATCTATAAAAAGCATCGCGATTTTATTGTTTACACATTTTATGGTTTCTTAGCTTCTGTTATTAATGTCTTTGCTTTTCATATTTTACACAATCACTGGCGCATTAATATGTTAGTTGCCAATACTGTCGCCTGGCTGATTGCGAATGTTTTTTCTTTCATTGTTAACAAAAAAATTGTCTTTCAAAGCAGCTATCAAAATTGGAAAACTTTCATCCAAGAAAGTGGGCTTTTCCTTTCGCAGCGGTTACTGTCATTAATTTTAGATAATATTTTGATGTGGATTGGCATCAGCCTGTTACAATGGAACAATTTAATTGCTAAAATGTTAGACCAAATCATCGTTGGTTTAGTCAATTATTTATCCACGCAAGCTATTTTTTTGCGAGAAAATAGCGCCATGATTCAACATCTACATCAGCGGATTCATCGTGAAAAATGAAAGCACGATCAAAAAAAAGGTGAGACAAAAGTCCCACCTTTTTCATTACCATCATTATTAATGCCGTGAAAAAATGATCGGTTCATTTAGTGCTGTTTCTGCAAACAAAGCAATTTGTTGTTGCGTAATGTTTAATTGTACGATTTTATTTAATGGGGCAATATCAATCCAAGCTTGTCCCTTTAAATCAGTGACAATGGCAAAATCAAATTGCGCAAATTTAATATGCAACTGCCCCTGCTCTGCACACAACTCTAAGCGACCATACCCCGGATTAACGTAGACACCTAACCACTCTGGACGACTCAAAGCAACTTGTTTAGTAGCTCCAAATTGTTGTTGTAGCTGCTGCTTTTTTTGGCTAGCTTTTTGATGGTCATCTTGTAAAATCTTGTGTGTCCAATCAACTGTTGGTAATTGGGCTGCTTGATCAATTACTTGATAAGCCAAACCAAACATTGCATTCGTTGAATCTAAATTGGTGACCATGCCAAAAGCTAAATCTAATTCCGGTACAAAACCTAAAATTGCACAATAGCCAATAAAAGAACCCGTATGATAAAAATATTTATACCCGCGATAGGTTTCCATCATCATTCCAAAGCCGTAAGCACTCAATTGTGGCTGGGCATAATTGCGACTAGGTTGCATAACAATTTGTGGTTGATACATTTGCGCCGCATTATTATGTGACTGTTGTTGATAATTCTGCAATTGAAATTGCGCCCAGGTCAATAAATCTTGTGGCTTTGCTAACATACTGCTGGCCCCACCTAAATGACCAGGAGACATGAATTGCATTGGACGATAATGATTACCTTCTGGCAAATAAGCTGGAGCAATTTGCTCTAACGCTACTGCTTCATCATGTACATAAGTATTAGTTAAGTTTAAATCTGTTAATAGATATTGTTGTAGATAAGAATAATAATCCGTTCCTAAAACCTGCTCTAACGCAAATGTTAATTCAGCAAACATTAAGTTACTGTATTGCATTTTATAGCGTAGATCAACGTTCGGTTTTAAATATGGCACTTTCGTGACTACTTGACTTAAACTCAGTGGACCATTGGTAAAGCGCATTAAATCATGTGCCGGCACTCCACTACGATGACATAACAAATCACGCCACGTTAAATGTTTAGTAGCATAATCATCATAAACTTTAAATTGCTGCCAACTATCAATAATCGGTTGATCCAAATCTAAAACGCCCTGATCAGCTAGTTGACAAATGGTGGTTGCCAGAAAACTTTTGGAAATGGAACACAGGGGAAAGACCCATTGATCATCATAATCACCGTATCCCTGAACCATCGTTTGATCATGACTCGCTATTCCGACTCCACAAGCGGGCAAGTTGAACTGTTGAATACTATTAGCTAAAGTTTCATTTAATTGTGCAAAATCCATTAAATTTTCTCCTTTTTAATCATATTATAAAGAGTTAATTTAAAAAAACAAGTTACCAAGTCAATTGGTACAAATCGAACTCGTTTCGTCGTATACTTATTTTCATCAGGAGGTTCTTCAATGAAATATTTGCAGATTAGTCCAAACTTACCACCAGTATCCACTGTAGCTTTAGGTCTTATGCGCTGGAAAGATTTATCCACGGCTCAAGCCACTGCTAATTTAATTGCTGCCCAACAATGTGGTATTAATTTCATTGATTCTGCCGATATTTATGGCAATGGTCAATATGAACAAGTTTTCGGTAATGCCTTCACTACAGGCAATTTTCAACGTGAAGATTGGATTATTCAATCTAAGGCTGGTATTGTCCCGGGGCAACGTTATGATTTTTCAGCGCGATATTTATTGCACAGCGTCGAGCAAATTTTACAACGCCTACAAATCGATTATTTAGATTTGTTCATTTTACATCGCCCCGATCCACTGATGGATTTAGCAGAAGTTAATTCAGCTTTTCAACAACTACAGCAAGCCGGTAAAGTCAAAAACTTTGGCGTTTCCAACTTTAATGCCGCCCAGATTCAACTTTTACAATCAGGCTTATCTACTCCAATAGTTGTAGACCAATTGCAATTTAGCTTAGCTCATACTCAACTGATTGACTTTGGCTTGCATGTTAATATGGCCAACGCTTTCGCTATTGATCGCACTGGCGGCACTTTAGAATATTGTCAACAACACCACTTGACCCTTCAAGCTTGGTCACCTTTTCAAGCTGATTTTTCGAAAGGAACTTTTATTAATAGCGCACAATTTCCGCATTTAAACCAAGTTTTAGCCCAATTGGCCCAGAAATATCAAACTAATAAAAATGCGATTGCCGCTGCTTGGATTCTACGCCATCCCGCCAAAATCCAAGTTCTCTTAGGAACTACGCAGCCCAAACATATTATCTCTAGCAGTGAATGTACTGATTTTTCATTGAGTCGTCAAGAATGGTACGATCTGTACTTGGCAGCTGGTCATGATTTACCTTAAATCAAATGCCTATTGTTAGGACTAATTTATGACTTTTAAAGTACCATGAAAAAAGATGTTCGTATTACTGCGAACATCTTTTTTAACAAATAATTCATTTTATTTATGGTAACTAAACTCCGCTGGACGCTGCGCTAATTGTTGAAAATGATAACGAATAGCCGCACAAATGCGTTCACTCGCTAAACCATCACCATAGGGATTTTTGGCTTGAGCCATCGCTTGATAAGCTGCGGAATCATCTAACAGTTGACTCATTGCCGCTTTGACCTTTTGGGGATCAGTACCTACTAATTTCAAAGTCCCGGCTTGAACTCCTTCAGGACGCTCCGTCGTGTCACGTAAAACCAATACTGGCTTACCTAAAGCTGGGGCTTCTTCTTGAACACCGCCAGAATCGCTCATGATAAAATAAGACCGCGCAGCCAGATTATGAAAATCTAACACATCTAACGGATCAATTAAATGAATGCGTTCATGATCACCTAAAACTTCATGAGCAGCTTGTTGAACCACTGGATTTAAATGAACGGGATAGATAATTTCTACATCAGAATGACTTTGGACGACTTCTAGCATCGCTTGAAATACCCGTTTCATCGGTGCACCTTGATTTTCTCTGCGGTGCATGGTCACCAAAATCATTCGCTTATTAGGGTCAACAAGATCTAAAGCGTGATGATGATAGTCACTTTGGACAGTTTGTTCCAGCGCATCAATGGCAGTATTCCCAGTGACGAAAATTTGTTCTGCTGGATGATTTTCAGTTAATAAATTAGCTTTGCTTTGCTCCGTCGGCGCAAAATACAAATCCGCCAGATCATCGGTCATTTGCCGATTCATTTCCTCAGGCCAAGGTGAATACTTATTCCAAGTACGCAACCCCGCTTCCACATGACCAATCGCCGTTTGGTGATAAAAAGCTGACATGGCAGCCGCTAACGTAGTGGTTGTATCACCATGTACTAACACAATATCCGGCTGTTCTTGTTCAAAAACATCATCCATGTCTAACAAGACTGAACTAGTAATTCCACTTAATGATTGCTTTCTCTTCATAATGTTCAAGTCATAATCTGGATGAATATGAAAAATATCCAAGACTGAATCTAACATTTCTCGATGTTGAGCAGTAACAACTGTAGTGGTTTGAAAGTATTGGGCTTGCTGCTGTAATTTCAAGACCAAAGGTGCCATTTTAATTGCTTCTGGACGCGTTCCAAAAACCGTCATAACCTTGATTTTTTGCAAAATTGTTCCTCCTCAATCACCTATTTTATTTACACTAGGAGTTTTTTATGATTTATTTAATAATTTGCGGCATATTATTATTAATTTGCGGCTTTAGTTTAGTTTTTACTTTTGATCAAATTTTACACCAACATTGGCGCTACAGCTTCTTTTTTATTTTAAGTTTAATTATTTGTGGTTTAATTTTTTATTTCTTTCAAACAAAATTTTTGAAATAAAAAAGCCGCAGATCACTAATGAACAGCGGCAACACGATGATCTCGATCGGATTCGAACCGATGACCTACTGCTTAGGAGGCAGTTGCTCTATCCAGCTGAGCCACGAGACCATGGTTTAATCTTGCCACGAAATAACTCAACTGTAAAGATTATTTTTTGACACCATGATAACCTTGGCGTTTTTGATCACGTTGTCGTTTTTTAGAACGATGCCGAATAACTTTTGCTTTAGCCCCACTTTTGGAGGGCTGGGCCGTTACCAACTGTTCATCAACTAACTGCACTTTCCGTAATTTAATATGTTGCGCTTGCAATAATTCTTGTAATTGTCGAAAATCATGTTCGTTACCTAAAGTAATTACCTCGCCGTTACGCCCCATCCGACCAGTCCGACCGCTACGATGAATATACTCTGTTAAATTTTGCGGATTGTTCCAATTAATGACTGTCGTTAAATCCGGCAAATCCATGCCCCGAGCTGCTACATCCGTCGTCAATAAAAGTGAAGTATCACGCTTTTTAAAATTAGCTAGTGCATCAGCCCGCCGTTTTTTCGGATCACTGGTATCTAATACTGTAAAATACGTTTTACGATACCGCATATCGGCAGCATATTGGTGTAATTCTTTACTAGATTGATAAAAAACTAAATTGCGTTTGTGTTTGCGATGTGCTAAACGTTGTAAAGTAGCTGCTTTTTGTGAATTACTCGTCAATAAAAAGTAATGCTTGATCCCTGCCCGAAACTGTTGGTCGGCACGCAAATCAATCTTGAGAAAATCTTGAGGAAACCACTTGGATAATTCTTGAAAAATCGGCGCCGCTGTTGCTGAAAACAAGGCTAATTGAAACTGACCTTGCAAGCGACCCAATAAATCCCGTACCGGCGTCAATTTATCCATCAACAAATCATCAGCTTCATCAATGACCACCGTCTGGATTTTATTTAATTTAAATTTGCGTTTAACAACTAGATCTTTAATGCGCCCAATTGTTCCGACAACGACCTCAGGTTTTTGTTTTAAATGTTCAATTTGCCGCTGAACATTAGCGCCTCCAATCACCTCTAACACCCGTAACTGGGGATTTAAAGAGCGTAACACATTGCGCGTTTGAATAGCCAACTCCTGGGAAGGTTCCAGTACTAGTAACTGAATCCCACCATTAAGCGTTAATTTAGACAATAACGGCATTCCAAATGCTAATGTTTTACCAGAACCAGTAGGAGCTAAAGCCAGTAAGGATTTTCCTTGTTGTAGCGGTTCATAGACTTGTTCTTGAATCGGTGTCAAACTTTGAAAATGATGTTGCTGATAATATTTTTGATAAATCTTTGGTATTTGCATATTTTCCTCATTTCTCATCGGCAGTAAAGTGAATTTTCGCTGCTAAGCGCACCGTTGTTAAAATTTGATTCACTTGATCAGCTAATTGCCAGAGCCGTAAGAATTCTTTGTGATCATGTTGTTGAATAATTTGACTAAAAACTTGCGCTTCCGCCAGCATCGGATTGTGATCCGCAAATTTTTGCACTTGCTGGTTTTGATCATCCCAAATTTTTCGAATGGTGCCACCATCATTAAATAAAAGCGTTTGGTGATTACTATAAATTTCCGATGGTAATAAAGAGTTACTAATTTTGCCTACTAATAGGGTTACGTCGAACTCGTGATAATGTAAGACTAAAGTCCCTTGACCATCAACTTTCGTCGCAATCATTTGCGGAAAATACTGAGCCGTTAGTGGTTGTCCAAATAAGCAAAGGGCATCATAAATTAAATAAACTCCCAAATCATATAAGGCGCCGCCCGAAAATTTGGGTGAAAACACATTCGGTTCTTGGCCCGCTAAGACTTGATCATAGCGACTAGAGTATTTGCGATAAATAATCGTGGCGCCCGTAATTACTGGTAATTCGGCCACTCGTTGTTGTAATTGGTGAAATTCAGTCTCATGAATATGCCGGGCAGCTTCAAAAATAAATAACTCCGGATGTTGTTTTAAAAAAGCTTTAATTTGTAAAAATTCAGAGCGCGTGGAGACCAACGGTTTCTCTACAATCACATGTTTGTGGCATTCTAAAGCGGCCATAATATCTTGAAAGTGACAACTATTAGGTGAAGCCACATAGATCACATCAACTTGGGAACTAGTAAAAAGTTGTTCACGTTGATCGACTAACTTAACGTCTTCTATTTTTAATTGCTGCGCCAATTTTTGAGCATGACTTAATGTGCGTGAATAAATTGTTGTCAATTGAAAACTAGCCGTAGCCTGAATTGCTTGCACAAATTGTTTAGTGATCCAATTGGTACCAATTACACCTAAACGTAACATTTTACCAACCTCCTGTTTGCAAAAAAGCCGCCCATTGCTGCTGATTGCCGTTAAATACTAATAAACTATACTGATTGGCAGTTGCCAAACTAGGAATGCGTCCAGCATCCGTATATTGCCAAAATTTCACTTGATCACCCTTAATGGGATGGGGTCTAGTCTGTAAAATACCGCCACATGAATTATGCTTGATCAAATAATTCAAGGCTGGATCTGTTTGAATTAAAACTGGGCGCTGATAATATTTTACCAGCAAACTTTGTAATCGTGAAACAGATTTATCAATTTGGTGCGCAGTTAACTGCGAAGCTGAGGGAGCTTTAACTTGCAGAACTAACGGTAACGTTCCTACTCGAGTACCAACACTAGCCTTAATATTAGTAAACTGGGCCTGTGGTGAAGTTTGCCAACTAAAATCATGCTCAATACCATACGGTAATTGCGCGCCTTGAATCCGCCAATAATTACTTAAGAATGCATCATCAAAATAATCTGCACCTTGAGTGGCCCTTAAATAAACAAAATCTATGCCATGTTTCTTCAGCAAATGAAAGTCCTGATAGCCATCCGTTTGACTCAAGCTAACTCCTAAAACTGGATAGTTGCTAGTACTGGGACGACCACTTTTTTGCCAATAATTGAAAATTTGTTTACTCACAAAAAGCCCTGCCAAAACCAATAATAAAAAGCCCACAAAGAGCAGTTGTTTTTTATGAAATTTTTGTTGACGGACCATTAATCGTGACTGCATTAAAAATCTTTGCCTCTCTCTTAAAATCAAGTACAATACTCAGTATTAAGAAAATTTAGTTAGGAATGAAGCAAATGAAACGTCAATTATCTCTTTTCTCGGCTCTGGCTACCGTCATGGGGACTGTCATCGGTGGCGGAGTCTTTTTTAAAGTTGCTAGTATTACGCAATTAACCAAAAGTTCCTGGCTTAGTATTTTAGTTTGGCCATTAGCCGGAATTATTACCCTCATGGCTGGTTTAACCGTTGCCGAATTAGCTGCTACTTATCCTGAAAACGGTGGTCCCGTTAAATACCTCAGCGAAATTTATGGACCCAAGATTGCTTTCTTGTTTGGTTGGTCCTTAATCATTGTATACTATCCCGCTAATATTGCAGCAATTTCCATCGTTTTTGGAACGCAAGCACAACAACTATTTAATTTACCACACATTTCGCCAACCATGTGGGCGCTAATGTGCCTTTTTTCATTAGTTATTGTCAACTGGTTAGGTAGTAAGCTCAGCAGTCAAGTACAAAAATTGACTTTAATTATTAAATTGATTCCAATTATCGCTATTATTATTGCTGCCTTGGGGTTTAATACCACTAACAATTTAAATTGGAGTCATTTAACATCAGCCTTAACCTTTCAACATCCGCAAGCTTTCGGGCAAGCTTTACTCGCTACTTTATTTGCCTACGATGGTTGGCTAAGCATTGGTAATTTAGCTGGTGAAATTAAACGTCCGGAAAAAAATTTAGCGCATGCTATTATTTGGGGATTAATCGCCGTAACCATTGTTTATACTTTACTAAACTGGAGCTTTATCAAAATTTTGCCCTTTACCCAAATTGCGGGCAATCAAAACGCTGCTATGCAAACGGCCCAAAAATTATTTGGGCCGCTGGGTGGCAAAATTTTAACCATCGGTATTTTAGTATCAGTTTATGGTGCAGTGAATGGTCACTTAATGGTTGGTTCTCGCATGCCGTATACTTTAGGTATTCAAAAACAATTACCAGCAGCCCATTTTTTTAGCCATTTAAATGCCAAAACAAAAATGCCCACCAACAGTTTATTATTCGAAAGTTTAATTGCCGTCATCATGATTTTTTCGGGAACTTTTGACACTTTAACCAATATGTTGGTTTATATCTCTTGGATCTTTTCAATTCTTCTGTTCATCGGAATTTTTATTCTCCGTAAAAACAAACCTAATTTGCAGCGACCGTATCAAATTATTTGGTACCCCATCCCTCCTATTTTAGCAATTTTAGGTGGTTTATTTATTGTGATCAATACTACGGTCAGTCAACCATTACTAGCCTTAGCCGGTTTGGGATTAACCTTAACTGGCTGGCCCGTTTATTACTGGCAGCACCGCCAATTGCAAAATTAAGTACTAATCATGAATAATCTAAAAAGTGATGCGACTAAGCACAATTAGTTCAAACCAACTGTGCTTTTGTCACATCACTTTTTGTTTTGGCTAAAATATTAATTATTAGTAAAATCAACTACCATTCGCCCAACAATTTGATTATTTTTCATTTCATCAATAATATCGTTAATTTCTGATAATTTACGCGTTTGGACAATCGGCTTTACTTTATGTTCAGCTCCAAAAGCAAAAGCTTCAGCCAAATCTTGCCGAGTACCAACTAATGAACCAGCAACTTTAATCCCATCTAAAACAGTTTTAGAGATATTTAAAGACATGTCTCCTTGAGGTAAAGCAATCGCTACTAACGTTCCATCTGGTCTTAATGAGTTAACTGCAGATGTAAATGCCGACGAGCTCACAGCCGTAATAATTGCACTATGAACACCACCAACTTTAGTTTGTAAAACATCAGCAGCATCTTCGGTTTGCGAATTAATTGTCAGATCAGCCCCTAACTTTTTAGTAGCTTGCAATTTTTCATCATTAATGTCGACTGCTGCTACATGCGCACCAAAAACATTCTTAGCATATTGTACTGCTAAATTGCCTAAGCCACCAGTGCCAACCACTTCAACCCATTGACCAGGACGAACATTTCCGGTCTTCAAGCCCTTATAAACTGTTACTCCCGCGCAAGTTAGAGAAGTAGCCTCAATCGGATCTAAATCAGCGGGAACTTTAACTGCATAGTCAGCAGGAACGATACATTCTTCAGCCATCGCACCGTCAACATTAAACCCAGAGTTTAAAACATTACGGCATAAAGTTTCACGGCCAGTCGTACAATATTCGCAATGCCCGCAGCCTTGATAAAACCACGCAATTGATACTCGATCACCAATTTTTAAAGTAGAAACTCCAGCGGCTACTTGAATCACTTTACCAACACCTTCATGCCCGATAATGCGGCCGGGAACTTTACCAAAGTCACCCGCGGCTACATGCAAATCCGTATGACACAAGCCACAGTATTCCATCTTAACTAAAGCTTCACCGGCTCGCAGATCACGTAACTTAACATCTTTAATATCAACATAACCATCGCAATTGTCCCGTACTACTGCTGCTTTCATATCAGTTAACCTCTTTTTGATTTTTTGAATCCTACAATTGAATTTTAAGTGAATATCTTCACATGGTCAAGAGATTTTTTAATTTTTACTTAAAAAACAAAAAAAGCATTTAATATAATTAGTTTATAACTATATTAAATGCTTTGAGATTTTAATTGAAGTTTATTAATAAATTGCTTTTATTCAACTGGTTCAACCCAGCCTTCAGGTCCTTTGCGATCACCAAATTGAATGCCAGTTAAGATGTCATACAACTTCTTGGTCACTGGTCCGACCTCAGTTTGACTATAAAAGACGTGCATCTTACCATTGTGCTCCAAACCACCAATTGGTGAAATAACTGCCGCTGTACCACAAGCCCCAGCTTCTGCGAAACGATCTAAATCATTGATATAAACATCACCTTGCTCAGTTGGCATGTTTAACTCATGCTCAGCTAAATACAAAAGTGAATATTTGGTAACACTCGGTAAAATAGATGGTGATTTTGGTGTCACAAACGTACCATCTTTCGTAATTCCAAAGAAATTGGCTGATCCAACTTCTTCAATCTTTTCATGATTAACCGGATCCAGATAAACACAATCGGAAAAACCATGCTTTTGCGCAGCGTCACCAGGCATTAAACTAGCAGCATAGTTACCACCAACTTTACTTTGTCCAGTTCCTTTATGCGCTGCCCGATCATATTGCGAAGTGGTGAAATTAGTTGGTGTTAAACCACCTTTAAAGTAATTACCAACTGGCATTGCAAAAATCCGAAAAATATATTCAGTTGCCGGATGTACACCAATCATGCCGCCAACACCCATCATAATTGGTCGTAAATATAACGTTGCTCCGTTACCATAAGGTGGCACAAAATCAATGTTCGCCTTCACCACTTGTTTCACAGCATCTACAAACATGTCAGTTGGTACTTGTGGCATCAACAGACGCTGACAACTGTTTTGCATTCGTTGCGCATTTTGATCGGGACGGAATAATTGCACATGACCATCTTTAGTACGATAAGCTTTTAAACCTTCAAAAACTGATTGTCCGTAGTGTAAGGCCGTTGAATCCTCATTAATTGTTACATCACTTTCGGTGACCAAACCTTCATCTTGCCATTGACCATCTTTGTAAGTTGCCTGGTAGCGATAAGGTAAGTCTAAGTAATTAAATCCTAAATTATTAAAATCAACCTCTGATGCTTTTACTTTAGCCATCTTACTTACCTCTCTTTTTAATTTTTATTTAATTTAAAGAATAGCATTAAATCCTATTTTGTCAAGAATGGTTTTATAGAAATAGCTTATCTTTTAATTTTTATTAATTTAAAAATAGCTATAATTAATTTTAATTAATGTTGCATTTTTAATAAATTAGTAGCGTCACTTAGTATGTCCTGGCAGATAAACTGTAATTTGCTCTTTATCATATCGATGATGTGTTTCAGACAATTCAAACGGAACATTATTTTCTAAAAAAACGACCTGACGCAAACGCAAAATGGGATCAGAATTCTGACAAGCTAAATACTGTTGGTCAGCTGCCGTGGCTTTGGCAGCACTAATCTTACGGTAAGCAGCACCAATTTTTTGATGCAACGTGGTTTCAATGTAACGATAGACTGAAGCCTTTAAAACCGTTTCGTCGATGCCGGGCACAATTTTGACTGGCATTTTTGTATACTCCAAAGCATAAGGTTCACGATCAACTAAACGTTGGCGTTGAATATCATAAACCATTTCGTGCGGTGTCAAATTTAGTAACTGACACTCTTCAGCATTAGGATAGCGAATTTGAAATTGAATAATTTGACTGGTCACACGACTTTGATCACCAACTAATTTAGTCGTACCAATATATTGATCCACTGCACGATCAAAGTGAGAAGTTTTTAACGCGGTAGTTCGAACAAAAGTCCCCGCTCCTCGCTGAGTATAGACCAAGCCAACCTTTATCAACTGTTCAATGGCTTTGCGAACTGTTACGCGACTAGTTTGAAATTCTTGAGCCAATTTACTTTGCTGTGGAAAAGGTGTTCCCGGTAAATACGTTCCGTTTTGAATCCGTTTTTTTAAAGTTGCAGCAATGATTAAATATTTAGGTTTTTGTGCCATCAACTGATCCCACCTTTTTATCACTTGAATTAAGTTTATCACTCTCCACTAGGCCATTGAAAGATTCAATAAAAAGTATTTACATTTAAAAATAAATGTCTATACTTAAAAGTGGTTTTAAATGTTAGCGATTACAAAAAAGGAGTATAAATTATGACACAGTTACCAGATAACTTTTTCTGGGGTAATTCTACCTCTAGTATGCAGACTGAAGGTGCAGCTAACGAAGGTGGCAAAGGCGCTTCTGTTTATGACCTACGCCCCAGTGGCCCCAACAATTCTGATTGGTCGGTAGCCATTGATGAATATCACCGCTATCCCGAAGATATTGCCTTAATGAAGGATTTAGGAATGAACTTCTATCGTTTTCAAATCTCTTGGAGTCGTGTGCAACCTGATGGCGAAGGCCAGTTTAATAAACAAGGTCTCAAATTTTATCATGACTTAATTGATGAATTACTTAAAAATGGTATTCAACCGATGATTTGCTTATATCATTTTGACATGCCTTTAAAGCAAGCACAAAAATATAATGGCTTTGTGAACAAACATGTGGTTGACAATTTTGTGACTTACGGTCAACAAATGGTGATTGAGTTTTCTTCACAAGTCAAATATTGGCTCACGTT
The DNA here is from genome assembly GCF_058107465.1 of Bombilactobacillus sp. ESL1092. Classification (NCBI taxonomy): domain Bacteria; kingdom Bacillati; phylum Bacillota; class Bacilli; order Lactobacillales; family Lactobacillaceae; genus Bombilactobacillus; species Bombilactobacillus sp. ESL1092. Next base: position 1,405,395 of record NZ_CM176594.1, on the reverse strand, counting down.
TAACGAACAAAATTTATATAGTACCCAAGAAGCCTTTCATTGTAGTGGCTACTTAAAGGGGCAAAAAACTACTCGTGAACTGTTTCAAATTCAACATAATTTAGCTTTAGCTCATGCGCGTATCGCTAACTTTATTCATCAAAATTATCCTGATTTAAAAATTGGCGGAATGGAAGCTTTCCAAGAAATTTATCCCGCTACTGCTAATCCACAAGATGTGGCCGCAGTTAGAAAATTTAAAGAATTTACAGATTATAATCTTTTGCGCATTTTTACTGAAGGACAATATTCAGACGAAGTAGTGGCCTTTATGAAGCAACAACACTTAGAAGACATTTTACAAACTAGTGAGCTAGCTGAAATCAAACAAACCCGTAGTGATTTTATCAGTTTTAGCTATTATGCAACCTCTTGCCTAGACAGCTCTAAAATCCCCGTTGGGACTATTCCTAATGACTTTGGTTCCGTAGGTCATGCGCATAATCCTTATTTACAAACTAATGAATGGCAGTGGCAAATTGATCCCCAAGGTTTTTATGGTATTTTAATGGACTTAGCTAACCGCACTCACTTACCGATTTTCCCAATTGAAAATGGTCTTGGGGTCCGTGAAAGTTGGGATGGTCAACACGAAATTAATGACGATTACCGTATTAACTACCATCGCCAACATTTAGTGGCCTTAAAACAAGCAGTCCAAGATGGCGCTCACGTTATTGGTTATTTGGGTTGGGGGTTAATTGATATCCCAAGTTCCCAAGGCAATGTTGATAAACGTTATGGCGTTGTTTATGTCAATCGCACGAATCATGATCTCAAAGATTTAAAACGAGTACCCAAAAAAAGTTATCACTGGCTGCAAAAAGTAATCCAATCCAATGGTAATCAATTATTTTAATAGTAAATAGACCAACAGTGAAACACGAGCAAATATTCTTCAATCAGATTTAACCATAAGGAGGTTGTTTTAATGGCTCAAACTGCTTCAGCAAATAAAAGTCGTGGCAAACGCTTTTTTGATAAATTTACTGAAATTTCTGTCAAAATTGGTAATGAAGTTCACTTACGCTCTTTGCGAGATGCTTTTGCCACAATCATGCCCCTCTTCATTTTAGCTGGCTTAGGTGTCTTAATGAATAATGTAGTCTTTCCTCTATTTGCTCATGGCAAAACCTTAGCCAATTTACAAATTTGGGGCAGTGACATTAGCAACGGGACCTTAAACATTGCCGGATTAGTTTTAGCACCAGCAATTGGTTATACCTTATCAGTTAATAAAAAGTATAAGAACGGAATTCTTGCGGCTATTATTTCCTTAGCTAGCTTAATTGTTATGATGCCAGCTACAGTTAAGTTAACCATTGCCCACAGTACGAAAAATATTAACGTCACTGGTGGCTTATCTTATACTAACTTGGGCACCACAGGAATGTTCTCTGGCATTATTATTGGATTATTAGCAACCGAATTATTTATTGGTTTATCAAATATTAAACATTTAAAAATTCATCTCGGAGAAAATATTCCGCCAGCAGTAGCCGCTTCGTTTAACGACTTGATTCCCTCTATCTTAACTTTAAGTATTTTTGCACTCATTTCCGCCCTATTGATGGTTTTCGGTAAAACTAACTTGATTGACCTGATTACCAACTTAATTCAAGAACCATTACGCGGCTTTACGACTAGCTTACCGGGGATGCTTTTTATCTATAGTGTAGGAAACTTTCTCTTTACTTTAGGTATTCACCAAACAGTTATCAATGGGACTTTACTGGATCCATTATTATTAATCAATATGAATAAGAATATGGCAGCCTTTGAAGCACACAAACATATTCCCTATATTTTGACTTATACTTTTCGCGATGTGTTCGGAATGATTGGTGGTACGGGCTGTACCTTGTGTTTATTAATTGCTATTTTTATTTTTTCCAAAATGAAATCCAGCAAAGAAATTGCGGGATTAGCCATTGCGCCTAGTATCTTTAATATTAATGAACCCGTCATCTTTGGCTATCCTATCGTTTTTAATATTCCTATGATGATTCCTTTTGTTTTAATGCCCGTCATTGGTGATTTAATTGCTTACTTTTTCACAGCCATTGGTTGGATGAATCGTGTCGTGGTTTTAGTTCCGTGGACCACTCCGCCACTCCTAAATGCTTATTTATGTACTGCCGGTGATTGGCGTGCCGTCATTGTACAATTATTAATTATCATTATCGGCGTGCTATTTTATTTACCATTCATGTTTATTAGTGAACGTACAATGCAAAAAAGCGCCCAATTGTAAAATTAAAATAAACAAATTTTAAAAAACAAGTCTTGTTTGATTTTCTAACCAAGCAAGACTTGTTTTTTAAGGTTCTATAATATTGAGTGTTGATAAGTATTTCGTCGACACTCTTTTTTATGTAGACCAATTTATTTTGAAACACAAAAAAACAGCTAACATAATTAAGTTAACTGTTTCATCAGATACCGGTGATCGGGGTCGAACCGATACTCCTTTAACAGGAACTGGATTTTGAATCCAGCGCGTCTGCCAATTCCGCCACACCGGCAAAATATTAATAATAAACCATGGCTAAAGCCAAAGGCGGTAACCGGATTTGAACCGGTGGTCAAGGTTTTGCAGACCTCTGCCTTACCACTTGGCTATACCGCCAGGTAAAAATTGGGTTAGCTGGATTCGAACCAGCGCATAATGGAGTCAAAGTCCATTGCCTTACCACTTGGCTATAACCCAATAAAGAAAAGGGCGGTATATGAGACTCGAACTCATGTATGCCGGTGCCACAAACCGGTGTGTTAACCAACTTCACCAATACCGCCAGGATATAACAGGGATAGTAGGAGTTGAACCCACATCGACGGTTTTGGAGACCGTTGTTCTACCATTGAACTATATCCCTATTATGATGGAAGGGAGTGGATTCGAACCACCGAACCCGAAGGAGCGGATTTACAGTCCGCCGCGTTTAGCCAGACTTCGCTACCCTTCCATAAATGGCGCGGGACAGAATCGAACTGCCGACACATGGAGCTTCAATCCATTGCTCTACCGACTGAGCTACCGAGCCATCTAACGGTCCTAACCGGACTTGAACCGGTGATCTCCTGCGTGACAGGCAGGCGTGATAACCAACTACACCATAGGACCAAATTGCGGGAGTAGGGTTTGAACCTACGACCTTCGGGTTATGAGCCCGACGAGCTACCAGACTGCTCCATCCCGCGATAATTATAAAGGAGGATGTGGGATTTGAACCCACGCACGCTGTTACACGCCTGACGGTTTTCAAGACCGTTCCCTTAAGCCACTTGGGTAATCCTCCAAATCGCAATAAACATGGAAAAAATTCCAACGGAGAAGGAGGGATTTGAACCCTCGCGCCGCTTACGCGACCTACACCCTTAGCAGGGGCGCCTCTTCAGCCACTTGAGTACTTCTCCAATGGGCCTAAATGGACTTGAACCATCGACCTCACGCTTATCAGGCGTGCGCTCTAACCAGCTGAGCTATAGGCCCATAAGCGGGTGACGAGAATCGAACTCGCGACAACAGCTTGGAAGGCTGTGGTTTTACCACTAAACTACACCCGCAATCTTTAACAAAAATGGCGCGGGACAGAATCGAACTGCCGACACATGGAGCTTCAATCCATTGCTCTACCGACTGAGCTACCGAGCCATCTAACGGTCCTAACCGGACTTGAACCGGTGATCTCCTGCGTGACAGGCAGGCGTGATAACCAACTACACCATAGGACCAAATTGCGGGAGTAGGGTTTGAACCTACGACCTTCGGGTTATGAGCCCGACGAGCTACCAGACTGCTCCATCCCGCGATAATAAAATCTTACCACAAAGTCCATAAAAAATCTATGGACCTTGTAGGACTCGAACCTACGACCGAACGGTTATGAGCCGTTTGCTCTAACCAACTGAGCTAAAGGTCCGATTAATAGCGGCGAAGGGGATCGAACCCCCGACCTCCCGGGTATGAACCGGACGCTCTAGCCAGCTGAGCTACACCGCCATAGCTATTAAAAAGCTAATCGGGAAGACAGGATTCGAACCTGCGACCCCCTGGTCCCAAACCAGGTGCTCTACCAAACTGAGCCACTTCCCGAAAAAAACATGCACCCAGTAGGAGTCGAACCTACAACCTTCTGATTCGTAGTCAGACACTCTATCCAATTGCGCTATGGGTGCTCATTATAATGCCGAGGACCGGAATCGAACCGGTACGGTAATCACTTACCGCAGGATTTTAAGTCCTGTGCGTCTGCCAGTTCCGCCACCCCGGCGTGATTATAATGAAAGCGGAAGACGGGATTCGAACCCGCGACCCCCACCATGGCAAGGTGATGTTCTACCACTGAACTACTTCCGCAAAATGCCGACTAGAGGATTCGAACCTCCGACCCTCTGTTTACAAGACAGATGCTCTGCCAGCTGAGCTAAGTCGGCATAATAAAAATAAAACTATAACATATTTCAAAGAACATGCAAGTGCGGGAGAAGGGACTTGAACCCATACGTCCAAAGGACACTAGAACCTAAATCTAGCGCGTCTGCCAATTCCGCCACACCCGCAAAATGAGTCGCGTGGGGCTCGGACCCACGACCCACGGCTTAAAAGGCCGTTGCTCTACCAACTGAGCTAGCGACTCAATGGAAGATACAGGGCTCGAACCTGTGACCCTCTGCTTGTAAGGCAGACGCTCTCCCAACTGAGCTAATCTTCCAAGATAATAAGAGCAGCATGGCAACGACCTATCCTCGCAGGTAGTTTCCCACCAACTACTTTCGGCGCTGAGAAGCTTAACTTCTGTGTTCGGCATGATTCCAGGTGTTTCCTCCTCGCTATCGCCACCACACTTGCTCTCTTCTTACCTTCTGAAAGAACCTTAGTCCTCTCAAAACTGAATATTATGTTCTTACTCGACACCCTTGGTTAAGCCCTCGACCGATTAGTATTGCTCAGCTCCATGTATCACTACACTTCCACTCGCAACCTATCTACCTCATCTTCTTTGAGGGGTCTTACTTCATTACTGAATGGGAAATCTCATCTTGAGGTGGGTTTCACACTTAGATGCTTTCAGCGTTTATCCCTTCCATACTTAGCTACCCAGCTATGCCTTTGGCAAGACAACTGGTACACCAGTGGTATGTCCATCCCGGTCCTCTCGTACTAAGGACAGATCCTCTCAAATTTCCTACGCCCGCGACGGATAGGGACCGAACTGTCTCACGACGTTCTGAACCCAGCTCGCGTACCGCTTTAATGGGCGAACAGCCCAACCCTTGGGACCGACTACAGCCCCAGGATGCGATGAGCCGACATCGAGGTGCCAAACCTCCCCGTCGATGTGAACTCTTGGGGGAGATAAGCCTGTTATCCCCAGGGTAGCTTTTGTCCGTTGAGCGATGGCCCTTCCATACGGTGCCACCGGATCATTAAGCCCGACTTTCGTCCCTGCTCGACTTGTCTGTCTCGCAGTCAAGCTCCCTTCTACCTTTACACTCTACGAATGATTTCCAACCATTCTGAGGGAACCTTTGGGCGCCTCCGTTACTGTTTAGGAGGCGACCGCCCCAGTCAAACTGCCCACCTGACACTGTCTCCCGCCGTGCTTCAACGGCGCGGGTTAGAGCTTTCATATAACAAGGGTAGTATCCCACCAGCGCCTCCTTCGATACTAGCGTACCGATCTCTACGGCTCCTACCTATCCTGTACATGTTACACAAAAACTCAATATCAAGCTACAGTAAAGCTCCATGGGGTCTTTCCGTCCTGTCGCGGGTAACCTGCATCTTCACGGGTATTATAATTTCACCGAGTCTATCGTTGAGACAGTGCCCAAATCATTACGCCTTTCGTGCGGGTCGGAACTTACCCGACAAGGAATTTCGCTACCTTAGGACCGTTATAGTTACGGCCGCCGTTTACTGGGGCTTCAATTCTGGGCTTCGACCAAAGTCTAACTCATCCTCTTAACCTTCCAGCACCGGGCAGGCGTCAGCCCCTATACGTCATCTTACGATTTTGCAGAGACCTGTGTTTTTGATAAACAGTTGTTTGGGCCTTTTCACTGCGGCTGGCTCTTACACCAGCACCCCTTCTTCCAAAGTTACGGGGCTATTTTGCCGAGTTCCTTAACGATAGTTCTCTCGCTCACCTTAGGATTCTCTCCTTGACTACCTGTGTCGGTTTGCGGTACGGGTATTCAGTGTCTCACTAGAAGCTTTTCTCGGCAGTGTGACTATTGTGCTTCGCTACTTTAATTTCGCTCCCTATCACAACTCATCCTTCGCGGTTATAAGCATTTGACTCATATCCAGACTCGCTGCTTAGACATGCTTTTCCAGCTGCATGCTCACAATTCATCTCCTGCGTCCCTCCATCGTTCAAACAACACTGAACAGTACAGGAATCTCAACCTGTTTTCCATCGATTACGCCTCTCGGCCTCATCTTAGGTCCCGACTAACCCTGGGCGGACGAGCCTTCCCCAGGAAACCTTAGTCATCCGGTGGACCAGATTCTCACTGGTCTTTCGCTACTCATACCGGCATTCTCACTTCTAAGCTCTCCACCAGTCCTCTCGATCTGGCTTCTTCGTGCTTACAACGCTCTCCTACCACGTACATCTTTCGATGCACATCCACAGTTTCGGTACCATACTTAGCCCCGGTACATTTTCGGCGCAGAACCACTCGACTAGTGAGCTATTACGCACTCTTTAAATGAGTTGCTGCTTCTAAGCCAACATCCTAGTTGTCTGTGCAGTTCCACTTCCTTTTCCACTTAGTATGGATTTTGGGACCTTAACTGGTGATCTGGGCTGTTCCCCTTTCGACGATGGATCTTATCACTCACCGTCTGACTCCCGGAGAAAATTTTTGGCATTCGGAGTTTATCTGAATTCAGTAACCCATGTTGGGCCCCTAGTCCAAACAGTGCTCTACCTCCAAGATCCTCTTCTCCGAGGCTAGCCCTAAAGCTATTTCGGAGAGAACCAGCTATCTCCAAGTTCGTTTGGAATTTCACCGCTACCCACACCTCATCCCCGCAATTTTCAACTTACGTGGGTTCGGTCCTCCAGTGCGTTTTACCGCACCTTCAACCTGGACATGGGTAGGTCACTTGGTTTCGGGTCTACGACTACGTACTCTCTTTCGCCCTATTCAGACTCGCTTTCGCTGCGGCTCCGTCTTCTCAACTTAACCTCGCACGCAATCGTAACTCGCCGGTTCATTCTACAAAAGGCACGCCATCACTCTTTAACGAGCTCTGACTACTTGTAGGCACACGGTTTCAGGATCTATTTCACTCCCCTTCCGGGGTGCTTTTCACCTTTCCCTCACGGTACTTGTTCTCCATCGGTCACTAGGGAGTATTTAGCCTTGGGAGATGGTCCTCCCTGCTTCCGACGGGGTTTCACGTGCCCCGCCGTACTCAGGATACTGGTAGAGTGTCTCTGATTTCGCCTACTAGACTATCACTATCTCTGGTTCAGCTTCCCAACTGATTCAGCTATCTTCGACTATCTCACGTCCCAGTCCTACAACCCCAAAGAGCATGCTCTCTGGTTTGGGCTCTTTCCGTTTCGCTCGCCGCTACTCAGGAAATCGATTTTTCTTTCTCTTCCTATGGCTACTTAGATGTTTCAGTTCACCACGTCTTCCTCACTTACAACTTTCGTCGCAGTGTGACTAAGCTTTACCTTAGCCGGGTTCCCCCATTCGGATATCTCCGGATCTTCGTTTACTTACAACTCCCCGGAGCATTTCGCTGTTCGTTGCGTCCTTCTTCGGCTCCTAGTACCTAGGCATCCACCGTGCGCCCTTATTATCTTAACCTTACTTATTACTTCTTACTTTCGAATCTCTCGATTCTCGGTGTCTTTCTTCTCATAATATTCAGTTTTCAAAGTACTAATGTTTGAGAGTAGACCTCTCAAAACTAAACAAAGTTTCTTGCCAACTGCTTTCCGTTTATTTTTCCTTAGAAAGGAGGTGATCCAGCCGCAGGTTCTCCTACGGCTACCTTGTTACGACTTCACCCTAATCATTTGTCCTACCTTAGACGGCTAGCTCCCCGAAGGGTTACCCCACCGGCTTTGGGTATTACAAACTCTCATGGTGTGACGGGCGGTGTGTACAAGGCCCGAGAACGTATTCACCGTGGCATGCTGATCCACGATTACTAGCGATTCCAACTTCATACAGGCGAGTTGCAGCCTGCAATCCGAACTGAGAATGGTTTTTAGAGTTCTGCTTGCCCTCACGAGTTCGCTTCTCGTTGTACCATCCATTGTAGCACGTGTGTAGCCCAGGTCATAAGGGGCATGATGATTTGACGTCGTCCCCACCTTCCTCCGGTTTGTCACCGGCAGTCTCACTAGAGTGCCCAACTTAATGCTGGCAACTAGTAACAAGGGTTGCGCTCGTTGCGGGACTTAACCCAACATCTCACGACACGAGCTGACGACAACCATGCACCACCTGTCTTCCTGTCCCCGAAGGGAACCCTGTATCTCTACAGCTTTCAGGAGATGTCAAGACCTGGTAAGGTTCTTCGCGTTGCTTCGAATTAAACCACATGCTCCACCGCTTGTGCGGGCCCCCGTCAATTCCTTTGAGTTTCAACCTTGCGGTCGTACTCCCCAGGCGGAGTGCTTAATGCGTTAGCTGCAGCACTGAGAGGCGGAAACCTCCCAACACTTAGCACTCATCGTTTACGGCATGGACTACCAGGGTATCTAATCCTGTTCGCTACCCATGCTTTCGAGCCTCAGCGTCAGTTACAGACCAGAGAGCCGCCTTCGCCACTGGTGTTCTTCCATATATCTACGCATTTCACCGCTACACATGGAGTTCCACTCTCCTCTTCTGCACTCAAGTTTGACAGTTTCCGATGCACTTCCTCAGTTAAGCTGAGGGCTTTCACATTCAGACTTTTCAAACCGCCTGCGCTCCCTTTACGCCCAATAAATCCGGACAACGCTTGCCACCTACGTATTACCGCGGCTGCTGGCACGTAGTTAGCCGTGACTTTCTGGTTGAATACCGTCACTACTTGAGCAGTTACTCTCAAGCACGTTCTTCTTCAACAACAGGATTTTACGATCCGAAAACCTTCTTCATCCACGCGGCGTTGCTCCATCAGACTTTCGTCCATTGTGGAAGATTCCCTACTGCTGCCTCCCGTAGGAGTTTGGGCCGTGTCTCAGTCCCAATGTGGCCGATTACCCTCTCAGGTCGGCTACGTATCATCGCCTTGGTGGGCCTTTACCTCACCAACTAGCTAATACGCCGCAGGTCCATCCTTTAGTGACAGCCGAAACCGTCTTTCATTCCTTAATCATGTGATTAAGCACTTTATGCGGTATTAGCAACTGTTTCCAATTGTTATCCCCCGCTAAAGGGCAGGTTACCTACGTGTTACTCACCCATCCGCCGCTCGCGTCCATATCTTCCTACCCGAAGGTATTCCGTTACTTCTGCTCGCTCGACTTGCATGTATTAGGCACGCCGCCAGCGTTCGTCCTGAGCCAGGATCAAACTCTCATTTTTTGTTAGTTTGTTGACTCAGACTTAGAACTCTAACGTTCTTTGTCTTCTTTATTACTTTTAAATTGACAGGTTCTTTTTCAAGAACCCAGCACTTGGCTTTTAAAGAAACTTTGTTCAGTTTTCAAAGATCTACTTAACTTTTTGTTGATTACCACTTGATTAAGCGGCTCATTTAGTTTATCATCTTATCATGAGCTTGTCAACTGTTTTTTTTATTTGCTTAACAGTGACGCGCATGACTCATTGACAACAGAAAATATATTATCAACTTTTTTACCCTTTTGCAACCCCTTTTTGACATTTTTTTGATTTTTTTTCAATTTTCTGTAGTTCTTCCTTAATCCAAGCCTCTTTATGCCTGGCAATTGTATGATAACCAATGTTCTTTTGTTGATCGGTCCAGTAACTTTTTCGATTATAATGTTGACTATCATATAAAACTGGCTTTAATGCTCGTAATGATAAACTGATTTTTTCATCATATTCATCAATATTTAGGATACGCACTTGAATTACCTGTCCCAAATGTAAAAGCTCAGAAATATCATCAACATAACCATTCCGAAATTCCGAAATATGAATTAATCCTTGTCGATTACTATCCTTTATTTGGACAAATGCACCATAAGATCTAATTCCCGTAACGGTTCCTGAGACAACCTGGCCTATCGTTAAATCCATAAAATTATTACCTCTTTACTAAGATTAACATATAATATTAACCAATGTAATTATATTTGAGGTGCTACTTATGAAAGATAAAACGTTTGATGTCGCAATTATTGGTGGAGGGCCAATCGGGATTTTTACTGCTTATTACGCTGCTATGCGGGGCTTAGATGCAGTCTTAATTGAAGGAATGCCTAATCTAGGAGGCCAACCACGCAACTTATATGCGCAAAAAAAGATTTACGATGTTGCTGGCAAATTTGGCATTACTGGTCAAGGTTTGATTGATGATCTAATTCAAACTGGAACCCAAATTCAGTATACTAAGCGATTAAATACCATTGTCAATAATATAGTTAAACAAGATGATATTTATCAATTAGTAACTAATCGTCAAGATATTTTCGCTAAAGCCGTCATCATCACCGTCGGCAATGGTCCTTTCAAGCCGCGCAAATTAGCCTTTGACTATGATCAAAAACTCGAAGGCCATCAGTTAGACTACTTTGTTCAAGATATTAATTCTTATCAGAACAAAACAGTGTTGATAGCTGGAGGTGGTGATACTGCCGTAGATTGGGCCTTAACAATCAACAAAATTGCACATAAAACTTTTCTCTTACATCGCAGAGATCAATTTCGTGCGTTAGAATCTAGTGTCCAGGCTTTAAAAGAATCTACCATTCAACTATTAACGCCCAAAATAATCACTAACCTTGTGTTAGCTGACAATCAGCAACTAACTGTTAGCTATAAAGAAGTGGGACAAAATCAAGTAGAGACTATTAATGTTGACAAATTATTAGTTAACTATGGCATTATGAGTGATTCACGTCTTTTAAGAAATTGGGAGCTTAAACTTCAAGGCCCGTTTATTCAAGTTGATTCCAAAATGCGAACCAATCGTCCTAATATTTATGCTGCCGGCGATGTCGTTAGCTATCCGGGGAAGCAGCGCCTAATTACTTTAGGATTTAGTGAAGGCACCATTGCCGTTAATTCTGCTGTTGAGGCAATCAATCCGAAGAATAGTCGTTTAATGCACAGTTCTTCCATGTTCAATTAAGTTTTTATGGAACTTCTCACTAGCAACCAGTAAAATATACATCAAAAGCAAAAATTAAGGAGTCTTTATGCAACTAATTGATTTTGTAATGAATGTCGACAAACACCTTGCTGGGTTGGTTAACCAATTTGGTAACTGGTCTTACATTATTTTATTTTTGATTATTTTTATCGAAACTGGAGCAGTCATTCTTCCATTTTTACCCGGTGACTCACTTTTATTTGCTGCTGCCGCTTTAGCAGCCAACAAAGCTAGTGGGCTTAATGTTTGGTTATTATTTTTACTCTTTCTGCTGGCTGCCATGGGTGGTGATTCTTGTAATTATTCAATTAGTAAGTATCTCAATCATTGGCTGCAAGGAAAAGCTTGGTTTCATAAACTGGTTAAACCCGAATATATCAATCAAGCTCAAACATTTTTTGATAAACATGGTGGTAAAGCCATCGCTATGGGCCGATTTATTCCAATAGTTCGCACGTTTGTACCTTTTGTAGCCGGCAGTGGCGCATTAAAGTATCGACGTTTCTTGCACTATAACTTCATCGGTTCTTTTATCTGGGTTAGTATTTGTTTAATTTGTGGGCACTTTTTTGGCAACTTGCCCTTCGTTCAAGAGCATTTTTCCATGATTGTACTGGCAATTATCGTCATTTCGGTACTGCCTGCCGTCGTGGGCATGCTTCGGGCCAAATCAACTAAATAAAAACTATTAAAAAAGGCTGAATTCTTCTAATTGATAGAATTCAGCCTTTTTTATTATGATTTTAGTCTTTTTTGGGCATAACAATGTTGCCAATATAAGCTTATTAATACCAATAATTCAAAAACTAGAAATGCTAGTATAAAGCAATGTAAAAAGAAGGTATCTGGCAAAATATTAATAACCGGATCTTTTAACGGATCAAACAACCAATCATTATTGCGAAAAAGAAGCTGGTGAAATACTACAAAAAAGCCATCAAAATCTAAACCAGCCAATGCCCCTAAGATTAACGGCACTACTCCTAAAATTCGCAACCATTGCAAATTAATCGTCATTAAAGGTAATAATTGGTGGTGCTTTTGCCACCAAATAATGATTGCTCCACTGAACAGCCATACTAAGCCCACTAATAAAAACAGCTCCTTGACCTCTCGAAAATGTTCCAAGCCCTGAGCCGAACTAAAAAAGTTAGCCAATACCAAATGTTTTTTTAACGGATTAATTAAGTACAGCATAATTTGACCATAATTATGCCAAATTTGATGATTAGAAAGGTGCACTACCAAATTTAATTGTAAATAATGTAAGTCACACCAAAAAATCAAAAAACTGCCTAAAATCGTCACGATCACAGCCGACGTTAAAATAAAAACTAAACTAACTACCAAAAAATTGAGGTTTAATATCATCAATCCACACGCCACTCATCCAAACTAGCAATTTGATAAGTTGGTTTGCGCGCATATTGTGCCACTTGTGCTGGCGTACTGACCCCTGTGTAAACTAAGACTGTATCAATTCCGGAATTAAAACCACATTCAATATCTGTATGATAATTATCACCAATAATGGCCACTTGCTGGCGTTGCCAGCCTAATTGTTTCAAAGCAAAATCAGCAATCGTCCGTTCCGGTTTACCAATATAAATGGCTTTTTGTTGTGTCGAAGTTTCTACAAAAGAAACGATTGACCCTGCCCCGGGGACTAATCCACGTTCGTTGGGCAAATTTGTGTCCGCATTGGTTCCAATAAATTGCGCACCATTTTTGATCGCCAATGTAGCTACTTCTAATTTATGGTAAGTTAAATCTGTGTCTAACCCCACTACTACATAATCAGGATTGACCTCTGAATACTGAATACCAGCTTGAAAAAGTGCCGACTTTAAGCCCCATTCACCAATCACGAAACAAGTATTTGCTGCCGAAAGTTGATGGTGTTGAATATAATCAGCACTCGCCGCTGCTGGGGTAATAATTTGCTGCGGTGTCACCTTAATCTGATGATTAACACGTAAATTATCAGCCACCTGCTGTGGCGTTTTGGTAGTATTATTACTCAAAAAAGCAAACGGAATTTGTTGTTGCTGTAATCGCGTAATAAAGCGTGCGGCGGCAGCAATTTTTTGCCGCCCCCGATACATTGTTCCGTCCAAATCAATTAAATAGCCTTGATATTTCATACTTCATTTATCCTTGTTGTTTAAGATTTCGAATTTTAAAATTGGATTTTTTAGTAACTTTTCCCCGTGAATGAACCACAGGCGTTTTCTTTAGTGAACGGCGCTTAAACTGTTGCGCCGTTGTTTTAACTTTATGCTGATTCGCATACTTTTTTTGAATATTACGCTTTTTAATCAGCTGTTTATGAACTTCGGGGGCCTTTTGTTCCCGCTCTAAGACAAAATAAGCACAGCCAAAATTACAATATTCTAACAGATAATCCTGCAGTGTATTAATCTTTTGATCAATCTTGGCATGAATTCGATTATTATCATAGAACCCCCGTAAGCGTAATTGCCCGTAGCCCCAATCGCCGACAATATAATCGTACTTTTGTAAAACGGAATTATAACGTAGCGCCAGCCGATTTAAATCCAAACCATTCTGGTGGTTAGTGACAATCAAATACGGTTCTTGATTGATTTTAATCTGTTCAGGACTAATCTGTAAAACTTCAGCCGCTGATTGTTCCGCCTCGTCTGATAACTCATCATTTGTCACAGCAATGGCATGTTCAATACTGCGACTCAGAATCGATTTTTTTTTCGTCGCTACAGTAACGCTCTTTTTCTCTGGCATACTAATCACCTTCTTTTATTAATGGAAATTTTTGTTGCAAATACTTCCCTAACACTTCCCGTAAAAAATCAGGGTACAAAATCGTATTCTGACCAACAATTTGCAAAGTAGGGAAAAAAGGAATAAACAAATAATGATCCAGTAAAGCAATTTGATACTCTTTTTGTGGTTGAATTTCTTGACCGCAATAAAATACGCGGTTAGTTGTTGCATCAAATTCTACGCCTGAAAAGAAAATTTCACCAAAAATTTTGCCACGAAAGCCCATTCCTTTTTGATGAAAGTTCCGCAAAAAATTACGATTCTTTTCTACTTCCATGATAAAACGCCAAAAATCTCGTCCCTTTAATTTGGTAATCATTAAATGAATGGCATGCGGTAATTGGCGATGCAAATCGTCCGCTGTAATTACCCCCGCAGATAAATCTGTCAAAAACAAGCCACTATTTAGCATTGCCGCCGGCACCTGAGTTCGTTCCAACAAAGCCTGTAATGTGAGTTTTAAAGCTGACTGATTAGCAAAAGGATCTTGCGTTAAGGTAAAGGGTAAATTGGCGATTTTTTGTTGACGGAGTAACTGGTGTCCCTGATCTTCATACTTAGCAATCACAGATTGGTCGTCGTCTTGACTTGGCATTTGAGCTACCGTCACTGTTTGGGCTTGTTGTTTAATTAGTTGGTGATCAGCCAAAGTTAAAGTCACGGTCCCAACGTGTTGCCCATATTTGCCAGCAGCTGTTAATAATGTATGATCAATTAATTGACCTTGCGGTAACAAATGATGCGTATGCGAACCAATAATCAAATCTAATTGTGGATATTGCCGAGCCAAGCGTTGATCTGTTGGCAAACCTAAATGCGACAATAAGATTAAGACATCCACCTGTGGCCGCACGGTTTGAATCAAGTTTGGTAAAACTTCATCAACCATTTGAATTTGCCAACCAGCTAAGGGATACGTTAAGGTATAAGGTGCCGTCAAGCCTAAGACACCAATTTTCGTTTGCTTGGAAGTTTGTAGAATCTTATAATCTTGCACAAATGCTGGGGGCAGGCCATTTTTTTCTTTCAAATTACCTAAAATCACATCAAAATTAGCTTGATCATACATATGTTCTAAATCTTGATGGCGATAATATAGACCTTCACTATTACCAATCGTCACTCCATCATAATGTAATTGATTCATCCATTGAATATTAGCTTGCGCTTTAGTCGCTTCAGTTAAGGGATGCTGCCGATCCGAAGCATCACCCAAATCAAACAAAAGCATCGTTTGCCCCGCCTGCTTGGCTGACGTTCGTTGTTGTTGAATGAACCGCTCAATTTTGGGAAAATTTTCAAAATGTGAATGCAGGTCGTTAGTATGGATTATCTGAATTTCTTCTGACATACTTTTCCCCCTCTGGTTAATTTAGTTCCACCGATGACTTATTAAAAGTATTATCATATAATCTTAGTTAATGTTATTAGCATGTAAAATTTGTTCAAAGGCAGTTTTAATGGGGCCAGCGGGCTTTTCCCATTCTTGCCAATGATCAAAATCTTCTTTAGGAAAAGTATATGTTTTATTGATATAGTCTTCATAGACTTGAACAGCTGTCGAATGTGGAATATTTAGCTGCAAAATGCGGACTTCTTTAATCATTTTCCGTTCCGCAGCTAACTCCGCGCGCCCATTCATAAACATATTGGCAATTTCATAATAACGACTGCCATCATTTCGCGTAATCTGTTCAATTAAATCTAAAGTTTGATAATCGTGCAAAAAATCCGCTCCTTTAAGAGGTTACAGTCTGTGTTTAAAAAATCTTTCTTTTCTATTCTACTATTAATTAGTCTAATTTTTAATACCGGTTTTATTGTGGTTGGTCATCGCGGCGATCCGTTAAAGGCCCCCGAAGAAACTTTTGCTAGTATTGATGCGGCCTTTAGTGATGGTGCGCAATGGGTTGAATTAGACGTTCATGAATCTAGTGACAATCAATTGATCATTTCTCACGATCGTAATTTGCAGCGAGTAACTGGCGCCAATTTAATTGTCTCCCAACATCCGGCTAGCCAGCTGACACAACTCAAACAAAGTAACGGTCAAAATATTTATACAATTGAGCAGTTGTTTAGCCATTACCAAAATAACCCTAACGTTAAGTTTTTAATTGAAACTAAAAAAACTAAGCATAACAATCCCCAAAATATGGAACAACTCTTAGTTAATGCTATCAATAAGTATCACATGCAGTCCCGCATTATGGTTCACTCTTTTTCAATTGATAGTTTAAAGAATATGCAACAACTCGCGCCCCAAATCCCACGAATTTTTATTGCCGGAAGTCTGGGACGTTTAAATTTTGACGTTTTCACACATACCAATGCAGTTAACGTCTCTTCAGCTTTACTAACCCCGGAATTAATTAGTCAATTGCACGCCATTGGGCAACAGGTCTTTGTCTGGGATGAAATGACTGAAAATCCCAAGCAATGGAATTGGCTTGTTAATCTGCCCATTGATGGGGTAGTGACCAATTTTCCGGCACGGGCTAGTTATTATCAACAATTAAAACGCCAAGCTAATCAAAGTAACGTGAGTTTTGACGCCACTTTGATTAGTCAAAATCCACAAATAATCTGGGAAAATCCTTACCCACAGTCACCACAAAAAGGCATGTTACAGCCCAATGACATCGTTCATGTCCAAAAAATTGTGCGCTGGAATAACGACAATTACTTACAAATTGATAACAATCGTTTTATTACTGCTAATGGTTTAGTACAAAGTGACTTTGTTGCCAATCTTGCTCCCTTTTTAAATCAAACAGTTATCCCCGAAAATAACAAAGTTAATCGCAATTTATATTTACAGCCGGCTACTAAAGCTGCCCAAAAAGGCAGTTTAAACTGTAATCAAGCTTATCAAATCACTGCCTTGCAAAATATTGATGGCCATAATTGGGCCCAAATCAATAATCAAGGCTGGATCAAACTGAAAAATTTATTGGTCTTAGCAGCCAATCCAGATTTGAATCCACAACTAACTACAACGGATCCTTTAATTAATAATTTGAATCATCCGATTGATATTAATACTCAACAAGCTCTACGCTCCAATGCTAACCGCCCACCAAGCGCCCACCAAGTTTCTAACTTACCAGCGATCACTTATACCGATTTGGTCGCTAATAACCTCACTGCTTTAAAAAATAATATTTGGTGGTAAATACCACAGTTGAAATCTGCTATATTAGTAATGATTGATTGAACAACAGGAGGTTTATTATGAATTGGAAACAATTAGCAACCAATTATCAAACAGCAATTTTAAATGATTTACAAACGTTAGTGGCCATTAATAGTGCCAGCGATGAAGATCATCAAAGTTCTACTTTTCCTTTAGGACCTGGTCCGGCCAAAGCTTTACAGCAAATGCTAGCTCTGGGTGAACGGGATGGCTTTACAACTAAAAATGTCGATAACTTAGGGGGGCACATTGAATACGGTCAAGGCGAAAAAATTTTAGGTATCTTTGCCCATATGGATACCGTTCCTGCTGGTGAAGGCTGGGACAGCGATCCTTTTTTGTTAACCCAAGTAGACGATAAATTATTTGGTCGTGGTACTTTAGACGATAAAGGCCCCGCATTAGCAGCTTACTATGCCTTAAAAATTTTAAAAGACCAAAATTTTCAGCCTCAAAAGACTATTCGATTAATCTTCGGAACTGATGAAGAAAATCAGTGGCGAGGTGTTAACCGTTATTTAGAAGTTGAACCACTCCCGGATCTGGGATTTTCACCAGACGGTGAATTTCCTGTGATTAATGGCGAAAAAGGCATTGCTTCATATGAACTACACTTTGCCCCCCAAACCAGTGAAGGTGAACAAATTTTAATTAGTTTCAACAGTGGTTTACGGCCTAACATGGTTCCGCAAAGTGCAACTTGTCAAATTCAAACACTGGACAGTTCCAAAGTCGTTAATGCTTTTAATCAATACTTGAAACAAAACCCCAAATTACAAGGCAATGCTTTAATTCAAGATCAAATTGTCACACTCAAATTAATCGGTCAAGGTTCCCACGCGATGGAACCAGAAAATGGTTTAAATGCCGCCACTTTTCTAGCCAACTTGTTAATTAACTTGCCATTAGATCAGCCTGGACACGACTTTCTTCAAACTATTGTTGACAATTTTCATTTAGACTATCTAGGTAAAAAAGTAGGTATTAACCATCAAGACGTTACAATGGGCGCTTTAAGTCAAAGTCCCGATATTTTTGAATATCAACTGAACCAAGGTGGTCAAATTGTCGTTAATGTCCGTTATCCTAAAGGCATCACCGCTGATAAAATAGCCACACAATATCAAACAGCTATTCCTAAGGCTACCGTCAAATTGGCTGCCCATGCTCAAGAACCACATTTTGTGGAAGCCCATGACCCACTAGTCAAAGAATTATTAACTGCCTATCAAAATCAAACTGGTGATTATCAAAGTAAACCGATGACCGTCGGTGGTGGAACCTATGGCCGCTTACTAGAACGTGGCGTTGCCTTTGGCGCTTTAATGCCAGGAGCCGCTAATGTCATGCACCAAGCTAATGAATATATTACTTTAGACAACCTACTAACTGCCACCGCCATTTATGCAGATGCCTTGTGGCGCTTATGTAAATAAAGAACACAAAGAGATTGGGATTAAAGACACTTCAAAGTTAAATCTAATAAAATACGTTTAATTTTTGCAGTGATCTAAGAAAAAATTATTCATATTTCATTATGAAAATTTCTTCGATGCCCAATCTCTTTTTTGTTCTATTCTTTAGATTTTTGTAAAACAGCCACCCTTTGTACAATTAACGTTATCATAAAAGAAATGAATAAAATAATTGTCACCAATAGATACGGACTATTAGCTCGCCAATCCATCAACATCCCCGAAACTAACGGGCCAACGACGTTACCCACACTCGTCAAGGACGTATTAAGACCATTAATTAAACCTTGATTAGCATGACTCATCTTCGTCAGAACCGTCGTAATCGAGGGCCGCAACAAATCAAAAGCCGTAAAGACAATCAAAGTAGCAATAATCACTACTACATGATTATGTGTTTGTGTGATCCATAAAGTGGCTACTGAGCCTAACAAAAAGCAAATCGCAATTAGGCGAATTTCGCCAACAGAGCGAGTTAACCAATCAAACAAAACCACCTGAAAAAAGAGGGAAATAATTCCATTTAAAGTTAAGACTAAAGCAATTGAGCTCATGTTAAAATGAAAAACTTGATTAACATAAATACTATAAATACTTTCAAAGCCCTGCAAACCAAATGATGAGATAAAAATCATGACAAATAAAATCAATAAAATAGGAGTCATAAAAGTCCGCCAATTAATTTTGGCAACAGCTTTTTGCGTAGTGGTTTTGACATTAGGTAAACAAAAGAAGGTAAAAATACTACTGATTAACCCCAAGACTCCTGCGGCCCAAAAGGGTAATTTATAAGTAACATTAGCAAGCAAGCCCCCAATTCCGGGTCCTAAAATTAACCCCCCACTAAAAGCCGCGGAAATCCAACCAATGACTTTGGCACGTTGCTGTTGATTGGTCATATCAGCAGCCATGGCCATTGAAGTTGGGACAAACATGGCTGCTGAGATACCGCCAATAATACGTGAAACATTAAATAACCAAAAATAGTTCGACACCGCAAACAAAAATTCAGAAAACATATATAAGACTAAGCCTGTTAAAATCACTGGCTTACGTCCGACACGATCAGAAATCCGGCCCATAATCGGGGACACAATAAATTGCGCCAAAGCGTATAACGAACTCATAATTCCCACGTCAGTTGTCGTTAAATCATAAGCTTTCTTAATATAAGGCTGAACAGGAATCACCAAACTAATTCCCAAACAAATTAAAAAGTTTCCCACTACTAGAATATAAATGGCCCGTTTTGCTTCTTTATTCACGTTTTAACGCCTCCTAAACAAAAAGCTCAATAACAGGTTTAACTAAAAACCAATTATCAAGCTATTGACTGCTAGCTAGTAAATTAGATTAATGATAGCATATTATCTGCTGAAGATATACTTTAGATTTTAATCATTGTCATCAGATGAATTATCTTGTTGTATAATAATTAGAATAGATTTATTATTGCCCAAATAATTCTAGGACTATCAAGCACTAAATTATAGCCAAAGGTAGGTTTTTTTGTGAGAAATCAAGATTCATGGTGGGACCGGCTTTTTAATAAGCTCCGTAACCATTTTTTAGAAACTGATCAACCAATTGGAGTTCATTCCCAAAATCATTTTCGTTCGCAGCCTGCACCACAGCCAACACCAAGCGCCCCGACTCCAAATTCCAATCGGGTGGTAGACCCCGACGATTTACCAACTACTTGGACCGGACGGATTACCCTTGGCATCAGCGTTATTCGGAAACTATTTTTAGTACTTTTTGTCGCTGGTATTTTAGTCATTGGCTTAGGAGCAGGAATTGGTGGCGGCTATTTAACTGCTATTATTAGCCGTGAACCGATTCCTAGTTATACCAGTTTAAAAAATCAAATTGAAAAAGTCGATCAATCGACGACGCTTTATTTTGCCAATAATGTCAAGATGGAGCGGGTTCCTTCAGATACCAAACGCCAACCGGTCAAGTTCAATCAAATCTCTCCTTATCTTAAAAAGGCCGTCGTTGCCACGGAAGATGAAAACTTTTATCAACATCACGGCGTCGTTCCAAAATCAGTGATTCGCGCCATCTTGGGGCAAATTACGGGTTACGGAACGCAAACTGGAGGTTCCACTTTAACGCAGCAATTAGTAAAAATGCAAATCCTTTCATCAGAAACCACTTGGAAACGGAAAGCGACTGAAATTTTGCTAGCTACCCGTTTAGAAAAGCATTTTTCCAAATCGCAAATTTTAGAATCCTACTTAAATGTCATACCTTTAGGCCGCAATAACCGTGGCCAAAATATTGCCGGTGTAGAAGCTGCTGCAGAAGGCTTATTTAATACCTCCGCAGCCAATTTAAGCTTAGCTCAAGCTGCATTTATTGCTGGTTTACCACAAAGTCCTTCAGTTTATACTCCGTTTGATCAAAGTGGTCATTTAAAACAAAACTTAAAACTTGGTTTAAAACGTAAAGATATTGTTTTGTTTAGAATGTATCGCAGTGGCGATATTACGCATCAACAGTATTTAGCTGCCAAAAAAGTTGATCTCTCCAGTCAATTCATTGCCCATCAGGCTGCGCCAAAAAACAAAATTAAATATGGGTATCTGTATAATTTACTGACTGATAAATTACGGGTCAAGTTAATGCACCAATTGGCGACAGAAAATAATTTAAGTTATCACCAAATTACGCATGACAAAGATTTATATCAAGTCTATTATCAAAAAGCCAACCAAATGATGAGTGAACATGACTACCATATTCATTCAACCATTAATAAAGATTTATATGATAATATGCAAACTGCGTTTGCTCAAAATGCCGACTTATTGGGAACCACACATCAATCAACCGCCAAAGATCCGAATACTGGTGTCAATGTTAAGGTGCAAGAACCCGTGCAAAATGGTAGCATTTTGCTAGACAACAAGACTGGTGCGGTCTTAAGTTTCGTGGGTGGCCGTGATTTTAAAAAGAACCAACTCAACCACGCTTTTGATACGCTACGTTCACCTGGATCTTCCATTAAGCCAATGTTAGTTTACGCGCCCGCCATTGAAAATGGACTCATTGGTAGTAAGAGTCTAATTGCGGACTTTAAAGTTAAATTTGGCAAATATGCGCCAACCGATTTTGACGATACCATCGGTAATAAATTTGTCCCAGCTGACAAAGCTTTAGAGCAATCATTAAACATTCCGGCAGTCCAGTTGTACCAGAAATTACAGCAAAAAGTTAATCCCAAAACTTATATGGATAAAATGGGCTTAGCTTTAAGTAACCGAGAATATCACGAACTAGGTATTTCTTTAGGTGGGACCCGTAATGGTTTCAGTGTTGAACAAGAAGCCAGTGCGTTTTCTACTTTTGCCAATCAAGGTGTCCATGTTAATCCGTATTATATTTCCAAGATTACTGATGTTAATCACCATGTTATTTATCAACACAAAACCAAAAAACAGCGCGTCTTCCAAAAAGGGACCTCTTATATCATGCAACACATGATGCACGGAGTTATTGAACAAGGAACAGCTTCATCCTTAACTTACCAATTAAACTTTAATTACAAGAATGCCTTTGGTAAAACCGGAACTTCGAATAACTTCCGTGATAACTGGTTTGTTGGTAGTACACCAGGGGTCACATTAGCTTCGTGGATGGGTTATGATAATTTATACGGTCATAACTACAATTTAGCCGAAGATTCCACAGAGACGAACCAAACTACTTGGGCTAATTTAATGAATAGTGTCTACCAAACTAATCCCCAACTTCTCAAGGCCAATCAAACAATGCAACGTCCGACAAGTGTGCATGCTCAAAAAGTTCTTAGTGCTACTGGTACTTTGCCTGGTCATACCACTTATCAAGGCTATGACACTGATCTTAATTCGCCTTTGACAACCAGCTTATTTTATAAGCAAACAGCCCCATCACTTAGTCACCACTTTGCAATTGGTGGTACTAATAAAAATTATCGTTTATTCTGGAATCATTATTTTGGACGCGATAATGGCTACGGTGTAACCCAATACTTGGATGACGAAACGCCAAGCCATAAAACCAATCGTAAACGTAGCTCCAATGGTTTACCGGATTCTCTTTTAGGCGATTATGTCCCACCAACTCGCAGTACAGAAAATTCCAACAGTATTTCCAATAGTGAAAGTAACAATTCCTATAACAACTCGACGATTAGTGGTGCTGGAAGTAATACTAGTTCGACCAGTACTTCGCAATTACCAGCCACTAATAGTCCGACCAATAA
Source organism: Bombilactobacillus sp. ESL1092 (assembly GCF_058107465.1). Classification (NCBI taxonomy): domain Bacteria; kingdom Bacillati; phylum Bacillota; class Bacilli; order Lactobacillales; family Lactobacillaceae; genus Bombilactobacillus; species Bombilactobacillus sp. ESL1092. The sequence continues at coordinate 1,382,320 of NZ_CM176594.1, read as the reverse complement.
TTCAACTTCCTCAACAGTCGATACTCCTCCAGCAACTACTCCTGAAGACAGTACTACTACCAATCAATCTAATGATTTGGAACAATAGCAAACAAAAAGACGTCGTATCAGAAAAAATTCTGATAACGGCGCCTTTTTTATTTAAGTTGGAACCCAAATTCTAAGCGATTTTCATTCCAATTTTTTATTTAGTAGTATTACGTTTAATTAAGCTGTAAGGTAAGCTAACTTCCAATTGATCCACAGGTTCATTATTCATCAATTTAGTTAACATCCGCATTGCAACGGCACCAATATCATACAACGGCTGAGCAATGGACGTCATTTTGGGGCGTGTAACATCACACAAAATGGTATTACTGCTAGTAATCAATTCAAAATCTTCCGGAATCTTAACGCCCGTTGTCGCTGCTGCATTGACAATGCCGGCCGCCAATAAATCATTAGCCACATAAACTGCTGTGGCCCCACTTTCATGAATGGCATCCCAAACTGCAGCCCCTGCTTGTAAATTGTAAACTGTTTCGAAAACATTACTGGAAGAATAAGTTAAACCGGCTTGTTCTAAGGCATCACGATAACCTTGTAAACGATATTTGCCATTAATTGAGTTACTTAAATCATCAGCTACCATGGCAATTTGTTGGTTGCCATTATTGATTAATAATTGCACTACATCACGAACCGCTGTGCGATAATCAATATTCACACTAGCAATCTTGCCGCTATCATCAATCGCACCAGCGAAAACTACTGGCACGCGAGAATTAATCATTTCTTTATGCAATTCAGGTGAAACACTTTCTCCCATATAAATAATTCCATCGACTTGCTTAGCCAATAATTCATTAAATAATTGTTGTTCACTGACAATACCCTTATTCAAACTAGTCAACAAAATATTATATTTATACATTGAAGCAACGTCATCAATTCCTTTAGCTAGATTAGCGTATAACAAATCCGTCATACTAGGAATAATGACACCAATCGTGGTACTCTTTTTGCTTGCTAGACCACGTGCCACCGCATTGGGCCGATAATGTAATTTATCAATTACCGCCATTACTTTCTTACGCGTAGTTTCTTTAACATTATTATTCCCATTAACAACCCGAGACACAGTTGCCATGGATACGCCAGCTTGTCGGGCCACATCCGTAATTGTTATGTCTTTCTCTGGTTTATCCATTTTCAATACCTCAACTCAATTGAACTTATTTTCATTTATTTTCATAACTAATTTAACAAAAATCAAGCATATTTGCAAGCGCTTCGATGAAAATACATCATTTTTTCAAAAAGTGCTATACTTGATATAATTATGTTGGGAGGTATGACATGAATCATTTACAAAGTTTACAACAATGGGTTACTGATCAAAATTACGATGTTGTTTATATTAGTAATCCAACTGATATTTTATATTTCACAGGTTTTCATAGTGATCCTGAAGAGCGCGTGCTAGCATTATTTGCTTTTCCAGATGCTGAGCCGTTCTTATTCACACCGCAATTAGAAGTTGGTGCCGCCAAAAAAGCCGGCTGGAAACATGATGTGTTTGGTTATTTAGACCATGAAGATCCATTCCAATTAATCGCTGATCATATTAAAGAACGAACCAGTAAGACTACTAATTGGGCAATCGAAAAAGCCGATTTATCCTACATTCGTTATGAAGCAATTAAGAAACAATTTCCAGATGCGCAATTCCCTGGCAATGCTTCTGAATTCTTGGATCAATTAAAATTAATCAAATCACCAGCAGAAATTGAATTGATGAAAGAAGCTGGCAAACAAGCTGATTATGCCTTTAAATTAGGGTTTGAAGCTTTATCAACTAGCCGCACGGAACAACAAGTAGTAGCTGAAATTGAGTATGGTCTGATGAAGCAAGGTGTCATGCATACGAGTTTTGATACTATCGTTCAGTCCGGTGACAATGCTGCTAATCCACACGGTGTACCAGAAAAACGTAAAATTGAGGCCAATGCCTTGGCCCTCTTTGATTTAGGAACTGTCAACCAGGGTTACATGAGCGATGCGAGTCGGACAGTAGCTTTTGGTACTTTAAATGATCAACAAACAGATATCTATAATGTTTGTTTGGAAGCCCAATTAGCTGCCATGGATGCTGCTAAACCAGGAATTACCGCTGAACAATTAGATGCGATTGCGCGCAAAATTATTACAGACGCTGGTTATGGTCAATACTTCATCCACCGGCTTGGTCACGGCATTGGCACTTCTACGCATGAATTTCCATCCATTATGGAAGGCAACCAGATGGAATTAAAACCTGGTATGTGCTTCTCTATTGAACCTGGAATTTATGTTCCTGGTGTCGCAGGTGTGCGGATTGAAGACTGTGTTTACTTAACAGACAATGGCTGTGAAGCATTTACCCACACCACTAAAGAATTACAAACTATTCCGGTTCGTTAAGTTAAATCGTACTTGAATCTTCCAGAATAATATCATTTGCTTATCTTATGTAATAAAAAAATGAGGTTAACACCTCATTTTTTTAATCTTCAGTTTTGACAATTTGACTTTCATCTAATTTGATATCATCAAAATTGGTTTTAGTGTCATCATTGGCCGAGGTAACATTTTGATGTAATGTTTGAGTATTCTGATGATGCAAAATTTGCTGAACTTGACCAAAATCAAATTGCGCTAATTGACTTAAATGTTCAATCACGTAATCAGTAATTTCACTTTGATGCTCCTGCCATTTTTTAAAGGCCCAATAACTTAACCCTGTACCTAGTACTGTGCCTAAAATAAACTTACCTTTTGCCATTTTAGATTACCTCTTTATTTCTTACGATAGATCTTCCACGCTACTTTTGCTAATTTACCGGCAGTTTTGGGACTTAACTTGCCCAAATGTAGTTTAGAACTAGCTTCAGATTTATCAGTCATTTTTTCTAAACTCGTTCCTACATTTTCCAAAGTTCCAAACAATGGATTCAAACTTGCTATTTTTGAATTAACATCATCCATCAATACATTTACTTTGGCAGTTAAATCATTGCCCTGATTAGCGATTTTATCAACATCGATCGTTAACATCTTAACAGTTTTAGTAGTTTCTTCAACAGTAGCTTGTAAGTTCTTTAAAACCTTCGCTAATTGAACCAACATCATTCCTAAAAAGATTACTAAAACTACAAAGGCTAAAGCTGCAATTAAGCCTGCTACTTGTCCCAATGTCATATTAATTCCTCCAGTTTTTGTATTATCATTATAAATTCTATCATCAATTCATGACAACGGCAATTTTAGCGGTTATACTTTAAACTAGTTCTTAAAGGAGTGTACTTTCATTGAATAATATTTTAGGTAAATATAACCTCAATAATAATACGCAACAACAGCAACAAAACAATGCTAATCACAATCAATTATTCTGGCAACAGCTCAATAATCCCCAATACTGGATTAACCTATTGAATACAATTGTCAGTGACTTGATCAAGATTATTCTATTAACTATTGCCTTTTGGTTACTTTATAAATTAGGCCGCCGCTTTGTTTCGCGGATTGCCAACAATCTAAAAAGTAGTGAAACTAGCTCCAATCGTACGCGCACGATTGCGACTTTAACTCAAAATATTTATTTTTATTTTTTAGCCTTTATTTACATTTATATGGTTCTATCTATTTTGGGCGCTCCCGTCGGTACTTTAATTACCGGCGCCGGTATTTTCAGTTTGGCTTTAGGGCTCGGTGCTCAAGGCTTCGTCAGTGATGTGGTTACCGGTTTTTTCATTCTAGTGGAACAACAATTTGACGTTGGTGATTCGGTTACCGTGGGCGATATTTCTGGCACAGTCACTTATATTGGTTTACGAACTACGCAAATTCGCAGTGCTGACGGTACTTTGAATTATGTCCCCAATCGCAATATTACCATCGTTAAAAACTTATCCCGTGGTAACATGACGACAATTATTAACTTACAGTTATTTCCGCATACGGATATTAAAGCTGTCACCAAAGTTTTGAGTCAAGTCAATCAACAACTAACTCCCGAAGATCCTGATTTAGTGAATGCGCCGCATTTATTAGGACCAACGGATGTTGTGAACGGCATCTTAATTTATCAAATTCAAATTGATACTCGTAATGGCGCCCAACTAATTGTTAAACGTAAATTTTTGGAGGCTTATCTAGCCGCGTTACAAACTGCTAAGATTGCCCTACCCGAAAACAAACTTGATTTAACACAATAAAATGCCGCAATTAAAAGACAGAAATGGTTAGAAATTTAATAATTTCCTGCCACTTCTGTCTTTTTTTATGGCTTATTAAAATTAACGATTTGTGTAAAAGAGTATTGGCTTTAATCTAGTCAATTAACTAGCATCTAACCTAATTCTTGATAAGCTGTCACAAACTTTTTCAGAGCTTGTGCTCGATGACTGACTTGATTCTTTTCAGCGGTAGTTAACTCGGCCAAAGTTTTCTGTAGTTGTGGCACATAAAACAAGGGATCATAACCAAAGCCATCATTGCCTCGCGGAACTGTTAATATTAAGCCATCCAACTGTCCTTTAACCACTAATTGTTGCTCTTGAATGGGATCTTTATAAACTAAAGTCGTGACAAAGTGGGCGGTTCTTTGCTCCAGAGGAACTCCGCCTAATTCCGCTAACAGCCGCGCATTATTGGCAGCATCATCATGATCACCGGCATAACGCGCTGAACGTACCCCAGGTTGCCCATGTAACGCATCAACCATCAACCCTGAATCATCAGCAAGTGTTGGCAAATTTAATTCTTTGATGGCTGCATTAACTTTTAACCACGCATTTCCCTCAAATGTCGTAGCGGTTTCGGCAACGTCCGGCACTTGTGGATAATCTAATAATGTGGTAATTGTAATTGCTTGTTGTGCTAATAATTGCTGTAATTCTCGAACTTTATTTGCGTTCTTGGTTGCCACTAATAACTTTTTCATTGATCAAACCTCCACTTGTTGGGCTGTAATCGGTTGTTGTAACCATTGCGTTGCTAATTTTTTAAATTGTTGCGCAGAGCCAGTAGTATAGTACTGATGTTGAGCTAAATGATCTGGCGCAGCTGTCAAATTCTGTTGCTGTAAAAAATCTTTTAATTCAACGACCGCAGCACTACCCGCATCAATTAGCTGAACTTTAGGCCCCATTGCTGCTTGAATTAAAGGTGTCAGTAACGGAAAATGGGTACACCCTAAGATTAACGTATCTAACGACTGCGGCATTAATGGCGCTAACGTTTGTTGAACTAGCAATTGGGCAGCTGAACTTTTTAAATCACCTTGTTCAACCAACGTCACAAATTCCGGTGTTGGTAAACCGCAGATTTGTATCTGTGGCGCTAACTGCTGAATTTCTTTTTCATAAGCTTGAGAATTAATGGTGCCCTGGGTCGCAATTAATCCCAATTTATTTTGCTTAGTTTGGCGAACTGCTTGGCGACTGCCCGCATCAATCACGCCAAAAATGGGAATTGGAAATAATTGTTGCATTACTGGTAAGGCCGCAGCGGTTGCTGTATTACAAGCAATTAAAACTACTTTCACCTTTTTAGTGATTAAAAAAGCAATTAACTGTTTGGTAAATTGCTGGATTTCTTGCGGTGAACGAGGTCCATATGGCAACCGTGCCTGATCACCAATAAAAACAGAACTTTCAGCTGGTAATAATTTTAAAGCAGCTTTGACTGCCGTCAACCCACCCAATCCGGAATCTAAAAAACCAATTGGCCGATTATCCATCGACTCACACCCTTCAAATTTAAATTGTAATTAATACTTGAATTTCTAGTGTACTACAAATGAGCGGCTATATGTAAAAATGCAGTCCAATTAAGCTAGAGTTGATACAATCTCAATCTTACTGAACTACATTTTAAGCATTAGTGATATTTATTAGAGATGGTAGTAGGTTTACGCTGCTGCCAATCTTTGGTATAGAAATAATCTTTTAAATGGTAATTAGTCTGTTGTGGCTGTTTTTTGTGCACAAATTGATTAATACCTTGATCAACCTTAACCCAGCCGCGCCAGCCTAAATGAATCGTATCTTGCATAAAGTAAGGTATATTACCATCAGAATGCAAATCTAAAATATGCTGAAAACCTTGGGAACGTAACTGATAAGTGATTTTATGGTCAAAACGATTTAGCATGGACTCCTGTAAACCAGTATAGTCCATCCATTGCCGATTAATCGGTGGAATCACAAATAGAGGTGTCACGTGGTGTTTTTGAAATTGATTTAATAATAATTGAAAATCAGAAAATTCTGGGCCATATTCATAGGTATAGTGTTCTTGACTATTTTTTAATCCCCGCATAGAGTTCTTTAATTTCTGATTATAAAATTTATTTTCAATCCCCAAATTATTATCAGTGGAGTGTTCTTGACCTAAGTCTTTGGCCATCACATCTAATTGTTGGTAATTATAATGATCAGGCAAAGCGCGCGCATGTTCAGCAATCATTGCTCGACGATCTTTTATGAAAAAGCGTGTGAATAATTGATCCTGATGCTGCAAGTTTTTGCTAGCTAAACCAGTAATCATCAAGCGTTGCTCGGCATTAATTGGTTGGCCGGCGGCAATATTTTTTAATGCACTTTCCACATTTTCGTCGGCACTACCTGCCGGCATACTTAACAAGCGTCTAGCAGCGTAACGATCCGCTTCAGTCTGTGGTCGGGCATGATTAATAAAATATGTCGCCTGTTGCTTAGAATAATAGTAGTCAAACATATTTTTATCAACGCCTTTTTGCACGAACCATTGCGGCGAAATAATTACAACTACGCGGTGATGATCCAAATGCTTTCCCATGGCTTGTGCTGAAAAGAAATGCGTCAAAGACTGCGTTCCTGGAGCTCCCAATAAAAATGGTTGGTAGCCACGGTGGTACTTCTGCGTCAAGACAGATGGATGAAAAGAATCAAACCGTGATAATTCTGAAGACCCCATAATCATCAAATAATTCTCATCCAAAGCTCTATCTTTAATTTGATCACCACGCAAAACATTCGCTGATAATGAAGTGGCGGCCTTTTTAACCGTTGTAGCTCCTGGTGCGGGCACTTTCAACGGACCGTATAAAACTAATAAGGCTAAAAGTGCCGCGGTTAACATTGGAGCAATAATTTTGATTAACTTTTTAAAGTTACTCATTGGCCAGATCTTTTACCTTCGCAATAATTTTATTCGGTGTATCCCATTCGCTACGCTCTAATTCTGAAACCGGAACGTCAATACCTAATTGCTGCTGTAATTCGAGTAATAATTGCACTGTAGCCATCGAATCCAACAAACCACTATCAAATAATGATTCATCTAAATTTTCCTTCACAGAATCTGTCCCTGTTAAATCTGCCAAAATATCTAAAACTGTTGTTTGAATATCCATAATCATTGATCCCCTTTAATTTTACTTAAATTAGATAAAACTATATCCAATCTGATGAACTATTACCGCATTAACCAGTTTGTTTAATTAAACCATAATTGATTTAAAAAGCCTGAAAAGATTAAAAAACTAAAACAAACTGTATTAAAAGTTAAAAAGATGCCCAAATATTTGGTCCAGCGATTAGACAGAATTTGTTTACGATGCCGTTTCTTAAATCTTAACCAAGCATCAGTCCCGATAATTAAACAGGCGTGAAATAACCCATACACAATATAGTACCAAGTCTCGCCGTGCCAAATTCCCATTAAACCAAACAAGAGCAAATAACCAATATTCGCCATTGCGATCCGACTCTTTAAAACTTTATGCTTCATCGCCCAAAAAACAAAACGCATATAAATATAATCACGGAACCAGAAGGACAAACTCATATGCCATCGATTCCAAAATTCTTTAATATTCGGTGCCAAAAACGGTTTGTTAAAGTTAATCGGAGTTTGAATTCCCATTAAATAACTGGTCCCAATTGCAAACAAACTGTAACCGGCAAAATCAAAGAACAAATACATACTATAACAATACATAACTAAAATCACATAAACAGATAGTCCTAAAAAATGACTATTGCGTTGCAATAAGGCAATGTGCTCCAAACGTGGCAACATTACCGTTCCAAATAGGTAACCTAAAAGAAACTTATATAAAAATCCTAAAAAGATATTATGCAGCCCTTTACCAATGAGCTCAACATATTGAGCTTGCGTCGGCACATTATCGTAATCTTTAATAAAGCGCCGGTAACGGTCAATTGGTCCCGATGACAACGTTGGGAAAAATAATAGAAAATGTAAGAATTTTCCTAAATGAAATTCCTTAATAGCACCGTCGCGAATTTCCATTAACATTCCGACCGTTTTAAAAGTTAAATAACTAATTCCTAAAAACGCCACAATCGAATCCCGCCCGTGATCAAAGAGGGGCGTAAATTTAACAATTGCTACTTGAATAATGGATAAGAAGACTGCTAAGGCAAAAATTCCAAATTTATTAGGTGAGTCTTTCTTCGTCCGATAATGACTGTAGCTTGCCACGATAATGACTTGGATAATCGTATACCCAATTAAAGCTAAGCCTTGTTTCAGTTTATCATTGTCAAAAATTAAAACCAAAAAGATCAGCGAAATGATTGTTTCGTACCACCGCCAACGCTTACCATGATATAAACCAATCATTAATGGCAGTAAGGCAATGAGTAACAGAATAAAATACTGTGGATTTTGATAGGGTTGCACATTAGGCATGATGATTTACCTCAGCCATCAATTTTTTCCGATCAATTTTGCCATTAGCGGTTTTCGGTAAAGCTTGTCGTACCTCAATGCGCTGGGGCACCATATATGACATGACATTTTGTGCTAACTCTTGCTTTAAGGTGGTAGATGCTTGCTCTAGTTCTTGATTCAAGACTACAAAAGCCACCAATTGGCTCACCTTATGCTGCGCATCATAACGCGGAACAGTGACAGCTTGATCAACTTGTGGCAAAGCCGCTAAATTTTGATCAATATCTTCTAGCTCAATGCGATAACCATGTAACTTCACCTGAAAATCCGTGCGTCCACGATAAAACAATAAACCGTCCGAATCCATAGTTGCCAAATCGCCAGAACGGTAAGCCAAACGTCCAGCCTGTTTTTCAAAAGCTTGAGCCGTTTTATCAGGATTATTCAAATAGCCCTTCGAAACACTGGGACCACTAATAATTAATTCCCCGGCTTGGGCTGATTGTCCTGATTCATCAACCAAGGTAATATTCGTGTCAGCTTTAGCATAACCAATTGGTAAACGCTCATACTGTTCAATGATCTGTGGAGTGATTTCAATCGAAGTTACCGCAACACAAGCTTCAGTTGGTCCATAGGTATTAAAGACTTGGGCTTGTGGAAAACGTTGTAACAGTGTTTGGACTGTACTGCGCGTTAATTCTTCACCACAAAACAAAAAATGCTGTAATTGTGGATAGTGTTGTTGATCAAAATTTTTATCTAATAAGCACAATTCCACAAAAGATGGTGTTGAAACCCATTCCTGTAAGTCTAGTGTCGGTAAAACCTGAAATAATTGCGCAAAGTTATCAGTCGTTGCTTGATCTAAAGCCAATAATTTGCCGCCCAACACTAAAGTCGGATACAAGTCCATTACCGACAAATCAAACGAATACGGCGGCTGTGATAAACAACGAACTTGCTGTGGCAAATTAAAATCAGATAACATCCAATTAACATAACTTAGCAAATTATTATGACTAATTTGAACTCCCTTAGGTACCCCCGTAGTCCCCGAAGTAAAGATAATATAAAAATTATCATCACCTTGGACACTTAAATCAGAATCTAATGGTGGTTGTGAACTAACCAAAGCGGTCTGTAATTGCTGTGGTGTAACAGTTATCACATCCAGAGTAATTGGCAACTCTTGGACACCAATTACCGCTGCTGGGTGAGCAATCTCACTAATTTGTAGTAAGCGCTCATTGGGTGAATGAACATCAACTGGAATATAGGCATGACCGGCTTTGACACAAGCTAACATAACCACTACAGTTTGAAAACTTTGATCTCCATAAATCATGACCGGCTCACCAGTCGGCAAGTCCAAACTTTGCAAATAAGCTGCTAATTGTTGACTATCATGAAATAATTCTTGATAAGAATGCTGACCGGCAGTATCTTGATAGCAAATAGCCGGATTATCTTGCGCAATCTGATCGATTGTTGTCAAAAGATTAGTTATTTTTTCATTCAAAAGGCTTCCTCCTAAAATTCATTGTAGATGAATTTACTATTATTAATACCAGAATAACTATATAAATACACCAAAGCCATAATGATGAGAAAATACAGTAAAGTCAACGATACAAACCGCACTGTTGGATGCTGCCAAAATTTTTTGAACATAAAAACTCCCCAAACTAAAAAATTTAAACAAACACATTATAACGCAATATTCTAAAAAAAAAGAACTTTCCCTCTACTACTTACAAAAAAATATCTTTTTTGCACAGTGTAAACAAAAAGTTCCTCATAAATTATTTATTAATAACTATCAAATAACGCAGCACAGTCCTGTTTAGGAGTGTTTAGCAATTACTTGTTTTAATTGGTCTTCACTTTGATAACCTACCAAAGTTTCCACAACTTGACCATCTTTTTTCAAAATTAAAGTTGGGATTGCCCGAATACCAAATTGTTCTGGTGTCTTGGGATTAGCGTCAACATCCATTTTGGTAAATTTAACATCATCGTATTGCTCAGATAATTTTTCAACTACTGGTGATTGCATCCGACAAGGACCACACCAAGTTGCCCAAAAATCGGTCAACACCAAGCCTTCTTTAGTCTCATTTGCAAAATCCTGATCAGTTAAACTGTCAACCATGAGCTCATCTCCTTTAAATAATTACATAATTTATTATAACAACTATCTATTCAGAAACCAATTAATTGCCTGGCACTTTAGCCAAACTTCACAATGGTTGCACCCTGGCCACCAGAACTAGCTGGGGCATATTCGAAAGATTTAATACGAGAATTTTGTCGTAACATTTTCCAAACGCCTTTGCGAATCACTCCTGTACCAAAGCCATGCACAATTGTGACCTGTCCGTAGCCCGCCATCAAGGCTGAATCTAAATACTGCTCCAAATCATTCATAGCCTCTTCATAACGTTCGCCTCGTAAATCAAGCTTTAAGGGGACGTTAGTATGCGCCCGTTTTTGGGAAAAATGACTCTGTTGCGCAGCAGCTGCATTTTTGACCTTAGTTAACTGTTCTGGTTTTAATTTCATTTTGATAATTCCCAATTGCACTTCAAAATTACCTTTTTTATCCTGACCAACGACCACTCCATCTTGACCATATTCATCAACATGGACATCATCGCCCACTTTGATCTGTTGCTTGCGTTTTTCCCGTTGCAAGACCTTATTTTTTTTGAGCACGGGGTCTTGATGCAAGTTTTTCAAACCAGTTTTGGCCGCAATAATTCGATCTTCTTTGATTAAATTAGGGGCTTTTTTTTGTAAACGGTGCAAATCTTGAATAATTTGGTCTGATTGTTGTTGTGCTTGATCCACCAGCTGATTGGCTTGTTGACGAGCCTGATTTAAAATTTGATCTTGTTGTTGTTCTAAAGCTTGTTGCTCTTGTTTTAATTGTCGTTCTTGCGCTTGCAGTTGTTGGGATTGTTGTTGATAATGCTGATATTGTTTTTCAAATTGCTTCCGCTGACGCTCTAGATCTTGAATCATTTCATTCAAATCTTGATCAGCGCCACTCTGTAAATGGCGTGCCCGCTCAACAATCGTGGTTTGCATCCCTAGTCTTTGAGCAATATCAAAAGCATTACTACTTCCTGGAATCCCAATTAACAATCGATAAGTAGGCTTTAAAGTTTGCAAATCAAATTCCATGGAAGCATTGGTTGTTTGCGGATAGTTATAAGCAAATAATTTTAACTCAGGATAATGGGTGGTGACCATCAATAAGCAATGACTTTGACTCATCGCCTCAATTACAGCAATTGCCAAGGCTGCTCCTTGTTGTGGATCCGTGCCCGCACCTAATTCGTCTAATAAAACTAAACTAGAATCGCTTAATTGCGGTAACATTGTAATAATGTTGTCCATATGTGACGAGAACGTACTCAAATTTTGTTCGATTGATTGTTCGTCACCAATATCAGCAAAAATTTCAGTCATGACTGCTACTTTACTCCCCGTTTGTGCAGGAATAAATAACCCCGATTGCGCCATTAATTGCAATAAGCCGACCGTTTTTAACGTTATCGTCTTACCACCCGTATTTGGACCCGTAATAATTAAATTCTGAAAATCTTGCCCCAAATTAATCGTATTCGCTACGACCTGTTGCGCATCAATTAGCGGATGACGTGCTTGATTTAAAGCAATAACTTGATTAGCAGTGACTATTGGCTGAGTAGCTTGTTGTTGTTGCGCCAATTGTGCTTTAGCTTGAATTAAGTCCAATTGGCCAATTAAATCGCTGTCTTGTTGTAACTCGGTGACGTAAGGTCGCAATAAATCACTTAATTGCTGATAAATGCGTTGAATAATTTGTTTTTCTAAAGCTTGTTGCTCTTGAATCGTATTATTTAAATTAATGACACTCTGAGGTTCTACATAAACTGTTTGACCACTAGCACTTTGGTCATGAATAACTCCACCAAAGTGATTGCGTGCCTCTTGACGCACAGGTAAAACTAAGCGGCCATCGCGAATGGTAATTAAATTTTCTGTGAGATATTTGCGACTATTGCCTTGTAAATAATGATCCATTTGGGCCCGTACTTTTTGTTGCGAATGATTAATTGTCCGCCGAATTTGCTTTAATTGCGGATCAGCATCATCTAACAGATTCCCTTGTTCATCGACCGATTGCTGCAAACGTTCATTAATACTAGCTAGTGTAACGAGTTGCTCACCATAGCGGTATAACTGATTTAATGACACCCCATCAACACGTAATTGATCAAAGAAAGTCTTTAATTGATTGCTAACCCGTAATACACTACTAACTCGATATAGTTCATTACCATTGAGCACTGCGCCAATTTTAATGCGCTTTAATTCAGATTGTAATTCGTGAACCGGTTCTAACGGCAAATCTTGTGCTAAGCGATGTAATTCCACAATATCGGCAGTTTCATCCAGTAATTGCTGCACCAAAGACCGCTTGGTTTGCGGTTTTAATTGTTTCAGTTGTCGTTTTCCCGGCTCTGTTATTAAAAATGGCGTCATTAAGTTTAAAATTTTGTCGTACTCCAACGTTTCTAAAATCCGTTGATTCATCTTGTTCTTCCTTTATTGTTAAATTAATTTCACAACATTACATCAATATTGTTCGTCAGCTGGCGCTGTCTGTATAACTACCAGCATACTTTGAATAAATTTTCAGTAGTGGTTAATTTTCTAACCAAACAAAAAACTGAGTCCAAAGTTCTTAGAATTTGCGATAACCTAGACAAATCTTTTCAGTAAGCACACCTTTTGATTTGTTCCCATTATTTTGCATGTTCTAAATAACTTTATGCTCAGTTTCTTTATAAAACACCAATTAACAAATTAGTAAACAATTGTGTTAGTCCAGTTGAGTAACGGATCATTGTTGAAGCAATTGTCGAACGACTTAAAATATGCTGCAAGCCCGTAATTGGAATTAAGGCTAAAATATATAAGACCATAAAAATTCCCACATAATTGCATACTAAAGCCAAAATTGCACTCAAAGGGCGATTAAAATCACCGCCGAAAGAAAGATACGTCAAATCGTTAAAATACGCTCCAACTATTCGCGTTAAACACCAACCACCAAAAACCACAAATAAGAATGCAATTCCTAAATAAAAGGAACTATCTAAACTTAATCGTACACGTTGACTAAAAAAAGCAAAATAGCTTTGCGGCGAAGCGGATGGATAAGGAACAATTAAGTCTAATTTAGGACCTAACCAGCGATAAGTGCCCCACGCACAAACGAAACTAATTACATAACCGATTGTATAAACGCTTTGCAGCGCTAATCCTCTTCTAATCCCAGCATAAATTCCGTAAGCCAAAGTTAGAATTATTAATACACTTAACATTCTGACACCTGATCATTATAAAATTTATTGTTGTGAATTATCTTCATCACTAGAAAAGGTATTTAAAACTTCCTGTACCATTTCCCACTCATCGTCATCAGTAATTGGCATCAAGTCACCAGAAGTTACATCCCCATTTTCATCAGGAATAAAGCTAAAAGCTTGAATTTCAATTTCATCGTCATCTTCTTGAGCAGCGCGATACATTAGAACATATGATTTGCCATAATCATCCGAATCAAATGTAAATAAAATTTTATAAACTTCTTGGTTGCCTTGATCGTCACTTAAGACAATTTCTTGGTCAATATTTTCAGGTTTGCCGTCCATTAGTTAACCTCTCTACTGTGGATTAGCCTTTTGATAGGCCAGTTTATCTAAATAATTTTGCAGAATCATCATCGCTGCGACTTCATCAATTACTTGATGACGTTTATGCCGTGATACATCAGCCTCTTCGATCAACATCCGTTGAGCTTGCACTGTCGTTAAGCGTTCATCAATATAATCAACGGGTAAATTAAACTTTGTGGCAATCATTTTACCATATTCTTGGGATTTAGTAACACGTTCACCCTCAGAATTATCCATATTTTTAGGTAAGCCCACGACAAATTGCTCTACTTGATATTGCTGTACTAACTGTGCCAAGCGCTCCAAACCAAACTCTTGTTGGTCTTCATCAATGCGGATAATTTCGACACCTTGAGCAGTCCAGCCTAGTAGGTCACTCACCGCGACACCAACGGTCTTGGAGCCAACATCTAAGCCCATAATTCTCAATGATTGTCACCATTTTCTAAATAATAACGAACTAATTCTTCAATAATTTCATCCCGCTCATGCTTTAGAATCAAATTACGCGCATCATTATAACGGGGAATATAAGCTGGATCACCCGACAACAGATAACCTACAATTTGGTTGATAGGATTATACCCCTTATCTTCCAGTGCCTTATAAACCTTTTGCAAAGTATCGCGAACATCCTGTCTTCGACTCTCGTTGAAGTCAAAGCTCATTGTATTATCTAAAGAACTCACAAGCTACACCTCTTTTTATAATCCTTATCATACTCAAAAACTGATTCAATCACAAATCTATTTTCAAGTAATCATTATATCATAGTCTAAAAAGAGGTCCTTGACCATTGATTAAGCTTGAGCAATTAATTGACGGGCCAAAGTTAAAGCTGCATCTAATCCAGTAGCATCTTTTCCGCCCGCCTGGGCTAATTGATCGCGACCACCGCCGCCGCCATTGATTTTCGGAGCAATTTGCTTAATTAATTGTCCAGCTGTCAATCCTTGGGCAATCGCCTTAGAACTAGCAGCTACAATTAAATTAGCTTTACTTCCGTTTTTAGTTCCCAATACCAAGACATCTGATTGCGACTTTTGCTTCCAAGTATCTGCCATTTGCCGCAATTCATTCATTCCCGTATCGGGTACGGCTGTAATAATCGCTGTCATGGAACCAAGTTGTTCAACTTGATTTAATAAGTCACCGGCTTCTTGTTGGGCCACCTTGGCTTTTAAATCTCGTAATTTTTGCTTAGTACTCTTTAATTCGGCGGTCAATTGTGTGACTTTTTCAGGCAAAACTTTCATCTGCGGAACTTTTAATTCTTGCTGCATTTGTTGCAAATAATGCAACTGTTCTTGATCGGCCTCGTAAGCTTCTTGGCTCGTAACCGCCGTAATTCGTCTGACACCGGAACCAATAGCTGTTTCAGCAATAATCTTAAACATGCCAATTTCGGCCGTGTTTTTGACATGCGTACCACCACAAAATTCCATGGAAAAGTCAGCAATTTTCACAACTCGGACTTGATCCCCATACTTGTCATCAAATAGTGAAATGGCACCTAATTTCTTCGCCGATTGTAAATCTGTTTCAATCGTTTCTACAGGAATTTCTTGCCAAATTTGTTCATTAACGATTTGCTCAATTTGGCGCAACTGCGCGTCAGTCAAACGATCTAAACTAGTAAAATCAAAGCGCAGATAATCTGGCTCGACTAATGAACCAGCTTGATGGGTTTTATCGCCCAAAACATTCCGTAACGCCTGATCCAATAAATGCGTAGCTGTATGATTCCGCCGAACTTTTTTCCGGAAAGTTTGATCAATAGCTAAATGATAGGTTTGGCCTTGCACCAACGGTGCTTTGACATCAACTAAATGTAAATTTTGACCATTTGGTGCATGTTGAACGTCGATAACTTGGGCAACCGTGGTTCCGTTTTGGTCTTGAATCACCCCAATATCGGCCACTTGACCACCCATTTCAGCGTAAAAAGGCGTTCGATCAAAAATTAATTGTGCTTGACCAGCTTTGACCTCAGCAACTGTTTGATCAGCCACGATAATCGCTTGTAAAACACCATCATCAATGCTCATTTGGTCATAACCAACAAATTCGCTCTCAATGTTTAAGCCCATTAATAATTGATCTTGATTACCCATAGACTGTTGTTTACCACGTGCTTGCCGAGCACGTTGCTTTTGTTGCTCCATTTTGGCATCAAATCCAGCGCGATCGACACTTAAACCTTGCTCTTGTGCTGACTCAACCGTTAATTCATACGGAAAACCATAGGTATCAAACAATTTAAAAGCCGCACTACCACTAATTTGTTGGCTGCCGTTAGCTTTAACTTGAGCAATCGTTTCATTTAGCAAAGCTAAACCATCATTCAAGGTTTCGGCAAACCGTTTTTCTTCACTAGCAATCACCTTTTGAATATATTCTAATTGGGCCAATATTTCTGGATAATAACTGTCCATAATTTTTCCAACTACAGGAACTAATTGACTTAAAAATGGACCTTGAATTCCTAATTTATGACCATTTAAAACCGCGCGTCGAATTAAACGCCGCAAAACATAGCCCCGACCTTCATTCGAAGGCAAAGCGCCATCACCAATTGCAAAACTAACCGTCCGAACATGATCGGCAATAATCTTAAAAGCCACATCATCGCTAGCAACAACGCCGTAATGTTTATCAGCAGTAAAAGTTTCTGTAGCTCGAATGATTGGTAAGAACAAGTCAGTTTCAAAATTTGTTGGTGCATTTTGAATCACGGAAACAATCCGTTCTAAGCCCATACCAGTATCAATATTTTTATGTGGTTGATCCACATATTGACCGTCAGGCAAATGGTTTAACTGGGAGAACACGATGTTCCAAATTTCCAAGTAACGTGCATTTTCGCCCCCGGGATAATTCTCAGGATCGTTTTCCGCAACATCGTTATTTTCCTGTCCGCGATCATAAAAGATTTCAGAATCTGGACCGCAAGGACCCACCCCAATATCCCAAAAGTTATCTTCAACTTTATAGATATGATCAGGCTGCACACCTTGCTTAATCCAACAATCATAAGCCGCTTGGTCCTTAGGATAAACTGTGACAAATAATTTTTCCGGATCAAAATCAAACCACTCGGGACTAGTCAACAACTCCCATGCCCAAGCAACAGCCTGGTCTTTAAAATAATCACCGACTGAAAAATTACCTAACATTTCAAAAAAGGTTTGATGTCGAGCAGTATGTCCCACATTTTCAATATCATTAGTACGAATACTTTTTTGTGCCGAAACTAAACGCGGATTTTTCGGAATTACTTCACCGTCAAAGTATTTTTTCATCGTTGCTACACCAGAATTAATCCACAATAATGTTGGATCATCCTTGGGTACTAATGATGCACTTGGCTCAATCGTATGACCTTTTTGAGCAAAAAAATCTAAGAACATTTGGCGCACTTGCGCACTAGTCATTTGTTTCATAATTTCACTCCTCAATAAAAAAACAAAATCATTGCTTCACAAGGGCGCTTAAGCGTGGTACCACCTTGATTGCAACGATTTTGTCGTTTGCCACTTCATTTATTATTTTAATTTAAACGTTGGGAGCACTGCATTAAAACCAACAGGTAATTCCACCAACCTTACCCTCTCTCAAGAAAGTTTAAACACAGCATATCCAATTAATTTTAATAATAATTTTAAAATTCTAGAAAGTCAATTCTTTTTCAATAATCTGCTCATAAAAAATGCCTCCAAAAATTAAGATTATTGTCCTAATTCTCAGAGAGGCATATCATACTAAACATTTTAGTGCTGTTGTTTCCGCATTTTTTTGCGTTGGTTGCGCTGAGCACGTTGTTCTATTTTACGTTTTTGCCGTCGGTCTTGGTCAACCGCTTGTTTAATTTTCTTACGATAACCAGGCTTTTTCTTCTTTTTTTCTTTTTTAACTAAGCCGACTAAAGTTGGATCTAACTGATGCTGCGAAGCCGTGCGTTGTTGGCGGCGATCATGCTGATGGGTCGCAACTAATTCACCGTTTTTAATTTCTTTAGCTGCAAATTTGATTCCTAAATTTTCTAAATGTTGTAACTTTTCTTCCTCTTCCGGCGCATATAACGTAATAGCGCTCCCGGCCATTTGATTGCGCCCAGTCCGTCCCACGCGGTGAACAAAAAAGTCATCATCGTCCGGAATTTCATAATTAACTACATGAGAAACTCCCGGAATATCAATCCCCCGAGCAGCTAGATCAGACGCTACGACAAATTGATAATCCATATTTTCAATCGCCTTCATGGTGCGCTTACGTTCCCGTGGCGTTAATCCGCCATGAATGCGGGCAACATTTAACCCTTTAACTTTCAAAAAATTAAAAACTTCATCAACCGTTTTTTTCGTATTCGCAAAGATTAACGCTAAATACGGTTGACCTAAGGTTAAAACTTGATATAAAACAGTCTTCCGATCCCGCCCACGCGTAAAAATTGCCAAATTCGTAATATTAGGGGCAATAATTGTTGGAACTGCTAGTTTAATCACTTGTGGTTCATATAAATATTTTTTCAAAAATGGTTGTAACTTATCCGGGATTGTTGCTGAAAACACCATCGTTTGTAATTTGTCAGGCAAACTGCTGGCAATATGGTCGACCTCTTGCAAAAAACCTAAATCCAAAGTCATATCAGCTTCATCAATCACAAAATATTTAGTTTGGTAAACCAAGAGCGCCTGATTTTTGATCAAATCCCAAATTCGTCCTGGAGTACCAATAACAATTTGAGGTTGCTGCTGTTTCAAGTGTTGTACTTGTTTTAATTTATCGGTTCCTCCAACATATAAACCAATGTGCAAATCTAAAGTACTCGTTTGAATTAATTGCTGTGCTGCTTCGCGAATTTGATACGCTAATTCCCGACTGGGAGCAGTAATTAATAATTGTACTTGTTTAGTAGCCGTTAACTGATTAATTAACGGTAACAAATATGCGTGCGTTTTGCCACTACCCGTTTGTGCCTGGACAATCACATCATGACCTTTTTGGATCACTGGAATGACTTGCTGTTGAACGTTAGTAGGCTGCTGAAAATTAATTTTAGTCAGCGCTGTCTTCAAAAATTCTGCAAAATGATAATCTGCAAAATTAGCCATAATTTTAACCTCAAATTTCCTTAATCTCTATCTTAATCGTCTAATTTAGCTTGTAGTTGCTGATAAATTTGTTCCACCTCTGCCAAATCTTGCGCATTAGCACCACTAGCTAGTGGATGTCCGCCACCATCATGTTGTGCTGCCAAATCATTAATGGCTACTTGCTTAGAACGCAAATGAATACGGTAAGTGCCATCAGCTTTAGCTACCGCAATGACCCAAGATTGAACATTCTTTAACCGCCCGGGTGTCCCAACGACCACATGAGCATCTGCCTGCTGTAAACCTAATTTCGTTAACAATTCAGCTGGCAAAACCACTTTGGCTGCACCATTAGGAGCAATCACTAAATGTTCAAAGACATAACCTTGTAATTTGGCTTGTTCTAACGTCATTTGCCCCATATTGCGATTTAAAGCGGCGGCATCAAAACGATAACCAATTAATTGCGCAGCTAAAGCTAAAGTATGAGAAGTTGTACTTTGATACATGAAGCGTCCCGTATCACCGACTATTCCTGCATATAAAGCGCGGGCTGCTTGGTCCGTGAAAACCAAATCAGAACCAGCACTATTAATTAAATCACCGATAATTTCTGAACAACTCGAAGCACTCGTATTCACATACTGTAAATCACCATATGAATCCACATTGGGATGGTGATCAATTTTAATCAGTTTTTCACCTTCACTATAACGCTGATCACTAATGCGCGGTTGATTAGCTGTATCAACGACAATCACTAATGCTTGTTGATACTGCAGATCACTAACTTGATCCATCGTACTAATCCAGTCTAAATCACCGACTGACCCCCCCGCTAACAAAACCGTTTTATCCGGATAAGTTGCTTGAATGCTGGATGCTAAACCTAACTGTGACCCTAGAGCATCTGGATCAGGATTTTCATGTCGATGGATAATGATTCGCTCATATTGTTTAATTTGGGTAATAATTTCTCCAAAAGTATTCATAATCTTCTCCTAAAAAAGCTCAATTTCCTCAAAATTTTGTGGCACTAAGTTGGTTACCGTAATTCCTAATAAGCGCAGTGGTTGATTCTCTAACATTAAAGTGGCTAACAATTCTTGGCTAGTTTGGTAGATTAATTGTGCATTATTAGTCCAATTAGTCAAAGTCTTGCGCCGTGTATAAGTCACAAATGCCATCGTCCGAACTTTTAAAACAATCGTTTGCCCGTGCAGCTGCTTTTGTTGCAAAGTTTGTGCCACCGACTTTGCTTGTTCCTTTAAAACATCATTAATCTCTTGGTCATTAAAAATTGGTCGATCAAAGGAACGTTCATTACCAATCGATTTATGCTGGCGCTGTGAGCTCACTTGGCGATCATCAATTCCGTGAATTCGCTGATACAATAGAAAACCCGTTTTCCCCAACAATCGCGTTAAAAAAGTCACTGGACATTGTTGCAACTGTTGACCGGTAGTTAAGCCAGCTTGTGCTAGTTTAGCTTGTGTGGCTTTACCAATACCATGTAATTTAGCAATCGGCATCTGCGCCAAAAAATTCAACGCTTGGTTGCTACTAATTACCGTGCGCCCGAATGGTTTAGCATAATCAGATGCCATTTTAGCTAAAAATTTATTATAAGAAATTCCTACCGAACAAGTTAATTGTAATGAATTCTTGATAGTATGCTGAATTAACGCGGCAACCTCAATTGGATCTTCCATCTGCAAATGATTATGCGTAATATCTAAATAAGCTTCATCAAACGCTACAGGCTCCCAAACAGCCGTAATCTTCGCAAAAATCTGGTGAATTTGTTGTGAAACTTGCCGATATAACTTAAAATTCGGATCCGTAAATTGCAATTGCTCGGCAGGGATTAACTCCAATGCCTTAATCGCTGGCATTGCCGAATGTACCCCAAACTTCCGCGCCTGGTAATTAGCAGTAGTAATAACGCCATGACCATTGTGCAAGCGCGGATCGCGAGCAATGACTAGCGCTTTATGGCGATAAGCTGGATGCTCACGTTCTTCCACTGAAGCGTAAAAAGCATCCATATCAACATGCAGAATTTGACGTTGATCATTAATAACAATGGGTAATTCCCAAAAATCAGAGTTCAAGATTATCCGAATTCCAAATCCACTCGTTGCCATCTTTCGCTAATAAATCGTCACTAGCTTGAGGGCCAAAACTATTACTGTAGTAATTAGGGAACTCAGGCTGAATTTGATCAAAATATTGGCGAATCCGATCAATAAAGCGCCAAGTGTAATACTGTTCTTGCCAATTGGTAAAATTAGTTTGATTGCCCAACAAAATATCAATTAATAATTTTTCATAGGCTTCCTGTGAGTTAACCATGCTATCTAACAATTCATGAAAATCTAAAGTTTTCAAAGAATTGCGCAAACCCTCTCCTGGTGTCGTCAAGTTCAAACTCAATTTAATTCCCTGCGTTGGTTCTACTACAATTGTCAGTACTGGTCGACAAGGTCTGATTTGTTGCGGTAAAACTTGAGCAAAAATATTATCAGTTTGTTCATTAAAAACAATATCAATCCGCGTAGCTTTCTGACGTAATCTCTTACCAGAGCGAACATAAAATGGTACATTTTGCCAACGTTCATTATCAATCAAAATTTTTCCAGCAATAAAAGTTTCTACGACTGAATTATCGGCTACATCATCCGCTGCTCGATAAGAGCGATGATAACCTTTCTTATCAGTACCATATTGACCGCGCACAAAATAGCGCTCAACTTCTTGAGCTGAATATAACTGTAATTGCGAGAATAATTTGACTTTTTGTTGGTGCACTGCATCAGACGTAAAGACCGACGGCTGATCCATCGCCAATAACCCCAAAATTTGTAAGGCGTGATTTTGAATCATATCACGCAAAGCACCAGCTGTTTCATAATAACCCGCACGTTCACCCACACCCAAGGTCTCAGCCAAGGTAATTTGCACATTATTAATATACTGCTTATTCCAAACAGCTTCTAACATCGGATTCGTAAAGCGCAGAATCGGCAAAGCCTGAACCATTTCTTTTCCCAAATAATGATCAATACGATAGATCTGTTTTTCTTGGAAAGTGGCTGCAATACTATCGTTTAATTCCTGTGCGCTTTTTAAATCACGCCCAAATGGCTTCTCGATGACCAAACGGTTAAAACCCGTCGCTGTTAATAAATGTTCTGAATTAATATGTTGTGCCACCACTCCAAAAAACTTGGGCGCAATCGCCATATAAAAAATTTGATTAGCGCCAGTTTGATATTTTTGATCTAAACTAGATGCCAATTTTTTTAAGGCAACATAGTGTTCGGCATCATTAACATCATGTGATTGATAATAAAAATGTTGTAAAAATTGATCAATCTGGTCTTGATCGGCAGTTTCATCAACAATTGATTGTAAAATCGTTTGCCGAAAATATTCGTGGCTCCAAGCCCTTCGCGCTGTACCAATTACTGCAAAATGCTGTTTTAAATAACCTTTTAAATATAATTTGAAAAGCGCAGGATATAATTTACGGTGTGCTAAATCACCTGAGCCACCAAAAATAATAAAAATAACTTTTTGTTCCTGCATTATTCATACCTCACACATCGTAATTTTTGTTTTTGGATTGTAGTTATATAAAATTACTCCAGCATAATAATTACAACCAATTAAAAACCGTCTTCAAACCTAACTAATTGCAGCTAACAAAAAGAGGTTGGGGCAATAATTATCATGTTCTAAACTAACTAAACATTGATTAATTATTGTACTCCAAAAGTCTAAAATTTGTGGCAAACTTACTCAATTATCGTTAGTTTTCAAATTTCAGCGACTTTTGTCCCAACCTCTTCAAAACTCAAATTATTTATCTGCTGTTTCAGTAGTAGTGTCGTCATCCGCTTGACTAGCAGGAGCAGCATCGTCACTAGCCGCTTCATCTGACTTTGCTGGTGCTTTAGTTTCTGTCTCAGCCTTAGCTGTTGTCGCTGATTTAGTTGCGGCTGGTTTATTGACACTTCTAATCGCTGAACGATTAAACGTTAAATAAATTCCATCGCAGTCGATCACGATGGTTTTTTCCGCATCATTAATCGTATCAATCGTTCCGTAAAGGCCACCGATGGTGACGACCGGATCACCAACTTTTAGTTGACCCAACATTTTTTGACGTTGTTCTTGTTGCTTTTTTTGTGGGCGCCACATCGTAAAATACATAAATACAATTAAAATGACGAAAAAGAGTAATAACATCATGTTACCACTACCACTTGCTTTAGCTGCCAATAAGTTCAATTGCTCCACCTCTAGTTTGATTTTACTACTATTCTAACAAACAATCCTTGAAAACACAGTAACTCATTAAAAATTCTTTGCGTTTTTTTCATTAAAGCCGTACTGTTCGAAGACCTGTTGCTTCAAGTCTAATAAATTATCATCCCGAATTGCTTGGCGAATTTGCGCCATCAAATGCACTAAATAATATAAGTTATGATAACTTGTTAAGTGAATGCCAAAAGTTTCATCAACCTGCAATAAATGCCTGATATAAGCCCGAGAATAATTTCGACAAGCATAACAATCACAATTCGGATCTAATGGGCCAAAATCGTGGGCATATTGTGCATTTTTGACGACCAAACGCCCATTAGAAGTCATGCAAGTTCCATTACGCGCAATCCGTGTGGGCAAAACACAATCAAACATATCAATTCCGCGAATGACACCATCAATCAACGAATCAGCTGTGCCCACGCCCATCAAGTATCGTGGCTTATTTTCCGGCAAAAGTGGCGTCGTATAATCTAAAACTTGATTCATTTGCGTTTTCGATTCACCAACAGATAAACCGCCAATAGAGTAACCAGCAAAATCTAATGAAACTAAATCTTTAGCGCTTTGCTGTCGCAAATCTTTAAAGCCTGCGCCCTGCACAATTCCAAAAATCCCCTGCCGATTAGGATTGCGATGCGCTCTTAAACCACGTTCTGCCCACCGCGTTGTACGTGCAATTGATTTTTGCAAGTAATCATGTGATTCAAAGAAAGGCGGACATTCATCCAAGCTCATCATAATATCTGGGCCCAAATCATTTTCAATATGAATGGCCTTTTCTGGTGATAAAAACATCTTACGCCCATCTAAATGGCTCTTAAAAGTAATACCTTCTTCACTAATACCGCGCCTTTTGGCTAAAGAAAAAACCTGAAAGCCCCCAGAATCGGTTAGTATGCCACGATCCCAATTCATAAACTGGTGCAAACCACCTGCTTCACGCACCAACTTAGAACCAGGCCGTAACCATAAGTGATAGGTATTAGATAAAATGACCGTTGCTCCGATTTCCTTTAATTCCTCTGGTGACATAGTTTTGACACTGGCTTGTGTCCCAACAGGCATAAAAATCGGGGTCTCAAAAGTTCCATGCGGGGTAATTAATTCGCCTAACCGGGCGCCAGTATGTTTTTCTTTTTTGATTAAATGATATTTAATTGGTTGTTCCATATAAAACTCCAAATTTCTGTATATTATTGGACATCGTACTGCACCAAATAACAACTCATTGCTTCAACAATGTGATCCTAACTTGGGTAATGAAGTTGGGAAAAATTACTTAGCAATTGAGTGCATAAAAATGTTCGTTTCTATTCACGATAAATTCTGTTTGTCTCAACTGATTTTTACTGCAAATTTATTTAATAAACATTGCATCACCAAAACTGAAGAACCGATATTGCTCTTTAACTGCGTGTTCATAAGCATTTAAGATATTTTCGCGTCCGGTAAAAGAAGCTACTAACATCACTAAGGTGGACTTAGGCAAATGAAAATTAGTAATAAACTCATCCACCACCTGCCAACGATAACCGGGCTTAATAAAGATATCAGTCCAGCCACTGTCTGCCTTAATTTTTCCGTCAAACTTCGTTCCAATTGTTTCTAAAGTTCGAATAGAAGTGGTACCCGTTGCAACAATTTTGCCACCATTAGCCTTAACTTCATTTAAAGTTTGCGCCGCTGCTTCACTCAAACGATAAAACTCACTATGCATCTGATGATCATCAATATTTTCTTCAGAAACTGGCCGAAAAGTTCCCAACCCCACATGTAAGGTTAAATAAACTAACTTAACACCCTTAGCTTGGACTTTCTCTAATAAGTCTTTCGTCCAATGTAAGCCAGCTGTCGGGGCCGCTGCTGAACCTTCTTCTTTGGCATAGACCGTTTGGTAACGATCAGGATCAGCTAATTTTTCTTTGATATAGGGCGGTAAGGGCATTTCACCTAATTGTTCTAAGATTTCCATAAAAATCCCATCATAATCAAAGTGCACCATCCGACCACCGTGTTCCAATTCTTTCGTAACCGTACATTTTAACTTTCCATTACCAAATTCGACGACGGTCCCCACTGGTGCTCTGCGTGCTGGTTTCATCAAAACTTCCCAGTCATCGCCCTCGATATTATTCAATAATAAAACTTCTAAGTGTGCCTGCGTCTTTTCCTTAATGCCATACAAGCGAGCCGGTAAAACCTTAGTATTATTCATTACTAAAGCATCACCAGGATTTAAATAATCTAGAATATCAAAGAAGTGTCGATCTTGATATTCACCAGTTTGATGATCTAACACTAACATGCGTGATTGGTCGCGGTTTTTAATCGGAGTTTGTGCAATTAATTCCTGAGGTAAATGATAATCAAAATCTTCTAACGTTAACAATTTAATTCTCTCCTTTAGTTAATGGAATCCCTAAATGTTCATAGGCTTTGGGGGTCACCACCCGACCACGGGGGGTCCGCTTTAAGAAACCTTGCTGTAACAAATATGGTTCGTTCACGGTTTCAATTGTTTCTTGTTCTTCGCCTAAATTGACAGCCATCGTTTTAATTCCTAACGGCCCACCCTGATACAGATTGATCATCATCATCAATAATTTGCGATCTGTCTGATCAAGCCCTTGATCATCAACTTGTAATTGGTCTAAGGCCGAAGCTGCCAAAGTTTGATCAATTTCTGCTTGACCAGAAACCTGCATAAAATCGCGGACACGCTTTAATAAACGATTAGCTACGCGCGGTGTGCCGCGTGAACGCCGTGCTAGTTCATGCGCACCGGCGCTGGTTACAGACACATTTAAAACCTGGGCGGAGCGTTGGACAATTTGCGTCAATTCGGCTTCATCATAAAAAGCCATGTGTTCGACAATCCCAAAGCGACTCCGCAAAGGTGAAGATAATTGGCCTGCCCGAGTCGTCGCACCAATCAAGGTAAACGGCGGTAATGGGTAGTGAATTGCGTGGGCATCGGAGCCTTGACCGACGACGATATCAATATAAAAGTCCTCCATCGCCGAATACAAAATTTCTTCAATATTTTTTGGTAGACGATGAATTTCATCAATAAATAACACATCACCAGCTTGTAATTCACTCAAAATAGCAACCAAATCACCCGGTTTTTCAATTGATGGCCCCGTCGTCGTTCGCAGATTGACTTGTAACTCATGGGCAATCACCAAAGCTAGCGTTGTCTTACCTAATCCAGGCGGTCCGTACAACAAGACATGATCCAGTGCTTCCTGACGCTTTAGAGCTGCTTGAATATAGACATGCAATTCATGTTTGACTTTTTCTTGTCCCAAGTACTGGTCCAAAGTTTGAGGCCGTAAAGATTGTTCAACCGCAGCTTCTTGATCATCGAGAATTTGATCATCAGTTAAATGATCCTTGTCAGACATCTAATCACCTCAGTTCTTAATGTAATAATTTTAAACCTGCCCGGACGTAATCACCCGCGTTCTGGGCCGTCACTTGACTTAAAGCCGTTTCAATTTTTTGTAATTCTTTTTGAGAATAACCTAAAGCGGCTAACGCCGCCAAGCCATCAGCAAAGTCTTTATTAGCAGTTGCTGTTGATACATGACTAAATAAGTTAGAGGGATTGGTTGCCAGAGTTGTTTTGGGTAATTTATCTTTTAAATCCAAAACAATTTGTTGCGCCGTTTTTTTACCAACACCAGGAAACTTCGTCAGAAATTGCACATCGTCGCTCCCAATTGCTTCAATCAATCCCGAATGATCATCATCAGCCAAAATAGCTAACGCACTTTTGGGACCAATTCCAGAAACCGAAGTTAATTGTAAAAATAATTGTTTTTCTGCTAAGTCATAAAAACCATAGAGGGATTGATCATTATCACGAATAATTTGTTCAATATAAAGCTTGAGTGGTTCGTCTGTCTGGTAACGATAAGGGTTCGCCACCAAGATATGATAACCAATGTGTTGGACCTCTAATACCACATAAGTGGGATAAATCGCCGTAATAATTCCCTGAAAATATTCAAACACAATAAAACCTCACTTAAACCGTCTAGATTGATGGGGATCTTGAATTCTCTTAAACATCTTTTGGATTTCCGCATCACTAAAATGAATTAATGTCGGCCGCCCATGCGGACAATTATACGGATTTTGGGCTTGTGCTAATTGATCCAAAATTGCCTGGGCCTGAGGCCGGTCCAAATGATGATTAGCCTTAATAGATAATTTACAGCTCATAGTAATCGCTGTTTGTTCTCGAAAACGGGCTATATTAATTTTACCGTCTTGCAAAATATAATCAATCATTTCTCGAATCGTCTTTTCTTCTTGCTCAACGCCAATCCAAGTAGGATGGCTAGTTACCACAAAACTATTTTGTCCAAACGGAGCAATCTCCACCCCCACCTGACGTAATAAATCTAAGTGTGCACTTAAAGTAATCGCCTCTGAATTCGCGTAATCCAAAATTAACGGTACCAATAATTTTTGTTGATCGCTACTAACTTGACCAATTTCTTGACTAAATTGCTCATACTTCACCCGTTCTTGAGCAGCATGTTGGTCAACCAGATAAAAACCATCGCCACTTTGAGCTACTAAATAAGTTTCATGAATTTGTGTCAGGAATTGTAATTGGGGAAAAGCTGGTTGGGATAACGACTGTTGTGCCACTGACTTGACTTTGGGTGTAGCATCCGACGCTTTTGGTGGTAATTGCGTCAGAGTGGCATCTTGTTGAGCAATTTCCTGCATTTTTTGATCCCATTGTTGTAGATGCTGGGGATCTTGAAAGATTTCTTGTAAATGCACTGCTCCTGGTTGAATCCAATTAGTCGTTGGCGTGGTCTTGGTAACAGATGGTTCACGTAAAAAAGATGTTGCCGCATTAAATGACTCATCAGTTTGCACAAAAGACGGTCTTGGTTTGGAGGGAGTTGTTTTTAAAGCATCCGGAATTAAATTTAATTGACCCAACGCTTGTGCAACGCTTTGTTCAATTAAATTAGCTAATTGTTGTTCTTTACTCAAGCGAACTTCACGCTTGGTTGGATGAACATTAACATCAACTAATAACGGATCAGTCGTAATTTCTAGAACACCTATAGGATAGCGCCCAACCATTAACTTTGAACCATACCCCGCCAAAAAAGCTTTACTTAATTGATAATTATGAATGTAGCGTTGATTAATTAACAGTGCGATATAATTGCGGTTAGCTCTCGTTTGTTCTGGCAAAGATAAATAACCTTGAACTTGAAAATCAGCATCAATACCTTGACAAGAAATTAAGTCAGCTGCTACTTTGCGGCCATAGATTCCCGCAATAGTTTGTTTGAGATCGCCGTTACCCGAAGTTCGCACTAAGGTTTTCTTTTCATTATTTAATCTCAATGCAATCTGGGGGTGACCTAAGGCTAGATGATTCACAACCTCAACTACTTTTTTTAACTCAGTATTTAAAGTTTTGATATATTTTAACCGCACGGGTGTATTGTAAAATAAATCGGTCACCACCACTGTGGTCCCCTTTTTAGCCGCGGTCACCTGTGGCGTTTGGAATTGTCCACCCGCTACTTGCAACAGCGTGCCACTGGCTCCATCGGTACTAGTAGTAAGCACGACTTTGGCAACTGCAGCAATACTAGCCAAAGCCTCACCCCGAAACCCTAAAGTCTGTACATTAAATAAGTCCTGGGTTGAACTGATTTTACTAGTGGCATGCGGTTGAAACGCTAGCTGAACTTGATCTCTAGCAATACCATCACCGTTATCAACAACCTTAATTTGCGAAATACCCGCATCTTGCACTTGAATTTCAATTTGTGTTGCGTGTGCGTCAATTGCATTTTCTACTAATTCTTTGACCACGGATGCTGGCCGTTCTACCACTTCGCCTGCGGCAATTTGATTACTTAAAGTACTTGGTAATTCATGAATTTCTGCCATTGAATATCCCTACTCTAATCTAATTTACAGCTAATGTTTACTAACACAATTGGCTTGCAAAAATTCTCAGCAGTTAGTATTGCTACTACTTAATTTTTGAACAACTTTGATGCAGAAAATTAATGTAATTTGGCTTGTAATTGATACAAGAAATTTAACGCCTCTAATGGCGTCATATTCAACACATTAGCTTGTTGCAATTCTTGTAATAATTCTTGATGAGTAGCATCACTTTCTGAAAATAAAGATAATTGTTGCTCCACTGGGGCTTCTTGTACCTGATTAACGACGGGTTGGACTGCTTGGGAAACTGGTGGTTTTTGTAAATTAGTCGGTTTGTGTTCCAGATTATCTAAAATCTCTTGTGCCCGCTGTAATAGATCAGTCGGCAAACCTGCCAATTTTGCAACATGAATTCCGTACGACTTATCAGCGGGACCTGCTAAAACCTTATGCAAAAAGACTAATTGCCCATTTTCTTGAGTTGCATCCACGTGTACATTCGTTACTGTGGTTAAATCTTGAGCTAATTGGGTTAATTCATGATAGTGTGTGGAAAACAGCGTTTTGGCATGAACTGTTTGATCTAAATACTCAATAATTGCCTGTGCCAAAGCCATGCCATCATAAGTCGCCGTTCCCCGCCCAATTTCATCAAAAATAATCAAAGAATTACTCGTCGCGTGCTGTAAAGCATCATTGGCTTCCATCATTTCGACCATAAAGGTGGAATTGCCCGCAATTAAATCATCAGCGGCACCAATCCGCGTAAAAATCTGATCAAAAATCGGCAGCGTAGCCGCATCGGCGGGAACAAAACATCCAATCTGCGCCATAATGACAATTAACGCCGTTTGCCGCATATATGTGCTTTTACCAGACATATTAGGACCTGTAATTAATAGAATATCAGTTTGATCGTTCATCTTCACATCGTTAGGAATATAACTATCACTACCTAATACTTTTTCAACCACCGGATGACGACCATTAACAATTTTAATTTCATGATTGTGCGTAAATTGTGGGCGAACATAATGCTGATCCTCACTAATTACCGCAAAACTTTGTAAAACATCCAACCGGGCCAAAATTTGAGCTAACGCTTGAATTTGCTCAATTTGGTCTTTAATTTGTTGCCGAACTTGTTTGAATAATTGGTGTTCTAGTAACGTTGATTTTTCTTCTGCTTCCAAAATCAAACGTTCTTTGTCTTTTAATTCCGGCGTAATATAGCGTTCTGAATTAGTTAATGTTTGCTTACGTTCATAACGATCCGTGGGCACTTGGGCTTTATTCGCATTAGTTACTTCAATATAGTAACCAAACACTCGGTTAAAACCAATTTTTAAGTTCTTAATGCCTGTAGCTTGTTGTTCATCTGCTTGTAGTTGAGCAATCCAAGCCTTCCCATTCGTCATCGCACTACGGTATTGATCGAGTTGTTGATCGTAATGATCCCGAATTAAGTTACCTTCCGTCACAGAAATTGGCGGATCGTCAACAATCGCTTGTTGAATCAATTGCACAACTTCCTGACATTCTGGCATTTTGGTTAACAAATCATCTAGTAACGGATCATGTAAATCTAACAAAGTTTCCTTAATTAAAGGAACTTGCTGTAAAGAAGTTGCCAATTGAATCAAATCGCGCCCATTAACATTGCCAAACGCAATTCGCCCGGCTAAACGTTCCAGATCATAAACCTTCGTTAAATAATCTTGTAAATTGCCCCGTTGAAAAAAATTATCCAATAAAATTTGAACTAAATCTTGACGCTTTTGAAGAAGAGCTGCATCTAGTAATGGGCGTTGCAGCCATTGCTTTAACAAACGGCTACCCATCGCAGTCTTAGTTTTGTCTAATAGCCAAGCTAATGTCCCTGACTTTTCTCCGGTCCTTAGGGAACGAAATAATTCTAAGTTACTTTGAACATTGTGATCCATTTGTAAATATTTACTAGTTTGGTAAACTTGGGCGATCTGCAAGTGCGCCAAAGAACGTTTTTGAGTTTCAATTAAATAAGAAATTAAATAAGTAATCGCCTGACGTTGGAGCTCAGACTGGACTTTTTGCGTCACAAAAGCTACTTCGGCGTAAGCTTGCTGGGGTTGCTCACTGGATACCAAAATTCCCATCTTTTTTAGTTGGTCCTGTTGGTCTTGATCTAGAGTGGCCGCAATCACAACTTCCTTAGAGCGTAAATTTAATAATTCATTTTGAACTTGCTGCCAATTATGAAACGCAGTTACCCGCACTTCACCGGTGGACAAGTCCGTATAGGCAAAACCATATTCTTGATCTTGAAAAATTACGGCCGCCAAATAATTATTCTCTCGGCTTTGATTCGGCTTATCTTCCAAACTAGTTCCTGGCGTGACTAATTTGATAATCCCGCGCTTGACCATCCCCTTAGCTTCTTTGGGATCTTCTAATTGCTCACAAATAGCAACTTTATACCCTTTATCTACCAAAACATCAATATAACTTTGCACGGCATGGTGGGGCACCCCACACATGGGAATCGGATCAGCGGCATTTTTATTACGGGCTGTCAAGGTTAATTCTAGTATTTGTGCCCCTTTGATTGCATCATCGTAAAACATTTCATAGAAATCACCAATCCGATAAAACAAAAAAGCATCTGGATAATCCTTTTTAATTTTTAAATATTGTTGCATCATTGGTGTATCTTTAGTAGTTTGTGGCATACAAAACTCCTCTAGGCTAGGATCTTATTGATCAGATTAATTCAAAAAACAACAACTTTTATTCAACAAACGGACGATCCGGATTAATTTGATACGCATGAATTTTATTTTTCGTTTCTAGATCAATTACGCAATAATTAATTTGGGGACGACCATGTTCCGTTAATTCATAACGAGTTGGTCTCTGTGTTAAAAAGCGGCGAATACTACTCTGGGCTTGAACGCCAATAATTCCGTCATAATCCCCCGTCATGCCCACATCTGTCAAAAATGCTGTCCCTTTCGGCAGAACTCGGGCATCATTGGTTTGCACATGTGTATGTGTCCCGACAACTGCCGCCACTCGACCATCTAAATAGTAAGCCAATGCCGCTTTTTCACTAGTTGTTTCTGCATGAAAGTCAATAAAAATTTGCGCTTGATCCGGAATTTGCGCCAATAATTGATCAGCTATTTGAAAAGGGTCGTCAATTGCATTCATTAAAGCGCGCCCCTGTAAATTAATTACTGCTAATTGCTCCTGATTGACTTGTTTAATTGTCATTCCTGCTCCCGGAACTACCCCGGGGTAATTAGCAGGTCGCACCAAATTATCATTCTGTTCCAGTAAATCATTCACTTCTGACTGATCAAAAGCATGATTTCCCAGCGTAATCACATCTGCTCCCGCTTTTAAAATCTTTTTAAATTGTTGTTCCTTAATGCCTCGTCCTTTAGCAGCATTTTCACCGTTAACAATCGTCACTTGGGGGCGAAAATGTGCCTTGATTTGTGGAAGATATGTTTGCAAAGCTTGCAGTCCCAAATCTCCCATGACATCACCCACAAAAATAATTCGCATAAATACTTTCCTTATCTATTATTTAGCTACTTAAGACTTAATGATACCACTAAAACTTCTGCTAATTAATCTCATTAATGCCGAAGTGTTTTAGAATTAGTAATTGACGCAAAAATCCGTGCGATTAAAAAAAGACATTTCCGAAGAAATGTCTTTTTGATTAACAATCAATATTAATTACATCATACCGCCCATACCAGCATTAGGGTCAGCTGGTGCTGCAGGAGCAGCAGGTTCAGGCTTATCAGCAACAACAGCCTCTGTTGTTAAAATCAAAGCCGAAACGCTGGCTGCATTTTGTAAAGCAGAGCGAGTTACTTTAGTTGGGTCAATAATTCCGGCCTCAACCATATTTTCCCACTTGTCAGTTGCGGCATTATAACCAACTTCATTATCTTGTGCCTTCAAATGTTCAACAATGACAGAGCCTTCTTTGCCGGCATTTTCTGCAATTTGCCGAACTGGTGCTTCTAAAGCCCGCTTAACAATGTTAATACCAGTTTGCACATCGCCAGTTTCGCTTTCAGCTAATTTAGCAACAGCTGGAATGACATTCATCAAAGCTGTACCACCACCAGCAACGTAGCCTTCTTCAACAGCGGCCCGCGTAGCATTCAAAGCATCTTCAATCCGATATTTGCGTTCTTTTAATTCGGTTTCAGTAGCGGCACCAACTTTAATCACACCAACGCCACCAGCTAATTTAGCTAAACGTTCTTGTAACTTTTCACGGTCAAAGTCAGAAGTTGTTTCGCTAACTTGCTTCTTAATTAAATCAACCCGTTCATCAATCGCATCTTTAGAACCAGAACCTTGGACAATTGTTGTGTTGTCTTTAGTAACAGTTACACGACCTGCTTGACCTAATTGATCAATGGTTGTGTCTTTTAATTCTAAGCCTAAATCAGCTGTAATGACAGTACCACCAGTCAAGATCGCAATATCTTCTAACTGTTCCTTACGACGATCGCCAAAACCAGGTGCTTTAACAGCTACAACATTGAACGTGCCCCGAACCTTGTTCAAAACCAATGTTGGTAAAGCTTCACCATCAACATCATCAGCAATAATCAATAAAGCTTTGCCTTGTTGCACGATTGATTGTAATAATGGCAAAATATCTTGAATGTTGGAAATCTTCTTGTCAGTAATTAAAATGTATGGATTATCTAAATCGGCTTCCATTTTATCGTTATCAGTTACCATGTATTGTGATAAGTAACCACGATCAAATTGCATACCTTCAACAACATCAGAAGTTGTTTCAATACCCTTTGATTCTTCAATGGTAATTACACCATCATGGCCAACTTTTTCCATCGCATCGGCAATTAATTCACCAACTTGTTGATTGGAAGAAGAAACTGCGGCAACTTGAGCAATTTGATCACGGCCACTAACTTCGTGAGAAATCTTCCGCAATTCATCAACAGCAGTAGCAGTAGCCTTCTCAATTCCCGTCCGAATACCAACAGGGTTCGCACCAGCAGTTACGTTCTTCATGCCTTCTTGAATAATTGCTTGAGCTAAAACTGTCGCAGTGGTTGTACCGTCACCGGCAATATCATTAGTCTTTGAAGCAACTTCAGAAACTAATTTAGCACCCATATTTTCAAAATGATCTTCTAATTCAATATCTTTGGCGATAGTTACACCATCGTTGGTAATATTTGGAGAACCATAGGATTGTTCCAAAACAACGTTACGACCTTTAGGTCCAATTGTTGTTTTTACTGTATCTGCTAATTTATTAACGCCTTCAAGCATCTTAGCCCGTGCGTCTTCTGAAAATTTAATTTCTTTTGTCATTTTTCAGCCACCTCAATTATTATTTAATACTTTATGTTCTTAATTTCTAATTAATTACAAAAATTAGTCAACAATTGCCATGACATCTTTTTCATGCATTACGAGATATTTTTGGCCGTCATACTTAACTTCTGAACCAGCATATTTATCAAATAAGACTTTATCGCCTTTTTGAATGCTTAATTCAATTGTTTTACCTTCTGGTGTCCGTTCACCGGCGCCAACAGCAATAACTTCACCAACTTGTGGCTTTTCTTTAGCATTATTGGCTAGAACAATTCCACCAACTGTTTGTTCCTTTTCTTCATCAACTTGTACCAGAATACGATCACCTAATGGCTTTAACAAAGTAATCCCTCCAAATAAAAACATTTTTAGCACTCTTAGCACTCATCTTTATATAGTGCTAATACAAGTTCTATAATAACATGTTCCTTTCCAGATGCAAGTATTTCCGTTTAAAAATATTCGGAAAACTTACTTTTTTACAGTAGCACAGATCGCTTTGAAAGCACATTAATTGGCTCAAAATCTAGTAATCTTCCTTTACTTTTTTTAATCAAAAAGTCGCCCGTAATGGACGACTCACTTGATTTATCAAATTTGGAGCATAAATAGCTTTCAAGCCACGTATGCAATTATTAGATAATTAATTTTGCAAAATAGTTTTCAAATTGTTGACCCGATTCAGCTATGACTAGCGAGGAATTTGAAACATACCATCCTTTTTAGCGTAAGCTTTACCATAAGTCATATCATATTCTAATAACCGATAATCTTTATAAACTCGTGATTGATCCCACTTAGCATTTTTAGGGCCGTGAACATTTTTAGCAGTTAACGCATACGTATCGTTGCTTACTTTGGTTCGATTCTGTTGGCCCGTACCAGAAATTTGTAGTGGTTTGGTCAAAACTGGAACTTGCTGTTGTAATTGTTCCAATAATTGATAAAACGGGGTTTGCGGATAGTTAAGTTGTTGCAATAACTGTAAGGACATATAGTTGGGCGAGAAGTAATTATAATGATGCGTCTGTAAAGGAAAATTAGCCGCCATCACAAACGGCGTTGCATGAGAATACAAGGTATTCTGATTGAAGAGATCATCATAAATACCATCACCAGGATAATGATCGCCATACATGACAATTAACGTTTTTTGCTTAGCATGTTGATAATGTTGCACTAATTGCTTAAACGCTTGATCCGAATCGTGAACTTCTTGAAGATAAGCTTCTAATTTTTTAGTCTTATCAGCATCTCCGGCTACTTTATTCTGGAGTTGATAAGAACTTTTGGGACCTATTTCTGCTTGATAAGGCATATGGTTTTGCATCGTCAACATCAAACTAAATTGGCGACTAGACTTTTTTTGTTGTGCATAAAAGTTCGGATAAGCGGATGCATCTGTATCATACAAACCATGTGGTGACTTCTTTAAATGCTGTAATTTCGACTGATCTTGGAATTTATGGATACCGATCGCTGGATAAGCTTGATTTCTACGATACATAGTACCGGCATAAGGATGGTAGGCCTGTGAATTATAGCCAGCATCATTTAAATAATGCATGACACTCGGAAAATATTTTTTATTCGGTAAAATATCCTGATAGGGCGTATTGTTTAAAAAGTAATTGGAGAAACCCGTGTTGGCTTCAAATTCAATATTAGCCGTCCCCCCACCAAAACCAGGAGACACCATATAACCGCCAGCTTGTTGGACCGTTGGATTCGTAATCATCTTAGAAATATAAGGCATCGGATTTTTATTGCCAACAAGGGGATACCATTTCTGTG
Organism: Bombilactobacillus sp. ESL1092; assembly: GCF_058107465.1. Taxonomy (NCBI): domain Bacteria; kingdom Bacillati; phylum Bacillota; class Bacilli; order Lactobacillales; family Lactobacillaceae; genus Bombilactobacillus; species Bombilactobacillus sp. ESL1092. Next base: position 1,345,344 of record NZ_CM176594.1, on the reverse strand, counting down.
TCCGTAAAGGATTGGTTAAAGATTCATTTAAAATATAAATAATGTTAACTTTCCCAACTTTTTTCCCTTGATTGGCTTTAACCAAACCTTTTTGATAACGTTTAGTAATTTGCTTCATAGTCGCCGCGCTATAATTAGCAGGCTTAATCATTGGCGTAGAATGGGCATTAAAGACAAAACCAATTAAAGTACCCCGATTACGATAATTGGCCAATTGTGAACGATCAACATTAGTAATATTATGCTTCGCCAATTGTTTAGAAGCAAAAGAGCGCGTATTTCCTGCTTGTGAGAACAAGCTTAAAGCTATTATTGCTAACACCAAAAAGCCAATTCTCAACGGCCACAGCACCCGATGATTTTTTAACCACAAGCCTTTGGTAACTTTGTGTAACAGGTAGGCCGCTACAAGTAGTAATACAATGCCAATGGCTAAAAGTAATAATGATTGCCAACTGACCATTTTAATTAAACCACCAGCTTGACCAGCCATGTTTAAATCATTAGGTAACAATGGTTCAGAACGTGAAATAATTTTATTAAAGTCCACATATAAAATAATACTGAAAATAATGACGCTCAGGGATATTCCCCACCAATAATCACCTAACAGCGCAATTAGCATTGTTATAATGACTACTAGGAAAAACCAGTTGATTCGCGTGACGACAGGATTATTCTTAATTTCCCAGAACATTTCATGATAGCCGTGTGTCAAACTACCGGTTAAAGCTAGTTGAAATTCAAAATAAAATCCGTAAGCAATTAAACACACTAAAAGTACTTGCAGTAAAAAATACATAAAGCGTTTGACAGTTAGATTATGCACAATAAATCCTCTTTCGACTTAAATTAATACAGTTTTAAATTTTAGCACAATCTAATTTAGATAGGTATATTACTAGCATAATTTGCCGATAAGTCAAAAGCAGTTAAAATGCGGTATTACAAAAAATATTAAATTAAATATTTAAAAATGAGGTTGTAACTAGCAGCTAAATTGCTTTTGTCACAACCTCATATTAAGTATTAAAAAGTCGGAACAAAAAAATTTCGTAAATCAAACAAACCTTCTCCGCTGATAGTGACTTCAAAAGTCAAAAATCTGTGTTTAACTTCTCAAAACTTTTTGTCCCGACTCTTTTTTGAATATTAATCGACCTTGTCAATTGCTTCGGAAGCAATTATTTGGAGATTTTCCCCTTGAAATTGCCAAGCAGTAATTGGCGCCGGAATAATAAAGTGATCACCTAACTGTAACTCGTAGGTTTTCCCAGCAATCACTAGCTGTCCCGTTCCGGAAATCACGGAACATAAGGTGTAAGCACCCAACTGATGTTGCAAACTTAAAGCATCATTTTGCACTTGTAAGCCCCACACTGCAAAGTATGGCGAAACAGGTGGTTTCACATAAGTGGTGATGGAACTAGCACCAAATTGCTGGACCGCTTGATTAAGTTTTGGTGTTTGGAAAGGAACAGTAATCGTATCTAGAGCCTGTTTTAAATGCAGTTGGCGTTTTTGACCGGTAGCTTGTTCAATACGATCATAATCATACAAACGATAAGTAGTATCACTACTTTGTTGTGTTTCTAAGGCAATAATTCCTTGATTTAACGCATGAACACACCCACTAGGCACAAAAACAAAATCTCCTGTTTTGACTGGCATTTTTTTGAGCAAATGTTCCCAGTCCCCCGAGTCAATCAGTGCTTGTAATTCTGCCTTAGTTTGCGCATTATGTCCATAAATCAAATAGGCACCAGGCTGGGCATCAATAATATACCAACACTCCGTTTTGCCTAGCTCACCTTCATGTGCTTGGGCATAAGCATTATCTGGATGCACCTGAACTGATAAACTAGCTTCCGCATCTAAAATCTTAGTCAATAAAGGGAAAACTTTTCCTTGCGGGTAACCAAACAGCTCTGGTTGTTTTTGCCATAGTTGGGCTAAATCTTGCCCAGCAAAAGGTCCATTTTTAACAGTTGATAAACCATGAGGATGAGCAGAGATGGCCCAACATTCTCCCACTTGACCATCAGGTATGCGATAACCAAAACGTTCTTGTAGCTTACGCCCACCCCAAATTTTTTTTTGGAAAGCGGGTTGTAAAAACAATGGTTCCATCTAATACCTCCTAATAAAAGCAGCCGTAATCAACCAAAATTACTACTAACTTACCGCAAAATTCTCGCCTTACAAGCTAAAAGGTGAATCAAAAGTTAAACATTTAATTTAACTATAGTTATCTAAGAAATAAATTAATGTTTGTAATTCATTCGCTAAATCAACATTGTGCACGCGCACAGAATTAGGAGTTGCCAATCTTAACGGCGTAAAGTTCAAAATACCCTTGACGTTGGCTGCTACCAGTTCATCAGCGACCTTTTGTGCACTGATGACTGGTACTGACAAAATCACAACATCAATCTGTTCATCTGCTAAACGTTGTTCTAAAGAATCGACATCATAAACTTGCACACCATTGACAGTTTGGCCGATTAATTCCGGATTCTGATCAAAAGCGGCCGTAATCTTAATATTGTTCGTCTGTGAAAAGTTATAGTTTAATAATGCACTACCTAAGTTACCTACTCCGACCAACGCTACTTTCGTCGTTTGACTTTGGTTAAGTAACTTTTTAAAAAATTCCAGCATTGGTTCAACTTCGTAGCCGTAACCCCGCTTACCTAAAGAACCAAAGTAAGAAAAATCACGCCGAATCGTCGCACTATCCACTTGAACAGCTTTAGCTAATTCTGTTGAGGAAATCTTTTTAGTATTGGAATCATTTAAAAATTGAAAGTAACGATGATACAACGGTAAGCGCTTAATAGTAGCATTTGGTATTTTGTATTTTGTCATGGTTAATATCCCCTTGTGAACAAGTATAATTGATACTTTCAGTATCTACCTTTTAATATCACAATGTCAAGTAAATAAAATCACAAAGTTATTACCTTGAAAATTAACCATTAATTTTGATAAAAGTTGCCATCTCATACGGTGCTAGTTGTTGCGCGTCTGCTTGTAAAGACTGAACTTCTTCTAACGCATTGGTTCGTTGAAAACCAGCCGCTGAGAATTCCGTTAAAGCAACCGTTTTATTCGCTTGATTACTCAATCTAACCACAATCGCATTCTGAATTGTATAAGCACAGTAGAGAGCCGTAATCGTTACATCCGGATCCAACCGTAAGAAAGTCGCTTGGCGTGGTAACTGAGGTAATGATTTATCAAATTCAACATCCCAAATTTTATTGTCTAACCGATTGACAAATAAATTCAGTTTTTGTAACTGGTAATTAACATTGGGGGCCAACCAATTTTCAGCAGTCCGTGCTAACTGATTCTCGTCTAAGTCCGCAACTGCCACTAATCCAAACGCAAAATGATTTAAGCCGATTTCTTCAGCTAGTGGTGTTGGCGTCATCTGATGACCGACACTAGTAGTGTCGCCCGAAGCTCGCCCGGGACGCCACAATAAATTGGGTTTTCCTAATTGACCCGTAGTGGCTAGTAAAGTGACGGCAAAGCTTTGATTCAATAATTCGTATTCTTTCATGCCGCCACTTAACAAAAACAAACCTTGCTTGGGCTCATACATGCCCACAACTTTATCAAAGTTGTAAAGATTGACCGGTTTTTCAACAAACTCGTCTTGCCAATTATCCGCAATAGGCAAATTAGTAGTGGTTCGAAAACCGCCTTGAATTTGCGCCCACGCCTGTGAACTTTTGATACCCGTGTTAATCTTTAATCTCAAGCGATGATCTAAAGCTTGGTTGTCAATAATTAATTGACCATCTAACACCGAAGAACTTGTTGCTAAACTTAAAATAATTTTGAAGTTCACGTCAATTAATTGCGGATGGTCCTTTTGCCTTTCAGCTAAAGATTTAGGTAACTGCCAAGTACCTTGAACCGTCATAGTTTGTAAATTAGGAGCAGTCTGCACTTGACATTGTCCAGTTAACGGCAAGCTGACTTCTTGTTCCTGCGGTAAAGGCGAATAATCATACGTATCACCATCATTACCCGAATCTAAAATTTCTAACAGCTGTGGATAAACGTGACCTTGCGTTTGAGCAGTAAAGCCCGTTCCTGTGTATTGAACTTGCCACTTTTGATTGTTAATGGACACAGATGAACTATCTTCTAAAGTTGCTAGCTCCGTTGGAGCTACTTGATAAGAAACCACCTGATAGCCTAATCCCTCGTAGTACATCTTTAACCGAACTGTCAATCGATAATAGCCCGGTTCATCTTTAAATTCAAAACCTTTGGCGGTTTGTTGCATAATGTGCTCACGCTTAGGGACATAAGTTGCACGAACTAGAACAGCCTGATATTGCTCAGCAAATTTCACTTTTTTATTAGTCGTTAAAAATTCTACTTCTTGATAACCATCAAATACCCGTGGTGAAGTATTAAATAGTAACAATTGATTACTATCCAGATTTAAACGTTGTGCTAAGCGCTTCTTAATATAATTTTCAATTCCGGCAGCGATTTCGAAACCTTCTTTGAAACGTTGCTGAACATCAACAGCAACATTATCCGTGATACTACCGCCTAATGTATCATGCGGTTGACACTTTAATAACTTTTTCCAAAGTTTTAAAACTAATCCGTTGGACACTTTGATTCCACAAGCTTGGGCAATAACCAGCATCGGTTCAACTCGGCGTAAAATTTGTTGTTCTAACTTGAAATTTTGACGTTTAAGCTGCGAGCGCACTGACCCAATCGTCCGATGCACCCGTGAATAGGTAGGATAACGTAATTCGCCTTGATACTGAGGCAAATCTTGGTGGCGCAATTGTTGCATAAATTGGGGATAACTGCTCAACACTATTTGGTGTTTACTATATTGATTTAATTGTTGAATTACCTGGGAAATATTATGGATAATATTCATCTGATCAATCCCCGAAGGAATTAAAACGGGATCATTATGACCATGTTTAGCTTCTAGGTCAATTCCTGGGTCTAATCTTTGCTCGACAAACTCTTGTAAATGCTGCTTCGAATTTAAATCAATTTGCCCCGTATAATAACCTAAGGGAAAGTTAGCTGCATAAACTTGGTTATTTCCCAAGCCCTGCCACTTAAAGTAAACTGAATCGACTTGTCGAGCAAAATTAGTACCCCGCCAACATATAAAATCTTGAATGCCGACTTGATTTAATAGCATCGGTAATTGTGCATTAAAACCAAAGGTATCAGGTAAATAGCCAATCATCATGGCCTGCCCAAAGAGTTGGCGACTGCCGATAATGCCAATCACTAAATTACGAATAATGGATTCACTATCTGGTATTAATGCATCTGTTTGGGTATACCAAGGACCAATAAACAATTGCTTACGCAAAACCAGTTGCTTAATTCTCTGTCGATCTTCTGGATGAATGGTTAAATATTCCTCCACAATCGATAATTGCCCATCGAAAGTGAAGTTAGCCTCTGGACGTTGCTCTAACTCTGTTAAAACTTCACCGAATAATTGATCACTGAGAACCTGAGCATCTTGAGTTGTAAAATACCATTCGCGATCCCAATGAGTATGATTAACAAAATGTGCCGTTACCATATATTATTTACTCCCATATTTTTATTCAAATTCAATCTCAATATCTTCTTCGTCTGCTTCACCATCAACATCTGGCGTATCATTTTGGTTAAAATCAACGGCTAACGGCGCTAATATTCCAATAATCAAAGCGCAAGCAAAGAGTCCAATTAGATATGCCCACCAGTTAGTTACTGTTACTGCACCATAAATACCACCAACTGGTGGAATCTTGGCTTGAGCCCCTAATAAAATCGCAAGTGCGGGGCCCACTGCTCCAGCAAGCATATTAATGGGAATCAATTTTAACGGACTAACTAACGTAAACGGAATGGCCCCTTCAGTAATACCGATAAAACCCATGAACCAATCACTACGTCCGGCATCCAACAATTCATTAGAAAAACGTTTTTTATAAAATAAAGTAGCAAACGCATAGCCTAAAGGAATACCAGCAATCGCAATATTTACAATCATTGCCGGAGTATAAACTTTTTCTGCCAATAGCACATTACCAGCCATCCAAGCCGCTTTATTAATTGGACCGCCTAAATCAGATCCAATCATCGCTCCCATAATGATTGCTAGAGTCATCGCGCTGACCCCACTGTTACTCATTGCCTTAATCCAAGCGACTAAAGAACTATTAATCCAAGCCAATGGTTGCTTCAATAAGACACCCATTAATAACGCCACGACCATGGTCGATAAAAGTGGTACTACTACTAATGGCATAATGGATTCATATTTAGCACTGACACGGATTTTGTCATGGCACCATTTAGCAGTATAACCAGCTGCAAAACCAGCAACCAATGCTCCTAAAAACCCCATGTTGGAGCTAGAAGCTAAGGAACCACCAATAAAACCGGCGGCTAAAGCTGGCTTATCACCAATGGCATAAGCAATATAACCCGCCAAGACAAGATTAACTAAGCCGACACCAATCCAACCAACAGCCTCAATTTGACCCATGTAAAACCAAAAACCCGTTTTATAATGATCAAAACTTGTAATGCCAAATAATAAACCAATTAATTTAGGCACAGCTACGACTAGCGAACCACCAATAACTACGGGTAACATGTAAGAAATCCCCGACATTAAGTAGCCTTTCCACTGTGATAATAACTTTTTCATAATTTTCACCTCTGAAGCGTCACTAAGCTTTTTTCTGAGCCACTGCTTTCATCACTTTGTTAATTACTGCCTTCGGTTTTTTAATGCACATATTGATATCCACGCGAACGGTGGGAATCCCCTTAAAACGATCCATTTTTTCAATTTTTTGGTCAGAACCAATTAACAAGAACTTCGCACTTTGAGCTTCTTGTTCCGTGATTTCATTTTTGAGACCCATAGCTCCTTGTTGTTCAACCTTGGCTGAAAGCTGCAGTTCTTGGGCGGCTTTCTCTAATGCTTTAGCAGCCATAGGGGTATGGGCTAAACCTGCGGGGCAAGAGGTAATTGCTACAAAATCCATAATTTTACTTCCTTTTCGCTTTAATTATTAGTTAAAATTTGATAAACATCTTGTACACTTTGACTAGCAACCAGTGCTTGGCGCTTTGGGGCATCAATTAATGAAGTGGCCAGATTGGCTAATAATTGTAAATGCTCCTGCGCACCATCTGGAGGAGCTAACATCACAATGATTTGTTGAACTGGTTGATCATCAATCGTTTGCCACTCTGATAACGGACTTTGGGTCCGAATAAACAAAATTGCTGATTGCTTAATCGCCTGAGAAAGCGTGTGGGGGATCGCAATCCCATCCTGCAATCCTGTTGAAGCCTGTTGTTCACGCTCCTGTAGTGATTCATAAATTGCTTGTTCATCGTCACCAACGCCTAAACTAACTGCTTTTTGGGCAATAAAATGAAACACCTCAGTTTGCGAACGTAGCGGTTGATTTAAAAAGATTTGGTTCTTCGTCAAAATCTGATCCATCCTTATCCCTCCTTGATTGCAGTTGAATGTTGCAAACATTCAACGACCGTTTCGACATCTTGTGCATTTCTCAACTGCTTCATTTGCTTAGCATTTTGTGTTAAATCGTAGAAATAATCATAAATGTCATCTAAACTGTCCTTGACTGTATCGTTAAACGCCATAAAGAAAACTACATAAACCGTTTCCTTACCCCACAAAATTCCTTTTTGAGAAGTTAAAATACCAATGACCGGTTTTAAAACATGTTCGGCAGCCCCATGGGGAATAGCGTAAGTTCCTAAAGCCGTGGAAGCTAATTGTTCTCGCTTCCAAGCTGACTCTTGCATCGTATCTTTCACGTAATGATTAGCCACTAAAGCTTGCGTAATTTCTTGAATAGCAATTTGGGGGCTTGGTGCTGTTGAATCAACAATGATTGCTGGTTTAGCCACCAAATCCAAAAAAGTTGCTTTCAAATATTTATCGTGCCAAATCTTTTGGCTTAATTGGCGTAACAACTGCAGTTCTTGCTGATTTAACAGTGGACTAACTTGAATGACTACTTGTTGTGTCTGTAATTTAAGCGGAATCGTTGTTAAGATAATGTCAGCACTCACAGGTTTTCGTAATAGCTCAGTCACCGATAAAGTCCCAATTACATTGAGTTTCGGTAACTTATCCTGAATTTTTTGCCGAATTAATTCAGCAGTTCCATAACCGGTACTGCAAACGATCACGACACTAACTTCACGGAATTCTTTTTGCTGCCGCTCGCGAAATGATTCCAAATGTAAACACAAATAGGCCACTTCATCCTCGGGAAAGCGAACTTGATATTTTTGAAAAATAGCATCTGCTAAAGTCAGAGCTTGATCAAAGGCTTGGGGAAAATTAACTTTCACTTGATGACGATACGGATTGTCAATTTTGATGCCATTTTTGATGCGTACCAAAGCCGGTTGCAAATGCAAAGTCAAGTTTTGAATTAATAAGTCATCATAGTTAACCAAAACTTGCTGTAACCAAGTTACTAACTCTTGATTAGAATTTTCACTCGCTGGACTAGGCAGATAGCCTTCTTCAATCGCTACAATATGCACATTTAAATTATTAATTTCTACTGTTGATAACTGGCAGTGAAATTCTTGTTCCACTAACGCAACCAAACGTTGGGTATTAGTAGATATTGCAAATGAAGCTACTGTTTTGGTAGCTGGTGGTGCTTTTTGAGATTGAATTTTTTGAATCGCTAACGCTAAATGAATCAATAAAGATTCATACTGGTATTCACTAATATTACCGGGTAATTTTTGTAAAAATTGATTTAAAACCTTTTGCGTTCGATCCAAAATTTTCTTATCAACTAGCTGGCTCAAAGCTGGAGGGACTTGAAAATTGCGGGTGAGCCGACCAGTACTTTGATTTTGCTTAATCTCTTCGCCCCAATACATTTGAATAATTTGTGTCTGAAAATGGCGTAATTCAGCTTCAGAATTATTGAGCCTAATGCCTTGTTGAGAAGTACTAAACTGTAAATGATAATTTTGTTTCAGAGAACTCAAATCACGCTCTAAGGTACTGCGACTGACAAAAAAATGGGCGGCCAAGTCATCTAACAAAACTGGTTGCTGGGCTTTAACCAAGAACGAGACTAAATTAATTTGCCGTTCCACGGCATCATTGTTAGGATTCATTGGTGGAAATAAATTTAACAAGTCTTTGGTAGAACCTGTAAAGTAAATGCCATAGCCTTTTTTGCGAACTAATTTAACGCCGTATGGTTGGACAAATTGCTCAACTTGCTTCAAATATTTAGCTACCGTTTTGCGCGATAGGCCTGTGTATTCCATTAAATCTTGATAATGGACAACTGGTTTTGACAAAATAAATTGAATAATACTTTTTGTAATAGTTTTTGGTGAATGCTTTGGCGCCAAACGGATCACTCCTTAACTTTTACATTTTCATCATAATGTAACCGGCTTCAAAACTTAACTTCAAAAAAGTACACTTACCTTAGGTGTACTTTGTCGCTGATTGATTCAGAAGAAAATAACTTCAAATATTAATTAAGATGACAATTTAAGCTGGTTTCAACATTAGCTACCGTTTCAACGAACATTATTGACTAACGCCGTGTTAAAATAAGATTAACTAGAATTCGATTAGCCAAAATTATGTTTCCACAAACTTTTCACACAGTGATACTAATCTATAATATCAAGCAATAATTGGTGCATAATTTTAACAACGGATAACATCATCCGCCCCAAGATTCGAATGTAATTTAAACTTTAGGAGCTTAAAATTGTTAATTGTACAAGGACAAAATATTGAACGTCGTTTCGGCAGCGATGTTTTATTCAACCATTTAAATTTTCAAATTGCCGAGCAAGCCCGAATTGGTTTAGTCGGACCTAACGGAGCTGGTAAATCAACTTTATTAAAAATCATCAATCAAGAACAAGACGCTGACGCCGGACATATGATTTATCAAAATAATTTAAGTATCGGTTACTTAGCACAGAATCCCACCTTTCAATCCGGGAATACTATTTATGAAGAAATGGAACGGATATTTGAAAAAGTGCAGCAAGATGAACGTCAATTACGTTCTTTGGAACAGCAAATTGCACAACAGAGTAGCCAAGGAGCTACTCCTGCTTATCAAAAATTATTACAACAATACGACCAGTTACAAGTTAAATTTAAAGACGAAAATGGTTACGGCTTCCGGTCTGAAATTCGTTCGGTCCTAACCGGTTTTGGTTTTAGTGCTGAGCGCTTTGATGAACCAGCTTTACACTTATCTGGTGGTGAACAGTCCCGCCTAGCTTTTGCCAAAATGTTATTGGAACAACATGATTTATTAATTTTAGATGAACCCACTAATCATTTGGACATTGATACTTTAAATTGGCTCGAAAAATATTTACAAAGTTATCGCGGAGCACTGTTAATCGTGTCTCATGATCAATATTTTTTAGACCATACGGTCAAGGAAATTTATGCGCTAGAAAATGGTACTTTGAAACATTACACGGGTAATTATTCACGTTATTTAAAATTACGAGCTGACGATTTGGACTTAGCATGGAAAGCGTATAACAAACAACAAGAAGAAATTAAAAAAACGGAAGACTTTATTCAAAAGAACATCGTTCGGGCTTCCACCACCAAACGTGCCCAAAGTCGCCGCAAGCAATTAGAAAAATTAGAGCGGCTACCTCGCCCACAAGGAACACCAAACAATGTCCATTTTCAATTTACCGTGCATAAAGATAGCGGCAATGACGTCTTACAGGTCAAAGATTTACAAACCGGATATCCGGATAAACAATTAAATCAGGCAATTACCTTTAAGCTCAAAAAAGGCGAGCGCTTGGGAATTATTGGTCCTAACGGTGTCGGCAAATCAACCTTAATTAAAACGTTAATTAAGCAATTATCACCGCTTGCAGGTAGTATCGAATGGGGCACTAACGTCCAAGTTGGCTATTATGATCAGACTTTAAACCAATTAGATTCTACGAAAGATGTCTTGCATGAGATTTGGGATGCTAATCCGACTATGGATGAAAAAGATATTCGAACAGTTTTAGGATCATTTTTATTTCAGGCAGACAGTGTCTTTAGTACCGTTCAAGATCTATCTGGTGGTGAAAAAGCACGGTTAACTTTATGTAAATTGGCCTTGGAGCACAATAATTTATTAATTATGGATGAACCAACTAACCATTTAGACATCCAAAGTAAAGAGATCCTTGAAAAAGCCTTAAAAAATTTCGCTGGCACAGTCTTATTTGTTTCTCACGATCGCTACCTATTAAATGAAATTTCGACCAAATTACTCGAATTGCAACCAGCAGAAAGTACCATCTATCTAGGTAATTACGATTATTATTTAGCTAAAAAAGAAGAGAATTTAGCCCTTCAAGAACAGCAAACTGGCGCCCAGAATGCGGAACATTCAACAACCAGTCAAGGTCAACAGGATTATCAACAATCCAAGGCCCAGCAACGCGCCCAACGTAAAAAAGACCGAGAATTAGCAGCCTTGGAAACTCAAATTGATCAATTGGATCAACAAATTGACCAAATTAACCAGGAAATGTTACTCCCTGAAAATTTGAGTAGTTACACTAAATTACAAGATTTACAAGAACAATTAACTACATTGACTGACCAAAAAGAAACAGCCGAAAATCAATGGGAAGCACTACTAGATTAACGGCAAAGAGGTTAATGCCAAAATATTCAGTCTTGACTAAAAAAATCCTAGCTGATGTTCGTTTAAGAACAATCATCGCTAGGATTTTTTGTTAAAAATAACTTTTGGATGCACTAAAAAATGAGACTTAATTACCAACTGTTCGTAATTTGGAGCTGATTACCAGCCAATATGTTGATCACCACTAGGTAATTCCACTTTACCAGCAGCCACATCTTGACAAGCTTGGTCAATGATCTGAAAAGCCTGTTGTAATTGTTCTTCAGTAATTACTAGCGGTGGCTGAAAACGCAAAATATTTCCCCGTAAACTAATCATAACCGCTCCTAAATCAAAAATTCGCGTAATTAGCTTCGTTGTCAATTCAACATCAGGCTGCTTGGTTTGGGGATTAATAATATCAATCCCTCCATTTAAACCATACATCCGTACTTCTCCAATAAAGTCATATTTGGCTTGCTCCTCTTGGAAGAATTGCTCCGCAATTTTACCTAAATTGTGCGAACGTTCCACCAAATGTTCCTGTTCAATCACATCAATTGTTGCATTGGCCGCGGCAGTCACCACTGGATTACCAGCTGTTGTATAAACATTAGCCGGAGCCGCTAAGGATTCCATGATTTCTTTTCGACCTAAAACAGCACTTAACGGCATGCCTGAAGCCAACGACTTGCCCATGGACATTAAATCGGGTTCAATCCCAAAATGTTGAATTGACCACCACTTACCCGTTCTTCCCATGCCTTGGTTAACTTCATCAATTGCTAATAAAATTCCATTATCATGCGCAAATTGGGCCACTAATTCTAAATATTGCTGGGGGGCTTTTACAATCCCACCATCACCTTGAATTGGTTCAATCAAAATAGCGGCTACCTCTTCAGCCGGTAAATAAGTATTGAACGGTAATTGAAATTCGTGAAACATCCGTTGCACAAAATCTGCTTCACTTTCGCCAGCTAACTTTTCGTGGCTGTCAGGATAAGGTACTCGAATGATATCTGGCAATAATGGTCCCATTTTCCGGGCCATGTTTAAACTAACACTTGAAACACTCATTGAACCGTAAGTAGAGCCATGATAAGCACCCGTAAAGCAGACAATATATGGCCTTTTAGTATACGCGCGCGCAAACTTAATAATTGCATCGTTAGCATCTGAACCAGAGTTACCCCAAGCAACTTCTACTGGTCCACTCATCGGCGCTAATTTAACCAAGCGTTGGGCTAGTCGAGCGGTAGTGGGATTGGCAAAATAAGCTGGCGTATATTCAATAAGATTTTGGGCTTGTTCACAAATAGCTTGCACAACGTGCGGGTGCGCATGCCCCGTATTTGTAGCCGAAGCACTAGCTAATAGATCAATATACTGGTGGCCATTTTCATCTGTTAAAATAGCCCCTTCTCCTTTTTTAATTACTAAATTAAAATATTGAATTCGTGAAGCTGTGGCTAAGGCCTGACTTTCTGCTTGCAAAATTTGTTGATTACGATCAGTCATTTCTAATCATCTCTTCTTAATAATTAAATTTAAATTAGTTTATCATTAAAAATAAATTTTAGCAATCACTGATTTTCCCACAAAGTTTGCTCCAACTAAAATAACAGCTAACAGTTATGTCATCATAGCTGTTAACTGTTAAAAAACAATCATTTTAAATAAAATTTAAGCAATTAATTATTCGCCAACGTAACTAAAATCTAATCCTGGATCAGCATTCAGTGTTAAAGGACTAAAATCTTGCTTTCGATATTTAACATCCGCAAAGGCACCAATCATTGCCGCATTATCGCCACATAAGCGCAATGGTGGAAAAATTAACTCAATTTTGGGATCAATTTCAGTCTGCAAACGTTCGCGCAAACCGGAATTAGCTGCTACCCCGCCAGCAACAATTAATTGCTGCGTCGGATATTTTTGTAACGCGCGCTGAGTTTTAGTAACCAAAATATCCAAGACATCTGCTTGAAAACTAGCAGCAATATCTTTTTTATTAATCTGTTCACCGATTTGATCGGCATGATGAATCGTATTAATCACGGCACTCTTAATACCACTAAAACTAAAGTCTAGATTATCTTCACTCAGCATTGCCCGCGGAAATTGATAAGTAAGCTTGCCTTCGTGAGCCCATTGATCAATGGTTTTACCAGCTGGATAATTAACCCCCAACATTCGACCAACCTTATCATAAGCCTCACCAACGGCATCATCACGAGTGTCGCCCAAAATCTGAAAATCGCCTGGTGCAGTTAAATAAACTAATTCTGTGTGCCCGCCAGAAACCACTAAAGCCAACGCTGGATACTTAATTTCACTCACTAAATTGGCTGCATAGATATGTCCTGCCAAATGATTAACACCAATTAATGGTAAATTATGTGCCCAGCTAATCGTTTTAGCCGCCATCAAGCCCACTAATAAAGAGCCCACTAATCCTGGACCATAGGTCACAGCTACCGCCGACAAATCCTTATAATCTACTTTAGCTTGTGCTAAAGCCAACTTTGTACAATGAATAATTTGTTCAACATGATGGCGACTAGCAACCTCGGGAACCACGCCGCCAAAACGCTGATGACTTTTAATCTGTGTCGCAATCACATTTGATAAAATTTCCCGGCCATTTTTAATAACTGCAACACTCGTTTCGTCGCAACTACTTTCAAATGCCAAAATCAATACGTCTTGATCCATCATTAACCTCTTCTCAAATACTGCAACCAGTAGCGATAAGAAGTTGAGTATAGCCTAGAATAAGGCCATAAGTTTTGGTTTTTAAACTTGAGGACTTATTCGTAGCTAGACGCAGGCTTCTGCTGCTGGGTGCGCTATATCAAACACTGCAACAAAAGCCGGTTAAAAGCTGAGGATTAACCTAAACTAAGATCTTAAGTCGGTCTTTTGGCTTGAAGGCTTAGTTGTAGTTAAGCGCAAGCTTTTGGCTTTTGGTGCGCTATATCAAACACTGTAGCAAAAGCCGGTTTAGAATTGCCAACACTCCGGTCACTTGCTTACAGATATTTTTTATTATATTTTTAAACATCTTGTACATAATCTTGCTGATGCTGAGCCAAATCAGGATGATCTTTCCGCCAGACTAATTCGGCTTGCGTTTGACGCAGATAATTCGGAACAAAACTATCTAAATCTGAAACCGGTGATTGAGCCAATCCCAAATCAACTAATGATTGTGCTTGTGGAAAGCCATCATTTTTAATTTGTGCCTGTGGTAGTTGCTCATTAATTAACCCGACCATTTCATTAGTCAACTGGCCCACAATCATAATCGGTTGTTTTAATGTCTTTAAGTTACTTAACAAATCTATTAAGCGCATATGACTTTCCTGCACTAACGCTTGAAGTTTTCCAGATTGCTGCTGATAAACACCCGCAAAAACATTTAAATTACGTGCATCCATTAAAGCAACAATAACTCCTTGAAAATCAGACACATTTTGTGCTAAAACCTGCAGACCAGAAATGCCGACTAAATCCTTCTTTAAGGTCCAAGCTAACATCTTAGCAGTTGTTACAGCAATGCGAAGCCCTGTAAATGAGCCAGGCCCTTGTGCTACAACAATTCGATCTAAATCTTGAGGTTGCCAACCGGCTGTTTTCACTACTTGATCAATAGCTGGTAATAATTTAATACTATGTGACTTTAAATTCGTTTCACTGACCTGTGCTAAGACTTGATGATCTAAAGCACTGGCCACACTTAAAGGTTGATTAGAAGTATCAATGGCTAAAATCTTCATTACAAAATTACATCCTTATAATTATTCTAAATTCACTATACTTCAAATTTTGTCTTAATGAACAGTAAAATTACGGTTTTGTAACCATTTGAATAATAAAACTAAAATAATTGTTTGAATTGGAATAAAAACAAATTCTTTTATTCCTCGAATCCATAACATTTGACCAAAATTTAAATTTCCCAAAACGCAAACCCAAAGAGTATTTAACAGCCAATTAACAATGAGCGTCACTTCAATTGTGGTCATTAATAAGCGTTGACTAGTGGGCTGATTATGATACAAATTGATTCCATATAAAAAGCCAGTGACTACAGCTGACAACGTAAAGCCCCAAAAAAATCCACCTTGTGGTGGAAAGATAGTATTAGCGATAATATCGGCAATCAGGGCAGCTAACGTTGACTTAGCGGGACCAAAATAATAACCAATTAAGGCAGTAATCACAAAACCAAAACCGACTTTTAAAAAACTTGGCCCTAAGTGAATGCGACCGACAATGACTTGCAAAGCCGTTAACATCGCTAA
Source organism: Bombilactobacillus sp. ESL1092 (assembly GCF_058107465.1). Classification (NCBI taxonomy): domain Bacteria; kingdom Bacillati; phylum Bacillota; class Bacilli; order Lactobacillales; family Lactobacillaceae; genus Bombilactobacillus; species Bombilactobacillus sp. ESL1092. The sequence goes on along the minus strand of NZ_CM176594.1, from coordinate 1,329,317 downwards.
CCAAGTGATATTAAAGGTCCGATTGTTTAACTGTAATTTATTCATTTTAAGCATCTCCTAAAGGAGCTGCCACTGTGATCGTGGCGAATGCGAGAATAAAACCGCAAGCTATCGCTTTTCGTCCAGCGTTCACATTCCGTTCCGCCAGCACTTAACGCTTTATTCCCTACTCCAAGATTTTTAACTTCTTAACCATATCATAGATTCAAACAAACATGTTAAAATTACTATAATAATTGTAAAAAGAGGCTTAAACCGTGAATAAAAAAATTTTAGTTTTACACACTGGTGGGACTATTTCCATGTCAGAAGACGAGCAAGGTAATATTAAACCCAACGCCCAAAATCCGTTAGCTAATTTAGAACTACCTAATTCTGATCAACTACAAATTATTTCCGAGGAAATTTTTAATTTACCGTCGCCACATATGACACCCAAACAAATGCTAATGTTAACCAAGCGTTTACGCCAAGCGGCACAAGAAGGCTTTTTTGGTGCCGTCGTCACTCACGGTACCGATACTTTAGAAGAAACGGCCTTTTTCTTAGATTTAACTTTAGATAATGACATGCCGGTCGTGGTCACTGGTGCAATGCGTTCATCCAATGAAATTGGTAGTGACGGACTGTATAACTTTCGTTCGGCGATTCAAGTAGCCAGTTCAAAAGCATCAATTGGTCAAGGCGTTTTAGTCGTCATGAACGATGAAATACATTCAGCCCGTTACGTCACTAAAACTCACACTACTAACGTCGCCACTTTTCGGACTCCAACTTTTGGTCCCATTGGGATTATCTCTGAGGGTCACGTCAATTATTTTCAAGAAATTGTTCCACATCAACACTTGCCAATTACCAATATTGTCGATCATGTTTATTTAATCAAAGCTTATGCTGGCATGACTGGCGAACTTTTTGAGGCCCTAGATCAAGAACAAACACAAGGCGTCGTCATTGAAGCCCTAGGTGCTGGCAATTTACCTCCAGCTACTTTAACCGCAGTTCATAACTTGTTGGACCATCATATTCCAGTAATTCTAGTATCACGTTGCTTTAATGGTATCGCTGAACCGGTTTATGATTATGAAGGCGGTGGTGTCAATTTGGAAAAAATGGGCATTACTTTTTGTCGTGGTCTCAATGGTCAAAAAGCTCGCATCAAATTATTAGTGGGAGTTAGTGCGGGATTAAATAATCAAGAATTACATCATTATATTAATAATTAACACTGCAACAAAAGCCGCTTAAAAGCTGAGGATTAACCTAAACTAAGATCTTAAGTTGGTCTTTGGCTTGAGGGCTTAGTTGTAGTTAAACGCAAGCTTTTGGTGCGCTATATCATACTGCAACAAAAGTTGGTTAAAAACTTCAAGTTAAAAGGCAAGACAATCATGGAAAAAATTCCAGATTATCTTGCCCTTTTATTTAGTGGTTAACTTTTGCTGCAACCACTTTTATTTTCACTAAGCTTTGCCAGGACGCTTAGCTTTTTCAACTTTTTGACCCATGACCATTTCGTCATTGTAGCCCCAGAACCAAGTGACAAGAAAGGCAACTACAATCGTGACAGCGCTAGCTAATAAGAATGCGTAAAAACTATGCAAGTCACCAGGATTTTTCGGGTTGAAGAAACTAGAAAAGCCAATTAATCCGCCTGTAAAGCCAAACATTGTTCCGTGCATTAAACCAGTAACTAAGCCACCAAAAGCGGCACCAATAGATCCAGAAATAAAGACTTTCTTATAGCGTAAGTTAACACCATAAATTGCCGGTTCAGTGACCCCACAAAAGGCACTAATCATGGCTGCAAAACCTAATTCTTTAATATCTGACTTCTTAGATTTAATCGCTACTGCTAAAACTGCCGCTCCTTGAGCAATCATTGTTGAACAAACAATCGCATTGATGGCACTTTGTCCGGTACTAGCAATCTGTTGTGCCACCAGTGGGACCACGCCCCAGTGAAAGCCAAAGATAACCAGAACTTGATACAAGCCACCAATAATAAAGCCGCCGAGCCAGCCAGAAACAGAAACTAACCAGTTGATTAAGACTGCTAAACCATTCGCAATCGTTTGAATAATTGGTCCAGTAATTACTAAAGTAATCGTAGCGACTATTAAAATCGTAATTAACGGGACAAAAATCATTTGTAGATAGGTTGGCAAAACTCGTTTTAACCATTTTTCACATTTCATTGCCAGCCAAGCTGCTAGAATCATTGGAAAAATTGAGTAAGTATAATTTAGAAATTGAAATTTCAACCCACCCAAACTAAACATTACTTTACCAGCTTTACCCCATGTCACTAATTGTGGATATGCTAAGACTCCACCAATCACTGCGGCAATAATGGGATCACTCCCCAAACGTTTAGCTGCACTAAAACCAACTAAAACTGGTAGGAAGAAGAAAGCTGAATCTGCCATTGCACTGACCGTAACATAAATGGCACTCTTCGTACTTAATAAAGAGCCCAATTGCGGTAAAGTTAACAGCGCCAATAAACCTTTAATAATACCCGAGGCTGCAATAACACCAATGACGGGGCTCATAGATCCCGTAATAAAACCAATTAAATTACCAATTGCCCGGGAAAATGGATTACCACCCGTTTGTGGCGTTGTTGCTGTGGTGGCATCGTCATCATCAGTCTTCGCTAACTCTGGAAAACGCTTTAAGATGGCATCAAAAGCGTTCGCTACCCCGTCGCCAATGACTACTTGATACTGGCCAGAAGCATGCATGACGTTTAAAATGCCACGTTGATTTTTCAAGATATCATCATTAGCCTGAGATTCATCTTTTAAATAAAATCGTAAGCGGGTGATACAGTGAATGACACTTTTAATATTGTCCACGCCACCAACGTTTTTAATAATAAAAGTTGCTAATTCATCATAAGATAATTTTTTATCAGCAGTAGCCGTGGTAGCTTTTGCTTTGAAGTAAGCCTTAGCTACCGGTTGACCTGATTGAACTGTAGCTTCAGTTAAATCTAAACCGTCTAAATAGTCATTGGAATTAGTAATGACCACAATAATTGTAGATTGTAAATCATGTTGCTTAATTGCGGCTAAATCCATTTTGGCCAGTGGCGCACCAGCTTTAATTTTTTGACCGGTTTGAACTGCCACTTCAAAGGCTGAACCTTTGAGATTGACCGTATCAATTCCCATATGAATTAAAACTTCTAAGCCACTAGCTGTCGTAATACCAATTGCATGCTTAGTTTTCGCAACCATCGTAATTTGACCACCAACTGGTGCTACCAGTTGACCATCAGTTGGCTCTAAGCCAAAACCTTGGCCCATGGTTCCCTGACTAAAAACAGGATCGTTTACTTTACTTAAAGCAATGGTTTGACCATTGGCCGGAGCTAAAAGCTGCTCCTCTTGATTAATAGCCATAATTTTCCCTCCCATGAAACGCTTACAGGGCATATTTTAAACTTGTATAGACAAGTTGTCAATTACTTAATTACAGCCAACTACTTTAACAGCAGTCAAAAGCTTTTTTAGCAATAAATTCAAGCAAGTAATTCCAGATCAAGTTAATTTTTTTCTTTTTATTCTTGGTTTCTTTACTTGTCTAGACAAAAATAGCTATAATATAATTAATTATTGAAAGGACTTCAAAATGACAGAATCAAAAGCCGTGCTCATTGCCAAAGATTTGGCTTCTAAAATTCAACATCAGCAATTTCCCGCCGGAACTTTTTTACCGACTGAAAACCAATTAGCTACTCTATACGGAACTGCCCGCGAAACAATTCGCAAAGCTTTAGCGCAACTCAACGACTTGGGATTGATTCAAAAGATTCGAGGGAAAGGTTCCGTCGTTTTAAATCTCGAAAAATATTCTTTCCCGATCTCTGGAATTACCAGTTTTGCTGAATTAAATAACTCTTTAAAAATGCACGCTCAGACTCAGGTCTTAACTCTAAAAAAGATGGCCACAGCACCTAAAATGTTTCAAGCAAAATTTGCGAATGAGTCTGACCAAAAGGGTATCTACTTAGAACGTTTACGCTTGATCAACGATGAACCGGCAGTACTAGATTGTGACTTTTTATTTACTCCTCCAATTAATGACTTACCGATGTCCGCCGCTCAAACTTCCATTTACCACTATTTAGAACAAGAATTGGGTCTGGAAGTCTCTTACGCCACCAAAACCATTACAGTCGAACAGGTCACGCCACAACTTCAAGCAAAATTGCACCTTAATAACAACTTAGTCGTGTTAGTGGCCAGTCACAGCTTTTTAAGCGACACTACTTCTTTTCAGTTAACATTATCCTTTCATAATCCTAGTAAATTTAAATTTGTGGATTTTGCTCGAAGAAAAAAAATTAAACTTTAGGAGACAATTATGACTAATTTAGGTAAAAAAGTGATTTACCAAATTTATCCCAAATCGTTTTACGATTCCAATAATGACGGTATCGGCGACCTGCGGGGAATTATTCAAAAAATTGATTATCTTAAAAAATTAAACGTCGATATGATTTGGTTTAATCCATTCTTTGTCTCACCCCAAAAAGATAACGGCTATGATATTGCCAATTATTACCAAATTGACCCGCTGTTTGGTACTATGGCCGATTTTGAAGAGTTAGTTGCTAAACTCAAGCAAATTAATGTTGATGTCATGCTAGACATGGTCTTTAATCATTGTTCCATTGAAAACGAGTGGTTTCAAAAAGCCCTTGCTGGCGATCAAGAATACCAAAAATTCTTTTACTTACGTAAAGCTAAGCCCAATGGTCAACTACCCACTAATTGGCAAAGTAAATTTGGCGGTCCCGCTTGGTCCCGCTTTGGACAAACGGATTATTACTACTTACATCTCTATGATCCCACTCAAGCGGACTTAGATTGGCATAATCCACAAGTTCGCCAAGCCGTTTATCAAGTGATTAATTTCTGGCGCAATAAGGGGGTCAAGGGGTTTCGCTTTGATGTCATTAATGTCACCGGCAAAGCTGCTGTCTTAGTAGATTCCAGTAATCCACTGCAAGAAAAAAGCTTATATACGGATACACCGATCGTGCACCAATACCTCAAAGAAATGAACCAAAATAGTTTTGGACAAGATCCCGAAGCCATTACGGTTGGTGAAATGTCGTCCACAACTATTCCAAATTCGATTGCTTATTCGAACCCTGATAGTCATGAATTATCAATGGTTTTTAATTTTCATCACCTAAAAGTTGATTATTTAAATGGTGAAAAATGGTCCAAAATGCCGTTTGATTTTATGCAATTAAAATCTTTGTTGACTCAATGGCAAGAACAAATGGATCAAGGCCATGGTTGGAATGCTTTATTTTGGAACAATCATGATCAACCAATGGCACTCAATCGCTTTGGCGATCCGGGCAAATATCGGATTAAGTCAGCGCAAATGTTAGCTACTGCGATGCATTTACTGCGGGGAACACCTTATATCTACATGGGCGAAGAAATTGGCATGATTAACCCTTCGTATTCGTCGATGGACGATTATGTCGATATTGAAAGTAAAAATGCTTACGCAAAACTAATTAATCAGGGTTTGACTCCCAAAAAAGCCTTAACTATTATACAAACTAAATCGCGTGACAATTCCCGCACGCCTATGCATTGGGATGACAGCCAGTATGCTGGCTTTAGTCAAGTCCAACCGTGGTTGTTGCCCACTGATCAACAAACTATCAATGTCCAAGCCGAATTAGCACACGGAGCAATCTTTGATTATTATCAACAACTAATTCATTTACGCAAAACAGAACCACTAATCTCAGATGGACACATTCAAATGTTCTTAAAAAATGATCCGCAAGTTTTTGCCTACCGCCGTTACCTTGATAACCAATCACAGCAATTATTAGTTTGGGCTAATTTTTATGGTCAAGACACCACTGTTGTTTTACCTAAAAATTTGCAAAATAAAACGTGTCAGGTAACAATCAGTAACTATCAAGTCCAATTAGAACAACTGCCCCCGACACTGAAATTACAACCCTATGAAGCACTAGCCGTTAAAATTAATTTATAAACATTAAAAATACCAGCCGGTTTTTGTAATTAACAAAACTGACTGGTATTTTAATAATTGCCGAACTTGGGGGTCAAAAGATAACTTGTATTGGAGACAAAGATTTTGCTTCGCAAGTTAGAAGTTTATTTTTACCACAAATCAATCGGCAAAAGTTTTTTAACTAAATTGCTACATTATCAAACTACTTCAACGTGTAACTGACCATCTTTCACTAATTTAACTTTCAACATGAGTTTGTAAATCACTAATGAAAGCACTGCCGGCACTACCACACCCATAATCAAGTAAACTACCAAAGCTTTCGGATTACTTGAGGCGAGATTAATTGGCACAATCAATGAATTCAGACCTAAACCTGCCAAAGTATAACTAACTTTAAAATGAAACACGATCGTCGCAATCGGTGCGGCAACCACCGCCGAAATAAATGACGGTACAGCTAACATCGGATTGATTAACAAATTAGGAAATTGAATTTTTGGTGTAATAAAACCTTGCGCAATATTGGCACCTAAATTATTTTGCCGCCAAGAAATCGCTAAAAAGCCGACAAATTGTGCAGTTGTACCAATTAAGGCCGCCCCTGACGAGAGTGGATCTAACATGACTGCCACTGCTAAGGCTGCTGAAGAAGCTGGCGTCATTAAAAATAGTGACCAAGCAAATGAGACACAAATAGAACCTAAGAGTGGATTAACCTGCATTGATTGAGCAATGAATTGACTCAACCAATTTAAGGCCGGTGTCGTAACACTTGCCAAACCTAAACCGGAAATCGTCCCCACTAACGTTGCACTTAATGGAACCAAGATCATATCTAATGGTGTTTTACCGGTTAAGTATTTACCAACCAAAGCGGCAATCAATCCGGCAGCAACCGCGCTAATCGGTTGTCCTGAAGTAAAAATTCCCGAATGGGCCGCTTCCACCAACATATTGCCAGTGGGCGTCACCCCTTTCATAGCACTACTTGTGAAGTAAACTGCATTCGCCCCAATTGTCGATGAAATCATCGAACTAAACATTACTAACGAGTTCGTTCTTAATTGAGTTGCAATAACCGCCCCAAAAGCAGGAGCTAACATCCACTGCGCAATGGCTCCAACTTGGTAGAGGGCGTGCCAGTGTACAAAATTAGCAATGGATTGAATCAACAAGCCCACACCTAACATTACTAAGACCGCATTCGATACCCCTGCAGATACTGTATAGACATAATCTTTAACAGTCATCTTATGTTCTTGTTGCACTGTTTCTTCCATAACTAAACACTCCCCATCTCTTCAATATCAACTTGCATCCATCGACTAAATTAAAAATTATTAATGATAACATTCAAATCTTCCTGCGCAGTTTTTACCAAGAGTCAAAAAAAGCCCTTTTAAAGAGTAAATGCTCTTTAAAAGGGCGTCAGTTCACGCGGTACCACCTTTTACTAAACTTATCCGAACTAACCAACTTGATCAGAGTCAACTAATTCGCGGCAGTGATAACGGCTGCTTTCCGGTAAAACTTAATTAATTTTCAGTTAACAACTAAGAAGTGAGATTCACATAAGACCTTTCACCTGCTTGCACCTAACCAGGCTCGCTAATAAAGATGTTTATGCTGTTTGTCTTCCTTAACGTTTTTTAATTTTTAATTTAATTGTTTTTAATGATAACCAGAGATGTGGTGCTTGTCAACCCTAAAATTAATTTTTTGTAACTTTATTTAATAATTATCTAAGCAAGTCCTGATTTGCTTCATATCTGCTGGCGTGGTACGACAACAACCGCCTAATACTCCCGCCCCTAATTCTAGCCACTGCGGCACTAAATCTTTAAATTGCAAAGCATCAGCCGTTTTTTGCCAAGTTTTAGTCAGCGGATCATACGTATCTCCATTATTCGGATAAACAATAACTGGTTTAGTGGTGTTTTGTGTAACTGCTGGTAATAATTGCGCCACATTGTCTAAGGCGGTGCAATTAAAGCCTAAAGCTACTATTTGAGGATGAACAGCAAAATACTGCACCGCCGTAGCCAATTTGGTTCCGTCACACAAACTATCTTGACCATCCACACTAAATGATAACCAAGCACCAAATTGGGGAAATTCCGTTTCTAATAACTCTACCAAGGCTTGGGTTTCTGCAAAATTCGGCATCGTCTCAAAGGCAAACAAATCAACGCCCGCTTCAGCCAAAATTTGCAGCCGTGGTCGATGAAAGGCTTGGTACTGTGCTTTGGTTAGCTGATAATCACCACGATATTCACTGCCATCCGCTAAATAAGCACCGTAAGGCCCAATGTCACCCGCAATTAAAACGGGACGTTGTGCAGATTGTTGGCGAACTTCTTTAGCCAATTGGCCAGAGCGTGCAATCAAATCCTGCGCCGTTTGTTCACTGTAACCAGCCTGCACAAAAGCTGGAATATTTGCTTGGTAACTATTCGTCGTCAAGACTTCACAACCAGCTTCTAAATAACTTTGATGAACCTGCTTAATCGCCGTGGGATTAGTAATTAACGCTTCCGCAGACCATAAATTATTATCAGTATCAACGCCATTTTTCTCTAGTTCACCCGCCATTGAACCATCAATTAAACGGACTTTTTCTTGGAAAAATTGGTGGACTTCCTTTAATTTCATTGCCATTTCACTCCTCATTGCTATCAATTATACTTTAATGATATTATAATCTGTGCAAATTTAATACACAGAATAAGGTGTAAAATGTGAAAAAAACTCAAACTGATCTCAAAAGAACTATGAACCAGTATCAACTATTCATGATTTCGTTAGGCGGGGTCATTGGTACCGGACTTTTTTTAAGTTCTGGTTATACCATTCATCAAGCTGGCCCCATTGGCACTATTTTGGCTTATGCTTTAGGAGCGGTAATTGTTTATTTAGTTATGTTGTGTCTAGGTGAATTATCTGTGGCTATGCCAGAAACTGGATCATTTCATGTTTATGCAACTAAGTTCATTGGACCAGCAACTGGATTTACCGTCGCCATTTTATATTGGTTAACCTGGACAGTCGCCTTAGGTTCCGAGTTTACCGCTGCAGGCATCATTATGAAGCAATGGTTCCCCCATTCCCCCACTTGGATCTGGAGTCTGTTGTTTATGACTTTAATTTTTGTTTCCAATGCTTATTCCACTAAGTTCTTCGCGAATACCGAATTTTTATTTTCGAGCATTAAAGTCATTGCAATTGTGGTGTTCATTCTTTTAGGAGCTGCGGCTATCTTCGGGATTATTCCGATGAAAGGTTATACTCACGCACCACTCTTTCATAATTTATTTAAAGATGGACTCTTTCCCAACGGTTTTAAAGCAGTCTTTACAACCATGTTAACTGTTAATTTTGCCTTTTCCGGTACCGAATTAATTGGCGTCACTGCCGGTGAAACTAAAGACCCGGCTGTGGCTTTACCCAAGGCTATTCACACTACCTTATTTCGGCTAGTCCTCTTTTTTATTGGAAGTATCATTGTCATGTCCGCCTTAATTCCGTGGCAAAAAGCCGGCGTTAATCAAAGTCCGTTTGTCCTTGTTTTCAACAAAATGGGCTTACCGTTTGCTGGCGATATCATGAACTTTGTCGTCTTAACTGCCATTTTATCAGCCGCTAATTCGGGATTATATGCTTCAACGCGCATGTTGTGGTCACTGGCTCACGAAAAAATGATTCCTTTAAAGTGCGCACAAACCAATTCCCGTGGTGTTCCTATGATCGCTTTGTGCTTGAGCATGGTGGGCGGCGTTTTGGCTTTGATCTCTAGTGTTTATGCAGCTTCAACCGTGTATTTAGTACTCGTGTCTATTTCCGGCTTAGCCGTGGTCATTGTCTGGATGGCCATTGCTTTATCCGAAATTAATTTTCGCAAGCAATGGCTGCAAGCTGGCCACACTGTCGATGAATTACAATACAAAACTCCTTGGTATCCTGTGGTACCGTGGGCTGCATTTATTGCAAGTTTATTATCATGTGTCTTGATTGTTTTTGACCCAACCCAACGGCCCGCATTATTTTATATGATTCCCTTTCTCATTTTGTGTTATGCTGTTTATTATCTTAAAGAATGGCTGGTCAAACGCCAAACTAAACATTAACTAGTAATACTTTTCAAATATCAAAATAACCAATTAAATTGCTTAACAAAAAAAGTAATGCCCACTTGCATTACTTTTTTTATATTTATAATATTAAAACTTTATCTTTATTTTCTGATTAAACTAAATTTACTTACTTAATAATGAAGCCGCCGCTTGATCTAGTAAGATTACGACATCTGAATGCCGTTGCAACACACTGGCAGGAACGTCCTCAGTCACTGGTCCTTCAATCATTTGTTGCACCGCTTGCGCTTTGTCCGCGCCAAAAGCTTCTAAAATGATCTGCTTGGATTGCATAATCGATGCAATCCCCATCGAGTAGGCTTTCTTTGGCACCTCTTCAATGTTCTTAAAGAAACGCGCATTGGCATCAATCGTAGATTGCGTCAAGTCAGCTACATGTGTCGTTAAAGCAAACGAGGTCCCCGGTTCATTAAAACCAATATGCCCGTTACGCCCAATTCCTAAAAGTTGTAAATCAATTGGATTTTGCGCAATTATTTGGTCATACCGTTGAACTTCTTGGTTTGGATCTGTTGCTAAACCGTCAGGTAAATAAGATTGAGCAAACGGTTTTTGCTTAAACAAATGTTCTTGCATAAAATAATGATAACTTTGATCATTAGCAGGACTAATCCCCAGATATTCATCTAAATTAATGGACACACATTGTGAAAAATCCAAATTACTTTGGACAAGATTTTGATAGGTCATAATAGGAGTTGACCCAGTGGCCAAACCAAAAGTCTGAGCTCCCTGCGTTAAACTAGCCGCAAACATTTGTGCTGCCTGTTGACTAGCAACCACTTGATCCTTAGAAATAATAACTTGCATAGTTGATCCTCGTTCCTCTAAATAATGGTCTAGTCCAATTATAATTAATCTAAACCATTAGTCAAGTTGCAAGCTTGCACTACTGTTTATAATAACTTCAAAAAGATCGTCGCAATCACCACTGAGGCCAACGAAACTGTCGCAAAGCCCCCCACCAACATCTTGGGTAACATTTGATCTAACAAGTATTCATGCTGTTGCGGATCCTGCGTTAAACTATCCACTACTTCGTTGGTCAAGATGTAATCCATTGGAAAGCCGAATAAAGCAGTTAGTGAACAAGCAAAGGCCATTTGCCACGACATTTTTAAAGGTTTGGACAAAATAAACGAGATAATAAACATCCCCAATAAACCTAAGACAATTAACGTAAAAATCTGCACAATTAAGCCCAACACTTCCTGAGGTTTAATTAAACTCAATTGTGAAAATCCGTAAGCCAAAATTCCGTACATTAACCAATTATAAACGCCCGCTTGATTTAAAATTTCATCTTCTAAAAAGCCAATTTGATGAAAGATAACACCTAAAACCAAGCACCAGATACTAGAATTAATACTTCCGTGCATCAATTGTGACAACCCATTACCTAACAAAGCCACCAGTGCCACTTTAGCTAATAAAAAAGCCGATGTTTGATAAGATTTTGGTAGTCGCAAACGTTGTACCTTCTCGGCACGCTGATCATCAGTTGCATTATCAGTTTTAGGTTTTGGCGAAAAAGTTTTTAACAGTCGGTGACCTTCTTGTTTTAAAACCAATGAAGTCAAAGGATAACCGACCAAAGAATGCATTACCATCATCGCAATCGGTAACGCTGATAAGGCAATAATTCCTTTTTGCTTGAGACCTTCGGTCATCAATAACGCGGCCACAATTCCACCAGTTAATGGAGGGATCGCCGCTATCACAGTATGCCAGTTAAATAATAACGTTCCAATCGTTAACGTTAATAATAAAGTTCCTAACACCCCACTAATTGCAATCAAAACCGCTTTCCATTGTTGTAACAACTTCTTTAAACTCATCATCGTTCCCAAATGGACTAAGATGAAGGACATAAACATATTAACCGCCGTATTCGTATATGACGCATTAGCTGCTAAATTTTTTGGAAAAAACGTCCAATAGCCAATTAAAAATAAAATAGCCGTAACAAAAATTGAGGGCAAGTAAGCATGAGTCTTAGTTGAAACCCACTCCCCCACAAACATACAACACATTACTGCCAAAAATGATCCAATAATCATTAGCACTTGACTCACCCTCTTCTTTCAATAAAAAATTAGTTTAATTTAATATTATTTAATAATATTTGTCAACGCTTTTTTATTTTCTGACAACTAAGTAGGATAAATCGCAAACTTTTCCAAATCATTTTTTAATAATTATTCAAACTAAAATCTTCAAAAAATCATCTTTCCTCCAAAAAATTTTAATGGTTATTCTTTTTCTTAAGCCATTTAATTCTCTGAAGACTAAAAAATTTCCATCAAAATATTCTCCTCATTTCTTAAATTCGAGCCAAAATAAAAAAATACCCGTCTAATTGCCGAGTATTTTTTTAAAGTATTCTTAGAACTAAACTTATTATTTTACCAAACGAATAATCCAACTGTTGCTGCCGACAAAAGTGAAACTAAAATTCCAGACAGTAACAAATAACTAATATTTTTAGCGATATAATTGTTTTTCTCACGATCAATCAAATCTTTAAATGCCCCAATAATCATGCCAATCGTTGAAAAGTTAGCAAAGGAAGTTAAAAAGACGGTTAAGATGGCTTGATAATGTGGCGCCAAATCATGAATTGTTTTCGTAACTTTACCCATGACCACAAATTCGTTCGTCACTAACTTAGTTCCCATGTATTGAGCAAATTGAAAGGCATCGTGGACATTGAGCCCCATCAACCAAGCAAACGGGAACATGACAATTCCCAACAAGTGTTCCAAACTTAACCACGGATTGATAATTCCTAACAATTTATCAATCAAAGCTGCTAAGGCCACAAAGGCCACAACATTAGCCGTAATAATTAACACTAATTTACCAGCGGCTAAAATCGAATCACCTAAGAATGAGAAAAACGGTTCTTTTTCATTGCTACCAGCTTCTTGGTCAGCGTCATTAGCTTGACCACCAACAGTGGCAATTGTATCCTCACTCGGAGTAACTGTTACCGGGTTTAAAACACTAGTAACAATAATGGCATTAATGATATTCACAGGAATCGCGGTCAACACGTATTGTCCGGGCACCATTTTGGTATAAGCACCAATAATCGAAGCCGTCACACAACTCATCGACATCATCGCAATGGTTAAATTACGTTCCTTACTCATTTGCCGTAACTGAAGACCTGAGACTGCTAAGGCTTCAGTATTACCTAAAAACATCATTTCTACAGAAAAGAATGATTCAAAGCGGGGTTGACCAGTAACTTTAGCTAAACCTTTGCCAATCCATTTAATGACCCACGGTAGAAAACCAATATAAGTCAAAATATCAAACAGTGGAACAATCAACAAAATTGGCATCAAAACACTAATCACAAAGTCCATATTTTTGACATGCACCATGCTTGGCAACGCGAACGCAATTCCGGTATAAGCTACTTGAACAAGTTGATTAAAACCTTCCGCAGCTCCGGAAACAATGTCCCGCCCAATGGCAAAACTAGTTAAGAACCAGGCAATCACTAAATTGATGATTACCATGATAATTACTGACCGCCAATTAATTGCCTTTTTGTTTTTCGAAAACAAAAAAGCTACTCCAATAAAGACCAGTAAACCAATTGCATTAACAATTAAGTACATCGCTCCTTCACTCTCCTATATTATCAGTCTAAATATATCATTACATTTTTTTTCGACGGTGGCAACGGAACTTTACTACAATTTATACATTAGATTTTACTAATTTAACCAAAATATCAAATTTAAACTATTTATTTTTTAATCATGCCGCTACTGTTTTCTCATTCTGATCTGACTTAACTTAAATGAGAAAAATCTTGGATTAGCTCAAAAATTCGCCATAAAAAAATTTTTCAACAATAACTTTTGATATAAAAAATTAAAGCCATTTCCTATAACTAATAAATTGTCATGCTATAATGGCTGTGAATTTTTGCCGTATCAATTGAAATAATATATGGAGGTCTGCATGCAATTAACCCAGATTAAGCGATTTGCTAAAAATAATTTAAAAAACGATGTTAGTGGTCACGACTACTGGCATTTACAACGTGTTGCTAATTTAGCCACTACACTCTATCAGACTGATCACCAGTTAGACTCTACGACTAAAGATTTGCTCACGACGGCCAGTTTCTTACACGAAACAACTGACGAAAAACTGGTCAAAAATTTGCAGCAGCAACAACAAACAGTGCAAACATTACTAATTACAGCCGGTTTTGACCATTTACAACAACAAGAAATTCTGCAAACAATTAATAATTTATCTTTCGCTCACAACCTCGCACACCACCAAAAATTGCCCGCCTGGGGATATTATGTACAAGACGCAGATCGCTTGGATGCTTTAGGGGCAATTGGAATTGCCCGGGCTTTTGCCTATGGTGGTAGTCACGAACAAGCCATTTACGAGCCAAATATTCAACCTATTCAGCTCACCAGCCAACAAACTTATCGCCAACATCCGACGACGACCATTAATCATTTTTATGAAAAATTATTGCACTTAAAAGATTTAATGCATACCGCTGCCGGACAAGCCGTTGCCCAACAACGAACACAAATCTTACAAAATTTTTTAACTGAATTTTTTGCTGAATGGTCTGGGCAAAAATAGCCAAAAAAGCTGAGATAAAAAGAAAATACCTTTCTTCTTGTCTCAGCTTCTTTATTGAGTTTGCAACAAACTCTTATAGATATTGTCTGGAAACAAACTGCTCTAAAATTTTTGAAAACTATTTACCACAAGAACTGACCAATCTCTGATCCGATCACTGCTGGCTTTGAAGCCGTTAATTCTTGATACTGTTGTACTCGTGGTTTCAAAATTGTTTCGAGCGAATGTGCCGTTAAATCAGTAGTTTGCTGTTGAATATTTAAGACCCGCACGTTACTTTTCAGGTGATGCCGCTGGTGCCAAAAATAATCTAAATCTTGAGCTGGAATTTTGGCAGTAGTGATATTAACTTGCCGTTGTAATTGTGGCAAAGTTGTTTGTTTAGCTGCTTGTACCTGGTAAGCTAACGTTACTGTGTTGCCTGCGTCTTGAGCAACTACATTATATTTTTTAATGCGGTATTGTTGTTGTAATTGGGACAATACTGTCTTCAGATTATGTCCCATTTGTTGATAGCTCAAAGTAGTAGCTTTTTGCATCGTAACTTTAATCAAAGGATGGTGCACCTTCGTTTGCCAATTACCATGCCAGGTAACTTTACCTTGCGGTGAAACCACCGCCCTTAATACAGTCTGCGCCTGATTATGCTTGTTAGCGTATTTCATTAACGAGCTTTTAGACTTCTTAGCTTCTTGCACATAAAGTGTAGGAACACTTTGGACTTGATTAACACTGTGCGGTTGAGTCGAACGCCATGATAAGACTGCCAGCAAAATAAAAATAACTACTAGCGCCAAACCTAATCCTAAATTGTGCCCCCGCAACTGCGCATGCTCTTGCTTCATTGATCAACCTCATCTCTTGAGCGTTTTTGCCAGACAGCTTGCGCCTGTGCATTGACACCAATTGCTGTTTTAATCAAATGGTGGGTTGTTAATTGCTCTTGTTGGACAAAGCTCTGTACCATTTCCCCATAAGGAACTTCACGTTCATATTTAATATCAAATTGTCGCAAACGATATTTTAATAAAAACTCACGCCCTAATGCATCCATCATCCAGTCTAAATAAATCGAATTATTCACATGACCATTAACATCAATATCCGCAAAACGTGTCCGGTAAGTAACGGGTTCATTAACATATTCAATTAAATCTATCCGCGGAAACCGCCAAATTTCATTGGAGTAAGGACAAGCCAAGCGCTCCATAATTTGGGGGTCAATCGCTAACATCTTACGTGTTTGAATATCTAACATCACCCAATTACTGGTTAATTTAACTAACTGTTCACCAGCCATATTTTGCACAGTAAAAGTCCGATAACAAAAGAACTTATTATAACTGTTGGCTTGCGTGGTAATTTTGATTTGTTCATTCAGTTGCGGTAAATGGGCAATTTCTAGGTGATACTTAGTGACCACCCAGCCTAAACCTTGCTGCACCATTTGTTGGGAATCAATCTGAACTTGATGTAATTGATGCTCAGATACTAATAAAATTTCATTAAATAAACTGGATAAATTCATTTCACCAGTGGAATTAATATCGTAGAACGGAACCTTGATTTGTTCCGCAAAGATTTGTGAATTCATACTTTCGGCTCCAATCTGTGATAACTGTTATAAACTTGTTGACGTGATAACTGCTGTTGGTGAGCTACTTGCTTAATAGCGGCATTGGGCTTTAAACCTGTATCAATTTGTTGTTGCACTAAGGTGCGCACTTGCTCACTAGATAATGCTTCATGACTAACTGGCTCTACAGTTCTCCCAGCAACAATGATAACATACTCACCACGCGGCTGATGGGTTGTGAAATAGTCCTGTACTTGTGCTAAACTGCCACGTAAAAAGGCTTCGTGAATCTTCGTTAATTCCCGCGCTAACACGACTTGGCGTTGTTTGCCTAACGTCGCAATCAAGGCCGCCACGGTCTTGACTACCCGATACGGTGATTCATACAAAATAAAAGTCGCGGACAGTTGCGCTAATTTGGTTAACTCCGCTTGCATCTGGGACGCTTTCCGCGGTAAAAAGCCATAAAAATAAAATGGTTGCGGTAATAATCCCGAAGCAATCAGTGCTGTTAAAGCGGCGTTGGGACCAGGCAAGGGAACCACTGGAATTTGAGCTTTAATACAAGCTGCGACCAGTTCTTTACCAGGATCACTAATTGACGGCATTCCGGCATCACTAACCTGCGCAATCTTGAAGCCTGCTTGTAATTTAGCTATGAGCTCGGGCAAACGTTGCTGGGTATTATGTTCGTGAAAACTAATTTGAGGTGTCGTAATTTGAAAATGATTGAGCAATTTTTGTGTATTTCTGGTATCTTCTGCGGCAATCAAATCTACGTCCTTGAGTGTTTGAATCGCTCGTTCACTCATATCTTGTAAATTACCAATCGGTGTGGGTACCAAATATAAGCAACCCGTAGCTGCCGCTTGAAAACTAGCTACTTCTTGAATCATTTTATTTTGGCCCCCGATCACCATAAATTACGTCTAAACAAAAAGCGCATTCTTCATTGTTCTCACGGTGGGCACCATACATAACGGTACAAACATGAAAACCTTCTTCATAAAGTTTTTCTAAAGTCCGCCGCGCATGTGGTAATTCAGGTTCTTTTTTGGGATCCATCTCTGCCAGACGATTACGTAAATGTTCATTTTCAATTTTCAGCTCTGCATTTTCCTCTAAAACGCGTGAAACATCATCTTTCATGGTTGCCAAGGCAGTAGTTAAATCCTGAGCCACTTGTTGTAGTTCTGCAAACTTTGCATAATAATCTGTTTGTTTCATAATCAACTTCCTTTAATGGGCGTTGTTGCTTGTAAAGCTAAAAGTTCCAAACAATTTTCAAAACTAACATTAGCATGCCATAATTTTTGCGAATGTAACAGCTGCACAGTCAAATGCGTAATCCTTTGCAAGCGGGGCGCATCGGTCACACTAGCTTGTAACTGTTTGGTTAACATAGCTTCAATCAAGCCCCAAAATAGCGCTTGTTGGGAATGATTTTCAATTAACGGCACCACTTTTGCCGCCACATTCACAAAAGCTTGCCACGGCTTGGTTTCTAACAATTGGACCCAAGTTTGACTGGTTTGCTTTAATTTCGCAAATTGTTCGCCAGTAAAATCATCCGTGATTAAGTTTTCTAAATGGAAAGCCGTAATCATTTTTTGATCTGGTTGACTAAAAGAACGTGCTTGTAAAGTCTGTGCCAAAGTCAAATCTTCATGTTCCTGCAGATTAAAAACTTGAACCCGTGACAAAATTGTCGGCAGCATGGTCGTTGCACTATCAGTTACCAAGATCGTTGTCACCCGACCACTGGGATCTTCTAAAAATTTCAATAAGCTGTTAGCCGCTGCTGCCGTTAGTTTTTGCGCCTGTTCAATCAGTAACAAGCGGCGCGTACTTTCCACCGCACTTTGCTCTAATTGCTGCTTAGCTCCGCGGATTTCATCGACGCCTAAACTTGCTTTAGTGGTCGATAAACGCAAAACATCTGGAAAATCCCAGTGTGCAATCCGGCGACAATGATCACACTGTAAGCAGGGAAAACCGGCTGCAGTATCTAAGCAATAAATGGCTTGCACAAACCAAACACTTAAAGCTTGCGCCTGCAAAAAATTATTGCCCGCTATTAAATAAGCATGGGAAATATGTTGCTGATCAACCTGTTGGGCTAATTGTTTCGTTAAAGCTGGTTGTTCTTGAATAATCGGTGCAGTCATTAAAAATGAACCAGCTTTTCTATCGGTAAAATAAAGACCGTAGCGCCCCCAACAGTCACTTCTACTGGTTGTTCCGGAATTTCACCGAGCATATTCGTCGCAATGGCTGTAGAAACGTATTCTTGGCGTGTTTTAGAATTATCATGAATTAAAGTTAACAATTCGTCCACCCGTTCATCCGCAATTCCAATTAAAAATGTTGAATTACCATTGCGCAAAAAATTTCCGGTCGTTGATAAACGCGTTGACTGAATTTGAGCCTGATTCAGTGCCTTACTTAATTTAGCATGGTCTTTATCTTGAACGATTACAATTACTAGTTTCATAATTAGCCCTCTTTTGTGAAAACCGTGGTGATTTCTTGGAGACAAGCTGCTACTACTGCGGCTGGTGTTTGAGTCGCATCAATTTTTTTAATCCGTTGCGGATTTTGTTGCCATAATTTTAAATACGCTTGGTGAACTCGTTGATGAAAAGCCAACGTCTCTTGCTCCAAGCGATCAGTCGCCGTCGCTCGCTGACGTTTAATCCGCGCTAAACCGACTTCGGGCTCCACATCAAAGTATAAAGTCAGCTGAGGCATCACGTTTTGCGTGGCAAACTGATTAATTTGCCAAATTTCATCCGTACCTAACTGTCGTCCAGCACCCTGATAAGCAATCGAACTATCTACATAACGATCACTCAAAACTATCTGACCTTGAGCTAAAGCAGGTTCAATAACATCCACTAAGTGCTGGCGCCTTTGCGCAGCATATAATAAAGCTTCCGTACGCGCATCCATTTGTGTGTTATCAACATCTAAAATCAACTGGCGAATCTTTTCAGAAATACTACTACCGCCGGGCTCGCGTGTCAAAAGAACTGGCTGGTGCAACAACTGGGGCAATTGCTTTGCGAGTTGCTGAGCCGCAGTTGATTTACCAGAACCATCTGGTCCTTCTAAGGAAATAAAAATTTTCGGCACAGCAATTACCTACTTTCTTAGTTTATAGTTTTATTGTACAAAAGAAGTCCGTGAACGAGAAGTTTTTTCTTAAAGTTGTTGACGACCTTCGACTGCCCGCCGCAACGTCATTTGATCAGCATATTCAATATCGGCGCCGACGGCTAAGCCGTGCGCCAAGCGGGTTACCTTAATGCCCGCTGGTTTAATCAATTTAGCTAAATACATCGCAGTAGCTTCGCCTTCTGGTGTGGCATTAGTTGCGACAATCACTTCTTGAAATTGCTGATTTTGCTTTAAACGCTCTAATAAATGTTTGATTTGTAAATCTTCGGGACCTACACCATTGACTGGCGACAAGACGCCGCCCAAGACTTGATATAGTCCATTATAACTTTGCATATTCTCCATCGCCATAATATCTTTGGGTTGTTCAACGACCAATAACTGGCTGTGATCCCGACTAGTACTACTACAAATTTCACAAGGTTCTACATCAGTAATGTTGCCACAGATTTGACAATAGTGTAGCTCGGTTTTGACAGCCGTCAAACTTTGCGCAAATTCACTGACATCTTCTTGATCCATTCCAATTGTAAAAAAGGCCAACCGCGTCGCCGTTTTCTCACCAATTCCTGGTAATTTCATATATGAATCAATTAATTTCGTCACTGGACGAGGATATTGCACGTTCACAACTTCCTTTCTTAATCATGATCAACTTCCACTAAATCATCGCCAAATAAGTCTTGGGCCTTTTTGACTAAATCGACAGTTTCTGATTTTTTTTCCGCATGAGTGGCACGGACATCATGTCCCTTTAAAAAATCTTGCCGAATTTGGGGCCAATCTTCTGCCGCTACTAAGACCACATCAGCATCATTTTTCAACAACTTATCCAAATTATCTTTCAACAACGCTAACATTTCTTGATTACTCATCACGCGCTCAAACCAAAGCGCATAATCAAACGAAACAACCACTCCTTCGGCACTGGCGGCCACGGGTTTGGAAACTTTCATCACGGCTTTTTGGGTCACATTTAACATACTCATTAAATCTGGCCAAATATCTCGGACTTGAGTTAAAGCTTGGCGTGTGGCTGACTGCAAAATTTGATTAATTTTAGCTTGATCAACATGAACTACTGCTTTGGGCTTGGCTATTTGGGGCCTAGTTTGAACTTTACTGTTTTGCGCGGTAGTCGCTGACGGCTCAGTTGTTAGCTTTACTTGTTGTAATTGTTGCACTTGTGTTTGTAAACTTTGCACTTGTGCTTGTAACTGCTGTAATTGGGGAAGTTCAGCGCCTGGGGCCGGAGTTTTCGGTTGTTGTAATTGTTCAATTAATTTAATAGTCAAGACTTCTAAATAAATCGACGGTCGATCAGCTGCGCGTAACTCTTGTTGTGTTTGAGAAACTAGCTCAATCAACTGATACAATTGATCAGTGGTAAATTGATCCTTTAAGGTTAACAACTGTTCCGACACCAGTGAGCGATCTAAGTCCGATAATAAATCAACATCCGTTTTAGCCAATAATAAATCCCGGGCTGTCGACATTAAAGCGTCCGTCAAGCGCTTGGCGGAACGTCCACTAGCCATAATTTCGTGCAAGCTAGTCAAAGCTTGGGCGACGTCGGTGGCAGCCAAAGCTTTAAAATAGGTTTCTAATTGTTGATTATCTAAAGCCCCCGTGACTTCTAGCGCATTCTCTAACTGCAATTGTCCTTGCCCCAGTGATAAAGCTTGATCCAAAATACTTAAAGCATCCCGCATCCCACCTTCAGCTGCTTGGGCAATTAAGTCTAATCCTTGCTCGTCATATGGCACTTGCTTCTCTTGCAAAATTAATTTCATGCGCGCCAACAAATCACTGGCACCAATCCGGCGAAAATCAAACCGCTGCGTCCGCGAAATAATGGTCGCAGGCACTTTTTGTGGTTCGGTAGTTGCCAGAATAAAAATCACTTTGGCCGGCGGTTCTTCTAAAGTTTTTAACAAAGCATTAAAAGCGCCTGTCGATAACATGTGTACTTCATCAATAATATAAACCTTATATTCCGCCTGCGTTGGGGCATACTTAACTTTATCGCGAATATCACGGATTTGCTCCACACCGTTGTTGGAAGCCGCATCAATCTCTAAAACATCATTCAAGCTGCCATTAGTAATGGCCTGACAAATTTCACACTGATTGCAGGGCTCACCATTATCTTGATGCGGACAATTGACCGCTTTCGCCAAGATTTTGGCACACGAAGTTTTGCCAGTACCCCGAGGTCCTGTAAACAAATACGCATGACTAACTTGTTGTTCACTAACGGCATTCTTTAGTGTTGTAGTAATCACTTCTTGACCAACAACATCGCTAAACTTTTGTGGACGCCACTGCCGATATAACGCCTGATAAACCATTGAATACCTCCCCAATTAATTATGTTGCTTACTTTTAGAATTGCTAATTTAATATTACGTCAAACTTCTATTAATTCTCACATTGATTCAGTACTGGTCATATTTCATTATAATAAAAAAACCCTTAGCTAAACAGCTAAGAGCGTTAATAATCATATCAAAAGGCACATGACCGCACTTACTTAGTGCTGCTTTCTCTCGAACCTGACACGATTCATAAGCCAATCATTGCCTCTGGCCTTACGGCAAAAATAATTATAGCTTACTTTGCAATAATTGACAAGGAAAATTAGTATCTAAATTTTTACAGACATTTTTATACCGGCTTTAACTTGGTTTCCTATGGATCACTTACGGATTTCGCGAAAAAAATTCGTTAATAACTGCGCACATTCCGGCTGCAAAACCCCACCTTGATAATGAGGACGGTGATTATACGGTTGCTCAAATAAGTTCACTAACGAGCCAACCGAACCCGCCTTAGGATCCCAAGCACCAAAAATCACATTATTAATGCGACTATTAATAATTGCGCCAGCGCACATCGCACACGGCTCTAATGTCACAAATAACGAGCACTGTTCTAAGCGCCAGCTTTGTCTTTTCTGACAAGCGGCATCAATTGCCAGTAATTCGGCATGAGCCAAAGCATCTTGCTTAACTTCGCGTTGATTAAAGCCCGTCGCCAGCACTTGGTGTTGAACTTCATCGACAATCACAGCACCAATGGGCACTTCCGCTAATTGGCGCGCTTGATTGGCTGCGGCAATGGCCTGTTGCATATAAGCTGTTAATTGCGTTGGTGTATATAATTCCTCAATCGTGGGTCTTAAGACTTTCAATAATATAATATCCTTTATCTCTTTGAATAATCGTGGCATTACCGAATGTTTGTTGCATTAATTTTTGGTAAGTCTTAGCTCCTTGCTTTTTTTGCCCGACAAACCAGAATTGGCCCTGATTTTGCAAATGTTCACTGGCCTGAGTAATCATTGTACTAACCACCTGTTTGCCAGCGCGAAACGGCGGATTCGTATAAATGGCTGCATAATCAGTTTTGCTCACTTGGCGATAACTATCCGAAGCGAAAATTCGCACATTATTAACGGCATTGAGCTGTGCATTCTTGCGCGCTAAATCCAGTGCTCGTTCATTTAAGTCGACTAAGTCCACCAACCGACCTGTTTCCTGAGCTAACGTGAGCCCAATCGGGCCATAGCCACATCCCAAATCTAATAAATCCCCCGTTGGCAAACCTTGCAAATTAATGGCCGCGAGTAACGCGCGCGTGCCATAATCAATCGTTTGCTTGGAAAAAACTCCGCTATCCGTTTGAAATTGCAGTGTTTGCTGGCGTAATTGAAACTTAAATTCTTGATAATCATGCGCTGATGTGGGCTGATTGGTAAAATATTGTTCCGCCAAATCATTGACCTCCTGTTAATCATTACATATTTAGTATAACTAAAATTCGCTACTAGGGAAATTTGAAATTAATTTTGCCCAAAATTGAGGCAACTTTTTCAACTCCAACTATGACTTTTTAATTTTGTTACTGCTGGAAAATAACCGCAAAATTGTTCTTAATTATTCCAATCTACTAAATTTTAAAAAAATTTATCAGCCAGAACTAAAATTAAGAACTAAAAAACAAGCAACTACCTCTTAATCATCGTCGTTGAATGACCTTGCTCACTCTTGAACAGCTTAACGCAACTAACTATCAGAATCAGCATTCTGAGCCTAAATTAATTACGATCAATCAATTCTACATGTGCTTTTAATAGCATTAACAAAATTTTACCTATTATTTATCCCAAAAAGTTTTTGGGTTAAGTTTTGCTTCTACAAAATACTATTTGTCAAATTCATAATATTTTTTACTATAAAATGCGCCGTTGACGGGTCATTAACTAATAGTTATGGTTATTATAATTAATTTATAAATAATATTTAGATTAATGATCCTCAGGAGCCAAGCTATCTATATGTCAATCAAAATCAACCACACTCGTGGGAATTTCATAATCAGCCTTCTTTATTTTAATTTCTGTTACTCTGGCGCCTTACACATAGCCTCCTGTGCTAGGCCACCGTTAAACCAAATCATTCCTATAAAAGGTTTTCCTATTAGTTCAGCAACCCACCTAATCTCCTATAATCTTATCTGCAATGCTCACTTGCCGGTATTCGAACATGCAACTAAGCGCTAATTTAATAATTACGCTTAGCTTTTTCTTTGCTCAATTCCAAAACAATTAAGCAAAATGGACGATAACTTTTTAAAAATTATGAAAAACATCAACAAAATAAAATTTATTTGAGGAGTGTCTAAAATGAAAAATCACCAAAAATTTCAATTGTTTATTTATGTATACACCATTATTATTAGTTTGTTCTGTACCACCACGCTCCACGCTGAAGACAATGATCATTCCAGTGAAGAATCTGCCATGGCCGAAATTATTCACAATCAAGGGTTGCCTAATAGCTTTGTGAATGATTTGATTAACAGTCCCCCGACCGCGAGTACCTTTGCTGGCGATATTAACGATCCTGACTTTCAAGAGATGCTAGATCTGCAAGCTAACTCGGACACTGACCTCCAAAACAAACTCATGTATAAAACCACTCACCACCCCGCAACTACAGCGGCTGGTACTGTCAGTGTCAGTACTTGGAATGATTTTTGTACCCAAGTGAAAAATCCCAAAGTCCAAACAATTATTCTTACAAATAACCTCTTGGCTAGCACCCAATCTGCGCATGTTACTTCAGATAAGACCATTGATTTTAATAATTACCAAATTAATACCACTGATTGTACAATTTCATTAGACCAAGGTACCACAACAGTGAAAGACGCTTATGTCACAGCCACAACTACCGCTGCCAAAATGTACTATAGTTTTACGGCTACTGGCGGTAATTTAATCGTTCAAGACACGCCAATCAATAATGCTACAACGCCTGCGGACATCAATAATGCTACTACCAATAGCACAATTAGCAATGGTGGCTTTTATAGTTCCGAAGCCGCAACTGCTCCTGTATCCATCACTTTTGATCATGCCAATGTTTCTCAACAAATGCCCGCCAATTTAACTACCTCTAGCGCCACTAATACTTCTGTGTACGCAATCGTCTTAAACAGTAGTGTCGGTAGTCAGTTAAATATTAATAGTAGTAAGATGCAAGTTAAAGCTAATAATTATCTGATGTTCCCCGGAATGAGCAAGAATTTAACTGTTGATAAAAGTATTAGCATTAACAACTCCACGATTAATGCAGTACAAGCATCCGCCAGTTACACCAATTACGACAACTTTTTTATTAATGGTGACAATAAAAATACGTATACTGGATTTAATTTGAACATTATAGATCACTCCCAAATTAAAGTTAATTATAGCAATAATAATGATCTGAATTCGTCCGGAGTCATTCGTTTGTATGGTACGGGTTCCCTGCTTAAAATGGCTAGTGGTTCTAGCCTCGATATTAAAAATATTAATGGTCCGGCCGTCAGCATTTCTGGCACCGATAGTAAATTCGAGGTAACGGGAACGCCAGACGACAAAACAACCAGTCTTAATATCACACGAGGTACAGGTACTGGGGGCGTCAGCCTCAATCCCGCCATTCGCTTCATCTTGACTGGGGGAATGCTCTTTGATATGCAGGGCAACGTTAAAGTTAACGTTTATCAAAATACTCAAAGTTCGAATGCGCCAGGTATTCGCATGTATGGTACCGGCAACCAAGTTTCCGTTTCGCAAGGTGCTGAATTTAATTTACACAATAATTCCACTGCTGGTTCTCCCGGAACTGGTGATGTTGGTGGTGAAGGTATTTTATACACTGGTAGCACTGGGGGCGCCACGTCTAATTCCTTTACTTTGCGCGATCCAGATTCTCAAGTGCTTGTCGACGCTAATAATGGCCCTGCCATTGCCTCGCCTTCACTACCATTAAAGATTGATGCCGGCGTTTCCAGTAATGATTCAATTTCGTTTGTAGCGCGCGGCAATTATCCTAAAAATGCTATTTTCTCTGCGAATAGTAATGACCTCAACTTCAATATGCCGTATCCACGTTATTTTGATTTTCAAAACCGCGCTCCGAGTGGTAGTAATAGCTATTTATTTAACGGTGCGAAGACGAGTCTGTTCAACCATAAAGCTCTGCCGCTACAAGTTTGGGATAGTAATAGTGACGTTAACGGTAATCCTTCCGGTAATTGGGCCCACGTGGGCGCTACTTACCAATCATCTTCGGCTTCTTCGACCTTTGACACCGTAGTTCCCAGTAGTGACAGTGACCCAAGTGACGCTAGTAATTTTAAACAATATTTAGACACGCCCCTAGGATCTGCAAAGGGCTTAACTAAGATTATCCGCATGACTGCTAATGTCACCCCCGGCAAAGTTAGCTGGTTGCAAGATCAAAATAATCAGTTTATCCATCCAGCTAATACGGATAAGTATATTTGGTTACAGGCTCAAGTTCCTGCGGAAAACAGTGCCTTCCGCCCTGCATTGGATAATGAAATTCATGCGGACTTACAAGTCACTTTACCTGATGGCACTGTCCAAGAATTACATGGCCTGTCCAGCACTCAAGAAACTTATTATGACAATACCAATCTCAAAGGTGCTATTAAAGTGGCTGCTCCTGGCTTAAATTTATTGCCTACGGGTACCAAAATTAAAATTTTGCGCGTCTGGCGGAATGGAACCTACGAAAATGGCAAATATAGCTCCAGTGCGATTGTCTCTGAACCCCAAAAAGATTTTGATGACAGTGAAAAAATCGTCATTAATAAAACTCCCCCTGCCCCCGCTAAAGTCTTTCATGCGCAGTCGACTTTAACCGATCATCATTCAACTACTGCTCTGAACACCATTGTTCCGTCAACTACCAGCTTATCCGGAACTGGTGCTGCTAACATGCAAGTTTCCTGGCGCGTTTTAAATGCGGATGGTAGCATTCATTATGAGTCAACTCCTGCTGAAAATACTACAGTTGATAGTGCCGGGCAATGGTCTTTAACCAAAATTCACGGGCTCAGTTCCGGACAAAAATTACAAGTTGTTCTCACTGACGCTGACCAGAACTCCAATCCGCAAGTTACCACGGTTTATCATGATACGACTTTTCCAGCAGCGACCACTTTAACTATCAAAGGTGATCTGACTATGCAAGTTCCGAGTAGCTTAGATTTTGGCACCCATATGTCGGCTGATCGCAAAAATTTGCCTATGAAAACTATTACTGGTAATTTAGCGGTCACTGACACAGATCATCAAGAAGCTAACTGGACGGTCGCTGTCCAACTAGCTAACCAATTAGATGATGATTTAGGAACGGGGAATTTACCACTATATTATGGTAATAATGGTCTGAGTACTCAAATAACAGCGACGCCAACAATGGTCTTTCAAAAAATCGCTCCTGATCCCAATGATAACATCTTAGATATCTCACAAACTTGGACGACCAGCGCTAACTCAAGTGCTGCAACTCCTCAAGGACCATTCTTAAAAAATACCAGTGCAACACCTACGCTGCCAAATACCAATCATCATGGTCATTTAACTTGGACCTTGACCAATAGCTTAACTTAAATACAAAAAGCTTGAACACCGTGTTTAACAACTTTAAACGCAGCGCTTCAAGCTTTTTTGCATGCTAATTATTGTAATAATTGTTCAATATCTAAAACTTTACTAATCCACGAACTATCATAAAAATCCGTTTCGTGCGTTATCAAAATGACTGTCCCCGGATAATTAACTAAAGCTTGGCGCAAGGCTAACTTACTATCATCATCCAAATGATTAGTCGGTTCATCTAAAAACAATACGTTGGCAGGCTGGAGCATCAATGCGGCCAACTTAACTTTGACCTGTTCACCACCCGATAGTGTTTTGACTGCCGAACTAGCTTGTTGACTCGTCAAGCCCGTCTGAGCCAAAGTTCGTCGAATAATCCGCGGTGGCTGTTCACTAAAACGCTGTTCTAAAATTGCTAACGGACTCGCTAACGGCGTGGACCAATATAAACTCTGCTCATAATAAGCACTGGTAATCGTTGCTGCTAACTCTACTTCTCCACCCAACGCCGGAATTAAGCCTTGAATAGTTTTTAATAATGTGGTTTTACCAATACCGTTAAAGCCTTTAATAACAACTTTTTCACCCATAGCTACCGAAAAATTCAATGGTTGTGCTAATAATGGTTGTTGATAACCAATCACTAGATTATTAGCTTCCAGAATGACGTTGGCTTTACTAGCGACATATGGAAAATTAAATTGGGCAATTTGCCGATTAGCTGGTGGTGTTAACTTATCCATTCGGGCTAATTGCTTTTCACGACTGCGGGCACTTTTCGAGCGCGAACCGGCTTTATTTTTTTGAATATAAGCTTGTGTCTTCGCAATTTTCTTTTGTTGGCTGGCGTAAGCTTTTAAATAAGTCCGTTGATCAGCGGCTTTTTGACGTAAAGCTTGCTTTAACGTCCCCGTATAAGTTTTAATTTGCCCTAATTCAACGTCGCAGACTTTATTGACAATCTGATCCAAGAATTGATAATCATGTGAAACGACCACAAAAGCGCCGGCAAAATTTTGCAAATACTCAGCCAGCCAAGAAATATGTTGTTGATCCAAATAATTAGTTGGTTCATCTAATAATAAAATGTCGGGTTGTTCTAGCAACAATTTTGCTAAAATTAACTTCGAACGTTGCCCCCCACTTAACTCAGCAACGTCATGGTCATAGCCTAAGGCATCTAAACCCAGCCCCTGCGCTACCTGCTCAACTTTCAAATCAATATCGTAATAGCCATTGGCTTCTAAAGCGGTTTGTAATTGACCAGCTAATTCCAAATCATCGGCACTCGGCGTTGATTGTTGATAGATTAATTCTAATTTCTGAGCTTGATCTAACAATGATTGAAAAGCCGTCGTTAAAAATTCCCGCAAGGTTTGGCCCGGTTTTAGATTAGCATACTGGTCCAAATAACCAACCTGAATTTTTTTCTTCCAAATAATTGTGCCATTATCTGGCGTTAAAGCCCCCGTTAAAATATTAATTAGGGTACTTTTACCAACGCCATTTTGTCCAATGATTCCCAAATGATCTTGTTCATTAACTTGAAAACTCGCATCGGTATATAAAGTTTTATCTAAAAATTGTTGACTCAAATGTTCAACGCGTACAATACTCAAATTCTACTCCTTTAAAAAGTTATTTTAAGCAAAAAAGCTACCGAATAAAAATTCGGTAGCTTTTTTGATATAACAATGACTATTTCAAAGTTACAGTAGCGCCAACTTCTTCAAGTTTAGCTTTCATATCATCAGCATCAGCTTGAGCTACGCCTTCTTTAATAACTGAAGGAGCTTTGTCAACTAAGTCCTTGGAATCCTTCAAGCCTAAGCCTGTGATTTCACGAACAGCCTTGATAACCTTAACTTTTTCTTGGCCAGCTTCGGTTAATTCAACATCGAATTCATCTTTAGCGGCAGCAGCATCGCCACCAGCAGCACCAGCAACTGCAACTGGAGCAGCAGCTGAAACATCAAATTCCTCTTCGATTGCCTTTACTAAGTCGTTTAAATCGGAAATACTTGCTTCTTTTAAGGAAGCGATAATTGAGTCTTTATCGAAAGCCATTTTTATTCCTCCAATGGATTATAAATTTAATTAAGCAGCGTCGCCGTCTTCATTTTCTTTATCAGCGATTGCTTTAACAGCATAAGCAACTTTGCGAATTGGATCTTGCAACATTGAAGCAAGAGTAGCCAACAATTCGTCGTGACTTGGCATATGAGCATATTCATCAATTTTGGCTAAGCTTTGAACTTCACCTTCGATGATACCACCCTTGATTTCCAAGACATCAGCAGTTTCCGCAAATTTAGAAATAGTCTTAGCAGCAATAATTGGATCTTCATAAGAAAATGCTACCGCTGTAGGACCTGTGAAGGCTTCATCTAAACCTTCAAAACCAGCTTTATCAGCAGCCCGCCGTAACACAGAGTTCTTAATAACTCGCATCTCTACGTCTTCAGCACTTAATTGGCGCCGTAATTCTGTTACTTGCGCAACATCTAAGCCTAAATAGTCAACAACAATAACTGATTCAGAACGCTTGATCTTATCAGCGACTTCATCAACTAATTCTTGTTTAGCCTTTAAAACAGCATCTTTCACGTGATTTCACCTCCATAATTATTTCTACCTAAAATTAAAGGACACCTCAGCAAAGCAAGATGTCCTAACGAATGCATCTAGCCTCGGCAGGATATTAAGGCATACTGCCACCTGAGTCTTAGGTAGTTTCTGTTTAGTAATTTAACATTAATTAATTAATTAGTCAACGTTAACTTTGATACCAGGGCCAAAGGTCGAAGTTAAGTAAACAGAGTTTACATATTGACCTTTAACTGTTGCTGGACGAGCTTTAACAATCACATCGTTTAAAGCATTAAAGTTAGCAACTAATTTATCAGTATCAAATGAAATCTTACCTAACGGAGCATGAATCAAACCTTGAGAATCAGCCCGGTAAGTTACTTGACCAGCTTTGATATCATTAACAGCTTTAGTAACGTCCATGGTAACTGTACCAGTCTTTGGGTTTGGCATTAAACCTTTCGGTCCTAAAATCCGACCCAAACGACCAACTTTAGCCATCATCTTTGGTGTTGCAACAACAACATCGAAGTCTAACCAGCCATCAGTAATTTTGTCAACTAAATCATCATCACCAACATAGTCAGCACCAGCTGCTTGCGCATCTTTAGCTTGTTGACCATCAGCAAATACAACGACCCGTTGAGTCTTACCAGTACCATTTGGCAAAACCATTGCGCCCCGAATTTGTTGGTCAGCTTGTTTAGTATCTAAGTTCAAATTATAAGAAACTTCAATTGTTGCATCAAAGTTTGCATAGTTAACTTTCTTTAATAAGTCCATTGCTGCTTGTGCATCGTAAGCTTTGTTTTTATCAACTTGCTTAGCAGCTTCTAAATATTTCTTTCCATGTTTAGCCACGTTCGAGTTCCTCCTTGTGATTGTGGTCAAGTGGGTTTTACCCCTCCCACTGTGACAAGCTCTTGATTGATTAAAGTTAGTGAAGATTAACCTTCAACTGTAAAGCCCATACTCCGTGCTGTTCCTTCGATCATCCGCATAGCGGCTTCGACATCATTAGCATTCAAGTCTTTCAGCTTTGTTTCAGCAATTTCACGTACTTGATCTTTAGTAACTTTCGCTACCTTTTCGTCACGAGGATTACCGGAACCCTTCTTGACACCAGCTGCTTGCATCAATAATACAGCTGCTGGTGGCGTCTTGGTAACAAAATCAAACGAACGATCTTCATAAACCGTGATCACTACAGGAATAATCATTCCTTTTTGATCAGCGGTCCGTGCATTAAAATCTTTCGTAAATTCAACGATATTAATTCCGGCTTGTCCTAAAGCTGGACCAACTGGAGGAGCTGGTGTTGCTGCTCCACCTGGAATTTGCAATTTAACAACATTTGCAACTTTTTTAGCCACGGTACATACCTCCTTAAGTCCGTGATGTGGTCAAAAATGGGAATTGAAATTTTCCCTCCCACAGAAATGTCTAAGACATTCTTAGACAGAATAACATAAATTTCAATGATATACAAATTACTGCGACAAAGAACGTTTTTTAACTGAGCACTAACCTAAACTAAGTACTTAAGTGGTATTTTAACTTGAGAACTTAGTTGTAGTTAGGCGCAAGTTCTTGTTCTTTGAAGTGGCTTATGTCAATTACTGCGACAAAGAGCGCTTAAAAGTCGGAAATTAACCTAGGACAATGGCTTATGCTTGAGTTATTCTCTATAGTTAAATATAAGCTTTTGCTCCTCGGAACATTAAGCAATATCACCTTGTTCTTAAGCCTTGGTGATACTTTGATAATCAATTTCCGCTTCGGTCATTCGTTCAAACATATTAATCTCAACTTTGACCTTCCCATGTTCATTATCAATTTCGGTAATCGTCCCTTCCATTCCTGAGAATGCACCACCGTCTTGAATCTTAACCACTTCTCCTACTTCAAAATCAATATCATATGGCGTTTGATCTTGCTGCATCGTATTTAAGATTGCATCAACTTCTTCAGGCAAGAGTGGCGCTGGCTTGCTTCCAGCACCGTGGCTTCCAACAAATCCTGTAACACCGGGAGTATTTCGTACCACAAACCAAGACTGATCAGACATTACCATCTCGACTAATACGTAGCCAGGGAAAGTTTTTTTCATTTCTGTTTTTGTCTTACCATTTTTGGTTTCTGTTTCTTGTTCTTCAGGAACAACTGCTTGAAAAATATAGTCTTCCATGCCCATTGATTGCGCCCGTGATTGCAAATTTTCTTTAACACGATTTTCATATCCGGAATAGGTATGTAAAACATACCACATTTTTTGATCTTGTTCTGCCATTAATCTAACCTTCCTTAGTATTCAATCAAACAAAAAAAACCTCGTTTCAACGAAGTTTTTATTAAGCACTGTTTATAGCATAGCAAATTATGGAATAAACTACAAATTATTCAAAAAGTTTCAACTGCAATCTAGCCAGTCTTGGTAATTTAGTGAGAAACAAATAAAGTAACAAGCGTTTGGAACAACCAATCACAAGCGCCCAAGAAGAGTGCAAAGAAAATAGAAGTTAAGATCACCGTCATCGTATCATGACGATTTTCTTTAGCTGTGGGCCATTGAACTAATTTCATTTCTTGCATAACACTTTTTAAAAATTTCATTAACAATCCCTCTATCTAGTTTCCTGATGAATCGTGTGCTGATTACAATGGTTACAAAATTTTTTAATGGTAAAGCGCTGCTTACGGTCAGTCGCTACTAAAGTGTGATAATTGTGTGCACCACACACGCTACATTCCAAAACAACTTTAACTCGTTTCATTATATCACCTACGTCAATTTTAACTATACTGACTCTAAGATGGAGTGTCAAGACCTAAGCGCTGGTAAAACGCCAAAAACTTTAAGCGACTTCGCTGACTAGCTTGGAGAATCTGCGTTTTCGAATAAGCGGAGTGTCGTGTGACTTGCTCTAAGTCAGTCCCTAATAAAAAGCGCAAGCCTTGTAATTCCACTAACGACAATTGTTGCAGCATGTGGGGAAACTCTGTTGACAAAAACTCTACTTCATTTTTGAACGTCGTCAATTGCCAACACAAATCATTTTCCAATTCTGGATTAGCCTGTGCTAAAGCTTCCATTGACACAGCATTAACGTTTGTTTGCCGCTTTAATGCCAATTGCTGACGCACTAAATTAGTCCAATGGTTTTGTAAACGCAACTTATAAAAACTCCCAAAACGTGATCCTTGACGCTCATCAAAGATTTGACAGGTTTCTAAACATACAATACGCGCCTCTTGCCGCCAATCATCTCGATCAAATAGACGTAAACGATATTTTTGACTGGTACTTTCAATCAAAGGTAAATATTTTTGCACTAAACATTCTAATGCCTGCGAATTATTGTGTTCACGTACCAATTTAATCCATGCCAATTCTTGTTGAAGCGCCTGCTTAGCTATCATAATATTATTTAATTTTTAAAGAATTCATGGATAATATAGCAAATTTAATTTCATTTGATAAGCGAACGAACGTTTAAAAATTTGATAAATAAATAACTTTTTGTGAGTTAATAACTTTTTTTACAGTAATTTTAGGATTTTTTTGCATAATATTTGCATGATAAGCATCTTTTAGCACTGGTTTAGGCTGACTAGTTGTCCATAAAAATTGCTTCTGAGAGCCAGACCAATGCCTCATTGCGACTTTTTGTAGTTGCAAATGCGCTTGAACAAAATTCAAGATCGCCGTGGCTTGACTAAAGCGCGCGGCATCACTATTTGCATGTAAAATCACCAAAATTACTCGTCGCCGGTGTAACTTAGCGGTGGCCACTAAACCAGCACCAGCTAAATTACCAGTACCGGTTTTTAAGCCATCAACTACATAACCTTTAGTAGCAAATTTACCGCCAGGTACTAACTGGTTAGTATTGGCTAATTCGTGTTGACCTAATTGCATTTGCTTTGGCTTCGTTAAGTTTAAAATTTGTGGATCAACTTGTAACAATTTTTGTGTGATTTTAGCTACTGCCACTGCTGATAATTCATTTTCAGTGGCAGTTGTTTGTGGATTATTATTGACCGCTGGATCCATGGATCTAGGCAGACCGTTAGCATTAACAATTTGATATTTGGTTAAATGTAACTTCTGCGCTTGTTGTAACATTTTTTGCACAAATTGTGCTTGACTACCGTACAGATTTTGACCAATCACCATAATTGCATCGTTAGCGCTAGCTAGCATCGCTGCCTGTAATAATTGCTGCACAGTATAACGTGCTCCCACCTGCAGATGAGCACTACTTAAATTAGATTTTTTTTCCAAACCAGCAATCACCGAGGAAGCTACCATAGGAGTTTGCAAAGATAAATGGCGCTTCTTTAGCGTGTACTCAACAGTTAAAACGGCTAATAATTTAGATATTGAAGCAACAGGCTGGCTCACTTGCGCATTTTTTTGCCACAAAATTTGTCCCGTCGTTTGATCCACCAAAATTCCTGCCGTCACATTCTGAAAAGCAGGACTGACAACATGATAGTTATCTTTTGGCAGTGGTACCGCCGTAGCCGTAATTTGCTGACTTAGCTGTTGCAAACGCTGGGCTGTCTTTTTGATCTTCGGTAAAGTTTTAGTTGTGGTTAATTGGTTAGTGGTCGCCGTCAATTGATCCCACTTTTGCTGATTAAATTGTTTTTGGGCGGTAGTTAATAACCGAATTTGGTGCAAATAATCTTTGGCAAGTGTGGAATCACTTTGCCGTAAGACAGTTTGTGCAACTTGATAGTGGCCATTTTGTACTAATTGCTTAGCAGCTAACAAATTCATTTGCTGCCGTTGTGTGGAACAGCCCACTAATAATAAAATCAGACAAAAAGTTAAGAATTGGAAGATAATTGGTCGCGTAAATGTTCGAGTTCTTTTAATTGATCTTCCCTCCATGGACTATTGCGCTGAATGTCCCGGTCAAAACGTTCGCGACTTTCTTGGTGTAATTGTTGGCGCATTTCTTTAATTCGTTTATATAATTCATACGATGGAATCCGAATCGCACCCCGCGAAAAAATCGTCCATTGGACTGCTTGATCAGAAGTAACGACCGTAACTTGATTGGTTAATATATTGAGTTCGTTACTCAAGTTTTGAATATAGGTATCGGCGGTCACATCTTCCGGTGTAAAAATTACATCAAGATCCCATTTGGTAAATTGTTCTTTTAAACCAGGAACATACATCGCATCAAACACCACAATAATTTGCCCTTCAAAAAACTTGCGATAATCCGCCAATGTTGCCAATAATTGATCACGCGCATCCGCCAGTAAATCCTGTTGCTTTAATTTTTTTAATTGTGGCCAACTGCCAATAACGTTATAGCCATCTACAATTAAGATATTTTTTTTCATATACTACTGACTTTCCCGATTGCTAAAAGCTTGATACAACAAGACGCCGGTTGCTACACTAGCATTCAAACTTTGTACGTGACCAATCATTGGAATCGTCAGCATCTGGTCAACTTGTTTTTTAACTAATGGCGATAAACCTTTACCTTCATTACCAATGACTAACGCAATCGCCCCTTTAGCATTCCAAGTCCGATAATCACTGCCATGCATATCTGTTCCAAAGATCCAAATCCCTTGTTCTTTTAAATCTTGAATCGTGCGGACTAAATTGGTTACCCGAACAATGGGTAAATGTTCAATCGCCCCCGTGGATGTTTTAGCTACCACCGAAGTTACCCCAACGGAGCGGCGTTTAGGAATAATAATACCATTGACGCCCACCGCATCCGCTGTTCGTAAAATTGAACCAAAGTTGTGCGGATCGTTTAAATTATCCAAGATTAAAAAGAACGGTTCTTCTTGACGTTGCTTCAACTGCGCTAACAAATCCGCTAATGGCGTATACAAAAAAGGTGTCACGGTTAAAACAATGCCCTGATGATTTCCATTTTGGGACAATTCATCTAATTTTTGTTTGGGCGCATCTTGCGTTACCAGATGTTTTTCCCGGGCAATTTTAACAGCGGCTTTAATACCGTCATTGTGTAAGCCACGTTGTAAAAAAATCTTGTTAACTTTTTGTGGAGCATCCTCAGCTTGTAATACCGCCAAGGCAGCATGATGTCCGAAAATTATTTCTGCTTGATTAGCTTGACTATTGGAAGTTGAATTCATCACTATGACCTGCCTCTACTTGTTCAATGCACCATTGTGCTAATTGTTGGACCCGCTCCAATTGTCCACTAATTTGTAAATATCCAAAAATTGCTTCAAAACCAGTCGAAATATTATAGGTTTGGACAGAAGTATTTTTGGCGTGCGTATAACTCTTAGCGTTACGGCCGCGTTTAAAAACTGCCACTTCTGTAGGGGTTAAAATCTCTTGTTGTTGCATTAAAGCAATTAACGCCGCCTGTGATTTAGCTGACACAAAATGCGTCGCCCGCTTTTGGAGCCGGTTAACTTTGGTTAGACCTTGCTCTAATAAGTGTTGGCGGACAATAGTTTCCCAGACTGCATCACCTAGGTAAGCCAAAGTTACACCATTTAATTGTTGATAATCAATCATTGTTTATGCCACCGTGTTCCTTGAGGAGTGTCTTCTAAAATAATTCCTTGTGCTTGTAGTTGATCCCGAATTGCATCACTGGTTGCAAAATCTTTGGCTGCTCGCGCTTGGTCTCTTTGCGTAATTAATTGTTGAATTTGCGCATCAACACTAGAAGTCTGCTCAAACACTAAACCAAAGATTCCAGCCAACTGAGAATAAGTCGCTTTTAATTGGGCCAAGTTTTGCGCATTGACTGCTGTTTGATCAACATATGAATTAATTAAGCGCATCACTTCAAACAGGTCACTTAACCCATTTTGCACATTAAAATCATCGTCCATATGTGCCTGAAATTGTTGTTCTAATTGACTGAGCTGATGAGCTAGTTCGGCATCAAAAGCCGTGGTTTGATCTAAGTTCTCCTGACGGAAAATTAAATTTTGCCAAGTTGTTTGTAAATGTTGCAAATTGTTCGCTGCAGTTCGTAAATTAGTAGCTGAATATTGGATTGGGCGGCGATATTGTGTACTAGCAATAAACAACCGTAATACCTGGGGATCAACCGTTTTGAGTAATTCATGAACCGTCACAAAGTTGCCCAAGGATTTACTCATCTTTTCATTATCTTCACCCACCGTCACAAAACCATTATGCAACCAATAATTGGCGAATTTTTGTCCAGTATGCACCTGACTCTGGGCAATTTCATTTTCGTGATGTGGAAAAATTAAATCTTCCCCACCTGCATGAATGTCAATGGTTGCTCCTAAATATTTGGTGGCCATAACTGAACATTCAATATGCCAACCTGGGCGCCCTTTACTCCACGGCGAGGACCAAGATAATTCTCCAGCAGGTGCTTTTTTCCATAAAGCAAAATCTAGAGGATCAGCTTTTTTGGCTGTTTCTTGTGCTGTAATTCGTTGACTGGCGCCCTGTTCTAAATCGTCAACTGCTTGATGTGATAATTGCCCATACGCTGAAAACTTACGAGTTCGATAATACACATCACCAGCGCTCTCATAAGCATAGCCCTTTGTGATTAAATCTTGAATAAAGGCAATAATCTCGGGAATATTCTGCGTCGCTTGGGGATTACGTGTGGCCGGCAAAACATTCAAAGCATCCCGATCTTCATTAAAAGCGGCGATATACTTACTAGTTAATTGCTGTGGTGTAATTTGCTGTTGCTGGGCTGCCTTAATAATCTTATCGTCAACGTCCGTAAAATTAGAGACGTAATTAACTTGAAAACCACGATACTCTAAATACCGGCGAATCGTATCAAACGCGACTAATGAGCGCGCGTTACCGATGTGGATATAGTTGTACACCGTCGGGCCACAAACATACATCCGAATTTTATTAGCTTCTAACGGTACTAATTCTTCTTTGGTTCTCGTTAACGTACTATAAATTTTAATCATCAGTTCACCTCTTACGAAAAAAACAGCCGATGATTATTCACACTTATCATACGCTGTTTTTTAATAACTAGTCTGCTAGTTGCTTTAACGTCTCAGCTAAATGCTTTTGTGAGCGTTCTAAGCCTAACAATTCAATTGATTCACCAATTCCCGGGCCATGCATGGAGCGAGTAGTTGCAATACGAATTGGCATATACAATTTACGTCCCTTAACGCCTACTTCATCACGAACAGCAAAAATAGCTTGCATAATCTGAGTTGCTGTAAACCGCGGTAATTGAGCAATTTTCGCTTGAAAGACTTCTAAAGTTTTCAAGGCATCATCTTTTTGCAATTCTGCCATCGCTTGCTCGTCTAATTGATCAGGATCTTTAAAGAAAATTTGAGATAATTCCACAATTTGACTCGTGTAACTCATCTGATCCTTAAATAAGGCGACTAACGCCCGCGCCCACTCAATGGTCTTGGTATCCAATTGTTGCGGCAACAAGCCGGCTTCTTGTAAATTAACAATTGACAAATCAGTAATTTTACTTAAATCGGCTGCCTTAACGTATTGGTTATTAACCCATTCCAGCTTTTTTTGATCAAAAGCGGCGGGTGACTTACTTAAACGCTTGGGATCAAATTGTTTAATAAACTGTTTGCGCGTAAAAATTTCATCTTCACCAACTGGCGACCAGCCTAATAAGGTAATGAAGTTAAACATTGCTTCTGGTAAATAACCACGTTCTTTATATTGTTCAATAAATTGCAAGACACTTTCATCACGCTTGCTGAGTTTTTTACCCGTAGCACTATTGATAATTAAAGTCATATGACCAAACTTCGGTGGTTGCCAACCCAAATAATCATAAATCATTAATTGCTTGGGCGTATTAGCTACGTGATCATCACCGCGTAAGACATGCGAAATTTCCATTAAGTGATCATCAATCACGACGGCAAAGTTGTAAGTTGGCATGCCATCACGCTTTTGGATCACCCAATCGCCACCAATGGTATTAGCGTCAAACTTAACTTTGCCCTTAACCATATCGTCCCATTCATAGACTTTATCTTTAGGAACTTTAATCCGAATAACAGGCTTAATGCCTTGTGCTTTTGCTTCCGCAATCTTGGCTTGCTTTTGTTCCTCAGTCATACCAGCAAATTCATATTCATAATGAGGCATGATTTTGGCAGCCTTTTGAATTTCCCGATCGTGTTCCAATTCTGCTTCCGTTTTATATGACTCGTAAGCTACACCGGCATCAATCAGTTGTTGAATGTACTTGTGGTAAATCGCTTGACGTTCTGATTGCCGATATGGACCGTAATCACCGCCTACGTCAGGACCTTCATCCCAATCCATTCCGAGCCATTTCAGATTTTCTAATTGACTTTGTTCGCCACCTTCAACATTACGCTTAGTATCTGTGTCTTCAATCCGAATCACAAATGTTCCTTTATTGTGACGAGCAAATAAATAATTAAATAACGCTGTCCGCGCATTACCAATGTGTAAATGTCCTGTAGGACTGGGTGCATAACGAACCCGAATTTTATTATCAGTCAAAACTAACTCCTCTTTCTTGACAAGACTTTCTATTATATAGCTTACTTACTTTTACTTAAAAGTCAAAACTTCCAAGCAGGATTCTTCGATTTAATTCGAATTTCATCCACAAATATGAGGTGCAAAAAAGAAAATGCTCGTCCTAATTGAAGCGAACATTTTCTTTTTTATCGTACTCAATTTTAAACATCTTGGTATCAATATCATTTAATTAATTAAATTTATTGCTTGCGCTTATAACCAAACTTCGCTAACAAAACATCAGCTGCGGCGAGTAATCCGCCCGCAACTTGCCAAGAAGTTGCAGAATCATTCCCCGTTTGCGGGTAACTTTCTTGATTACTCTGCGATTTTTGCTGTGGGTCAGCTGTCAAGCTGGTCATTGGTGGCCGTTGTGTAGTCAATGGCGTCGTCGCCCCGGCATTCTGGAAAATCGGCTTAGGTTGCGTCGCCAATGGCTTAGCCGTGGTTATTGTTTGATTTGGCGGTGTTGTAGAACTTGGTTGATTAAGAGCATCCGTCACTTTAACGATCGCCGTATTTTGATACAACTTTCCGTCAGTTGCTCGATAATAATACGTCACAGAATAATTACCCGTTTTTTGAGTATTAACCTGGCCGGAATAGTATAAACCAACCGAAGCAGGCACATGATCTTGATCACTAACATGCTCAATATTATTCGTATTCACACTAATTTGGTAACCATTTTTATCTGTTAAACCTGAAAAACTAGCTTGTGGTGTCCAGTTACTACCAACTGGTAAATTAATATCCGTCACATGAACAACATAATTGGGCGTACTAGGCGTCGGAGCAGGCGTTGTTGGAACAGTATTCTCAGAACCACTTGGTGGTGCAGGATTATTATTCGTTCCCGAATTGTTAGGATTACTATCTTTAGCTGTTACTTTGACATTAGAAGTATTTTGATATAACTGACCATTAGAAGCCCGATAGTAGTAAATCACCGTATAATCGCCGGCCTTGGTCAAATCCACTGTTCCCGAATAATATAATCCTACAGTTAGCGGCACATGATCTTGATCACTAACTTGCGAAATCTTGGTCGAATCCACTGTGACGGGTTGACCAACTTCATCAGTAATGCCGGCGAAGGTCGTTTGCGGTGTCCAAATCTGCCCCGTTCCCAACTGCAAACTAAAATTAGTGACATGAACGGTATAGTTATTTTTACCCGCTATTTTGACATGCGAAACACTTTGATATAATTGCCCTTCCACCGAACGGTAATAATAGGTGACAAAGTAATCTCCCGCTTCGTTAACATTGACATTACCAGAATAATAGAGTCCAGCAGTGGTTGGAACATGATCAACATCAGCGACTTGCTGGATATTATCGGTATCCACCGCAATGGAATGTCCCTCCCTGTCAGTAATGCCCGCAAAAGTCGTCTTGGGCGTCCAAACTCGCCCGTCACCCACTAGTGAACTAAAGTTCGTCACATGCACTGCATAATTGGGTTTAACATCCTGACCTGCTACTTGAATGTGGGCAATGCTTTGATACAGCTGACCATTGGCAGCACGATAATAATAAGTGACGTAGTAATCGCCTACTTTATCAATGTTCACATTACCGGAATAGTATAATCCTGTCTCAGCAGGCACTTGTTTTTCATCAGCCACTTGTGGAATTTTTTGTGTATCAACAGAAACTGGTTGCCCAGCTGCATCAGTAATACCCGCAAAAGTCGTTTGTGGTGTCCAAACTCGCCCATCACCTAGTTGTACATGAAAATCAGTGACATGAACCGTATAACTTGAAGCTTCTCCTGGTTTATTTGGATTTGTTGGATTGGTGCCTGGATTAGTATCTGGCTGATGATTATCTCCAGGATTCGTGCCCGGCAATTCTCCTGGTTTATTCGGATCTGTTGGATTGGTGCCTGGATTAGTATCTGGTTGATGATTATCTCCAGGATTCGTGCCTGGCAATTCTCCTGGTTTATTCGGATCTGTTGGATTGGTGCCTGGATTAGTATCTGGTTGATGATTATCTCCAGGATTCGTGCCTGGCAATTCTCCTGGTTTATTCGGATCTGTTGGATTGGTGCCTGGATTAATATCCGGATTTTGACCATCGCTAGGATCCGTTGGAACTTCGCCTGTGTCTGTCTCTTTAGCCTTCACTGTTACCACGGCATCTTGTTGGGTCCAAGTATTTCCTTCACTATCCACATAAGCATAATGAATTGTATAAGTTCCCGGAGTTGTCACATCCACACTACCGGTAACCTTAATTTGATCCTTATTTAACGGATTACCCTTCTCATCAGTACAATGCTGAAGATCCAAGTTGAGCATTGGATCCCAATAAGCATCCGCACCGGCTGTAATTGTACTTGGGTGCGTAATAATTTGCGCTTTACTTGCTTGAACGGTAATCAAAATACTATCCGTCACAGTTTTCGCTGCACCATCAGTATAACTATAATTAATCTGATATTCTCCTGGAGTACTAGGATCGACTTTGCCGTGAGGATAACTTATAACCACTTGACTAGGATCAAGCACTTTACCGTCTGAATCTAATAAACTATTACCATGCTCATCGACTAAACTAGTGATCAAAGCCAAGGACTGTTCATCACTCCATTGCGCATTAGGTTTAGAAATCAAAGTAGTGGCTCGTGCTTTAATCTCTGATACATCGGCGACTACAGTAATCGTCGAATCTGCCGGGACTTGATTGCCAGCCAAATCAGTGTAAACATAATGCACTACATACTTTCCAGGTGTTGTTAGATCTACTTGATCACCAGAAATAGTTAAGCGACTTGGGTCAATAGCGCTCGGTTGCACCAGATTGCCTTGCTCATCCACCAAGTGATCTAATCCAGTTACTGGATCCCAATGGACACTAGTGCCAGCAACTACCGTTTGATCTTTACCAACTAATGCCACTTGACTTAAGACGACATGGACTGTAACTGCTGTTGCTTGATGATTACCATCTTGATCGGTATATTCATAGGTGACAACATAATCGCCTGGTACTTGTGGATTAACTTGATCTGCTCCCGTAACTTGCAGTTGCTCAATATTTAAAGAACTACCATTCTCATCAGTCGCACTAGTCAGATTATCTTGAGCCTTCCAAGAAGCTTGTGGGCCGGCAATAATAGTTGAATCATGCGCCTTGATCTCTATCGGGCTCAAAACTTGGATATCAGCATCAGCTTGGGCTTGATTGCCCGCTAAATCGGTATAAATATAATGAACTTGATAATTGCCTGGTTTTGTAGGATCCACTTCATCCCCACTAATGGTTAACCGACTCTGGTCAATATCACTAGGCTGAATGATATTACCATATTCATCAACCAGATGATCTAACCCAGATATTGGTTGCCATTTAGCGTCAGCAGCAGCAATGATAGTCTGATTTTTACCGGTTAAGGCAACTTGAGTGTTAGCGACCTGAACTGTTGCCGAAGCTGTAATATCATTCCCCAAATCATCAGTATAGTGATAAATAACGCTTTGATCACCTGCTTGCGTCACATCAATTGACCCATCAACATGATAATTAGGATTAGTGACTACTTGACCTTGACTATCTGTTACTTGATCAAAGTTATCGGCTGGCTGCCAAGCTGGTGTATTCGGACCAATAATTACTAACGTATTGTGAACCATAATCTTTGAAGCGGGAACAACTGTCACTGTTCCGATAGCTGTTACTGTTTTACCAGCGTGATCAGTGTAGCTATAAACAATTTCATAATTACCCGGTTTCGTCACGTCGACCGGACCATTAGGATAGCTAATTGTTACTTGAGAGGGATCAATTACCTTGCCGTTACTATCCAGTAAACTACTGCCATTTTCATCAACTAATTGGGTGATTAAGGCTAAGGATTGATTATCA
The DNA here is from genome assembly GCF_058107465.1 of Bombilactobacillus sp. ESL1092. Lineage (NCBI taxonomy): Bacteria > Bacillati > Bacillota > Bacilli > Lactobacillales > Lactobacillaceae > Bombilactobacillus > Bombilactobacillus sp. ESL1092. Next base: position 1,285,797 of record NZ_CM176594.1, on the reverse strand, counting down.
GTCCAAGCAGCGTGTTCGTCAGTGCTTTGGGTGATGGTCTGATCTTGCGTTTGCATTTGAGCTTGATCGGCCTTCACAGTGACGGTAGCTGTTGTGGTCACTGTCTTGCCTGCATGATCGGTATAACTGTAGTCAATTTGATATTGTCCGGGCGTGGTTACATCCACATTCCCCTGGGGATAACTAATCGTCACTAAATTAGGATCAATTTTGCCGTCGCGCCCAATTAACGTATTACCACTCTCACTGACAAAACGACTAATTAAAGCCAAAGATTTATTATCATTCCAGCTATTAGCTGGTTGGGAACTTTGCGTTACCGTCGTATTTTGAGCCGTAATGCTAGCAATATCGGGGGCCACCATCACGGTTGCTTGGGCGGTCACGGTTTTACCAGCATGATCGGTATAACTATAATTAATTTCATAATAGCCTGGTGTCGTCACATCAACATTATCGACATCAATGTACTGATCACCGTCTTTTTTCTGATAACTAATTGTCACCAAATTAGGATTAATTTTGCCATCACGGCCAATTAATGTATTACCACTCTCACTGACAAAACGACTGATTAAAGCCAAAGATTTATTATCATTCCACGCATTAGTTGCTTTGTTACTTTGCGTCACCGTTGTATCTTGCACTGTAATGCTAGCAATATCGGGGGCGACCATCACAGTGGCTTTAGCGGTCACGGTTTTACCAGCATGATCGGTATAACTATAATTAATTTCATAATAACCCGGTGTCGTCACATCAACATTATCGACATCAATGTACTGATCACCGTCTTTTTTCTGATAACTAATTGTCACTAAATTAGGATTAATCGTCCCATCACGACCAATCAACGTATTACCACTTTCGTTCACCAAGCGATTGATCAAAGCTAATGACTTGGACTTATTCCACGCATTAGTTGCTTGATTACTCTGCGTCACCGTTGTATCTTGCGCTGTAATATCGGCAATATCGGGCGCGACCATCACAGTGGCTTGACTGGTTACCGTCTTACCTGCACCATCGGTATAACTATAATTAATTTCATAATAGCCCGGCGTCGTCACATCAACATTATCGACATTGATATACTGATCACCGTCTTTTTTCTGATAGCTAATTGTCACTAAACCAGGCGCAATCGTCCCATCGCGACTAATTAACGTATTGCCACTTTCGTTCACCAAGCGATTGATCAAGGCTAACGACTTCGACTTATTCCACGCATTGGCAGCTTGATTACTTTGGGTCACCGTTGTATTTTGAGCTGTGATGTTGGCGATATCAGGGGCTACCATGACCATTGCCTTACTGGTTACCGTCTTGCCCACACCATCAGTATAACTATAATTAATTTCATAATAACCCGGCGTCGTCACATCAACATTATCAACATTGATATACTGATCACCGTCTTTTTTCTGATAACTAATTGTCACTAAACCAGGAGCAATTGTCCCATCACGACCGATTAACGTATTACCACTTTCATTCACCAAACGATTGATCAAGGCTAACGATTTTGAATCATTCCACGCATTAGCAGCTTGATTACTTTGGGTGATCGTCGTATCTTGCGCTGTAATGTCAGCAATATCGGAAGCAACCACCACAGTGGCTTGACTAGTTACCGTCTTACCAGCATTGTCCGTATAACTATAATTAATTTCATAATGACCGGGAGTCGTAACGTCAACTTTTCCATTAGGATAGGTAATTTTCACTTTAGTAGGATCAATTACTTGACCCTTGCTATCTAGTAAGCTATTACCCTTTTCATCAACTAATTGGGTGATGAGGGCCAAGGATTGATCCTCAGTCCAGCTAGCATTAGCCTTAGAGCTTTGTGAGACAGTAGTGCCTTGCGTTGCAAGGTTTGCAACATCTGGATTAACAGTAACTTTGGCTGTAGCTGTCACGGTCTTACCCGCATTGTCAGTGTAGCTATAATTAATCGGGTATTGTCCCGGCGTGGTTACATCAACATCGCCTTGCGGATAACTAATCGTCACTAAGTTCGGATTAATCGTGCCATCGCGACCAATTAACGTATTCCCATTCTCGCTCACAAAATGATTAATCAAAGCTAACGATTTCGAATCATTCCACGCATTGGACGCTTTGTTACTTTGGGTCACCGTTGTGTCTTGTGCCGTAATGTTAGCAATGTCGGGCGCAACCATCACGATCGCCTTGCTGGTCACCGTCTTACCCACACCGTCGGTATAGCTATAATTAATTTCATAATAACCGGGTGTGGTCACATCAACATTATCGACATCGGTGTACTGGTCACCGTCTTTTTTCTGATAACTAATTGTCACTAAATTGGGCTTAATCGTGCCGTCACGACCAATTAACGTGTTGCCGCGTTCGTTAACCAAGCGATTAATCAAGGCCAACGACTTCGAATCATTCCATGCATTAGTAGCTTTGTTACTTTGGGTCACCGTAATATCTTGCACTGTCATGTCGGCAATATCCGGGGCCACCATCACTATCACCTTGCTGGTCGAAGTCTTGCCTGCATGATCGGTATAACTATAATCAATTTCATAATAGCCCGGAGTGGTCACGTCAACATTATTAACAGGCGTGTAATTTTGACCCTCTTTTTTTTGATAACTAATCGTGACTAAATCCGGATCAATCGTGCCGTTGCGACCAATCAACGTACTTCCGTGTTCATCCAAAAAACGGTTAATTAAAGCTAGTGATTGATTCTTAGTCCAAGCCTTGGCTGGTTGGTTACTTTGGGTGACGGTTGTACCTTGGGCTTCAATAGCCGAAATATCCGAGACAACTGTCACCTGGCAATCAGTCTCCGCTTGATTACCAACGGAATCAATATAAACATAATGAACGTTATAAACACCTGGATTGTGTGGATCAACATTGTCCCCACTAACTGTTAAATTAGCTGCGTTGAGATCACTTGGTTGAACTTTATTGCCAGTTTCATCAGTTAAATAAGCTAACCCCTCAATCGGATTCCAAGTGGTGTTAGGTCCAGCAACTAAAGTCAAATTTTGACCAACTAAGGCGACTTGACTTCTAACTAAATGAATTGTTTCTGGCGACGTAATATCATTACCATATTCATCTGTATAGTGATAATTAACCTTTTGCTCACCAGCTTGCGTAACATCTACTGGCTGATCGGTACTAAATTGTGGGTTGTCAACTTTCTGACCATTACTATCAAAAATTGCATCTAAATTATCGGCTGGCTGCCAAACTGGCGTATTCGGTCCCATAACAATCGTAGAACCATGCGTTACAACTTTAGCAGTGGGTGCACTAACCGTGACCTGCGTTGTTGCCTGATGCTGATGATTATTACCATCCGTATAGGTATAAGTTGTTTCATACAAGCCAGCCATCGTGACATCAACATTGCCGCTCGTCTCAACCTTATCTGCTGGCGTAATTGTAATGCCATTTTCATCTGAGCCCAAATCGTAGCCGTCTGCAGCCTGCCATTGATCGGTTGCTAATTGACTTTGAGGAATAGTTTGATCAGCTTGAGCCTGTACGTGAGCATAGTTCGGCATCACTTGAACCGTTACTGGTACACTAATCACCTGACCCGAAAGAGCGGTAAATTGATAAGTTAAAGTCACTGTTTTGGTTGGCACACTAAAATCAGTAAAATGGGTCTTATCAGTGCAGGTATCATAATTCATCTCCGGATCATTAACCGCCGCCATTAATTCGTCCCAACCTAAAACTGCTACTTGGTTGTCAGCATCGGCTACTGCTTGACCATCACTATCGATCACATCCGCAAAATCCCATTTACTAGGATATTCGTGATTGGTTTCATTGCCAGCATAAACAGAGCGCTTCTTACCATCGGTTTTTACTGCTGCCTGATCTCGATTAACCACAATATTTCTTGAAAAATTAGTCGTCTTACTGCCGTCGCTAACACTGTACGACACTTTATAACTTTTATTAACGGTTAAATGCTGGGGATCAAACCCCGCATTATCAACCACTTGAATTTGATGGGTCAAATCCCCATTAACACCGGCCGCCAATCCAGCATCAATGTCAATGTTCGTTTGATCCGGATAAACTACTAAATCATGAGCAACATATGGAATTTCTGCTCCGACACTTGCTTGGCTTTTGGACTGAGCAGGTTGCACGTTGACCACCCTCTTCTGATCTCCAGTAGCCTCAATATTATTAGCTGAGTTCCTTGATGAGGACACAGGTTGAGTAGTTGTTGGTAAGTTAGTTGTTACATGATTATTAACTTGTGGAACATCATTTGTAGACTCAGGACTAACCGGAGTACTATCATTAACCACAGCTGCGTCAGCATTAGCCTGACTTCTAGCTGCACTATTTTGTGTCGATGGCGTTTCCATTGGTCCTGCTGACTGTGAAGTTGATACCTGCTCTGAACTAGTGGCAGTTGTTTGATCAGTAGCTGCCGCCAGATTCGGATTACTATCCGCTGAATTGAGATCAGTGTCTAGTTTGCTATCTTGAACATCCGCATGAACTGTTTGGCTGGATTTATTAACCCCCATCAAAGCCAAACTAGTTACCGTCATCGTCGCCATAACCCCAATTTTTTTAGGCTTTTTGTTAAGTCCCCTAATATCGTGCTTCATGTAGTTCTCCCCCAAAGAACGCAACCTTAATTATTCCCCAATAATAAAATTGCAAAATTAAAACTGTCTAATCTTTTGTAATCGTAACACACCGATTTTCTGATAGCAATCACTTTTTAGTGAAAAATTATACAATTATAAAAATACTTTTTTGATAGTCTCATTTAAGGTGTGCACCGCAACAATTTGAATGTCTGGATAATCCCCTCGTACTAACTCATTGTTAGCAGGGACATAAATCGTTTGAAAGCCTAACTTTTCGGCTTCCTTGACCCGTTGGTCAATCAGATTAACACGGCGGATTTCGCCCGTGAGGCCAATTTCCCCGACGAAACAAACGTCACTCGCTAAACTCCGATTTTTGCAACAAGAAACAATCGCCATCGCCATCGCCAAATCAATGGCTGGTTCATCTAAACGCACGCCCCCTGTGGCTTTGAGATAGGCGTCCTTATTTTGGAGCAAAATATTGGCTCGCTTTTCTAAAACTGCCAAAATCACCGCCACGCGATTATGATCCAAGCCTGTAGTCGTACGTTTGGCATTACCATACAAAGTTGGCGATGTTAACGCCTGAATTTCTACCAAAATAGGCCGTGTCCCTTCCATAGAAACTACCACCGCAGAACCCGTTGCATTATTCAAGCGTTCGGCCAAAAAAATTTCCGATGGATTTTGGACTTCACGTAATCCCGTATTGACCATTTCAAACATGCCAATTTCATTGGTCGAGCCAAAGCGGTTTTTGACCGAACGCAAAATCCGATAATTATGGTGTAAATCGCCTTCAAAGTATAAGACCGTATCTACCATATGTTCTAAAATTTTGGGTCCCGCAATGGCACCGCCTTTAGTCACATGCCCGACAACAAACACAGTAACGCCTTGTTGTTTAGCAATATTCATTAATTCGGCTGTTACTTCTCTGATCTGGGCGACACTGCCAATAGCTGAAGCTAATTCGGGTTCATTCATTGTTTGTACGGAATCAATCACTAAATAATCTGGCTTTTGTTCATTAATTGCATTGCGAATAGCTCCCATGTCCGTTTCTGGATAGAGATATAAGTTGTCACCTTGAATTTGCAAGCGATTAGCGCGTAATTTAATTTGGGCTGCACTTTCTTCGCCGGAAACGTATAAAACTCGGCCCCCCGTTTGCTCCAGTTGTCCGGAAACCTGCAATAATAAGGTCGATTTCCCAATTCCTGGATCACCACCAATTAACACCAATGACCCCGGCACTACTCCGCCACCTAAAACTCGATCTAATTCCGTCAAGCCTGTTTGCACCCGTTTTTGTTCATCAAAACTGACCTGATTTAATTTAACTGGTTGACTCGTTGTCGAACTAACGCGACTAGGAGTAGCTTTTGTATTAACCGGCCGCTGAACTTCTTCCACTAATTGATTCCAGGCCCCACAATTTGGACACCTTCCTAACATTTGGGGCGCAATATAACCACAGTTTTGACATACATAACGCGTTTTGGCTTTGGCCAATGTACTTCATCTCCTATTATTAATTTCTACTTACCTGAAGAACCAAAGCCGCCTTGCCGCGGTGTTGTACTAATTTGGTCATCAGCTGTCCGTAAATACTTTATAAAAATGCCTTGGCAAATGCGTTCACCCTTTTTAATTAGATAATCAGTTGGATAATAATTTAACATTTGCACAAAAATTTCGCCTTCATTTTTGGCATTATTATAGTAATCTGCATCAATCACCCCGATGGAATTAGGCAACATCAAGCCCCGCTTCAACGGACCACTAGAGCGATTAACTAACAACAACACTTCATCTGCAGGTAAACTGACTTTTAAACCAGTTGGTACTAAAACTGGTTGTAAAACTTTCTGGGCCCACTGAGCCCAGCGAGTAGTTTCTTGATAGCGACTTTGCCGCCAAATCAATTGAGCCAAGGGATGCTTCCAAATAGACGGTACCACAAAATCTTCGGCGGCCGCTAAGTCATATCCCGCGGCGGCTGGCGTTTGTCTTTTGGGCAAAATCAAGCCTTGATTTTGGTACCGAGTGACAAATTCAAATTTACGCTCTACCATAACTTTAATTTTCTTCTTTCAATTTTTTCTTATTATGAATAATTTAGATTATACTTAATTTAACCAGACGATACATTAAGGAGTTGAACAACTTTGGCTTTTGAGCACAAGGACCAAGAATTTTTCCAAACCAATCCCCAAGGTGAGACCATGGTACAATTACACTATACGTTATTACCGCACAAACAGGCGATTAGCATTGATCAAATTTTTGTCCAACCAGAATATCGCAACCACGGTTTAGCCGGAAAAATTTTATTAGCGACGCTTGATTGGGTACAACAACAAAACTTAACAGTTGTACCAGTCTGTCCATTTGCGCGCCAATTTTTTCAGCGTGAACCCAAGTTTCAATCGTTATTAGCAATCAATTCAGACAAGGGAGATAATACTGATGAATCAAGATGAATTAAAAAAGATGGCGGCTATTAAAGCCGTAGATTTTGTTCAATCAGATATGATTTTAGGTTTAGGTACTGGCTCCACTGCTTTTTATATGGTTGAAGAACTAGCTCGCCGCGTCAAAGAAGAGCATTTACAAGTTGATTGTGTCTCCACTTCTCAAAGGACCTATCAACAGGCCCAAAATCTGGGAATTAAGATGCACCCACTAGCAGACATCGAGCAGGCCGATTTAACTATTGATGGCGCCGACGAAGTCGATGCCCAATTTCAAGGTATCAAAGGTGGCGGTGCCGCTTTAACTTATGAAAAAACCGTAGCAATTAATTCCAAACGCAATTTATGGATCGTTGATCAATCTAAAATGGTGCAACAATTAGGTCAATTTCCACTGCCTTTAGAAGTTAATCCCTTTGGTTCCCAACAATTAATTGCACGTTTAACTCAGGAACAACTCCACCCCCAATTACGGTATGAAAAACCACAACAGTTAGTCAAAACCGATATGAATAACTATATTGTGGACTTACATTTAAACCAGATTGAACATCCGCACTTATTAGCTGACTGGTTAGACCACCAAACCGGAATTATTGAGCATGGTCTTTTCTTAGACTTAGTCAATACCGTGGTCATCGGTCGCCCTGAAGGTCCCCAAGTTATCGACAATATTCGTTAAAGTACTAGTCAAACGTCCAACTTTCCGCTATATTTAGCTTAAGCTTTTTTAATTTAATGGAGGATTTTTTATGACAAAAGCAATCAGTCAAGCTGATTTACAACAATTTCAAGCAGATTTTGACCAAATGCCCGCGGCACAAGTCATCAAAAACAGTGTTGCCAATAATGGTATTTATCAATCTAGCAAAACTTTACAATCACAAATCGCGATGGATCCGACTTTTTCCATTGATTTAACTACTGGAAAAGTTGCCGATCAAAAACAATCCGGTCTTTGCTGGGTTTTTGCAGCGTTAAATACCTTGCGCCATCCCATGCAAAGCAAATTTAAAATTAAAGACTTTGAGTTATCTCAAGGCTATGTCTTTTTCTGGGACAAACTCGAAAAAGCCAATTATTTCTACGAAAATGTCATTAAAACTGCTGATTTGCCCATTGGTGATCGCAAAGTCGACTTTTTAATGACCACTCCGCAACAAGATGGTGGACAATGGGACATGGTTTGTGCCCTCTTTGAAAAATATGGTGTTGTGCCGAAAAGCGTGATGCCCGATACTGCTAGTCGAACTAATTCTTCAGAGTTAAACAGCGTTTTAAACACTAAATTACGCAAAGATGCTGTTGCTTTACGCCAATGGCTCAAAGACGGTGTTCCCGACGCCACGGTTGAAGAACGTAAAGAAAAGATGTTATCCGAAGTTTACCGGTTATTAGCTTATGCTCTAGGTGAACCACCCGTACAATTTGATTGGTCTTATCGCGATGATGACAATCAATTTCATTGTGAAAAAGCCATTACGCCACAAGAATTTTATAAAAAATATATTGATTTAGATTTACCAGATTATATTTCCACCATTAATGCTCCAACTGACGACAAGCCTTATAATCATGTTTACACTGTCGAATTATTAGGAAATGTCGTCGCTGGCCGCAATGTTCGGCATTTAAACTTAGAATTAGCAGATTTTAAAGCCAGTGCCGTCAAACAACTTCAAGCCGGCGAAGCCGTGTGGTTTGGTAGTGATGTCTCCGCCATGTCCGACCGCAAAAAGGGAATTTTAGATACTAAAATCTATAACTTAGCTGACTTATTTAATATCGATTTTTCGATGACTAAAGCGCAACGGTTAGATTATGGCGAAAGCTTAATGAACCACGCCATGGTCTTAACTGGAGTTGACTTAGACGATCAAGGCCAACCAACCAAGTGGAAAGTTGAAAACTCTTGGGGTGAAAAAGTGGGAACTAAAGGATACTTTGTGATGAGTGATGCTTGGTTCGATCAATTTGTTTACCAATTAGTTATCAACAAAAAATACCTGCCACAAAAAGCGCAAGCAGCTTATGATGCTGAATGTGACGATCCAAAAGTTTTGGCACCTTGGGATCCAATGGGGGCTTTAGCTTAAAGTTAAGTACTAACTGTGTTCCATAGCAAAGTTCAAACTTTACTTTCAAATTGAATGTCATTCAACACCAATTTCTGCCTTGGCAGTAACCAAAAAGAAAATGTTCGCCTCAAGACGAGCATTTTCTTTTTTTATCCTTATTTTATTGACACTAACTTTGAAATTACCAACCACTGAGTCCGGCACAAAAAGTTATCCACAACTACTTACTGTTGCTTACATTGTGATTTGACCTTTTTTATAAACTTTGAACTTGCGTTAAAATTTGAGCCATAACTTGTGTTGGCAACAATGTGTCCGTTTGCACAACAATGTCTGCTAGCTGTTGATAACTTGCTTGTCGTCTTGCCTTTAATTGCCGTAGCTGTTGCATATTTTGGGCTAGAGGCCTGGAAGTATCATTTTTAATTCGGTGCCAAATAACAGGAAGGTGTGCATCTAACCAGATGATCGGTGCGGGGGAATGTTTTAAAATTTGCACATTGTCAGTATTTTCCAACGTACCTCCACCTAATGCTAACACTCCTGGTTGCGTTAATACTTGTGCTAACGCCTGCTGTTCCAATTTGCGAAAATACGCTTCACCCTCAACAGCAAAAATCGTGTTCACGCTTTGACCACTGGCTTGTTCAATCCACTGATCTAAATCCCAGAGCGGTAATGCCAATTGCTGTGCTAACAGTTGCCCCACTGTGGTTTTACCTGTTCCCATAAATCCCGTCAAAATAATATCCATGACTTAAACTCCAATGACTTTATCTAAATCCCGCCAAAACTCAGGATAAGAAATTGCCACACATTGTTCGTTATTTAATGTGAGTGCCGCCGGAACAGTTAATGCCGCAATCGCTAACATCATAGCCAAACGGTGATCACCGTGACTATCCAATTTAACGTTGTGCTGCTGCCACTGCGTTGGACCTTCAATCTGCCAACCATCAGTTCGCGCTTGAATCTTCACACCTAATTTTTGTAATTCTTGGGCCACTGTTTGAACGCGATCAGTTTCTTTATAATGCAATTCTTGCGCGCCTTCAATCACGCTAGTTCCATGTGCATTGGCCGCTAGTAAAGCTACCAACGGCAACTCATCAATGATGCTAGGAATTTGTGGAGCAGTTAAGTGAATCGCTCTTAAACGACTGGTCCTGATTTCTAAATCACCCCATAATTCCCCGGTCGTCGTTTGGGGACTAATTTGGATTTGGGCACCCATTTGCTGTAGGACTTGCAAAAAGCCACTCCGCGTAGGATTTAACCCCACATGCTTAATTTTTAAATGGGAATTAGGGACTAAGGTCGCCGCCGTTAACCAAAAGGCTGCCGCCGACAGGTCCCCGGGAATGGTTAATTCCTGACCATTGAATTGGGTAGTTGGTAAAACTGTAATCGTCCTTTGATCCGTTGCCGTGACAACTGGTACCCCAAACTGGCGTAACATTACTTCTGTATGATTGCGTGTTGGCAATTTTTCCACAATCGTTGTGGGTTGCGTGGCTTGTAAGGCAGCCAAAATAACCGCACTTTTAACTTGTGCACTCGCCACGGCTAATTTAATTTGCGTACCGCCTAACTTTTGTCCCGTGACGATAACCGGCAAATGTTCGTTAGTGGTCCTAATATTGGCTCCTAACTGTTGCAAGGGAACACTTACCCGAGCCATCGGCCGTTTAGTTAACGAAGCATCTCCCACTAAGGTTAAGCGCCACCAGCCCCCTGCTAACAGTCCCATTAATAAGCGCGCGGACGTTCCCGAATTATTAAAATTAAGCGTTGTTTGAGTGGGACGCCAAAATTTCAAGGGCCGACCACTAATTTTAATTGTCGTGTGCCAGCGTTGGATCGGAATTTGAAAGCTTTGTAACACTGCTAATGTCGTCAAACAATCTTGTCCCAAACTTGCTTGGTGTAAAAGCGTCGGGGTCGAAGCTAACGCTCCCAAAATTAACCCCCGATGCGTAATACTCTTATCGCCCGGTAAGGTTAATGTTCCGTGTAAACCTTGCGGTGCATATCGTAAATCTTTCATTCTTTTGATCCTTAATTCTTAAAAATTAATTCCACAGTCAAGTTCGCACTGGAAACTTCTACAACTGTGCAGTCTCTTTAGTTTCAAGCTCAGCTGGTTAATATTCATCCAGTTCTTGACGGTAAGCCGAAACTTGCTCTTGTAAACGCCCCAAATTTGAACCATCAAAAGTCGTAGTAATTTGTTTGACTAATTCAATGGCCACAACACTTTGAATCACTAACGAGGCGGGGACAATGGCCGTAGTATCTGAGCGCTCAACATTGGCCTTTTGCTCAACTTTCGTATCAATATTCACTGACGGCAAGGCATGATACAACGTCGGTAATGGCTTCATCGCTGCATTAATAATCAAAGGCATGCCATTAGTCATACCACCTTCAAATCCACCTAAATGATTACTAGAACGCTGCCAGTGCTGATCTTGATAAGTGATGGCATCCATTGCTTGACTGCCCAAATGCTCACTATTCAAAAAGCCAGCGCCAAAACTAACTCCTTTAATTGCGTTGACGCCCATTACGCTAGCAGCAATTTGGGCATCAAATTTGCTATCCCAACTAGTATAGCTGCCTAAACCAGCAGGCACGTTTTCCACAATAACTTGCACAACGCCGCCTAAAGTATCACCTGCCCGTTTAGTTTGATCAATGAGTTCCTTAATGATCGGTTCTTGTTGATTATTCAAAATTCGTAAATCATTAGTTTGAATTTGCTGTTGAATGGCCTTCACCCCCAAATTCTGAGGATTGCCAACGACCTGCGGTCCAACTTGATAAACATAACCGACTAATTGAATATCCAACTGGTTCAATAATTGTTCACATAAATTGCCAATGGCCACCCGCATTGCGGTTTCGCGCGCTGACGAGCGTTCCAACACATTCCGTAAATCTCGATGACGATACTTCATTCCTCCAACTAAATCCGCATGTCCCGGACGCGGTCGTTTAACTTGCCGCAAGTTAGCCCGCTCGGACGTGGTGGCTAACGGATTCATAACATCTTGCCAATGACTAAAATCACGATTGGTAATTGTGAGGGCAATGGGAGAACCTAAAGTGACTTGTTGGCGGAGACCACCAGTAACTTGCACTTGATCATGCTCAATTTTTTGCCGATTGCCACGACCATAACCACCTTGTCGTTTTGCTAAGGCATTATTAATTTGCTCCAAATCTACTGCCATTCCGGCGGGAAAACCTTCAACAATACCAGTTAATTGCGGGCCATGTGATTCGCCAGCTGTTAAATAAGTAAACATATTTTAACCTCGTTTGTTCATTAATTCATAAAATTGCTTAGCCAATAAAATAAAATTAGTAGCGTTCGCGTTATGCCGATTACTAAATAAAATTACGGCAGTTTTTGCATCATCACTCATCAAAACCACACTATCAAAGCCTTGTTGCACCCCGTGCGCATAAAAATAATGTTGCCGCATATCATGATAAACACCGCCATTATATAGACCATTAGCTGTTGGCGTTCGTAATTTACGTAAATCGCTTTTCGTAATAATTTTACCTTGAATAATCGCTTTTTGCAGCCGATAAAACTCAGCGGGATTCGAGTATAGTTGGCCGGCACCTCGTTCAAAGTGAATTTGTGACCATTGCCAAGTTAACGGTATTTGATAATTCACCGTTTGATCCTTAACTGCATAGGCAGTTACATGGTACGGGTTAGCTAAATAATCCGCTGTCACATTAGTATTGTGCAGCCGCAATGGTTTTTTAAAAAAACGATTAAATAAATGGCTAAAAGATTGATGGTAAACTCGCTGTAAAATTTGTGCCAACAAAATATAATTAACATCACTGTAATGCCACCGATTAATATATTTTTTATCCACTTTGACATGCATCTTTAAATAATGCTGCAGGTGTTGCGTTGTGACATTAGGATTTTCTGGATCCATCACTAATCCCGACTGCATTGTTAATAAATGCCACAAAGTCAAGTTGGCACTATACGGAATTTGGGGAAAATATTTACTTAACGGATCTGATAAATGCAATTTGCCCTGCTCTTGGGCCTTCATTAATAGTGTTGCTGTAATCGCCTTTTCCAATGAAGCTAATTGATACGTTGAGTGCTGTGTCAACGGCTGTTTTTGTTGATAATTACTATATCCTTGTGTTGTGCGGTAATAAGTTTTACCATGCTTAATTAACAAGACACTGCCGCTAAATTCATTTTGTTGCAGTAATTGTTGATAAGCTTGGTACCGCGCTTTAGTAGCCTGCGCTTGAATTGGTTGCACAGCAAATACCAAACTAAAAATAAATAACCAACTCAGTAACACTGGGAAAACAACGAACTTTTTCATAAGACACCTTCAAAATTTAATCTGTCTAATCATATCATTTACCTTTCTGTTAGAAAAGCTCTTCAGTTGTTCGCAATTTTTTCTGTTATAATCAACTATGATTAAAGAGCACTTCAAGTTTTAAAAGCAGCAATTTAGCAGTCAGCTTAAAAGTTACATGAAAAATTAAATCTAAGTTTTACGAGGTAACCAGAAAGAGCACAATAATGTAATATTGACACCTTACCAAAAACTAAACAGTGCTGCTAACAAGCGGCATTAAAAATGCTTTTGGCTGAATCTGTTTTGTGTTAATACTCTAGCTTTTTTTGAGTTTTCCTTGATTATCTTTAGATTAAATAAGGACAAGCGATTAACTATGAAATTTCAGAATACAATTCAGCAAAAGAAAAATTTGCAAAATAAACTATCCATGGGTGGTATTTTAGTTGCTTTAGGTGTGGTTTATGGTGATATTGGTACTTCACCAATGTATACCATGTCGTCTTTAATTCATGGCAATGGTGGTTTGAGTCATATTTCAACAGATTTTATTTTGGGAACCGTTTCGTTAATTTTTTGGACTTTAACTATTATCACGACCACTAAATATGTTTTAATTGCTTTACGAGCTGACAATAATGGCGAAGGTGGTATCTTTGCTTTATACACTTTGGTTCGCAAAAAAGCTAAGTGGTTGATTATTCCAGCGATGATTGGTGGCGCCACTTTTCTAGCTGATGGCATGATGACGCCCGCAGTTACGGTCACAACGGCCATTGAAGGCTTAAAAGGTGTCCAAATTTTGCATCATATTCCCATTACAACGCAAGGAACAGTCATTTTAACCACAATCATTATCTTATCGTGCTTATTTTTTATTCAGCGCTTCGGTACGGAAGCCATTGGTAAAGCTTTTGGTCCGATTATGATGCTTTGGTTTACGTGTTTAGGAGTAATCGGCCTGTATCGCTTAGCCGGTGATTGGAGTTTTCTGCGCGCTTTAAATCCCTATTACGCTTTTAAAGTGCTCGTGAGTCCACAAAATAAAAACGGGCTCTTTATTCTTGGGAGTATTTTTCTGGCAACTACTGGTGCTGAAGCTTTGTATTCGGATATGGGGCACGTCGGCCGCAATAACATTTATGGTAGCTGGCCTTACGTTAAATTGTGCCTCTTAATTAATTACTTGGGTCAAGCGGTTTGGATTAACCAAGTTAAGGGCCAAGCAGCTTATCAAAAACTGACCGATCTTAATCCCTTTTTCTTAATGGTTCCGCAACGCTACCGCTTAGCGATGACTTTGTTAGCTACTTTAGCAGCGATTATCGCTTCGCAAGCGTTAATTTCGGGTTCCTTTACGCTGGTTTCGGAAGCCACGAAGTTAAAAATTTTACCGCGTTTACGCATGAATTATCCGACCAATTTCAAAGGTCAATTGTATATTCCGGCTGTGAATAACATTATCTGGGTTATTTGTTCTTTTATTGTTATTTTCTTCCAAACTTCAGCTAAAATGTCCGCCGCTTACGGCTTAGAAATTACCATTACTATGTTGATGACTACTTTATTATTAAACGCCTGGTTATCAACTACCAAAGTTAATCGCTGGTTAACGCGTCTTGTCATTGCCTTTTTCTTAATGATTGAAACGGTCTTTTTAATTACCAATAGCGTCAAGTTCTTACATGGTGGCTATATTACTTTAGGAATTGCGCTTTTATTAATCATCATCATGGTGATCTGGCGTTATGGTGAATTATTGAAAAATGATAATACCTTCCACCGTGAATATGTGTCTTTACTAGCTTATAAAAATCAATTACGCGAATTAAGTCAGGACCAAAGCTTACCCATGTATACCACTAATTTGGTTTATTTAGCCAAAGTTAAAGATGGTTATAAAATCAAAAAAGACATTCTGTATTCTATTTTAGATAAACGGCCTAAACGGGCTCAAGTTTATTGGTTTGTGACCGTGAATGTTACTGATAAACCGTACACGACTGCTTATAGTGTGGACACTTACGGCACTGATTATATGGTCAATGTACAGTTATATTTAGGTTTTCGCATGGAACAAAAAGTTAATTTCTTCTTGCGCCAAATCGTGAACGAAATGATGATTAAAAAAGAACTTCCGCGTCAACCACAACGTTATACTACGATTCCGGATCGTAGTGTGGGGGATTTCTCCTTCGTTTTGATTCGCGAGGTTTTATCACCAGATACACAACTAAACAATTGGAAAAAGAACTTAATCCAAAGTCGTCTCTGGCTTCAAAAATATACCGTGACACCGGCAATTTGGTACGGTTTATCCTACTCCGATGTGGTCACAGAATACGTTCCTTTAACCTTGGGTCAGGTGCGATCTGACCGGTTACAACTCATTCAACGTGATCCCAAGATTAAATACAATTCGGAAGAGCTGGATGATGAAGACGACGATGAAGATGAATACTAATTAATTGGAATAATAAAAATAGAGGTTAAGATCATTAACACAACGAACCTGCTGGGTGGGGTGAATGATCATTAACCTCTATTTTTTATGCAATAACCTAATTAAGAGTGTTACTTTGTTAAAACTACTTTACTTATAATCTGCAATTGGGCATCTAATTGGTAAACAATAGGTTCACAATTTCCCACTTCGACGCCATCAATTGCCTGGTCAGAAATCTGTTCCAAATATTTGATTAATGCTCGTAATGTACTGCCATGCGCAACAATCAATTGATTATGCCCCGCTTTTAATTTAGGACCAATCACCTCTTGAAAATATGGTACCGTCCGTTCTAGGGCCATTTTTAAGCTTTCCGCGCGCGGCAAAATGTCTTGCGGCCACCCTTGATACACACGCTGACTAGTATCTACCGCTGGTAACAACGGCGGCACACTATCAAAGCTCCGCCGCCATAAGGCTACCTGTTGCGCACCAAACTTTTGCCGGGTAAAATCTTTATTCAACCCGCGTAGCGCGCCATAATGACGTTCATTTAAGCGCCAAGATTTATTAATCGGGGTCGCTAATGCTGCACACTGCTCCTGAATTAGATAAGCTGTCAAAATCGCTCGTTTTAAGACTGAAGTGTGTACTTGGGCAAAAGTCAATTGATGTTGCTTTAATAATTGACCAGCATGTTGTGCTTGCTGCCTTCCCTTTGCGGTCAAATTCACATCTGACCAACCTGTATACTCATTATGTTCATTAGCCACGCTTTGTCCGTGCCGCACTAAAATCAACTTAACCATTAATCTTCCTCTATCAAAAACTAATTGTCACTACATTCATTAAAATGGGCACCATCACCAAACTAAAAATCGTAGTCGCAGTAACCATCACAGCTGCATAATCGGAATCCGCACCGTACAACTTCGCTACTACCGGGGCATTCGTCATCACTGGCATCGCTGCTTGTAAAACAAAAACTTGTTTCATTAAAACTGGGACGGCTGCCGACTTAACTAAGATAAACATTAAGGCTGGTGCTAAGATAAACCGTCCTAAAAAAATGCCCAACATATCTTTACTTAAACGAATATTCTTTAAGCCCACTTGGGCTAATTTCATCCCAATAAAAAACATAGAGAGCGGAATAGTTAAATTACCAATATATTTAAAATCTGAATTCAAAAAAGTGGGCACTGAAATATGACATAAAACCAAAATCACGCCAATTAAAAAACCGAGTAATGGTGGCGAAAAAATCTTTTTGAGCATCTCTGACCATTTTAGTTTTTCATTATTCGAACCATCCAAGCGAATCAGATACACGCCTAACGTCCAAAAAAACGTCGTATTAGCCATGTAATAAATTAAAACATATGGCAGACTGGCTTTACCAAACAGCGCCATGTTCACTGGTAAACCCACAAAGACCGTATTCGAATTGGAAAACATAGATTTAAACAAGCCTCGATGTTTAGAATCAATCCGTAAAACAGACTGCATCACCCAGGAAATTATGAATAATAACATCATTGATAAAATTGGAAATTTTAAATCAGGAAAAATCCGAAAAAGTTCTCCTCTAGAAAACTTAGACGTGATAGTATTAATCATGTAACACGGTAAGGCTATCTGCGTTACTAATTTAGAAACAATCTGACTAAAATTTTCATCAAACCATTGTCTGACTGTCAACCAATAGCCAACTACAATCATTCCTAAAATGATTAACACACCACTAATACTATGCAATAACATAACTTCATCTCACTATCTTACTTAGCCTATCTATTCTATGTTAGCATGATCCCTTCAGATTTTCAGAAGAGATTGACACGGTGGGAATTAAAAAATAAAGGCGGCTTCCGTATGAAGATACAGCTTCACTGGGATTGGAAACAATTTTGGCACAAAAATCACTTATTTATCATCATTTTAGGCGGCTTTATCATTACTGTCGCTTTATTTTCTTATCTTTTATTTAATGTTGTTTGGATTAATGGCACCGTACATGGTCAATCCATGCAGCCCAACTTTTACGCTAACGACCGCGTTTTAGTTAAACCCAATGCTCAGATTCACCGCGGTGATATCGTCTTATTAGATCCCCCCGGATCCACTGAGAACAAACTTTTTGTCAAGCGGGTGATTGGCATTCCGCATGATCAAATCACTTCTAAAAACGATACCACTTACATCAATCACCAAGCTATTAACGAACCTTACCTCGATCCTTACAAAGCCAAATTAGCTCCGGGAAAGTTACTCACCAAGAATTTTAAATTAAAAAATCTGTTTGGTATTTCTCATGTTCCCGCAGATAATTATTTTGTAATGGGCGATAACCGCCGCAAGTCGGCTGATAGTCGTAGTTTTGGCCCCGTCAAAAAAGACCAAATTTTAGGGGTTGTCAAAGTTCGTTATTGGCCCTTAAATCGCATCAAATTCTATTAATCATGCTGTTTTTGATGGACTATTTGCTCCTGTAAACCATGCTTAAATTCTGGTTGTAGTGTGACGTGTTCTATGCCGTACTCTTTGAGAATTTGAGCAATTTTTTGGTAGAGTTGTTCTAACTGGGAAGTCGGTTCATCCTCCTGAACATTAATATGTGCATCAAAAGCAATCAATTGTTCATCAATGCGCCAAACATGCACATGATGTACCCGCACCACCTCAGGCAAGGCTTGAATCTGTTGACAAACTGCTTGTAAATCGATTTGCGGACTAGCTTCCATCAAAATTGCGACCGTTTGTTTAACCACTTCCAGTGATTCTTTTAAAATCCAAACGGCAGTGATTAACGTAATCACGGGATCCGCCCAGTACCAATTAAACAGTTGCACCAGGATTGCGGCTAAGATGACGCCAAAAGATGACAAGGCATCCGCCGCCATATGTAAAAAAGTTGCTTTAATATTTAAATTATGTTGTGAACCCTGCATCATGATCAGAGCGGAAATCAGATTAGCTACAAAACCAATCACCGCTACAATTAACATCAGATGACCATTAACTTTTTGTGGATGAAAGAGCCGCTTTAGACCTTCCACTGCTAAAAAAATTGTAATTGCAATTAAAATAGCTGAATTGACAAAAGCGGCTAAGATTTCAGCGCGCTGATAACCAAAAGTCTGCCGTTCATCATTGGCCTTTTTACCAATTAAATGAGCAATAAATGACAAAACGACTGACAAAGTATCTTCCATATTATGAAAACCATCAGATACCAACCCTAAACTGCCCGCAACCAAACCGCCAACCAGCTCAGCTCCTGTAATTGTGGCATTTAAAAGCGTTACTAGCGAAAATTTCACAGTCGACATTTCTTTATGCTTTTCAGTCATTTAATATTACTCCTTTGAACTTTATTTTAAGTTAAATGACCAAAATGTTCAATCCGAATTCTATAACTTATTCCAATGTACAAAAAAAGATTGACGCTAACTATTGCTTCAATCTTGACTACATAATTTTAATTGCTCAATACCGCTCTCGGTAAATTGCTTTAAACTTTTTACTTCAAAAATCAGAAATTTGGTCTGAAGAAGTTAGACTAGTTGGTACCCAATGACTAAATTCAGTTGTCAAAACTGTAATTAATGATTAACTTTCACATTAACCTTAATGGGTTGGTGGACGTCCAGATTGTCAGAATAATTCGTTTGTACCCAATTTTTCATTCGTTGAATAGCTTCCCGCCGTGATACATTATGACAAACTCTTTTAGCAACCACGCGCTCACCATTAACTGTATTAAACACACAAACTACTTCGTAATCACATACCTGACGATTGAAAACAAACATAATCATTCCTCCATCAGAACCCTCACTCTTTTAGCAACCAGAATGTTATATCATTTTTGGTTCAAAAATTCAAGGGGCTTGCTGTATTTTTCTGATTATTGGCGCCTAATTGAAAAAAATTTTTCCTTACCAAACGTTTATTTTTTAAGATTTAGTTGAGTTTTCATCAGAATAGTTTAATTTGAGGGCCAGATTGTATAAGATGTTGTAGAGGAGGCTGATGTATATGCCGAAACAAAGATCGAAACATCAATTTAAAACCAATCAAAACAACAATTTAACTAATAACAATCCCGTGCCACAACACCCCAGCGCTCCCAGAGCACCTGAGCCTGTGGCGCCTAATTTTTCTGAACAACCAAAAGCTCCTTTAAACACTAATCTCCCCCCCAAACCGGATTATCCGCGTAATCAAACACCAAATTATCAAATGCCGCCGACTAATCCCCAACCAAGTAATGATAGCAACAATCATGGCAAACATAATAAAGCTTGGTATAAACAACCAATTTTTTGGATTATTGCAGTGCTCATTATTGTAGTAGCTGCAATCTTACTAGTTTTCTTACTTTTACATCCGACTAAACAAGCACCGAAAACCACTGATCATCCTAAAAGTGAACAGACAACTTCTAAGCAACTACCGTTAAAGAAGCACCCGAAGACTACGAAAGTCACGCCCGCTTTAAAGAAAGATACTGCAGCCAAAGACGTTCAACATAGTGAAGCTAATGAACGCCAATGGAAAAATCCGGGTTCCTATGACAATATGAAATATGAGACTGATGATTTTACATTAGAGCTGAATAATTCGGCTGACGGCGTTAAATTGATTTCTGACGCTAATAATAAACCAGCTTTATATATTGAATACACAATTACTAATAATTCTAAACAAGATTTGAAACCAGCAGATATTGTTAGTCAAGATTTGCAATTAAAACAGGATAATCAAATTTTAAATGCTAATAACGATATTGGTGATAACCAAGATATGAAAGATCGTTTGAATACCGCTCAACAAGCAGTGGCTGCCGGTCAAAAAGCCCAAGCAGCAATGCTTTATTCCGTGAATAACACCAAGGACCAAATTTCCATGTTCTTTATGAACTTAAAAACTAAACAGCCTATTGCTACAACGCAACCGTTTAAGTTATAACACAACAGCAATTTCAAATTGATCATACTGATAAATGGTTGAATTTATAATGTGGCTCCCGAAGTTAGCACAACTTCGGGGGCCTTTTTGTGTCTAATTATCTAAGTAAAATAAGATTGATCTTTTGTCTTTATGGAAAGATGATAATATACTTCTTTTTTATTGGCATAATTCTACTTTAGGTGTTCTTTTAATGCTCACTGAAACTCAACTAATCAATAGCTATTAAAACTAGCAACTAGCTACCTAATATTTAATTGAACAAATAAAAAACACTTTCGTAATCGAAAGTGTTAGTAGAAATATCTTAACGTTTGGAAAATTGTGAAGCCTTACGAGCCTTCTTCAAACCTGGCTTCTTACGTTCTTTCATTCGTGGATCACGAGTTAACATGCCTGCACGTTTCAAAGGTGCCCGAAAATCAGGATCTACTTCCAATAAAGCCCGCGCAATTCCATGACGGATTGCACCGGCTTGACCAGAAAAACCGCCTCCATGAACATTAACCAAGACATCATAACTATCAGCAGTTTCAGTGATATCCAATGGTTGTTTTAAATCTTTGATCAAACTTGCAGAAGGAATGTAATCTTCTGCAGCACGTTTATTAATTGTTACTTGACCCTTACCAGGGACCAAGCGTACACGAGCAACTGAGTCTTTACGACGTCCAGTTCCAGCATAAGATACTTGTGCCAAATTATTCTCCTCCTTAAATCAACTTATTAACATCTAAAACTTCAGGTTGTTGAGCTGCATGTTTATGTTCTGAACCTGCATAGACATAAAGCTTCTTAAATTGTTGACGACCAAGGGAATTCTTTGGCAACATGCCGCGAACTGAAGTTTCAATCAACCGTTCAGGCTTTTCAGCCAACATTTTACCTGCAGAAGTAGTCTTCAACCCACCAGGATGATTACTATGATGATAGTACATCTTCTTAGTAGCTTTCTTGCCGGTCAACTTCACTTTGTCGGCGTTAATAATAATTACATTATCACCAGTATCAACGTTCGGGGTAAATGTTGGTTTATTCTTGCCACGTAAAATTGTAGCGACAGCTGATGATAAACGACCTAAGACGACATCAGTTGCATCAATCAGATACCATTTACGTTCAACTTCGCTTGGTTTAGCTAATGGTGTTGTACGCATTTGTTTTCCTCCAATATCTGTGTTTGTTCACACACTCAATAAGTTTCCGGGGCTCATCGTGGGGTAAACAATACCATTTATCAGTATAATCGTTAATTTTATTGAAGTCAATGATAAGTCACTGTTGTTTTCAACACTCACGTTTTAACTTAATAGAACACTTGCTTTAAAAATAAACCACTAGCAGGCGCTGTTACCCGGGCCTGTTGTCGATCTTTGACTTCATATAATCGCAAAAAATCGTGCACATCACGCCGACCGTTACCAATTTCCAAAAGTGTTGCGACCATAATGCGCACCATATTATACAAAAAACCATTACCGTGAAAAATAAATTTCAATTGTCGTGGATAGTCACTTAAATCGAGCTGGGCTTGATAAATTTCGCGTACTTTATTTTTAATAACGCCACCACTGGCAGCAAAGCTAGTAAAATCATGAACACCAACAATATCTTGTAGCGCTATCTGTAAGCGTGAAACTTCCAGCGGATAAGGGTAATGACCCGTATATAATCGTAAAAAAGGATCCGTATAACGCCCCAAAGCCACCCGATATTCATATATCTTACTAACCGTATCAAAACGGGCATTAAAATTTTCCGGGACAATTTGGGAATTTGTAAAGAGGATATCTAGCGGCATGAGACTATTTAACGCCTTTAACATTTGCTCCGCTGGAATATTTCCCGGGTAATTAAACGAAATAACTTGTCCTAAAGCGTGCACTCCTGCATCCGTGCGTCCCGAACCAATTATTTCAACTAATTGACCCTTCGTCATCTTAGCTAAGGCCTGTTCAATAGTACCTTGAATTGTTGCTAATTGTGGCTGTTTTTGAAAGCCATGATATTTAGTGCCATCATACGCCACAGTCATTTTATAAGTCGTCATTTAATAACTCCGTAAAATTAAAAGTAAAATTGTCAGTAATCCAAATGTCATTAACATGATGGTATCTTTTTTTTGCCAGTGCAACTGACGATATTTACTTCTACCAGCACTACCTTGATAGCCCCGTGATTCCATCGCCACTGACAAGTCATAAGCAATATTAAAACTACTAACAAATAACGGAATTAAAATCGGAACAATCGCTTTGATTTGTTTAATAATATTTCCTTCGCCAAAGTCCACGCCCCGCGCCCGCTGAGCATTCATAATCTTAGTAGTTTCATCAGATAACAAAGGAATAAATTGTAAAGCAATTGACAACATCAAAGCTACTTCGTCAACCGGAAAATGAACATATCGCAACGGTTTTAATAATGATTCAATCGCGTCAGACATTTGTAACGGAGTAGTGGTAATTGTTAATAAAGTTGAAATGAAAATAATTAAAATAAAGCGAAAAAAAATGTATGCTCCATTAGTCAAACTCAAACTTGATAATGATAAAAAGCCCCAGTGCCAAAAAGGATGCCCCCCAGGTGTCAAAAAGACTTGCAAAGCAACCGTAAATAAAATAAGAATTAACATCGGGCGAATACCACGCAAAAAGAAACTCAGCGAGATTTGCGACAAATAAACCGCCCAAATAACAAATGCCAACAAAGTGGCGTAGGTTAACCAATTATTAGCTAAAAAAACAATAATAACAAATAAAAAAGTGGCCGTAAATTTAGCTCGCGGATCCAACTGATGAATGAATGAATTGCCAGGTAAATAACGCCCAATAATGATTTTACCCATCGTTCTCTCCTCTCAATTGTGGAACTAACTGTGCGACTAGCTCTGGCATCGTAATCGGCAATGATGCAAATTTAAAGCCTCTTTGTAGCAACTTTTGTGCAAATTGCGTACTTTCTGGTTGTAACAAATGATGCTGAGTTAAAAATTCTTGATCATTAAAAATCACTTGTGGACTAGCAGCACGAACCAATTGTGCATGGTCCATCACTAAAACTTGGTCACTGTATAATGCCACATCTTCCATTTGATGAGAAATCAACACAATCGTAGTACCAGTTTGATTCAATTGGGCAAATAACTGCATTAATTCCTGATGTCCTTGGGGATCTAAACCTGCTGTTGGTTCATCCAAAATCAATACTTGTGGCTGCGATGCTAAAACACCCGCAATGGCCACCCGCCGCATTTGCCCACCAGATAAATCAAAGGGTGACTTATCAGCTAAACTTTGTGGTAAGCCAACCAAATCTAACATTTTTAAAGCTAAGTTATTAGCTTCACTCGCATCTACACCAAAGTTTTTCGGACCAAAACTAATATCTTCTTGGATCGTTTCTGCAAATAATTGCTGTTCTGGAAATTGAAAAACCATCCCTACTTGCTGACGCAACGGCTTTAAATGCTTATTTTTTGTCTCTGCAGTAATTTTGTGCTGACCAATTGTTACCGTGCCACTGGTCGGCTTTAAGAGCGCATTCATATGCTGCACTAAAGTTGACTTTCCACTGCCAGTCTGACCAATAATCGAGGTAAAACTGCCATCAGCAATTTCAAAGCTGACGTCCTTTAAGCCAGTATACGCTAATGGTCCATCAGCTTGATAAGTATGTGTTACCTGTTCAAATGTAATTGCCATAATTTTTCAACCAATTCCTGCTTTGTTAAATATTGATTATCAATTGCAATTTTTTGTTCCTGTAATAATAATTGCAAACTTTGCGTAAACGGTGGTTGCAAACCAAAATCGGTTAGTTGTCGCGGATTTTGAAAAATATCTTTCACAGCACCTGTTTTTAAAACATGCCCCGCTTTTAAAACCACTACCTGATCTGCTTGAACGATTTCTGTTAGATCATGGGTAATTGATAAAACCGTCATGCCTAATTCTTGTTGTAAAGCTTTAATTAATTGAATAATATCGCGACGACCTTGCGGATCCAACATACTCGTGGCCTCATCCATCACAATAATTTTAGGTTTTAATGCAATAATACCAGCAATTGCAACTCGTTGCTTTTGCCCACCAGACAGTAACTGTGGCGACTTTTGCGCATAATCTGTCATTTGTACACGCTCTAAAGCCCAAGCCACTCGTTGGACCATCTGTTCTCGGGGCATCCCCTGATTCTCTAGGCCAAAAGCGACATCATCTTCAACAGTAGCACCCACAAACTGATGATCTGGATTTTGAAAAATAATCCTCAACTGTTCCCGAATCGTCCAAAGTGTTTCATCGGATAATACTTGCCCAGCAACCTTAACTTGTCCTGATTGTGGTTGTAATAATCCATTTAAAATTCGGGCCAAGGTACTTTTACCACTACCATTACGACCAATAATAGCGACCCATTGCTTGGGTTTAACTTGTAAACTAACCTGATCCAATGCTGGTGTTACTGCTTCTTCATAAGTGTACGTGACATGGTCTAATTGAATAATATTTTCCATGCTGTCACCTCATCTCAATAGTGCTTTTAATCAATATCATACCATAGACTTTCTTAAATATAATCAAAACCACAAAAAAATCATTCCCGAAAAGTAGCGCTAAAGCATTAGAGCTAGACTTAGCTTTCACCAACATCATTACGCTCACTACTAATCGAAAGAATGATCATTTAAATAGCTATTTAAAAAAATCTATAAATTAAACTAATTCAATAATTGCCATGGGTGCTGCATCACCACGACGAGGGGCAGTCTTTAAAATACGAGTATAGCCGCCTTGACGATCTTGATAACGTGGAGCAATATCACTAAATAATTTTTGCAAAGTTGATTGAATAACTACTGCATCTTCTTCTTCAGTAATACTTGCTACTTCGTTACGCAAATAACTAGCTGCCAAACGCCGAGAATGTAAATCGCCACGTTTAGCTAACGTAATCATCTTTTCAGCTGTTTTTCTAACTTCCTTAGCGCGTGCTTCAGTAGTAACAATATGTTCGTTAATAAACAAATCTGTTGTTAAATCACGTAACATTGCCTTACGTTTATCTGATGCTCGACCTAATTTACGATAACTCATCTGTTTACCTCCTTTTCATCTTAATCATCTAGACGCAGTGACAATCCTAAATTGGCCAACTTCTCTTTAACTTCTTCTAGAGACTTACGCCCTAAATTGCGCACTTTCATCATATCTGATTCAGATTTATCGGTTAATTCTTGGACAGTATTAATCCCCGCCCGCTTCAAACAATTGTATGAACGAACTGAAAGATCAAGTTCTTCGATGGTCATTTCAAGTTTCTTCTCTTTACGAGTTTCTTCCTTTTCAACCATCATCTCAGCGTCTTTAGCTTCATCGGTTAATTCAACAAAAACGCTCAAGTGCTCTGTCAAAACTTTAGCAGCTAAGCTAATTGATTCCCGCGGACCAATTGAACCATTAGTCCAAATATCCAAAGTTAACTTATCAAAATCATTCCGCTTACCCACACGAGTATGCTCTACTTGATAATTAACCCGAGAAACAGGGGTAAAAATCGAATCCACAGGTAAAACGCCAATTGGTGTTTCATCAGTTTTATTTTGATCTGCCGGAATATAACCGCGACCAGTTTTAACAGACAATTGCATGTGCAACTGTCCACCTTCAGCTACGGTACAGATATATTGATCAGGATCCAAAATTTCTAAATCAGCATCCGTTTCAATGTCAGCAGCCGTAACTTGTTTGGGGCCTTCAACATTAATTTCAACTTTTTTCTCGTCGGAATGTAATTTTAAAGACAATTTTTTGATATTTAAAACAATCTCAGTTACATCTTCTAAGACACCATCAATTGTTGAAAATTCATGTAAAACTCCATCAATTTGAATGTCAGAAACTGCTGTTCCTGGTAAAGAAGCCAATAAAACTCGCCGTAAAGAATTACCTAATGTAGTCCCATAACCGCGTTCCAATGGCTCAATTACATATTTACCGTAATTATCTGTTTCATCAATTTTTGTGATAACAGGTTTTTCAAATTCAATCATTATTTATGTTTTGCCCCTTTCACAACACTGTTTAACAACAAAAGTTTAACACTAATGCTTGGGTCAAAACTAAACACGACGGCGTTTTGGTGGACGTGAACCGTTGTGAGGAACTGGTGTGACATCACGAATTGCAGTCACTTCTAGACCGGTAGTCTGTAATGAGCGAATCGCAGCTTCACGACCAGAACCAGGACCTTTAACAGCTACTTCAACTGATTTCATACCATGTTCCATGGATTCTTTAGCAGCAGCTTCACCAGCCATTTGCGCAGCAAATGGTGTTGATTTACGACTACCCTTAAATCCTAATGCACCTGCAGAAGACCAAGAAACAGCATTACCATGAGTATCGGTAATCATCACGATCGTATTATTAAATGTTGAATGGATATGTGCTACACCAGATTCAATATTTTTCTTTACACGACGCTTACGTGAAGTCTTTGCTTTCTTGTTTGCCATTAATCATTACCTCCTTTATTATTATTTTTTCTTGCCAGCAATAGCCATCTTTTTGCCCTTACGAGTCCGAGCATTATTTTTCGTGTTTTGACCACGAACGGGCAAACCACGACGATGACGCATACCACGATAAGAACCAATTTCTTGTAGACGTTTAATGTTCATGCTGACTTCACGACGTAAGTCACCTTCAACCTTAATGCCATCTACTTGCGCACGGATTTTTTCCTCTTGTTCAGGAGTCAAATCACGTGTTCTGATATCTTCAGAAACACCGGCAGCAGCCAACACCTTTTGAGCGGTTGTATTACCGATCCCATAGATGTAGGTTAATGCGACAACAATACGTTTATCACGTGGTAAGTCAATACCTGCAATACGTGCCATATGTTGTTAACCTCCTTTTTAACCTTGTCTTTGTTTATGCTTTGGGTCAGCAGAACAAATAATCATGACGCGACCCTTCCGCTTAATCACTTTACAATGCTCACACATTGGTTTCACTGATGGTCTAACTTTCATAAACTAAATCCTCCCATCTGAACTGACGGACAACTTTGACTCACACTATTTACCGGAAACGATAGGTAATACGCCCCTTAGTTAAATCATAAGGTGAAAGTTCAACCGTAACTTTATCACCAGGTAAAATCCGAATATAATGCATCCGAATTTTACCAGAAACATGAGCCAACACAGTAGCACCATTTTCCAACTTAACTTTGAACATTGCATTTGGCAAAGTATCGGAAATAGTTCCTTCAACTTCGATTACGTCATCTTTAGCCAAAAAAGTATCCTCCTCGTTTCTTTTAAACACAAAAATAGTGAGAGCTTGGCACTCACTAGACGATACACGCGCTTAGTGTACCATATAAATGAAGTGATTGCCACCAATTAATTAATCTGTTTTAAAACTTGATCAATTTCTGCAAAAACTTGATCAATTTCTTGCGCACCATTAACTTTATGCAAGATACCTGCATTTTGATAATAATCAATTAACGGTGTATTCATTTTAATATTAACATCCAAACGATTTTTAACCGTTTCAGGCTTATCATCATCACGCTGATAAA
Organism: Bombilactobacillus sp. ESL1092; assembly: GCF_058107465.1. NCBI lineage: Bacteria > Bacillati > Bacillota > Bacilli > Lactobacillales > Lactobacillaceae > Bombilactobacillus > Bombilactobacillus sp. ESL1092. The sequence continues at coordinate 1,257,246 of NZ_CM176594.1, read as the reverse complement.
AATCATGACCACCACAACGGTCACAAGTTCCATCAACTTTCGGTGGATTATATAACTTATGATAAGTGGAACCACAATCCCGGCAGATAAAGCGTCCTGATAAACGATCAACCAACAAATCAGTTGGCACATCAATATCAATCACGGCATCCAGTTTTAAGCTTAATTCATCATCAATCTGATCTAAAGCCTTCGCTTGATCCAAATTTCTTGGAAAACCGTCTAGCATATAACCAGCTTGAAAGACATCACTTTGAGCTAAACGTTCCTTAACAATTTCATTAGTAACACTATCAGGAACTAAATTTCCCTGATCAATAAAAGACTTAGCTTTCAAACCCACTGGTGTTTCTTGAGCCATAGCCTCACGAAACATATCACCAGTTGAAATATGAATGACATGATATTGATCAACAATTTTTTCAGCTTGTGTTCCTTTACCAGCCCCTGGTAAACCCATTAACATTAAATTCATCAAACTTCCTCCAAGCTTTTAACGAATAAAACCAACATATTCACGCTTCATCAACAATCCTTCTAATTGCCGATTAGCTTCAATCGCTACCCCAACAACAATTAACAAACTTGTTCCACCTAAACCAATCGATTGTGGTAGGCCAAACAAATTAGTTGCTAACTGAGGTAGTAAAGCAATTAAACCTAAAAAGACAGAACCAACAGTTGATAGACGCATTAATAAACCAGAAATATATTTAATTGTCGCATTTCCTGGCCAAATACCCGGAATATAAGCTCCTTGCTTTTGCAAGTTCTCCGCTAATTTTTCAGGGTTAACCTGAACAAAGGCGTAGAAGAAAGTAAATAGAACAATTAATACAGTATACACAATAGAACCGGTTGTTGTTTGTAAGCTAAAAATATTTTGTAAGACTTGATACCAAGTATCACCGCCATGAGAATTTTGAAAGGCCATCAAAATCGTCGACGGAGTAACAATTAGTGAACTAGCAAAAATAACTGGGATAACTCCCGCTACATTCACTTTCAATGGTAAATAACTTTCAGAACCACCACTAATTGCTCGCCGAGTATATTGAATCGGCACTTTACGATTAGCTTGTTGAACATAAGTTGTAAACTGTGTTACTAACAAAACAGCAACTAAAATCAAAACTAAGAATAAAATGTTCAACCAAAGATCCGAACCAGTCGAACTAATAATTTTATCCTTTACTAATTGATAAGTTCCGTGTGGCAAGCGAGCAACAATACCAGCAAAGATAATCATGGAAACACCATTACCAATACCCTTATCAGTAATTTGCTCACCCATCCAAGTTAAAAGCATTGAACCACCTGTCATGACAACCCCTAAAACTACAAAGGTTTGCCAATCAGGTTTAGGAACTAACTTCAAACCCTTCATTGAACTCAAAGCATTAAAACCAGCGGTTATTCCGACTGATTGTACAAAGGCTAAGAAAATCGTCAAATAACGAGTTACTTGATTTAATTTACGTCGACCAACTTCACCTTGCTTACTCCATTCAACAAACTTAGGAACAATATCCATTTGCAACAGCTGAATTACAATTTGGGCAGTAATATAAGGCGAAACACCTAACGAGAAAATCGAATAGTTAGATAAACCACCGCCACTAACTGTATCCAGCAAAGGAATTAATCCGGTAGAACCAACCTTTTCCATTGCTGCAGCGTTAATACCTGGAACTGTAATTTGTGCTCCCAAACGATACACTGCCAAAATAAACAATGTGAAAAAAATCTTTTTACGAATTTCTTTAACTTTAAGAGCATTCTTAAGTGTTCCTAGCATTAAATCACCTCGATTGAACCACCTGCTGCTTCAACCGCTTCTTTAGCAGCTTTAGATACTTTATTGACTTTAATGGTTAATTTCTTAGTTAATTCACCATTAGCTAATAATTTAACGCCAGCTAATTCTTTCTTGATGATTCCAGCTTTTTTCAAAGCTTGTGCATCTACAACACTACCAGCACGAAATTGGTTCAATTGATCTAAATTAACAACCGCATATTCTTTACGATTAATATTATTAAAACCACGCTTAGGCATCCGCCGGAATAAAGGCATTTGACCACCTTCAAAACCTAGACGAGTCTTACCACCACTACGTGCTAATTGACCTTTTTGTCCGCGTCCGGAAGTTTTTCCAAAACCCGAAGAAGTTCCGCGACCTACACGCTTGCGTGTATGACGTGAACCTGCACTCGTTTGTATTTCATGTAACTTCACGATTAAGGCACCTCCTTAAAATTTAATGATTAAGCTTCTTCAACTTCAACTAAATGAGCAATCTTTAAAACTGCTCCGCGCATTGCAGCATTATCAGGCTTGATTACTGAACTGTTAATGCGTCCAAGGCCCAATTCTTTAACAACTTTACGTTGTTCTGGAATCCGATGTGCCACACTACGCTTCAAAGTAATTTTAATTTTATTAGCCATTGTGTGCTCTCCTAACCTTGTAATTCTTCAGTTGAAATACCACGTAAATTAGCAACTTCTTGCGCAGTCTTCAACTTCTTTAGGGCATCCATCGTAGCACGAATCATATTAATTGGTGTGTTACGACCCAGTGACTTACTAGTAATATCATCGATACCAGCCAATTCCATAACGGCACGAACAGAACCACCAGCAGCAATTCCAGAACCAGCAACAGCTGGCTTCAAGAGAACTCGACCAGCGCCAAATTCACCGATGATTTCATGAGGAATGGTTGTTCCAACTTTTGGTACTTCTACCAAGTTTTTACGTGCATCGTCAACAGCCTTACGAATAGCTTCTGGAACTTCTTGAGCTTTACCTGTTCCTAAGCCAACGTGACCATTCTTATCGCCAACCACAACAATTGCAGCAAACCGTAAACGACGACCACCCTTAACAACTTTAGTAATCCGATTGATAGAAACTAAGCGATCTTCTAATTCTAATTGAGATGGATCAACAAAAGCCATAAATCTTATTCCTCCTTTCTAAAATTTTAAACCATTTTCACGTGCGGCTTCAGCCAATGCTTGAACCCGACCTTGGTATAAGTAACCGCCACGATCAAAGACAACATCTGACTTACCAGCTTTGACAGCACGTTCAGCAATTAATTTACCAACAGCACTTGCTTGTTCGGTTTTGTTAGCTGCTGCTACTTCAGAGTCTAAAGTTGAGGCACTTGCTAGCGTTACACCCGCTACGTCATCAATTAATTGAGCGTAGATGTTTTTATTGGAACGAAAAACGTTTAAGCGTGGGCGCTCAGCAGTACCAGAGATTTTAGCACGAACTCGACGATGACGCTTAGCGCGAGTCTTGTTTTTATCTGGTTTAGTAATCACAATTTTCACCTCATAAATTATTCAGAATAAACTGGTTAACTATTTACCAGTCTTACCTTCTTTACGACGAATATGTTCATCAGCATATTTAATACCTTTACCCTTGTATGGTTCAGGTGGACGAACATCACGAATTTCAGCCGCAAATTGACCAACTTTTTGTTTACTTATACCACTAACATTGATTTGAGTATTTGACGGAACATCGATTGTTAAACCTTCAGGTGTTGTCATTTCAACGGGGTTAGAATAACCAACATTTAAAACTAAGTCATTACCCTTCTTTTGAGCACGATAACCAACACCAACCAATTCCAAATTCTTTTGGAATCCGTCTGTAACACCGAGTACCATGTTATTCACGTTAGCTCTAGTTGTTCCGTGAATAGCTTTGTCACTTTCATTGTGACGTTCAAATTTTAATTGATTGTCTGTTTGTGTAACTGTAATCTTCGGGCTAATATCACGAGTTAATTCACCCTTAGGTCCCTTAACAGTAATAGCATTTTGATCATTATCAATTGCTACTGTTACGCCTTCTGGAAGATCAATTACTTTATTTCCAATACGACTCACGCTAAGCGCACCTCCTTGTTATTGATTTTACCAAACGTAGGCAATAACTTCGCCGCCGATGTCTTTAGCCCGAGCTTCTTTGTCTGTGATAACTCCTTCAGATGTTGAAAGAATAGCTATACCTAAACCATTAAGAACCTTGGGAACTGCATCAGCTTTAACGTAGCTACGTAAACCTGGCTTTGAAATCTTCTTCAAGCCAGTAATGACGCGTTCATTATCTTTACTATATTTCAAGTAAACCTTGATAATACCTTGTTTATGATCATCAATTACTTCATAATCGCGAATAAAACCTTCACGTTTAAGAATTTCAGAAATACTTTTCTTCATATTAGAAGCTGGTACTTCTACTGAAGCATGACGAACCATGTTCGCATTACGAATCCGTGTTAAGTAATCCGCAATTGGATCTGTCATAGACATGTGCTGACCTCCTAAGTTTTATTTTTTTACCAACTAGCTTTACGCATACCTGGAATTTGTCCATCATGAGCTAATTCACGAAGGCAAATACGGCAGAGCTTAAATTTACGATATACAGAATGTGGACGACCACAGCGTTCGCAACGTGTATAAGCTTGTGATGAAAACTTTGCTGGACGATGATTCCGAACAATTTGTGACTTCTTAGCCAATAGTTTGACCTCCTAATTTACTACTTTGCAAATGGCATTCCAATTTGCGTTAATAACTCTTTAGCTTCTTCATCAGATTGAGCTGTTGTAACAATTACAACGTCTAATCCGCGGACTTTGCTAACTTTATCATAGTCAATTTCTGGGAAAATTAATTGTTCCTTAATTCCTAAGGTATAATTTCCACGACCGTCAAATGAACGACCGTTGATACCATGGAAATCACGCACACGTGGTAATGAAATATTAATCAACTTATCTAAAAAGTCGTACATTCTTTCACCACGTAAAGTAACTTTAGCTCCAATTGCCATGCCTTCACGTAAACGAAAACCAGCAATGGATTTTTTAGCTTTAGTAATTAAAGGTTTTTGTCCAGAAATTAAGCTTAATTCTTCAACTGCATTATCCAAGTTTTTAGAATTAGAAACAGCGTCACCAACACCCATGTTTAAGACAATCTTATCAATCTTTGGGACTTGCATAACAGAACTGTAATTAAATTTCTTTACTAAACTAGGAGTAATTTCTTCAACATATTTTTTATGCAAAGCATTTTCCATCTTAGACAAAATCCTCCTTCCTTAATTATTTATCTTTCTTTTTGTCGGACTTTTTAGCAGGTTCTTGAGCTGCTGTCACAACTTTAACATTTGATGCATCAAGCGGAGCTTCAACGTCTTTGATTCCACCGTTAGGTTCTGTTTGAGATGGTTTTTGATGTTTCTTTACCATATTGATTCCCTTAACAGTTACCTTATTGGTCTTAGGAAAAGCCTTAATGACTGTACCAGTCTTACCTTTATCTTTTCCCGCAATGACTTTGACATTATCGCCGGTTTTTACAAACACTGGTCAAGCACCTCCTTATGAATTCCAGATTTTACAAAACTTCGGGAGCTAATGAAACGATCTTCATAAAGTTGTTATCACGTAACTCACGTGCAACTGGTCCAAAAATACGAGTTCCCTTAGGGGTCTTATCAGCGTTAATAATAACAGCAGCATTTTCATCAAAACTGATGTAAGAACCGTCTGGACGATGAGAACTAGATACTGTTCGAACAATAACAGCCTTCACTACGTCACCTTTTTTGACAACGCCACCTGGTGTTGCTTGTTTAACAGTTGCAACAATGACGTCACCAACACCGGCAACTTTGCGACCAGAGCCGCCTAACACTTTAATAGTTAGCAATTCACGTGCACCAGAGTTATCAGCAACACGTAACCGCGTTTCTTGTTGAATCAAATTAGGATCCTCCTCTCATGGACTTATCTCAATATCAAATTAAATTTTAACAGCTTTTTCTACAACGTTTAATAAACGGAAACGTTTCAACCGTGACAAGGGACGAGTTTCCATGATACGAACAACGTCGCCAACTTTTGCTTCATTATTGTCGTCTTGGGCATAGAATTTTTTAGAATATCTAAACCGTTTGCCATAGACTGGGTGGGTTTTGTAAGTTTCCACAACGACAGTAATTGTTTTATCCATTTTATCAGAAACTACACGTCCTTGATAAACTTTACGATGGTTACGAGAATTTTCTGTTTCGCTCAATTAATTCCACTCCTTCCTACTTGTCTTCTAATTCTTGTTGACGTAACACTGTCTTAATCCGCGCAATATTTTTACGCACTTGCTTAAGACGTGCTGTGTTTTCTAATTGACCAGTTGCTTGTTGAAAATGCAAATTAAATAGTTCTTCTTTATATTGCTTTTCTTTATCATGCATTTGCGCAGTGGTTAATTGTCTAATTTCACTAGTTTTCATCAGATTCGCCACCTACTTCCTCACGCTTAACAAACTTAGTTTTAATTGGGAGTTTGTTAGATGCAAGCCGCAAAGCTTCACGAGCAACTTCTTCGGAAACACCACCGATTTCAAACATGATCTTTTCACGTTTTACTACTGCTACCCAGCCAGCCGGTGCACCTTTACCAGATCCCATCCGGACACCAACACCTTTTGCAGTGTATGATTTATGAGGGAAGATCTTAATCCAAACTTTACCGCCACGTTTCATGTAACGAGTCATCGCAATACGGGCTGCTTCAATTTGACGGTTAGTAATCCAATGTGATTCTAAGGCTTGTAAGCCATATTCACCAAAAGTTACCTCACGACCGCCTTTAGCAGCGCCACGCATTTTACCACGAAATTCACGACGGTGTTTTACACGCTTAGGTACTAACATCGATTAGTTTCCTCCTTTCGCTCCATTATGATCAGTACGATTATTCGTTCTTGGCTTATCTGGTAAAATTTCGCCACGATAAATCCAAGTTTTAACACCCAAATTACCATAGGTGGTTGATGCTTCAACCCAAGCATAATCAATATCAGCTCGTAAAGTATGCAAAGGAACAGTTCCTTCTGTATGCCATTCTGTCCGTGACATATCAGCACCATTTAACCGACCAGAAATTTGAGTTTTGATACCTTTAGCACCAGCACGACGAGTCCGTTGTGTAGCTTGGCGTTGTGCCCGACGAAAAGCAATACGTGCTTCCAATTGGCGAGCAATACTTTCACCAACTAATTTGGCATCCAAATCAGGCTTTTTGATTTCCACAATGTTAATGTGAATATTTTTGCCTGTTAAAGCATTTAATTCTTTACGAAGTTTTTCAACTTCGGATCCACCTTTACCAATAACCATACCTGGTTTTGCAGTATGAATGGAAACATTGATTTTCTTTGCTGCACGTTCAATTTCAATACGTGAAACTGAAGCACTAGCTAACTTCTTTTCAATAAACTTACGAATTTTTAAATCTTCAAGCAAGTATTTAGAAAAGTCTTTTTTATCAGCATACCATCTTGAATCCCAGTCACGGATAACACCAACACGGAATCCAATTGGATTAATCTTTTGACCCACGTTTTTTCCTCCTTATTGGATTATTCGACTTCAGAAACAACAACCGTGATATGGCTAGTCCGCTTGTTAATTGGAGATGCGGAACCTTTAGCCCGTGGACGGAATCGTTTCAAAGTTGGTCCTTCATTTACATAAGCTTCACTAACAACTAAGTTTTGAGCATCCAAATCATAGTTATGTTCAGCATTAGCAATTGCGGATTTTAATACTTTAGCCACAATTGGTGAACCTGCACGTGGAGTGAATTGTAAAATTGCCAAAGCTTCAGCAGCACTTTTACCTTTAATCAACTCTACAACCAAGCGCGCTTTTCTTGGAGCGATGCGAACTGTTTTAGCGGTTGCCGTTGCAGTAGTAATTTGTTCTTCTGCCATCGTATAACCTCTCCTTTCTATGCGCCAGTTTTCTTGTCATCTTTGCTATGACCATGGAATGTCCGTGTTGGTACGAATTCACCAAGCTTATGACCAACCATGTCTTCAGAAATATAAACTGGGACGTGCTTTCTTCCATTGTAAACAGCGATTGTATATCCTACAAAACTAGGAAAAATAGTAGAACGACGTGACCAAGTCTTAATAACAGACTTCTTTTCTTGATCTGCTTGAGCTTCAACTTTTTTTAACAAGTGAGCATCCGCAAATGGTCCTTTTTTTAAACTACGGCTCATTAGACAACCTCCCTTAACGTTATCGTGATCAAACTAAATTATTTTCTCTTATTCTTACGGTGACGTACAATAAACTTCTCAGATTGTGCACGTTTAGAACGTGTCTTCTTACCAAGAGTTTTCTTACCCCAAGGAGAAAGAGGAGATGGATGTCCAACGGGAGCCTTACCTTCACCACCACCATGAGGGTGATCGTTAGGGTTCATAACAGAACCACGAACTGTTGGGCGAATACCCATCCAACGTTTACGACCGGCTTTACCGATATTAATCAATTCGTGTTGTTCATTACCAACAGCCCCGATTGTTGCCCGACATGCAGAAAGGATCATCCGCACTTCACCAGAAGCTAAACGAATTAAGGTATATTTACCATCACGACCCAAAACTTGAGCTGAAGTTCCTGCAGAACGAACTAATTGTCCACCCTTACCAGGCTTTAATTCAATGTTATGAATAACTGTACCAACTGGGATGTTAGCTAATGGTAGTGCATTACCAACTTTGATATCAGCTTGTGCACCAGATTGTAACTTTTGACCAACTTCCAAACCTTTAGGTGCCAAAATATAGGATTTAACACCATCATCATAATGTAATAAAGCAATGTTGGCAGAACGATTTGGATCGTATTCAATAGCCTTAACAGTTGCTGTTACATCATCTTTGGTCCGTTTAAAGTCAATAATACGGTACTTTTGCTTATGACCACCGCCACGATGACGAACGGTAATTTGACCGTATGAGTTACGACCAGCAGTATGACTTTGAGATTCTAATAAAGTCTTTTCTGGCTTCGTCTTCGTGATTTCAGCAAAATCAGAGCCAGTCATGTTCCGGCGACCATTAGTTGTCGGTTTGTATTTAATAATACCCATGCTCATTACCTCCTATTTTACTTGTTTTCAAAAATTTTAATTTCTTTAGAATCAGCAGTCAACTTAACAATGGCTTTCCGCCGACGATTAGTTTTACCAAGATAACGACCAACGCGTTTCTTCTTGGGTTTTACATTCATAATGTTAACTTGAGCAACTTTTACATCAAAGATTTCTTCAATGGCTTGACGTACTTGAATTTTGTTAGCAGTAACTGCAACATCAAAAACGTACTTTTTGTCGTCCATATCAGCCATGGAAGATTCTGTAATTACAGGACGTAAAATGATATCTTGTGCTGCCATTATCCAAGTGCCTCCTCAATTGTTGATAAAGCTGATTGCGTCACAACAATTTGGTTGTTATTTAAAACATCCAAAACGTTAATTCCATCAGCCTTGATTACTTTAACTTTATCAATGTTACGTGCAGATAAGATCGCATTTTCATTGTCAGATTCAACAATCACTAATGTCCGACCTTGAGCATTTAATTGATCTAAAGTTTTCTTAAATTCTTTGGTACTTGGTTTAGTAAAGTTCAAAGAATCCACAACGATCATTTCTTGGTCAGCAACCTTTTGTGAAAGTGCCGACTTAATTGCCAAACGTGCAACTTTACGTGGCAACTTATAAGCATATGATCTTGGTGTTGGTCCAAAGACAACACCACCACCACGCCATTGTGGGGAACGGATAGAGCCTTGACGAGCACGGCCTGTTCCTTTTTGACGCCAAGGTTTACGACCACCACCACGAACTGCAGAACGGTTCTTGACGGCATGATTTCCTTGACGTAATGATGCTTGTTGCATGATAACAGCATCAGCTAAAACATGATTATTAGGTTCAATACCAAAGACTTCATCTTTAATATCTGTAGAACCATTTTTAGAGCCTGTTTGTTTAAAGACATCAATTTGTGCCATTAATAGTTTCCTCCTTTCCTTTCCAATTATTCTTCGTTAGAAGTAGCTTCTTCATCAGAAATCAAAGCACCAATATTCTTTTGGCCTTTAATTCCCTTAATAGTTGATTGAATCTTAACTAATGATTTATTAGCACCAGGAACGTTACCTTTGATCATTAATAAGTTATTCTCAACATCTACTTTGGCAATTACCAAATTTTGTGTTGTAACTTGGTTACCGCCCATCCGTCCAGGTAACATCTTACCCTTAAAGACGCGATTAATGATTGAACCCATTGAACCAGGGATTCGGTGATACCGAGAACCGTGGGTTTCTGGTCCACGTGATTGACCAAAACGTTTGATATTTCCTTGGAAACCATGTCCCTTAGTAATACCAGTAACATCAATCACATCGCCACTAACAAATGTGTCAACTTTAACTTCATCGCCAACTTTGTAATCATCCAAATTTACATCGCGAAATTCACGGATATAATGCTTGGGAGTTGTGTTGGCTTTTTTAGCATGGCCTTGTTGCGGTTTGTTACTTAAAATTTCACGCCGGTCTTCTAAGCCTAATTGAACAGCTTCATAACCATCATTTTCATTGGTCTTAAGTTGCATAACAACATTCGGTGTTGCTTGAATAACTGTTACTGGAATTAATTCGCCTTTATCAGTAAAAAGCTGAGTCATTCCGACTTTTTTACCAAGAATTCCTTTTCTGGTCATGATTACACCTCCATTAATTGATTTGTTTTTTAAAGATAAAATTATAATTTAATTTCGATATAGACACCACTTGGAAGATCAAGCTTCATTAAAGAATCAACTGTCTTCGGTGATGGGTTAACAATATCGATTAAGCGCTTGTGTGTGCGCATTTCGAATTGTTCACGTGAGTCTTTAAACTTATGTGGTGAACGAATAACCGTATATACTGTACGTTCTGTTGGTAAAGGAATTGGGCCAGAAATTTGTGCACCAGTTCTCTTTGCGGTTTCAACAATCTTATCAGCTGATTGATCGATAATCCGATGTTCATAAGCTTTAAGACGAATACGAATCTTTTGACTTGCCATGGATTTCCCTCCTTTTTGTATCTTTCAGACACCGGCTCTGTGAAAATTACCGATAACCCTGCCGTGGCAAAGCGTCCGGGCGTGTCGCAACCTCTCACATCAATGCCGTAGCCACCAATCCAAGTTTTAAGCATAATTATCCCTTGAATCAGCACTCTTACTATATTACACTGATGAATGCCTAATTTCAAGGATTTAGTTGCATTTTATTAGCTATATTTGAAATTGATTATGCTAAAATCAAGAGGAAAGGAAGTAAGCAAAATGTCTAACGAAGCACTATTAATTATTGACTATACAAATGACTTTGTGGCTGATCAAGGCGCGCTAACTGCGGGCAAACCAGCTCAGCAATTGGAATCAGCTATTGTTGATTTAGCTAATCAATTTCTAGATGAGAAGAAGTGGGTTATTTTACCAACCGATCTCCATCAAAAAAATGATCCCTATCATCCTGAAACGAAACTATTTCCCCCACATAATTTAGCGAATACCTGGGGGCGCGAATTTTATGGACAATTACAAACTTGGTACAAACAAAACCAAACTAACTCCTTAGTTTATAATTTTGCTAAGAATCGTTATTCCGCTTTTGCTAATACTAATTTAGATAATTTTTTACGGGAGCGGAAAATTGATACGCTTCATTTAACTGGTGTCTGCACCGACATCTGTGTTTTACACACAGCTATGGATGCTTATAACAGGGATTATCAACTCGTGATCCATGAAAATGGCGTAGCCACTTTTAATCCACAAGGACAGACTTGGGCCCTAGATCATTTTAAAAACAGTTTAGGCGCCACTATTGTTTCATAAGTTAATCATTTCTTTACTGAACACAAAAAAAGCTGGGAAAATTCCCAGCTTTTTTTGATTCAGCAATTAACCAGCGTTACCGCCATTTTTCTTAATAATATCTTCTTGAATACTCTTTGGAGTCTTTTCATAATGATCAAAAGTCATCGTGAAAGTACCACGTCCTTGAGTTGCAGAACGCAAAGTAGTAGCATAACCAAACATTTCAGATAATGGCACAAATGCATTAATCAATTGCGCATTACCACGTTCTTCCATACCTTCGATCCGACCACGACGAGCTGTAACTTGTCCCATAACATCACCTAAGTAATCTTCTGGAGTTACAATTTCAACTTTCATGATTGGTTCCAAGATTACGGCACCAGCATTCTTCACTGCATTATGCAAGGCCATTGAAGCAGCAACTTTAAAGGCAGCTTCAGAAGAATCGACTTCATGGTAAGAACCATCGTATAACTTAGCTTTAATATCAATCAAAGGATAACCAGCTAAGACACCATTAGCCATTGAATCTTTCAAACCATCTTCAACTGATGGAATGTATTCACGTGGAACAACCCCACCAACAATAGCATCTTCAAATTCAAAGCCTTTGCCTTCTTCATTTGGTGTAAATTCAATCCAGACATCACCGTATTGACCTTTACCACCAGACTGACGAACAAACTTACCTTCAGCAGAGGCTTGTTTCGTGAAGGTTTCACGATAGGCAACTTGCGGTTCACCAACTTGAGCATCAACCTTGAATTCACGCCGCATCCGATCAACCATGATATCCAAGTGCAATTCACCCATACCAGCGATTAAAGTTTCACCAGTTTCCGGATTCGTTTCAGCACGGAAAGTTGGATCTTCTTCAGCTAATTTTTGAATAGCAATATCTAATTTATCACGGTCTTCTTTAGACTTCGGTTCAATAGAAACTTGGATCACAGGATCAGGAATTTCCATTGATTCCAAAATCAAAGGATGATCAGGATCAGTCAAAGAATCACCAGTTGTCGTATTCTTCAAGCCAATTGCGGCAGCAATATCGCCAGAGAACACTTCTGGAATTTCCATTCGGTGATTAGAATGCATCTGTAATAAACGACCAACACGTTCCCGCTTATCTTTGGTAGCATTCAAGACATAAGAACCAGCTTCCAAAGTACCAGTATAAACCCGCAAGTAAGTTAAACGACCAACAAATGGGTCCGTAGCAATCTTGAAAGCTAAACCAGCAAATGGCTTAGTATCATCAGCTACTAATTCAACATCATCACCAGTTTCTGGATCTTTGGCATTATATGGACGAACATCCAATGGTGATGGCAAATAATCAACCACGGCATCCATCAACATTTGCACACCTTTATTCTTAAAGGCAGAACCAGCTAAAACAGGGAACAATTCCAAGTCAATAGTAGCTTTACGAATAGCTGTCCGAATTTCATCATTACTGATTTCAGCACCGTCAAGGTATTTCTCCATGATTTCATCATCAACATCAGCTAATTCTTCAATCATTTGTGCCCGACGCTTTTCAGCTTCTTCTTTATATTCATCAGGAACATCAATGGTATCCCATTTAGAACCTAATTCATCTTCGTCATAAAGATCAGCTTTCATTTCGATTAAGTCAATAACACCTTCAAAAGCATCCTCGGCACCAATTGGCATTTGAATTGCTAATGGTTTAGCATCCAAACGATCTTTGATCGTTTGAACAGAATAATCGAAATCGGCTCCTAATTTATCCATTTTGTTAACAAAAACGATTCTAGGAACATGGTAAGTGGTAGCTTGACGCCAAACATTTTCTGTTTGTGGTTCAACACCAGATTGACCATCCAAAACTGTAATTGCACCATCTAACACACGTAAAGAACGTTCAACTTCAATCGTGAAGTCCACGTGTCCTGGGGTATCGATAATGTTAATCCGATGATCCTTCCATTGAGCAGTTGTCGCAGCTGAAGTAATAGTAATACCACGTTCCTGTTCTTGTTCCATCCAGTCCATTTGGGAAGCTCCATCATGAGTTTCACCAATTTTATGAATTTTACCAGTGTAATAAAGGATCCGTTCTGTTGTTGTTGTTTTACCGGCATCAATATGTGCCATGATCCCGATATTACGTGTTTTCTCTAAAGGAAATTCACGTTTATTAGCCATAAGACTAGTACTCCTCTCAATAAATCGGTTTTAAATTACCAACGATAATGTGCAAAAGCCCGGTTGGCATCAGCCATCTTATGAGTATCTTCACGTCTTTTGACAGCTGCACCAGTATTGTTAGCAGCATCCATAATTTCTTGAGCTAAACGTTCATCCATTGTGTGTTCACCACGTAAACGTGCGTAGCTAACAATCCAACGTAAGCCTAAAGTTGTCCGCCGTTCTGGACGTACTTCGATCGGAACTTGATAGTTAGAACCACCAATCCGGCGAGCTTTAACTTCCAAAACTGGCATAACATTTTTCATTGCTTCGTTAAAAACTTCAACTGGATCGTTACCAGTTTTATCTTTAATAATATCAAATGCATCATACAAAATAGTTGAAGCTTTACCACGTTTACCATCGATCATTAAGTGATTAATTAAACGAGTAACAAGCTTTGAATTATAAATTGGATCTGGCAAAACATCGCGCTTTGCAACTGTACCTTTTCTTGGCATTGGAAATCCTCCTAAATAGATCTCTTAGAATTTTGATTGCTTATTTTTTAGGCTTCTTTGCGCCATACTTGGAACGGCCTTGCATCCGACCATCAACACCAGCAGTATCTAATGCACCACGAACAATATGGTAACGAACACCAGGTAAATCTTTCACACGGCCGCCACGAATCAAAACAACACTATGTTCCTGCAAATTATGACCAATTCCTGGAATATAAGCAGTAACTTCGATTAAGTTTGATAAACGAACACGAGCATATTTACGTAAAGCAGAGTTTGGCTTCTTTGGTGTCATAGTACCGACACGAGTTGCAACTCCCCGTTTTTGTGGAGCAGGATTATCAGTAGCAATTTTCTTCATACTGTTATAGCCGAAGTTCAAAGCTGGAGAATCAGACTTTGAAGTTCTTGATTTACGACCTTTACGTACCAATTGGTTAATTGTTGGCATTAAAAGTTCCTCCTTAAAATTTTAAGTACACACATCCAGGTGGTTCTTTTTTGATTAAATAAAAAGACCACACGTGTGGTTTACTAAGCTAATTATGGCACACTAAACCTCTAAAAAGCACAGCTATCATGGTAGCATTGAATCAACTTAATGTCAAATTAAATTCCACGCCAATTGCTAACGACTGTCAAAAAATTAATCTCTCTACGATCTTAACATTTACATTCTGGTATCCAATTTTTTTACACTTTATTCAAAAAAATCACCGCAATTTACGTAGTGTGAATTGAGGTGAAAATATGATTATTTTTAAATTATTCTTGAGTATCTGTCTGGCATCTTTCTGTGGCTTAGTTGCCTTACGTTTACCATTAGGTTATTCCATTATCCGCGGACGTTCCCGCTGTGACGTCTGTGCCAAACCACTGAAGTGGTATCATGAAATTCCTATTATCAGCTACTTATTATTACGTGGTCGTTGTGCCTATTGCCACCGCAGAATCTATCCGGGCATTTTTTGGATTGAAGTAATTGGACTAGTTATTGGGCTAGAGGCTAGCTTGCAACATACTGTCAATTCTTATTTATTAATCTTAGTTGGCTTAACTATCGCTCTAAGTTCCATGACCGATTACATCTTTTTGAGTATTTGGCCAGTAACTTTAGTTCCTGCTTATCTCGCTTGCATTATCTTCAACTTCCCCAACTGGCACCAATTGATTTTCATTGGACTTTTTAGTTTATTTATAATTGGTTTTTATTTCTGTTGTCGTCCACGCTTCGGTTTAGGCGATTGCGAAATACTGATTTTAATGAGCCTTTTAACTCCTAATCAGATAACATTACAAATCGTCCTCATTGCATGCGGATTAGCATTAATTGGATTTTTGATTTTATATCATAAACAACATCGTCGAGTTTTAATGCCCTTTATTCCGTTTATTCTCATAGCTTTCATTTTACGCTTTTTATTTTGACCAATGCTCCTTTAAAAACTGTTCTCGCCCACCAGCTTCTTCTAATTGATAACGTGCAGGATTTTTTTTATAAAAAGCTTGATGATAGTCTTCCGCCGGATAAAAAGTTTGTGCCGGTTCAATTTGGGTCACAATTGGTCGATCAAAATGGCCACTTTGAATCAAACTTTGTTTTGAGGCTTCAGCAATCTTTCGTTGTTGTTCATCTTTCACAAAAATAACCGGTCGATAGTTGTCTCCGCGGTCTTGAAATTGACCCATTGCATCTGTAGGATCCGTTTGCTGCCAATAAATATTAACTAAATCTTGATAAGAAATAATTGCTGGATCAAATACAATTTTGACTGCTTCAGTATGACCAGTTTGGTGACTGGCCACTTGTTCATACGTCGGATTGGGGACGTGACCACCAGTATAACCAGAAATGACTTGTTTAATGCCCGGCATTGTATCAAATGGTTTAACCATGCACCAAAAACAACCGCCCGCAAAAATTGCAGTTTCTTCCATAATTGAAAACCTCCTTTTTATTATTAACTAAGAATAGCACGATTTTAACTAAGATTGGCATAATTGAATTAATGGACAGTTGCAATTGTATAACCCAAAAGTTATAATTCTTATTCGATGTTAAATATAGCAGGAGGATTCCCATGAATCTCAAACTAACTAATTTTAAAAAAGGGTTAACCACTTTTGATTTAAAAATTTTAGGTATTATTTTCATGGTCGTTGACCACATTCATCAAATGTTTTTGCCATTTGGCGCTCCCAATTGGTTAGACTGGTTTGGTCGCCCCGTAGCGACGATTTTCTTTTTTACTTGTGTTATTGGTTTTAGTTACACACATAGCAAAAAGAATTATATGTGGCGCTTATATTTCAGTATGGTCTGTATGTCCTTATTAACCTTTGGTGTAGAACACTGGGTTAAATATGACAAAGTCGTTTTATCAAATAACATTTTTCGAGACTTATTCATCGGTACTATTTTTATGTTAGCTATTGATTATTTTCAAAAGGCGCGCCAACAACAACGTGGCAAAAATATTATTATTGGTCTCTTATTATTTAGCTTACCTTTTGTTGCTTCATTATTAATTTTACCGTTAACTAAAGCTCCTGTACCATTAATGGTCATTGGTACTAGTCTCTTACCAGCTTTGTTATTAGCCGAAAATAATTTTATGGTTTTGCTGATTCCTTTACTTTATCTTTTTAAAGACCATCGCAAAATTCAATGTCTCATTATTGCTTTAGTCGCCCTGATTTACGCTTTATTACGAATGGATCAATGGTTGATGGTTCTGGCGATTATTCCTATTCTATTTTATAACAATCAAAAAGGGCCAGGGATGAAGTACTTCTTTTATATTTTCTATCCAGCGCATATTATTATTTTATATTTAATCTCAGCTTTCATTTATATGCACTAGTTCCATGAACTTAGCAAATTAACGCCAACAAAAAAAGCCTTACGAAAAATTTCGTAAGGCTTTTTCTTTACATTAATCACGATTCATTTCAGCTTCAATATCGGATAAGTTAGTATGATCAGTGGTATCGCCTAACACTGCGCCCACTTTTTGTGGTTGCATGTGCCGATACTTAGCCATACCGGTACCAGCTGGAATAATCTTACCAATCATGACATTTTCTTTTAAGCCGACCAATGGATCGCTCTTGCCACGAATCGAAGCATCAGTTAGAACTCTCGTAGTTTCCTGGAAGGAAGCGGCTGACAAGAAACTATTGGTTTCTAATGAAGCTTTGGTAATTCCTAATAAGACTGGTGAACCAGTTGCTGGTAATTTACCTTTAATTAAAGCATCGGTATTCGTATCAGTAAAGTCACCAATATCTAATAAGGAACCCGGTAAGACTTCAGTATCCCCAGGATCTAAAACCCGGATCTTCCGTAGCATCTTACGGACCATAACTTCAATATGCTTATCACTAATATCAACACCTTGCATCCGATAAACTTTTTGCACTTCAGATAGCAAATAGTTTTCGGTAGTTTGGACATCAGTAACTTTAATTAATTGCTTAGGATCAATTGAACCAGAAGTTAATTTATCACCCCGCTGAATCACATCGCCTTCACTCACAGCAACACTCGCTGTGTAAGGAACACTGTAGGTGCGGTTATCAATTTTACCTTCAACAGTGATTTCACGAGTATGTTCTGCAGGATTTTCATCAATAGCAGTAACGGTCCCATCAACTTCAGAAATATAAGCTAGACCTTTAGGATTCCGAGCTTCAAAAATTTCTTCAACCCGCGGCAATCCTTGCGTAATATCTTCGCCACCAGCAACACCACCGGTATGGAAGTTTCTCATGGTTAACTGGGTACCGGGTTCACCGATGGATTGTGCAGCAACAACCCCGACAGCTTCACCAACTTCAACTTCTTCACCAGTTGCCAAGTTGCGACCGTAACATTTTTGGCAAACACCATGCAATGTGTTGCAGGTGAAAGCAGAACGAATCGTTACTTTGGTTACACCAGCATCCAAAACTAACTTGGTTAATTCTTCATCCAATAAAACGTTACGTCCAACTAATTCTTCACCAGTTGCGGGATCTAAAATTTCCTTTTGCGTGTAACGACCTAATAAACGATCGGCCAAAGGTTCAATAATTTCATTACCTTCAGTAATGGCCGAGACCTCTAAGCCCCGATCAGTACCACAATCTTCTTCTCTGACAATCACGTCTTGGGCAACATCAACCAAACGTCTAGTCAAGTAACCAGAGTTAGCCGTCTTCAAAGCCGTATCAGTCATACCCTTCCGGGCACCGTGAGTGGACATAAACATTTCCAAAACAGATAAGCCTTCACGGAAGTTCGAAGTAACAGGAACTTCCATCATTCCGCCGTTAGGAGCGGCCATTAAGCCCCGCATTCCTGCTAACTGCGTAAAGTTAGAAATATTACCCCGGGCTCCAGAATCAGACATCATGGAAATTGGGTTCTTCGGATCAAAACTATCAACCAATTGTTGTTGAATCTCGTCTTTAGCATCATTCCAAATGCTAATAACCCGATTATGCCGTTCTTCATCAGTAATTAAACCACGCCGGAATTGCTTAGCTACAGTAGCTACTTGTTTATGTGCTTCATTAACAATATCTTGCTTATCAGACAATTGTGGTACGTCAGAAACCCCAACGGTTAAACCAGATAAAGTACAGATCGTATAACCCAATTCTTTCATATCATCTAACAATTCGGAAGTGCGTTGAACTTTATAAATCTTAAAGACTTGCGCAATGATATCACTTAAATAGCCCTTTTTAAATGGATCAATTAACGGCATATCCGTTAAGCGTTGGTGAATATCTTCACCTTCATTTAAGAAGTATTGATCAGCAACGCCATCAGTTAAGTTAGCCGCAGTTGGTTCATTAATATATGGCATTCCTTCTGGTAAAATCCGGTTAAAAATCACTTTACCAACACTAGTTATCATAATCCGATCTTTTTGATCTTCTTTGAAGGCAAAATTAGTCAAAGACTTAGTTGCCAAACCAATTCTTGTATGCCAATGAACGACCCCATTTTGAAAGGCCATCTCAACTTCGTCCATGTCTTTAAAGATCATGCCTTCGCCTTCACGACCACGTTCTTCTAGCGTTAGATAATAGTTACCCAACACAACGTCCTGTGAAGGAGTAACGATTGGTTTACCATCTTTCGGAGCTAAAATATGGTGAGCAGCTAACATTAACATCCGCGCTTCTGCTTGTGCTTCATCAGATAAAGGAACGTGAACAGCCATCTGATCGCCATCAAAATCGGCATTATAAGCTTCACAAGCCAATGGATGTAATCGAATGGACTTACCATCAACTAAGACAGGCTCAAAAGCTTGAATACCTAACCGGTGTAAGGTTGGTGCCCGGTTTAACAACACTGGACGTTCTTTAATCACATCTTCGAGAACGTCCCACACCACATCATCTTGCCGTTCAATTTTGCGTTTAGCATTTTTAATATTGGAAGCTAATTCCCGTTCAACCAATTCGTGCATGACAAATGGCTTAAATAATTCCAAGGCCATTTCACGTGGCAAACCACATTGATAAAACTTCAACGTTGGTCCAACATCAATAACCGAACGCCCAGAATAATCAACACGCTTACCTAATAAGTTTTGACGGAAACGTCCCTGCTTACCTTTAAGCATATGCGATAAGGATTTTAATGGTCGATTTCCTGGGCCAGTTACTGGACGACCCCGTCGGCCATTATCAATCAAAGCATCGACTGCTTCTTGTAACATCCGTTTTTCATTTTGCACAATGATATTTGGCGCATTTAAATCTAATAACCGCTTCAAACGATTATTACGATTAATGACCCGCCGATATAAATCATTCAAATCAGATGTGGCAAAACGACCACCTTCTAATTGCACCATTGGCCGTAAATCTGGCGGAATAACTGGGATACAGTCCATAACCATCCATTCGGGACGATTACCGGAATCCCGAAAAGCATTTAAAATATCTAAGCGCCGAATTGCCCGCGTCCGCTTTTGACCAGTAGCAGTTTTTAAGAGTTCTTTCAAACCGGCAACTTCTTTATCTAAATCTACGGCCTGTAATAACTCTTTAATACCCTCGGCACCCATTTTGGCATCGAAAGCTTTACCATACTGCTCCCGTTTTTTACGATACTCAGTTTCGGTTAATAATTGCTTATCTTCCAAATCAGTATCACCGGACTTGATAACTACATAAGCGGCAAAATAAATAATTTCTTCCAATGCTCTAGGACTCATATCTAACACTAAGCCCATCCGACTCGGAATTCCTTTAAAATACCAAATATGCGTTACAGGAGCTGCTAATTCAATATGCCCCATCCGTTCACGACGAACTTTTGAGCGCGTTACTTCCACACCACAGCGGTCGCAAACAATTCCTTTATAACGGATGCGCTTATATTTACCACAAGCACATTCCCAATCTTTGGTGGGTCCAAAAATTCGTTCATCGAACAAACCATCACGTTCTGGTTTTAAAGTCCGATAATTGATAGTTTCTGGCTTCTTAACTTCGCCGTAAGACCAACTTCTAATCTTATCTGGTGAAGCCAGACCAATTTGCATACTTTCAAACTTATTGACGTCTATCAATTGGCAACCTCCTATTATTTATCAGTTGTATCGCCATCATCCGCGTTTAAACTATTAATTTTATCCATTAAATTATCTAAATTAGGTTGTAATTGTGCTTCTTGTTCTTTATTCTTATCAGCCATTTCTTGCAGTTTCTTTTGTTCCTGCTCTTGTGCTAATTTGGATAAAGCATCAACACTCTTAGACGTAGTATCTTCATCCATATCACGTAAACCAATTTCTTGATGTTCATGATCTAGAATCTTCATATCTAAGCCCAATGATTCCAATTCTTTAATTAAAACTCTGAAGGATTCTGGAACCCCAGGTTTAGGAATTGTCTCACCTTTAACAATAGCTTCGTAGGTGTTGACCCGACCAGTTACATCGTCGGACTTATAAGTCAAAATTTCTTGTAAGGTATAAGCTGCACCATAAGCTTCTAAGGCCCAAACTTCCATTTCACCAAAACGCTGACCACCAAATTGTGCTTTACCACCTAATGGCTGTTGCGTAACTAATGAGTAAGGTCCAATGGAACGCGCATGGATTTTATCATCAACCATATGCGCTAATTTCATATAATACATAACCCCGACAGCTACCCGGTTATGGAAGGGTTCACCTGTCCGGCCATCGTACAAAATAGTCTTAGCGTCAGAAGCCATATTAGCTTCTTTAACAGCTTCCCACAAATCATCATCACTGGCCCCATCAAATACAGGAGTAGCCACGTGAATACCTAAATTCCGAGCAGCCATACCTAAGTGTAATTCCAAAACCTGCCCAATATTCATACGGGAAGGAACACCCATAGGATTTAACAAAATATCAATTGGGGTACCATCTGGCATATATGGCATATCTTCTTCAGGAACCACAATGGAAACTGTTCCTTTGTTACCATGACGTCCGGCCATCTTATCACCCACTTGAATCTTCCGCTTTTGAGCAATATAAACCCGAACCATCGTATTAACACCAGGGCTTAATTCATCGCCGGCTTCGCGAGTAAAGACTTTCACGTCTTGCACAATTCCACCGCCACCATGAGGCACCCGTAAGGAAGTATCACGTACTTCACGAGCTTTTTCACCAAAAATGGCGTGCAGTAAACGTTCTTCAGCTGATAATTCAGTCATACCTTTTGGTGTCACCTTACCAACTAAGATATCACCATCACGAACTTCGGCTCCAATCCGGACAATTCCAGTTTCATCCAAATCTTTTAACGCATCTTCACCAACATTTGGAATTTCGCGTGTAATTTCCTCTGGTCCTAATTTGGTATCCCGAGATTCTGATTCATATTCTTCAATATGAATTGAGGTATAAACGTCATCTTTGACCAAACGTTCAGATAAAACAACCGCATCTTCGTAGTTGTACATGTTCCAAGTCATAAAAGCAATCAGTGGATTTTGACCTAAAGCCAATTCCCCTTCTTGCATTGCTGGACCATCGGCAATAATTTCACTCTTATCAACATGGTTGCCCTTTTCCACAATTGGCCGTTGATTGTAACATTTACCCGCATTAGAACGCCGATATTTCATCAAATGATAGGTGTCAATCACATCTTCATCGTCACGTTTAACCTTGACAATTTTAGCATCAACATATTGCACTACTCCGGCATGATGAGCTAATAAAGCTGTTCCTGAGTCATGGGCAGCGACATATTCCATACTGGTTCCCACCAATGGAGAATGTGGCTTTAATAATGGAACCGCCTGCCGTTGCATGTTAGCACCCATCAACGCCCGGTTGGAGTCATCGTTTTCCAAGAATGGAATACAAGAAGTCGCTACCGACACAACTTGACGCGGTGAAACATCCATATAATCGACTTTATCGGCGGTCGTTTCAATATTATCATCTTTATGCCGAGCTAAAATCCGTTCTTCAGCAAATGAACCATCATCATTCAAAGGCGTGTTAGCCTGGGCCACCACATAGTTATCTTCTTCATCGGCAGTCAAATAGTCAATCTTATCAGTAACTTTATGCGTATCCCAAGAAACGCGACGGTAAGGAGTTTCAATAAAGCCATACTTATTAACAACCCCATAAGTGGCCAAGTTATTGATCAAGCCAATGTTCGGTCCTTCGGGTGTTTCAATCGGACACATCCGTCCATAATGCGTATAGTGCACGTCCCGAACGGCATATCCAGCTCGATCACGAGTTAAACCACCCGGTCCTAAAGCTGATAAACGTCTCTTATGCGTCAATTCACCCAAAGGATTGTTTTGATCCATGAACTGGGACAATTGTGAAGAACCAAAGAATTCCTTAATAGCTGCTACCACAGGACGAATATTAATCAATTGCTGCGGCGTTACAGTTGCTGTGTCTTGAATGGACATCCGTTCCCGAACAACCCGTTCCATCCGGGATAAACCTAAACGAAATTGGTTTTGCAACAATTCACCAACAGACCGAATCCGCCGGTTACCCAAGTGGTCAATATCATCAGTGGTGCCAATGCCCTCTTGTAAATTCAAGAAGTAATTAATTTCAGCTAAAATATCAGCTGGGGTAATATGCTTGATTTTTTCATCAATATTACCATTGCCAATGATATTGACAATCCGATCTTCATCAGTTTGTGAATAGACTTTAATAATCTGTAATTTAACTGGATCGCCCAAAATTCCTTCATCAGCTGGTTGGAAAGTAACCGCCTTAAAGTCAGGATTTTTGAGATATGGAGCTAATTTGCTCATCGCTTCCCGGTCAATTTTGGTATCTTTAGCTAAGATAACTTCACCAGTTTCTGGATCGGCTAAAGTTTCGGCGAGTGTTAAACCTAACAAACGTGTTTTTAAATTTAATTTTTTGTTTACCTTATAACGTCCCACTGGCGCTGTATCGTAACGCTTTGGATCAAAGAAGCGCGCGTACAATAAGGACCGTGAACTTTCAGCAGTCTTAGGTTCACCAGGGCGTAACCGTTCATAAATATCTTTTAGAGCTTCGGCAACCCGCGAATCACTGGTATCCTTGTGGACATCTTTTTCTAAAGATAAGTTCAAGGAATCACTGTTACTGCCAAAAATTTCCGTAATTTCTTGATCAGAACCAAAACCAATGGCCCGAATCAATTCAGTAATCGGCAATTTTCGTGTTCGATCAATTCGAACATAACTAATATTCTTCGCATCGTTATCGAATTCTAACCAAGCTCCCCGATTGGGAATCACCGTTGTGCCATAAATCATGCGACCGTTTTTGTCAGCTTCGGCAGTGTAATAAACGCCCGGTGAACGTACTAATTGGGAAACAATTACCCGTTCGGCACCATTAATGATAAAAGTTCCTTGCTCAGTCATTAAGGGAAAATCACCAAAGAAAACATCTTGGGTCTTGATTTCGCCTGTGTCATGATTAGTCAAACGCAAAGTAACGTGTAGTGGTGCAGAATAGTTGGCATCATGATCACGTGCTTCTTCAACCGTATATTTAGGCTTTAATAGTTTATAACCAACATAATCCAAAGATAATGTTCCTGCAAAATCATTAATTGGCATAATATCTTGGAACATTTCTTTTAAACCTTCATCCAAGAACCAATTATAAGAATTAGTTTGAATGTCAATTAAATTTGGTAATGGTAAAACTTCCTTAATCCGCGCATAACTCCGCCGCGTCCGGTGTTTTCCATAATTGACATTGTGGTAACGTACTGTGTCTTGCGTCAAACTATTCACCCTTTCAAATCAAATAAATTACCAGTCAAATATTACAATTCCATTACAAATTAGCATTTAACAATTCGAAAGCAAAAAAAAACCAAAAATAGTTCAAACTATTTTTGCTTTTTTATAATTCCGGCTCGGACAAGATTTCGAGGGAATACGCCCACTGCACCACGCTAATTAATTATAATTAGGATAAAACAAATTCACCTAAGTGTCAAGTTCTAGACTTGAACTTTTTGAGCATGACGAATGTTAAATGATAACTGGCCTTTAGCTACCCCTACCGACAAACGATCACCTGCAACTAATTGCCGCGACAATAATAAATCACTAATTTGATCTTCGACTTGGCTTTGAATCGTCCGGCGTAACGGCCTTGCGCCCATTTGGGGATTGAAGCCTTTCTCCACTAACCAATTTAAAGCTCGCGTTGTAATCGTCAATTTGATTTGCCGTTGTGTCAAACGCTGAACTAAATCTTTCGTCAAAATCTTGACCACTGCTTGTAAATCAGTTTTAGTCAACTCATGGAAAATCAAGATTTCATCAATTCGATTTAAAAATTCGGGCCGGAAAAACTCTTTAGTTGCCGCTAAAATATGATTCTTCATGGTCTGATAATCGTGAGCTGTCGTTTGGTTAAAGCCCACATTATGTTCTTCATTGAGGCTATCAACGCCTAAATTAGAAGTCATAATAATGATTGTATTGCGAAAATCAACTTTGCGACCCTTAGAGTCTGTCAAAAAACCATCATCCAAAACTTGGAGTAATAAATTAAACACATCGCGATGAGCCTTTTCAATCTCATCTAATAAAATCACAGAATAGGGATGATTGCGGACTTGTTCAGTTAGTTGTCCGCCTTCATCGTAGCCCACATAACCAGGAGCTGCTCCTACTAAGCGTGAAGTACTAAATTTTTCCATATACTCAGACATATCAATACGAATAATTTCGTCTTCGCTGCCAAAAACACTTTGTGCTAAAGCTTTGGCTAGCTCAGTTTTCCCAACGCCAGTAGGTCCTAAAAACATGAAAGAACCAATGGGGCGTTTCGGATCTTTTAAGCCACTACGCGCACGACGAATAGCTTTGGCAATGGCTGTCACAGCTTCATCCTGACCAACAATCCGTTGATGTAATTCATCTTCTAAATGTAGTAATTGTTTGGATTCTTGTTGGGTAATCTTCGTTACCGGAACATTCGTCCATTGCGAAATGATTGTTGCAATATCATCACTAGTTACTTGAGATTGATCATCTGTTGGCTGTGCGCTGTTTTGTTCACTTTCGGCAAGCTCTTGCTGCAGTTTTAATTCCTGTTTCCGTAAAACTGCCGCTTTTTCAAAATCTTGTTGAGCAATAGCCTGATCTTTTTGCATCCCCACATTATTCAACTCTTGCTCCAGGGCCTGCCATTTTTGCGGTTGTTGCTGTGCAGACTGATTAATGTGCACTCGCGCAGCGGCCTCATCAACTAAATCAATCGCTTTATCAGGCAAGAAACGATCTGTCAAATAACGTTTGGATAAATCAACTGCAGCCTGTAAAGCCGCATCGGTAATTTTTAAATGGTGATGTTGTTCATATTCTGGGCGCAAGCCTTTCAAAATCTCATAAGTTTGTTCGGTAGTTGGTTCTTCCACCACAATCTTCGCAAATCGGCGAGCAAAAGCCGCATCTTTTTCAATATATTTTTGGTATTCATCTAAAGTAGTGGCACCAATCATTTGGAGCTCACCGCGTGATAGTGGTGGCTTTAAGATGTTCGAGGCATCAATGGCCCCTTCAGCTCCGCCTGCACCGATTAAAGTATGCAACTCATCAACAAATAAAATAACATTTTGATCTTGGTTGATTTCATTAATTATCTTTTTCAGACGATCTTCAAATTCACCACGATACTTGGTGCCAGCTACTAGTGAACCCATATCCAACATCATTACCCGTTTATTGAGTAACTCTAACGGAACCTCTTGCTTAATAATTTTTTGAGCAAGACCTTCAACAATTGCCGTTTTACCGACTCCTGGTTCACCAATTAAAACTGGATTATTCTTGGTGCGACGGCTTAAAATCTGGATCATTCGTTCAATTTCTTTGTCTCGACCAATGACCGGATCTAAGTGTTTTTGTTTGGCTGAAATAGTTAAGTCACGGGCTAAAGAATCCAGTGTTGGTGTCGCACTTTGTGAACCATTCATACTCTTTTTTTGATTAGCCCGATCAACTCTTTCAGAAATACCCATATTTTTTAATAATAAGCGCTTGGTCTTAACAATACTTAAGCCCAAACTAGTTAAAATCCGTGAAGATAAAATTGTCTGATCATGTAATAAAGCCAATAAGAGATGGCCGGTTCCAACTTGATTAGCACCTAACAATTTGGCTTGTTGACTAGCTTGTTCTAGAACTTGCCCCGTTCTAGGTGAATACGGTAGATAGAGCTGATCTTGGCGCTCATCCGTATTATCGCCATAGCCTGTGAGGGCTTCAATTTCGTCTTTAATATCCTCAGAAGTGACTGTCATTTCAGTAATTGTTTGAGCTGCAACTCCAGAACCCTGTTCTACTAAACCATAGAGTAAATGTTCTGTACCTACAGCTTGATGACGAAAAGCCATTGCGATCTTTTGTGCCAAACTTAGAGCAGTTTTGGCACTATCAGTAAATAATTCGCTCATAACAATCTCTCTTTCTTTTACTTCAATTGAATATTCTTAAAACATTACGTTGTTTGACTATTTTACCGCAGATTAACAAGAGTACCAATGAAAAGTCATCGTAATGAATTAAATTATTAATTTTAGTTTATCGTCAAACACTTATCTGAACAATGATTAAGAATTAGAACCAAAAGCTTCAAACTATTGAAAGTGTGGCTTTTGCCCATAGCAACTCTTGTTCAGTAACATAACATCTTAAAAGCATATAGGTTTAAACAGCATTAATTACGTGACCTCCCTTACTGAACTTTTCAATATACAAAAAGATACGATAAATAATATCGTATCTTCAACCATCATATGTAACTGGACTTATCGGGAAAACAAGATTCGAACTTGCGACCCCTACGTCCCTAACGTAGTGCTCTACCAAGCTGAGCTATTTCCCGAAATCGGGAAAACAAGATTCGAACTTGCGACCTCTACGTCCCGAACGTAGCGCTCTACCAAGCTGAGCTATTTCCCGATGAAAAAAGCGGAAGACGGGATTCGAACCCGCGACCCCCACCATGGCAAGGTGATGTTCTACCACTGAACTACTTCCGCAATCAAATTCACAAATATAAATGTACAATCGTACAATGCACCCAGTAGGAGTCGAACCTACAACCTTCTGATTCGTAGTCAGACACTCTATCCAATTGCGCTATGGGTGCTCATTATAATGCCGAGGACCGGAATCGAACCGGTACGGTAATCACTTACCGCAGGATTTTAAGTCCTGTGCGTCTGCCAGTTCCGCCACCCCGGCGTGATTATAATGAAAGCGGAAGACGGGATTCGAACCCGCGACCCCCACCATGGCAAGGTGATGTTCTACCACTGAACTACTTCCGCAATTAAAACTATCTTCAACGATAGTATGAGTCGCGTGGGGCTCGGACCCACGACCCACGGCTTAAAAGGCCGTTGCTCTACCAACTGAGCTAGCGACTCAATACAATCATCAGCTAACCCAATGACTGTATTAGTATAACAATTTTAATTTCAAAATGCAACTCTCTCAAACAAAAATTTACTTATTTTGTTCACCTGGCCGTAATGTTGGGAATAAAATGACATCACGAATGGATGGCGCATCGGTTAGCAACATGACCAAACGGTCAATTCCAATGCCTAAACCACCAGTTGGTGGCATCCCATATTCCAAAGCTTCCACGAAATCTTCATCAATTGGTTCAGCTTCATCATTACCAGCTTCACGTTCTTTAGCCTGAGCTTCAAAGCGTTCCCGTTGATCAATTGGATCATTTAATTCAGTAAAGGCATTGGCATATTCATTACCTAAAATAAACAATTCAAAGCGATCAACAAAACGGGGATCGCGTTCACTCTTTTTAGCTAACGGTGAAATTTCAATTGGATGACCATAGATAAAAGTTGGTTCAGTAATGGTTTCTTCAACAAATTCTTCAAAGAAAGCATTAATAATATGACCAACTTGCCAATAATCTTCGTAATGAACCTGATGTTCATCTGCAAGCTTGCGAGCTTGTTCAATGGACATTTCGGGCCAAAAATCAACTCCGGTCCGTTCCTTAATGGCATCAACCATATGTTGGCGTTTGAACGGCTTACTTAAGTCAACAGCATGACCTTGATAAGTCACTTGCTGGGTACCTAAAGCTTTTTTGGCGGCATAGCGAAAAATACCTTCAGTTTCGTCCATCACATCTTCAAAGTTAAAGTAAGCAGCATAACTTTCTAATTCAGTAAACTCAGGATTATGCTTGGTATCAATCCCTTCATTTCGAAAGACCCGACCAATTTCGTAAACCCGTTCCATGCCACCAACGATCAAACGTTTTAGTGGTAGTTCCAAGGCAATGCGCATATACAAATCAATATCCAAGGCATTATGGTGTGTCAAAAATGGTCGTGCCGATGCGCCACCGGCTTGACTATGCAAAACGGGCGTTTCCACTTCTAAGAAGCCATTTTGGTCCAAATATTCTCTAATTGCTGAAATAATTTTGGTGCGTTTCACAAAACGATCGAAACTTTCTTGGTTGGTAATCAAATCCAAGTACCGTTGCCGATAAATTTGTTCCACATTGGTTAAGCCGTGATACTTATCTGGCAATGGTCTTAAGGCCTTCGTTAATAAAGTAACATGATCAGCCCGCACAGTTAATTCACCCATGTCGGTCTTCATCACCGTTCCTTCAATGCCAAACAAATCCCCTAAGTCCGCTTTTTTAAAAATCTGATAATTTTCTTCACCGACAACATCTTTACGCACATAAAGTTGAATCTTACCCGTCCGATCTTTTAAATCAGCAAAACCAACTTTACCTTTGCCACGTTTGGTCATCATCCGACCAGCAACTTGCACTTTAACTGGCTCAATTGCATCTTTATCTAAAGCATCATATTGCTCATGCAATTCTTGGGCAGTTGCTGTTGGTTGATAACGATGACCAAACGGGTCAATCCCAGCATCACGTAAGTCTTGCATCTTTTGTCGCCGAACACGTAATTGATCATTCATTTCATTTTCTGCCATATTACTAACCCCTATCTTTGTAATTGTCGTTGCATTGCTTGCTGGGCAAATTGATCCAGCAAGTCATCAACTTCTTGTTGCGTATTCACTTCATTAATGGCCGCTTTCGTGCGGGCTGAACGAGGAATTCCTTTTAAATAGTAAGCGGCCTGCTGCCGAAATTCTGGAACACCAATTCGCTCACCTTTTAATTCCACTAACCGCGCTAATTGTTCTTTCGCAATTTGAATTTTTTCAGCCGGTGTTGGTTCTGGCAATAATTCACCGGTGTCTAAATAAGTGACCATGGCTTTTAATGCCCAAGGATTACCAATCGCGCCCCGCGCTACCATCACTGCATCGGCTCCGACTTCATCAATCATTACTTTAGCATCTTGGGGCGTTTTCACATCACCGTTACCCATAAACGGAATGGTTAAATGTTGTGCCACTTCATGTAATAATTCCCAATCCGCATGCCCCGTATACATTTGCGCTTTAGTCCGACCGTGCATGGCAATGGCATCAGCGCCACCTTCTTGGGCCGCTAAGGCATTCTCTACAGCCAAAATATGATCGCTATCAAACCCTGTGCGCATTTTCACAGTCAAAGGCTTTGAGATTTCTTGTTTGACCGCTTTCACTAAATCATAAATACTATCCGGATCCAATAACCAATGTGAACCAGCACCGGTTTTAGTAACCTTTTTCACGGGACAGCCCATATTAATATCGATAATGTCCGCCGCTGTATTTTCGGCCACATATTTAATCGCCGGAACTAACGTTTCTTTCGAACCACCAAAAACTTGAATGCTAATCGGATGTTCGTTAGGATTCACATACAACATTTCATGGGTCTTTTGATTATTGTATAAAATACCGCGATCACTAACCATTTCGCAAACTACCAATCCTGCCCCAAATTCTTTGGCCGTCATGCGAAATGAATAATTAGAAATTCCCGCCATTGGGGCGACCACAACTTGATTGGGGATCGTAACATCCCCTATTTTCCACTCCATACTCTCTTCTTCTTTCTTTTAAAATCAAACCTCAGCCTGTTAAAATTAGCGTCTAGCGTTAATCAATGAATTGGTTAGTTTTAATTTTTTCAGATAACTATCATTTACATGATAGCAAAGTCAATACCCTACTGGCAATTATTTCTGTGAAATCATTTGTTGAATTTCAGTCGGTGTAAAATGATACTTTTGTCCACAAAATTTGCAAACCACTTCTACTGGTTGATTTTCTTGTTCCATAGCCTGCAATTCAGTTAATGGCAAAGCTTGAATCGTTTTTGCAAAGCGTTGTTTGGAACAATCACAAGTAAAACTCACTGGTATTTTCTCTAAAATTTTATTTCCCGTGGCAAATAATAACGTTAAGATTTCTTCGGGACTTTTTTCTTGCAGTAATTCATGCAATGGTGGTAATTGCTGAATCTTGGTGGTTAACGCCGTTAACTCTTGTTCCGTAGCCTGCGGCATGGCTTGCACCATAAATCCGCCAGCACAACTCACATGATTATCACTTTCTACGTAAACAGACAGTCCCACTGCTGCGGGAATCTGTTCTGACTGTACTAAATAATACGCATAATCTTCGGCTAATTCACCCGAAATTAATGGAACCTTGCCCGTAAAAGGTTGAGCTAAATGCTGATCTTTGGTAACCGCCAAATAACCATTTTGTCCCACGGCTTTAGCCACGTCAATTTTACCTTTTTGATTCAGCGGCAAACTAATATGTGGATTTTGAACATAGCCTTTCACTTGGCCCTGCGCATTACCGTCCGCAACAATTAACCCGACTGGTCCGCCACCAGCAATTCGCGTAGTCAATAATTCATCATTTTTTAGCATGGAAGTACTTAATAATAACGTTCCGATTAAACTACGCCCCAAACTAGCCGTGGAAGCACTCCATGTATCATGATTGACTTGCGCCGTCGCCACTAAGTTAGTGGCCCGTACGACATAAATTCGAAAATGACTATTTTGATTTAAAGCTTTAATTAAATAATCTTGCATCGCAAGTTCTCCTTTAAAATTCAGTTGTATCATTTGAAACTCGTTATTAAATCTCCAAAAGCAAGTAAGCACAGACCACTACAGTCTGTGCTTACCAACTTGATTTTGTTATTCTTCAGTTTGATCATCATCACTATCAGCAGGATCTGCAGTGATAGTTTCTTCATGATGTTGTGCAACTTCATGCGCTTGTTTAGCTTCATCACGACGTTGCGCAGCTTGTTTAGCTTCTTCAAAAGTTGAAGCCTTTTCTGATGGAAATTCGTCTTGATTAGTTTCTGGCATATGACCAGTATTATATAAACTCAAAATTTGTTTTTCATCTAAAGTTTCATACTTTAATAGTGCTTGTGCAATCGCCTTATGTTGTTCACGATGGCTTTGGATAACTTCTACCGCTGTTTGATGACCTTCATCTAAAATCTTGCGAATTTCTTCATCAATGGCAGTTGCTGTTTCTTGAGAATAGTTAGGTTGACCGTAGGCCCCAACTGGAGCACCACCTTTTTCAAGTTGGACCATCCCCAAGCGCTCCGACATTCCGTATTCAGTGACCATGGACCGCGCAATTTGCGTTGCTTGTTCAAAATCATTGGAAGCACCAGATGATTGTACCCCAAAGATAATCTCTTCAGCAGTGCGACCACCCATTAAGCCAGCAACTTGCTCCATTAAATCTTTCTTAGTCAGCAAGTTCTGATCTTCTTTAGGCAACATAATCGCATAACCACCCGCACGACCACGCGGAATAATCGTAACTTTGCGGACAACGCGGGAATCACTCAAAACCACACCAATGATCGCATGTCCTGCTTCATGGTAAGCCACGGTTTCACGTTCTTTAGCAGAAATCACCCGATCCTTTTTAGCGGGACCCGCAATTACACGATCTTCAGCCTCATCAATATCGGCCGCATCAATTTTAGTTTTATTACGTTCAGCCGCTACTAAAGCTGCTTCGTTTAAGACATTTTCCAAGTCAGCTCCGACAAACCCAGGGGTTTGTTGGGCAATAACTTTCAAATCAACATCATCAGCCAAAGGTTTATTCTTGGCATGGACTTTCAAGATGGCTTCGCGCCCTTTGACATCCGGTTGACCAACTAAAATCTTTCGATCAAACCGACCTGGCCGCAATAAGGCAGGATCTAACACATCCGAACGGTTAGTAGCCGCCATCACGATTAAACCTTCTTTACCGGTAAAGCCGTCCATTTCTACCAATAATTGATTTAAAGTTTGTTCGCGTTCATCATTGCCACCACCGGTTTTACCGTTACCACGTTGGCGACCAATGGCATCAATTTCATCAATAAAGATAATGGCGGGAGCATTCTTTTTAGCGCTACTAAATAAATCACGCACTCTGGAAGCACCAACACCGACAAACATTTCCACAAAATCAGAACCAGAAATAGAATAGAATGGCACGGCTGCTTCACCAGCAACTGCACGAGCTAATAGTGTTTTACCAGTTCCGGGAGGTCCCTCTAATAAAACACCTGATGGTATCCGCGCACCTAAAGCTAGATATTTCCGCGGATCCTTTAAGAAATCAACTACTTCAACTAATTCTTGTTTTTCTTCTTCAGCACCAGCAACGTCAGAAAAACGAACCTTATTTTTCTTAGGATCAACTGGCTTGGTTTGCGACTTGCCAAAACTCATGATCTTGCCAGCACCGCCACCTTGACCAGCTTGACCCATCATAGAATACAATAAGAATGCGAAGAATAAAAACGGAATTACCGTTAAGGCAATATTAAGCCACATTCCATTCTGTGATTCCTCACGCGTACTCATTTTTGTTTGCGACTTCTGTGCCGCGCGATTAATTTCTTGCAACGTTGAATTATTCGGCAAAACGGTAGCCGTAAAATTCTTTGCCTTAGTTACAGTCGCTGCTGAGTGTGAAAATAAATTAACATTTGACTGACTGCCTTTACTAGTTTCAGACTTTTTTAAAGTTCCTGAAACTTTATAAACACCATTAGACGGTTGAAGCGAAAAATGTTTAATTTTATTAGCTTTTAATTTGGACACAAATTCACTCGAAGAAAGGTTTTCAACTTGTGATGATCCTTGTCCTCCAACAAACCAACTAGTAGCCAAAATTAACAACACGAAAATAATGATATAAAATAGACTATTATTTCGTAGTCCATTTCGATTATTTTTCAATCTATTTTTCCTCCACAAGAATAAACTTGCTTTTCATGCTAACACAATCTCGCATGAGCCGCTAGCCTTGATTAAGATATAACTATGTGAAACAAATGCTTACCACTTAAGCCCTTAACAGCTTTCAGCTACTCAGCAATTAAAACCAGTATATCATATTGTTTTGATTCCACTTGAATTAGAATTAACTTAATTTTGCGTGTAAACTTCTGGCTTTAAAACACCGATATATGGCAAATTACGATAACGTTCTTGATAATCCATACCATAGCCTACAACAAATTCATCTGGACACTGTAACCCCACGTAGTCCACATGCACATTTTGTTGCCGGTTAGCTGGCTTATCAAGCAGGGTCACAATTTTAATGGACTTAGCATGACGAGACTTAAACAAATTCGTTAATTCTTTTAAGGTAATGCCTGTATCAATAATATCTTCGATAAAAACGACATCGCGACCCGTCACTGATACGTCTAAGTCTTTGAGAATTCGAACCTGACCAGACGTTGCGGTTTGACCGTTATAACTTGAAACATCCATAAATTCAATTTCGGCACTTTGAGGTAGTTGCCGCATTAAATCTGTTAAAAAGACAATTGCTCCTTTTAAAATACAAACAAACAGTGGGTCCTTATCTTTATAATCAGCTGCTAACTGTTGTCCTAACTTTTTGTTAGCTTGTGCGATTTCTTCCGCAGAAAAAAGCACTTTCTGCATGTCCTGATCCATTTCCATAATTAATCTCCAATCTTAATTTCAAATAAATATTGTGTAGGGGAAATTTGATAACGATAAATATCTTTAATCCAAACAATTTCTTCATCAAAAGTGACTACCCACAATTGATCTCGCAATAAGCGGGGCAACTTCAAGTTAATCAAGCGATCTTTTAGCTTTTGATGCTGCCCGTTCATTAAACGGACACGATCTCCTGGCTGGCGTGTCCGAATCCGAATTTTTTGTGGCAAACGATTAAAATAAAAAGTATTGCGATTGATTTTTGAAGACTGTTTAATTGTAAACTTTTGTCCATCATTTGCAAGACAGGGCTGATTCAACTTGAGCGCAAGCGCGAACGTCTTTTTCGATTGTGACTTCTGAAGCAAACTTAATTTTTGATAAGCTTTCACCAGTAACCAATTTTGTCCAATATCCATCTGGGCGTTAGCCTGTGGTAATAAGCGTTTAACTTGTTGCAATTGGCGGTTAGTTAAATCTAAGTTTAACTGGTGATGGCATACATACTGAATAAATAAAACTGTTTGCTCTGCATTTAAAGAATTAATCGCCGTTAAATCCATATCTAATGCTCGCGCGCCAACACTAATACTAAGCGTTTGTAATTGTTCAAACATTGCTGTCGTTAATTGCACTGACTGTTGTAACTGGGTAGCAAAATTAGTTACGTGCTGGGAAAATTGCGGATTTAATGCTTGCAGTTGGGGAATGATTTGATTGCGCAATTGATTGCGCCACGTAATATCTTCAAAGTTAGTTGCATCAACTGCAAAGCTAATGTGCTGGCGTTGTAAGTAAGCCACTAATTCTTGCTTAGAAAAATTGAGCAACGGTCGTATTAATTGTCCAGAAGCAAAAGCCCGACACCGCTGCATTGCCGGCACTTCCCACAAACTACCACTTCGGATCAATTTCATTAAGATTGTTTCCACTTGATCATCTTGCTGATGCGCAACTAATAATTGTTCTAAATCAAATTGCTTCATTAATTGTGCAAAGTACTGATAACGAAATTGGCGGGCTTGATTTTCTAAATCCGTCACTACCGATTCATGCTGCCAAGTAATCGTATGAAAAGCAATCTGGTGCTGTTGACAAAACTGCTGCACTAAAACCACTTCTGACACACTTTGCGCTCGCAACTGAAAATCAACAGTTGCCACATGAATCACAGGGCGCCAAGCTTGAGGTAATTGTAACACCAAGTTTAACAATGCCAGGGAATCACTACCGCCAGAAACCGCAATTAACACACGCGTTTTAGCAGTCCAATCTTGATAAGTACGCACTTCTTGAACAAATTTAGCTTCTGTCACATCCATAATTTATACTAAAAAAGTCCGGGCTAAACTTGCTCGCACTTAACCACGACGACCACCACGGCCGCCTCTTTTCCCTTCAGTGTTCTTTTTAATCGTTGCCAAACGATCCTGACTTTCTTTCATAAAACCAGCTAATAAGTCATCAAAATCCTCCGATTTATGTGTAGCAACATGACCATGATTATTATGTCCACCATGACGTTTATAACTAGGTTTGGGTTCAGCTTTTTTCATTGATAAAGCAATTTTACCATTATCAACGCTCACCACAATAGCGGTAACTTCATCACCAATACTCAACTTATCATGAATATCTTTGACATAATCATTAGAAATCTGGCTAATATGTACCAGACCACTCTGGCCATTACCAATATCAACAAAAGCTCCAAAATTTTTAATGCCAACCACTTTACCCGTTACTTTTGTTCCTACCGATACGGTCATTTTCTTTCCTTACTCCTTAAAAATTTAAATTTTTATTTGATTCATTAGGAATATTATAAATGATTTCCCCATTTTTAGAATAGTTGAATCGATAACGAATTAAATTGTCGAGATATTCTGGTCGATGTAATTGCTGAATTTCGTTTTGTAAATCGGCGTTTTTATTTTTTGCCGCTGTCAACTTCTGTTGCTGTTGAAAGACACTTTGCTTGGTTACGGCTTGCGTTTTATTAGCTTGATAAATGCGTCCACCAAATAACAGACTAATCAAGGCTAATACACCTAGTAATACCGTTACCCGGCGCCGATGAACTGCTTGAACATGCCGTTTAAATTGACGTTCAGCTGACCGATCTTCATTATCAATGTTAATTGGACTCACGTTATTAGTCCTCGGCTGATTAGACAAAATAATCCCTCCGTTTAGCTATCCTATTTTGAGTATAACAACATTAATATTATATTGTCTATTATTTAATCAGTCTAATCTTTGATACATCTTCGCTGCATCTTCTTTTTTAACAATTTGCGGTGTTGCCACTACGCGTACTTGCACTTGACGATTACCATAGTGAATTGTAATTTGATCACCAATTTCTACATCACTAGCGGATTTAGCAACTCGCTCATTGACTTCTACTCGTCCTTTGTCAGCCAACTCTTTAGCTAATGGCCGTCGTTTCACTAATCGCGACAACTTCAAATATTTATCTAAGCGCATGTTTGACTCCTTTTTTTCACAGAAATTTTGCTCCCGGTAATAACTGCCATTCTGCTTTTGACCACAGATGGCTATAATAACTACCTCCTAAGACTAAGATCACTCCCAAACCAGCTTCGAACAGTGTTTCAATGGCAGCATGGAAACGATCTAGTGGCCAAATAAATTGCCAGCACCAACTAGTAGCTCCAACAATTAATCCCATTGTACCAACAATAACAATAACTTTTAAGCAGAAATTTTCTTTCCAGATAATTTTTTGTAAGAAAGCACCTGAATAATGATAAATCAGTGCGGCCATGACTAAACTAGCTAATAAAGTAGCCCAACTAGCCCCTTGAATTCCCAAAATGGGCATCAAGCCCAAATTAGCTAATAACTTGACCACAATACCAACGACTAACACCCGCCAATTTTTTTGTTGTTGATGAAAAGCATGCATAATCGTATTGATAATGGTGACATAAGAAATAAAGATGAGCGATAAAACATAAATTGCTAAACTCAGACTTTGCTGAGCATTGGTAAAAAGTAAGGTATTGATTTGCGGCATTAAAACGGCCAACCCTACCGCACAAGCACTCGCTAACACCAAGGAAACATGTAAAGTAGCCGCCACCAACTGTTGAGCCTTGGGTCCACGTTGTGCGCTAATTTGTGGTAGTAAAGTTGTCGCAAAAGAAACAGCAATCACAATGCCTAATTGGGCTAGTGGTTGCCCGCGATCATAAATGCCCTTTACTACTTGCGGATGTGCTACGTGGATCTGGCGTAATAACTTCAAGACCGTGACGGAATCAACTAATTGTAACAAAATTAAAATGCTACCAAATAAACTAAGGGCTAAGCCTTCGGTCAAAAAGCGGTGTCTTAGTTGCTGCCAAACAACTGGTTGCGAATTGTCTGTTACTTGCTGTAGGTGAATTTGTGTCCAAAAATACCCTAATACTAATAAACCAACTATGGCTCCTACAATGGCCCCTGCGTGTGCTAAACTTCCCATTAAATATAACGACCAATGAAATTGTTTAAAACCCAGCGCAACGAACACAATCACTAGCACGCGTGCAATTTGTTCACTCACCTGCGCTAAAGCCGTAGGCAACATCAAGAGCTTACCTTGAAAAATCCCACGAAATAAGGCCGCCAGTGGCGCTAACAGATAAAAGCCTGCTACCGTTTGAATTAAATAACTTAAATTTCGATCGCCCATCAACCGTGCCAAATCTGGCGCAACTAACCACAAAGTTACTGCTGAAATAATCGCTAGTAACACTAACCAATTACGCAAATGCTGATAATTACTTTGTTGGTGATCAGGATCCTCCACCATTATTTGCGAAATAAACATTGGCAAACCGGTTAACGTAATCGCTGTCCAAAGTCCGTAAATTGGATAAACCTGCTGGTAGACAAAAAAGCCGCGATCACCAACAATATTTTGTAATGGGATGCGGTATAAAGCACTCAAAATTTTAGTAATTAGTGCTGATAATGACAAAATCCACGTACTTTGCCACCAAAAATGTAATTGCTTTTTTTTCATTGTTTTAACTTGTCTTTTCTAATTTGGCCTGCGCCTGTTTAGCAAATGGCGTTAAAAGTTGCTTTAAACCAGCTAATAAATCATCGGTTGGTTTTAACTGTAATTTTATCACAAAATAATGGTGCTCATTAGCCACGCGGGCCTTAAAATCAACAGTTGCCAAATTAGCGAAAAGTTGTTTCCCTGTTAAATAACGATTAGCCGCTGGATCAAACGTTATTTCGACTTGTGTCTCTAGTTGCACAATCTTCTTAACCAATGCTTGATCGGCTAAAATCTTTATGGCACTAATCTGCAATAAATTAGTTACTTCTTGTGGAAAACGGCCAAAACGTTCCTGAAGTTCCTGTCCTAATTGGGTAATCTGCTCTAGGGACTTGGCTTCACGTAGCCGCTTATAAATTTCAATTTTTTGACTTTCATCACTGATATACTCATGTGGTAAATAAGCTTCGACATTTAACCGTAATTGAGCATCGGTTAACGGCGTTTGTGCTTGTTGATTGCGCTTTTTGGCAACTGCTTCATTGAGCATTTGCGTATACAAGTCATAGCCCACAGAGTCAATAAAACCATGCTGTTGCTGGCCTAATAAATTACCAGCACCTCGAATAGCTAAATCGCGCATTGCAATTTTGAAACCGGAACCTAACTCTGTAAAATTCTTAACAGCTTCCAAGCGCTTTTCGCCAACTTCTGTCAAAGTTTTATTAGGTTGATACATAAAATAAGCATACGCCACGCGACTGGAACGCCCAACCCGCCCACGTAATTGGTACAACTGAGATAAGCCATAATGGTCCGCGTTCTCAACAATTAGCGTATTGGCATTGGCAATATCGACACCGGTTTCAATAATTGTGGTGGTCACCAACACATCATATTCACCATTTAAAAAACTAGTAATCACACTCTCTAACTGGTTTTCGGACATTTGACCATTAGCAATCCCGACTCGAACATCTGGAATCAAATCCTCCAAGATACTAACGGTTTGCTCCATATCTTCAACCCGATTGTGTAGATAAAATACTTGTCCACCACGCTGGATTTCGCGTTCAATCGCGTTTCGAATGACTTCATAATTTTGTTCCATAACAAATGTTTGAATCGGATAGCGGTTAGGAGGAGCCGTCTCAATCACCGACAAATCCCGAACCCCCATCATCGACATGTTCAAAGTTCGTGGAATTGGGGTGGCAGTCATGGATAAAACATCAATTTGTGATTTGAGTTGTTTTAAGCGTTCTTTATGCTTTACACCAAAACGTTGCTCTTCGTCAATAATCAATAGACCTAAATCTTTAAACTGGATATCCTTCGACAACAAGCGATGGGTGCCGACAACAATATCCACGCTGCCATCAATTAAGCCTTGCTTAGTTTGCCGCTGCTGTGCTGTGGTTTGAAACCGTGACATAATCGCAATCTGTACCGGAAAATCCGCAAAACGCTCCAACATCGTCTGGTAATGCTGCTGTGCCAAGATAGTTGTTGGTACCAAAAAGGCCACTTGCTTATTATCATTGACTGCTTTAAAAGCTGCGCGTAAAGCGACTTCTGTCTTACCAAACCCCACATCACCCACTAATAGCCGTTCCATGGGATGGGGTTTTTCCATATCCGCTTTCACTTCCGCAATACTGCGCAATTGATCTGGTGTTTCAATATAAGCAAATTGTTCGTCAAACTTTGTTTGCAAATCATCATCTGGGGAAAAAGCAAAACCCGGTTCTGATTCTCGCTGAGCATATAATTTTACCAAATCATCAGCAATATCTTCGATGTTTTTTTGAACTTTTTGCTTAGTCTTATGCCATTCACTACCACCTAACTTATTTAACTTCGGTGATTTGCCTTCAGCAGACACATATTTTTGGACCATGTTCAATTGCGTAACGGGAATAAACAACTTGCCATCATCACGATACTCAATGGTCATATAGTCCTGGTGCTTACCGTCCACTTCTAATGTCTGCGTACCCAAGAATTTACCAATACCATGATTAACATGGACTACGTAATCTCCCGGTTTCAAATCCGTATAACTTTTTAATCGTTGCGCATTACTAATCGTTGAACGGACACGTTTGCGTTGCGGCTGGCGATTGAATAACTCCTTATCAGTAATAATAACCACTTTTTCTTGGGGCAGATCAACGCCAGCATGAAAACCGCCAGCTACTAATTGAGTCTGACCTTTTTGTAAAGTGGTAAGCGTTGCGGTTTTGGCTGTGATCTCAAAATCGGCTAAAGTTCGTTGTAATTTTTGTAAATTACTTTGATTACTGATTAATAAAACAATCGTGTATCCTTGCTTTTGCCACCGGTTGATCTCCGTCTTTAATAACGGTAAATTACTAAAAAATTGTTGAACACTGCGACTATTTACATGCAGCAATTGCTGTAAGCGAAAAGTATAACTACTTCTTTGAAATAATGATAGATAAATTTGCGGCTGCTGGATTTTAGTCGTCACTTGATTAAATGTTTGCCGCAATTGTTGTTGTGGCAATAACTTCCCTGTTTCCAATTGTCCGCTCATCCACGCCGTATTTTCTTCAACATTGGCGCGCTCTTGTTCTTGCAAACGATTATAGTCATCGTAAACCAAAACCCCAGTGGGCGCTAAATAATCAGTTAACGTCGTAGTCGTAGAATATAATAAATCCACATATTGATTTAAATTAGCTGGCAGTTGTGCACGTAACATTTGGTCAATATCAACTTGAAAATTGGTCCGTAACGCCTTTTTAGTAGCGTCATCTTTAATTTTCTTTAAATCAGTTTGCAAACGCTTTTGTAATCGTTGACCACTTTGTTTCAAGACTTCTGGCGTGACTAATTGATCTTGCGCTGGCGTAATAGTTATTTGTGATAACTGCGCTTGGCTGCGTTGACTTTGCGGGTCAAATTCATGAATCGTATCAAGCTCATCGCCAAACAATTCTAATCTAACTGGTTGGTTACTGGTTAACGGATAAAAGTCTAAGATATCGCCGCGCAAAGCAAACTCACCAGGATGGGCAACTAAACTATCCCGCCGATATCCCAAAGTCACTAGTTGTTGTAACAGGTGTTCCACCGTAATTTCTTGGCCGACTTTTAAACTTACTTGCGCTTCAGCAAATTGTTCTGGTGTTGGTAACAAATATTCCAGACCACTAACCGAAGTCACCACAATTCCCGGACGTTTCGTCTGTAAAAAATTCAAAGCTAAAATCCGTTGCCGTAAAGCCTGCGGTGAGCTAGTTGCTACTTGCGTCGCAATTAAGGCTTCCACTGAAAAGTTATACAGTTGCTGTGCTGGTAGCAATTGTTGTAAATCATCACATAACAAATCTGCATGGTAATTATTATCAGTAACGAGCAGCACTGGTTGTTGTGTTTGCTCAACTAAAGTGGCTAAAAATAATGCTTTAGCCGATCCACTAAGACCCGTCAATAATTGTTTTGATTGCGGTTGTAATTGCGCAATAAATTTTTTCAAATCATGATTTTGTTTTAAAAAATCAACTAGTTGCACTATCTTTCTCCTAATTAAAATCATTCATTGTTTGTTGAAAATTATCCGTAGTAATCCATTGTTCAATCGCTTCAGCTGCCCGCTGGATGCCAGCTTGCGCCTGGGGCGCATCAGCCTCAGAAAATGGATCTAACACCCAATTAATCACTTGTGAACGTTTGGGGTGTCCAATTCCAATCTTAACCCGCTTGAATTCTTTGGTTCCGACCGCAGAGATAATACTTTTTATACCATTATGTCCACCAGCTGAGCCTTGTTGGCGTAAACGAACCTTCCCAATTGGCATATCTAAATCATCTTGAATCACTAAAATTTCTTCCGGACGAATTTGATAATAATCCATGAGCATTCGTACCGCATTACCTGAAGTATTCATAAATGTTAAGGGCTTAACTAAATAAATTGCTTCGCCCTGTAATTTAAAACGCACATCTAGTGCGGAACATTCTTTTTTGTTTAATTCCACTTGATAATACTGGGCCAATTGATCAATTGTCATAAACCCCATATTATGTTTTGTCTGATCATATTGTACGCCCGGATTGCCTAATCCAAAAATTGCCTTCATAATTTTTCACCTAGTTTTCAAGTTTTAATTACATAATTTATTAACTAATATTGCTTAATTTTTCCACTTCAATCTTTCTCTAAAAAATTTAAGTCTCTGCGGCTTAAAATGCTAGTGTTTAGGTTATCACTAATAATTAATGTTCGTTGTGGTTGAAAACAAAGCCCAG
Source organism: Bombilactobacillus sp. ESL1092 (assembly GCF_058107465.1). Classification (NCBI taxonomy): domain Bacteria; kingdom Bacillati; phylum Bacillota; class Bacilli; order Lactobacillales; family Lactobacillaceae; genus Bombilactobacillus; species Bombilactobacillus sp. ESL1092. The sequence goes on along the minus strand of NZ_CM176594.1, from coordinate 1,214,038 downwards.
CAATTAATATTAATAGCTCGTAATTTTTGATTTCAACATAATTTTAACAAGCATTGCTGCTTGATTATAACATTTATCTTGAAAAAATATCCGTCATAGTAATGGAACTCAAATAGCTTTCTCAGGCTATTTTAGTCTAATTTAATAGTGTCAAATTACACAAACCACTTTTTTTTCAGAAACTTGCGTGGTAAAATCAAGTCGTGCAGTTATTAACAAAGTAAAAAAAGGGGTAGAATTCATGACAAGTATTACAGATAAAAACCATACTAAAATTTTATTAGTTGGTGATGGTGCTGTTGGTTCAACATTTGCTTACGCAATGACTTTACAAGGTATTGCTAACGAAATTGGCATTACTGATATTGCTAAAGATAAGACCAAAGGTGACGCATTGGACCTTGCTGATGCCACACCTTTAAGTTATCCAACTAAACTTTATTCTGCTGAATATAGTGACGCCAAAGATGCTGATATCGTTGTCATTACTGCTGGTGCTCCACAAAAGCCTGGTGAGACGAGATTAGATTTAGTTAATAAGAATTTAAAGATTCTACAAACGATCATTAAACCAATCGTTGATTCTGGATTTAATGGAATCTTTTTAGTTGCTGCTAACCCAGTAGATATTTTAACTTATGGTACTTGGAAGATTTCTGGTTTCCCAAGAGAACGGGTTATCGGTACTGGTACTTCACTAGATACTGCTCGTTTACGGAAATTTGTTGGTCAAGAATTAAATGTTGACCCTCGTTCAGTTCACGGCTATATCTTGGGTGAACACGGTGATAGTGAATTTGCTGCCTGGTCTCATGTAACAGTTGGGGGCTTAACAATGGCTGAATTGCGTGCTACTCATCCAGAATTAACCGAAGAAAAATTAGCTGAACTCAATGATACCATCGTTAATGCTGCTTACGACATTATTAATACTAAAGGTGCTACCTTCTATGGTATTGGTACTGCTTTAGCACGAATCTGCCAAGCTTTGTTACGTGATGAAAATACTGTTTTACCATTATCCGTTGGGATGAACGGTCAATACGGTGTCCAAGATCTATACATCAGTTCACCAACTGTGATTAACCGCAATGGTGTCCAAAAGATTTTGGAAATTCCTTTAACTGATGCCGAAAAAGCTAAAATGGACAATTCTGCAGCGCAATTACGGAAAGTTGCTGAAGATAGCTTTAAAGAAGTTGGCATTAAATAATTTAATTAAACAAAAGACTGAATCAGAGATTGGAGCAATCAGAGTAACAATCACTTCAGTCTTTTTTTATGGCCAAATTAATCGTCATTAATTTGTCAAACCCGGAACTTGGCTTTACAATAAAAGGTAATAGATAATGATTGGAGGTTCATCAATGAAGAAGTTCATGATTATTTTATTAGTCTTATGTGTATTATGCGTTTTAGGCGGCATTGCTTTAGAAAATTGGTGGTTAGGTATTGTACCTTTGTTTGTTGCCTTTTGGCCAGCAGCTTATTTTGCTTCCAGCGATGAGTAGTAAAGGAGACAATCATGCTGATTAAATCACTTGTTTTAAAAAAACAATTTTTAACTACGGTTCAAGAATCAGTTACTTTAGCTGAAGCTTTACAAATTTTAGAAGATACTGGTTTTCGGTGTGTCCCGATTTTAGATGAAACGGGAACAATCTTTCGGGGCAATATTTATAAAATGCACATTTACCGTCACAAATCACGTGGGGGTGATATGAACTTACCAGTTACCTATCTAATCAAGAATGCAACCAAAACCATTCCCGTGAACGCTCCCTTTTTTAAAGTCTTTTTTAATATTAAAGATTTACCTTACATTGCTGTTTTAGACGAGAACAACCATTTTTACGGAATTTTAACACATACTAAATTATTAAATATGTTATCTGAAGCCTGGAATATTAATACTGGTAGTTACGTCTTAACGGTAATTTCCTCGGGACAAAGCGGCGAATTAGCAGCTATGTCTTCAATTATTAGTCGCTATGCTAATATTGCTGGTTGCTTAACCTTGGATGCCCGCAAAACAGCTCTCGTACGGCGGAATTTATTTACGTTACAATCGGGACTGACACCAGCTACGCTAGCAAAAATTGTTCATGAACTAGAAGAAAACAACTTTCGCGTAGCCGAAATTGATGATTTGCAAAAGGGCACTATTTTAAACGAGCTCCCCCAAGCTTAAAGTCAATTGAAGAATTTTTTTAATACTAAAATAAGGCTCGGACAATTTTGGTCCGAGCCTCATTTTTTATTTTTTAACGAAATAACTTTTGGATCTTTTGAAAGGTAGATAATTTACCTAATTTAATTAATAATAAACAAGCTACAATAGAACCCATAATGGCTGCGCCTAAAAAACGGGGCGTATAAACGAATAAATATAAGCCACTAGCTGATCCTGTGAACCAGGCCATTACTGGATAAGATAATAATGAACCAATAATGCCCGTACCAATTATTTCTCCCAGAGCAGCTGCCCACGAATGCGGCCAAACTTTGTAAAAGAATGCCGCTAAAAAAGCGCCAAAAACCGCTCCTGTTAAAGCTAATGGCGGAATACCTAAAAATAGCATCCGCATTAACCCACAAATCAAGGCCATCAACGTCGCAGCGAACGGATTCATTAATACCGCCGCAATGATATTGACAACACTCGACATGGGAGCCATGCCCTCGACTCTCAAAATTGGTGATAGGATAAAATCCAACGCAATCATTAATGCTATCACTGTTAATCTTTTGACCTGCAAACTTTGTTTCGTCATCACTGTTTCCTCCAACTATTGAATTAAAGTCGAAGGGGGTTCACAGCCTTAAAAACATCTTGAAGCCAAAATAAGTTCAAGAACTAATCAGCTTCAGCCAGATCTCAAAACAATTCCCTTATCTCAAGATCAGTTATCAACAATTAGCTGCCAGCTTATTTTGTGTCTATTCCTGCGCTAGTATTATCTAGATCAGGTTCACGAGTATGTTCTCAGCTATTTAGCACCCCGTAGACTTTCTAAAATTCATTATAGTAGCTTTTGTTGATTTAGGAACACCCAAATTTATTTTTGACTTAAATATAAATATTGAGCTCGCATTCCCGTAAAGGAACGCAATAATTTTTTAATTGGAACTTTCCGATCTTTTTTCTTGAGTGGGTCATTTACATAAAAATAATGTTGATCAATACCAGTCACAACTACCGAATGAATCAAAGGACTGACGGTCATTGTTCCTGAAGGCGTCTTCCATTTGAGCAAATCATTTTTGGTCACTGGTTGAAAATCTAACGTAGCCAAAATCCAAACTGGTTTCTCATGGTGTATCAAACGTTTTAAATCGGCTGGCTGTAAATTTTCGCCACTGTGAACCTGATATTTGTTACCGACAATTTGCCGACACAACTTACTAATTGGTTCCACGTAAACGCCCATAGCTGCATAACCATCTTTGATATTACCAACAAAACCCTTACGCGGATCACCATGGTGCGTCGCATCTACCAAAAAAGGCTGACGGTCAATCTGAGCTGCCAAGTCATTTTTAGTTTCGTGAAAACCATAGTATCGCAATAACATTGACAATGAAGTCACTTCACAGCCATTTTTTAAAGGATTATCCTCTAGTTGATTTTCGTAAGGTACATCTAATAAAACCTCTTGATGGTAAGTGAACGGATTATGCAGACCATCGGCGGCGATAAACAAATAATAACCTAGACCACCAACTAAGAAGATTGCTAAAAAGAATATGACGAACTTTGTAGTTTTTTTCATATAAATAATTATACTCAGATACTGGCTTTTTTGTACGATAATTATTAATTTCGCTAGTTAAAAAAAGTTAAAACAAAAAATGCCCACAAATTTTTAAAAATTTGCGAACATTTTTGTGAAGACTGCTTTCTCAAATGCTATTTAGTACTTCCACTTACAACGTCTTTTATCGCAATCTTAATTTTATACATGAATACTAATTCTTAAAGCTTTATCAACTGCACTCATTTTTTCTGCTGACAGAGTCGTTACTTTTTCTTTTAAACGTTGCTTATCAATTGTGCGAATTTGTTCAGTTAAAATCACTGAATCTTTACTAAAACCATCTTCCTTAGTAATACCAACATGCGTCGGCATCTTCGGCTTTTCGATTCGCCCAGTAATGGCAACAATAACGGTTGTCGGGCTGTAACGATTACCGACATTATTTTGTACTACTAATACTGGTCGCATTCCACCTTGTTCGGAACCAACCACGGGTGATAAATCGGCGAAAAATACGTCGCCACGTTTAATTGGAATAGCCACTGACTTGCCTATCTACTTCCTGTTCACAAATTGAAAAAGCATTACTTATTTCTTCGTTAATATCTGCCATATTTAAATAACCATCAACTAATTGACCTACCATCCGATCCTCTTGCTGAAAGAAGTTAAACAATGCTTCATCAATAACATAATTAGTATCACAAGCATTTTCAGCGCTATACTTCTGCAATCGATCGACGACATCAGAATCTAATTGAACGGAAAAATTTTTCTGAAATGCGGCCATGGTTATTCTCCCCCCTAATCTTTTACCAATTAAATATCATTGTCAACTACCGGACTAAGTCGCTAGCAACTAATTATCCAAAAATCAGCTAATAACTATTATATCTTGTTTAGAAGTTATTCATAGCTAGAGTTCAGTGTTCCAGAAGTCTGTTTTTTTAAACTTAATGTTATTTTAACACAATTAATTTAAAAAACAGGACTGCTTCTGACGTTAATTCAGTTGAGTACTTAATTAATATACGTACGGGGAATTCGCTCGGATAGAGAACATAAAATTTCATAGTTAATGGTTTGACCAAAACTAGCTACATCATCAACACTAATAGTTTGCTGGTCTTGAGTACCGATCAGCGTCACGGTAGTTCCTAACGCGTAACGCTGAGGAACTTTAATCATTAACTGATCCATACAAATGCGCCCTACAATCGGGCACTTATGCCCTGCTACTAAGACCGAACTACCACTCAAATTTCGATGCCAGCCGTCAGCATAACCCAGTGGCACCGTGGCAATCCATTCCGACTCAGCTTGCACGGTATACGTTGCTCCATAGCCGACTTTGTCACCGGCATGTAACTGGCGCAAAGCAACAATTTGACTAGTTAAGCTTAAAACGGGTTTTAAAGGTAACGACACATCATTACGCAACTTACCGGCCGGACTTAGTCCGTACAAACCAATCCCGAGCCGCACCAAATTACTGTTGTCCAAAGTTGGCGCCCAAATAGCAGTAGCCGTATTAGCCATATGCACATAGGTAAACTTAAGTGGCAATGCGGTTACCGTCTGTTCAAAAGAAGCCCATTGTTGTTGAAAATAAGCCGAATTTTGTTCATCGGCAGTCGCAAAATGCGTAAAAATTCCTTCCGGAATTAATAACGGTGATTGCTCCAAGATTTGACATGCCGCTAATAAACTTGCCTTATCTGCTGGCATTCGAAAACCAATCCGCCCCATCCCAGTATCCAGAGCTAAATGCACCTTCACTGGGGTTTTAACCTGTTTACTAGCTTGCACTAACCATTCATAGCTATCGACGGTTAGCGAAATGTCATGTTGTGCCGCCAACGGTGCTTGTTCAACCGGAACAACATTTAAGACCAAGATTGGTTCTGTAATATGAGCCTGCCGCAATTGTAAGGCTTCGTCAATAGTAGCAACACAAAAACCATCCACTTGGACTTCCTGTAAAGCTTTGGCCACTTCTACCGCACCATGATGATAAGCATCAGCCTTCACAACCGCAAAAACTTGCCGCTGAGGACCGGCCAATTGCCGAAAAGTCAAATAATTCTGTCTTAGTGCCTGCCGATCAATCGTGATCATTGTCGGACGGTGGATTGAAGGTTGCATCTGAACCACTTCCCTTTTCCAAGATAACTTCGGTCATTACATAAGTTTGAGTATGTGAAATCGAAATCCAAACAGTTCCAGTATATACCTTTTGTTTAACATAAGGTTGTCCATTATCACTATTTAAAATTGTTAAATCTTGAAAACTAACCGGCCCAATACCGGTGCCCAAAGCCTTACTAAAAGCCTCTTTAGCAGAAAAGCGGCCCGCCAAAAACTCTTTTTGACGCTGACCGCGATATTGATGAAATACATTTTGTTCTGCTACCGTTAAAACTTTGGTTAAAAAACGGGGCTGTTTTTGATAAGCCTGCCAAATGCGCTCAATTCCTGCTATGTCAATTCCTAAGCCTTGAATCAACTGAAACTCCTTTACCGACTATTATTAGTCCTAATTGTAAAGTTACGATGATGGTTGTTATTATTGTTGCGTTTTTGCCGGTCATCATGAGAATAATGCCGGCGATCATTATTATTGTGCCGCCGACGGTCGTTACCCCGATAACGAGAATGTGACCGGTGATCATTACCACCACGGTAATTACGGTTATGGCGACTCGGCAATGGCCGTTCTGGTGTAATCTTTACCGGAATGGCTTCAGGATCTTTCGTCAAATTCTTCAATAATAATTCAACTAATTGAACATCATCATATTGTTCCAATAACTGTTGTGCCACTGTTTGAAACTTATCCAATTTACCATGGCTAATTTGTTCAGCAATCTTTTTAGTTGCATCTTCTAACTGTCCAGCTAATGCTTGTTGATCAGTTGGCGGCTTTAAGGGCAACATCCGCACCTTAGTTAATTGTTCAATTGCACGTAAATAACTCATTTCATTTGGTGATACAAACGTGATGGAAATTCCAGAGCGACCGGCACGACCCGTCCGGCCAATTCGATGCACATAACTGTCTGGATCTTGGGGAATATCATAGTTAAATACGTGACTAACACCAGAAATATCTAAGCCCCGCGCAGCAACATCCGTTGCCACTAAATATTCTAATTTTCCCGCTTTAAATTGCTTCAGAACACTCATCCGTTTTTGTTGGGACAAATCACCATGAATACCTTCAGCATTATAGCCCCGCGCTTTTAAACCCCGAGTAATTTCATCAACCCGCCGTTTGGTCCGCCCAAAAATAACGGCCAATTCTGGCTTTTGAACGTCAAATAACCGAGTCATGGTATTAAACTTTTCATATTCCTTAGAACGAATCATATATTGTTCAATTTTATCTGCGGTTAATTCCTTAGACTTAATTTGAACTATTTTGGGATCCTTCATAAACTTTTCAGCAATATTCATAATTGGCCGCGGCATGGTTGCTGAATAAAGTAAGGTTTGATGATCCGCTTGCACATTCTTCAAGATATTTTCAATATCTTCAACAAAGCCCATATCCAACATTTCGTCTGCTTCATCTAACACAACCGTTTGGACATGGTCTAATTTTAAAGTATGGCGCTTAATATGATCCAAAACCCGTCCAGGAGTGCCCACGACAATTTGGGGATGATTACGCAAAGCTTGAATTTGCCGCCGAATATCGGAACCACCATAAACTGCTTGCACTGCTACATGATGATAGCGACCTAAACGATGCAACTCTTCTTGCGTCTGCACAGCTAGTTCTCGAGTTGGTGAAATAACCAAAGCTTGAACATAAGGTGCATGTGTATCCACTGTTTGCAATAATGGCAAACCAAAAGAAGCGGTTTTACCAGTACCGGTTTGTGCTTGACCAATGACGTCCACCCCTGATAAAACTAGCGGAATGGTCTTTTCTTGAATGGGCGTTGTTTCTTCAAAGCCCGCTTCCTGTGTTGCTTTTAATAAGTCTTCATTTAAATTAAGTTCACTAAATTTCAAAAAATATCCTCCTAGAATTGTGAAAGTCAATCACAAAACAGGGGCTAGTTTTGTATCAAATCAACTGTCTTGTAATCATTATCATTATTTTTCAGAAACTTTCACTAGCTAACTACTTTACCACGTTTTGAATTGAAGATAAAGAACTTTAACTCAAATCAACTGTGACATGGAGCATTGAGAAGTTAAGTATGGCTCCGGTTAAGGACTTAAGTTTTGGTTTTTAAACTTCAGAACTTGACCATAGCTAGTCTCCGGGAACGTCACACCATTACAATCAGCTGTGAAATTGAGTTTTAAATTAAATACCGGAGCAACTTATTTCAATAGTGCCTGCACAACTTCATCTAAGTGCAAACCATTGCTAGCTTTTAATAAAACTAAATCATTGGCCTGAATCGTTGCTTTTAAATCATTAATTAATTGCTGCTTTTGGTTTAGTTCATAAAAAGCCACTGGAAAATCGGGTGGTAAAGCTTTTTGTAAAGCTGCTATCTGTTGACCATATAAGTAAATTTTATTAATTTTAGAAAAATCAATGGCTTGTGCCACACTAGCATGCAACTGGGCTGATTTTTCTCCTAACTCTAACATATCACCCAACACTAATAAGCGTCGGCCTGGTTGCGTAATCGGAAATTCTTGAAAATTTTTAATCACATCAATCATCGCCGTCGGATTAGCATTATAGACATCACTTAAAATTTGTGTGCCGGTAGCTGTCCGCAACCACTGGGTCCGGTTTTTAGTAGGTTGAAAATCACGCAATGCTGACTGCATTTGTGTTAATGGTACTTGATAATGTCGCCCTACTAACAAGGCTGCTAGAGCGTTATCCACGTTATAATCACCCATTAACGGTAAACTAAACTCTAAATTTTCATCCCAGTTAATTTTAAAATTAGTATGTGTCTGATAAGTCTGAATCATCGTCGGATACACATCTAATTGTGATTGCTGACCGAAAGTTTGTTTAGCCTGCGAAACAGTTTGGGCTCTAGTTTGCAATAGCGGCTCTGAGCCATTGTAAATAAACAAACCCGTTGTTTTTAAAGCTGAAACGATTTCCATCTTAGCATCCGCAATTTTAGCTCGTGTGCCGAAAAATTCAATGTGAGCTTCACCAATCATCGTAATGACTGCCACATCGGGACAAACTAATTTTGATAAAGCGGTCAACTGGCCAGGACGATCCATTCCCATTTCTACCACTAAAATTTCCGTATCGGGGGCCATTTGTAAAATGGTTAGCGGTACTCCAATTTCATTATTAAAATTAGCAGGTGTTTTCGCTACGCGATATTTTTGTGCTAAAATCGCCGCTACCATATCTTTCGTCGTTGTTTTGCCATTACTGCCAGTAATGCCCACTACTTGGGGATGAACCTGAGCTAGATAGGCTTGGCTTAACTGTTGCACTGCTTTCAGTGGGTCAGCCACCACTAAATAATTCTCAACATTCGTAGCTGGTAACGGATGATCTGCTTGCCACAAGGTGGCCACAGCTCCTTGGTTCAGTGCTTGTGCAACAAATTCATGACCATCACGTTGATCAATCAAGGGAACGAACAAGGAACCAGGCGTCACTTTACGACTATCAAAAACCACATCACGCACGATGGGATCCTCACTAAAGGTTTGCTTCAATTGCAGCAATTGCGCAATCTGACTTAAATGCATTTTCATAAATGTACTCCTTAATTATTTTTATTGAGAATAATTGCCAGAAATTAACTTTTTGAGTGCTATAATATTTTCATGTAAATGGAAGTGAAATTAATGCAGGAAGATCGATATTGGCAAAGAAACATGTATATCTTAACGTTTGGCAATTTTATTGCCGGCATTGGTTTTAGCATGGTTGTGCCATTTTTATCATTATATATTAACACGTTACAACATTTTAGTAATGCTCAATTATCATTTTGGTCGGGAATTACATATTCCATTACCTTTTTAGTTTCCGCGGCTATTTCTCCGATGTGGGGCAAATTAGCAGACCGAAAAGGACGTAAGACCATTATCTTAAGGGCCTCACTGGGCATGGCTATCGTGATTGGTTGTATGTCTATCGTCACTAATGTGTATGAATTGTTAATTTTACGGGCTCTTCAAGGCATCTTTTCAGGATACATTAGCAATTCTAACACTTTAATTGCTACAACTGCGCCCTCCAAAAATGTAGGTAAAGCTTTGGGAACCTTAACAACCGGAACCGTGACAGGTAATCTATTGGGGCCGTTAATTGGGGGCGTGATCGCACAATCCTTCGGTTACCGCCTACCGTTCTTGATTACCGGTATTTTGTTATTGAGTGCCTTCGTTCTTTGTCTATTTTTCGTCAAAGAAGACTTTACTCCGGTACCTAAAGATCAACAGGCAACCTTTAAAGAAGTGTACCACCAAATTCCTAATCCCAAAATTATTATTGGCATGTGTATCACGACCTTCATTATTCAAACAGCTAATAATTCGATTAACCCTATTATTAGTTTGTACGTACATCAATTAATGCATGGTCAAGGTAAAGTGGCCTTTATTAGTGGTTTAGTTACTGCCATGCCGGGAATTCCATCCGCACTGTTAGCTTCGCGCCTAGGCGCTTTAGGTGACCGCATTGGGACTAAACGAGTCTTAATTGTGGGACTCATTTTTGCAACTATCGTTTATATTCCACAAGCTTTTGTCACTAATGTTTGGCAACTAATGGCTTTACGCTTCTTAGTGGGTATTTCAAACGCTGCCCTACTCCCTCAAGTTCAAACTATTTTAGCCAAAGAAAGTCCGCATGAAATTTCTGGCCGGATCTTCGGCTATAATCAAAGTTTTATGTACATTGGCAATTTTGCCGGTCCTTTATTAGGATCGTTAGTTTCAGGAACCTTAGGTTACGCCATGGTCTTCTTATCTACTGCTTTCTTAGAGCTAATCAATTTAGGTTTTGTTCAACAAGTGACCAAGAAACCTAAATTAAAAGACAATGTTAACCAATAGTCTACTAAGAATAACTTAACTACTAATTCTGAGCCGAAAATATTGGCCAATAAAAAACGTCCTCGTAATTGAGGACGTTTTTTTAGTAAAACAATTATTTTTCTGTCAAGCCATACTTCTTGTTGAAACGATCGATTCGACCATCGGCTTGTGTAAACTTTTGCTTACCAGTGTAGAATGGATGAGAATCAGAAGTAATTTCAACCCGAATCAAAGGATATTCTTTACCCTCATAATCGGTAGTTTCATTTGATTGAACTGTTGAACCAGCTAAAAACTTCTTACCCGTTGCTGAGTCCATAAAAACAACTTCATGGTAATCAGGATGGATTCCTTTTTTCATAATTGACACTCCTTGGCCCTAGACCATTTGCTGATCTAGAGATTAATTTGACTAACAACTTGTTATGATAGCACTAAACAAATAAGGACGCAACCAGCTGACTGTCCGATATTAAAATTCTTGTTTTCCATTATAGGAAACATCAGCGCGCAAATTGCGTAATTTCGTAATGATTCGGTCATAACCCCGCATGATATTTTCAGCTTGATGAATGACTGTCGTGCCTGAAGCCATCAGTCCCGCCACCATCAAACTAGCACCACCACGAATTTCTTCTGCAGTTACTTCAGCGCCAATTAAATCATCAGTATGCGTTACTTCAATTTTGCCTTCGACAACTTTAATATTCGCACCCATTTTGATTAATTCGGGGACGTGGCGTGTCCGCTTCGGATAAAGGGTATCAATAATCGTGCTTTTACTATCGGCACGGAACAATAAAGGAGTCAAGGGTTGTTGTAAATCAGTGGCAAAACCCGGATAAGGACTGGTCTTGATTTCCACCCCACTCAATTGACTGTTTGGATAGACAAAAATACTATCCTCGCGAACATCAATATGGACACCTAACTCTTGAACTTTAGCCAAAAAAGCATCTAAATGTTCCGCAATAATATTTTTGATTAAAATACCGTCACCCATTGACGCTGCAATGGATAAATAAGTTCCGGCTTCAATCCGATCGGGAATAATCGTGTGCGCATTAGTGGCGCGTAAACTTTGCACACCCGTAATACGAATAGTTTGTGTACCCACACCCCGAATTTTGGCACCCATATTATTCAAAAATGTTGCCAAATCAATGATTTCAGGCTCTTTAGCAGCATTTTCAATGATGGTCGTTCCCTGTGCTCTGACAGCAGCCAAAATAATATTAATAGTGGCTCCCACTGAAGCCATATCCAAGAAAATCCGGGCTCCATGTAAACCTTCAGGCGCTTCAACGACAATACAATGATCTTTTTCAGATACTTGCGCACCTAAAGCCTTAAAACCTTTAATATGTTGATCAATCGGCCGCGGACCAATATCATCCCCACCAGGAAAACCAACCACTGCCTTGCCAAATCGTCCTAATAAAGAACCAATAAAATAATAAGATGCACGTAAACTATTAACTTTACTATGTGATAAAGAAATCGGAAAAATCGCAGTTGGATCAACTTTTAAAACTTCATCTTTAAACTGTGATTTAACGCCCATTTCCTGTAATAGATCCATTAAGTTATAAACATCCCTAATTTGCGGTACAGAATCTAAAACGACCGGCGTATCTGACAAAATGGTCGCGGGAATAATTGCTACTGTACTATTTTTAGAGCCACCAATAGTGACTGATCCGGAAAGTCTTTTTCCCCCATGAATAACCATTTCTGCCATAATTTTCAATCCTTCTTTGTTAGTCGTTGCCTCAATAGATTATTATCATTATTTTATAATACACGAGATAGTGATGGTCAGTTATCAATAATAATAAATCCCACTATAAAATAATAATATAAACTGTACGCAAAGTACACCTATTATTGGTCTTTAAAAGTCTATTTCGGACAAGTTGCTAGCAGCTTTCATAAATTCTTTAAAAATTGGTTCTGGGCGGTTCGGACGCGACAGAAATTCTGGATGATATTGTGTCCCCACAAAGAATTTATTCTTCGGCAATTCAATAATTTCTACTAAATGATTATCTGGCGAAACCCCAGACATAACTAAACCTTTATCTTGTAATAATTCTCGATAATCATTATTAAATTCATAACGATGACGATGACGCTCTTGAATAACACTTTGGCCGGCATAAGCCTGGGCTGTTAAGGTATTCGGTTTTAACTTGCAAGGGTATAAACCTAATCGTAAAGTTCCACCGATATCTTCCACGTCTTTTTGATCCGCCATTAAATCAATGACTTTATGCGGCGCATTTTCGTCAACTTCACCACTAGTAGCATCTTTAACTCCAGCCACATTACGAGCATATTCAATGCTAGCCATTTGCATACCCAAGCAAATTCCCAAAAATGGCAAGTCATTTTCACGGGCATACTGGATTGCTTGAATCATTCCTTCCAAACCACGGGTACCAAAACCACCAGGAACAATTAACCCATCGACACCTGCTAATTTTTCAGCAACATTATCTTTGGTTACTTCTTCCGCGCTAATCCGCACGACGTCAATATCGGTGTCAAAACAAAAGCCAGCATGTTTCAAAGCTTCATTAATGGAAATGTAAGCATCCTTTAAATCAACGTATTTACCCACCAAAGCAATTTTAGTCTGATGCTTCAAGTTCAATACCCGCTGTTCTAGCTTCTTCCATTCACTCATATCAGCTTGTGGGACATCTAAATGCAAGTAATCACAGACAATTTGATCCAGATTTTGTTTTTGTAAATTCAAAGGTACCGAATAAAGTGTTGGTACATCCATCGATTCCACCACGGCTTCAGGATCAACATCGCAAAATGAAGCAATTTTATTGCGCATTCCTTGTGAAATTGGCTTTTCTGTCCGCACAACCAAAATATTAGGCTGAATACCCAAGCCCCGTAATTCCTTGACACTATGCTGTGTCGGCTTAGTTTTCATTTCATCAGCGGCGCGTAAATAAGGAACCAACGTTGTATGAATATAAACTACATTTTCCGAACCTACTTCGGATTTCATTTGGCGTAAAGCCTCTAAATAAGGTAAAGATTCAATATCGCCGACTGTGCCCCCAACCTCTGTAATAATCACATCTGAATCCGTGGTTGTAGCAGCCCGCATAATCTTTTCTTTAATCATATTCGTTACGTGTGGAATCACTTGGACAGTAGCCCCATTGTACTCACCTTTACGTTCTTTGCGTAGAATTTCGGCGTACAATTTTCCAGTTGTGACGTTGGAATATTTGTTCAAATCATTATCAATGAAGCGTTCATAATGACCTAAATCCAAATCAGTTTCCGCACCATCATCTGTGACAAAAACTTCTCCGTGTTGATATGGACTCATCGTTCCTGGATCAACGTTGAGATACGGGTCAAACTTTTGTAAAGTCACCTTCAAGCCACGATTTTTTAGTAAACGTCCCAAAGATGAAGCGACGATCCCTTTGCCTAAAGACGAAACAACACCACCAGTGACAAAAATATATTTGGTCATTCAATTTACTCCTTTGAAAATTAATTGAGGGAAAGATTAATGATTTAAACCTTAAACGAAAGCCAGAAACAAAAGCAGAAGTCTCTTTGTCAATCAGCTTCCATTCAAAACTAAAAAAGCTCCCTATTCTATAAGAACAGAGAGCCTTTATTGCACATTGTAAAGTGCCCAAGCGGTATTTTACAATGAATTAAATATCTTGTCAAATTAGATTTAGGCTATGTTATAATGACTGTGCTTATTCAGCATCAGAATCATCGTCATCGTCTTCATCAGAAAACTCACTCAGATCGCCTTCAATACCATCCTGCAAATCATCAGTCGGATCGTCATCGATGTCACTATCATCCGTATTGCCAAAAGTTAGATCTTGATGTGAAAACTTCGATAAATCTGGCGTGTGATCATTAGAGTCTTCCTCGTCATCATCACCTGTGTCGACGGTATCGTCATCATAGTCAATGACATCATCGTCATCGTCTTCATCATCCAAGAAAGCGTTAACGCGTTTTAACGTCGGTGCTTTAACATTATCTGCATCTTCAGGATGGTTGACTTCTTCATCAACAGAATCATAAGGATACCACGTACGTAGTCCCCAGACATTTTCACCTAAAGAAATAAAGCCGCCGTCATCATTTAAATCTGTATAAAATTGCGGTAACCGTTCACGAATCTCGCTATCACTTTTACCCATGAATTGCTGGATTTCATTCACAATATCCGCAAAGGGGAGCACTGAGCCTTTTTGTTCCAAGATTGCGTGCGCTACTTCGATCATGGACAAATCTTTTTTGTCTTCGCCATCGAATTGTTTGAGTTCTAAAGCCAACTACGTACACGTCCTTTCAACGTGGATGGAACCAAAAGAGGATGTTTATAATTGAGACAATTAAAAACACCGCTTGTCAATAACGTTTCAAAAAGTCCTGAACTACCTCTTCATTCCTGCCAATTGCACCAGGAAGGTCCAAAACTTCAAACGACTATCTGTTATAGAATGCTCAACTCGTGAGCAACTTTGGTTCCAACCTCTTTCAACAGTCTAGTTCTAATATTACAGATTACTTAACTAAAAATCAATTGTAACTTGTAATCTCCCACCAAATTAGTTCCTGAATGCAGTGAATAATCTAAGTGCACACTACCCGATAACGGCATTTTCGACACTGCCACTTGCAACTGGTTAGTATGTGATACTAACGGAATTTGACCATACTCTGTCATATAATTAAAAGCTTGATCATTTTGTTGGTCGAACATCATATTCGTGGTTAAGTGTTCACCCGTTTGGCGCTTAATCGTGATTTGATTATTGGTGGCAATTTTAACAATCACCTTAATATTTTCTTGTTCTTTTGGTGATTCCTGGTAACGAATATATAGTTTATCACCCATAATCACCGCTTGTCCGGTTTGATCAACTCGATAATTATGAACTTGCCCTTCTTGTATAACCTGCGTTTTTAATTGCACTTGAATATCTTGAGCAGTTCGTTCCACATTATTCACCTCGTTTTATTTGACTGTACTTATTATAAGCTATTTATTAAATTGTGAGGAAAATTATGCTAGAAAAAAAATTATTAATTTATGATGTCAATTATCAAACACCGACGCAAATTCAAACTATTTTTTCAGAGACTGATTATCTCTTAGATTACTGCCAAACAATTCAGCAGCCCTTGCTCCAATTTTGGCAAACTAGTCCGACAGTGATTTGTGGTTTGCGCGATAAACATTTGGATCATTTTGCGAATGGTTTGCGTTACTTAAATCAACAAAATTATCACTTAATCATTCGCAACTCTGGTGGTTTAGCAGTTGTGAGCGATCCTAGTGTCTTAAATATTAGTTTACTATTGCCCAATGCAGAGAAATTCTCAATTGATCAAGGCTATGAATTAATGTTGGACTTAATTCAAGGTTGCTTGCCAAACATCAACCTAACACATTACGAGGTTAAAAATTCTTACTGTCCAGGTAATTTTGATTTAGTCATTAATCATCAAAAATTTGCCGGCATTGCTCAACG
This sequence comes from Bombilactobacillus sp. ESL1092, assembly GCF_058107465.1. Taxonomy (NCBI): domain Bacteria; kingdom Bacillati; phylum Bacillota; class Bacilli; order Lactobacillales; family Lactobacillaceae; genus Bombilactobacillus; species Bombilactobacillus sp. ESL1092. The sequence goes on along the minus strand of NZ_CM176594.1, from coordinate 1,197,741 downwards.
GCGCCAACACCAAAGTTTAGCCATTATGGCCTATATTTCAATCAACGGTGACCAGTTCAAGCGTGGGCAAATTATTCAGCAATTTTATCAATTAGCTAATCAAGAACACAACGATGCTTATCCAGATGTTGATCCACAGACAATGAACACATTAGCAGCTTTGACAGCTAACGAGCTGAGTGTCATGCAGTTTAAACACCAATTGTTGCAAGTTTGTCAACAACAATTTACAATTTCAGATATTACTCCCGCCCAGCTGCAACAATTGCCAAATTATACTGCTACTATGAATGCCAAATTAGAACAACAACAACGTTTAAATCGTATCATCAAGGAGAGTCTACATGAATAAAATTGATTTTTTACCCCGCGAAAAAGTTTTACGCGATCCAGTTCATAACTATATTCACGTCCCCTATCGCATTATTTTAGATTTAATCAATACCCCAGAATTTCAACGCTTGCGCCGTGTCAAACAATTAGGAACCACCTCATTTACCTTTCATGGTGCCGAACATTCACGCTTCACACATTGTGTTGGCGTTTACGAAGTTACGCGTTTAATTTGTGATTCTTTTCAACAAAATTATCCCACCCAACATCCTGGTGATGGTTTATGGGATGATCATGAACGCCTAGTGGCTTTATGTGCTGCTTTATTGCATGATATCGGACACGGACCTTATTCTCACACATTTGAACATATCTTTCATACTGATCACGAACAATGGACCCAACAGATTATTACTTCGCCACAAACTCAGGTTAATCAAGTCTTGCGTCAAGTTAGTCCGGAATTTCCCGCACAAGTTGCCAGCGTAATTGCCAAAACCTACCCCAACGCCCAGGTGGTCCAAATGATTTCTAGTCAAATTGATGCTGACCGCATGGATTACTTATTGCGGGATGCTTACTTTACTGGTACCCAATATGGCATGTTTGATTTAACGCGCATTATGCGGGTCATTCGTCCTTACCAAAACGGAATTGCCTTTGACATTGGGGGCATGCACGCCATTGAAGATTACATTGTCTCGCGTTTTCAGATGTATCAACAAGTTTATTTTCACCCGGTTTCTCGGGGGATGGAAGTCGTGCTGACTAAATTGTTACACCGAGCTAAATTTCTCTATGAGAATAGCCAACTCGTTGGTTTAGAAACGCCCAGTTTACTCATTCCATTCTTTGAAAATCAGATAAGCGTTCAAGATTATGTGCGCTTAGATGACGATGCTCTCAACACCTACTTTAATTTATGGCGGGAGCACCCGGATGCAATTTTACGGAATTTAGCGCACCACTTTCTCGATCGGATTCCTTTTAAATCAATTACCTTTACCGAACAACAAACACCATTAATTGCCAAAATGCAAGCTCTCGTTGAAGCGGCTGGTTTTGATCCTAACTTTTATACTGCGGTTAACAACAGTTTTGATTTGCCCTATGATTTATATGACCCGTCTTCTAAAGAACCCAAAACTCAGATTGAATTAATGCAGCCTGATGGCACTTTACAAGAACTCTCAACAGTCAGTCCCATTGTCAAGGCGCTCAGCGGTCGTGTCAGTGGCGATCATCGGTTCTATTTTCCTAAAGAAATGCTCGCTGATCCTCAAAGTTCCACCTTTAAAGCCGCATTAAGCGAATTTCAAAGTCATATTCGTAACAATTCTTTGCAAGATTAGCTATGATTAAGAAGAGGGTTTACTTAACAAAAAGTTGGGATCATAAAGACGGTTTGCTATTCAAAAACCACCTCAATACGCTCATCTCAACTTTGAATTATTAGTTGTGACCCTACTTTTGGCAAAGAGGAGTTTGGTGTTCATGTTAAAAGAATTTAAAGAATTTATTGCACGCGGTAGTGTCGTGGACTTGGCCGTAGGGGTAATTGTGGGCGGAGCTTTCAATAAAATTGTCAGCGCCTTAACTAAATACATCCTGAATCCCTTTATTGGATTGTTTTTAGGAAAAATTGATTTATCGTCTATCAAATTGGGAATGTTTCGCGTGGGTGATTTTTTAAATGCAGTCATTGAATTCTTGATTATTTCCTTTGTCGTTTTTTTAATTGTCAAAGGATTAAACGCGTTAGAAAAACCACACGCTCAAGCAGAACCAGAACAGCCGAGTAATGATGCATTATCAGTCCAGTACTTACAAGAAATTCGTGATCTTTTACAAAAGCAAAATCATTCTTAAACTAAATAAGTGATAACATTTAAAAAGCTATGGCAACAGTTGTTTCTTGAGCAATCAAGAACAAACCGTGGTCATAGCTTTTTTTGTTACCAACATTATGTCAAAAGAACTGGAATTCAGATATTTATTCCAGTTAAACTACTATTCTGGAAAAGTAAAGCACGTAGCTACCTTGATTAATACCTTGTTCACCAGCCCTAGGTTAGTGACTAGTGTCGTTTAAATCTAGTTTTAAATAATGGACTAACTGGCGCATTGTCATAAATCCGCTTAATGGCTTCACCCATCAATGGTGCCACCGAAATTTGGACCATTTTATCAATTTTCTTTTCTTCAGGCAATTGAATAGAGTCCGTTACAATCACTTGCTTAATTGGTGATTCTTCTAAACGACTAATTGCCGGACCTGACAACACTGCATGTGTACAAGAAGCGTAGACTTCCTTCGCACCCGCATTCATTAACGCTTGGGCCGCTAACGAAATCGTTCCGGCCGTATCGATCATATCATCAATAATGATACACCGTTTGTCTTTCACATCACCAATGATATTCATAACTTCGGATACATTTGGCCGTGGACGGCGCTTATCAATAATCGCAATCGGTGCTTTTAAAAATTCAGCTAATTTCCGAGCCCGCACTACGCCACCATGATCGGGTGAAACAACGACAGCATCTTGATCAAGACCCTTTTCTAAGAAATAGTCAGCTAATAATGGTGCCCCCATTAAATGATCAACAGGAATATCAAAAAAGCCTTGAATTTGGACGGCATGTAAATCTAAAGCTAAGATCCGATCAGCCCCCGCAGTTTGTAACATATTAGCCACCAATTTAGAGGTAATTGGTTCTCGCGCCCGCGCTTTGCGATCTTGACGGGCATAGCCATAATAAGGAATGACCACATTAATCATCGCTGCTGAAGCGCGGCGTAAAGCATCAATCATGATTAATAATTCCATCAAATTATCATTGACTGGTGCGGAGGTTGATTGAATAATAAAAATTTCAGAACCCCGGATACTTTCTTCAATATTAATTTGAATTTCTCCATCACTGAAACGTTTGACCGAAGACTTACCTAATGGTACTCCGACTTCTTTAGCAATCTTTTCTGCTAAAGGTTTATTAGAATTCAACGCAAAGATTTTCATGGGACTATTAGCTCTCAGTGTAGACATTATTTTCTCAACTTTCTTTTAATCAATTAATCATTCCAACTTTGATCATCAGCTACTGGCAAATGCGACCAGTAATTAGCTTTATTAACTTGCCGAGCACGCCCTAAAGCTAAATCGTGATAGGCCACGTCCTTGGTAATCGTGGAACCAGCAGCGATAAACGCATGATCGGCCACCTTTAATGGTGCCACTAAATTCGAATTACTACCAATGAAGGCATGATCGCCTACCTCAGTGGACCATTTCTGGACACCATCATAGTTTACGAAAACCACGCCACAACCAATGTTAACATCACTGCCAACAGTGGCATCGCCTAAATAACTCAGATGCCCCATCTTAGAGCGGGCCCCCAAAGTTGCCTTTTTGACTTCACAAAAATTACCAACATGCGCTTGTTGACCAATATGTGCTTGGGGTCTGAGATGTGAATGTGGTCCAATATCACTCTGATCTGCCATCGTTGCTTCTTGCAAAGTAGAACTAGTAATTGTTACGCCATCACCAATCGTTGAATCAACAATTCTGGAGCCACTCGTAATATAGCAGTTTTGACCAATCTTCGTCTGGCCTTTGATGACTACACCGCCTTCAATGGTTGTATCCGGACCAATTTGGACATCAACATCAATCGCAGTTTGTTCAGGAGACGTTAGCGTCACTCCCGAACGCATTAATTTTTGGTTAATCCGCAGCTGCATTAATTTAGTAGCTTGGGCCAATGCCACGCGATCATTAACGCCTAAAGACTCTGAAAAATCAGCCATCTGGTACGCTAACACCCGCTTGTGATCAGCTTGCATCATCCCAATAACGTCTGGCAAATAATATTCACCTTGAGCATTATCATTATTCACTTGATGCAAATAAGTAAATAATTGTTGGTTATCAAAACAATAAACACCAGTATTAATCTCTTGTACTTTTTGTTCCGTAACCGTTGCATCTTTTTGTTCTACAATCCGTAAAACTTGATCATTTTGATCCCGAATTACCCGACCATAACCAAAAGGATCCGGGGCTTGGGCCGTTAACACTGTGGCCCCAGCTTGATTTTGTTCATGAAAAGCAAACAACTTTTCTAAAGTAGCAGCAGTAAATAAAGGTGTATCACCACTAATAATTAAGGTTGTACCTTTTTTAGTTCCCAATAATTCCTCAGCTTGCAAAACTGCATGAGCAGTGCCTAACTGTTCTTTTTGCAAAGCATAAGATGTACGTTCTTGTAATAGTTCTTGAACTTGTTGAGAACCAAAACCCACGACCGTGACAATCTGGCTGGGATGAATTTGCTCGACTTGCGTTAGCACATGGTCGACCATGGCCCGTCCACAAACTGGATGCAACACTTTATAAAGTTGGGACTTCATTCTTGTGCCCTTACCAGCAGCCAAAATTACCGTAAAACGTTCAGACATGAAAATTCCTTCACTTCACTAAATTTATAAATCTTTACCTATACAATCATACATTATTGTTTTAGAGCACTCAATCTTTTGTTTCAAAGCGACTGAAGTCCGTTCGTTCTAAATAGTTGCCTAACGAAATTTGCACTTGTTGATCTTGATGTGCTAACGGTTGAATTTGGAATAAGGAAGTTGCCTGTGTCTTAACCATGGTTGGTTCTCGAACTTCAACTAAAACAGTTACTCCGATCAACTGACCGGAAAATTCTTGAATCAAATTTTCCATGCCTAACACCGTTCCGCCACCCTTCATAAAATCATCAACCGCCAAGACTTTCGATCCTGCCGCTAAGCTACGTTTTGATAATTCCATTTTCTCCACATAATCGGAGGAACCAGCTGTGTAGTTAACGCTTAAAGTCGGGCCTTCTGTAATCTTGGACTCGCGGCGAACAATCACAAACGGCACATTTAAGTATTCAGCAACACTTTGGGCAATCGGAATGCCCTTGGTGGCCATCGTCATAATGGCATCAATGTCTTGCTTCGCATACTGCGTCGCAATTAATTGACCTATTTTATCCAAAATTGTCGGATTCCCCAAGAGATCTGACAAATATAAATAGCCGCCAGGTAAAATCCGCTGGGCATCAGCTAACTGCTCTTTTAATTCTGTTAAATATTTTTGAGCTGTCGCTTGATCAATTCCGGGTGTAAAAATAACTCCACCACCGGCTCCCGGCACTGTTTCTACTAAGCCGATATGTGCGTGCAAAAAGGCTTGCTTAATAATCGTCATATCTTCGCTCAAGGAAGATTTGGCCGAATGATACCTTTGCGCAAAAAAAGTCAGCGGAACTAACTGATATGGTCGTTGCTCTAAATAATGCGTAATATCAATTAAACGTTCACTACGACGAATTTTCATGAAATATTACCTACTTAAATTCTATTTTTATTAATATTATACCGAGAAACCGAACATTTTGAAACAAAGTACCTTTTAGCAGACATCAATGATTCATCTCTTGATAAGAATTTGGCACAACTTTACCAAATTAATTACCAATAATTATTGCCAAACATCTATAATAGAAAAGGTGGGTGTAACCGATCACAAGCATTGCTAAAGCACCAGCTTGTCATCCCCCACTTCAATCTGATAGTGCTTAGTACCTGCTCTTTGGCGCAACTTATTAAAATTTTGCCTAGTACTCAATCATCTATCTAATTCAAAAGGAGTAATTTATTATGTCAGTGAAGATTGGAATTATCGGTGATGGTCATGTTGGTGACACTCTAGCGCATCATTTAGTGATTACTGGCTTAGTTAATGATTTAGTCTTAATTGATACCAATGAAACTAAAGTTAACGCGGATAAAATAGATTTTGAAGATTCCATGGCTAACCTTGACCATCATGTGAATATCACGGTTAATGACTATGCCGCTTTAAAAGATGCTCAAATCATTGTCAGCACCTTAGGAAAGATTTCATTGACCGCCAAAGGTGATCGCTTTGCAGAATTAAAGTACAACAAAGAACAATTGCAACCAATCACCGATGCCATTAAAAACAGTGGCTTTGACGGGATTTTAATTGTCATTTCTAATCCTGTTGATGCAGTAACCAGTTTATACCAAGAATTAACTGGTTTGCCTAAAAAGCACGTGCTGGGCACCGGCACACTATTAGACACTGCGCGCATGAAAAAAGTCGTGGCCCAAAAGTTCGATGTTGATCCCCGTTCTGTTCAAGGGTTCACCTTAGGTGAGCATGGCAATTCTCAATTTACAGCTTGGTCAACTGTCAAAGTTTTAGAACAACCGATTGTTGACTTAGCTCAAAATGCCCCTTGGAAATTGGCTGACCTTAATGAGACCATTAAATTCGGTGGTGCGACTGTTTTCCAGGGTAAGCATTATACTAATTATGGCGTCACAGCGGCAGCGGTTCGTCTTATTAAAACCATTTTAAGTGATGCCAAAAGTGAATTACCTATTTCTAGTTATCAAGACAAATATCACACTTACATGTCATATCCGTCGATTGTGGGGCGCGATGGCGTAATCAAAACCATTGAGCTGCAACTTACTCCCCAAGAGCAAGCACAATTAGAAAGTTCCGCGGCAACTATTCGCGAGAAATCACAGGGTGCCAACTGACCAATAATTCGATCAGATCACAAAATTTACTCAAATAATGTTCGTACAACTGGAAAAAGTTGACGGGCATTTTTTATTTTTTATAACATAAGACCAGTGTTATCGGCAAAAACTGGCATGTATTACTGTAAAAAAAGCATAAAAAAAGATTGTCCTCAAGACAATCTAATCAAATGACAATTCAATTGATTTAGTCAACAAATCAGCATAACTATAAGAAACACGTTCAAATGAATTTTCTGTTGGATCCAAATCAACTACAAAAACAGAATGAAATGTTTCAGCTAACTTGCCGTGGCGGCGAGTAACTTTTTTACGTCCAACTTGGGCAACAACTGTAATTCCTTCGCCCAAGTGATTATCCAATGTACGTTTAATAGAATCAAATGTTATTGGCATTAACTCAACCCCTTTAGCACAAATTCTACCATTAAACAATGAAAATTTCAATTTTTTAGCTAAAAAACAGCACTTTTAGGCAAATTGTTGTTTTAGCTGTTGTGTTAATTGCTCCAATTGTTCAATCGTTAACTGTTCGGCTCGCACTTGATGTTGCCAATTCAAGTTGGTAAACACCGTTTCTAGTTTTTGCTTATTAACCGGCGATTTACCCACTAATACTAACAAATTATTCCACAAATTCTTACGTTTTTGCTGAAAAGCTGCTTTCACAACTCGTTCAAACCAAACTTCATCATCAATTTGGTAATCAGGACGTTGTGCTAAATCTAAACTAACCACAGCGGAATCCACCTTTGGTTGGGGCACAAAAGCTTTTTTATCAACCAGTTGTTCAATTTTCACGGTCGCTTTAGTCTGGACATTAACACTTAATTCACCAAACTCACGGTGTCCTGGAGTCGCGGTAATTCTTTGAGCAACTTCTTTTTGCATCATCAAAACTAAACGCTGCAAAGTCACTGGCGCTTGCAATAATTTCCATAAAATAGGCGTCGTAATATAGTACGGTAAATTAGCAACTACCTTCAAGTTAGCTTGCGTTAAATGTTCGGTTTGCACAAATTTAGCTAAATCAACTTGCAAAAAATCAGCTTGGATAATTGTTAAATTATGATAATCCACCAAATTTTCCTGCAACAGCGTAATCAAATCCGCATCTAACTCAAACGCATAAACATGCTGCGCCACTTTCGCCAATTGTTGCGTGAGCGCCCCAATTCCCGGACCAATTTCTAAAACCACATCCCCCGGCTTAATCTGAGCACTGGCCACAATTTGATCAATTACCGTAGGCTCTTGTAAAAAATTTTGTCCTAAACTTTTTTTAGAATGAATTTGATACTGATTTAAAATTGCTTGTGTCCGTAATGGATCAGCAATATCATACTTTTCAACTACCATGAATACTCCCTTGAACCTTTTGCACCGCTTGCGCTAACTGCTGGGGTGTAATTTGTAACATTGTTAACCGCCGTAAAAATTGTTTAGCATTGGCGTAACCAATATGCAACTCATCACCAACCAACTCACGTAAATGTCTGGACTCTTTAGCGCCAATCAAATGCCAATCTAATAAGTCCTGTTGCGTAATTAAATTAGTTGCGGCTTGATCGGTGGTAAAGACGGATTGCAACGCCTGTTTAATAACCTGGGCATTCGCATGTTCCAAGCCTAAACTCCCGTGACGATTAGCAGGGACACTATCTTGCCGGCGTAAAAAAGCTTGCTTGACACCGGGAACTTGTTCCACGATTTTCCGGCGAATACGTTCGCCATTAAAATCGGGATCGGTAATCACGATCACGCCTCGCTTGGCCTGCGCTTGCTGAATCAACTTAATCGTCTCATCATTAATTGCCGAGCCATTGGTTTCAATCGTATCAATCGCGTTACCAAAAACTTGTTGAAGGCGGGCCGTATCGTCACGCCCTTCCACAACAATGACTTCTTTAATTTTTTCCATTTAAATCATAAACCTCATGTGCATTTTGATATGTTTGCGCCGCAATGGTTGCCACACTTTCTTGCCGGCAATTAGCCACGGCCTCAACCACAAAACGACTAAAAGCTGGTTGATTCATTTCTCCACGGTGTGGTTCCGGCGTCAAATACGGTGCATCGGTTTCAACCAAGAGACGCTTTAACGGTGTTTGTATCGCTGCGGCTCGTACTTCAGGTGCATTCTTAAAGGAAACCACACCACTATAGGAAATATAACACCCCAAAGCCAAAAATTTATCCAACCAAGCTAAACTGCCATTGAAGCTATGCATAATCACACCATGTGCGGGCCAATGCTGTTTTAAAATCGCATAGGTATCCTCCAGCGCATCCCGCGTATGAATGCTGACTGGCAAGTGTAATTGCTGAGCCAATTGCAATTGTTGAATAAAAACCGCTTGTTGAATTGTCGGAGCCGGATTTTGCTCCCAATGATAATCTAAGCCAATTTCACCAATCGCAATGGCACGTGGGTCTTGCAGCTGCTGTAGTAATTTTTTTTGCGCGGCAGCATCAAAATGAGCACTATCTTCAGGATGCCAGCCAATTACTGCAAAAAGTTGGGGGTAACTTTGGGCCAATTGCAAAGCTCGTGCATTTAGCTGCGTGTTCGAGCCCACAATCGCCATTTCTACCACATCCAAGTCTTGAGCTTGCTGTAAAAAAGCAGGCGTTTGCCCCCAAAAAGGATCATCATTTAGATGCGTATGGGAATCAAATATTTTCAAATTATAACCTCATTATTATTCAACACTGGAACCATTAACTAAGTTAGCTGGAACTGTTACTAACTGTACCTGTCCAGCATGTTCAGCAGAAAGTAGCATGCCTTGGCTCAGTTCTCCACGCATTTTCCGTGGTTTCAAGTTAGTAATCGCTAAAACCTTTTGATGGACTAATTGTTGTGGTTCTGGATAAAATTCGGCAATTCCTGAAATAATTTGCCGTGTTTGACCACTGCCATCATCTAATTGAAATTGGAGTAATCGATCAGCGCCCTTAACTTTTTGGACAGCCAAAATTTCCACTACTTGGACTTGAACTTTGTTAAAGTCATCAATTTGAATCTCAGATTTAGTTTGGGCTTGTTTCTTCTTAGCGGCAGCAGATTTAGTCACTTTCAACGTCCCACTAGCTTGCGCTTTTTGTTGTTCTTGACGCATTGTATCTTTGATATAAGCAACTTCTTCATCATAATCTAACCGTGGAAAAATTGGGGTTGGTTTAGCCACTACTTGACTCTTCGGCAAATGGCCAAATTCAATCTCATTATCCTGTTTCCAATTAAAGCCCAGTTGTGCAAAGATTTTTTGGGGCGCATGGGTCATTACAGGACTGATTAAAATGGCAATAATTCGTAAAGCTTCAGCTAAATGCGCCATCACATTGTCTAAAGTTGCTTTTTGCGCAGGATCTTTGGCTAAAACCCAAGGCTGGGTTTGATCAATGTACTTATTAGTCCGCGAAATCAAAGTCCAGGTAATATCTAAGGCCGTCGAAAATTCAAATTGATCCATGGCTTGATTATAATCGGCAATAGTTTTAGCTACTACTTGCTCTAAATCTTGATCAACGGCAGTTTGCCCCAGCACTAAATCGGGAATTTGTCCCGCACAATATTTATTAATCATTGACACAGTACGATTTAACAAATTACCTAAATCGTTAGCCAAATCATAATTAATGCGGTGTACAAAGTCTTCGGGTGTGAACACTCCATCACTACCAAACGGAATGGCGCGCATTAAATAATACCGCAAAGCATCTAAACCATAGCGTTCCACTAACATTTCTGGATAGACGACATTGCCACGAGACTTAGACATCTTGCCATCTTTCATTAATAACCAACCATGACCAAAAACTTGTTTAGGTAATGGTAAGTCCAAAGCCATCAAAATAATTGGCCAATAAATGGTATGAAAACGAACGATTTCTTTACCGACAAAATGCACATCAGCTGGCCAGTAGCGATCAAATAAAGTTTGATCAGCCGTACCGTAGCCTAAAGCTGTAATATAGTTTAAGAGCGCGTCAATCCAGACATAAACCACATGCTTAGGGTCGCTCGGGATCGGTACACCCCAATGAAAACTCGTCCGGGAAATAGCCAAATCTTCTAGCCCGGGCTTAATGAAGTTATTAATCATTTCATTTTTACGGCTATCCGGTTGGATAAAGTCCGGATGATCCTCATAATACTGCAATAAACGATCAGCATACTTACTCATCTTAAAGAAATATGACGGTTCTTTGACTAACTGGACTTCATGACCACTCGGTGCTTTACCACCAATAACTTGACCCTTTTCATCACGATAGACCTCGGCTAACTGTGATTCAGTAAAATACTCTTCATCATCGACGGAATACCAGCCAATGTATTCACCTAAGTAGACATCGCCACTGTCAATTAATTTTTGAACAATTTGTTGGACTGCAGCCACGTGTTGCTGATCAGTAGTCCGAATAAATTTGTCGTTGGAAATCTCGAGTAATTGCCATAATTTTTTAATACCTACCGCCATTTCGTCCACGTAAGCTTGCGGCTGCATGTGCTTAGCTTCAGCTTTTTGCTCAATCTTGAGCCCATGTTCGTCGGTGCCAGTTAGAAAGAACACGTCAAAGCCCTGGGAACGTTTATAACGTGCTAAGGTATCCGCGGCAACAGTCGTGTAAGAATTGCCAATCGTTAACTTCCCTGATGGATAATAAATTGGTGTTGTAATATAAAATGTTGGTCGTTGTGCCATTGATCTGCCCCATTTCTTCTAAATGATTACTAAATTGCTTAAATAATTAACATGATTATCTGGATTTAAAAAACGACTGTGAACGTAACGCTCAAACATTGAGATTGACAGATAACTATCCTTTATTGAGAACAAAACGAGCATTAAATCCGTAGTACATTTCAAAAGTTCACCATTGTACTTTCCAGCATTTACTCTGCAAAACCCATTTGACCTTTAAAATGTACTCTGGTTAATACTCTCCTGCTCAACAGTTTGATTTTAATCTTCATGTGGACGTCGTTATTGCTTCAACAATCAGAAGCTTGTCCCAACTTCTTTATTATACCTTATCAAAATGCGGAAAACTTGCGCGCTTCTTAATTTAATTGTGCAAAGATTTGCTGAGCATCTGCGGTAATCATAATTCCATCAGCCCCCACGTCAAGTGGTGTCTTATTAACAGCAACCAATTGCGCTTGAGGCTTGCGATATTGAATTAATCCTGCAAACGGATAAACTTGAAAACTCGTACCCACCACAATTAAAACATCAGCTTGTTGAACAGCCAAAACTGCTTGTTGAACAGCCATTTGGGCAATTGGTTCGCCATATAAGACAATATCTGGGCGAATCACTCCGCCACAATTTTGATGATGGTAGTCTGTTAAATAATCATGCCAGTCAACTTTTTGACCACATTTTAAACAAGTTGTTTGGTATAAGGTTCCGTGAAACTGCACTAATTCGTGATTATCCGCCTTTAAATCTAAATCATCAATATTTTGTGTGACAACCTTGCCCTTTTGATTCGCAATTACTGCCATTTTTTGATGAATGACATTGGGCTTAGCTTGTGGAAAGTACAAACTTTGTTTGACAAATTGCCAAAAATCAGCGGGATGATTCATCAGATAATCGTGACTCAGTAATTCTTCCGGACGCTTGTGACCGGAACCAGAATACAAGCCATTTTTCGACCGATAATCTGGAATTCCCGACGCTGTCGAAACGCCGGCTCCCGTTAAAAACGTAACATAATGAGCTTGATCAATAATTGTTTGTAAATCCTGCATTATATAACCTCCTTAACGCAAATGATAGGCCAAATGCTTTAGCTGAAGAAAAGTTTGTAAAGGTTGTTGATAAACTTGGAGATAAGTTTCAGGCAGCAAGGCTTGACCACTAAAGTCTTTGACAGTACCACAATTTTGTAAATCACGTTGATCAACTAATAACACTGCGGGCTTTTTCGTTTGTAAATCCAAAAAATCGACCCGCTTAAATTGAAAAATTTGCCCCACATTGAGCCGTAATTGCCGCGCACTTAGTAACGGCTCAAAAGTAACAAAATCGCTAAAGGGCAAAGCTTGATAGCCTTGCGCTTGTAAAATAGTATTAAACTCTTGCAAGATGGCGATCTCATTGCGCCGCAAGCCCAGCATCGTAGTTTTAAAATGTTGACTAGCTACTTGCCAAAGTTGTTGCGCCTTTTGATAAGCTTGCGGTAACTGATCCGCATAGGAAGCTAGTTCCTCAGCTAAACCAAAAACCAAACCATCCAGTAACTGTAAAGTTTGATAGATGGGATCACTAATATACTGCAAATGTTGCTGGAGTCCTTTAACAAAAGCAGCTTTTACTGCCGGTGTAATCTCGCCAGCCGCTAGTTGTTGTTTAGTTAAAGCCACATGCTCTACGACACCAATTAAAGTTCGCGCCGTTAATTGTAATTGGCGATCAAACTCCGGCTCGGTAGTTGTGACTAAAAAATCAACCTGGGGCGCAATGGTCATTTCTAACAAAACGTGCCGCAATTCATGCGCTAAAGTAAAGTTTAGATTTTGAGAATGCGCTAGAATAATTTCTAAATTCCCCTGCTGATCCATGCGGTGACCTGATTGATCAAAAGCTAACCAAGCTTCATGGCGTTGACTCAAACGCAACTTGATATTACTTTTAGTTTGAGCTTGGACTTGCTGATATAAAGTTTGTACTGCCGGTTCAAATTCTGTAATTTGCATCATTGTTCTCTTCAATCATCTTAGACTTAGTGATTTAGTTGCTTTCTGCCTTAAAATTGCTACAATTTAAGCAAGAATAATTGTACTTATTATAACATTGTTGCAAAGGAAGTCTTACGCATGAAAATCAGTGTGCCCTTAGTCCAGGGACTATTACCTAAAAAGTATGGCAAATTTGCCCCACTGGATGAATTAATGAATGGTTCGAATCCGATTAAATCTTTTCCAATTACCATTCAAGATGTACCTACGCTTACCAAATCTTTAGCATTAACGTTCCTAGATCCCGATTCTATTCCGGTCTGTGGTTTTGAATGGATTCATTGGAGTGCTGCGAACATTGACCCCCGTGTCACCCAAATTCCAGAAGATGCGAGTCAGCATCCGCTACCACAAATGATTCAAGGCAAAAATTCCTCCGCAGGTTCGCTTTTAGGAGAGACTAACCCCCAGCTCAATCAAACTTATCATGGTCCGACTCCGCCTAGTGGAATTCACCAATACGAATTACGCGTTTATGCGCTAGATCAAGTGTTAACACTCGACAATGGCTTTTGGCTCAACGAGTTATTACACGCTATGGCTGGTCACGTCTTAGCACACCAAAAACTGATTCTGCCATACCGCGGTTAATTTCTGGCGCAAGCACTAGCATTATGTAACTGACCAGAGGACAAGACCAAAATAATTTTTCAAACGTTTTTTGATAATATTTTCTACCCTAGAAGTCTGCCAAAAGCTATTTTAACTTTTCGGCGACTTCTTTTTTTGTTGTAAAAAGTCCACCAGAATCCCATCACGCAAAGCATACGAACAAAAATTGATTTGTTGAATATTAAATTTTTGAATAATCGCTTTTAAGGGCATTAACCCCACCGGCATAAACGGCGCCCGCGCAAATTCCATATTAGTTAATGCTGAATTAGCTGCTAAATTATTATGTTGAATCCGCTTAATCCAGCGTAGAATCACACTCGCTGGCTGCCACTGATTGGCCGGTAGTTGCATGACTTCAAACAAGGCGCGGTGAACGCCACCAATAACCACTAATTGTTGTAGCTGTGCACTATGACATTTTTGTAAACACGGATCCAGCAAAGTTTGCAGTTGTTGTTGTTGCAGCACCGTCAAACAATCTGGTTGTCCTAAACGATCGTATAGTTTAACGGCGCCGTAAGGCCAACTATGCGCTTGAGCTAGCTGATGCTTTAATACTGTTCCTAATTCAAAACTGCCGCCCCCCATATCTAAGAATAAAAAGTTAGGCTCATCAACGGCTTTTTGAATGGCTAAGGAATCAAAATACGCTTCTTGATAACCGCTTAACACTTGAATATCGATCTGAGCTTGCTGTTTGACAGCCTGCAAAAAGGCAGCTTGATTCTTGGCTTGCCGAATGGCTTCGGTCGCCGTCGCAATGATTTTTGTAATATGATTTTGATCTAAGATTTGACGAAATTGTTTTAATGTTGCCACCCCCGCTTTAAAATTAGCATCATTAATACAACCATCATTCGTCATCTCTTTGGCCAGTTGCACAAATTCTCGATAACGTTGAATTTCTTGAGATACTTGTTGATTTTTAATTTGATAAATCGCCATCCGAATCGAATTAGAACCAATATCAATCAGTGCTAGTTTTAACATAAAATCCTCCTCAATAATATTAGAATACACAATTTTTTACGGAATTACGACCATTAAAATTATTTTATTAAAAAAACAATCTCACACTTTCGTCTAAGATTGTTTTAATTAGGATTTTGTCAACTTACTGCGTATTGGCTTGACCAGTTGTATAGTTAATAGCTGCACCAGCCTGGGTATTAAACGTCCAAACATTAATCGTCAAAGCGTTGGGATCTTTGATCGCTTGTGCCTGAACTTGCACTCCACGTGGCACTAATTCATTACCAACATATTCTGGAATAGCTTTATAAAAGACAACTTCGTCTTGATGATTATATAAGAAATTGCGGACTTTGGTTTCTGCATAAGCCATGCCTCCGGGATCATTATTATTATTCGTTCCTACATTCTGAGCCCGTGTTCCCAGGACAATATTATCACTATCCATCGAACCACCTAATGACCACGCTAATAAATGACTTTTATTATAAATATAGCCACGATAACCTGATAGCTGCACAATTCTATTATTGGAACGCGTCCCCGACCAACGCTGTTGTTGTGCATCATAATGACCGTCAGCATATTCACCCGATATTTTAGCAGTTGGACTAAACGATGGGCGTTGCATTACTCGTGAGGAATGTTTGACCACATCTTTATACCGAACAAAACTGCTAACCTCACGTGTCCGACCCAACGAATCAAAACCGCGATAATTAGTTTCTTGTTGATCATTACCAGCTTGTAAATACTGCAAACGCTCTTGTTGCATCCGCGTAATTTGTTTTTTAGTATTCACCGAAAAATTAGGTTGATTGTTTAATAAGATCGCATAATTTTGGGGATATTTATGGATATTAAATTGTAAGTTAACTAAATTATCATGATTAACAATCTTGATATCTTGGGCGGATTGGCCCACATTATTGGGTGTCCGACCTTTGCCAAAAATCACCACCGCTACAATAATGATGACAATCAGCCAAAAACTTAAATTAGAACCTCTGCTTTTACTTTTTTTTCGCATAACTTTTCCTTCAAAAATCTTTTCAGTATTGCTTAAGCATACCATGATTCTAAAGTAAACTACGCATTTTTTAATTAAAAAATTTGAGTACTAACTGCATCACATAAAAATTCGAGCTTTTACTTTAGTGCTGAAAATAGTTAAACAACAATTTCTGACTTTGAAAACAGCGTAAACAATGAGAATATTTCTTGCAGTCTAGGAGCAATCTTCTTAATCTTTATTAAGATTAAATCTCTCGAGTTTAAAATTTCGGACACAAGAAGAGGCTGGTTCTTTTTTGTCCCAGCCTCTTACTTAAAATATTAATTAAAAATCTTTGCAAAGCTAAAAAACAAACCATCTGAAAAATTGCTAAGGCAAAATCATGAAGAAACTCATTAGTTCAAACAAGTTAACCATGAATCCACCTTTCAAAACTTTTCTGGTTGCGTTTCAAAAAGTCGTCTGACCGTAAAACATTTAACCCCAACTAATTTAAGCAATCTTTTATTTCACCAACTGTTTTAAAACAGTCTGTTCCACTAATAGCTAAAAACCATAACAATTTTCCCAACCAATCATATAATAAATTTTGTTCTTCAGGGTACAAAAAAAGCCTTCTAAATATTCCAGAAGGCCTAAGGCTCAAAGATCACTTTCAAAACTGGTAATCACTCCAGCTAATTTAAAAAGTAAACTCATAACCTCATCTCTATCAGTAATTATTATAACACAGCTAACTAGTGTGATAAAATTAAAGCTGATCATTAATAAGAACCAATCACTCTTAAGTAATGATTAGGAGGTGAACCATAGCCTTGTCTCTATCAATTTCTTTACCTTTTGGAATCTTCATACTTGCTTGTATAGCAGTATACAATATTACCAAAAGAAAATGAGCCAAAAGTCCTCGGAAATCAAGGACTTTTTTCAATGGTACATAACTTTTCATAAAAACCTCTCCTTTTCTTTAAAATTTTGAAACACTAATAAACCGGCATAGGCATCACCTCCTTAATCTGTACCACGATTACATTTCTCAAACACGCTCTTTGTTTCAAATTTTAGACACAAAAAAGGCTTAACACTAGTTGTGTCAAGCCTTTAAGCTTTTTAAACTTTTTTAAATAATATTATTCATCTGATCTAGGAGCAGCAATTTCAATCACTGTATAAATTTTATCATGTAGACCCGGTTTATCAGAATATCTAATAGATACCCCAATCTCCTTAGCTTGAGGTAACATATAAGTTTGATCAAATCCAATAGTAGTATAACCATCCATTAATCCATTAGTTAATTTATCAGGAGTATTATACTGAGTTAAATCAGAATAGCCATCTGAAACCAAAAAGTTTAACTCACGCGCATAACTCCAATTGTAACCAACTTCATTTAATACAGAATAGACACTTGAACCGTCTGGACGATTACCCGTTGTATTCTCATTTTCATTTGGATCATTATATTCTTCAGTAGTTCTAATAACTGCAGCTTGAGTTAATTTAGGATTTATAGTTAGCGGGGCTAATCCTCTAGCCGTACGTCGATTATTCATATAATTTAAAATTGATTGTTCATAAGCAGAATTAGATTCATGAGGAGCAATATTAGTAGTCATATCATCAGCTGGTGATGTTGAATGATGACTGGAACTGTTGGAAGAACTGGAGTTAGAGCTGCCAGTGCTAGAAGAACTATTATTTGCTGAGTTGCCAGTATTGGATGATGAGCTACCTGTGTTAGCAGCTACTGGTGTGAAGTTCGTTGAACAATCGTTGACATTCAACCATTCGTTGTCACCAATTTCAAAGAATAAACCACCATTAATATTGAATGTTCTTAATACCCGCCAATCTGAGTTGGCCGGCACACTAGAACTAGTAGCAACACCATTATGGTCGTAAATCTTAGCGCCGTTTCCACTAACGACACGAGCTACATTATAGCTATAGCCGGTTGGTTTGTTGCTTAAATTACTTAAAGAACTGCTGCTAGAACTTGAACTGTTACTTGGAGCAGTAACGGTGGTTGTCGGCTTGCCGTTCAAACCAAAGTTTGACACATCTTTGATGTTGTTAGGTGTAACGTTCAAGGTCATATCATCATCACGAACATACATATTAGGTGCTACTTGATAGAACAAACGTCCTTGAGAATTGCGAACAACTTTGCCGACTGTCCATTGAGATTGATAGGCTAAGTTAACACCATCATCATAAGTGTTGTTGCCTTGATTATCGTAAATAGCTGTAATTGTGCTATTGATTGTGCCAATTAACTTTTGATTCAATTTGCCTGTAGCTGGATCGAAGTTAGCTTTCACATCATTAGCGGCTACCCATTCATCACCGGCTACTTGATAGTAGTAAGTACCATTAACTTGTTTAGTTTTACCAACACGCCAATCAGACTTATTCATGATGACCCGTGGAATTGATTGCATGTTATTGTCATACAATTGTGCGTATGGATCTTTCTTGACGGTAATCACTTTATAGCTATAATCTTTAGCTTGAACATTTTGTTGATTCGTTGTTACTAACGAAATAATTAATCCCCAGCAATTAATAACCCACTCAAAACTTTTGATTTTTTCATTTTAGTAACCCTCCACTTTAAAATCTACTTTGCCATGGATATGCTTGCCTTTAATTACACGGTGCACTTTATAACTGTAACCTGTCGGCTTTTTACCTGAAGTGTTACCGCGTGAACTATTAACTTTACCATTTTTATCAAAGTTTGGTTTCACATCGCTACTATTAACCCATTCATCATCGGCTACTTGATAGTAGTAAGTACCGTCAACTTGCTTAGTTTTACCAACGCGCCAATCAGACTTATCATTAATGGCCTGGGGAATGGCCTCCATATCATTGTCATACAGTTGCGCATATGGAGCTTTCTTTACGGTAATAACTTTATAGCTATAATTTTTAGCTTGGACATTCTGTTGATTCGTTGTTCCTAACGCAATCAATAAGCTCCCAGCTAAAAATGCCCCACTCAAAACCTTTGTCTTCTTCATTTTCGGTCGCCCCCTCAAATTAAAAACCTACCCTGCTTTAAATACCGTTTTAGCGGATTTACTCAAACGACAAACAGTTCATTCAATATAATCTATCTTTGATTTAAGTAATCTCTGAATTAACTCAACATCAACAAGACTATTCAAACTCTAACTAATATATTATTCTCCTTTAAAGTAATCTCATTATAACGGTGTAATAGTTAATCGTGAAGAGAAAATATTTAAATAAATTAAATATTAATGAAAAATTGTCAATTTGGGGCTGCGACATCTAACGGCCAAATAGCCTCCGACTTAAGAAATCTATAATCTTTTTTATTAGACAAAAAGTGGTGGATAAATAATTGCAACGAATTATTTATCCACCACTCAGCTTTAAATTTTTTCCAAGCGATCGGCACCACATAGCGTACTGGTTGAATACTTAGCAGCTGAAAATTGATAATCTGAGATTAAACTTCACTAAAATCAATATCTACACTATCCGTTGATTGTGCGGACTTTTCTTCTGCCAAGTACTGCTTATCTAGCATTTTAATAAACGGATAATAGATTAAAATTCCTAAAATGATTTCAACAATTTGTAAAACTGAACCCTTCCAACTACCGGTTGCTAACCAGCCAGAAATAATTGGTGGCGTCGTCCACGGTAACTGCACGCCATTGGTTCGTGGTACCCAACCAGCCATAAACACTAGTCCAGAAATCAAGGTATTTAATGTCGGCACAACAATAAAGGGAATCGAAATAATTGGATTCAAAACGACTGGCAAACCAAAGATTATCGGTTCATTAATTCCAAAAATCCCCGGGACAATCGCTAATTTAGCTAATTCTTTAATGCGTTTAGACCGACAGATAAACAACATAATAACTAATAAAGACAAGGTACTGCCCCCGCCACCATAAGTCGTAAAGATATCAATAAATGGTTGCGTAAAAATGTGCGGTAATGCGGCATGATTTTTAAATGCTGTTAAATTATCCTGTGTTAAAACGAAAAAGATGGGTTGCCAAACCGAGTTAGTGATCGTTGGCCCATTAATCCCAAAGCACCATAGTAAGCTCGCCAAAAAGTTATATAACAAAACCGACGGTAACGAATTGCCAACATGTTTTAATGGTAACTGCAACAATGTATAAATAAAGTTATAAGCTGTATTAAAACTGGTCAAACTAAAAATGATATGCACCAAAAAGAACAGCAAAATGACTAACGCACTCGGTACTAAAGCATCGAATGATTGGCCCACAGCTGGTGGCACACCGTCAGGCATTTTAATTCGCCAACCACGTTTAACAGCAAAACGATAAACTTCTACACTAATTAACGCAATAAAAATTCCTAGGAAGACACCGTTTGGTCCCAAATACATCGTTTGCACGGCACTAACCATTGTCTTACCCGTCTTCACCGTTGTAGGCGTCAAAATTAGAAAAGAAATAATGGCAATGACACTCGAATGAATGGCTTGTAAACCGCGATTTTTACCATAAGCATAAGCGATCCCCATGCATGATAAAATGCCTGTGAAATTAAAGACCGAGTTGGAAACTGCGGAAAACCAATCGTCCCATTTGGAACCTAAAATATGCGTCCAAAATTCACTCCAACCGGGAATTGGAAAGTTACCAATTAACAGAAAAATTGAAGTAACAATAATCAATGGCATGATAATTAAGAATCCATCACGTAAAGATCTCAGCACCACATTGTTGCCTAATTTAGTCGCAATGGGCATTAAGACTTTTTCCATCTTGTTGTTGTGCATTACTGATCCCCCTCATCAATTAGTTAATAACAATACTCAGCTTTAAAACTGGTTAAATCACCTTGATCAACTAGAATATTTCCACCTTTAACTAAATCACTAATGGCTTGATCCACACCGCCGCCGCCTTTTTTCGGCATTTTAACTAAAGTGAGTTCTTCGTGATACTGATTAATTAATGCGGTATTTTTTTCTTGCGCTAATGCCACAATCGGCGCAATTTGCGTATTTTTTTGAAGATAGGCGCCTAATTCACAGGCCATTTGCGAAAACTCAGGATAATCATAGGTTGGCCCTAAAATAATCAAGTTAGCGGCCATTTTTTCTGCCATCTTGGCAAATTTACTTTGAACTACACTGGCATGAACGCGATAGTAGTCTGTACCACAGTAAAAAGTTCCTAATAATGTCCCCGACTGGGCCTTTAATTCCTGTTCAATCGCTGCCGCGCTCCCCATAGCTAAGCGTTTGCCACCATATGGCGTATCAGCTTTTTCTTTGCCGCCTAAACCGGCTTGAATTTGATCCAAAATAATAATTGCTTTAATCATTTCTACCCCTCAACTAATCAATTGGCTTTTTGATGCGTTGCTCATATTCGTCTAACCATTGCTGACTAACCGGTTGAATCTTGGTCGTATCAGCTTTCGCTGGATAAGCAATCAAAATTTGGGGTTGACTATGTTCAGTTGCCACACTAAAAGTAAACTCGACATTCGTAGCTACTCCCCATTGGCCTTGAGGATTCATGGCAATCAAGGAAAATTCACCCGCTTGACCATATCTCTGTTTTAAATCTCTGATAAACGGATAAACTGCTTGATCACAGGCTTGTTGTGGTGTCAAACCGGCGGCCATTCGCCGCACAATTTCGTAAGACAAACAACCTTTCATAATATCTTCACCTAAACCGGTAGCCGCTGCAGCCCCGATTTGACTATCAGCATAAAAGCCAGAACCGGACAACGGCGAATCGCCCACACGACCTGGTTGTTTCATAAATAAACCTGACGTAGAAGTCCCGACCGCCAGCGCTTGCATTTGATCTAAAGCAATGGCGCCTACGGTATCGTGACCATCGTATGGATTTAAGGATTGTTGTTGCAATTCTAATTTTTTATTTTCCCAAATTTTTTTAGCGCGAGCTGTCAACATGTTAGTCGTTTCAAAACCGTGCAGCTTGGCGTATTGCGTTGCGCCGGTGCCGACTAAAAAACTATTGTAGTGATTCTGACTTAAAGCTTTGGCCACGCTAATGGGATGCTTAACATCCTCAATCCCAGCCACGGCGCCTTGTGCTAACGTAGTGCCATCCATAAAGGCGGCATCCATTTGTACAACGCCACAAGCGTTCGGTAACCCACCGTATCCGACAGATTTATAATATTGATAGCCTTCTACCTCCTTGATCAAAGCTTCAACAGCATCACCAGCAGATTCATCTTCAGCCAAAAGTTTACTAGCTGTAACTAAGCCTTCATATGACATGCGCCACGTGGCAATTGTTCCCCATTTTGTCATTGATTGTTTCCTTTCTTACCGTGTCATGGTATAAATTGCTTGCGTATAGATCTCCATAATGGTTAACAGATCCGTTAATTTCATCCATTCATCTTGTTTATGTGCAATTCCTTTTTGGCCTGGAAATGACGGGCCAAAAGCAACAATGTTGGGCATCACACGGGCATAAGTTGCCCCCGTTGTCGTTACCGGCGTAGCATCCAAGTTCGTCACTTGTTGATAAATTTGGGATAATTGTTGAATTCTCGCATCGTCCGGATCATGATAAACGCTCGGCAAACTGCGAATGATTGTTAATTGACTCCCAGAAAATAATGCTTGCTTCATGCCAGCAGTTACTTGTTGCTCGGTAAATGAAACTGGGTAGCGAATTGCGACTTTTAACACCAAATTATGGTGGTCTTTTTGTAAACTGTATGGCGTTTGAATTAACTTACCACTCGCTTCATCGTGTAACGCTAAATTGAGTCCTTCACCATAGTGTTGCTCATGAAAACTCCGTTCTAACCAGTGAAAGTATTGGGCTAAATGCCCTGTTACTAATTGTTGTTCATTAAGCAATTTTGCTAAATAAGTAATCGCATTTTGCCCCATTTCCGGCGCATTAGTCGGTGACCTTTGTCCTTTAACAGCATAGTTTTGCCCATTGATTTGTACTTGTAATTGATCCGGAACATGATCACTGGCTTGATCACCACTAATTTGCGAAAAGTTGGCTAATTCAGCGCCCGCAAATGGCGTCGTGATTTGATAATTAACAATCCCGCGTTCACCATAGACTACTGGAAATTTACAATCCGGGGTAAAACCAAAAGTCGGCGGTGCCTCTTGCTGTAAATATAGTGCAATATCTTGACTGCCACTTTCTTCGTCAGAACCAAAAATCAAGCGAATCGTGTGATGCGGTTTCACACCCAAATCTTTAAGAATTTTCATACCATATAAACATGTAAAGCTGGGCCCTTTATTATCCAAAATACCGCGGCCATACAGCATTTGCTGCACTTGCGTGACAGCAAAGGGTTCACTTGACCAATCATTGCCCGCAGCTACGACATCTAAATGGCCCACAATGGCTTGATAATTTTGATTATCCAAGCCCCACTGGACATAAGCCATTGCGTTATTAACCACCTTAGCTGTAAAGCCATATTGCTGAGCTAGTTGAACTATCTCTTGTAACACTTGCCGTGGTCCCAGACCAAATGGCGCCTGCGGTTGAGCTTGCGACTTAACACTCGGAATTTGCATCAATTTTTGCAAGTCAGTTAAAAAATCAGTTTGTTGCTGGTAAATTCTCTGGTGCACTTGACTTGGTGAAAACATGACATCCTCCTTCAACCAGGATTTTCAGATTAGTAATTAATAATTAAAGCCAATCTCATGCCTATGGCTCTAAAAATAAGATTGGTCTAATCCATTAATTATTTTTCTTTGAGCTTAATATTAATCTTCTCCGAAAGCATTTACAAGATATTTTTTTAAATATATCGTGTCCTAAAATGAGATTGGTAATTGCGAATACAAAAAAAGCGGTGCTGAAAGCCCCACTTTTTCTCAAACTTAATTAAAATAATTGACCCCAATGGCTTGCCGCACTTCTTGCAAAGTTTGTTGGGCAACTTCATTGGCCTTTTGACTACCAGTTTGTAAAATCTGATAAACCGCACCTAAATCTTGCGCATATTCAGCTCGACGCTTCCGAATTGGTGTTAAAACTTCATTTAAAACTTCTTCCAAATACCGTTTAACTTTCACATCACCCAAACCACCATGTTGGTATTGCTCTTTTAGGGACGCAATTTTTTCAGTATCTTGACCAAATAAATCTAAATATTGAAAGACAATATTTCCAGCAATTTTCCCCGGATCTTCTACATGAATATGATCTGGGTCTGTGTACATACGCATTACTTTTTTATGCAAATCTTCTTCAGAATCCGACAAATAAATGGCGTTATTCAATGATTTACTCATTTTGGCATTGCCGTCTATTCCGGGTAAACGTCCCTGACCCTTAGGCGGAAACAAGCCTTGTGGCTCCACCAAAACTGCAGCTTGATAAGTTGAGTTGAAGGTCCGCACAATTTCTCTAGTTTGCTCTAACATCGGTTCTTGATCATCGCCAACTGGAACGGTATCTGCTTTGAAGGCGGTAATGTCTGCAGCTTGACTAACTGGATAAGCCAAAAAGCCCGCCGGAACACTTTCACCAAATCCTTTTTGTTGAATCTCGGTTTTGACAGTCGGATTACGTTTTAGTCGGGCGACAGAAACTAAATCTAAATAATACATGGTTAATTCATTCAATGCGGGAATCTGTGATTGTACAAAAATAGTAGATTTACTAGGATCAATTCCCACTGCCAAATAATCCAACGCTACTTCAATCAAACTGTTTCGAATTTTTTCCGGATTACGCGCATTATCAGTTAAAGCCTGCATATCAGCAATCATTATAAAGCTTTGGTACTGACCACTGTTTTGCAAACGAACCCGATTTTTCAAGGAACCTAAATAATGCCCAATGTGTAATTTGCCGGTTGGCCGATCTGCTGTTAGAATTGTATGTCCTGTCATAATAATTTCTCCTTATTAAATAATATACTGCGACCAGTAGCGCTTGGAAGTTGAGTATAGCCTAGATAAAGGACTTAAGTTTTGGTTTTTAAACTTGAGAACTTTAGCGTAGCTAGACGCAAACTTCTGCTGCTGGGAGCGCTATATCAAACACTGCGTTCCAAATAAAAAGTCCTATTGTTCACTGAACAATAGGACGAATGACCGCGGTACCACCTGTTTTGCAGAAATAAATTTCTACCACTTACTTTAAAATAATCTAGTATTAAGTTCCACTTCTTAAATAATAGGGCTAACTTTTCAGCAACCAGTCAGTTTCTAATTTCCCAATTAAATAATACTTTGCGCTTAATAGATACTTGTTAGATGTTCCATTAACTGTTAACGTGATTGTAATGAAACTACATTAAAGTACTGAATTGTATCAGCCATCATTCATTTTAGAATATTAGTTGATCAATCTTAAGTGTTATTTTATCACAATTAACAAAGAACTTCTTAATAATTAATTTTAGTGCCAATTAATAATTTACTGAAAGGATCAATCATGTCATTTACTAATAATTCACAAGCTGACGAACAAGCACACTTAGATTTTGTCGAACAACAAATTACTGATCAATTACAAAGCACTTCAGAAAAATTATTGCAAGCTAAAAAAGAACGTCGAAGAGTCGAAATCAATTATGGCGCTAACACTCGGGCCAACTATATTGAAACTGATGATATCATGGAAACTTATGCCACCACGCAGCAACAAAAACAATTATTAAACAGTGCTACCAGTAATGAAGAAATTTTACAAAAAAAGCAAACCAACTTGCACAATTTACAAGGTTCACCTTATTTTGGACGCATTGATATTACTGAAGAGGGGGATGACGATTCCTTATACATTGGCATTGCTTCGTTAGATGATGAACAAGATGCTGACTTTTTAATCTATGATTGGCGGGCGCCGATTGCCGCCATTTATTACAACGGCACTTTGGGTCCAGTTAAATATCAAACGCCTTTAGGGCAACAGACTGTTGATTTAAAGCGCAAACGGCAGTTTTCCATTCAAGCAGGCCAAATCAAAAATATGTTTGATACCAATGAAACGATCGGTGACGAGATTTTACAAAATGTGCTTGGGCAAGCTAGTAGTGCGCAAATGCAAAATATTGTCGCAACTATTCAGCGCAAACAAAATCAAATTATTCGTGACACCAAATCCAACATCTTAATTGTTCAAGGCGTGGCAGGCTCTGGTAAAACTTCAACCATCATGCAACGTATTGCGTACTTGTTATATCATAGTCGTCAAAATTTAGATGCCGATCAGATTATTCTGTTTTCGCCCAATCGTTTATTTTCCAATTATATTGCTGAAGTATTGCCTAGTCTGGGCGAAAAAAATATGCGCCAAGTAACTTTTAGTGACTTTTTGACGCAACGGTTACAAGGATTTCATGTTGAAACTTTATTTGAACGTTTTGAAAATGACCAAGCGCAACAAACAATTAGCTATCAAAAAATTCGCCAATTTAAAGAAAGTACTGCCTTAGTCAAAATTTTAGATCATTACGCTGATTATCTTTCCCAGCCAGTATTTAGTAATTTATATTTTAAAGGCCAAATTATTTTTTCTGCTCAAGACATTAGTCACATCTTTGCCAGTTGGCCGAAAAATTTATTAGCTGGTGACAAATATTTAAAAACTAAAAATCATTTAATTAAACAAGTCAAGCATTTAATGTATAGTCAGCAAAATGCTGATTGGGTCAGTGAAAGCTTGGATAATTTAAGTGATGAACAATATCAACAAATTTTGCAGGAGCAAGACTTATTAGACGCCGATTTAGCACAACAGCAACAAGCTCTCAGCAATTATTTATTAAAGCAATATTATTTACCACTTTATGATGCCATTTATAATGACTATTTCTTTGATGAAGTCCAGACCTATATCAAGCTGCTCAAGCAAGTTCAACCAACTGATATTACCACAGCAGCTTGGCAAGAAATGATTACCGAAATTAATGATCGTCTCGAACGACATCAGCTCCACTTAGACGACGCCACTGCCATTTTATATTTACGGCATCTGATTACTGGTCGTGGACAAAATCATCAAATTCAATATTTATTTGTGGACGAAATTCAAGATTATTCTTATGTGCAATTAGCGTACCTGCACCAAGCTTTTCCTAACGCTCAATTAACACTGGTAGGTGACATTGAACAAAATGTTTACCAAACTGATGGCTTACCGAGTGAGCATTTTCAAACGATTGCGCAACTGTTAAATAGTTCGAAGACCAGTTTGATCACCCTCAATCAAAGCTATCGTTCCACAGCTACAATTACTAATTTTGCTAAGCAATTGATTCCGAGCGGATCACAAATTCAAGCTTTTAATCGATCCGGCCAACTGCCAACAATTATTATCAGCAACCAGTTAATCACTGTTGCTAAACAACAGGCACAAGCTTTACTCAAGCAGTACCAAACAGTCGCGTTAATTACGAAGACCCAACTACAAGCCCAACAACTGAGTGAACAAATTGGACTCAAGCATCAACTACTTTCACAAGAAACGTTAAAAATCCCACAAGACTTAGTAATTTTACCAGTTTATTTAGCCAAAGGCTTAGAATTCGATGCGGTGATTGCTTACGACATTAGTGATGCTAATTATCACACATTAGGCGATCAAGGCATTTTATATACCATCGCTACTAGAGCAATGCACCAATTAAGTTTACTTTGTCGCAATCAATTGCCACAAATTTTACAAAAGATAGAACCCAAAACATATCAAATACTGCGACCAGCAGCGCTTGGAAGTTGAGTATAGCCTAGATAAAGGACTTAAGTTTTGGTTTTTAAACTTGAGAACTTTATCGTAGCTAGACGCAAACTTCTGCTGCTGGGAGCGCTAATTAAAATACTGCGACAAGGGCCGGTTAAAAGCCGAGGACTAACCTAAACTAAAAGCTTAAGTCGGTCTTTGACTTGAGTTTTTAGGTGTAGTTAAACGCAAGCTTTTGGTTTTTGGAACGATAATAAATACACTGCGACCAACAGCGCTTAGAAGTTGAGTATAGCCTAAATAAAGTCCTTAAGTTTAAAGTTAAAAACTTAAGGACTTTATTTGTAGTTAATGAAAGCTTTGAGCATCCGAAGCGGCTAGATCAAAAACTGCAATTAATATTTCCGCAAAAAAATTCGATCAATTAAATGTTGTTTCGTTTTGTGCAAAATAACATCGGCACGGTTCATCGTAGGTGCGATATATTCAACCAAATTCTTATAATTCACATCTTGCCAAACTTGATGGGCTTGCTGCAAAACTTGTTCTTGGGGTTGACTTAAATAACGATAATAATAATCGTTCGGGTTAGGATTTTGTTTTTCCGTTTGTAAAAAACCTAAAAAGCGTTTCAAATACCATTGCTCTATGAGTTGTGGATCTGCATCCACATAGATAGAAAAGTCAAAATAATCACTTACATATAAGTTTTGATTTTGTGGTAATTGTAAAACATTAATCCCCTCTAAAATTAAAATATCCGGCTGTTCTAATTTTCCTTGCTGTCCGGGAACAATATCATAAATTTCGTGCGAATATAATGGATAAGTAACGGTTCCTTGATTGGCTTTGACCGCTTCTAGGAACTGCAGTAATTTTTCATTATCGTAACTCCACGGAAATCCTTTTTCACTTAAAATCTGCCGGCGTTCTAATTCTTGGTTGGGATACAAGAAACCGTCCGTGGTCATCTGGGCAATCTTATATTGGGGGTAAGCACGTTCTAACATGATTTTTAAAAGCCGTGCTGTGGTACTTTTACCAACAGCCACACTGCCACTAATTCCAATAATAAATGGTGTTGGATGCGGCTTCTTGCCTAGAAAGTCAGCTTTTTTAATTAGTAACTGCTGATAATTTTTAAAATAGATATGTAACAAATGTCGGAGTGGTTCATAAACTTCCCGGACATCTGTCAACGAAATATGATCGTCAACTGAACGGATTCGTTGGAGATCTGCTGTATCAACCGTCTGTAAATTAGCACCGTGAAATTGCGCCCATTGTTGTCGTGAATATTCATTATAATTCATAAAATCTTGCATTTAACTGCCTCACTCATGATATGATTAAATTAATATTTAGCACTTATTATATCAAAATTTTAAACGCTATCACACTTAACTAAAGAGGTTTTGCTATGCAAAGAATTGTTTTGTTTGGTGACGAAATTCTCGGCGGAGTATATCACAATCAAGTTACCGAGACCTTTACCAAGCGCATCGCCCTAGCCTTTCCTGAAGACGAGGTTATTAATCTCTCTATTCCGGGACACAAAACTACTGACGCCTTAACTCATGTCAACCGCGATTTGGTTGCTTTAGATCCGACCATCGTCATTTTGGGATTTGGTGTAAATGATGTTTCTATTCATGATGAAATTAAACCTGGCTTTTTCACGAATAATCTAACCAGTTTAATTCAAACCATCGGCACTTCTAAAGTAATTCTTTTATCGCCACCGTATACTGACTATCACCATCATCTTAATCATAATTGGCCTCGTCAACTGCAATTTACTTTGGCGGCAGAACACGTTGCTAACAAATTGCAAGTTCCGTTTATTAATCTGTTAAAAAGCATGCAACAACAAAATAATCCGCAGCAATATTTGCAAGCTGATGGTTTACATTTTAATGAGGATGGCTTTGATTTATTATTTGATCTATTACAACCGATCTTAAAGCAGGCTTTAACTACTGCAAAACTCAAAACCCAAGACGCTTAATATGGAGCTTGTAAACAAAAAATCATTCATCAAGCATCATAAAAAAATGTTCGTTCATACGAGCATTTTTATTTTGTCGCAGTTTAATATCAGGACAAAAAAAGTGCTCCTGAAATTAATCAACAGCACTGTAAATTTAATTTAATTGCTTAGACGTTTTCGGTTGTAAACCACGATTTTGAATCAAATAAACAACCACCATCAACACTTCAAATCCTACACCAATGATAATGGAGATTTGTGTTTCTGGATTCACAAACATAAAGACCAACGTAATTAATAAACCAAAAAGCGCAATATAGTTAGTCACTGGTGCTCCTGGCATTTTAAATGGATGTTCCTGCAACACCTTGGCGTCGGTCTGCTTGCGAAAACGCAAATGACTAATCAAGATAATGAACCACGGCATCATCCCTGGTAACACACTGGCACCATAAACTAAAACAAACGGATTGGTTTTTAAATGTAGCATTGTGGGCACAAAATCATTTAACAATAAGCCAATTAAGATTCCACCAGACATGATAATTACGGGCAAATAAGGAACCTTATGCTTCGAAACTTTAGTCAAAGTCTTTGGCAAGCTACCGTTCTCCGCCAAAGTATAAATCATCCGACTAGCACTAAAAATACCCGAGTTGCAGCCTGATAAAGCTGCGGTTAAAACCACAAAGTTGATAATTTCTGCGGCAAAAGTTATTCCGACTTTCGCAAAAGTTTGAACAAAGGGTGACCCAATTTTTCCTAATTCATTCCACGGATAAATCGCCACAATGACAAAAATTGCCCCGATGTAAAAAATCAAAATTCGGAAAATCAACGATTTAATGGATTTCACAATACTCTTTTGGGCATCTTGGGCTTCGCCGGCCGTAATACCCACAATTTCAAT
This sequence comes from Bombilactobacillus sp. ESL1092, assembly GCF_058107465.1. Lineage (NCBI taxonomy): Bacteria > Bacillati > Bacillota > Bacilli > Lactobacillales > Lactobacillaceae > Bombilactobacillus > Bombilactobacillus sp. ESL1092. The sequence goes on along the minus strand of NZ_CM176594.1, from coordinate 1,166,819 downwards.
TCCCTGATAAGAAGCAATGACTAAGGACAAGGAGAAGAAAAACCCTTTCCAACCGCCCGTAAAGAAACCGCCATGAGACCACAAATTACTAATACCTACCGGATGACCATGATTACCTAAACCAAAAATAATTACCAACAGTCCTAAAATAATCATCAGAATAATCGTCAATACTTTGACCAGGGCAAACCACGACTCTAATTGGCCGTAAGCTTTGACTGAGGCCAGATTAGCCAACGCCAATGTGACAACTACGATCACCCCGGCAATCCAACCAGGAAAATGTGGCCACCAAAATTGCAAATATTGCCCCACCGCAATTGTTTCACTAATACCTACTAATAAAAATTCAAAAATATTACTCCACGCTGCTAAATAGCCAGCCAAAGGATGGACGTATTCCGTTGCAAAATCCGCAAAAGAACCCGTTACCGGATTAATATATAACATTTCGCCTAAAGCACGCATCACTAAGTACAAGATACCGCCAGCCAACGCATAGGCTAACATCACCGACGGTCCCGTCCACTTGATGGTGGAAGCTGAACCCATAAATAGACCTACACCAATAGTTCCACCTAGAGCAATCATCTGCATTTGATTGGGTGATAATGATTTATTTAACTGTGGTTCCTGCTGCTTTTTTGCCATAACACTCCTCCAAATTAAAAATTAATTAATTGACTCTTACAACTTGCTTTGAAATTTAAATTCTTCATATGCATAAAGTTTGATCAGTAATTCATCAATCCGACAATAATTACCACATTTTAACGAACTACGTACCAAAATGCAAAGTGTTTTTTAATTTATCAGCGTTTTAGTTTAATAACTTTCACGAACAAGAGTTGCAATGCGGTACTAATGGCGAATTATTAAATTAAAAAAATAAATTATTTTTAATCTTTGATGTGTTTTCGTAGTATATCAGGAAATGCTGCCAACATAGCTAAAAATTGAGGTTAATTTTCCATAGATAACTTATTCAAATAATCCAAAGATATTCTCCTTTTATATAGAAAGCGAATGAATATTACTTTTCAAAAAATCTAACTAACCTGCAGAAAAATCATTACTTTTACCCAATAATTTCTCTGCTATATTATAGCTTATTGTTCTAATACTTCAGTATCTATTATGTAAAAGCAAAAGAGATTGCGACAAAGTTATTAGCAAACATTCACTAAATTGTCCCAACCTCTTCATTGAAGTCATTAAGCCGACATATGCTGTTCAATCGTTGCTAAATCTAATTGAGCAGTTGTTGGTAATAACAATTTGGCTGCTCCTAATTCTTGAGCATCACCAATACCGACCGAAAAAGCCCCCGCCGCATTGATGGCCTGAATTCCTGCAATAGAATCTTCAATCCCGATGCAATTCTGGGGATCTTCATTAATTCCTGCCGCTGCTGCTAAAAAAATGTCTGGTGCTGGTTTACCAGCTTGCACTTTTGCAGGATCAGCAATTGCAGCAAAATAATCAGTTAATTGCAGTTTATCTAAAATCACTGGTGCATTGCGACTAGCCGAAGCTAGAGCAATCTTAACGTGATGTTTTTGCAACTGCTTTAAAAAAGCCACGATACCAGGTAACGTATCACTAGGTTGCAATTGTTGCAATGATTTTAAATATAAATCATTTTTTTCCGCCATCATTGCTTGAAACTCCGTTTCTGGAACTTCAATCTGCAAATAATTCAAGATAGCGGTTAATGAATCAGCCCGACTAACCCCCTTGGTTTGTTGCTCTAATTGATCTGGCAATTCTTTTTGAAAATGATTGGCAATTAATTGCCGCCAAGATTGAAAATGATAAACTGATGTATCAGCGATCACGCCGTCTAAATCAAATAATGCTCCTTGAATCATTTTTTACCCTGCTTTCGTTCACTTAAAATTGGTGTTTGCGCTAATAATTGGTTAACTTGTTGTAAATGATCAGTTGAAATATTAATAAATGGGAAGGTGACACTGACTTCAGTTAAGTTCATATCGCCCATACCACCGTTAACTTCATTGGGATTTTGCTTAAAGTAGTCAAGCACCGGATCAATTTGGGCAATTTGCTCTACTAATTCGGAATCAGCCATGATTGCTTTAATCGTCGTCTGGGCTTGATAACGTTCTACATAATCTGTCGTGGGTTGATAACTGATTTGATAAGTGCCCGCTGGCAATTCAAAATTGCCACCAGTAAATTGCTGGTCATTAACTTGAACAGTTTGTTGTTCAGCTCTGGGCAAACGTACTTGAACGCTAACGCCAAATGGAATCGTTAATTGAATCTTAATTGTATGCTGTGCGTCAGTTTCCACTTGATTATGCACTTTAATTTCACCGTAAGAACTTTGGAAATGACCTTGCACATCAGTTAAACGGTAATCAAATTGTGGCGCAAAAGTAAATTCTTTAAATCCTGGTGTATGCTCTGTCAAGCCTAATAAATATTTATAAGCCCACTGCATAATGGCACCAATACTGTAATGATTCAAAGAATTCATCCCTTGCGGATTCATTGAGCCATCTTCTTGGACCGAATTCCAACGTTCCCAAACTGTTGTCGCCCCTAAATTGACCGCGTATAACCAACTTGGGAAGTCTTCATTTAAGAAAATTTCCGTAGCCAATTTATGTTGACCGTTAGCCGATAAAGCTTGGCACAGATAAGGTGTTCCGACAAAGCCCGTTGTTAAATGATTATGATCTAATTTCAAACGTTGCACTAAATCATCCACCACGTGTGCTTTTTGTTGCGGCGTAATTAAATCAAAGAATAGTGCCAAGGCGTAGGCCGTTTGTGAATTAATCGCCACGCGGCCAGTAGCCGTAATATATTCTTGTTGAATAGCTTGTTTAATTTGGCTAGCCAAATCCCCATATTTTTGGGCATCGGCTGACTGATCCAACAATTGAGCAGTTTGTGCCATAATCGTAGCGGAATAGTAGTAATAAACAGAAGCAATAAAATCTTCATCAGTTTTACCAGTTGGCTTAGCTGGATTTTCTCCATCTAAAGCTAACCAATCACCAAATTGGAACGTTCCTGTCCACAAGTTGGGCGTCGTGGTCTGTGCGCTAATCCAATCAACCCAAGATTTCATATCCGAATAGTTTTGCTGCAAAATAGCTGGATCACCGTAAGCTTGATACATATTCCACGGAATAATCGTGGCTGCATCAGCCCAAGCAGCCGCGCCGCCGTCACCTTGACCCATAGCTGGCGCATACATTGGTAACATACCACCGCGCTGTTGTTGTTCAATTGCCATATCTTTCGCATATTTCTTAAAGAAAGCAAAGACATTCATATTAAAGGCTGCGGTTTCGGAGAAAATTTCACCGTCGCCACTCCAGCCCAACCGTTCATCACGCTGTGGGCAATCCGTCGGGACGTCGATGAAGTTACTGCGTTGACTCCAAATAATATTTTGGAACAAGCGGTTAACTAGTTGATTATTCGTCGTAATGGAGCCGGTATCTTGCATATCGGAATACAAAACATCAGCTTGATAATCGGTCATTTGTAACGGTTGGGTATTGCCGCTAACACGCACATAACGGTAACCAAAATACGTAAAGTGGGGCCGCACCCAACCAGTCGTTCCATCCGAAACATAGGTAAAACTAGCTCGGGCTTCGCGCAGATTATCGCGATAAAAGTTGCCATTTTGTAAAATTTCACCCATTTCAAAGGTGATCTTGGTACCTTTTGGCTCACGATTATAAAATTCTAACCAGCCAGCCTGATTTTGTTGGAAGTCTAGCACTTGCTCACCAGCTGGCGTTTGAATTAATTGTGGCGTTAATTGTTGGTGGACGGTAATTGGTAAACTCAAGCGATCTGCTAAAATAGCCTTCGAATGGTCAATGACCACTGCTGGTTGCCAATCAGTCACTTCTTTAGTAGCGTCATAATCTTCACCGTAATAAATGGCCGATTTAATTACCTTACCGGCAGTCGTTTGCCAATCTGCGTCTGTCTTAATTACTGCGTGAGTGCCATCAGCATAATCTAAATGATATTCCGCAATCGCCATTTGACGATCACCGTAAATACAATCTTGACCACCATCAAAGCCAAAGTTACCTTTATACCAACCATCAGCCAACGAGATGAGTAACTCATGCTGCCCCGTTGTCAGTTCTTTAGTTACATCGTAAGTTTGCACTTGCACCAACTGATCATACGCTGTCACACCCGGTGTTAAATATTCATTACCAACTTTTTGGTCATCAATATAGGTTTCATATAATCCTAAACCACTAATATATAAGCGCGCTTGTTTTAACGGCTTCTCAATGGCAACTTGTTTTTTCAATAAAGTATTTTGTAAATCAGCATTTTGATTACCAATCCAAGCAGCGCTAAAGGCTTCCGTCATTTTGCCCGTTTCAAACCAACTAGTTGCTCTGGCAGTCTGCGTGCCTGCTTGCACCTCAATAGTGACATCATAACGGGTGCGGGGGGTTAAAGCTTGTTGAACTGTAAAGTAATTATCACTAAATTCTTGCCAGTCACTTTCATAAACGGGCTGTTGTTTAGATGTGGTAATAGTTAATTTTTTTTGCACCGGTTGTTGAGTAGCAACGTTTTGTAATTGAAATTCAATTCGTAAATCACTCAAATCAAAGCCGAGTGGTTGTTGCATATGATTAATTAAGATATTCGTAATTTCCATTCTGGTCATCCTCCTAACTTAAGCTGCGAAAAAGAGCGGGTAAAAGGCTAAAGCTAACCTAGACAAATTCAAAAGTCTGAATTTGACTTTTAATTTGGCGTAGTTAGACAGAGACTTTTGCTCTTTAGAACGTATTTATCAAGCTGTTACAAGCAATTTATTACAATCTTGTAGTAAAGTCGCCACAAAATGGATCGACAGGATTAATGCCCTTGAATTCACTTTGACCTGTTAATTTATCAAAAACTGCCTGGATGGTTTCAGCATTGCCAGTATAAGCATTCACAAAAGTTGAGACATTCGGAATATCAAATAAATGATACGGATTAGCAGTAGACACAAAAATTGTGGGAATAGCCTTCATGAACCACGGAGCATCAGCGGCCATCAAATGAACCCAATCAATCCGTGTAGTTGTCTGATTGCTGGCAGTTTCAATATTCGCTACATATAAAGCCAAATCAAATTTTTGCTGTAAATCAGCAACCCCTTCTTCAAAAACTTCATGAAAGTCTAAGTGTGCTTGATCAAATAAAGTGACTTCAAAGCCCCGCTCTTGTAATTGTTTCATAATGCTATCAGTAACACTGCCGCCTTCTTTAAAGCCGCCATCATCGCTATCACCTAAAACCACTAAGCGGACCCGAGGATATTTTTGCGGCGTCATTGGTAATAATTGGTCACGATCTTTGACCAAAGTGACTGATTGATCAGCTAATTTTTTGGTTGCTTGATGATGCTGTTCTAGTTGCAAATCTAACTTGGCGGGTACTGCATCACAAAATTGACCGTTAGTGTCCATAATGCCTTGCGCTAATTTAGTTGCCAAAATTCGGGTCACCGCTTCATCCAAACGTGCTTGTGTAATCACATTATCGGCTACTGCTTGTGTAATATATGCATAGTCTTCATCAATATTCTTATTAAACAAAATCATATCAATCCCAGCATTAATCGTCGCTGGTAATAAATCTTTGCGCGCCATGGCAGCATTGTAACCAATCATCGGTGTTGCATCAGTGATGGTTAAGCCATTAAATTGAAGAACATTCCGTAACAAACCATCGATCAACAACTTGGAGCTCGAAGCTGGCCGTAAGTCTTGGTCACTAATTCCAGGTTCTAAGGCCCGTTCCCAAGCCGGTTGCATAATATGCGCAATCATGACTGCAGGAGCACCATCATTAATTAATTGATGGTAAATTTGCCCGTAAGAATTCATCCAATCATCTTTAGACAAGGAATTCACTGAACTAACTAAATGTTGGTCGCGTTCATCCACGCCATCACCAGGGAAATGTTTAATCACCGGAATCACATGAGCATCTTTTAAGCCCTTAACTTGAGCTTGGGCCATCTTAATCACCCGATGTTTATCGCTCCCAAAAGTCCGCGTATTCATAATTGGGTTCCGAAAGTTATTATCAATATCTACAATTGGCGCAAAGGACATATTGTTTCCGACTTGATGTGCTTCACTACCGGCAACATTACCTAATTGGTACGCATTTTCGGGATTGTCACTAGCGGCTACTTGCAGTGGTGTTCCAAACCAAGTGCCTTCATTGACAATACCATTACCACCAGACTCCAAATTAGCAGCTGTCAATAACGGAATTTTACTATTAGTTTGCGCCGTTTCTAATTCCCGCTTAATTTTTTCTGCTTGATCTGGCCGGTACATTACCCCACCAGGTTGATACTTGTGCATAAATTCTTTGAGATCTGTTGTTTGTTCATCGGGACCAATAACAAAGAATAACTGTCCGATTTTCTCTTGAGTATTCATTGCTTGTAATTTTTGTTGAACATAAGTAATTTGTTCTTGTGTTAAGTTATAAGGCTTTGCTGTTAAATCAACCATTTCATCAACCTCCATTAGGTTCTAATCATATAACGATTTTATTGTAACGAAGAAAATTTCATCCAACTATGGTTAAACAGTATAAATCTTCTGTTTATTTCCTAGATAAGCTTCAGAAAAAAGTTATTTTCTACTTTAAATAGTTTATGATTAAAGTAAAAACCAGTGTGGAGGGAATTATTGTGAAACAAAAACTATTAAAAATTTTGCGCTCCAAAAATCAGCCCCGTGATTGGCAAGATGTTTCTGCCACTTTTGCACAACAAGGGAATACATTGAAACGTGCTGGTCAAATCACTGATGAGCCAACCTATGAGTTTTTTGAAACTTACTCTGATGATCTCGTTTTAAATCTCAATGCGATTACGATCTCCGTGCAACCAGTCAATTCTTTTATTCCCTACCATTTACATAATTACATTGAAATTATGATTCCCTTAGTAGGCAATTGCACCGTACATTTGGATAAGCAAACTGTTCAGTTAAATAGTGAAGATGTTTTATTCATTGGTAATCACACGCCTCACAAAGTTGAACCTATCGGTCCAAATGATATTGTCGTTAATCTAGCACTCAAAAGTTCGGCCTTTTCCCTCAACGACCTCAACTTTTTACACCGTAATGGTACCAACTCCAATATCTCAAACCTGTTATTCACCCTCCTATCCAACGAAAATTATAGTGCAGGCCGTTATGTTTGGTTTCAAGTAGAACATCAACCGAAAATTGTCAATAATATTTATGACATTATTGACGAATATTACAATTACGACATTCAATCCCACCAAATCATTCGCTTTGATATTTTAACGCTATTTTCTCGCCTCATTCGCCAAGCCTATCACGCTAAAGCCCACACTCATAAAGTCAAAGATTCGCAAATCAATCTGTTGTCACTATTACTTTATATTGAGAATAACTACCGCACCATTACCCTGACCCAAATGGCCAAAGATTTTGGCTTCAATCCCAACTATCTTTCTACTTATTTAAAGAAACAAACGGGGCAATCTTTTATTCAATTGGTTCATCTCCAACGCGTCAATACTGCAGGGGAATACTTAATCTATACCAAAGCCCCCATTGAAACAATTGCCAGTGAAGTTGGATATGAAAATCCTTCATACTTTTATAAAGTTTTTAAAAAAATTATCGGCGTTTCTCCTGCCGAATACCGGCGTAATAATCAGTAAAATGATAGCGGATACACAAAAATTATCATTCTTTTGATTTTGAAATGCCATCATGAATTAACGTCGGGATAATTGGCGTTCATCGAATTATTCAAATTGCTCTTAATGAATTTCATAATTAAATAACAAATAATCACGTCAATTTACATCTATTAAATTGGGATTATAATTGTGGTAATTGTTGTTGTGATTTCAGTATCTAATTTCATAATATTTTTAAATAAGATTTGATTGAATTATCAGATTGGAGATAGCCAATGTTGAAAAAGTATCTACAACCGTTGAACTTGATTATCATTATTTCTATCTGTTTGTCGCTACTCACTTTCTCCGGACTGGTCACCCCCGTAAAAGCTAGTAGCCTCTCAAATTCATTGACTAATAACAGCAATGCCACTTTTATGACCAGTCCACACTGGTCCAAACAATCAAACATTACGACAAATAATCTCCTCACTAACACCAATTTATTAAAAGACACCAGTAGTTTGCCTGGAATTAATTATGCCGATGGGACAACAGGTTTTAACTTGCATAGTCAACAAAATTTTGACCAAGCTGCTTATGTTAGCTTAAATTGGGAACAGCTAGCTAATTTATCAGGTGGTTATAATGTGCAACGGAGTACCGATCCGTCCAATCTCACCTCATGGCAAAACGTGGCCAGTAATTATGGCAAGACCATTAATGTTTTAAATATTTATCCCACTAACGGCAATCACCTCCAGAATTGGTTACAGATCAAGTACACTAATCCGCAAACGCAGCAAATTCAGACTGTCTCCCAAGGCTTAATCAAAGTCACACCCGTTTCGGCAGCCGATTTTGCGGCCAATCCTACGCAGTATTTGTTTAAAGATAGTTCCGGTAATTATAATTACGACGAACTTTATTTTGGTTCTGCCGATGGCGGTTGGAATGTCGATATTACTAATCAGGTTAAAGATTTAATCAATGATTTTGGCGATACAGGACGCGGTGTTGTCTTCGGTCATGATACCTTAAGAGACAGTCGTCCAGTTTACGATACTTTTGCTCCCAAACTTGGCTTAAAGATCTTCGGCACTCGTGATCTCACTTCCCAAGGTGATGATCGCTTGGGCTTCTACTACTGTCGAATTGACCCCAGCTTTTATGAACGAATCCTTAGCCCAATACCCAAATAATCTCTTGAATTATAATCCATCTAATAAATTTACGATTCAATCTTCCCACACTTCTAATCAATTTTATCTTTACAATGGCGGCTCCCAAAAATGGATGGACTTCTTACCACTCACTGATAAAGATCCTCATTATCATATTTTGGGGCAAACCAAATACAATACTACCGACGAACATTATATTGACCAGTCTGGTCAGAAAAGTTTTACTGCCACCAATGCTACGGCTGACAATAATTGGTATTTAATCATCAAAAACAACTATGCCATGATTCAAACAGGTCACGTCACTAACGCTTGTACAATCGAAGAAGCAATGATCAATGCCAATTTAATGTACTATACCAGCACTCTCAATACTGGCACGACTGGTGAAGATCGAACCGTCAAAGATACTGCCGCCCCTGATGCCCCACTTTAGATCATGTCACGGCTACGACTAATCAAGATCAAGTTAGCGTTAATGTTCACAGTTTAGATAATGCCACCAACTACTATTATCGAGTCAAAGGCAATGCTGGTAATACCACGCAATACTCCAACACTATCCAACAACCAGTCAAAAGTGATATTAAGGGTTATATTTACCAATTAGATGACAATCCTGACACGACGATTACGCCTCATAAAAATACTCAGGGAATCATTGATGGTTCTGATAATGACAACTTCATTGGCGTGAGCGATCCTACCGCTAGTGCTAGTCGCTTTTCCAAGCAATATCTACACGTTATTGCTGTCGATCGGGCCAATAATTACTCCACGACAAGCACCCAACAAGTTGCTGATTTAATCACTAAATGTCCCGACTTTAGTTACCAAATTTGGAATGACCAGAACTATAACGGTATTTTTGATAGTGACGAAACCGTTAATAATGACCAACAAGTGACTGTTTTCTATAAAAAAAATGATGGCTCTTATGTACCGATCACTTCAGTGACTAGCCCCAGTGGGGAACATGACTTTTTAAACGAATTGCAAGTTAACGCCACTGTGCAAATCGGTCTTAATACCCAGGCTAGCGGTTTTCAAGGCCTGGACCCTACTAGCGCTAGCGATCTTTCTGAAGGCGATCCCGTAACTATTAATGGGCAACAATATTTATTGTCTCACCCCATTAACCTGACCAAAACTAGTCAAACGCAAAAGCTTGGGCTGGTTAATCAGTTACGCTTTTTAAGTTTTCAAAATTTACCACAAATTCAATTTGGCAATGACAAAACGCCAATTCCTGAACAACAAGCGAAAACTTTTATTAATAACAACACCTCTAATTTACAAAATGAATTACAAATCAAAGATACCAGAGCTAGCCAGCCCCAATTCAATCATTACTTTGTACCTTATCAAGTCACAGCACGTCTCTCAAACTTTACCAAAAAGGGGCAAGTCGGTTTACAACAAGCACAACTGCTTTTTCAAGAGCAAAATTCTGGACAATCGACTACTCTCAGTCCCAATGATTCCGAGACTTTACTCTACAATTCCAATGCTACTGTTTTAAATGATCTCAACACTATTTACTACTTCGATCCAGCTGGCAACTCACAAATTAAGTTACAAGTCCCCCCACGCGGTTTGAATAATCAAATTCAAGGTGGCGCTTACCACGCAACATTAACGTACACGATTAATAATGCTTTAACATAGACCAATGCCCATCCACTTGGTAGTGACACTACCAAACGAGCTTGGTTCTTGCGCACTAACTCAGACATTGTTTTACCTTCAAGATTGAATTGAGCATTTACTGTAGCCTTAATAAGATGTCTGACTACGCACTTGATTCCTAAATTAAAAATCTATGAAATCAACACAAAAGCTCACTTTTTTCAATCTAGTCATTCAGCACTTATTCCAACTATACTTAATTTATGAAATCGAATTCAAATTAAGTGTGAGGAGTAAGTCAATGAATAAGTTCCAAGAACTTCTGCAAAAAACTTTGGTGCCCGTTTCTAATAAAATTGGTCAAAGTAAGATTTTACAAAGTATTTCAGCTGGTATGGTCATGACTTTACCAATTACCATTGGTGCTTCTGTCTTTTCCATCTTAGCTAGTTTTCCGATTAAAAGTGTTAGTAATTGGTTTAATTCTTTAAGAATTACTCAACCAATGAACGCTGTCGTTAACGGTTCGATGAACATCTTGGCCGTTTTTATCGTTTTTTGTATTGCTTACAGTTATGCTCAAAAAAGCAAATCGAATGGTGTAATCGCCGGTCTGTTTAGTTTATCGAGCTTTTTTGTGTTAGCACCACAAACTGTCGGTCATGGTAAAAAAGCTATTAACGCTTTTGAAATGCAGTACATGGGTAGTCAAGGAATTATCGTAGCTATTATTTTAGCTATTTTAATTAGTATGCTTTATGTCCGCTTGAACAAAGTTCAAAAACTAAAAATCAAATTACCCGATTCCGTGCCTAGTATGGTTAGTACCTCAATTGAGCCCTTAATTATCGGAATTATTATTTTCACGATTGTCTTTATTGTGGGTGCTATCTTTAGTTATACTCCATATAAAGATGTCTTCCATTTCGTCAACCAATTGATTACGACACCGTTATTGCATGTGGGTGGTTCTGCTTGGACAATTATCTTAGTAATCACCTTGTCCAACTTACTCTTTTTCTTTGGTGTGCATCCAGCTGCTATTCAATCTGTTTTAATGCCAATTGTTATTTCGATGATGGTTGCTAGCGCTCCCGCTTTTCAGCAAGGTAAAACCATTCCGTATTTGCAAAATTTAGTTGCCTTTTCTTTTTCCAATAATGATGCCGCTGGTGCGACCTTAAGTTTGGTGCTGATTGGCTTAATCTTTGGCAAATCGAAACGTTATAAAGAATTCTTTAAAGTTTCCTCAATTCCTAATTTATTTAATATTAATGAGCCAATCGTCTTTGGTTTACCAATCGTTCTTAATGCCTTATTATTCATTCCCTTTGTCTTATCATCATTGGTGTCCGGATTAGTGGCCATCGGTGCAGTCAAAATTGGTTTTATTTCGATGTATAATCCAACCTTAAGTCTGGGTATGCCTTGGACCATGCCCAAAGTCATTGCTGACTTCTTAATTATGGGCTGGCAAGGAATTGTTATTTGGCTCATTAACTTTGCTTTAATGGCTTTGATTTACTTGCCATTCTTTAAAATTTTAGATCAACAAGCTGTAAAAGAAGAACAACAAACCGCAATTAATAAAGGAGAATAACTTTAATACGATGAAACAATTACCCACAGATTTCCCAGATGACTTTTTATGGGGCGCCAGTACCTCCGCTTTTCAAGTTGAAGGTGCTAGCCAACTGGATGGCAAAGGCTTAACGGTCGCCGATTTAAGAGCGCAACAAAGTAAATATTTGGATACCTCTGTTTCGGTTGATCACTATCATCACTTAGAAGAAGATGTGCAATTAATGGCAGACTTAGGGTTAAAAAGTTACCGCTTTTCCATTAGTTGGGCCCGAATTTTTCCTAACGGTAATGATGAACATTATAATCAAGCGGGTGTAGACTTTTATAATCGCCTAATTAATTTACTCGTTGACAATCATATCGAACCTATCGTGACAATGTTCCACTTTGATCTGCCGCAGGGACTGGTAGAGCAGTATAACGGTTGGGCCAATCGCCAATGTATCGCGGATTTTTATCGCTATGCTCAAACTTTATTTAAATTATATGGTGATCGGGTGCACTACTGGTTAACAATCAATGAGCAATCGCTATTAGCTAACGTTCCTTCAATGAATGGTATTAAAGCTGATAACCCGCAAGATTTACGCTTTAAAGGTGAACAATCTAACTACAACATGTTCATTGCGCAAGCGAAAGTTTACCAACTTTGCCACCAAATGTTACCCGATGCTAAAATTGGCCCCGCCGTTTCTTACATGACCACCCTGCCTTACGATCATACTTCAAGTGATGTTTTAAAAAGTAAACAATTAGAAGACTTTATTGGCTACATTGATATGGATATTGCTATCCGTGGACAATTACCTAGCTATTATCTACGTTACTTGCAAGATAATAATTTTCAATTAGAAACCAAGCGCGAGGATGAGCAAACCTTGCTTAATGGGCGTGCTGACTTTTTAGGATTAAATTGGTATTCGACTAGTATTTTTAAGCTCAACGACCAAGCCAATCCCAAAATGTTAGACGGAGTGATTTCTGGCGTGGAAAAAGTTCAAGACGAACGTTTACTCAATTCCGAGTGGGATTTTTCCTGTGATCCTCAAGGCTTACGTTATGCTTTACAAAAAGTCAATGACCGCTTTCCTAATGTTCCCATTATTATTACCGAATGTGGTTGGTCGCAAAAAGAAGCTTTAACCACTGATGGTCATGTTCATGATCAAAAGCGTGTGCACTACTTGCATGATCATATTTTCCAATTACGCGAGGCCATTAAAGATGGCGTCAATGTTATTTCCTTTAATCCATGGTCATTTCTGGATTTAATTAGCGTTCATGATGGTATTGATAAACGTTACGGCTTAGTTTTTGTTGATCGCAATAATTATAGTGAAAAAGCTCAAAAACGTTACCCGAAAGATAGTTTTTACTTTTATCAAAAAGTCATTGCCACAAATGCTCAAAACATTACAGCAATGGACAATTAAGATCAAAACGAAGCCGTTTAGTAAAAAATTTGAAGAGACTAGAACAACAAGTTAAATGTGTTCTGGTCTTTTTTTGCTGCAATAATCAAAGCACTTTTATATACGAAATGAACAGACAAGCCCTGCTTTTTCGCTATGGTCTGAAAATTAAAAACAGTAATATACTCAAGACGATCGATGAAAGCGTAACCAAAAAAGGAGAATAGCTATGAATAAAAAACAAATTTCCATGGCTGTCGGGATTTTGAGCATGAATTTATTATTAATGCTCAGCACCACGGCCAGTGCAGCAATTGCAGCGATTGCTCGTTCGTTTCCCCATGAACCAGTTTCCAAAGTGCAATTGATTGGTTCTATTCCTCAGTTAGGTCAAATCATTGCCACCGCCATCTTTACTTACTTAGCTTTTATTATGACGCGCAAAAATTTAGGCCTCTTAGCCGTCGGAATTGTAGCCATTGCTGGGATGTTACCGGCCATTTACAGTAGTAATTTAAATATTATTTTAGCTTGCATGGTCCTGGTTGGTTTTGGTACCGGTACCATTACTAACCTCGTACCCGTTTTACTACAAGAAAATTTTGAAGGTGAGACTCGAGCTACTGTGATGGGCTGGGCATCAGGTGTCACGAACGCTGGAATGATGATCTTTACTTTCTTAGGTGGATTTTTAGGAAAACTAAACTGGCGTAATTTATTCTGGGTTTATGGCTTAGCCTTAATTGTTTTTGTTTTGGCATTTATCCTGATTCCACAAGATACCAAATTAGCCAATACTAAGCAGGATAAAACAGGAACCCAAACTAAAACGGGCTTGTGGTCTTTATTAAAAAGTTTAAACGGTTATGTTTACATCATTTATATTATTAACTTCATGTTATCTTTAGCTATGATGACTTTTGTTTCTAATCAGTCAATTGTCCTCGCTGCTCAAGGTAAAGGTACTGCTTATGTAGCTGGGGTCACTGCTTTGGGGAATGCTGGTGGTATTTTAACTGCTGCCACGCTCAAATATATTCGCAAATTGACTCGCAATGATACCATTGCTTGGGGATTTGTTGCCTTTGCTTTGTCATTTATTTGTATCATTTTTTCATCTAATGTAGTAATGCATGTTATTGGTAATGCTTTCTCAGGCATGGGAATTGTTTTAGTTAACGCCACCGCTCCTTATGAAATGTCGATTTTAGCTGACCAAAAGCAATTTACTATCGCCATTTCTATTAACACACTCTTAGGCTCCATTGCTGGAATGATTGTCCCAATTTTACTAGCAGCATTAAAAATTAAACCGGGTTATAACTCCTTCATTGCGGGCATGATCGTTTCGATTGTTGTAGCTGTGATCTTACTAATTACACGGTTTGGTACTCGTGTAGAAAAAATCAGTCAAGCTAAACAAGCTGCGAATAATTAAACAACTAATTCAAGTGAGGTTTAAAACATGATTAACTTTCAAATTCAAACAGATCAAGTTACTGATTTCCCCCATTATTGGGAAGTGTGCGTCGGTAGTTGCCACGCTTATACGGCGTTACGTGCTGATTATCAGGCGCAATTAACCAAAGCCCATCAGGAATTGGGCTTTAAATACGTTCGTTTTCATGGCTTATTCGATGATGAGATGAGTGTTTGTATCGAGAATTTTGATTTCCAAGGCCAATCGCTTGGCATAACCTACAACTTTACTAATATTGACAAGATCTTTGACTTTTTATTGAGTATTGGCATGAAACCCTTCTTAGAATTAGGCTTTATGCCCAGTTGCTTAGCTTCTGGTGGTAAAACTATTTTTGCCTATGGTGGTAATAATTCGATGCCGGCTTCAGATGCGCAATGGCAAGAATTAATTCACCGCTTTACCAATCATTTACTAGAACGCTACGGCAAAAGCGAAGTGGAATCTTGGTTTTTTGAAGTTTGGAATGAACCCAACTTGCCGCTCTTTTTTGCCGGTACACAAGCCGATTATTTTCATCTATACGAAATTACTGCCAAAACACTGAAAGCCATTGATCCCAAATTAAAGGTCGGCGGACCAGCCACATCCTTTAATGCTTGGATTAAAGAGATGGTTCATTTTTGTGAAGAAAATCAGGTACCACTAGATTTTATTTCATCACACCACTACCCTACGGATGATCCGTTGTGGCAAAGCGGTATGGATATTGACGAATTTTTCAAGCAAACTGGCGGTCAAATCACCGAATATCGCCGCGGTGTTCTCCAAAAAATGACGCGCATCGCCCACCAAGACGCTCAAGGTTATCCGTTGTACTATACCGAATGGAACGTTTCAGCGATGCTAGGTGATTCCATTCATGATGAACCCTATGCGGCGGCAATGATTGCTAAAACTTTAGCCGATAATGATGGCTTAGTCGCTGGTTATTCTTTTTGGACTTTTTCGGATATTTTTGAAGAACAATCCCAAAAGCCCGGACTTTTTCACGGTGGTTTTGGCTTGCAAACTACCAACGGTATTGCTAAACCTGCTTATCGCATCTTTGAGATTTTTCATCAATTAGGAACCAAACGTTTAGCTGTCACAGCGGACTCTAATGCAACTGCCGAATTATTAGCAGTCCAAAACCAAACTGACTTACAATTACTGGCTTACAATCATAATGTTCCTGACCAACCAATTGCGACTGAACAAATCAGCATTCAATTGTCTGGTCCAGATAAAGATTGCACCATTCAAAGAATTGATACTGACCACGCTAATGCCAAGCAAGTTTGGGAGCAAATGGGTAAACCAGAATACGTCAATGACCAACAAGTTCAGACATTACAAGCTGCTTCAAAATTAACCACAGAAACAATTACCCTGAAAAATCAACACTTGCAGCTTTCGTTAAGGCCACATTCTTGTGCTTTCATTACTGTCCCAGATTATTTTGCTCAATAGCACAATCAAAAAAGTTTCTTCAACAATTAAGCTATTGCAAATCTTAACTGTCTCCAAAATTGATTTTCATTTTGGAGACTTTTTATATGTACAAAGTTTAATTATTTTTAAACTAAAAAGCACTTAAAAATCCCCTACTGCATTTATTTAGCAATTTTTAAAATAAAAATAGCATTAATTATTTACTAACAAATAATTGGTTCTAGACATCAATAGTTTCATATATTGATAATTATTTTAAAAATATCTAAGAAATCAACACATAATTACTCACTTTTACATATGGAGGAAGCGGTTAACACCCTTTATGATAGTTAACGAGTAGTACATAACTCATAATAGAAAGGAATTTAATATGAATCGAAAGAAAACAGTTTTAGCGATTGGTATCTTAAGTATGAACTTACTGCTGATGACTGGATCAGTTATTGGCTCTGCTATTGCCGCCATTGCTAAATCATTCCCCAATGAACCTATTTCCAAAGTACAAATGGTTAGCTCCATTTCCCAGTTAGGCCAATTAATCGCTACATTAGCTTTTACTTGGTTAACGTATAAAATGACACGGAAAAATATTGGTTTAATGGCCGTTTTGTTTGTTTTAATTAGTGGAATTGTTCCATTATTCTACTCTAGCAGTTTGAATTTAATCCTCGCCTGTATGGTCCTACTGGGTTGTGGAACTGGTCTAATCAGTAACGTTAGTCCTATTTTATTACAGGAACATTTTGAAGGTGAAGACCGGGCAAACGTCATGGGTTGGTCCGTTGGTTTTAACAATATTGGTATGATGGTCTTTACTTACGTAGGCGGCTATTTAGGTGGTTCTAATTGGCGCAATTTATTTTGGGTTTACTGGTTAGCTTTAATCGTCTTAATAGCGGTTTGGTTTATGGTACCTCAAGATACTAAAATTGTGGCTACTCAAAATGATAACGATAATAAGCAAAGCTTTTGGAGTTTGCTTAAGGGTTTAAACTGGCATGTTTATTTGATTATTATTATTACTTTCTTTACTTCTTTAGCTTTAATGATCTTTATGTCTAATCAATCTATTGCCTTAGCCGCTCAAGGTCGGGGCACTACTTACGTCGGCATGGTCACTGCTATTGGTAATATCGGAGGTATTTTGACCGGCTTCTTATTGAAGTATATTCGCAAGATGACAAAGTCGGATACCATGGCCTTTGGTTTTGTAGCTTTTGCTTTATCCTATGTATTTGTCATCTTCTTTAATAATCCGGCTTGCCACATTATCGGTAATATGTTTTCTGGCATGGGCATTGTAATGGTTAATGCGACAATTCAATTCGAATTATCCATCTTAGCTGACGAGAAGCAATTTCCAGTTGTTATTTCGATGAACACCCTAGTTTCCTCAATTGCCGGTGTGATTGCACCAATGCTCTGGGCCGCAATTAAAATCCCTGCTGGTAAAGCATCATTCATTGCCGCAACTATTATGTGCGCTGTGATTGCTTTAGTATTACTAGTTACCCGAATGGGCAAGGTGATTGAAAAGCAACAAACTCAAACTGAAGCTTAATTTTCAGTAGTTAACTTAACATCCAAAAAAAGCGAATTAGCCTTAAAGACTAGTTCGCTATTTTTGTGTATTAAGATTATTAAAAAAGGGCTCGCTACAGTGACAAAACACTAGCTAACCCTCAATTAAATTATTCATTCGGCAATGGTTTTTGATGAGTGATCACAATACCACTGATCAACAATAAAATGCCTAAAATGCTATAAGCAATGAAGATCGGCGTAAAAGAATGAAGCTGCCCTTCAATTACCCCCGTTAGGGTTGGTCCAATTGCTGCTAACAAATAACCGACTGATTGCGCAGTTCCTGATAATTTTGCTGTTTGATAAACGGAACTAGTTTTCCGCTGGAAAAAGACCATACACAAACTAAAGGCAGAACCCGAAGCTAAACCGGCAACAATTGCCAAAATCATATTGCCCATAAAACTATGTGGCACTAGTAACAAGCCAAAGGTTCCGATCGCAAAGCCACCACCAACAATCGCTACACTCGCATACATTCCCGGCTTTTTGCTAGCTAAAGCAGGAATTATTAAGGACATTGGCATTCCACACAGTTGATAAACGGTGGCTAATAATCCGGCTTGTGTGGTTGAAAAACCATTATGACTCCAAAAAACAGGCAACCAAGTTAACATGGAATAATATAACAACGATTGTGTCCCAAAGAAAAAGGTCATAAACCACGTTAAGCGGTATTTTTTAATTGATGGTACTTTAACCGCTTCATGTTTGGCCACTGATTGTTTTTTTGGTAGTTGGCGAACCACAACCCACCAAATCACAAAAGCAATTAAACTAACAGTCGTCATTAATGCAATTGTGGCCGCTAAATTAGTCTTTTTAACTAAAGGTGCTGCTAAACCTGTGCCAGCCGAAGCCACCAATCCCATCGTAAAGGTATATAAACTGGTTAATAAGGTCGCTTTTTGGGGAAAATATTCTTGAATCACTGCTGGTAATAAAACATTACCGCCAGAAATACCTAGTCCGACTAAAACTGTCCCAATTAATAAAACCCAGGTACTCGGAATGACCCGTAAATAACCCCCAACCGTTAATGTCAGTAACGTACACCACAATACTTGCGCATTGCCGAAACGAATGCCCCATTTAGCAATCATTGGTGATAATAAGGCAAACATCAGCAGAGGAATCGTCGTCAACAACCCACTTAAACTAGTTGCAAAACCCAGTGCACTATGTAACCACGGCAAGATTGGCGGTAACATCGTAATCGGCAAGCGTAAGTTGGCCGCAATTAAAATAATTCCTATAGCTAAACCAAAATATGTTTTCTTTTTCAAAATACAACATCCTTTACTTCTAATTCTAATACGTTTTAGACACAGCAAGAATAACTTTACTAGCAATTATGCTATTTGGCAACTAATTGGCAACTTTTATCAACCAAAAAGCAGCTCAGACAAAAAGAAAATGCTCGTATACAACGAACATTTTCCTGAATTTATATTATTTTCAATTTTAGTTATAACGTCTTAACTTAGCATTAACATCAACAATCCCATTCTTGCTGGCTGCTAGTAACTTTGTTTTACTTAAATGACCCGCCGTTAAAGATTGGTTCGCAAACTCAATTACCATGGGTAGATTAATCCCACTAACCACCTGCAAGCGCGGATATTTCACCATCAATCGTAAAACGACATCTGACGGCGTTCCACCTAAAAAGTCAATGGCTGCCACTGTCTCTTCTTCCAAGTTTTGTTCCAAAAAATATTCCGCTGCTTTTTGAAAATCGGCCGCACTTTGATCAGCACTTAAACCAACTGCATAAGCATTCGGCAATTCTCCCACAATCATTTCTGCACTAGCTAAAGTCGCCTGAGCCATTTGTCCATGACTCATCAATAACATTCGCATTTTGTTTCCCCCAAGTTACTATTCAATTGGTTTATCAACCAAACTTCAATAGTTTAACATGGTTGTCAAGTAACATTGATTTACTCTTGTACATACAGCTGCTGCGGAACTTGCGCTACCAGTGGTTCCAGTTGCTTAACTGCCAAAATACTGAGGCGATGCATTGCCCGCGAAGCAATTGTATAAATTAATTGGCGTTCGTCAGCTTGGAATTGTCCCGCACTAGTATTCCACATAATGACGGCATCAAATTCTAAACCTTTCGCTAAGTAGGCCGGAATCACAATATTACCAGCGGCTAAGCGCTGATTTTCTGAACGAATTAAAGTAATTTTTTCAATCGATTTTAGCTGATCATAAACTTGTTGCGCTTGGGCCAAATCACGTGTGATAATAGCCGTCACATATTGATCTTGTTGGTTTAATTGTAATTGATGTAAAACGGCTTTGAGCATCTGTTGTTCATCCGCATTAATCTTCACGTTCGGCAAGTCACCCTTCCGATTAAACGGTGTGATTTTTTCACCTTGCGTTAACAATGCCTTCGTAAACTCGGTAATTTGTTTCGTAGAACGATAAGAATGTGTCAACTGGACCACCCGCGTTTTAGACGCATCAAACAATTGCGTAATTTCTTTGAGCAAAGTATTGTTTTGTTCCTTGACTAAAATCGACTGGTTCAAATCACCCAACATTGTATAACGAGCTCTAGGAAAGCTGTACTTTAAATAAGCTAACTGAAATGGAGTATAGTCTTGAATCTCATCAATAAAGACAAACTTCATACTTGTGTCCCCGTGATAACCCGTAATCAAATCATAGAGATATAAGTACGGTGAAATATCCGTAATCGTAATTCTTTTAGCCTTTAAATTTTGCCGAAAGTCTGTTAAATGCTGTTGCCATTGTTGAGGCGTAATATGCCACTGTTGTAAATCTAATAATTGCGGTACTGTTTGTAAAAATTTTTGATACGTCGCAGTTAAGTTGACAAAATTGTTATGCTGAATCTGGCGTGCTAAAGGTTTAAAGGCTTGTGTCACAATCTTACGGGCTAAAAACTTTTGTTCTGCATCACTGTTTTTAAATTCTTGGTCAGGATAATCATACAAAGCCCGTAATTGTTCTTGGCTCAACGACTCAATCGTTTCTTGAACCCATTTCTTGCGCATTTCTTGACCCAAACGTTGATTCAAAATCTTCATGAGTCGTTGTCTAGTACCATCAATGCGATTGATTAACTTATATTGCGAACCAAAGCCATAATAAATTTCGGCAATTTTGGTTTTGGAAATCAAGACCCGTTTCTTAAATTTTAAATCTCGAAAATAAACACCGCCACTGCCTAGAATCTGAGCATAGTTGGTTTCCAATTTAAAGAATTCGATATCGGTCATCAAATCAGTGACCACATCTTGAGCTTGATGAATTGTTTGTTCAAACTGCTCAAACAGAGTTTGTAATTGTAAATGTGGCAAGCGCCGCGCAACATATTGCAAATAAGTCATTTGCACCATATTTTGTTCGCCCATCTCGGGCAAGACTTGGCTAATATAGTCATTAAATAACATATTAGGCGAAAACATTAAGACTTGACCTGAAGTCAATTTACGACGGTAACGATAAAGTAAGAAGGCAATTCGTTGCATAATAGCTGACGTTTTACCCGAACCAGCCGCACCTTGCACAAACAGCAAGTCCGAAGTAGTATCACGAATAATTTGATTTTGTTCGCGTTGAATGGTTGTCACAATGCCCCGCATTTTGGTACTGGCTTTTTCATCCAAAACTTCCAGTAACATCTGATCACCAATGGTTTCTTCGGTATCATATAAAGTCTT
This sequence comes from Bombilactobacillus sp. ESL1092, assembly GCF_058107465.1. Lineage (NCBI taxonomy): Bacteria > Bacillati > Bacillota > Bacilli > Lactobacillales > Lactobacillaceae > Bombilactobacillus > Bombilactobacillus sp. ESL1092. Next base: position 1,145,103 of record NZ_CM176594.1, on the reverse strand, counting down.
AATCTGTCCATCTTGGATAATAAATTGACGCTTTAATTGCACGTCAACTGCTTGCTCACCGTCCGGTGTTTGATAAGTGATTTTCCCCAAATCACCATCATAATAAATTGAAGAAATGGGCGCCCGCCAATCATAAACTAAAAAGTGATCATGGCGGTCGGTAAATGATCCTAAACCAATATAGATGGTCTCTGGTTTACCATCTGGTAATTCTTGAAAATCAATGCGTGCAAAATAAGGATTTTGTTCCAGCTTTCGTAAGACCCCCAGTTGTTGGTGCGAACGTTGCCAAGAATTATTTCTTTCGGCCAGCATCTGTTGCTGTTGATGAATCGATAATGCCCCCGCCATTGAAATAGCGTCATCACCCATGCCAATATGCACATCATCCCCAAAAGTCCGGTCAATTTCTTTAATGTCGGCTTTGGCGGTGGCCATACTGTGCGTTAACTTTAGTTCGGCCTGTTGAATCTTTTGAACAACATCATTCAAATGTGCTTGTTCTTGTTGCTTGGCTGTTTGTTTTGTCATTCTTTAACTATCCCCAAATTTTTTATTAATAGCTAAACATTTAGTGAAATATTCTAGCATAGAGTGATACAAAATCATAGTTAATACTGCGACAAGTGCCGCTTCAAAGCCGCGGACTAACCTAGGATAACCAATTAAGTGGCGGTTTTTAACTTGATTGGTTATTCGTAGTTAGACACAGGCTTTTGGCACTTGGAGCGCTAATAAACACACTGCGACAAAGGGCGCTTAGAAACTGAGCACTAACCTAACCAAAACTAAAGTTGATTCTTAACTTTAGTTCTTGGGCGTAGTTAGGCGCAAGTTTTTGCCCTTTGGAGCGCTATTTAAGCACTGCGACAAACAGCGTTTAGAAGTTGAGTATAGTATAGAATAAGGACTTAAGTTTTGCTTTATAAACTTGAGGGCTTATTCGTAGCTAAACGCAGACTTCTGCTGCTTGGAGCGCTAATCAAACTACTGCGACAAAAGCTGAGCACTTACCCAGCTCAGACACTGAAAGCTTTGTAATTAATATTGAATGTCGTTAGCACAAATTTTGCTACTTAAAGTAGCAGATTATAATGTAATGCCACATAGATTTTTACCGATTAGTCTCTAAGTTATACATTAAAATTGTATTACCCTCAAACAAAAGGAAATCAATAACAATAAACAATCCATCATTAACCATAAAAGTTCCTAAAATGGTAGAAACATTTAATCTACGATAACCAACAAACCAACTTAACCAATCTGAAAAGTCAAACAGTCGCAAAACCAAATAAATAGTTATCACCGTAACAGCTAAGTAAATTAGCCATTTAATCCACTTTTGATTGGGCACAAAATCAGTAATAAATTTTCCTATGAAGCTCACTAAATGTACTACTAATACAGCAAACACTAGCATAATGGCAATAGTTAAAATTACCATTACACCAACTTGAACAATTTGTTTTGTGGTTAACATTAAGTCACTTTTACTGGGCCAATTTACTCGATCTTTCAGAAAAATGGTAAAGCAACTAATACCTAATAAGATGATATCCACTAAAAACATGTATAACCAATTCAACAACACATTCAAAATTTGAACAGCATATAGTTGCCAATCTTTAATTGGTAACAGCCGGTATTGATTGGTAAAAGTTTGATTTTTAGAATTAAAAATCATCAAAATAACTAAAATAATATCGAAGATAACTTCCCAAATAATCACATTGGCTAAGATTACCAATGACCAATCCGAATGTGGACCTGCACCAATTGAAACCGCACTAGCAAACACAATCATTAATAAATTAATCAATAATAGCTTAGTCGTCTGAATAATTTGTTGACGCGTTAAAACTTTGAAAACTTGTCGCCACTTAGTCATAATCTTGATCCCCCTAATCAATCTGATTAGTTAGTTAATAAGTCGTTTCAACATGTTCCACTAACCAACTATTAATAATCAAAAAGACTAAACTTAACAGTAAAATACCCCCAGCAATGATCCAAATTGACGTACTAGCACCCGCATTAACGCTAAAGTAACCACCACTAATTTTCAGATTGAACTGACGGGGACCAATTAACCTGGTAAACAATGGAATTAATAATGTAGCTAGTTTAATAGTTAAAACCATCACGATTAAATAAATGATCCATTTAACTAGTTTAGACGTTCCACCCGGCAAATAATTCAATAAAACATGACTAATCAAATCGACAAAATTGATTAATAAAATCGCCACCACCACTACTAACAGCATGAGCACCAACCCACCCCAGATAACACGCCAATCATTCTGGCTAAGGGAACTACTAGTTGCGTAATGGTGCTGACTAATAATGAAACTCACAGCAATTAAGACAGCTTGAACAACAAAGAAATATAACCAACTACCTACCATAGTAACCACTTGCACGATATAAGTTTTCCAGGTAGCAATCGGTAATAACTGATAGCGATTGCTATACATTTGCCGCCGAATTAACATCGCTAACTGCCAAATATAAACAATCCCGAAAACAAAACTCCATGACATTAAACTGATTGCTACTGCATCACTAAAATTATGCACACTGCCTTTATTAAATAAAACAATTAAACTAGTCACGAAAACAAACAACAAATTAATAATTAATGTCATAGTAGCCTTTTTAAATTGTTCTCGACTGACTACTTTGAAGACTTGCCAACTATTAGTCATAACTTTCCCCTTAAATAGTTTATTTTTTTGGCTCCAAATAGTTCGTTAACCAAGCATTAACCAGTAACAACAAGATAATCGCCCCAAACAATAAAACATAATTGGCATGCGTATTGCCAGCGAGACTACTCATATGCATCATGGAATTAAACGCAATTGCCCTGAACCAACGAAACATTAATTGTAAAAACTTGATAGCTAGCCATGTAATGACCAAATAAACTACCACCGTCACTACTTTAGACTGCCGTAATGGTAAATAATCCAGAGAAATGCGGCTGGTAAAATTAATGGTATTGACAAACAACAAACTCAAGATTAACCAACCCAAGGAGATTAAGACGACTACTAAGAACACTGACCAATGAGCATGTTCAAAAATTTGAAAATGCTGCATAAAATAATAAAGCGTGCGATTTTGCTGCCAAATTTCTAACAAGACCAAGCCAAAGGCAATAATCAATAGACAGACTTGCATTACCAAAAATATCAGCCAATTCACAACCACCCCGAGAATTTGAGTCAGGTAAATTTTCCACGTAGAAAAAGGAATGAGCTGGTAGCGATTGCTATTGATTTGATTTTGCGTCAAGATGATGGTTTGCACCAGTAGCACTACGGCAAAAACCATGGCCCAAATCAGAACACTGAAGAAGAATTCTTCAGCCCAATAGTGATTGCCAGAAAACAACATAAACACCACGGAAATCACCAAAAATAATGCATTGAATAAAATAATAGTACGCAACTTTTTAAATTGTTCTAGAAATACGGTTTGAAACAATGACCACCAGTTAGTCATCCAGTGTGTCCTCCTGTTCTTCATATAGACCTTCAAAATATTCTTCCACCGAACAGTGTTCTTGTTCCACAATTTCTTCGGTCGAACGATGTGTAAGTACTGTTTGGTCTTTAATGATTACTAATTCATCTAAAATCTGACTAATTTCTTCTAAATGATGACTGCTAATCAACACAGAAGCCGAATCATCTACCCAATTGAGCATGCCTTGAATAATTTTTTTTCGACTCATCACATCAATGCCACTAAATGGTTCATCTAATAAATAGAGTTGGGCCTTGCGCGCCAGCGTCAACGCAATCGTTAAACGTTCGCGATTACCTTTGGAGAGGTTACCTAATTTTTGTTTACCTTCCAAATTTAAAAAGTCAGCTAGTTGTTGGTAACGATCTACCACAAAGTCTGGATAAACACTTTGGTAAAACTGCATAATTTTATTAATTGGGGTTTGTGGGGCAAAACCTTGTAGTTCATCGGAATAGCTAACATGCGCTTTTCTTTGTACCACATTATCATCATCTTCGAACAAAATTCTTCCTTTATAATGTTTGGCTACACCAGCAATTAAACGCATTAACGTGGTTTTCCCAGCACCATTAGCCCCTGCTAAACCAATGAAGTGCCCCGTATCTAAAGTCAAATTCACATCATTTAAAATTAATTTATTGTTTTTCCGGTAAGTTAAATCTGCAATTTGTAATAGTTTAGTCGTCATTGTCATTCATCCTCTCACCCAAATATAATTTAATATAATAGAACATTTCTCCCTGATCTAAACCCATTTGCGACAATGCTTCATACATTTCACTCAGTGTTTGATCAATAATCTGATCCCGTAAATGGTCAATAATCTGCGGATTCTCCGTTACAAAATTACCTAATCCCCGCTTCGTAATTACTATCTTTTCTTGAATTAATTCGCCTAATGCTTTTTGAATAGTATTAATATTAACTTCTAAACTCACAGATAGTTCCCGAACAGATGGTAATTTATCACCCAGTCGGTATTTACCAGCGATAATTTGGCGATTGATTAGATCTTTAATTTGTAAATAGATCGGAATATTATCTTTAAATTTCATAATATCCTCCTTCACCTGTGTACCATTACAGTATAACACTAGCACGGCCAATTACAAGTTCCCCGCCAAAAAAGACGACTTCTCAAAATAAAACTTGCCTTTTGAACAATCGTCTCTTTGCATGCCAATTTTTATCAAATTATTCGTTGAATGACTAATGTCTTTTAATTAACGACTCATTTACCAGCTTTAGGCAAAGCTGGATTACTATCTTCATACTCGTATTGGCTAATATAGCCATTTTGCATATAATTGCGTAAACGATCCACTTCCGGACCATGATCCGCATCTAATAATTGCGGAAAACCACCCCGAATAGTATTATCATAGGCCGCTTGCGTATTTTCCTGCGGTGAAATAGCCTGAACTAAATCAAAGGCCCGCCCCGCAATTAAATCATTAAATTGCCATTGTTCTAAATCTTCAAACACAATTTTAATTTTGCCATGCGGTACTCCCTTTAAACATTGCGCACTTTTAACTTCATTTCGACTCCGTTCCTGTAAGGAATGAGGTTGCTTCAAATCATAGTAATAAACTTTCGTGCCCGCGGTAAATATTACTTGTTCCAACTCCCCATCTTGATTCAGGGCAATACTGGTCATTTTTTCTGGAACCGCAGTTAAGGCCGGCAGCACTTTTTTCACTTTGATTTCTGGTAAATATTTGCGAACAAATTGTTCATTATCGGCTAAATCCATACTCATTAACGCACCCTCCTTTACCATTATCGTCTTCAAATACTAAACTACTTAATGTTTAGACATCACAAAGATTAAGCCCAAGACAGCAACTAAAATAATTACCCCGGCAAAGATTTTTTCGTATTTCGTAAAAATTGCAGCTTGAGGGGCATATTGCTTGCGTGCATACATAAAGACCGGAATTCCCAGCGCATAAATAATAAATGACAAAGTTGTATATTCAATCCCCGCAGCGTATCCCATAAAAATAGTTCCTAAAGCTCCTAAGAGACTGATGTAATGGGCTTTCGTGCGCGAAGAAGTTGTGGTTAAATGTTGTGGATTAAAGGTTTTTTCGCTGCTACTTTCTTTAAATAGATAGAGCATCGAAATTAAATACGGCGGTACAGTCATGGTGCCGACAATCGTTAGCATCGTATTAAACGCATTGCCCGCAAAATGCGTGCCAATAATAATAATCTGCATGACAATCGTGGAAACAACTACTGAAAAAGAAGGCACTTTATTTTTATTAATTTTGGCAAAAGCCCGTGGAAAAGTCTGATCTTGAGCCGCCGCCGCCGGCATTTGCGAGAGCAGTAAGGTCCAAGTTAACCAACTAGATAAGACCGCTAAAATGACCCCAAACGTGATAATCAAACGTCCCCAAGGTCCAACTACGAGATTCATTAATTCTCCGGAAGACGGTGAATGCATTACCGCAATTTGACCATAACTTTTTAAACCGAGGGGTAATAGTGAGGCCAACGCATATAGCACTAAACAAATTAAAAAACCATATTTAGTTGCTGTCCGAACATCTTTTTGACTCCGGGCCTTATCAGACAAAACAACTGCTCCTTCAACCCCACCAAAGACCCATAAGGTCGTCATCATTGTATTTTTGACTTGTGAAGCTAAAGAACCAAGATTCTTATCTCCTAAACTAGCAATAGCATGATTAGCAAACATATTAGTCGTGAAAGTCTGCCAATTAAAGACGACAATCATCGTAATTAAGAAGATTGCAGTTGATAAGAGCATTACAACGGTACCAGTGATATCCACCCAACTAGCACCTTTAATTCCATTGAGAATTAATAAACTCATTCCCCACAGAATTAAACTATTTAAGATTAAGGACGGAATATTATTGCCATTGCCAAAAGTTCCCGGCCATAAAGTGTTTAACGTGGACATTAATAATACGGCATATGTTACGTTGGCAAAACACTCGCAAATCCAATAACCCCAACTAACAAAAAAGCCTGTAAAGCGACCAAAACCATCATCGGCATACTTATATAATCCTGTCGTAAACTGCGGCCTGATTTCTGACAAAGTCAAAAAAGAACGCACAATAAACCACATGATCACCCCGGTTAGAATCCAACCGAAGACTTGTCCCAACATCCCAGCTTTAATCGCCATATTTTGCGGCAAATCATAAATGCCACCGCCAACCATAGCGGATAAAACAAACGCAATGAGCCCTAAGACTCCGACTTTTTGCGTCGTTGAATTTTTTGTTGCTTGTTTTTTCTGGGCAGTCACAAGTAGTTTCCTCCTCCCCTTAATACTTAATCTGTTTAGTTTCTACAATGGATTCATAGCCCATTTGGTCTAGCCATTGCGGCAAAGTCAGTTGTTCCATAATTTCCATATCTTTATCTGGCGTTAGTAATGAGCCGTTAGGAATGGCATCAATTGGTAAGGAAAAATAGGGGGCCGCTGTGATAGCATTGCCAATTTGCCCGGGTTCCATCATCGTATGTGCAAAACCAATCCACGAACTAGCAAAAGATGTGTCAGCATCTTGACCACAGGCAGCAATTGATTTAGCAATGGCGCGGCGCCGTTGTGCCAAAAACTCATTCAGCTCAGCTTCACTAGGTGTATTCCAAACGCCAGCATCTTCGATATACATGCTAGAATTATGTTCTGGATCTTTCGCAAACGAAATTGCGATAGCGGACCAAACACCATAACCTTGTCCGGGTTTCATGGCTTGGTCAGCTTTGGGACGCGAAGCGGTCACTCCTTTGTTAGCACAAACAATAAAACTCCCCGGTGCTGGATAATGGCGACGTTCATCGCGGACGCCAAAATATTCAACTAAAGAATCTTGTAATGGTTTAGCGTCATAAATTGGTAATCGACTGCCATCCCACTGTTCCACACTGAATAATGGCTCTGCTTGATCAACCGTCGGATTGCGCAACAAGTCATATCCTAAGAAATGCCCCTGCGGCCCAGTAAAACTTGAGGCTGTTGTCATATTAATTTGTCCGATATAAGCGTTTTTGGTTTCTGCCCGATCATAGGAAACAATACCGTCTAAAACATCATCATCGGTTTTGTCACGCACACCAGCATCAACTTTGATTCCGGTGACGTAACCGTTCCCCAGATTTCCTGGTTCCATGTAGCCTCGTGAATACTTGGTATACGGACTAATTGCAATCCGATCAATCCCCATTTGGTTAAGTTTTAAATCTAATTCTGCCATTTGATAACCCCCATCAATGTTTCAAATTATGAAAATTAATTTCTAGGGCAATCATAAAAGGCTCTAATTTTTTTAGCAAGAAATAAGCTATATAAGTGCTATTATTTGACAATAAATAGCCGCATGGTATTTTATAAGCAATAAGTATGCATTTTTTAGACTTGATTATCAAATTATTTAATATGTAAATCAATGAAAAACCATTACATTTTAGACCAAAAAATGCTCACCCAAGCAAAAGCTTGGACAAGCATTCCTGTTTTAAAATGAAGTGGAACAAAATAACTGAGAAGTTGTGTACTAATTAAAAACTCCGTCAAGACAAAATAATTTATTGGAATGTAGGAATTTGGATCGCATATTGTTCTTCCAGCAAAATTTTGGCTAACGCTGCTGGTTGAAAAGCGCCTAAATTTTCAGGTAAATTGCTTTGTTGAAAAGCATCAATTAACGGCTTTAACTGAAAGGAAACCCCAATTAAATTCTGTTCAATCAATTGCAAATTTCCTGAAGCCAACGCAAAATCACCATAAATTTTGATTTGCGTCAGCACGTCGTGCTGCACAGTAAACGCAAATTCAATTGTCCCCAAATTAGCGAAGTGGCGTGCATGAAAATGGGCTCCGGTTTGCTGTGAACCATAAATCCATTCCGGCGTACTGTATTTAGTAGCTGCCAATTTAGTTACCGCTTGCCAGTCTTCATCTGTCATGTGATAAGTTGGAAATGCTGTTAAATCAGTCGTTTGAAATTCCATCTGTAAAAATAAGTCTTGAATTTGTTGTCGAGTAATATCTTGATATTTTGATTTCAAATAAGGCCGAATATTAGTAATTCGACGTTGAACTGAGGGAACACCCTTGATCGCCACATGCTGTAAAGCTGCTTTGGCTTGAGCCATATCAACATCCAACATTAAGGTGCCACCACAAGAAAACCGTTGCTTAATTCTCGCAGAGGACAGGCTAGAACACTTTTGATCTGCCACCGTAAGATCAGTTCGACCATTCATAATTGCGGGTACGCCTAATTCATGCAAAACTTTCAGCATCGTTTGGGCATACAAATCAAACTGCTGATAATTAGTTCCCCGATCACTATCTACATAAAAATAAGTTAAGCTCCCAGCGTCGCTATAGATCGCACCGCCACCAGAACTGCGCCGCGCTAAAGTAAATTGCTGGTTCTTTAAGTAACCCAAGTTGACTTCTGCGCAAACATTTTGATTAACTCCACAAGTGACCGCTGGTTGTGAAGAATGTGTAAAGCCAATGAGTGTTTCATCACCAAACTTAGTTTGCGTTTCTAAGTATTCAATCACTGCTTGACTTAAATACGGATTCTGACAATCAACTCCTCTGTTAGCTAGATCAATATATAACACTGTTTTTTCCTCACTTTTTTGTAATCGCTAACATTTATTATTAGCACAAAGCTTCTAATTTTTCAATCAGACTGAGCTGATATTTATTAATAAATTATCAAAATTTTAATAAACATCTGCAAAAACAACACATTACCCTTTATTTTCAACAGCCGAGCGCGCATTATTCGGCAAGCGTGAACTATGGCAGCACGAAAGTTTCGAGCTGCTGGGAATAGACTTAACTACAACTTAGTGACAATTGATCCCAATTTGCTATGGCTTGTTCCAAATTTATGCAATAATCAAATCTTAAATTTACTTCAGAAGGTTTTTCTGGTCGTCAGTTACATAGTTAAATTTGATGGCTCTTAATATTGAAATGATGGTAAAAACTGCATCTCCAGACCAAAAAAATAATTATCAAAAATTGTTAAAGATGCTTCATTACTGTGATAATTAGTCAACTACCGATATGGCTGCAGAACTTGGTACTCATTCACTAAATATCTTTGATAGCAATCGTTTTACAACCATCAAATAAATTAGTAAAAAAGCAATAAAAAATATTGCAATATTTTTGAAATAAATTGATTAAAGTAATATACCACAAAATGCCGCTTTTGTAGCACTTGTTTGTGAACTGTTCTTTTTTATGAATCCTAGGTTAATAATTACTCATGTAGCAAAATGAAAAGAAAATTATTACTTGAGGAGTGAACGATGAATGGTAAAAAACAAACTACTAAAGAACAATCACGTCAATGGTTATGGCAATCATTTCTCCGACTGTTGACTCAAAAGGATTATTCGCACATCACAGTCACAGAAATTGCCGCTAATGCTTCGTTGGATAGAGGGACATTTTACCGCGCTTTTGCTAATAAGGGGGATTTAATTGATTGGCATTGTCAACAAGATTTTTATGAATATTGTCAAGTGATTTTAGCAGAAGACCTAAAAAATTTGACTGCTGAACAATTTCTGGGTAATCTGTTCAATTTTTGGTGGGATAAACGCGCAACCATTAAAATTTTGATTCAGCAAAATTTAACTTACCATTTTTTAAAGATTTGGAATGATAAGTTTAGCGACATATACGATAATTTTAAACTACCAACTCATATACAAGGTACACAAGCAGAGATCCAATATTTACAAACTTTTACTTCGGGAGGATTTTACTTTGTCATTATTACTTGGCTGGCTAAAGAAAATCCAGAGCCACCTAGTTATCTGGCGCAGTGTTTTACACGTGCTTATAATCACATTTTAGAGAACTAACTTTTTGAAATTGAATAAAAGGTCAAAAAGCATCCCGTTTTTACTAAAAACTATCTAGAATTTCTGTTTTTTTTATGTAAGAACAACAACGGCTAATTTATTACTTTTAAATCACCATAACAAAAAAGGTAAAGAAAAAAATGAGTAAAAAATCTTTCTTTAATGTAGCATTAACATTAATTTCTTTAGTTATCAGTATTATCTTCGCCAATGGTTTTCAAAGTCAAACCATTTTAGCAACAGCTAAACAAGAACCATCAGCTGCTCTTGTTAAGCAAGTTGAAGGAATGAATTTACCTAATGAACAACTATTAAAAACGCCCGTTATGACAGTTAGTAATTTCACCTTGAATCCTCCACAAGCTACTGATATTGATGATGGCTTAACTTGGTCAGCACCGCAAAATAACTTGGAGATTGGTTATACTAATCCTATGGCTATTAACGGCAAAACAGTTAAAATGGGCTTTACTTTTGGTAGTTGGTCGGCAACTAAATTTTCCGGACAAATTACTTCAAATTCTAATATTTTTCTGCAAGATGGCTTAAATTCTAATGGTACACCAAATAACATTCAAGCCTTTAGTCACGGTGCAACTGAGGGACCTTCAACTAGTTCGGATTACGTTCTTTTTCAGGGGGGCGGGGCGAACTCATTAATGTATACAGCATTACTTACGTATGGTCATCAACCGACTTATTTTGTATCTAAAGATAGTAGTGGTGCCGTACAAGCGGTTAAAGTCATGGGGTATTGTACTAATGGTGATTCTAACGATTCATTCGAATTTGAAGAAATTTTGCGGCGTTCCCCCTACCGTAATGGGAATGTTGCTCAAGAATTATATGTAAAAAACATTTCTAGTTCACCACAGCTTTACCTTATTGGTGAACATGAGGATACACAATTAGAAAATGGTGCGCTGATTGGCAACTATGTTCCAGATCGAGTACCAGTTTATGCCTTGGGAGATAATCGTGGTATGTATCTGGAATCACCTAATCATCGGTTAAATATTAATTTTGATCTTACAAATGGACCAGCGCATTGGTTAGCTGAAGATTATAGTGATCGGTTTAGCTATAGCCCAACAGGTCTTAGTAATGCAGTTAATCGTGATAAAACTCCAGTTTTTAAGGGACCGAATTTTACAAATGTTACTGGACAAGAGATTTATAATTATTCAGCAGGTAAGATATTGTTACCGAAAATTAAAAACCGCAATAACGGTAAAATCGAATATCCTGATTCAGGTTATGCTGTATTATGGCCACAATTTACTTTACCAGTAGGACAAACGCAACATTATGCATTGGATATTGGGGTGGGTGCTAGCTCTTCTTCCAACCCATGGCTAAAAGAAAATTGGCAAAATGAATCCCGATCAGACGGCAAAAATTATCCAGGGAATAAAATTAAGTTTACTGTTAATTTAGGAAATGATGGTAAAGATAGTGAGTATAAGACAACTAACTTATCCGATTTAGTACCCGCAGGAATAGATGTAGATAATAGCAGTTTTAAGTTAACTGATGCTAATGGTACAACTAAGTCTGTCACTTATAATGCTGCTAATCGTGGTTTGCAGTTAAGTAATGCTGATGCCATAGACTTAAAAGATAATCAAACTGCAACTTTAACATTTTTGGGAACTATTTCGAATTCTGCTAGTGGACCAGCTTTAACGACGACTCCTAAAGCAATAGCTATTGAACAAAAGTTAGATGGCAATCCTACTAAGGACTTTTCTGGACCACAGGTTAGTATCCCATTATCACATAAATTTCAGGCCGAATTAACACAAGATGCCTCAGACCAAACTCACAAAGAATTACCAGCAAACCATTATATACCGGGGGATACGATTGATTTTCATATACACTACAAGATTAATGCTGATGTTACTGATAGTGTATCGGAACTTCACTTTATTCCTAGTGTTAGTGCAGGATTAACAGCTAGTGGCCATGTAGCAGCGACAATGGATAATTCTGATACTAATGACTTAAAAGTAACTTATCAACAAACAGAAGGTTCTCCTTGGCCTTCTCAAGTTAACGTTACTAAAAGTGATGGAACTGCTTTTAAGGCAGGTGATCAAATAACGGTAACCATTACGGGAACCGCGGAAAAATCACCCGATGATCAGTCTGATGGTAAGTTAAGTCAGACAGTTGATGTGACTGGTACTTTAGACTCAGGTGAAGCAATTGCTTCAAACCCAAACACTTTAACAATCTTACGTCAAAATCTGACCCGCTTAAGCGTACCGAAGAGTATTGATTTTGGGACACATTACAAAGGAGAAGCAACCGAATTCTTAAATCCAGAGTTAGATGCTAATTTGACAGTGGAAAGTGGAGTTAAATTAAATTCTAATTCTAGATTTTTGGTTCAAGCCCAGGGTAATGCGCAATTAGCTGGTGGATTATTTTTGAAAGATCAAACCAATCAATGGCAGGATTTATCAACGCCAACATTGCTACCTGTGCCATCACCATCGCCAGCTCCAACAACTGATGTTAATTATCAGTATATTTATGATTTTTCTGCCTTAATCCAGCCTAAAAAATGGAAATTAGTAGTACCGGTTAATGCTCAAAAACCAGGCCAGGCTAATCAAACTGTTACTTGGACCATCTCGAACTCATTATGAGTTAGTAAAATTGAGAAGTATTTAATTTTGAGCGGAACCATCACTTAATCCAAGGTTAATCCAATTAATCTGAGACCAAGTGGTTTGATTTCATCAGGTCTTCAAAGAATGGGTTCCTTGCTTACTTTCAAAAAATTAATAGTATGTCTAAACTAGGCAAAATTTGCTATGATAGAAGTAATTACTTCAGAAAAGAGTGAGTTGCATGAAACAAGGAACACATATTCTAACCTTAGATAATGGTTACCATTTATGGACACGCACCGTAGGTCACGGTGATATTAAATTATTATGCTTACACGGTGGTCCCGGTGGTACCCATGAATATTGGGAAAACTTCGGTGATGAATTGGCCGATTTAGGTGTCGAAGTTACGATGTACGACCAATTAGGTTCATTTTATTCTGACCAACCAGATTACAGTGATCCCCAAATTGCCGAAAAATATTTAACGTATGATTATTATTTGGGTGAAGTTGAAGAAGTCCGTCAAAAATTAGGTCTTGATAATTTTTATTTAATCGGCCAATCTTGGGGTGGCTTGTTAGTTCAATTATATGCTGCCAAATATGGTCAACATTTAAAAGGCGCTATTATTTCTAGTATGGTGGACGAAATTGATGACTATGTTAAACATGTCAACCAATGCCGTTTAGATTGCCTCGGCCCTGATAAAGTAGCCTACATGGAGCAAATTGAACAAGCAAACAAACTGGATGACCCTACCTACCAAAGTTATGTTGACGTTTTGAACGCCGAATACGTTGATCGCAAACAACCTGAAGCCATCCGACATTTAGTATCAACCATGGCAACTGATGTTTACAACGTTTTCCAAGGCGACAATGAATTTGTTGTGACTGGTAAATTAAGTCAATGGCATTTTCGCGAACATTTGCACGAAATTCAAGTTCCAACCTTGCTGACTTTTGGTGAACACGAAACTATGCCGTTATCATCTGCAAAAATTATGCAGGAAAAAATTCCACATGCTCGCTTAGTAACCACGCCTAACGGTGGTCATCATCATATGATCGACAACGCACCAGTGTACTTTGATCATTTGAAACAGTTTATTAAAGATGTGGAATCCGGTAATTTCAACGATTAAATAATCACTGCGACAAGCAGCGTTTAAAAGTTGAGTATAGCCTTAGATAAAGGACTTAAGTTTTGATTTTTAAACTTGAGTCCTTTATTGTAGCTAGACGCAGACTTCTGCTACTTGGAGCGCTAAATCAATTACTGTGACAAAGGGCGATTAAAAACTGAGCACTAACCTAGACCAAGACTAAAGTGTATTTTAGCTTTAGGACTTGGGCGTAGTTAGGCACAAGTTTTTGCCCTTTGGAGCGCTAAATCAATCACTGTGACAAGTAGCGTTTAGAAGTTGAGTATAGCTTAGATAAAGGACTTAAGTTTTGATTTTTAAACTTGAGTCCTTTATTGTAGCTAGACGCAGACTTCTGCTACTTGGAGCGCTAAATCAACATCGCGACAAAAAACGTTTTTAACCGAAAACTAACCTAGACTAAGGACTGAAGTTGAACTTTAACTTGAGTCCTTAGTTGTTGTTAGGCGAAATTTTTCAATAGTTAGCTGAATTTCGTAGTATAAAATTCAAGCTAAGTAATTATTTTATTCATTAAATTAAATAATGTCATCATTAAAACAACTCCGCCATTTTCTCATAAAACGAGTACAATAATTGACAGGAGGTAGTGAAATGAAATACACAGTTTATTTAATCCGTCACGGCCGCACCTGGTTTAACAACTACAATAAAATGCAAGGTTGGTCTGATAGCCCACTAACAACTGAAGGTACTGCTGTTGCCGAAAAAGCAGCTCAACAACTAAAAGATGTTCCGTTTGATCTTGCCATTTCTTCTGATGCGCGACGAGCCATTGATACTTGTCGCATCATTATTTCTGAAAATGTTAATCATGAACAACTAGTTCCTCAAAAATCATCCCGCTTCCGGGAAGAATTTTATGGTTACTTTGAGGGAATGAACTCTGACGAAGCTTGGCATATGATTTTAACGCCTCATGGCTATACCAGTTATAACGACGCTGCCCAAAAAGTGGGGTTGGACCAAACCAAAGACTGGATGAAAGTTGCGGATCCATTTCATGACGCTGAAGATTCCACGGAGTACTGGCAACGATTAGAGGCGGGATTTAATGATTTAGATCACCTCGCATTTGATGGCGCCAAAGTCTTACTAATCAGTCATGGCACCACCATTCGTTCTTTAGCTCAACGCTATAGTGATGGCTCTTTTGATGTTGATCGTGGACCGGCTAATGCTAGTTTAACGACTTTAGTGCGTGAAGATGGTCAAAATACCGTAACCAGCTATAACCAAAATCTCTTTACCGCAGACGAAGTTTAATTATCTAGTTGTCCCAAATTTATTATCTATTCAATCTTACCTGAGAGTTAGATTTCTAAGTTTCTACTTTAGAAATTTAACTCTTTTTATCTGCTTAAATTTTCACTTGACTCCTGTTCAAAATAAATTATAGTAAAATAGGATTAGTTAGTGAGTGTTTACTCATTGATTTTTGAGTAATTACTCAAAAATTATATTATCAGGAGGTAGCCCTATGGAAGATCGGGCTTTATACACGCTCTTTCCTGAAGCCCAGTTGTTTACCAATACGAAGTATAAATTATTTAAAAGTGCGATTGAATTATTTGCACAACAAGGCTTTAACAAAACGAGCACTCGCCAAATTGCTCAACAAGCACAAGTATCCGAAGCTTCGCTGTTCAAATATTTCACGAATAAGCGTGGAATTTTAACCGCGATTTTAAAGCCGATGGCGCAGCAAATTTTTACCGACGTCATTCGCGAATTTTCTCAAACCGTTTTGCAGAAACACACGGCCAATCTTCAAGAACTCATTACTTTAATTGTTCATAATCGCATTGATTTTTACAAAAAAAATCCCGAGTTAACTAAAATTTATCTCAACGAACTCAGCACGAACCCCACTTTAAGCCAAGAGCTGCTACGTTCTTTTCCTAAAGAAGCTATTCAAGATTTTAATGCCGAAATTAATTATTTAAAGCAGCGGCAAACTATTGTCACTTGGCAAAATTCTGAAATTTTTCGCTTTATTATCACAACCATGTTGGGTTATTTTGTCGAACATTATGTTTTGTTTCCCCAAAAAAAGTGGTCTCAAACCATTGAGGTCAATCATTTAATCACTTTTATCACTGACGGTTTAACCGTCAATAACCACTAAGCATTTTTGATGTCAAGTATTTGGAGGTCCTAAAGATTAATATTTTATATTGTGGTGATGATAACATGTTTCATGGTATTTTATTATCCATGTTATCAATTGCTAAACATGAACCAACACCGTGTCATTTTTATATTATTACTGCTTCGCTCTACAACAAAAAGCATCAGTTTCAAGCCTTGAGTACTGCACATGTAAACTTTTTGACGAAAGTTTTACATGACAAAAATCCGCAGCATACGCTAACCAAAATCGATTTAACCGACCTATTTAACCGTTATTCACCGTTGGCCAACTTGAATACCATGTTTACACCTTACAGTATGTTGCGACTATATCTTGACTTAGTTCCAGAAATCCCCGATCGTTTGCTTTATTTAGACGCTGATGTTATTTGTCACCATGCTTTTGATGATTTTTATGATCAAGATTTGCGTGATACCGAATTAGTGGGCGTTTTAGATTATTACGGTCGGTGGTTTTTCCATTACCAATGGCAGAAGTTTGATTATCTCAATTCTGGGATGTTACTACTTAATATGCAAAAAATTCGTCAGACCGGTCTCTTTGCCAAATGTCGCACTTATTGTCGCAAACATAAATTAATTATGCCGGATCAATCAGCCATCAACAAATTTGCGCGCACCAAACGCTTCGCCGCCACTAAATACAATGAACAACATGGCGTGAACGAAGCCACGATCTTTCAACATTTTTCTACCAATTGGAAATTGTTACCAGTTATTCATGTAGTTAGTGTCAAACCCTGGGAAACTGACAAGGTTTTCCAATTAGATTTAACTGCGAATGACCAAGATATTTACTTAGAATATCTTGCTTTAATTAACTAGTGCTTGTTCAACGTGCCAAATTGTTCCTGAAAATAAGCTTGGTAAGGTGGATAATTTTGTAATAGCTCCTCATGCGTCCCAGAACTTTGAACTTGACCATTTTTAATAAAATAGATTTGATCAGCATGAATAATGGTATTGAGTCGATGAGCAATAATGAGTGTCGTGCGCCCGATCATTAATTGCTGCAGTGATTGTTGAATTAATTTTTCAGATTCTAAGTCTAAACTGGCAGTCGCCTCATCAAGTAATAGCAGTTTGGGATTGCGCAAAAACACCCGCGCAATCGCTAAACGTTGACGTTGGCCACCGGATAAATTCGTTCCTTGCTCTCCCACTGGCGTGGCCAATTTTTGGGGCATTTGTTGGACGAATTCGCGCGCATTGGCTAACGCCAATACTTGCCATAACTGTTCATCAGTATAATGTTTTGATAATCCATAAGTGAGATTATCCCGAATTGTGCCAGTAATGGCTACTGAATTTTGATCAACCAAACCCAATTGCTGACGCCAAGAAGTCAAGTTAACATGGTTTAAATCGACTTCACCAATTCTGACTTGACCGTGGGTGGGCTGGTAAAAACCTTCTAACAAGTTAAAAATTGTAGACTTGCCGCTACCTGAAGGTCCCACAAATGCCACTGTCGTCTGCGGTTTAATCGTGAACGCTACTTGGTCTAAAGCTTGCCGGCCATCCGGATAAGCGAATTGCACATTATCAAAAGTTATTTTTTGCCGTTGATAATCAATTTTTTGCCCACTGTGTGAATTTTCTGCTCCTTCATCTAACAATTCCCGAATTTTATCGGTGGAACCATCCACTTTGGCTAAATCCGTTAAGAATTGCCCTAATGTCGTAAAGGGGACCATTAATTGAATTAGATACATCATAAAGGCCAACAACGTTCCCAAATCCAAAGTACCATTTTTGATCCGCACTTCACCATAAAGTAAAATGCTAAAGACCGTGGCTAACATAATAATGCCCGTGACAGGACCGACAATAGAATCATAAATGGCTTCTTTACGTCCAACCTGATACAATTGCTGTAATTGATTTTGACCGCTCTGATATTCTTGAATTTCGGCGTTATCAGCCTTAACTAAGGTAATGCCACTAATCATTTCGCTAACTTTACCACTAAATTGTGCTAACAAGCTTTGCCGTTGCCCCGCAATTTTGGTGGAACGGTGAAACACTGGTAATAAAATCAAAATCAATAACGGGACCGCAATAAACAAAATCAGCGTTAATTGCCAATCCATCGCTAGCATAAATAACAAAGCCCCGACTAACTGCAACAAAGAAGTTAACATTTTGGGTAAAGAATTAGCTAACAACTCTTTAACTTGGTTGGAGTCATTAATGACTCGTGACGCAATTTCGCCGGATTGTCTTTGATCAAAATAACCTACCGGTACCGTTAACAACTTATCCCACAATTTTAAGCGTAATTTCAAGACCACCTCTTCGCCAAAAAAGCCCAAAAAGCTGCCTGAAAAAGCCCCAATCAAAGTACTCAATAAAAACAGCCCACCGCCTAAGACCACTAAACCTACATCCACGTGTGCTAGAGATTTTTGTACCATTGCCACTAATTGTTTAGCAATCATGGGCACAATTAATTGGATCACAATCGAAACCGCCCCTAACACAATGCCAAGGAGTAATTGCCAATAGTGCGGTTTAATTTTATGTATTAAAGTCATCAAATTATGATAACTATCTCTTAATTTGTTACTATTGAAAAATGACATAATTTTACTCCTATGATTGCTAAATTAAAGAGTTCTATGTAATATTAACCGAACCAGCTAGCATAAGTAAAGCCATTATTTTACTAGGAAGGATGGACTATGACTCAGAAAACCATTTACTATGAGTCTTATCAAGACGATGTTGTTACTTCTAAAAACCAAGCGGCCAAATTACCAGCTAACCATCGTTGGATTCATCATAATTTATTTTACCGCTGTTTTTCACAATTATTTTATTATTTAGTAGTTGTTATTAGCATTATATACTGTTATGGTTGGTTACATTTAAGATTTCAAAATTTACATAAACTACGCCAAAACTCCAAGAAAGGTGGTGTTGTCTATTGTAATCATACTCAGCCTTTAGGGGATGTTTTCTTGCCTTTTTTAGCGGCTTTCCCCAAACGGCCTTATATTATCTGCTCCCAAGCCAATCTCGGATTGCCAATTATCGGTAAATTACTGACATTTGCCGGCGCGTTAATCATCCCTGATGGTAAAAAGCAATTTAATCAATTTAATCAAGCTATTAAATATCACTTAAACAAGCACCACCTCATCTTTATTTATCCAGAAGCCCATGTTTGGCCGTACTTTACTGAAATTCGGCCCTTTACCGCCACGAGCTTTCATTATCCCGCCGCTTGTAATAAACCCAGTTTTAGCTTAACCGTGACCTATCAATCAGCTAACTACTTCAAGCGGCCACAAATAATTGTTTATACTGATGGACCTTTTACGGTTGCTTCGCAACTTTTGCCCAAGCAAAGGCAATTCCAATTGTATCAACAAATTCGCAAAACCATGATTACTCGCAGTCATCAGAGTAATTGTCAATACATTAATTACCAACAACGAAAGGACTTCGTCAAACAATGACAAATCTTAATCAAGAAATTCCCGTTTTCTTTTCTGTCGATGACAGATACGCACCTTATCTAGCTGTAGCTATAAATTCCTTAATTCAAAACAGCAATCCTGAAAGAAATTATCATATTATCGTTTTGTGTGATGACTTATCACTGACTAACCAACAAAAACTCCGTACCTTAGTCCAATCAAATATTCAGTTAGAATTTGTTTCCATCACCGAGCAAATCAAAAAACAAATTACGGATACGAATAACAAGTTACGTGCCGATTATTTCACCTATACCATCTACTTCCGCTTATTTATTGCAGAATTATTTCCACAATTTGACAAAGCTATTTACTTGGATGCCGATACTGCTATCAATCATGATATTGCGGATTTATTTGATCTGCCATTAGGTGACAACTGGATCGGCGCAGCCGTTGATCGCTTCATCGTGGAAAATCCAGAAACTTTTAATTACGCTCAAGAGGCTATTGGCGTTGCCGGTGATAAATATATCAATTCGGGCGTTTTACTCATGGATTTACAGGCCTTACGCGATAATCATTTTGCTGATCATTTCTTTAACTTATTAAATCAATACCATTTTCGTAGCTTAGCTCCCGATCAAGATTATCTCAATGCTATCGCTAAGAATAAAATTATGTACCTAGATTCCACCTGGAACGTAATGGTAACTTTTCCTGAGGAGACACCAGCTGCTTTAATCCACTGGAACTTATTCAACAAACCTTGGTACTACCAAGATGCCCCCAGACAAGAATATTTTTGGAAATACGCCCAAACAACACCGTATTATGATCAATTACAACAACAACTGCATAGTGTGGATGCTCAAGCCATTCAAAAAGATGAAAAAAATGCTGACGAATTAATGAACTTAGCTGTGCAAATTGCTAAAACTTCTAATACTTTTCATGCTCGTGCCCAGCAAGGAGTGAAGATCGCCTTATGATGATTGATCATTTTATTGATATTGGTGATCGAAAACCGGTCATCGACAACATCAAGCATAACGTTCAACAGCACGCTTTAACTGCTAAAGTGGAAGTTAATGATCCCGTCATGAGCTTAGCTGACGAACAGGCAACCATTCACGAATTTGAACAACTGTTACCAACTTGGAAATATCGGCTGAATAATTCTACGGCCCGCCATATCATGAACTTAGCGGCAGCGACTTTAAAAAGCAATCTTCAAGTAACAAACCAACATAATTTAACCGGCTTACAATTGCCTGCGGTCATTACTTGCAATCATTTTAACCCCATCGACAGTTTATTGGTCCGCCAAGGATTGCATTTTAAGCGAATGGCCATTGTGATTGAGCCTACCAACTTGAAGATGCCCGGACTGTTAGGATATCTGATGAACTATACCGATACCATTCCTATCAGCCAAAGCTTCAATTATATGAAAAAAGATTTTCAACAGTTGGTCGCTCACAGTTTGCAACAAAAATTACCCTTATTGATTTTTCCCGAAAGTGAAATGTGGTTTAACTATCGTAAGCCGCGCACTTTCCAACGCGGTGCTTATTATTATGCGGCTAAAAATCATGTTCCTATTCTTTCTTGTTTTATTGCAATTTTTGACGCACCAACTGCCAAGGATTCACATGCTGTTAAGTATCAATTAATGATCCTCAAGCCAATTCATGCGGATCCTGATCTATCTATCAGTGATGCGTCTGAACAGATGCGACAAATTGATTACCAACAAAAGGTCGCTGCTTATGAACAGGCCTATCAAAAACCATTTACACCTGAGTTTGAGGACACAGATATTGCGGGACATTACCTTTAAGTAAAGATACACATTATAAAAGGCTTAGAACTAAAGCTTACGATCTCAATATTCAAACATTTTTTGAATATTGTTAGATCCTAATTGCTTAAGTTCCAAGCCTTTTTTGATTTATGGACATTAAACTTATTTGATCTAGTCTCCAAGTATCATCTAACTACGAATCAGCCACCAAGTCAAAAGTCGAAATTAATTGTTAATCCTTAGCTTTTAGATAGGTACTGGTCAAAGTCTTTGCTGTTAACCAGCCATGCGCTTATCAATATGATTACCTAATAATGATAAGCTGAAACAAACGATAAAATATAACACAGCTAATGCGGCAAACATGGGCAAAATATAGTTGGCATTTTGTCCATAAATTACTTGCGCATGTTGCATCATTTCAGGAACCACGATAATTGTGGCTAACGATGTATCTTTAATCAAAGAAACAAATTGACTAATCAGTGCCGGAATCATTTTTTTATACGCTTGCGGCAAAATAATATGCCACAAGGCTTGCAAAAAGCTCATCCCCACTGAGCGCGCGCCTTCCATTTGTCCCGTATCAACCGCATTCAAACCCGAACGAACAATTTCGGCAATCATCGTTGATTCGAAAACCGTCATCGCAATAATTGCTGCAACGATGGTATCGGGCTTTAACCCAAAATTAGGCAAACCAAAATAAGTGAAGAAAATAATCAACAAAAGCGGAATATTGCGAATAATATCAATCACAAAACCAAAAATAGCCGAGACATATTTGATTTTAGAATAGCGAATAATCCCTAAAATGGAACCAAAGATAAAGCTTAATACCACCGAGATCACGGAAATATAAATTGTCACCCAAAGTCCCATTAACAAGAAACGCAGGTTCAACCATGAAAAAGCTTGAATCCAATTTTGCATTGATGGTCACCTCCTAAGCCAGTTTCTTTTCTAAATGTTGCATGTAATAACTCAATGGCAACGTAATTATTAAATACAAAACCCCCACAACCAAATAACTATTGATGGTATCAAAAGTCGTGGAAGCAATCGAATTAGCTTGATACATTAAATCAAAGCCCGCCACAAACGCCAAAACAGACGAATTCTTAACTAAGTTAATAAATTGATTACCTAAAGGAGGAATCACAATTTTGACAGCTTGCGGCAAAATAATATAACGCATTGCTTGCCAATAAGTCATCCCTACTGATAGGGCTCCTTCCATCTGGCCTGTCGAAACTGACTGAATACCCGAGCGAATGGTTTCGGCAATAAAAGCGGAAGTATATAACGTCAAGCCAATGGTCCCCGCGGTAAAACCGTTGATTTTTACAACGTACATCGGAATAACTAAATAAAAGAACATGGTAATTACTAATAACGGAATATTACGAAAAATTTCCACATAAGCCTTGCCAATTACCCGGGCAATTTTATTGGGCACCACTTCCATAATGGCAAACAATGTACCAATGATTAGGCTAAAAAACAAGGCCAAGATACTTGATAAAACGGTCCAACCAAAGCCGCTTAATAGTTGGTGGCCGTAATGTGTAAAAATATTAATCATTATCGATACAGCTCCTTATAATTAAACCCCGGCACATTACCAAACCATTTTTTGATTAAACGATTATACTCACCATCACGTTGCATTTCTGTCACCGCACGGTCCACGGCCTTCGTAAAGGACTTTTGACCCTTGTTAACTGCCACCCCATACGGTTCTTTAGTAAACGTGCCGCCCCGCACTTCAAAGCCGGGATTTTCGACAGCTAACCCGTACAAGATCCCATTATCGGTTGTTAATGCATCACCTTGGTGCGACTTTAAAGCATTCATTGCTTGGGCATAATCTTGCAACTCCACGACGCGAGCTTTCGGTGAAACTTTTTTGATATTATCAACTGAATTAGAACCGACTACGCCAATCACGGTTTTATGATTTAAGTCACGCGCATTTTTAATGGTAGAATTTTTGGGAACTAACAACGATTGACCAGCATCAAAATAAGAATGTGAGAAATCAATGGTTTTTTCACGTTCCGGTGTAATCGACATGGTCGCAATGACCGCGTCAACGTTACCATTTTTTAGTAATGGTACCCGGGACTGCGAGGTAACCGTGACAAATTTGGCGTGGCCATGAGGGCCTAAAATATGCTTCGTAATGTGCTTGGCCATATCAACGTCAAATCCTTTTTGCTGCCCGTCACGTACATCAATCAAGCCAAATAATTTCACATCACCTTTGACACCCCAAGTAATGGTATTCGACTGACGATCATTTTGTAAAACCGATTGACTGGACAGTTTTTGACCACAACCACTTAAGAATACAATCCCTAATAATAAGGAGAACAACCAAAATTTCTTTTTCATCGCGGTTCCTCCTAATGTGTAATAATCTTACTCAAGAATTGTTGTGCCCGTTGCGTTTTCGGCTGCTTAAAGAATGACTCCGTGTCATCATCTTCCACAATGCGCCCGGCGTCCATAAAAATAACGCGGTTAGCCACCTCTTTAGCAAAGCCCATTTCATGGGTCACGATTAGAGAAGTCATATCACTATCAGACGTAATTTTTTTAATAACTTGTAAAACATCATCAATCATTTCTGGATCTAGCGCCGAAGTTGGTTCATCAAATAATAAGAGTTTCGGACGCATAGCTAGAGAGCGGGCAATCGCCACCCGCTGTTTTTGACCACCCGAGATTTGACTCGGCATATTTTGAGCTTTCGTTTCTAAACCAACCATTTCTAATAATTTCATGGCTTGTTTTTTGTTATCAGCTTCTGGAATATGGCTGACAATTCTCGGAGCCAACATAATATTTTCTAAAACTGTTTTGTTCGCGTATAAGTTGAAATGTTGAAAAACCATGCCAACATCGCGGCGTAAAATATTTAAATCAGTCTGGTCTGATGAAAGATCATGATTATTGACAATTAATTGTCCCTCTTGAATCGACTCCAGTCCATTCACCGTTCGCGCTAGCGTACTTTTTCCTGAGCCAGATGGACCGATTAAAACTACCGTCTCTCCCTGATCAATTTCCAAATTAATATCGTACAATGCATGAAACTGTCCGTAATACTTTTGGACATTATGAAATTCAATCATTGACATGTTATCGCCTCTTTCAAACTTGTTTCCTAATAGCTTCTGTCTAGAAACTATTTTTTCAATTATACTCTTCTAAGGACAAATTAAAAATAGTCTTTCTTATAATTAATTTTTCTTAATTTTATAATCCCATCGCCGAAACCGCCAAGCTAACGTCAAAACTACTGCAAAACCTAAGGTGGCCAGTATTAAATCTAAGAAGAAAATTTGCTGAATATTTTGCGTCATGCGTCCCGTAACTAACGGAATCACCACTGCTGCCACAGCGCCCGCCGAGTTATAAAGTCCCGTGGCCCAACCTTTTTGTTGCGGCCAAACTTCTAATAATAATGTCAATCCTAACTGCATGACGCCACCAGCAGCACTAAAGCCGATTAAACCAGACATTAAAATGCAGACCTCCTGATTATTAAAAAAGCAGAGCAGACTTAAAGCAATAACTGATAATAATGTATAAACGAGCATCAAGCTAAGGGTTTTCGCGCCGTGTTGGGTCAACCAGACGGTCAGCAAAACGCACACCACCGATCCTAGACTGTAGTAACTAATTAATGCTTGAGCCTGTGACGTTGTTAAGTGAACCACTGTTTGCCCTAAGCGCGTTAACCACTGGCTTACTAAATAAAACGTTGCTTGGGCCAAAAAGCCATAACTAATTAATAAGCCAATATCAAAAGTCGTTGCTTTAACCGGCAACAAAGCAGTCTTTTTAGTTGTCGATGGTGATATTTGAGGCACTGATTGGCGCCAATTGATGGCCCATAAAACGAATCCATTACAAAACATTAAGCTTAAACATAAAAGAATGTTCCAACCAAACCATTGTTGATGCAAAGTCAACCAACTCACCAATAGCGGTAGCATAAATTGTCCCAAAGACATACTGGCTTTTAATAACACGTTGGCACTACTGGCATGTTGTGGAAATAATTCCGTTAAACTCGGATACGTTCCGGCATCTAAACACGCATTAGCGACACCTGCCAAGAGAGCACTTAACTGAGCTGTTAACAGTGTTGAGCTAATTAATAAACCGCCAAAAAAACCTGCATAACAAACCATTCCTAATAGAATGATTTTTTTTCTGCCCAAATGATCAGATAGTTGACCTGCTAATAATTGCGTCAGTAAACGACCAATTCCAATATTGGCAATCACGGTAGCAACGCCTGCCAAGTCAGTCTGCCAATAATGCATCAGACTAGTGGCATTTTGGGCAATCATAATGGCACCCATCCCGTGAATAACATAATTTAAATAGAGGCTGCTCGCCAAGATTTTACGTTGAACTTTCATAAAGTGGTTCTCCAAAAGAAATTATTTTTTCTGGTACAAAAAAGGTTGGAACAATAATATTAACATTTCCCACCTTAGGCAACATTATTTACTATTATTGTGCTCCAACCACTAAATTGCGTCTACTGATTCATTTGAACTTGGATATTGTTTCCATTCTGTAAAAACTAATCCGAACTATTTTTCTTCAATACAATGACTTTATATAAACCAACTGTTACTAAATAATACAACGCATATAACAAAATAAAAATAATCATTGGCCACCACAAGTGTTGGTAGGGATTACGTAACAGCGGTTTGAATAAGCGCAACCCAAATAACAAGTTAATAATGCCTAAGCCAGCCGGAATACCAAAGAGGACGGCCAATTCTTGTTGAATCGAAGTTGTTAATAACTTTTTTCGAGTACCAATTTTTTGTAACATGACATACCGTTGGCGATCTTGATTAGCTCCTGATAAGACTTTAAACATCAAGCAACTGGCTAGCATTGCTAAAAAGGCAAAGCCTAAGAAAAAGCCCATAAACTCTAAGCCACTGTACATTTCGTTAATCATTTGGTAAGTCAAAAATTTCGGCATCGCTCCCTGATCCTTTAACATTGGAAACCGGCTTTGTTGCGCAGCGACTAATTTCCCAACGACTTTGGTATTTTGATAAAAATCACTAGTTTTCACCAAAATTAATTGATTAGTAGGCTGCTTAATTTGATCAAAGTCACTTTGATCCACCCAACGTAAAGATTTTTCTAAGCCCTGTGGGATTAATAAGTGTTGTAAATGATTCCCCACTTCTGATTCTGGACGTTGCATTTGCTTAGCCGATGGGGTCAGCGTGGTCACTTTTTGGTTATTTGTTAATAAATATTTAAACGGTTGTCGTTGTAATTGTTGTCGGACCAAATAGACCTGTCCCGCCTGAATTTTATATTGATAACGCGTTTGTTGGGGCTGTTTTAATTGGTGCAATAATTGCTGTTCATGATGTGTCGGATTATTGACCGTAACATCGTAATACTCGGCATGATCAGTGACAGTCCGCACATTTTGTTGAAAGCTCATTCCCACACTCAAAGCTCCCAACGCCAACGAAAAGAGCAATGACACAATCGTTAAAATTTTTGTATAATCAGCAATTCGAAAATTCAATTGTCCTAACGTAAATTCGTGCAAGCCTTGCAAAGCCCACCGGCTTTTTCGCAAATGGTTTAATAAAATTCGAAACAAAGTATTGATAATCAGATAAGTTCCGAAACTAACCGCAATTAAAGATACCGCCAACGCTAGAATAGCCAGTTGACTAACTAACCCCATCATCCAATAACCAATGCCTAAACAAACTAGTCCCAAGATTAGCCTAATTACCTGTCCCACTGAAATAGCATTCAACCGTGGATTAATTCGCGGACTTGCTGGCTTTACCAGTTGTAAAATTGGTGTATGACTAATCTTCCAACTGTTTTGGCAAGCCGCTAATAAAAAGATTAAGCCCAACACAATGATCGTTGATAATAAAGCTGGACCATAGAAAATGTGAAATCCAGTTAATGAGGTGTGAAGTTGGTGTGCCAAGGCTTGAGCAACTAATTTTGTCAAGCCTAAACCAACCAGCATACCACTAAGCAAACTAAACAAGCCAATCAACATCGTTTCCAGAATGACTAGTTGACGAATAGTCTTCGGTCTGGCACCGAGCATCAAAAACATTCCGTAATCTTTTTGGCGCATACTCATCAAAAAGTTATTCGCATATAAAACATAGATAAGTGTAATCACTACTAATAAGACAGTTCCTAATTGAAAGACAATTGGCGTCACGGCAATTGGAGAATTAGTTTTTAAAAACTTTTGATTCAAAGCTAGCGCTTGAAACATATAAAAAATGGCGGCCGAGATTAATAACCCCGAAAATAATACCGCGTAATCTTTCAATCGATGTTTAATTCCACTTAAAGCTAATTTATGAAGCATAATTCCTCCCTACTGCGACAAAGGCTGTTCAGAAACTGAGCACTAACCTAGACTAAGACTAAAGTTGGTTTAGGCTTTAGTTCTTAGGCGTAGTTAGGCACAAGTTTCTTGCCTTTGGAGCGCTAGATCAAATACTGCGATAAGTGCCGCGTAAAAGAAACGGACTAACACTTAGGCTGCTTTGTACTTAAAGATTGTGTGTCGTTAAATAACCTTGAGAGCAGCTCAATTCCTATTGAAAATTTTTATTTTCAATCTTATTCCACAAAAGTACCCAAATTATTTAATATTTGCTGATAAAATTCCGTCCGTGTGGCTTGCTGCCGCTTTAATTCCAAACCAATTTGGCCATCGCGAATAAATAAAATGCGATGGCAAAAACTGGCTGAAAATGGATCATGTGTCACCATTAAAATAGAAGTTTGATCCGTTTGATTGATTTTAGTCAGTGTATCTAGTAAAGCTCGCGCACTTTTGGAATCTAAAGCACCAGTGGGTTCATCACCTAAAATCAAGGCTGGATCATTAATTAAGGCCCGAGCCGCCGAAACGCGTTGTTTTTGCCCACCCGATAATTGATTAGGATAATGTTTTAAATACTGTTTCAGGCCTAACTTTTGCGCAACTAGCTGTACTTTTTGTTGAATCAGTCGCGGTTTAACTTTTTGTAAGGATAAAGGCAAGGCGATATTTTCAAAAGCCGTTAAATTATCTAATAAATTAAAGTCTTGGAAAATAAAGCCAATTTGCCGCGCTCGAAAATCAGCTAATTGATTCCCCTTTAACTGCGTAATGTCCTGACCATTAATTGTCACCGTACCACTGGTTGGTCGATCTAACGTCGACATCGTATTTAATAACGTCGTCTTACCCGAACCAGAAGCACCCATAATCCCCACAAATTCACCCGCATCTACTTGCAAATTAATATCTTTTAAAACTGGAGTGGCGACTGTATTTTTCTGACCATAAACTTTTTGAATATTTTTTAATTCTACAACTGGTGTCATAATATCCTCCACAGCAATATTTTTTATTATGTTATATTATATGGTAAATAGCATTGTACAATAAATTATATATTTGCGTCAAACCTTTTTTGGCGTATACTATTTACGTTTTTGATTAATTGGAGGAGGACGATCATGTTTGAAGATTTAGACCCTGATCGTAAAAAATTTATTAGCTGGCCCGTAGTCGCTTTAATGGATTTTGTGACAGTCATCGGCTTTGATGATATTATTTATAACTTTCAAAACCAAGGCTTAGCCGTGGTGACTACTTGGATTTTAATGTTATTTGTTTTTGTCGTCCCTTACGAGATGATTGTGGGACATCTGGGATCCGTCTTTAGCCATGATGGTGGCGGCATGACTTCTTGGGTTCGTCATACTAGTGGCGATCTCTGGGGTTATATCTGTGCCTGGACTTATTGGGTCTCAGGTTTGCCTTATATCGTAGATGTTGCTAACTCAATGGTTGTTTCATTTGGCTGGTTGATTTTTGGTAACAACTCACTATCTAACAAAATGAGTAATGCCATGTTTGCTTTATTAACTGCCGTTATCTTTACCATCTTTATTTTCTTGGAACACCGCTTTAAAAATTCCCTGCAGTTCTTCAGTATTATCGGTGGGGGCGCGATGTTTATTATGACGGTTTTATATGTCATCATGACCTTTGTCTATTTAGGACACGGTGGTGCACCACATACCCAACCATTTACTTGGAAGTCCTTTTTACCGCATGTCGATATGAAATACTTAGGATCATTTGCGTTAATTATTTTTGCCATGAACGGGAGTGAATTTGCGGCTCCTTATGTAACCGAAATGAAAAACGGCAAAAAAGACTTTCCTAAAGCCATGTGGATGTTAGCAATTATGACTGGCTTCTTAACCGTGCTGGGTTCATTTTCACTAGGAATTTTCTTCAATGCCCATCACTTACCGAATGATCTAAAAATGAACGGTTCTTATTATGCTTTTCAAAAAATGGGTGCTGAATTTGGCTTAGGTAAGTTCTTCTTATACGCCTTTGCAATTACCCAAGCCATTTATATGATGGCCCAATTGGCTGTGTTATTAGATGCGGGCACGCGCATGTTCTTATCCGATACGGCGAAAAAATATTTACCAAAGAGCTTAACTAAATTAGATAGTCGGGGCTTACCGATTAACGGCTATTGGTTAACGACTGGCATCTGTACTTTTATAATGGTCGCCAGCGCTACCTTGCCGAATATGAACTCTATTTTTAATCAACTCTTAAATCTGAACGGTATTGTTTCTCCGTATACTACATGTTTTCTCTTTTCTTCATTTATATTAGTGCGCCTGCACGATAAAAAGTATCCTTCCGATTTTGTCTTTATTAAAAATAATAAATTAGCTGTTGCGGTAGGGATCTGGTGTTTTGCCATCACCTTTGGTTTTGCGACACTCGGCATTTGGCCCGTTGATGAAAAACCGGGTACTGCCACGTTCTATCAGGTTTTAGCTTTAAATATTATTGAGCCCTTGGTCATGCTAGTAATCGGTGCCATTTTACCAATGATTGCCCGCCATCAACAAAAAAAGGCTTTGGAATAATTTTTACTATTAAAAAAAGACTGACTAACATCAGTCTTTTTTTAGTTATAACTAGTAGAACTTCAATATACACCATGAGCTATCTTAGCTAAAATAGATAATATTAAGATTAGTATTTGAAATCATCAGCCCACTTTCTTAAATTACAGGAGGTCTATTATGCAGCAACTAATACCCGTTATTCTGATCGGTGTCAGCCAATTTCAAAGTGATTTTTCCAGTTCGATGGCCGAATTAAAGCAATTAACTTTGGCGGCCAACTTAAAACCGCAAGCTCAACTGACCCAAAATATGGCCCAAATTAATCATCAAACTTACTTTGGTCAAGGAAAAATTCAAGAACTTATTCAATTAGCTCACCGCAAAGCTATTCAGTTAATCATTGTTAATGATGAACTCACCCCAGCTCAGTTACGCAATCTGGAAAAATTGACGCAGTTAAATTTTTTAGACCGAACGGAACTAATTCTCCAAATTTTTAATCAACGAGCTCATAGCCGCCAAGCCCAACTCCAGGTAAAAATTGCCCAGCTGCAATACCAATTGCCGCGCATTCACCCGTCTGGCAACCCATTAGATCAACAACGTGGTGGTGGTTTAGCTAACCGTGGCATCGGTGAAAGCCAATTAGAATTAAACCGCCGTACCATTCAACAGCAAATCGCCCAACTAAAACATGAACTACAACATCTGCACACCGCACTACAAGTTCAAAGCCAGCGCCAACAACAATCGCGCCTGCCTAAAGTGGCACTGGTAGGTTATACCAATGCTGGTAAATCAACCACTTTAAATGCCATCTTAGATTATGTTCAACAACAAACGATTAAACAGGTTTTAGTCAAAGACCAATTATTTGCCACGTTAGATACAGCCGTGCGGGAAATTAAATTACCGCGCCAAACTAATTTTTTATTATCTGACACCGTCGGCTTTGTCAGTAAACTGCCCCACAACTTAATTGAAGCTTTTAAATCAACCTTAGCTCAAGCTCAAGATGCCGACTTATTGGTACAGGTCATTGATGCCGCTGATGTTCACCATGAACAAATGGTCCAAATTACAGAACAAACCTTACAAGCCATTGGCATCAACCAAAAGCCCATGATCTACGCATATAACAAGCTAGATCTAGTCACAACGAAGACCAACGCCGTGACTATGAATCGCAATACCATTCGTTATAGCGCTCAAAATCCGGCCGATATTGGGCAATTGTTACAATTGATTGAACAATTTTTGACGGCGCAGTACCAAACTATTGCTGTGCTGATTCCCTACACTAACGGCAAAATGGATAATTATATCCAAACACAGCTCACCATTATCGATAAATACTTCACCACAACTGGGACCTACTACCAACTCAAAGTCGCGCCCGCAGCAAAAAAGCTTCTCCAAAAATTCAGATTACCTAGTGCCCAAAAGCCGGCTCCTCTGAGTTAATTTTTACGCTTCGAACTAAAATCGCACATTACTCAAATAATCAAATTGCTCTGCTGCACTCCCTCGACTATTGGCAAATTAATTCTTATTGCCCGCTTCCACTTCAAAATCTTTAATTTTTTTAATAGTAATTTGCTATGTAAACAGTGCTTTTTCAAAATTCATTAATCTATCATCATTTTATATAATTTATTTTTAATATCACTATTTACTTTTAGATTATTAGTCGGTACACTTTGAATAATCTTTTAGTAAGGAAGTGATGTTGATGAAGTTTAATAAAATGCTTTTAGTAAGTAGCACTTGTTTATTAGCCGGTAGTTTATTAGCTGGTTGTCATTCTCAGAATCAGTCCCAAACTAGTTCCAATAGTACAGTTAAGTTTATGGCTAAAGATGTCATTGCCACGATGGATCCCTCTTTAAATACCGATGTGATTGGTTCCCAAAACCAAGGTAATACGATGGAAGGATTATATCGCTATCATGGCAAGCAATTAGAACCCGCCATGGCCACGAAAATTGTGACCCCGACCAATAACGGTTTAACCTATACTTTTCCTTTAAGGAAAAATGCCAAATGGTCCAATGGTCAACCCGTAACTGCCCAAGATTTTGTCTATGCCTGGCAAAGGACGGTCAATCCCAAAACCAAATCCCAATATGCTTATGCTTTTGAGAATATTGTCAACGCCAAGGACATTTCCGCGGGCAAAAAAGCCGTAACCACCATGGGCGTGAAAGCTTTAAATCGTCATACATTACAAGTTCAACTGAATCAACCGGTTCCTTATTTTAGTCAATTAATGACGACCCATGCTTTTTTACCTCAAAATCAAAAAAACAATGCCAAATGGGGCAAAAAATATGGCACCAGCTCCAAAACGTTAGTGTTTAACGGGCCATATAAATTAGTCAATTGGAGTAGTCCCGATACTACTTGGACTGAAGTGAAAAATAATCAATATTGGAATGCTTCCGCTGTTAAAGTTAAAAAATTACAATACCAAGTGGTCAAAGATCCCTCAACCGCGTTAAATCTTTACCAATCCAAGAAATTAGACGATGTGGTTTTAGGTGGCGACACAGCCAAGCAAATGCGTAAAGATAAAGCCTATAATATTGTGAAATTAAACGCGACTTTCTATATCCAAACTAATCAAAGAAAAGACCCGCTGTTTAAAAATGCCAAAATTCGCCAAGCCTTATCTTTGAGTCTGGATCGCCCCCAGCTCACTAAACAAATTTTAGGTGATGGTAGTTTTCCGGTTTCGTCAGTCACTCCTAAGCAAATGGCCTATAACCCCAACAATAAACAGCAAGATTTTGTGCAAGCTACTAATAAATCGGGACAAAAATATACCACGTACAATCCGACTTTAGCCAAAAAATTGTGGCGTCAAGGTTTAGCTGAAAGTGGTCAAACTAATAAAAAGTTCACTTGGACCTTGTTAGGTGATGATACTGATGGTTCCAAAAAGCAAGGCGAGTTCTTACAAAACCAATTAGAAAAATTGCCGGGCGTCAAAATTAATTTGAATAACGTTCCCTTCAAAAGTCGCTTAAGCAAAACCGATGCGGGTGATTTTGATTTAGTTGTAACTGGTTGGAGTGCTGATTATCCCGATCCAATTAATTTCTTAACACTGTTCACTAGCGATGCCAGCAACAATGATGGTCACTGGAACAATAGTAGCTATGACAATCTCGTCAATAAGAGTTTAACCACTGATTCCAACAACGCCACCAAACGTTGGCAGGATATGGTCCAAGCTCAAGATATTTTAAATGAACAACAGGCTGTCTTACCGTTGTACCAAAAAGGTGAAGCTCACTTGACGAGCTCACGTTTAAAGGATGTGCAATACGACCCGGCTGGTAAATGTGATGTGTTAACTTTAAAGATTAAATAACTACTGAACTATTTTCTCATGACATTTAAATGTTTATTAGTAAGTTTATTCGACTTATTAATAAGCATTTTTTTGATTGAAGCTAGATTAGTTGGCCCATGAGCAATTTTTAAGATTACCCGTTTACTTTTAATCTTAAACATTGTAAACTTAACTAAATGCTTATGAATGAGGAGAGGTTTTTATGAAGTTAAAACAAGTGTTAGTTGCTAGCACAACAGCACTCGTTAGTATCGGTGTTTTAGCTGGTTGTGGCTCTTCCAAATCAGCTGCACCTTCTGATACTGTACGAATTATGCGTAAAGATGTGATCGCCACCATGGATTCTTCCATGAATACTGACGTCATTGGTGCCCAAGCACTAACTGATACAATGGATGGTTTATATCGCTACCATGGTAAAGATGTTAAACCAGCGATTGCTACTAAGGTAGTTAAGCCAACTAACAATGGTCTAACCTATACTTTCCCATTACGTAAAAATGTTAAATGGTCCAATGGTGATCCTGTAACTGCCAACGATTTTGTCTATGCTTGGCAAAGAACAGTTAACCCTAAGACTAAGTCGCAATATGCTTATATCTATGAAGGTATTGCCAACGCCAAAGCTATTACTGATGGCAAAAAGCCGGTTAATTCCTTGGGCGTTAAAGCTTTAGACAAGCATACCTTGCAAGTTAATTTAGAAAAACCAATTCCTTATTTTAATGAATTAATGACTTCATCAACTTTCTTCCCACAGGATAAAAAGGTTGTTAATAAATGGGGTAAGAAATACGGTACTAGTTCTAAAACGCTAGTCTTTAACGGACCTTATACTTTGAAGAAATGGAACGGTCCAGACAATACTTGGAATGAAGTTAAGAATCCGAACTATTGGGATGCTAAACGCGTTAAGGTTAAAAAGCTGCAATACCAAGTAGTTAAAGATCCTTCCACCGCGTTAAACTTATACCAATCGAATAAACTTGACGATGTGACCTTAACTGGCGATACTGCTAAGCAAATGAAGAATTCTAAGGGCTTTAATGTTAAGAAAATGAATGCTACTTTCTACATGCAGATGAACCAAAAGAAAGATCCCGTCTTTAAGAACCAAAAAATTCGGCAAGCTTTAGCAATGTCGATTGACCGTCAGCAATTAACTAACAAGATTTTAGGCGACGGTAGTGTGCCACTATTATCCACTACTCCTTCGGATATGTCTTATGATCCCGCTAATAAATCCCAAGACTTTGTCAGTGAAACCAAACAAAGTGCCAAAACTGCTGAATACAATCCTACCAAAGCTAAACAGCTCTGGAAGCAAGGTTTAGCCGAAACTGGCAATACTGGTAAGAAGTTCAACTTGACTTTATTAGGTGATGATACTGATTCTGCCAAAAAACAAGGTGAATTCTTACAGAATGCCTTTGAAAAACTACCTGGTGTTAAAGTTACCCTGAATAACGTGCCGTTTAAGAGCCGTTTAACCCGTTCTACGAATGGTGACTTCGATTTAGTCGTAACTGCTTGGAATGCCGATTATCCTGATCCATCGAACTTCTTAACCCTCTTTAACACTGGCGCAAGTAATAACGATGGCAATTGGAGTAATAGTCAGTACGATAACTTAGTTAATAAGAGCTTAACTGACGATGCCAATAATGCCACTGCACGGTGGAATGACATGAAGCAAGCTCAGGATATTCTGAATAAAGAACAAGGAATTATCCCACTATATCAAACTGGTGAAGCCCATATGACCCGCTCAAATGTGCAAAACTTGAATTATGGTCCATCAGGTAGCTACGATACAGCTTCACTTCGTGTTCATAAAAAATAGCAATTATTAATTCATGAAAACGGAGTTACAGGTAACGCTGGAACTCTGTTTTTGTTTTATATCAAAGGAGTTGGTGACATTGACCAAATATATACTCAAGCGTCTTGGTTACATGCTTTTAACACTATTTATTGTTGCTAGTGTGACCTTCTTCATGATGAAATTGATGCCTGGGACGCCCTTTTCGAATCAAGATAAACTCTCGGCAGCACAATTAAAAATCATGAATGAACAATACGGTTTAAATAAACCCATTTGGCAACAATATGTAATTTATATTGTTAACTTATTACACGGTGATTTTGGAACCTCGTTCCAATTCAATAATCAACCCGTACTTTCTTTAATCATGACCCGCTTAAAGCCTTCCATGTTGATTGGGGCACAAGCCATGATTATTGGTTCACTCCTTGGTATTTTATTGGGGGCCATTGCTGCGATTAACAAAAATAACTGGATTGATAGTTTAGCTACTTTTGTTTCCATTGTGGGCATTTCGATTCCAAGTTTCGTCTTAGGTGTTTTGTTACAATTCTTCATTGCCTTTAAATGGCATCTGTTGCCCATCGCATTGTGGAATGGTTGGCAGTCTAGTATCTTACCGTCTTTAGCATTAGCCGTTTCGCCGTTGGCCCAAACCGCGCGCTTTATGCGGACAGAAATGGTCGATGTCTTAAATAGTGATTATATTGAATTATCCAAAGCTAAGGGAAATACCCGCTGGCAAACCGTGGTTAAACATACTCTACGGAACTCTTTAATTCCAGTTATCACAATTTTAGGACCGTTAACTGCTAATATCTTAACTGGTTCTTTGGTGGTTGAAAACATCTTCTCCATTCCTGGTATTGGGGAACAATTCGTCAAGTCAATCATGACCAACGATTATCCCACGATCATGGGCTTAACAATTTTTTACTCCATCATGTTCATGGTAATGTTATTAATTACTGATATTTTATATAGTATTATCGATCCACGTATTCGCTTAACTAATAGTAAGGGGGCTAACTAATGGCTGATCTCAAAATCACAGCTGATAGTTTTGAAAAACTCAGTAGTGACCAAACTCAAAATCAGGAAAAAATTAGCGCACCTTCATTAACTTTTTTCCAAGATGCCGTGCGGCGTTTAAGAAAGGATAAAGTCGCGGTCGTTTCGTTTATTGTTTTAGTCTTAATTGCGGTCGTAGCTTTTTGTGCCCCGATTCTTTCACCCAGAGACCCGAACGCGCAAAATCCCGATTACGCCAATTTACCTCCCCGTATTGCCAATACCAATATTCCAGGTTTTCGTGGAGAAATTAAGAATGCTGCTGGCATTAAAACTAATCCTTATGAAACCAATAATGTGCCGAAGAATCGGACTTACATTCTAGGGACTGATTATCTTGGACGTGATTTATTCTCACGAATCCTTTATGGAACGCGTTTATCACTAATTATTGCGGTGGTTGCTACCTTGGTCGACTTATTAATTGGTCTACCTTACGGGATTATTTCCGGTTGGAAAGGTGGGACGGTGGACTTAGTTCTGCAACGCATTATCGAAATTATTTCTTCCGTGCCTAACTTAATCATTGTTATCTTGCTGTTATTAGTCTTAAAACCGGGACTTTCTTCGATTATCATCGCGATTGCCTTTAGTAGTTGGGTCACGATGGCGCGACTCATTCGAGCGCAAACTTTACAGTTAAAAGAAGAAGAATATATTTTGGCTTCGTTAACTTTGGGTGAATCACCCTTCAAAATTGCGATGAAGCATTTAATTCCTAATTTATCTTCAACAATCATTATTCAAACGATGTTTTCCATTCCCAATGCCATCTTCTTTGAAGCTTTCCTCAGTTTCATCGGAATTGGGATTCCCGCTCCAAACGCTTCATTAGGTACCTTATTATCTGATGGTCAAAAAGCTTTCCGGTTCTTACCATATCAAATGTGGTACCCCGCTTTAGTCCTTTGTATTTTAATGATTGCCTTTAATTTATTTGCTGATGGCTTACGCGACGCGTTTGATCCAAAATCAGAATAAGGAGGTTGACATAATGGCGAATAATATTCTAGAAGTTAAACATTTACAAATTGATTTTAAAACTTTTGCCGGTACTGTGAAGGCTATTCGAGATGTCAGCTTTACTTTACGTAAGGGTGAAACGCTCGCCATCGTTGGTGAATCCGGTTCCGGTAAGTCCGTTACTACCAGAAGTATCATGGGCTTGTTAGCTTCTAACGCCCAAATTACCAATGGGGAAATTTTATATAAAGGTAACGACTTACTCAAAGAATCAGAAAAACAAATGGATCATCACCGTGGGAATGACATTTCAATGATTTTCCAAGATCCGATGACTTCGTTAGATCCAACAATGCCGATTGGTAAACAAGTAGCAGAACCACTGCGAATTCACGGCAAAATTTCCAAAGAAAAGGCGCTCAAACGTGCTCAAGAAGTTCTTGAATTAGTCGGTATTCCGAATGCGAAAGAACGGATGAAAGATTATCCCCACCAATTTTCTGGTGGCCAACGGCAAAGAATTGTGATTGCTATTGCCATTGTCAATTACCCTGAAATCTTAATTGCTGACGAACCGACCACGGCTTTAGATGTTACCGTGCAAGCCCAAATTATTGATTTAATGCGCGAACTACAAGAAAAACTTGAAACTTCAATTATTTTTATTACGCATGACTTAGGTGTGGTGGCCGGTATTGCCGATCGCGTGGCTGTGATGTATGCTGGCAAAATTATTGAATATGGCACAGTTGATGAAATCTTTTATCAACCAAAACACCCTTATACTTGGGGGCTATTAAGTTCAATGCCTACGTTAGATACTAAAGGCACTAAGCTATCATCCATTCCGGGCACGCCACCAGACTTATTGGATCCACCCAAAGGCGACGCTTTTGCCCCCCGGAATCCGTATGCTATGAAAATTGATGTGGAAGCTCAACCACCATTCTTTAAAGTCAGCGATACACATTATGCGGCTACGTGGTTATTGCACCCCGATGCACCGAAAGTCGAGCCCCCTGCTGCTATTGTCAAACGCGCACAGGAATATGATCATTTACTCCACAATGGTCAAATAACTGATCCCATTGAGGGAGGAACCAATTAATGAGTGACAAGAAAAAGATCGTTCAAGTTCAACATTTAAAACAGTATTTTAGTCCTGGTAAACCTAATGAAGTCCGGGCGGTTGACGATATTAGTTTTGACATTTATGAAGGTGAAACCTTCGGCTTAGTCGGTGAATCTGGTTCCGGTAAAAGTACTACCGGTCGCAGTATTATCCGCTTATACAATCCAACTGCCGGCAAAATTTTGTTTGACGGTCAAGATGTAAGTCAAATCAAAAATCATAGTGCTGAAATGTTAAATTTTCGGCGGGAAATGCAAATGATTTTCCAAGATCCATATGCTTCCTTAGACCCGCGGATGAAAGTAAAAGATATTATTGCTGAAGGTTTAGACATTCACCACCTCGTTAAAAATGACCAAGAACGTGATCAACGTGTTAACGATTTGCTCAAAATCGTAGGTTTAAATCCTGATCATGCAACTCGTTACCCGCATGAATTCTCGGGTGGGCAACGCCAGCGGATCGGCATTGCGCGCGCTTTGGCTGTTGATCCTCAGTTTATTATTGCTGACGAACCAATTTCTGCGTTGGATGTTTCCATTCAAGCACAGGTAGTTAACTTAATGAAAGACATTCAAAATCGCAGTAATTTAACTTACCTCTTCATTGCCCACGATTTATCAATGGTTAAATATATTAGTGACCGCATTGCCGTAATGCATCAAGGCAAGTTAATGGAAATGGGTGATGCTGAAGAAGTTTATAATCACCCATTGCATCCTTATACTAAGAGCTTACTGTCCGCGGTGCCTACGCCAGATCCCGAATTAGAGCGGCAGCGCACCCGAATTGCTTATGATGCTTCCATTGAAGATAGTAATCCGGATCACCAACGTAAATTACGCGAGATCACTCCTGGACATTCTGTTTTTTGTACTGAAGAAGAAATTACTCACTATCAACAATTAGCTGCACAACAACAAGCATAAAAGCTGCTACCACAGCAAATAAGCCATGAACTCAATTAGTTCATGGCTTATTTTGATGGAATAACAACCATCAATGTTTTGGCGACAGCAGATTGAAGCAACAGCAAGCGATGATTAAAACAACAATACATAAAGCAAACAGCCAGTGGTAACTTAACTGGCCAATAATGACCGCACCAAAAATGGGACCCAATGCTTTACCGGCGGCTGTAAACATTTGCACGCGCCCTTGAAAATAGCCACTCATGGCCGTAGGCGTTTTGGCAGCTACCCAACTTGAGATACCGGGATATAACAGAATTTCGCCTAAAGTTAAAATCCCCATCGCAATAAAATAGCCCACATACTGGCGATTACTCAATAAGAAAACAAATGAACCAATAAAAAGCACTAAGCCAACATTTAATCGCGCCCTTAAATGCTGCATCAAAAACTTGTCAAAATGCGTAATAAATGGTTGGCAGATCACAATCACAATTGCGTTAAAAGTCCAGAGTAAACTATAATCTTTGACTTGATAACCTTGACCAACCATAAAAGTGGATAGATTACTTTGCCATTGTGTATAGACTAGCCATGCACACAAAACCGTAATTAACGCGCCCACAATTTTACCGAAGTAGCCTTGCTGACGTTGTTGTACGACTTTAGTACCAGCAGTTTGTGTAGCAGGAGTAATTTGAATCCGATAAAAACAAAAAACCACTATTAAAAAGATAATCTGAATCAAAACTGCGGTCAAAAAAACTGTCGCAATGCCCAATGGTAAGATATAGCCCACAATGGCCGTACCAATCACAATGCCAAGATTTAACATGAAATAAGTAGCATTAAATACGTAACTAGACGCCCGTTTGGTGACATGCGTCGCCAAGGAATTTTCACAAGTGGCGGAAATTCCATTCGCAAAACCAGACAGTGTAATTAAAATTGCGTAACTGGGCCAACCATGCCAAATTACCAAACATCCTAAAGCCACAATATTGAGACTAACACCTAACAAAATCGTATAGTACGGATCCCAATGATCGAATAAATGGCCTCCTAACACATTCCCTGCCATCGTGGCAACTTGGTTAATACATAAGACCACCGCAGCTGTAACCAAACTTTGATGTAAAGTTTCATGCATATAAATAGTGTTCAAAGGCCAAATAAAACTCATGGCGATACTCGTGATTAGCGTCCCCAATAATAGCCACTTTAAATCAATGGTTTGCGTTCGTTTCATAACTTACTCCTATTTATAAAGTTGGTTGTTGCTGTAATAACTGTTGATATTCCGGTAATAATTGTACTCCCAAACCAATTTTTTGTGGCACCTGTAACTGGCCCTGATTAAACAATAAACTCGTCGTATAATCATGCTCATAATAGCGACTGTTGGCCGATAAATCACCCGGAAAATTAAAATTGGCTAAGCTAGCGAGTGCTAAATTAGCGGCCCGACCAATCCCACCTTCTAACATACCGCCACACCACATTAGAAATTTTCGTTGCGTTTGCGCTGGAATTAACTGCAAAACTGGGGTAATGCCCCCCATCACTGCTAATTTAACACTAACGATTTGACATTGTTGCAGTGCCACGGAGGTCAAAGCACTGCGAACATCCTCAATCGGTTCATCAAAACACAGCGGTGTTTGCATTTGTTGTTGTAGGTCAGCACTTTGTTGGAATTCACTGGGTGCAAACGGATCTTCAATAAAGGTTAATTTTAATTGATCGATTTCATGCGCTAAGCTTTTTGTCCACCGCAAACTGCCATTAGCGTCCAACGTTAAATTAAAATTGGGCATGCTTTGGCGCAATTGTTGAATGCGCTGTAAATCTTGATTACCATTGACCTTGATTTTAATTCGGGTATAACCCGCTTGGAGTGCCTTATTCACAGCAATGCGCGTTGCCGCTAAATCCTGCAAGCCGACACTAATGCCTACCGGTACTTGTTTTTTATATGGTAAGCCACTAATATCTGCCAAGACCGCGGCCAAACTTTGGTGCCGTCTTTGTGCAAATAAATCCCACATTGCCATATCTAGAGCGGCTTTCGCAAAGTTATTAGCTTTGACAGCTTGTAACTTATGCCACATTTGCCTGGGATCACTAAGTTCTTGGTCTTTAATCAACGGCCATAAAAATTGCTGTAAAACACTTACGGCCATGGCTTGGGTTTGTGCGGTATAAAATGGGGTTTGAAAGGCCTCAATTTCTCCATAACCCCAATTGCCTTGTTCATCAGCTAATGCCACTAAGGTAATGGGGCGTTTTTGCATGGTTTCATGTGCGGAAACAAACGGTTTCTTTAATGTTAAAGTTAATGGTAATAATTTTAACTGTTTAAGTTGCATCGGCTAAACTCCGTAAAATCATGCGGTAAATCTTAGGCTGCTCTAAATGCACATTATGGCCGGCCTGTGCCACTACGTAACGTTGAACTCGTGGTAGTTGTTGCGCCATTTGTTGCGTTATTTTCCGAAACTTTGCATCTTGCGCTCCAGTAATCAACGTTACTGGTAAGGATAATTGAACTAATTGGGGCCAAAAATTCGGCATTGAACCCGTTCCCATCCCTAATAAACTGGCTGCTAAAGCTTTGGGATCTTGAGTTAAACGCTGTTGCCGAATCTGAGCTTGTAATTGGGCTGGCAACTGCCGTTGGGAAGCAAACAATGGTAGTTGCTCCCACTGGTTAACAAATTCGACTAACGGTCGCGTTTGTAATTGATGCGCTAACAGGGCATCATGCGCCCGCCGGGCTGTTCGTTGGTCAACAGTTCTCAATCCTGCGGTACTACTTTCTAAAATCAAATTTAACAACCGTTTGGGATAAGCGAAAGCATACCCTAATGCCAAGCGGCCACCCATTGAATAACCTACAAGATTAATTGGTTGATAACCCAGTAATTGCTGCAATAACTGCTCTAAAACTTGCACTTGTTGTTCCATGGCATAAGTGGAGGCAGTGTAAACTTTGGAAGTTTGCCCATGACCTAATAAATCAATATACCAACTCGTCCCCGGCAATTGTGCTCCAATACGCGCAAAATCGGCACCACTTCCCATAAAACCGTGCAAAAATACCCAATGAGGCGTTGCTTGCCCCGTTTTAGTAACATAAAAAGTTTGCTGTGCTATTTTAATTTTCATGCAAGTATTGCTCCCAAAAAGTAGCCACGGCCGCTTTAATTTGACCATCAATTTGTGTCAATAACGGACGCTTAGTCGTAACTTCAATAATGGTCAAACCCGTCTGCTCTTGTGCCAGCAATTGTGCCAATTCGCTTTGCTTGTGTGCGTGATAATATTGACCACCAAATAACTGCGCTACATCGGCAATTTGATAATTTAAAGGAGTGCCAAAAACTTTTTCAAATTGTGTGGGCTCTTGCGCTTGTGGCAAAAAGGAAAAAATGCCGCCCCCCTGATTATTTTGCACAATGATTGTTAATTGTAATTTTTCTTGGCGCGCCATCATTAGGCCCGTTAGGTCATGGAAAAAGGCCAAATCACCAATGTATAAGTATGAATTTTTTGCCCGCTGACTAGCCATCCCTAACGCGGTCGAATTAATTCCATCAATTCCGTTCGCACC
This sequence comes from Bombilactobacillus sp. ESL1092, assembly GCF_058107465.1. Classification (NCBI taxonomy): domain Bacteria; kingdom Bacillati; phylum Bacillota; class Bacilli; order Lactobacillales; family Lactobacillaceae; genus Bombilactobacillus; species Bombilactobacillus sp. ESL1092. The sequence continues at coordinate 1,101,636 of NZ_CM176594.1, read as the reverse complement.
TCGATTAGCTAACACTAACTGTGGCTTGGTGGGAGCAAAATAATCATCAATTTCCCGAATTGGCATGGAATTGCTGACAAATAAAGCGGAATCCGCTGGGAGATTCTGCCCTAAGGTCCAAGCAATTTGCGGTTCCGTTAATGTTGTCGACGAAGTAACGGCTTGCGTTATAACTTGACGCAGTCGGCGATCAAGTTGTTGCCATTGAGCCAACCAAGTATTTGAACTGGGTGGTAATTGTAAAGCGGGCAACAATTGCTGTGGCGCTAAGGCGATCGCGATGGTCGTATTTAACGTATGATCTAATTGGGCGCGATTAGCATCTAAATAAACTACCGGAATGGTCGTTTTTGCCAGCCAATCACTTAAGGCGGCAGACACTGGTGTTGCTCCCAAGCGAATAATTACCTCTGGCTTTAGGTCAGCAGGCCAAGAATTAGCTTGTTGAAACAACCAATCGCCAGTAGTTAAGACCGCTTCCTGTCCTCGCAAGCAACTCAAAGGATCCGCAATAATCGGCCAATTCATCGTGTGCGCAAATTCCAGGACACTAGCAGTAGCTTGTTGCGTCCCCACCTGCGGGCCCGCAAGAATGAGGCCTTTTTTATTGCGTAACAAATCCTGAACTTGCTGAATTAATTGTGGACTTGCTACTTGGCCCTGCCATTGTTGGGCTACTGACAGCTGGGCAGTTGGTAATTCTTGTGCGGTCGCGGGCAACAAGGGCTTGCGCAACGGTAAGTTAAGATGTACAGGCCCTTGGGGTGTTTGTAACGCTAATTGCACAGCTTTTTGGGCAATATAACTAAAATATTTTTGAGCCTGGGCAGGTAAAGTTGCTTGAGGCGTTGGTAGTTGGTAAAAGGCCTTGACTTGTTGACCGTAAAGACGTTCTTGAGTCAACGTCTGTGGTGCACCAACTTGTTGCAATTCTGGAGGACGATCGGTCGTCAAAATTAGTAAGGGAATATTGCTGGCCTGGGCTTCACAAATTGCTGGATAATAATTAGCCGCAGCCGTGCCTGAAGTACAGACTAATAACACCGCCTGTTTTTTAGTTTTGGCAATGCCCAACGCCAGAAAAGCCGCCGAACGTTCATCAACATCTATGTGTAACGTTAACCGTTTTAAATCTGCGAGTTTACCTAATAAAATCGCCACCGGCGTCGAACGTGAACCCGGTGATAAAACAACTTCGGTAATCCCGTTGGACAAAAAAGTTTCTAAAAATGGTGTTAATTGTTGTGTTAAATAATTTTCACCAATGGTCATTGTGATTACTTCCTTCGATAATTTTACGAATTAATCCGCGTTTACTTTTGTAAAGCTTGATATAGTGATTGTAATTTCAGCCCCGTCTCTTTTTGCTCTGAAACAGCCTGGGAATCGGCTACAATCCCCGCTCCAGCAAAGAAAGCCAATTGCTGATCTTTGATTAAAGCGCTCCGAATACCAACCGCAAATTCGCCGGTTTGTTGAGCGGATAAATAACCAATGGGGGCCCCAAATAAACCACGAGCATGGGGTTCCAACTGCCTGATTAATTCTACCGCTAATTGTTGGGGCATCCCGCCTAAAGCGGGCGTTGGATGCAATTGTGCAATAATCGACCACGGTTGAACTAAGCCGCGACCTGTAATCGGAGTGTACAAATGTTGCAAATTAGCAGTAGTTAAGATTTCTGGCGTCGCTGGTGCTTGCACCGTCAGTTGCGCTTGCTGTAAAACTCGTTTAATCCCTTGAACTACTATATCATGCTCTTGGCGGTTTTTGGCATCATGTAATAATTCGTGGGCCAATTGTGTTGCCTTTTGTTGATCAACATCATTGGCAATCGTACCAGCCACTGCACCGGTTTGTACCATCTGCGCTTGAAAGCTAGCTAACCGCTCCGGAGTAATACTAATAAAACTAGCTCCTGGCACACTTAATAAAATATGATATCCTGGTTGCTTTTGACTCAAATAAAGCCAAACTGCTACCCAGTTGGTAGCCGCACATTGAGCCGTAGCCTGTCGTGCTAAAACTACCTTTTGTAATTGTGTTTGCTTAATTTGTGCTACTGCTGTTGCTACGGCAGTTGACCATTGATCCACTGCCTGTTCTCGATAATTAACTAATTGTACCGCCTGGGGTGCCAAGTTCGGTAACTGCAAAATGGTATTAATAATTTCGTTTAATCGAGCTTCATCCGTGGCAATTACTGTTAACTGCCATTGTTGAGCTGTTTGAAAAAAACTGACTTCTGGGATGAAGACAATTCCGTTGTGTAAAGCGCCCCAAGTTGAGTTCCGGGGATCTTTCGGATCAAACAAAAAACTACCAACTAATTTAACATCTTCCCAACTACTAGAAGGTGTTAACTGTAACGTCGTTTGAGCTTCTTGTAATAAATTTTGTGCTGCGACCATAGTAATTGGTTGGGCACTCTTAGCCTGCAAAACGCTACCAGCCGTAAATAATTGTTGCGTGCGCGGCGGATTTTCCCACAAAAAAATTTGTGTCTGCTGCGCCAACCACTGCAAAATTTGGGAACGTTGAATTTCAGGCGGTAAAACTGTTGTATATACTTTTAATTGTGTCATGGATTGCTTCTCTTTTCTATCATACAATACTGCGACAAAAACCGGTTAAAAGTTGAGGATTAACCTAACCTAAAAGCTTAAGTCGGTCTTTGACTTGAGTTTTTAGGTGTAGTTAACCGCAAACTTTTGGTTTTTGGAGCGCTAATAAACACACTGCGACAAGTGTCGCTTAAAAGCCGCGGACTAACCTAGAATAAACAATTAAGTTGCGGTTTTTAACTTGATTATTTATTCGTAGTTAGACACAGGCTTTTGACACTTGGAGCGCTAGATCAATACTGCGACCAGCAGCGCTTAGAAGTTGAGTATCGCCTAGATAAAGGACTTAAGTTTTGGTTTTTAAACTTGAGGACTTTAGTGTAGCTAGACGCAAACTTCTGCTGTTTGGAGCGCTAATAAACACACTGTGACAAAGGCTGTTCAGAAACTGAGCACTAACCTAGACTAAGACTAAAGTTTCTTGCCTTTGGAGCGCTGGATCAATATTACGACAAAAGCTAAGAACTAATAAACACACTGCACTTCATATCGCTTAACGACCAAATATTTTTACACAATAAAAAAACCAGCTACAATTGCCGCTGGTTAACTTAATTATTTATTGAATTGGTTTTAGTTAATTGCCCGCACACCAAATGATGGATAGAAGTAACCAGAAATTGTGGAAACTTGAACACCTTGACCAGGTTGTGGAGCATGAATGTATTGATTATTACCAATGTATAAACCAACATGATAAGAATTACCTTGTGAACCCCAGAAAACTAAGTCACCAGGTTGTAAATCATTTACAGAAACCTTCGGACCAGCACTTTCTTGCGCTACTGTGTAACCACCAATATCGACACCTAAAGCTTGTTTAAAGACGTAATACATTAAACCGGAGCAATCAAAGGAATTTGGTCCTTTAGCGCCCCAAACGTAAGGCTTACCGCCTTGAATTTGTGCCATGTTAATTACTTTTTGAACTTTCGCATTCCGGGCTTCTGTCATGTCTGTAACATCATTAGCTGGAATCCAATCATTTTGACCTAAGTTATACCATTGACCATCAGCACTAATTTGTGTCACAGCCCAAGAAGATCCGTTCGAAACATATTGTCCAGTTAAAGTGCCAGCATTATTTGGTTGGCTCCGCAAACCGACTTGATTGTTGCTAGTAACAGTCACGCCATCACCAACATTAGCAGCTTGTGCGTCTTGATTATGACTTAAAAATGTAGAAGTAGAAATACCAATAACACCTGCAGCAATTAAACTAAGAAAATGTTTTTTAGAAATCATGAAAATTGTTCGCCTCCGAGAATAAGTAACAAGTTATTTTTACGAGAATTGATTTGAATTTAATTTGGAAATAACTTAACAATCAAAATAGTACACTTCTTACATTGCAATCATGTTACAAACAAACAAACAAACCGTTACAAATCCCGAATTTTATGACATCTTTGTAATCAATTGATCAATGGTCTGCTTTAATTGGGGCCAAGCATCATTAGTCAAAACCAGCGCTGTACCTTTTAAAGCCTTCGGCAGTTGCAAGTCACGCGCAAATTCTTGACTGGTTAACCGCTGGTGAATCGCTGCCGTTTGATCTCCACGCTGCAACAGCCGTTGCTGTAAAACTTGCCGATCAGCAGTTATAAACCAAATGACTACTTGCTGGGGATAAGCTTTTAAATACGTTAAAGCGCCTTTAGTGTCTAAAACGATACTGACTATCTCAGCTTTCGCAAAAGCCCGCTGTAAGCCCTGGCGCGAAGAGCCATATTGATAGTGAGCATATGTAACTTGTTCTAGATAATCATTTAAGAGAAAACTCTGGGGCGTCTCAAAATAGTAATCCACACCATTTTCCTCGTTAACGCGTTGCGGACGCGTCGTATGCGTTACAACACTCGGAATTTGGTATGCTTGCGCCAAATAATGACTGACGGTCGTCTTACCTACACCGCTCGCACCGGTAATAACAATAATCTTTTTCATTAATTTACTCCTTTTCAATTGTTCAATTAAAGAACCCAGGCCAAAAGTAAGCCTTATTTTTATCGTTCCAACTTCCAATTAACGACCGGATAATCCTTCTTTGGCAACTATCTGTGGTAAGATAGTACTTAAGAATTCTACCGACCAGGAATTCTGGTAGCTCTAACTTTTTAAGCTACTGTTGCTTGATAGTGCTCAACCTTTGGCGTACAATCTTTCCAAGAATTTTACCAAAATGGGAAAAACACCAAGCTTGGCGCACTATCAATGGTCTTCGCTTAAACTCAAAACCAACTCCACGTTTAATTAGTCCAGGAGGAACTACACATGAAAATTGCCAATATTAAAGTCGGCGACAAATTACAAGGTTCAGTCGAAGAAGATTTAGAAAAGCCCTTCGTTGGCACAGTTGAAAAGATCTATACAAATGCCGTTTTATTAGATATTGAAGACTTTGATCCACAAGATAGTGATAACGTCGTTGAACTGAACCATAAAATTGTGATTAATGCTCAAAATTTGAAAAAGCTGCCCAAAAAAGCAGCTAAATAAATAACCATAAGAAAAGTTCCTCAATTTGACTCATAAATAGTCATTGAGGAACTTTTTTAATCCAATGTTTTAACAAAAGTGGTTCCAGGAATACGAATCAATGCATAATCCGTCGCTACATTACCGGCATGAACGCCTAAGCCGTTGCGCCAGTTATTCTTATAATGAGCCACCATCATCATCACATATGCTTGCTGATATTTTTGATCATAGCGTTTCGTATTTGGCCACGGATAATTCTTCGCGTTTAAACTAGCTGATTGATTACCATCTAAAACTGAGGCATTATTGCCCGGAATACTGTACTTAGCTCCTTGGACCCAATAATTATAATACTTAACCGTTTTTTTATTGTCTGCTGACTTAACTTCTACATAATAACCTTGACCATTCTTGGTCTGCATCACTAGAGGTTTAACCGTATAGCTCAATTGAACGCGCTGTGTATCTTTCACATCAACTTTATCTAAAAAAGTCATATAAAACATAAAGCCCACTAACACAAAAGCGCCAATAAACTCACAAAAATCCCAGCAGACATTGCCTAATGAGTGGTGCTTGCGGTGCACGACAATCATTTTTAAATGACGGCGTCGAATATCAAAGATAATCACCGCTACCAAACAAAAAACAATTAACCACGCGCCAACCCCTAATAAATTCCAGTTTAATTGCATCCTGCTTTCTCCAAACTCCAGATAAATTTAATTAGATTTATTATAGCTCACTTTCACACTGACTGCACTGTCCAAGTCTAGTGAAAACCTTCCGACCTACGTAACTGTCATCAGCGTAATTGAAAAAAACTTAATAAAAAAATCACTTGACTTATGCAGCGAACAAATGTTTTTTATTTTTTTCTTACCCAAAATCCAAGCCTGGCAACCACACTATCATGTGGTTCGGTTTCGAATCAAACACAATATATTGTATTTTGACTAGTAGGGTTTTATAATTGGGCTCAGTTATTCCGATCAAAAGTTCCGCAGCAACAACTGGTTAACTAATGCCAGTACAACTCAACTGTGAAACTTTTAATCGAAAATTGATCGGTGCGCACTACCGTGATTTTTTCATCATTAAGGAGGTTTTTTCATGAATCAATCAGTAAAGATTTTTACCAAAGATGGCTGTATACAATGTAAAATGACCAAACGTTTTTTGAATGATCACCAAATTCAATTTGAAGAACATAACATTAATCAACAACCTCAGGCCTTAACTTACCTCAAACAGCAAGGATTTCAAAGCGTCCCCGTCGTGGTCACGGATAGTCAGCCCCCGATCATTGGTTTTTGCCCGAGCGAATTGAAAGCACTGGTGCAATAATGCAAATTGCTTACTATACAATTACTGGTCAAACCCGCCGTTTTATTCAAAAAGTTAAGCTACCTGCTTACGAGATTAATGATGCTAATCCTTATCACGTCATGAACGGTCCGTACTTGTTAGCTGTGCCCGCTTATGATGACAATATGATGGATGCGGTCATTGACTTTTTAGGTTTTCAAAATAATGCCCAACAATTAGTCGGTGTCGTCGGCAGTGGTAATCGCAACTTCAATGAACTCTACATTCATACTGCCAAAGATATCGCTGCTGGCTTAGGTGTCCCCGTTGTTTTCGATTATGAATTTAACGGCACCGCGGCCGATGTTAAAAATTTCAGGAAAGTAGTGGAGCAACTTGAGTCTAAACAACATTGATATCGCTAAAGTTAATTACTTTAAACTAAATAACGAATTAAATATTCCAGTTAACGGACAGATCCCTTTAGATCGTGACCAAGCCGCACTCCAGGCTTTCTGGCAAGAAAATGTTCAACCTAATCTGAAAATGGAACCCGATATATTAAGCCAGTTACAAAAGTTAGTGCAAGCTGATTATTTAGAAGCAGCTTTTTTAAAGCAGTACTCGCCAGCTTTTATTAAAGAACTTTACCAATATTTGCTGCAACAGCATTTTCAGTTTAAATCCTTTATGGCTGCTTACAAATTTTACAATCAGTATGCGTTAAAAACCAACGATGGTGCCTACTATCTAGAAAATTATGAACTCCGGGTGTTAAATAATGCTTTATATTTTGCAGACGGTGATGAGCAACTCGCACACCAATTAGCTGATGAAATGATTCATCAACGTTATCAGCCCGCCACGCCTTCGTTTTTAAATGCGGGTAAAAAGCGCCGTGGCGAGTTTGTTTCGTGCTTTTTAATCCAAATAACTGACGACATGAATTCCATCGGTCGTAACATCAACAGTGCATTACAATTGTCGCGCATTGGCGGCGGTGTGGGTATTACATTGTCTAATTTGCGAGAAGCTGGCGCCCCCATCAAAGGGGTCGAAGGTGTTTCGAGCGGTGTTTTACCCGTGATGAAATTATTGGAAGATAGTTTTAGTTACAGTAATCAATTAGGGCAGCGTCAAGGAGCAGGAGCTGTTTATCTCAACGTTTTTCATCCCGATATTTTAGACTTTTTGTCTGCTAAAAAAGAAAATGCAGACGAAAAAATCCGTGTCAAAACCCTCTCCTTAGGCATTATTGTTCCTGATAAATTTTATGAATTAGTGCGCCAAGACGCGCCAATGTATTTATTCAGTCCTTACAGTGTGGAACGCGAATACCACCAGCCCTTTTCTTACGTCGACATTACTCAAGAGTATGACAAGTTAGTGGCTAATCCCAAAATCAAAAAATATCAGATTAGAGCACGTGATTTAGAGCTAGAAATTAGTAAATTACAACAAGAATCTGGCTATCCTTACATTCTAAATATTGATACCGCCAATCGCCACAATCCAGTGGCGGGCAAAATTATTATGAGTAACCTGTGCTCCGAAATTCAACAAGTCCAAACACCATCTTTATTAAATGACAAACAAGACTACGTGCAATTGGGACAAGATGTCAGTTGTAATCTTGGTTCAACGAATATTCCCCAATTAATGACTAGTCCAGACTTTGGTCAATCCGTGCGCGTCATGACCCGTGCTTTGACTTTTGTCTCCGATCATTCACGAATTGACGCCGTACCGTCGATTAAACACGGTAACGAGCTGAACCACGCCATCGGCTTAGGGGCGATGGGGTTGCATACTTTCTTAGCAACTCACCAGATTGAGTATGGCTCACCACAAGCCCTCGAATTTACCAGCGTTTATTTTATGCTCTTAAATTATTGGACTTTGGTCGAAAGCAATCAGATTGCCCGTGAACGACACAGTATGTTTCACGATTTTGCCAAATCCAAGTACGCTGACGGTTCTTATTTTGCGAAATATACGCAGCGCTCCTTTGCACCGCAAGATCCCCAGGTGCAAGCTTTATTTAAAGATATTTTTATTCCTACTCAAAAAGACTGGCAATTATTACAACATAAAGTCCAAGCGACTGGTTTGTACAATGCCTACCGCTTAGCCGTGGCTCCTACGGGTTCAATTTCTTATATTGATGATACTAGTGCCAGTTTGCAACCAATTACCTGGTTAGTGGAAGAACGCCAAGAAAAAAAGAACGGCAAATTATATTTCCCAGCACCACATCTGACTAACGATACTATTCCTTACTATCGTTCTGCCTATGATACCGATATGCGCAAAGTCATCGACACCTACGCCGCTGCGCAAGAGCATGTCGATCAAGGCTTAAGTCTCACTTTGTTTATTCGTTCCAGCATTCCGGAAGGTATGTACGAATGGAAAACGCCCGCTGAGGAGAATAAACAAACCACCAGAGATTTAACTATTTTGCGTAATTATGCCTATTACAAAGGGATTAAATCACTTTATTACGTGCGTACCTTTACTGATGATAACTCGGAAATCGGCGTAAATGAATGTGAAAGCTGTTCAATCTAACAAGTTGTGACAAGAAGCGTTTAACAGTTGAGTATAGCCTAGATAAAGGACTTAAGTTTTGGTTTTTAAACCTGAGAACTTTATCGTAGCTAGACGCAAACTGCTGCTTCTGGGAACACAATTTAACCAAGTTGTGAGCAAAACCGGGTAAAAGACGTAGGCTAACCTAGATTAAACTTTTAAGTTTTGGTTTGAACTTGAAAGTTTAATTGTAGTTAGACATAGGCTTTTAGTTTTGCGAACACAATTAACAAGTTGTGACAAAGAGCGTTTAAAAGACGAAAAGCTAACCTAAACCACTAAAAAGTCTGCATTTGACTTTTTTAGTGGATGTAGTTAGATAGAGTCTTTTGCTCTTTGGAACACGATTTAACAAGTTGTGACAAGAAACGCTTAGCAGCTGCGGATAATCTGCCAAATTAAGTACTATGCTGAGATTCTCTGGAACTATTATTCTAAGAAGGGATTTATTATGGCGAAAACATATTATCAAGCAATTAATTGGAACCAAATTGAAGACCAAGTTGATAAGGCCACTTGGGAAAAATTAACCGAACAATTTTGGTTGGATACGCGCATTCCGCTATCCAATGATCGTGATGACTGGCGTGAATTAAGTGCTGTAGAACATACTGTCGTCGGTCATGTTTTTGGTGGTTTGACTTTACTGGATACCTTACAATCACAAGATGGAGCTGCCGTTTTACGACAAGATGCGCGCACTCCCGAAGAAATTGCTGTTTTCAACAATATTCAGTTTATGGAATCAGTTCATGCTAAAAGTTACTCATCAATCTTTAGTACGTTAAATACTGCCGAAGAAATTGAAGAAATTTTTGATTGGACGAATCATAATGAATTTTTGCAAAAAAAGGCCTACATCATTAATAATTTGTACCAAAATGGTGATCCTCTGCAAAAGAAAGTCGCATCCGTCTTTTTAGAAACTTTTCTCTTCTACTCTGGCTTTTATACACCGCTTTACTATCTCGGTAATAATAAGTTGACCAATGTGGCCGAAATTATTAAACTGATTATCCGCGATGAATCTGTGCATGGTACTTATATCGGCTACAAGTTCCAGCTAGGCTTTCAAGAATTATCCCAAGCAGAGCAAGGTAAGTTCCAAGATTGGATGTATGATTTACTGTATCAACTGTACGATAATGAAGAAAAGTATACTGCTCAACTCTATGATGAAATTGGCTGGACCCAGGAAGTTAACTGTTTCTTACGCTATAATGCCAACAAAGCTTTAATGAACCTTGGCCAAAACCCCTTGTTTGCGGACGGTAATGCAGAAAATGTAAACCCAATTGTAATGAATGGGATTTCTACCGGCACTAATAATCACGACTTCTTTTCCCAAGTCGGCAATGGCTATCTTTTAGGCAAAGTCGCCGCAATGAAGGATTCTGATTACGAGATCGGACGCAATTAAAATTGTCATAAGAAACTACCGACTTATACTTTCGGCGCATATAAAGAGAAAATGTTCGTATCAATACGAGCATTTTTTTATTTCAGCTTTCCACCATATCGCAGGGCAAAAGATGATTAATTTAAAAAATTTCCACCCCGTAACTGAACAAATTTTCAATATATAAGGAACAAAACTAAATATAAAATAATCAATTATTGCGTAATTAATTATTTGTCAAAATTATTTTAATAATTTTGACTGCTTTTTAAAAAGGTACAATAATTCATAAACGATTGAACATTGAACTATGATAGCGCTTTAGTTATAATGAGTTTGCTAACAAGGAGGTTAACAAAATGACTTTAATTACTCATCCAGCTATTCAAACCATCAAAGTAGAACAAATTCTCAATGCTTTATGCGAACCCCTACGTCTACAAATTATTGCATCATTAAAGCAAAATGGTGAAACTCCTTGCTGTGAGTTCGACTATTTAGGCAAAAAAAATAATCTCTCACATCATTTAAAAGTCCTCCGTGAAAATGGTTTAATTCACGTGCGCATCGACGGTCGACAACGTTTCATTAGTTTGCGCAAATCTGAATTAGAACAAAAATTTCCTCATTTAATTGATACTATTATCTATAGCTACTTATGTAATATTTAAAGTAATCGAAAAAGAGGAGTCCTCAAAAGTTAGACACTTTTAAGCACTTCTCTTTTTTTGTTGCCAGTATTAATCAATCGTTTACCTACCGATTAGCTAGATAACCGCCGATCATCGCAAAAGCTAAAATTACTAAAACTAAAGTAGTAATAGCTACATATAAATAATCATGTTCCTTAAAGAAAGCATAAATGGAAACGACCACGCGTAACACGGGGGTCAAAATCAATAAAAAGACACCTAACATCATCACGGCAAAAGGTTTGAATTGAATGATGCCCTGATAAATCGCACTAAAGGTGGTTGGATGACTCTGCCCTGGATAACCACTATTACCTTGAATTAACATCATCACAATCCCTAAAGCCATCACAATGACGGAAATAATTACCCCAACACGCAAAATTTTACCAATGATTAATTCAATATCCTGCATCTCATCTTTTTTCATTTAAATGTTCACCCCAAATCCTTTTAAGAACATTTGTAAACCTAAGTACAATAAAATTGGAATAAAGATAATCCGGATTACTTTCGGATGTAAATGCTGCATAATGCGACTACCAATCATCGCGCCAAAGACCACTCCTAAGGCTAATGGTACCGCAATATTTGGTAAAATCGTTCCGTTAAAGAAGTACACTGTTGCACTGGCCGCCGCAGTCACACCCATCATTAAATTACTGGTGGCACTAGACGGCTTGAGTGGCATCTTCATAATGTTATCCATCGCAATCACTTTAAAAGCACCACTCCCGATGCCTAATAAGCCACTGGCAATGCCGGCAGCTAACATCATCAAGAAACCACCCGGAACATTTTTGACTTGATAGTCCACTGGCTTTTGTAAAGCCTTATCATAGTAGCTACCATTTAGTCGTAATTTTTGCGATAAATAATCCGGTTGTACCTCTTGGTCACTTTTAGCAGACTTTTTATTCATGAGCTTTTTAATCATGTTGTAGCAAGATTGGAATAACAAAAAGCTAAATAAGACATATAAAACTGCTTTGGGGATAATCCCATTTAAAGCCGCACCAGTTACCGCACCGACTGTCGTTGCAATTTCTAAGAACATGGCAACCCGTAAGTTCAACATTTCATCCTTTAAAAACGAAATGGTCGCTCCGGAACTGGTAGCAATGACGACGATAATACTGGCCCCAATCGCGTACTTAATATCTAAGCCCATCGCGATCGTCAAAATTGGTGTGACAATCATGCCACCACCAATACCTAAAATTGAGCCTAAAGTTCCCGCTAATAAACCAGTAATCAACATTATTAATAAATTACTTGTCGTAATCATGATTTCTTTGCAGCCTCTTTTGTTTGAGTTTGATTAGTAATCGCCTGTCGACATTGATCAATAATTAGTTGCACAATGGCAGCTTGTTGTTGCTGTAAGTCCGCAGCATCCGTGGCCACTTGATCAATCCGTAAGTGGGAAGCATTAATAAATTCACAGCTCGTCACTAAGTAAAACGCTAATTCTACTTGTTCGTCCCGATCAAAAAAATGACTCACTTTGGCAGCGTCTTGCCACGGCAAGTTTAAAGGACTGAGTTGTAAATTACAAACCACCGGAAAGCCTAGTCCTTCAATGGTTAACTCCCCTTGCGCTAAATAACCACCATTTACTGCTTCTTCCAGTTGCTGGGTTAATTGCTGAAGCGCTAGCGTTACTTTACTGGCGGCTAAACGCTTCGTTAATTTAATCGTTTGCTGAAAAGTTTGATATTCTGCGTTCGCAATTTTATCTTGAAATTGCTGAATTGTCATTTTCATATAATAACCCTCTTTAATAATCAAAATTATTATATTACTGTGCCACGCTAGTTGCAATTATCACTATCTTAGATAGATTAACCTAGCTGGTTTGATTGTTCAGTACTCATTTAAATTAATTTTGTATGAATAAGTCAATAAAGTTCTCATACTCTTTTCACTTATGATCTAGTTTGTGCTATGATATAGGCTTAAACAATTCGATTGTCATAGACCTAATAGGAGGATTTCTCATGACAGAAAAAAAGGCGCTCTCGCGCAGCCTATCAGCACGGCATGTCAGTATGATTGCCTTAGGCGGAACCATTGGTACCGGTTTATTTTTGGGTTCAGGCGAATCCATTCATAAAGCTGGACCATTAATTTTGGTAATTTATCTTTTAACAGGCGCGTTTGTTTTTTTAATGATGCGCGCGCTCGGCGAATTGCTCTTATCCGATACACATAAAATCATTTTTATTGATTTTATTAAAGAATATCTCGGTGATCGCTGGGGCTTTATCATGGGCTGGACCTATTGGCTAGGCTGGTTAGTGATTGCCATGTCCGAATTGACTGCCGTGGGTAATTATATGCAGTTCTGGTTTCCCCATGTGCCGGCTTGGATTTGGGAATTAATCTTTTTAGGTGCTTTATATCTTATTAATATCACGGCGGTCAAAGCTTTCGGCGAAACCGAGTTTTGGTTTGCGTTAATTAAAATCGTAGCCATCTTAGCGATTATTGCCGTGGCTGTGATCATGGTCTTATTTCATACCAAAACCAATCACGGTTACGTCGAATTTAGTAATTTGTGGCGCTTTGGTGCCACTTCTGGCAATCTGAAAGAAATTATTTCCGCCTTTCAAATGGCATTTTTCTCTTTCTTGGGTGTCGAATTTGTCGGTGTATCTGCCGCCGAAACTAAGGATCCCCAGGCGAATATTCCGCATGCGATTAATTCTGTCATTATGCGAATTTTGATTTTTTATATTGGCGCGTTAGCAGCCATCATGATCATTCAGCCCTGGACTGACTATAGCGCGGGGCACTCACCTTTTGTCCAAGTCTTTGGTGGGATTGGGATTAAGGCCGCAGCCGGCATTATCAATTTCGTCGTCTTAACGGCCGCCGCTTCGTCGTTAAACAGCTCCCTGTTTACTACAGGACGAATGTTATATTCCTTATGTAAACCGACTAGTTATTTTGCTAAACTCAACAAGAATCAAACACCTATGCGGGCCATTTCTTTTTCGACCTTATTAGTAGCAGCGGTCGTGATTGTTAATTATATTTTTCCTCAAGGTGCGTTTAAATTAATCACTTCCATTGCTTCAGCCGGCTTTTTAGTTATTTATATGTTTTTAATGGGCACCCACGCCAAATACCGCCACTCTCAGAACTTTCAAACTAGCGAGCAACACTTTTTAATGCCGGGTGCTCCGATGACTGATTATTTAACCATTATTTTTATGTTAATTATTTTTGGTATTTTACTATTCACTCCCGAAACGACTTGGACCACCATCGCGACCATTGGTTGGTTCATCGTTATTTATCTACTGAGTTTCAAAGCCGTGAAAAAGTAAAGCACCTAACAAGTGGCAAAGTTTCGAATAATCTCGGAATTTTGCCATTTTTAATTATGTTAAACTAAAACTTGTAAAGTTAAGCTAAGGCAGTGGCTATTCCGAAAGGGAGTGGTGCTTATGGTGTAAAAACTGTAACCCCAGATCCTAAAGAAAGGAATAGCAAATTGTTTCATTTGAACGTCCACGATCTTTGCCAAATAATCAATACGATTATTGACGTGGCAAGTTTTGCTTGGATGATTAAACATGAATCAAATTGTCAAACGGCGGTCATTATTTTCTTTAGACATCTTATTTTATTCTCCCATAAAAAGTATTAAAATCACGAATCATAGAATACACTATTCAAACGGTTTCTTTTAAGTACACCATAATATAGCGAACATGAGCTTGCAAATTGGAACAAAATGTACTTAATTGAAAACCTGTACCTAATATGATAATATGAACTTGTAAAGCTAGATTAGGTAGCATATAGTTCTTGCAATTAAAAAAGACGCTCAAAACTTTCCGTCAAAAGTTTAAGAACGCCTTTTTTATTTCAAAAACTATTTGTGATTACGGTCATTCAACCATTTAGTAAAGATGGCAATTAAACAACCGGAAATAATAGATGAAATAATTTGTAAAGTTAGTTCGGCAATCATATAGTTCACCCCCTTAATGTTGCGAGGTGCAACCTATATATTATAACATTAAAAATGCGCTGAGATTGGTCAAGTTCAATCTTCAAGCGGATAAAACCCTGTCGTCAAATGGCCAATGAGAGTGCATTTTAAAATCTATTTGCTGCAATTCTTTCCATTTTATTATAAGTTGTTCTAATTCTTGAATATCTTCAAGTGTTGACCACTTTCTAATAAAGCTTCTAGCAGTTGATCGGTTTCTCAAATATTTAGTACAATAGCGATTTTTTTCTTGCCAGCGCTTATTATCTTCGGTTTGACTATTTGTGTTTTCTATTATTAGTCCCCTTTGTGTCGTGAATGATTGACAGGATTGTTAAAAGCCCAACAATTGATATTCCTAAACTTTTTAATGTGTCACTAGCAAAAAAATAAATAACCCAAACAAGTATTGTTAACGCAAGATACTTAATTACTTTTCCTATTTTTGATAATCAATGTTAGAATATATAAGGAAGTGAGGGGGTAAGCCCCTTATCAACTATATTTTTTATTTTTGTGGTCTTTAATTCAATAGTAGATAGTTACGCAAGTACCGGCGGAAACGGTAATTGCTGATATGGTATCTGCTATTTTTATTATTATCTAGCATTGTTCTACATATATTAGAATACGATATATCGTATTATGTAATAAAGGGGGGTTCATGAATATTATTCAGAAATATTTAGATCAAAATAACGTAACTCGCAGTTACATTAGCAAAGTTAGTGGAACAGTACCGACGACTTTGCAATCTGTTGTACAGAGTAAAAACAGTATTAATGGCTTAACTGGTAAAGTTTTAATAGCCATTGATAAGGGGATCAGGAAAACTCCTGGAACTGTGTTAGACGAATTAATTAAATTGCAGGAAAACAAACTCTAATTTTCCTAATTCTCAAATTATGTACAAAGCTCTCCTATAAAAACATCAGGAGAGCTTTCTTTTTAGATAAGGTGAAACGCCTTGGCTCCCCCAAAAAGCTAGCGATTGTTATTTATTAAATACAAATATAATAGTTACCGCTTTGGCAACTTTACCAAAAAGTCAGTGTTTTGAGCGCTGACTATTTTTTCTATCTAAATAATAATATATTCAATCAGAAATTGCAGCTAACAGAAAAACTGCCACCAACAATTGTTACATAAAGAATTAAACCTCTGCTTGATAAGCTAGTTGGCCATCTAAATAGGTAGCTTGCAATTTCATCTTTGGTGTTAACACGATGAAGTCAGCCGCGCGTCCTGGCAAAATAGCCCCGGCAGTTTGGTCAATGTGCACACTTTTGGCCGGTGTAGCAGCTGCCATTTGAATGGCCGCTTGCGGCGTTACCGTGTTCCAATCTACCAAATTTTTAATTGCATCATTCAATTTCAAAATGCTACCAGCCAAATTATGCGTTTCATCTTTCAACCGCGCCGTACCATCAGCCACAACAACGGGTAATTCTCCCAACATGTAATCCCCATCGGGCATTAAACCGGCTGACATACAATCCGTCACCAACACTACGTGTTCGGGCGATTTTTGTTTAATTAAAATTGCAGCCGCATTAGGATGAACATGGTGACCATCACAAATTAATTCAGCATTAACGTTGTTTAAACTCATGGCTGCTCCAACCATGCCCGGTTGACGATGATTCAAGCCACTCATGCCGTTATACGTATGAGTAAATGTTGTGGCTCCCGCTTCCACGCAAGCTTTGGCTTGCTCAAAAGTGGCAGATGAGTGCCCTAATGCCACGACTACTCCCGTTTGACTCACAGTACGCGTGAATTCGACCGCGCCTTGGCGTTCCGGAGCGATGGTAATTTGGCGCAACAAACCTTGAGCGGCATCTTGCCAATCGTTAAACGTATCAACATCCGGATCGCCAAAGTATTTCGGGTTTTGAGCCCCTTTATGTTCCGGCGTAAAGAACGGGCCTTCAAAATTAATGCCCGCAATTTTAGCACCCGAAATTTGTTGATAATTTTGCGCGATGGTTTGACAAATAGCCGTTAATTCCGCTTTAGAACCGGTAATTGTTGTAGGTAACCACGAAGTAACCCCACACTTTAACAAAGCTTGCGCCATGGCTTCTAAGCCGGCTGGATCATTGTCCATCACATCGTGACCCGCCAGTCCGTGAATATGCGTATCAATTAATCCCGGCGCAATCCACTGCTGGTCGTAATCAAGAATCTCACCTTCTGGACGTTGGTCTTCTGGCAAGTACTGACCAAAGGTTCCATCAGCATTAATCGCTAAATAACCACCATTTTCAGTTGTATTTTTCAAAAAAAACTTGGCTGCGTGAATATATTTCATTGACTTAAACCTCCATTTGCTTGCCTTAATTGTAACGAGCTTTCACAAGAAAGTAAATTAACGCTAAGAAAAAGAAAATGTGCGAATGAATCATTACGCAGCATTTTCTTTACTAAGCTAAATTTCAAATTAATTCAAAGTATTATTAACTGTCCAAGTAAGCGTGGATTGGTATTTTTTCGCCGCAGGTTGATCTTGCGTCGGTTGGAGATAAATCCCTTTCTTTGCTCCAGTCAAGGGCCACCAATTCGTGGCAAACTTCGCTGGTGAACTCGTGCTGGTACCTGTTTGAAAGACAGGCACATCCCCACTATTAATAACTTTGGCCACCGAACCAGCAGTACCATCTTGATAAATCAAATTAAACAAAGCATTACTGGAATCACAACGCACACCCACCGTGTAGTGGAAGGTGGCATTGGCAGGTGCTTCATATTTCAACTGGTAAGCGGTCTGCTTATTACTCGTATTGGCTGGACGATACTGGTCTGTCGTTTTCACCGAATTACGTGTATGGCGACCATAATCAATGTTAGTCGGAACCGTCAAAGTCACATCATATAGGTTATTGTACGTCAATGAACCCGAAGCACCTAAGTTCAATTGCTGCGTTGGAGCTGTAGCGGGGGCTTCTGGATCCGTTGTTTGTAAGGTTGAACCATGCAAAGTTAATTGCGTATCAGCTTTGGACTTCTGATAAGTCACCGGCGTATCCACTTCAAAACTCGTTCCGGCAGGAAAACTCGTTTGGGACAAATTAAAGTCTTTGGGAGTATAGGTCTTTTCGTAAGCAAAATTCGTTAACGTCTGGTCTTTTTGATTTGGGATATGCAAAATCACTTTTGCCGTTCCCTTCTGAATACCACTGCCATCATCGGCGGGTTGAGTTAAACGAAAATCCTTTAAACCGACGGTACTAATCTTTGGTTGATACAAATCTTTTTCCAGATAGTGTCCACTAGCCATATAGGTTTTGTGATCAGCGTTAGTCGTAGAATCTAGTAACTTGGTAGAATCATTTTGTTGATACAATTCTTTAGAACCATTAAAACCGGGCACATTTTCGACATGATAGTTATATTGTAATAAATCTGATGTGGCTAACTTGCCAGCAGCATCGGGCTTGACGTAGGGACTGAGGCCTTGTTGGTCATCACTGCCCTGAATATACAAAGTGTGATCACCTGGTGTTTGCGTCACTTGCCCAACGTCCCAAGTATGTTGGGCTAAGGCCGTCGAAGCTGGTGTAACATCCGTAGTTTGTGGCGTGGCTGTGGTGGTGTTCAGACTACCAGTGTCGCCTGCATCGTAACCTTTTAAATGAATAATATTCTTGTCGCTAATATCATCTTGATATTCTAACGGTACAGAAACTTTGTCGCCCAGCAATACCTTCGGTCCTTGATAAACGTTTGCTTTCGTAGCAGCTTTTTGGTTAAAGCCTAAATACAAGCTATTGATATCTACATTTTTAGCAGCGGATTCTTGGTTATTAGCAACAGCACTAACCTTAACTGTATCATTGGGTTTTAAGGTTAAAGGTGTAAAACCAGTTTGACCACTATTCTTATCGTTATAATTTTTCACTGCTTGGTCAATATTAAAGGAGAAGTCAGTTGTTCCCGTTGGCCAAGTAACAACTTGACCATTGGCTAAATATAACGGCGCAGCTGTAACTTTCTTGCCAAGATCCCAAGTGGTTGTGCCATCAGTAGCTGTACTATAAGCAATGTCGTCGTCGTCATTTAAAATATCCGGCGTTGACGGGCTAAAATTAGGATTATAACTCCCACCAGAAGAAGTAAAACTGCTGACAATATAGCCTTGTGTATCCTGCTTATCAGCATCTGAAGCACTCGCATCTTCATTTCGGACAGTTCCCAAATCATAATCTTTGACTCCATCATTAACTACCACTTTCAGCATCGGCGGATCCGGGTGAAAATCATCGGTTGAAGCATTTAACGACCCACTAACTGTGCGGGAACGCGGATCGATGACCGAAGTCTTCATGTGTTCCACCGGCCCATCAATTTCTGAAAAATGAATATGGCGGAATTCTTTAGAAAGACCCGAACTAGCCGAGGTTTGCATTTGATTCAAATAAGTTAATAATCGGCCAATCTCTGTCTGACTACCAGTTAAGTCTTCGGGTGTCGTCGCTAGGACAAACTTCGTCAAATCAATATAGCCAACTCCCCAACTGTTAGTGAACGGAATACTGAGGTGTTGCATTGGCACCGGCTTTTGGTCATTGCTTGGAGAATCATTAAAGCCAAACGATACTGATTGAGATTGAGAATTCGTCCCACTGGCAGCCATTTTGATATCGTAAGCCTTGATATCCGTCGCCGCACTCGGCGAAACCATACTTGATGAAGTCCCCGTGTTATTCCCCAAATTCAAATCAACACCTTGGGGTTTATACAAGCTGATGTCAGTAGTCCCTGTGACATTCAATAACTGCACATTACCAGAACTTGGTTGCTCAGGCGTATCCGCAATCTTTATATTAAAGTTTCCACCTTTACGCACATTGACCGTCGAAGCTCCTAACGTAAATAACCCTGAATTGCTGGCAGAGCCCAGATTATTTGCCGTAATATTAAAGTCCCCACGATCTAAATCAGCTTCACCACCAGCAAATTGAACTAATGGTTTAGTATCAGCCCCATCACTTTCCACATTAATAGCTTCGTCATCCGAACCTTGTTGATAACCGCCTGTGTTATAAATAATTTTTGAACCAGTACCGCCCATATAAAGCGCATTGGACGTCGTAGTTGTGGAATACGGATCGCTATAAGTAGCGGTCGTATCATAAGCACTCGTATCACCGCTTAACTGTGCCATGGAATCTTTCATCGAATCATTTTTGACATCAATGTTTAAATGGGTCCCGGGATTTAATGTTAAAACACCTGTATTCATTAAATAAAGTCCGGAGGAACCGTTGGGGGCATCTTCCCCACTGCCGCGCGGATAGAGATTAACCTCTGCACCTTGTTTCTTATCAGCATCACTCAATAGCGTGGCATTTTTCGTCAATTCCAACACATTACCATCATAAGTCGAGCCATTAAATACCGCGTCTGGTTCAAAGGTAACATTCGACACCTGCATAACTTGTTGACTACCCCAACCTTGACACGTATAAACTCGTTGATCCACTGGACTTTTATAATAATATAAAGAATAAGCCGTCGTGTGCCCCGAAATATAAACATTAGATGTTCCACTAGCTGTCCACAAAAATTGTGAACCATAATACGTAACGTCGCGATAAAACTCGTTAGAAACACTTGCAGCTCCAATTCCTAATCGTACAAATCCATAATAAGTGGAGCCATATAACTTTAAATTGTCTAATGTTACATTATCGGTTTGTGTTGAAGTATTTCGGGCAAAACGTAAACTATAGTTACCTGCATTAATTTTCGGCGTACTCTGATCCGGACCATGATTACCAACAATCGTCAAATTATGATTATCGGATGAATCACCAGGACGATCTGCTAAAACGGTAAAATTGCCAGTACCTCCACCGGAACCATCTCCAAGAACATCAGTTACCCCACTTAAATAACTATTAACAAAATTATACTTATTTAATAATGGATTATCCTTAAACACATCTGACGAAACAAAATCCAAGTCATTAACAATAATAATTCGCTTCACATCACTATAACTAGTAAACTTATCGCTACCAGTACCTTCATTAACATCAACAATATTGGCTGGTCCCGTGTTTTTAGTACCGTAAACCGCTAGTAAAAATTGCAAAACATTACGTACATAAACGGTTTTTCCATCTTCATCAGAATCAATACTCTGGGTTCCGGTACCATCACCACCAGTAATCGCCCCTGGTTGAACATCTTTCGTGGAATCAGCGTACATCCCATCACTAGGCCAGTTAATTTTGGAGGGATCAATTTTCGAATAGCCTAACTCTTCGAGTTTATCAGCATCGCCAAAACCAGTTTTGGAAACATTTTTATCTGTTTCTAATAACGAACTCGTAGCACTAGTAATTCTAGAATTGAACCGAGCCGGCGTACCACCAGTCGCTAGCAAACCACTATTTAGTTGCGCCAAGTCTTGCTGAAAGCTATCCGCATTAGCAGCCCCCTGAACCAGATTCCCCTGTTCACCACAAATAACTGTCAAAGAAAACAACATCAGACTAAAAATCAACCGAATTTTTTTCATATTATCCCCTAATATTCTTGATTATGTAATATAATTAAAATTATTTTGCTAATTTAACAAAAATAAATACTGATCCCCCAAAATAGGCGTCTCATTTATAATTTAGTTTTAATTACACTAATAAAACAATCATTATATGATAATATCATTATTATGCATGCTTTTAAACCGTATTTTTTACATTATTTATTTTTTTAGTCAAAAAATTAAGTTAAATCAAGGATAACGACTGTTTCAAAAAGATATTTTTACATTTAAAGCTATTTTTTCAGAGGTGGATAACACCTTAATTAAATTAAATTTAAACATTAGTCCTAATTATTGTGAAAAAAATAATTTTTAATTAATTTTAATTAGACATTAAGCTTACAAAAACTAAACATACTAAAAAAGCAGTTTAGTTTTAGCAAGTCTAAACTACTTTTATCATTAAATGTCATTCTACTAAGAACCGAAAATTGAAGAAAATGCCGGTTTCAACAGATGATTCTACTATAATATTAATATGCTTCCCAAGAATTAGGATAATAATTTTTGGAAGCATTTTTTATTGCTATCTCAATAAGACAAAATTGATATTTATAATTCAAAGAACTATCTGAAAAGTTATTAATTTAGCAATCTACTATGATATATTTAGTGGCTTTAATTGATCGACGCGGTTTTAAAGCTTCCAAAACATGCAAGCATGTATCTCTTAATCACCAAAGCATCAAGACCAAATAAAAAGGACTAACACCGATCGAATATCGGAAATTAGTCCTAATTTAAAAACTGTTTTACATTTTGGGTTCATATCACTTTTTTCATTACTAAATTTAATTATTCAAAGCATTATTAACCGTCCACGTTAGCATTGATTGATATTTTTTCGCTGCAGGTTTATCTTGCGTTGGTTGGAGATAAATTCCTTTCTTAGCTCCGGTTTTAAGCCACCAATCTTTGGCAAATGATGCCGTCGCACTAGGACCGGTACCTGTCTGAAAGACGGGCACGTCACTGTTAATAACCTTAGCCACTGAATCAGTAGTACCATCTTGATAAATCAAATTGAATAAAGCATTGTTGGAATTACAACGCACATCAACTGTGTAATGGAAGGTGGAATTGGCAGGTTGCTCATATGTCAACTGGTAATCCTTCTCCTTATAACTATCACTCGTATCCACCGGACAATACTGATCTGTCGTTTTAACCGAATTACGTGTATGGCGACCATAATCAATGTTTTTTGGAACTGCCAAAGATACATCATATAGATTGTTGTAAGTCAGTGAACCCGAAGCACCTAAGTTCAATTGCTGGTCAGGTGCTTCTGGATCCGTTGTTTGTAAAGTTGAACCATGTAGAGTTAATTGCGTATCAGCTTTGGACTTCTGATAAGTCACCGGCGTATCCACTTCAAAACTCGTTCCAGCAGGAAAACTCGTTCCCGTGAGTTTGAAATTACCCGGGGTATAGTGCTGACCATAAGCAAAGTCCGTTAACGTCTGGTCTCCTTGATTAGGAATGTGCAAAATCAATTTTGCAGTTCCCTTCTTAATGCCACCGCCATCATCGGCTGGTTCAGTCAAACAAAAATCGTTTAAGCCGACGGTACTCATCTTTGGTTGATACAGATCTTTTTCCAGATAATTTCCACTAGCCAGATAGGATTGGTGCTCACCTTTAGCGGTCGTATCTAGCGGCTTGGTAAGATCATTTTGTTGATATAACTCTTTATAACCATTAAAGGCGGGCACATTTTCGACATGATAGTTATACTGCAATAGATCTGACGTAACCAAATTGCCAGCAGCGTCCGGCTTGACGTAGGGACTCAGGCCTTTTTGATCATCACTGCCCTGAATATACAGGGTGTGATCGCCTGGTGTTTGCGTCACATGATCAACATCCCAAGTATGTTTTGTTAAGGTAGGCACGTCTGGTGGCGTAACAGCTGGCGGTGTAACATCTGCAGTTTGTAGAATGTTTGTGTCTGTGGTGGTATTCAGGCTGGTAGTGCTTCCCTTTTTATCATATCCCTTTAAGTGAATAATATTACTACTGCTAATATCATCTTGATATTCTAACGGTACAGAAACTTTGTCGCCCAATAATACCTTTGGTCCTTGATAGACATTGGACTTGGCAGCAGCTTCTTGGTCAAAGCCCAAATACAAACTATTGATATCCACAGTTTTAGTAGCAGATTCTTGGTTATTAGAGACGGCGCTAACCTTAACCGTATCATTCGGTTTTAAGGTTAATTTTGTAAAGCCATCCTTCCCCTCATTTTTAGTATTATAATTATCCACCGCTTTATCAATATCAAAGGAGAAGTGAGGAATATTATTCGTGTCAACTTTCCAAGCGATACCTTGATCCTCGGATAAATATAACGGAAAATCTTGAACTTGCTTGCCAAGATCCCAAGTGGTTTTGGGCGTGGTGGGGTCGGTACTATCGGTACTATAAGCAATGTCGTCGTCGTCATTTAAAATATCGGGCGTGGACGGGCTAAAATTAGGATTATAACTCCCACCAGAAGGGGTAAACTTGCTAACAATATAGCCCTGTGTATCCTGCTTATCAGCACTCGCATCTAAGTTTTGAACAGTTCCCAGATCATAATCTTCTCCTCCATCATTAACTACCACTTTCAGCATCGGCGGATCCGGATGGAAATCATCTTCTGACTTATTCAAAGAGCCACTAACCGTACGCGAGCGTGGATCTATAATCGGGGTACTAACGTGTTCAACTGGTCCATCAATTTCTGAAAAATGGATATGGCTAAATTCTTTAGAATTTCCCGAACCAGCGGATGTTTGCATTTGGTTCAAGTAATTTAATAAACGTCCAATTTCTGCCTGACTACCAGTTAAATCTTCGGGTGGCGTCTTTAAGACAAACTTTGTTAAATCAATGTAGTTACCAGTAAACGGAATACTGAGATGTTGCATTTGTACTGGCTTTTGGTCATTGGTTGGAGAATCATCGAAACCAAACGATACTTTAGACTGAGAATTCGTCCCACTAGCACGCATTTTGATATCGTAAGCTTTAATATCCGTCGCCGCACTTGTCGAAACAATATTCGATGAAGCATTAGTATTAGTACCAAGATTCAGATCGACATTTTTTGGTTTATACAAGCTGATGTCGGTTTTCCCCTTGATATTCAATAATTGCACATTACCAGAACTTGATTGCCCAGGTGTATCGGAAGTCTTAATATTAAAGTTACCACCCTTACGTACAATTACCGTCGAAGCTCCTAACGTAAACAACCCTGAATTGCTGGCAGAACCCAAATCATTCGCGGTAATATTAAAGTCCCCACGATTTAACTCAGCTGTACCACTATCAAAATAGACTAGTGGGTTAGTGTCAGCTCCCTCACTCGTCACGTTAATGGCTTCATCCAAACCTTTTTGATAATCACCTGAATTATAAGTGATTTTTGAACCAGTACCTTTCATATAAATCGCATTGGCAGTCGTGGTTGAAGAAATTGGATCCTTATAATTATGAGTTGTATCATAAGCACTCGTATCACCGCTTAACTGCGCCATGGAGTCCTTCATAGAATCATTTTTGACATCGATATTGAGATGAGTATTAGGATTTAATGTTAAGACACCTGTATTCATCAAATACAGTCCAGAAGAACCATTGGGGGCATCTTCTCCACTGCCACGCGGATAGAGATTAACCTCCGCGCCTTGTTTCTTATCAGCATCACTCAATAGCGTGGCATTATCCTTCAATTCCAAAACATTACCGTTATAAGTCGAACCATTAAAAACCGCATCCGGTTCAAAGGTGACATTCGACACCTGCATAACTTGCTGAGTGCCCCAACCTTGACACGTATAAACTCGTTGATCCACTGGACTTTTATAATAATATAAAGAATAAGCCGTCGTGTGCCCCGAGATATAAACATTAGATGTTCCACTAGCTGTCCACAAAAATTGTGAACCATAATACGTAACGTCGCGATAAAACTCGTTAGAAACACTTGCAGCTCCAATTCCTAATCGTACAAATCCATAATAAGTGGAGCCATATAACTTTAAATTGTCTAATGTTACATTATCGGTTTGTGTTGAAGTATTTCGGGCAAAACGTAAACTATAGTTACCTGCATTAATTTTCGGCGTACTCTGATCCGGACCATGGTTACCAACAATCGTCAAATTATGATTATCGGATGAATCACCAGGACGATCTGCTAAAACGGTAAAATTTCCAGTACCTCCACCGGAACCATCTCCAAGAACATCAGTTACCCCACTTAAATAACTATTAACAAAATTATACTTATTTAATAATGGATTATCCTTAAACACATCTGACGAAACAAAATCCAAGTCATTAACAATAATAATTCGCTTCACATCACTATAACTAGTAAACTTATCGCTACCAGTACCTTCATTAACATCAACAATATTGGCTGGTCCCGTGTTTTTAGTACCGTAAACCGCTAGTAAAAATTGCAAAACATTACGTACATAAACCGTTTTTCCGCCATTGGCATTAATCTCATCAGTACCAGTACCATCACCAGTAATCGCCCCTGGTTGAACATCTTTCGTGGCATCAGCATACATTCCATCACTAGGCCAGTTGATTTTGGAGGGGTCAATTTTCGAATAGCCTAACTCTTCAAGTTTGTCAGCATCGCCGAAACCACCCTGCGAAACACTGTCGTCAGTCTTTAATAATGGAGCCGTAGCACTAGTAATATCAGAACTAAACCGGGCTGGCGTACCACCAGTTGGAGGCAAACCACTATTTAGTTGCGCCAAGTCTTGCTGAAAACTATCAGCATTAGCAGCCCCCCGAACAAGGTTCCCCTGTTCACCGCAAACGATCGTCAAAGAAAGCAACATCAAACTAAAAATCCACCGAATTTTTTTCATATTATCCCCTAATATTCATGATTATGTAATATGATTTAAATATCATTAAAATTATTTTGTTAATTTAACTAAGATGACTTTTTATCTAAAAAATAATTGTATCATTTATAATTTAGTTCTAATTACATACACAAAATAATCATTACATAATGATATCATCATTAGACTCACTTTTAAACAACATCTGTACATTATTTATGTTTTTAGGATAAAAATTCAGTCATAGCAGGTATAATATCTGTTTTCAAAAAGATATTTTTTCATTTAAAGTTGTTTATTTAGTGCCAATACACCACCTTAATTAAATTAGTTTCAATCATTCAGCTCAACAATCGTGAAAAAATGAATTTTAAGCTAGCTTTAACTAGCTGTTAAGTTTATAACCATAAAAAAAGCAGTTTAGGTTTAAAGAACAATTCCTAAACTGCTTTCATCGTTAAATTATTATTTCACTAAGATCTTTGGGTTGAAGACAGTCACTACTCATTGGTTAATGACCATTCACTTCAAGTTGAAGAAAAATACCGGCTGCAACGCATGATTCTGCTATAATACTTGTGAGTAAAGTTACTGCTAAGGTGGCGACTATTCCGCAAGGAAGTGGTGCTTATGGTGTTAATACTGTAATCCCAGAGCCTATTGAAAGGAATAGCAATTTGAAACTACTAGCTATTGCTTATCTAAGCCATAGCTTTGTTGGATTAGTCCGCATAGTTGTAGAACTTGTCAAGTTCATAAACAAGACAAGAAAATAGCCATCCTTAGCTTGTACAGAGCTAGATGGCTATCAATATAATATAAAATATAAATAGTCGCTACTTTGGCAACTTTACTAAAGAGTCAGTGTTACAAGCGCTGGCTCTTTTACGTCTTTAGAATAACACAAACATAAAGAAATACCAATCGCAACGGATTTTTTGCTATAATATTTACTAGTAAAGTTAAGCTGAGGTGGCGGCTATTCCGCAAAGGAGTGGTGCTTATGGTGTTAATGCTGTAATCCCAGATTCCATTGAAAGGAATAGCAATTTGAAACTACTAGCTATTGCTTATCTAATCCATAGTTTAATTGGATTAGTCCGCATAGTCGTAGAACTTGTCAAGTTGAAAAACAAGACAAGAAAATAGTCATCCTTAGCTTTCACAGAGCTAGATGACTATTTCAACAATTTTTAATAAATAGAATAGTCGCTGCTTTGGCAGCTTTACTAAAGAGTCAGTGTAACCAGCGCTGGCTCTTTTTCTATTTTTAGAATAACACAACTGGCAGAAAATACCAGTTTCAACAAATTATTCTGCTATAATATTTACTAGTAAAGTTAAGCTAAGGTGGCGGCTATTCCGCAAAGGAGTGGTGCTTATGGTGTTAATGCTGTAATCCCAGATTCCATTGAAAGGAATAGCAATTTGAAACTACTAGCTATTGCTTATCTAATCCATAGTTTAATTGGATTAGTCCGCATAGTCGTAGAACTTGTCAAGTTGAAAAACAAGACAAGAAAATAGTCATCCTTAGCTTGTACAGAGCTAGATGACTATAAGATTTATAAATAATTCAATAGTCGCTACTTTGGCAACTTTACTAAAGAGTCGGTGTAACCAGCGCTGACTCTTCTTCTATCCTTAGAATAACACAACTGGAAGAAAATACCAGTTATTTAGTTCTTAGTATAGTAAACATCCACCACTTGATCTTGGTCATTGCTGGTGACTGTTTGTGCAGCAACCGTTGCTTGACTAGCAGTATAACCACTAATCACTGGTGCCAAAAATTCATCCCAATTGCCCGTACTCCAAGTGCCGTAAACCTTTTTGCCGGTAACTTGATCAATGTACAGATTTTGCTTCAAAACAGCAACTTGATCGTAACTCTTGGTCATGCCACTGGGATAATTGACATTAATCGTCCGCAGAATGGTCTTGGTTTGTGAACTAGTTTGAATTTGATGATCAACTGCCACTTGAATAATCTGCTGACCGGAGCCATCAATAGTAATCGTGGTTTGCGGTTGTTCCAATAATTCATAACCCTTTGGAGCATGATAATTAAGCGTCAAGACATCACCCACATAACCCGTCAAAGTTTGTGTGCCAACTTCTTGGCCATCATCTAAATATTGAATCGTCACTGTTTGTTCAACTGGTGTGTAATAAATATCAATCGTCTGATCAGAATCATACGCATTAATTGTTTGCGCGGGTACTTCAGCTTGACTGGCTTGATATCCTGCAAAAGTCGGTACCACATAAGCATCCCATTGATCTTGTGACCAGTCGCCATAATCCACCGTGTCATCATCGTTGTAGTGAACATTGCGCTTTAAAGTGATCGTTTGCGTCTGTGTTTGCAGCCGCCCATCGGGTTGATGAATATTAATCGTGCGCGTTACGGCTTTTTTCTCAACCCGATCAGGAATGAACGGTTCGCTGTCCCAATCATAGGTAGTGATTTGGTCACGATCAGTAGTTTGTACAATCTCTTCTGGCGTATATTTAGTTCCTTGCTGGTAACCTTTTGTTGCAACCCAATGTTGTGAGAGCAGAGTTTTATTAGTTCCTGGAATCTTAGTTCCTACTTCAGGGAAACCACCTACTTTCCCATTATATCCGAACGAGTCAAATTCAAGGGGTATATTAGGACCAACTACAATATGATTTAATGGAATCCATTCAAAAATAACATCAATACCCTCCACCACTTCAGGACATAATATATGCCAGCTGCTTAAGTCTAAGCTGTATATCGCATCTATGCATCCAAACATACCGTGCATATTAGTACCTAAAATATCTGGATTATCAATAGTCAGCTGAAATACTTTAATATTTTTACAAGACTGCATGGAATAAAACATTTCCGTCATATCTGCACCTTGCTTAATAACCCAGTTGGACAGATCTAAGTCAGTTATGGATGAACAATAGAAAAACATCCCATACGTGTTGGTCACATTAGAAACGTTCCAATTATTAATATCTAAACTCTGTAAATCAAAGTCCCACGCAAACATACCTCGCATATTGGTAACTTGAGAAGTATCAAATGATGATAAATCAATTGTTTTTAAATTGGAACATCCATCAAACATGCCCATCATGTTAGTCACTTGGGAAGTATCAAAATTGCTAACATCCACGTAGCCTAAATAATAACAACCATAAAACATACCGTACATGGTTGTTACTTTGGATGTATCAAAGTTGCTTAAATCTAAAGTTGTTAGATTACGACATCCAGCAAACATACCATACATATCAGTCACATTGGATGTCTTCATGCCGCTAACGTCCAAGTTAGCCAAATCACCAGAAGCAACAAACATACCGTGCATATCAGTCACATTGGATGTATCAAAATCCTTTAAAATTAATGAGGATAATTTCGTTACACCAAACATCTCTCGCATAGATTTAACATGAGAAACATCTAAATTATTAATTCCCAAAATACGTTTAACTGGTAAGTATTCAAATAAAAACGATGAATTAGCATTAGCAATAACTCCTGGATCAAATTGAATTTGTGTCAACTCAGTAATCCAAGTAGTATTTTTATTTAAAACTTCAGGGTTACCGCTTATACTTCCATATCTATGATCCGTCAAAAGAGGTCCATATCCATATCCATCTTCATATGCATCCTCATCTTCGTCTATTGCACCATAATAATATCTGTGTCCTTCACCCAGCGTACCGGCATGAAAAGTCAAAGTATAATCGTCACCTTGGTGGACATAATCCCAATTGCTGGTGCCCCAAGTTCCTGTTGCAATGACCTCACTTGTAGTAGTGTCAGGTGTTGGATTAGTCGGCGTCGTTGTCGAAGCAGCATTAGTGATAACATTTGTATTATTTAAAGCGTTATCATTAGTTGCCGAATTAACACTTGCTGCAGTTGTCGTAGAACTCGGCTCCACATTATCCGTTGATGCTGGTGCAGGAGTTACACTTGCGTCTGTGGTTGGTGCTTCGTTGTTCGCCCCAACATTATCATTGCCAACATTTTGCACTGATGTTGTCGGTGTAGTCACCGCCACCGCTTGGTTAGTTTGATTCGTGTCCGCAGCCACTTGTTGCGTTAACGCTAAGCCACACACTAAGCCTAATAGTGTCCCCGTTGCGGTTAGCCATCGCTTCTTATCCAAAAGAACTCCTCCTCAATTCAAGTAATTTATTTAACAAATTTAATTATATCTTGATAATTTTAATTTTCAAGCCAACTTTTTTAAAATTTAATGTGTATTGTATTAATACATATCAAAAGATAATTGTCAGTTTTTAATCAAAAATTAAATATCTAATGTCTTTAAAAACTAATGAGTACAAAATTAGCTTTTTTCACACCCGACAATTGCGCTAATTATTTATTTAAAGCTCATTATGCAGTTTCATTAAATCACAAATAAATAATAGTAAAATGCAAAATAACTGTAATTCAATTCATTTGATTAATAAAAAAGAAGGAATTATAATGATCACGCATACTTTTAACATATTATGAAAAATCGACAGCATATTTATTGATAATTTCTAGAAATTCAATTGAGGTCGTACTTATGTCTAAAATTAAAGTCATCTTATCTACCATTCTATTTACCGCAATTATTGTCCTAGCCCAACTAACACCTGTAAAGGCTGACTTATTGAAGCCGACTACACCAAACGACGAGATAATTGGATCCTACACAAAGAATCCACCAATTCAAAAAACGCCTACTTTCACTCCCCAGGAAGTGACACGCGAATCTCCCTTATTAAAAGATGACAGTCAAGATGGTGTAGCTTATACCAATAAACCCGATTATTATATATCTGACGGTACAATAACGAATAACACTGAAAATCAATCAATTATTGCTGACGGTTTAATTAATCCAGATGATATTATACGCAACGGTAATAACGATGACATTACCTATAATGAAAACACTAATTCAGTTGACCCAAACAACTCCGATACTTATACAGTTTACGTATCGAATGCATATCAATTCTTAGAAGCTATATATGATTTACATGCTAGTGGAGCAACCACTTCGACAGATAGAATTTCTACGCAAGAACAAAGCGTATCACATATCAGCAAAATAGTTCTCACAAAAGATATTGATTTAACTAACTTACCACAAGTTATTAAGAATAAATATATTCTTGAAGGGTCTGGAGATTACTCAAGTATTTATACCAGACATTTTAAACTAACCATAGATGGTCAAGACCCCTATAACAAAAATATTGAACATTCAATAAACTTAGGTGCATACTCTTTTGCCATTACGGGAGATGCTAGAAACGGTGATGGTAAAAATCTCAAATTGTATAAGGAAGATTGGACTTGGAAAAACATCCATATGTATGGACAAAGTTGGTGGGGACCAACAGCAGCTAACACCGGCTATTCGAAAAATGCAGAACACCCAGAATATTCTAATGCTGATTTATTTGCCAAGGGCGGTTATACAAAGTTGAATTTTGAAAATTGTACTTACATAGGGTGTCAATTACACAACTCCTACAGTAGTCGATCCAATGCTTTGGTAACAATTAAAGGTAGAGTTAGTGCATCGTCTGTTAAAAATTTTCAATACAACGGTAAACAATACGTATCTGAAGACAAAAACCAACAAATTTTCGAAGCCTCTAAAATTAGATTTGAAAAAAATAGCTACTTTACTGGCTATACGTACGATAGTCCTGCTATTGAATTAAACTCCACGTCGCAAAGTGATTTTATTGATAAAACTCCAGCCACTTCCAGCATGACTCTGGAAGACGGAGCAAAAGTTTTCATTTACCCACATGGAGACAATTCTATGGAAAGAGCTGGTGATACTTCACCCTATGGCATGCCTTACGGGTTGGTAACCCAAGCTACTAATTCTCAATTAATTATGAACGGTAATTCTCAGTTAAATTTCATTTCTAATGATGCACCAGCCAAAGGACAGTATGTAGGTGATGAGAGCAAATACCTTACTTACGGTGGAAGTATTAATACGGACACTCCTACTTTAAGAGAAAGTAATAATTTAGCAGGTGCAATTTATTTAGCTGGCAGTAACCAAATTCGATACAAAAAGGACGACTCTGGATCTCCAACCATTAATGTACAAAGCAATGACCAAATCAATATGAACTACGACGATACAGTTACCACAACCGACACTAGCTCTAATGGTTTAAATAAATATGAAAACGGAACTCAAGAAGATGAAAAAAATCTTATAGATAATGGAAATATAACTGCACCTACAGAAATCGGAAATGAAGCAAACTACAATAACAATTATAGCAAGTATGTAAATTACCTTTACTCTAAAGGTCAAGACCAATCTAAAACAGGCGCAACTTATAATAGTTCTCCGTTAGTTGCTTTCTTAGGCAAGGGAGACATTCAACTAGATCATGGAACATTTAGCATAGTGTCGAATAATATGGACGATTTTG
The DNA here is from genome assembly GCF_058107465.1 of Bombilactobacillus sp. ESL1092. NCBI lineage: Bacteria > Bacillati > Bacillota > Bacilli > Lactobacillales > Lactobacillaceae > Bombilactobacillus > Bombilactobacillus sp. ESL1092. The sequence goes on along the minus strand of NZ_CM176594.1, from coordinate 1,068,645 downwards.
GCGGAGCTAATGTAGGTTTGGATCCCGGTAATAAAGGAAGCATAATGTATGTAGGTGGAACATCAAATATAGATATCAAAAAAGATGGTATTTTTAAATTATTAGTTGATGGTAGTTACCCCGATACTATAGATGGAGGAAAGGGAGGAGTTATTAACTTATTAACTGCCGCAAATGGATTATCTTTAAAAATTTCAAATCCCGAACAAATCACATTAGATGCTGGGCCTAATAATAACGAAAATACACACATTGTTTACGTACAAGGTGGAAGTAAAACTGATGGAGGTGGCGATGTTGATTTACAAGATTCTACATTCTCCGCATGGGGAAACACTTCACCAATTAAATCTCCTGCTGGAGATATGCTGGGGACAGATCCTTCTAAAGATATCAAGCTATTGAATATTCCAATTCAAAGAATTGATATTCCGTTTACCTATTGGTCTATACCTGCTAATCTTTTTCAAAATGGTCACAATGCAGTTTATGCACGTAATCAGCTCTCTGGGCAAAGTGATTTAAACGAATTAAATAGTGCCTTAAGTTCTATGAATGGTAAAGAATTTCATAAAATTGAATTTGGTAAATTAGACAGTCCTAAAATCAATAATACAGTTACCCACATCATTCCCAATCTTCCTAAACATGACGATGATAAAATTGATAGTATGACGATTGCAGGAACAATTAATCACTATGATGGCGATACACCGTTTACTCCTGCTATTCCATTAATTAGTTTAAAAATTGAGCATCATGCTCCTGATGGATCTGTAACAACTGTTGATGATTTAGGAACTATCAATAATAGTGATCAAGCTTATGGTATTAGTCCATCAAATACAACAGTTCCTGTTTCAGTTACTCCTAACATTTTAGGCATTGATGACAAGGGTAAACAAACCGGAGTAGCAGATGTCACAGGTTCATTAACAGATGTCACTAATCCAATGCCCAAATATTTGAATGTTGATTCGACTAAAGACGGACCATCTCCTTTGATAATGAGTAAAAACTTGGATGATGGAACTGCCAATGATTACAAAGATTCTTATAATTATCAAATAAATGTTCAGCAGGCAATCAAGAACTATAATAACTCGCACCAAGATAACCCAATCCCAGAATTAAAATCCAGCGATGTTATTCAAGTTGGTGCAGTTACTAACTTTCAGAGTACTCCGTTACAAAATATCAAGGTTACCGACCTCTTTTTAAGTACCACTACTAAAACTGATAAATACTTATTAGGTGATACTGTTCGCGTACCCGTAACCTATTTCGATGGTAATACTAGTTCTACCAAAGTTAATTTGACTGGTTCAGTTACTAGCGATAGTGATACTTCCAAATCTGTTAGTGGGTCATTAATGTTTGATCAAGATGAAGATCACCACTATGATCATAATTCTGAAGTTACTAAAAATTGGAACATATCAGGAATCGCCGATAAAGTTAGTTCTATCAATACCTTAACCTTTAATGGTCAAGATGATGCTACTCCAATTAATAAGTACCCGTTCGATCAAACTGATCAACCATTAACTTATAATTATCAAGTTCTGCCTTACCCAAAGTATGACGGCAAAAAATATTTAACGAAGGTTAATCATGATGGCAAAACTATTGATAAGGGGGGCAATACTTTAGAGACCGACTTTACACCAGTTGGTCATCACGATTTAAGTAACGTCCAATTTATCATTGGTGCACTCAATGGTGCTAGTGCTGACACCCCGGCCAAATCAAATGGTAGTTTGACTATTACTGCCACTACGCCCACTGGTCAAAGTGGTACTTATCGCCCCACTACTGTGCCTGACGATAACACCTATAATCTAACTGGTACCGACTTTGGCTTTGACTCTGCTACTTTACCTGCAGATACGACCTTTACGATTAAGCAACCAGTTACTTTTCCTAATGACAGTGGCTCTTTCATTCCTAGCACAGATAGTATGTATTCTAAAAGTGCTGATAGTACTCAAATTAAATTAGCTGATTCCAACAATTTAGCTACGGACGGTTATGGTATCGGGTTGCCGGATCTTAGTTTGAACGTCCCTCAGCAATTAGACTATTCCGCAATTTTAAAGGGTGAAGAACAAAAAATCTTTCCTAAAAAGCTTGCTGACACTGATCCACAAGTTACTCTAACCAATAACTATGTCGCTCCTTTGAATGTTCAATTGACGGCGCAAGTTAATGCCAAAAATTCAACAATTCGAGACTTGTTCTACTTCCAAGAAGCACCAACTACTGCCGACAGTACTACGAATGCAGCGCTAGCAGCACCAGTAACCGTCTTAGATCAACAATTCCCCAGTCAGCAAACACAAAAATTAACTTTATCAACTGATAAACAAGCCGCTAGTCCGAATATTGGGCCCTATTTGCAGATAGATAAAGACGACAGTAGCCTTAAAGCTTTAGCAAAAGAGCCCCAATCGGCTAGCATCACCTGGACTGCTACCAACAGTCTCGTTAATTAACGTCCTTCCCCGAACAATGTAATTCAGATAGAACACAAAAAAGCCAACTAGAAAATTCTAGTTGGCTTTTTTATTCATTAATAATAATTTGTACCAGTCTATCACTTAGGCAACCCTTACCTAAAGTAAGTTTAGGCTGTAACAAACCCTTTTTATTTTATCTAACTATCTGAGGGAATGCAATTCTTAATTTAATCTTTTGCTTAGTCTAAATTAATTTTAATCATAAAAAATAATTTTTTGAACTGCTTTTTGGAAAATAGTCTATAAAATCTGGCTTCGCTTACAAAATCAATTTTTGCTTAACATCGTGAAATATTTTACCACAAATACTCATTTTATTATTTTACTTAATTTTATTTACTAGATTACTTGCCTAGCAGTAGATATAGGTTTATAATACCTTAGCTTTCCAGATTAATTAATGCAATATTTTTAATCAAAAAATATTTTTCCTAATCATAATGTAATAAAAATAGGTGAGATAAGATAAATGACCAAAAAAATCAATTTTATATTCTATTTATTATTCATAGTCTTTATTAGTAGCAATTTCTCAACTAAAGTTAAAGCTGATCTACTAAAACCACAAACAGGCGCCGATGCACAACTAATCAGTGCTGTTAACCAACAGACTCCTAACACCCAAACTACTAGTCCATTACAAGCATCCCCTTTACTGGATAATCCCGCCCGCTCAGGCAGCGCTTATCCGGATATGCCCCAGTATTCTGATATGGATGAAATTATCTACGACGGCACAAACCCCGATGTCGGCAATACTTATACCGTATATGTTTCGACACCCAAAGCTTTTTTAGAAGCCGTCTATGATGATCAAGCTCCAGGTGGCGTTTCACATATTGACCACATTATTTTAAAAAATAATCTGGATTTATCTAATGCCGGTGTGTATGGCTTTAGCGGTGGTGGCTATAGTTACGACTTCACGCGCCATTTCAAACTAACCATTGACGGTGCAGGCTATACGCTCAATTTTGGTTACAATAGCATTGCGCTAAAGGGTAATAACGCGGGCTTAGTGACCAGCAACTTATATAAAGAAGACTGGACTTTAAAAGATGTTAATTTGTTTAGCTCTTCATACTGGGGACCCATTGCAGGTAATTCCGGTAATTCACAAAATGTTGATTTAACCGATAACGCGGCGATTCAAGCCGCTGGCGGTTACACCCAAATCACTTATGATAATGTCAATTACGTGGGTTCACAAACCCATAACTCACTGAATGGCGTCGGCACGACTGCAATTATCATTAAGAATCGGGTTAGTTTGTCCTCCGTTCAAAAATATAAGTACCACGATCAAGTCTACACAACTGACTCCGACGGTAACCAACAAATCTTCGAAGCTTCGCGGATTACTTTTGATAAAAACAGCCATTTCTCCGGCTATACCTATAATGGCAACGGGATTGAGTTAACAGGTCCCAAAAACAGCGTGGTCTTAAAAGATGGTGCCCAAGTTTACCTCTACCCCCACGGCCAATCAGGTGAAAATAGCGGTTTTGGCTATGTGGAAAATCATAATTACGCCTTAGTGATGCACCCATCAGACTCTAATGCCACTTCTGATATTGACCTTTACGGTAATTCGCAATTAAATATTATTTCTAACGATGCTCCCGCCAAAGGCCAGTACTCTGACGGCACCAATGCACTGCGCAGTACGACTAACTTAGCCGGCGCTATTTATGTTTCTGGAACCAGCAGTATTCACTTCCACAAAGAAGCCAGTGGCTCTCCCATTATTCGCCTGCAAAGTAATGACCAAAGTACCATGGATTACCAAACAGATGCCAACAATTTATTAGATGACCAAGGCAATATCAAGGATACCTCCGCGCAAGCCGTCGGCGATGCCGCTAGTTACGCTTCTAATCACGGTGCCGACTACGGCAAATATATTACGCCTGATAGCCCCAATGCCAAAAGTACGCTCAATCACAGTCTCCCCTTAGTCGATCTCAACGGCGGAAATATCACATTAGATCACGGGACTTTTGATGTGCAGTCTAATAACTTACACGATTTTGGCGGTAGTGGTACTACCCTAAATCCCCGATTCGGTAATTTAATGCGAATTGGTTCCAAAATGAACATTACCATCAAAAAAGATGGCGTTTTTAAATTACACGAAACCGGCACCAAACAAACAAGCAATAGTATGAATTTATTAGATACGGATGCGGGCTTAAATTTGAATATTTATAACCCTAAGGAAATCATGCTAGATTTAGGTAACAACGATAACGACAATGCTCATATCGTCAACGTTGAAGGTGGTAATGACAGCAGTGCGGGCGGTGACGTTATCGTCCAAAACACGACTTTTAGCGCCCAAGGTAATCCTTCACCAATCACTGGACCATCGCAGTCTTTAGGAACTGCTAATTACCCCGAACTGACCCTCGATAAAGTTCCAGTCCAAAGAATCGATGTCCCGTTTGCTTATTGGGCTATTCCCGCCACCTTATTCCAATCTGGTAACAAACAAATTTATGCTAAACAAGCGGATTTAATGCAACTAAATCAAGGGTTAAGCATTATGCACGGCAAAGAGTTTCACAAAATCGTCTTTGGCAAGCTCGGGAGTCCGACCATCACCAATCACACCGCGCAAATCATCCCTCACCAAGATGCCAGTGAAGACATGCATATCAAAGGCAGCGTCCAACCCTACAGCGATGATACCCAAGAAAGTTTTAACCCCACTCCACCTTTAATGCACCTGGTACTCAATCGCTTAGGTCAACAATATGACTTAGGGACAGTGACCAACTCCCAGCAAGCCTATGGAATCAAAAATGCTAATACAATTTTGCCGGTTACCCCCGGAATGTTGCTGGCCGACGATCAAGGCGTGCAAGATGGGGTGGCTGATCCGGATAACCTCGGTTCCTTAGTTGATAGTGTTGATGCTATGCCGCAATACGTTGCCGACACTGCCATTAAGTGGACCCCTGATGCAAAAGACTCGACCGTGCAAAATTACGATATTGATTTACAAAAAGTGTTAGCTAATTACAATACGCTGCACCCCACAGCTCATTTAGAATTTAATTCCAGTGATACTTTGCAGTTAAGTGCGGTATCGAATTTTCAAGAAACGCCTAAGCAAACCATCGGGGTTACCAATCTTTCTTTAGGAATCCCCGATAAAGTGGATCAATATTTAATTGGTGATACGGTTAAAGTTCCCCTGACTTATTTTGATGGTGATACAACTGCTAATAACATTAGTATTACGGGTCAGGTAAATGACGGTCGCAACGTTGATTTACAAAAGCACATTGCAATCACTTCGCACAAGGAACCCATCAAAGATTCTTCTTGGCAAATTGATAACATCACTAACCAAGCCGATAGCGATACCTCGACTCACCAACTACAGTTCCGCGGTCAAGATGATGCCAGTCCTACGAACGATTATCCACTCAAAAAAGAAGACCAGGCCACTTATCAATACAAAGTCTTGCCGTTTCCTAAGTACTCAGTTACCAAAACTGTGAAAAAGATTAACAAGGGACAAAATACTATCAGTCGGGGCGCTAATCATTTGCAAACCACTTTTAAACCGGTGGGGCAACATGCTTTAGACACGGTTCAATTTAAGCTAGGTAGTTTAACTTCTAATTCTACGGTAGCAACAACTAGTCCGCAACTGACATTTACTGCGAAGACTCCTGATGACCAAAAATCCATCCAAGTAGCGACGAATTCCAAAGATACCTATACCTTAACGGGCAAGGATTTTGGCTTTAGTGACGGTCAAATTCCGGCTAACACCACTTTTACAGTGGAACAACCACTGCAAGTTGTCGGTAAGAACAATAGTCGTTTAACTGGTCACAGTGATCAATTACTGGCGGTTGCCGCAGACAAAAGCACTCATTTCTTAGGCCAGAGTAAAATCCTCAATTATTTAATTACTGAACCAGATATTGAATTAGATGTTCCTCAGCAACTAGGTTTTAGTGTGATTTTAAAGCACCAAAACCAAACGATTTTTTCTAACACGCCTAGTGCTACTGCCAAATTAACAAATCACACTAAAAATGCCACTAACGTTTCTCTCTTAGCCAGTTTCAGCGGTAATAAAATTTTGACACCCTTAATTTATTATCAAACCACAAAGAGTGCCGCCGCTTTAGCTGATCCTGCAACAATTTTCACTGGCACACTCACTGCCAATCAAAAAAAGGACATTCAACTTAATCCTTCCGCTGCTACTAAGCAAGGACTTGCTTTAAAGATACCAGCCAATGACACTGCATTAAAACCTGGATCTCAGGGCGGTACGTTGACTTGGACAGTGCAAAACAGTTTAAAATAAATAGTTGAGTTTTAACTAGACCAACTGCCAAGCTAATATTATTGTCTGCTATTACCCAAAATAATATGTAATGTGTTACAATTAGTAACGAAAAAGGGACTGGTGCTAGTACACCAATCCCTGAACGATCCGCTTTAAAGGCGGTGACTAGTTATTTAGACAATTTTAAATCGCCCTATAACTTGCCAAAGTTACTGTAGGACGGTTTTTTATTACTTTTTGTGGTTCATGATTGTGGCAACTAGTGTGCCAAAAGCAATCATCAACACCAATACCTGATAGGTATTCAAGTAAGACTGTGTATCCTTTCTGTTGATTCTTCCGTATTCTCATACGCAAGCACCTACTTGAGAACAAACAGTCACCGCCCATAAAACTTATCGCATTAATTATTTTAGCACATCGATTAGCGTGAACCACTTCTTAATTTTAGAAAATGATTTTTCCCGAATAATATGTTATTATAATATTGAAAAAGGGATCAGTGCTCCAAACACTAATCCCTCAGCGATCCGCTTTAAAGGCGGTGACTAAATTATAGAATTTATTTGATCGTCCTATAACTCGCCAAAGTTATTAATAGGACGGTTTTTTGTTACTTTTTGTTCATGATTGCGGCAACTAGTGTGCCAAAAGCAATCATCAACATTAATACCTGATAGGTATTCAAGTAAGACTGTGTATCCTTTCTGTTGATTCTTCCGTATTCTCATACGCAAGCACCTCCTTGAGAACAAACAGTCACCGCCCATAAAACTTATCGCATTAATTATTTTAGCATATCGATTAGCGTGAACCACTTATTAGTTTTAGAAAATGATTTTTCCCGAATAATATGTTATATTGGTAATGAAAAAGGACTGGTGCTGGTACACCAATCCCTCAGCGATCCGCTTTAAAGGCGGTGACTAGATAACGAACGACTTTAAATCGTCCTATAACTTGCCAAAGTTATTGATAGGACGATTTTTTGTTGTTCATATCAAAAGCTCCAATGACTTTTGATTTATTTGAAATGCAATTACCAACAATCATTTTTAATTCATCAACGAATTAGTGATTGACCACGTCAATTGTCCCTGATATTGACCACTTTGAAAGTTAAGCAAAGCCGTGCGCAAATCTAACATCAATCCGGCCACTTGTTGCCCATTAGCAGACCACCAAGCTTTTGAAATATCTGTTGTGTCAATCTTCGGCGTCTGAATAGTATCAACAGTCGCTGTTTTACTATCTACCAAAGTATCACTAGTACCTATTGTTTCTAAAGTGCCATTATTTCTTTGCTGATATTTCAAAACATTACTCAACAAATCGTTATTATGATTCGTCAATGGTTCTGATAACCTAACTAATAATTGCCAATTAGGCTTTTGGGTAGTGTCCACCACTTGCAAGTTTTGGTTGGATGAACTCTCAGGCAAATGATTTAATTGTCTACTTTGTGAAATAATCTTAGTGCCAAAATCTAAATTATTAGGAACGCCTTGCAGCGTTAGGCTACCGACCTCGGTATATACTACCTTGATTTCAACAGGATTAGCACTTGGTTTGGAACCATCAGCATTCGCGACTGATTGATAGGTCACTGAAGCAGGGCGTGTTTTTAAATGATAACGATGATATTTGGTATAAATATCGTCCGGATAATTAGTCGTATCTTGGGCAAGATTCAAAGTCTCGCCTACCGAACCATAATAAGAAGCCGCGGGTCGGTTGCCGGTTTCCTCAGCGTTAGGTAACGGATTACCATTTTGGTCAACCGTATCCACCGTAATTTTACTATTTTCTCTAATTGTCAACTGCGCCGTGGTAACTCGGGGATTAATCGTCGTAAATTGGCCACCACTATCAACCCCATATAGGTAGATTTGATGTCCACCTTGTTTCGGTATAGCTAATGTCTTGAGATCAGAATCAACTTTAATTTGAGCTGGGTAAGTGGTATTAATCGGAGCCGAACTAGTGCCCGAGAAAGCTGTTAGTTGCTGACACTTTTTGATATCTGTTAAATTAACCAACTGCTTATCAATAGAGTAATACAGTGCCACGGTCGTACTATCAGGATCTTGAACTCGAACATCAAACTCAAATGGCGGTAATTGGTTACTATTCCAATCTTGCGCATAGGTGTAACTGGTTTGAGTCGGTGTTAATGTTGGCGCAGTGTTGGCCCACTTTCTTTGCCAGACTAATGTTTCGGGCAGAATATGATTGGTTGCTAAATGACTATTTAAACTATCACTGTTAGAATAAATGGTACCTGCCGGGGCAATATCACTGCCGCCAGCAACGCTTTGCCAACCACCTACATTTTCATATTGGTAACCATTGTAAGTTGAGATTTGTCCTGCTTGGGGCATTGCTAAATCCGGCGAATTCGTAAACTTGGTATCCGTACCTAATTGTAGTTTCCACAGTTTCAAATCCAAAGTGAACATTTGAGTCATGCCGGTCAAATGAGCAGTGTTAAAGGAACTTAAATTCAAAGTTTGCAAATTAGAACACCCGTAAAACATGTAAGACATATCAGCGACTTTGTTAGTGTCAAAGGTGCTTAAATCCAAAGTTGGTAAGTTATAACAGCCATAAAACATATACGACATATTAGTAGCTGATGAAGTTTTAATTTGACTAACATCCAAACTGGTCAAATGACTGCACTGATTAAACATTGACTTCATTAACGTTACATTACTCGTATCAAATCCCGCACCGAAGGTGATTTTTGACAAGTTGGAACACCCATAAAGCAGCCATCCCATATCAGTCACTTTACTAGTTTGAAAAGAACTTAAATCTAAATTACTTAAGCTGGAACAGCCGTAAAACATTGCTTCCATATTAGTAACTTTGCTTGTAGCAAACTTCTGACCAAAATCAATCTCCGGTAGCTTAGTACAATTATAAAACATGTAGCTCAGATTAATTACTTGACTCGTGTCAAAGTTATTACCAAAATTAATATGCGTTAAGCTGGAACAGTTATCAAACATATAACCGATGTCATGATTATTACTGGTATTAAAACTGCTCAGATCAATATCCGTCAAACTTGCACAATCGAAAAACAAGCTGCGCATTCCTTCTATATTATTAACATTCAAAGTCTTAAAATTACTTAAATCAACTTTCTTTAATGAAGTACAACTTCGAAATAAATTTCCCATCATAGTAGCTTGACTAGTATCCAAGTTTGTTAAACCAACAATCTGCTGTAAATTAGTTAAATTAGCAAATAAATAAGAACAATCACTATTTGTTTTCACACCGGGGGCAATCTTGACGGTGGTAATCTGATCGCGATAAGCAATCCAAGGACCGCAGCGATTCCGGTAAGTGCTATTAGGATCTTCACCAGGCATTGTATTGTTCACGGTTCCTATAGTTCCAGCATTAATATTTAAAATCGTATTGTTATCAGATAAATACCAATAACAACTGCCTAACGTCCCCGAAGTAACCGCAGTTGTTGGATCAGCTTGAACATTAATGACATTGTTCAACGTTGAAGCCGGTGCAGGGGACTGAGTTAAATTCTGCGGTACAGATAATAAATGCAGCACTGGTTGCGTGGTTATAGTTGTTGAACTCTTAGTATTACTTTGCTGTTGAATGCGAGATGTAGCTGCTTGTCCCCGCTGAGAAGTCGCTAATATGACCGTGTGCTGCGAGCATGCCCAGCTCATAATAAATAACAACAACGCAGTTATGAGCACTAACTTGCCAGATTTAAACATTTCCTGCACCACCCTTCTCTCGTTAATCGCCCCGTTCAGGATTGATTATTTTTACTTAAACAGTGTTTAATCCAAAGTTGCCATCAAATACTTTTAAGTCTCATCATTAATAACAGTCAGATAATATTTAATTCTTTTAAATGTTGTTTTTATCTTTTACTCTAAAATAATTAATCAAATTATATATTTATTCACTCGTAAAAACTGAATAATACATAATTTGATTCAAAAAATAAGATTTATATTATTAAACTTCGAAGAGATTATAGCACTCATCTATAACAAATAACAAATATTTTCCAATTTTTTCTAATAGTTAATTTTGAAATGTTGTTTGACATTTTTTAATTAGATTGCTTTTTTAAATATTTGCTGATGATCAATGCCGACAGCTGTAAATTAATATTGTCATCTAGAGTTAACACAGCTGCATTCACCGCAAAAAAAGACTAATTGTTTAATCCAAGAATTAAACAATTAGCCTTTTATTTTCGGTTCAATTTTACAGCGAATTAACCATGGACCACGTTAGCTTTCCTTTATAATCTCCCGCTGGTATACCTTTTGGAGCTGTTAATTGCCATGACTTAGGACCGACCAACGCAGTTAAATCAGTAACTCGATCATAATAACCTGACAAACCATCATTGGATCCCGAAGTCGGCGTAATAGTCGAAATTTTAGTATTATTATTTGAAATTGGTGTTGAATTATATGACAAAGATGATGTCTCCCCAGCCTTGGCGGCTAAATCACTCGTATAAGAGACACAAACATCAATGTTAGAATCCGTACTATTTTGAAAGAAACTATTAACTTTCAATTTACCGGTTGTCGTTTTATTAGCTAACTTTTGTCCAGTATTCACGGCTTTACCAAAATCAATTGCCGTGGGTACACTTTTAAAATACGCAAAATCTTGTCGCATGATTGTTAACTTATTTGGATCAGAAACCAAGTCATTACCAGAAGTTAAAGTTCCATGAGCATCAACTGTTTGGCTTAATGATTTGTAGCTACTACTATGCTTATCATCTGGAGATTTGCCCGCAACCCCTGTAATTGTTACCGTGAATTGATCTCCTGCTTTAAAAGGCATCCCATCACGCTTCGTCACGTTCACTTGCGAAGGCCAAGTTGCTCCTGATGCCTGTTGGTAAGTAGCTTTTAAAGAGCTAGTAGTTGAATCATCATCAGCCATTGCGGCAGCTACGTAACCAATTCCCGTCAAGCCTGCGCTAACGCTAGGCACAAAATGAATTGCAGAGATAGTATCAGTACTATCAGCAGCTATTTTATAATGAACATAAAAATCAATCGTATCTCCCGGAACATAATAATTTGTAGGTAAATTGCGCGTACGATCTAAAGCCGTTTGCGTTAATTGTGCATCATATGTCGACTTTGACAAAGGAATAGTGATTTCCGTCCCCGAAACATTTGTAGTAGGGTTACCATCTAACTTTTGCTCCACCGCAGACATTTGTGGTGTCGTTGTTAATGATGAACCATTAACAGTCTGTGATATAGTACCAGAAAAAGTCACAGTTGCTGTTTGGTTATCTTTTAAATTAATCGCGTCTGCTGAACTTAATTGGAGACCACGATTAGCCTCATTATAATTCAATGACTTCTCGTTACCGTTAACGTCTTTCAATTTAAAGCTCTTAGGGTTCACATTCACTCCCTCAGGTACTAAATTAGATAAATTAGTTGTTTGATACTCACTATCCTTACCGTCGTTTCCTAGATTAACAGTAAAGTCAAGTTGATTTTGGGGATAATTCTTGCCATCAGCCCGTGATGCGTTTCGCCAAGTTTCTGTAATTTTCGGTATTGAATAAGAGCTAGTCGTCATTCCGATATCGACCGCATAATGTTTCGTTTGTCCAACTGACAGATTAGTCTGTGGCCACAATAAAGAATAGGCAGAATCAGGATATGAGCCATCACTAGCTTGTGGAAGTAATTCCGTACCAGACGGATAATTATAAACTTCTTGACCGGTAACATTTGATAGAGCAGTTCCCTTAAAAATTGCAGATTTACTCAAATTAGTACTAATACCAGTAGAATTATAATTAAATTCATCCAAATAGTATTCTGCAGCCCAATGTGCTGGTCCATTAATTAGATCAGTATTAACATTCAAGCGATGTTTCAGTGATTCAAAATACATCCCTCGATTATTGCCTAATGCATAAATTGGTACATGATCAGGAGAATAAATGCAAGTACTTCCATTATAAACAAATTCATTCTCTAATTCTGTGTCCTCATGGTCACCAATAAAGTAACTGTGCGATGTAGACGAAATATTTTTCATATATAGTGCTTGTGTCACACCACCATTGGAATACGGCGAACGTTGTAATATCTCTTCAAATTCCAATGAATCACTATAATACCCCATGACTTTGACCGCTTGAACTGCTCCACGACTATCTTTAGATACAAAATAAGTTAACTGGCTACCCCATAGTAACGAAGTGTAATTTTCTGAGGAAAACAAAATAGTATAATCACTACTGGAACTAGGTCCTGTGTTATTACCATAAAAAAAAGCTTGAATATTTTTGGGCGAACCATCAGTATTTACACCATCCTGTAAGAAAATATTAGCTTTTCTACAATACAAGCTTTGCGCAGAAAAACTAGTAGCGGACCAACTTCCAAAAGTAAACCCCATCTTTATCGACTTGCCTTGAACAGTTACCGGATTAGTATAACCAATTTCCATGTTATCTTGAGCAGGTGACCAGTTTAAGCCATCATCAATATCCGTTGCTTGCGGTGGATTTAGCGTTAAATTACTGACAGTCAGCACTGGCTTTTTTAATAATTGCTCATCAGGCAACTCCACAGAGTCCACAGACTTCATTAGAGATACTGGTTGTTCTTTAGCCCAGACCTGTTGTACTCTCCAAGTCATTGCTATCGGGATCAACGTTAAAATTATCAGTTGCACAGCTAATCTTAAAGCATAGTTTCCATTAACTTTTTGAGACATTAATTTCTCCCAACTTTAAATCTTACCAACAATTAGTTACTCAAATAGACTTTTTAATAACGTTTAATTTTAAATTTAGATTTATAACTTTTTATGTAAAAACAATTAGCAAAATACTACCGCTTTAATTGATCAAAATTCAATACTTATAAATGTAACTCATGCAGCCATGTGATTAATCGATCAATTTTCAGATAAATTATAACGCCTATCCATAATTAATTTCAAATATTTTTTTAATTTTTCTAATAATCATATTTTGAATAAAAACCATAAGTTTTTTATCAATTAAACTTAAAGCACAAAAAAAGGCTAATTGCTTAATCCAAGAATTAAACAATTAGCCTTTTATTTTCGGTTCAATTTTACAGCGAATTAACCATGGACCACGTTAGCTTTCCTTTATAATCTCCCGCTAAAGCATTACGCTGCGCATGTAATTGCCACTGGTTAGCTCCCACTAAATCAGTCAAATCAATCCCACGTTCATTAATGCCAATACTATTACCAGAACTAGGCGTAATCTTGGCCACCTTAATACCGCTGCTTAAAACCGGCTGTTCTTGATATGCTAATAACGACGTTCCTTGTGGTATTAAGCCAACCGAGCCGTTTGTTAATCTTTGACTACCAGTATTATCATAAGCCACTCGGATCTCATAACCTTGAGCGGTCGCATTTTGAAAATAGCTATTAACTTTTAACGCTCCCTTGGTAGCACGATTAGTTACGGATTGCCCTGCATTCACGACCTTACCAAAATCAATCGTCGTCGGTATCTCAGTAAAATAAGCGAAATTCGCACGCTGCAATGTTAATATTGGCGCGTTAACAGTATTTCCTTGCCCAGAATTGAGAGGTGCTGAAGCATTGACATTATGTTGTAAAGTTTGATAACTACTATTATGTGCTCCAGATAAATCCCCCACGGCTACACCAGTAATTGTTAAACGCAAGTGATCGCCCGCTTTGAAAGTTTCCCTGCTACGTTTTTTAACTACAATTGTTTGCGGCCAATTGGCATTTGTCTGATCTGTCATATAAGTAGTTACTAAATCAGTATTATTAATGCCGTCGCTCGCAAAAACATAATTAGCAAACTTCAAACCAGCACTGGCTTGTGTTGTAAAGACTAGCTGTGATGCCGTGGCCGTACTATCCGCAGCAATCTGATAGTCTAAATAAAAATCAATCGTATCTCCGGGAACATAATAATTGGTTGGTAAACTGCGCGTACGATCCACCGCGGTTTGCGTTAAATTGGCAGAAAAAGTTAATTTTTCAACTGGAATACTCAAAGTGGAACCATAAAAATCACTGGTTGGATGACTACTTAAATTCTGTTCTATGGCTGTCGCCTTAGGCGTCGTACTTAAAGTTGTTCCATTAGCACTCGTATTAATTGTCCCCAGAAAAGTAATCTTTGCCTTTTGGTTATCCTTGAGTACAATTGCATCAGCAGGGCTCAATTGCAGTCCTCGATTAGCAATATTATAAGCAACCGTTTTGTCCTGACCATTGGCGTAAGTAATTTTAGCACTTGTAACTTGGAAATCAGTGGGGAGCAAATTACTTAAGTTGGTGGTTTGATAAGCACTCGCAAAACCATCATTACCTAAAGTCACATCAAACTCAATTTGATCTTGGGGATAATTTTTGCCATCACTCCGGGAAACGTTGCGCCAAGTTTCTGTCAACCATGGTTTAGAATACGCACTAGCATTAATTCCCAGATCAACGGCATAATGCTTGGTTTGACCAACCGCCAAATTAGTTACTGGCCACAGCAGAGCATACGCTGAATCGGGATAGGAACCGCCACTTTTTGGTAATAACTCAGAGCCAGCAGGATAACTACCAACCTCTTGACCAGTAGCATTGGCTAAACTACTGCCCTTAAACACGGCAGTGCCATAAGCAAAAGTACTGACTCCACTCGTATTGCACTTGATATAATCGCCATAAAAACCTGCTAGCCAATGCGTAGGACCATCAGTGACATCAGTATTAATATTTAAGCGATGATTTGGCGACTGGATATACATGCCCCGGTTATCCCCCAAGGCATAAACCGGTACCCGGTCACTAACATAAGAGCCAATCTGATCTTCATTTTCTAACTTCGTATCTTCCCCTTCAGCTACCACATAATTTTGTAACGTCGTGGAAACATTTTTAACATACAATTCCTGAGCTACGCCACCATCTGAGTAACGAGAAGTCCGCAACACTTCTTCCACTTCCAAAGTCCCAGAACGTAAGTATCCCATAATCTTAACTGCCTGGACTCTTCCACTGGCATCTTTAGAAACAAAATACGTCAAATTAGACATTGTTTGTAAAACTCCCCCTGTTTGGCCAATTGAGGTCGTCGTACTATCTAATAAGGCATAATCAACACTGGTACTGGGACCAATACTGACACCACCATAGAAAGCTTGAATATTGTTGGGAGTTCCGTTATCTTTTTGACCATCATGTAAGAAGATATTGGCCTTGCGGCTAGCAGTTAATTGACCCGAAATCGTAAGATCACCCCAACCACCAAAGGTAAAACCCATATTGACACTTTTACCTTGATTATTCGTAACAGCAGACGTTTGGCCGAGCTCAATCCGGTTTTGAGCCGGCGACCAAGTCAAGCCATCATCAATATCTGTAGCTTGTGGCGGATTAACTGCCAAATTACTGACAGTAATGGTCGGCGCCTGTAAAACTTGATTATTCGGTAACGTAACTGACCCCACTTGTTTGACCAGCGGGGCAGTCACATCATTGGGATCAGCATTAACATTATTAACGTGTAGTTGCAAAATCAAAGCCCAACTAAATAATAAAATTACTATTGATAAAATTTTATCGTTACGCATTAGCCTCACTATCCATAATATATTTTAGAAAATATTTATTCAAAATATAATTATCAAAATTACAGCAGCAGTTATACTTTTATCGATAATAAAACGCCTACAGATGGGGATTACATCAGTTTTTTGTCAGTATCATTTGTTAGAGTATACCATGAATCACGAATTTTGTTGAGTAATATATTCATTATATCTAATATATTTTTATATTTAATAAATATAAAAATATTTAGATTTAATTACTAATTATTCTTTTTAATGCAAAATATTAAAGCAAAACCATTATTATGCAACATTTACATTAATTCATTGGCTTTTCTAAAGCACAAAAAAACGACTGTGGCTTCTTTGAACCATCAGTCGTCTTATTTAACTCTTAAATTTTAAGCTTGTTGCTCATACCAACGCCATTTACTTTGAATAATCTTCTCACATAAATCAGGATAACTAATCCCCACGGCGGCCGCTTCACGCGGAATCAAGGAGCGCGGCGTCATGCCCGGCAGTGAGTTAGCTTCCATGACGTAAGCCCCTTCTTCACTTACCAAGAAATCAATGCGCCCATAATTTTGCATATCTAAGGCCGCAAAAGTTTGGCGCGTCAACTTTTCTAAAACTTGCGCTGTTTCATGATCCAACTCGGGTGGTGTAATGAATTGCGTTTGGTTATTGTCTTGGAACTTATGCTGAAAATCATACCAACCAGTCGTCACCACAATCTCCACGGGTGGCAAAACTTCGCCATCAATAATGGCCACCGAAAATTCGCGCCCTTGGATGTACTTCTCAATCAAAGCTTCCTCGTCAAATAAAAAGGAATCCTCTAAGCTCGCCGCCAAATCCGCATATTCGCGCACAATGTGCGTACCTACACTCGAACCACCATTAGCCGGTTTTACCACAACTGGAAAACCAAACGGAATGTCCGCTGGAGCAATTTGCGTGGTTTTGGTCGTTATATAAGGTGCCGTAGGAATTTGATTTTGCACAAAAACTTCCTTAGAAAACTTCTTATTCATTGCCAGACCGGAAGCTAAGGGACCGCTACCCGTGTAACGAATATCAAAGACATCTAACACGGCTTGGACTTTGCCATTTTCGCCATCTTCACCGTGCAAACCAAGATAAACCAAGTCAGCAGCTTGGCAAATCTTGAGTACGTTTTTGCCAAGTAAGCCACGCGTACCATCCGTGCGCAAAGCATTAATCTTTTCATCTGTGAGCACTTCATCATCAATCACTAACTTGGTCTCATCCGCTAATTGCGTCGTGAAAAGATCTTCAACCTTCTGATTGGCCGCTAGTTCTTGGCCCAAGAAAGAATCCACCAAAGCTACAAAGTAGCCTTTAGAGCGTAAAGCATTGGTAATTTTGACACCAGACGATAGTGAAACATTGCGTTCAGTGCTGCGGCCACCGGCCAAAACAACTATTTTCATTTGTTTAACTCCTTTAATTAAATTGAAGTTCATTTATCGGTCGTACTTAGAACCTTGAGTATAACACATTTAATTAAAGAACCAATAGAAAATCGTTCCTCCTGGTAGCTATCTACCACTGAAATGTTTAGCAATAGTAACTCCAAGCAGCATAAATTCTAACAATTTTCTGCTAATCATTGACCGAATAAGTTTGTCATTACATAAGTACTCTTTGCGCGAAAGTAGTCAGTAATTTGTTAAGTTGTTATAATAATCCTAGATCCCCATGAGGAGGAAAACATCATGAAATTACGAACACGTTTATTAACCTTATTGACTGTGTTAGTTGGTGGCTGGTGGCTAACGACGACCACCACCCAAGCGGACAATAATTGGGACACCCCGGTGATGACCTTAGGAACTTCATTGTCCAACGCCCAAAAGCAAGGAACGATTGACGTTTTATCGAATCAAATTCAAAATAAAAACTTTCAACAAATCACCGTCACCGGTGCCACGTTAGTGCAATACCTCAATCCGGCAGGCGATAACTTCACGGAGCAATCAGGCGTTTGGTCCTCGGCTTTAATTGAAAAGACCAGCCGTGGTTCGGGCATTAACGTCCAAATTTTAAAATATGACGGTCACAATAACATCACCACGATTACTGCTAATCAATACCGTAATGCGGCTTTAACCGCCGGGATTAGCGACGCTAACATCTACGTCACTTCGGCCACTCCGATTGATGGTTCGGGTGCCTTAGCTGGTGTTTACGCCGCGTTTGCCCAAAATGGCCAACAACTCAATGAGAATCAAGTCGCCGCAGCGCAAAATGAAATGGGAACGTTAAGCCAAATTAGCCAACAAAATAAGGGTCAACAAGGCTATAGTGATACCCAACTCAACAACGCGATTGCGCAAGCTAAGAGTCAAATGGCCAAGATTGGGAATAACGTGACAGTTAATCAAATCACCAATATCGTCAACAACACGATTCAAAATAATAATCTGCAAAACATTATTACTGATAATCAGAAACAAAAAATCATTAACTTATTGGTTCAAATTCGGGATTCCGGTGCTTTAAAAAATGGCAACTTTCGCCAGCAGGCCAATAAATTAAGTTCGGATATCAAAAGTCATGCCCAAGATTTATTTAACAAAGTCAATACTCCCCAAAATCAAGGCTTCTTACAGCAATTGTGGACTAAAATCGTCAACTTCTTTCAAAATTTGTTTTAATTGATATGTCAAAAGGCTAGGTATCAGTCAGCAAGACAGCGACTTTGATCCTAGCCTTTTTTATTAACTTAATTATCTTCATGATTAAATAAGCGGTTTTTATAATAAGTGAAAAATGATTCCCGACCGGTGATAATGGAACCTTGTCCCGCCATGCCATAATGTAAATTAGTAATTTGTGCTGCTGGGACTTTTGCCAATGCTTCAACGACATAATAATTACTCTTACCCACAGTCACCGGCGCGACACTAATGGTTTTAATGCGTCCGCTCAAGACAATGGGGGTCGGCACATTGCGACTGATTTTAACTCGTAATATTTGCTGGCGCCGTACGGTTGAAATATCATTGGGCGCAACATAAGCCTGCAATTTGAGTGGTTTTTGGACCGTCAACGGTGGATAAATTTGGGCCAACGGATTGCCCGTGCCCACCAATTTATTACGCTGATTGGGATTTAACACGTGAACGATCCCCGTAATCGGTGCTTTAACTTTCAAATCATGCGTGGAATCTTGAACTTCTTTGAGTTTTAAATTATTCTGACTTTGCTTTTGTTTCAGATCTATTTGTTGTTGAGAACAGGACCTCAATTGTTCCGCTTGTAAACTAGCTAATTTTTGCTGATTAGTTGCCACATCGTATTGACTACTATCAAAATCGCTTAACTCTAATTTTTGCTGAGTCGTCGCTTGAATGCTGTCTTGCAACTGGTCAATTTGTTGCTGAATATTGGTTAAAGCATCTGCTTGCGCAGTGCTCGGATCTTGGGTTTGTTTGGCTGTGAGATAAGCTGTATATAAATAACGATAAGTGGAATTGCCCGGATCAGAGCCTTGCTTAATCGCTTGGGCAATATTTTGATAAGCAGCCAATTTGGTTTGCGCCGTTTGTAAACTAGTATTTAAATTCGCGATCAACTTATTCTTTTTGGCAGTATTCGTTTGGGACTTTTGTTGTAACAACTCATTTTCCAAGAGATATACTTGGCGTTGATTTTGATAACTGTGATACAAATCCTCATAACCAAATTGATCCGTCTGGGCAAACAAATCTTGATTTTGCTGCAGGCTATTATTCAAAGTGGTGAGTGCCGTTAACTGTTGTTGAAATAACTGTTGTTGTTGCCGTAATAAAGTCAACTGATGCTTTAAAGATTGGGACTGATAAGTGACCAATAGCTGCCCCTTATGAACGTGTTGTCCTTCTTTTAAATAATCATGCGTAATTTGATTATTACTCGTCGATTGTAAAATGGAAACTGCTTTGCCCGAGGCGACTTGACTAGGCGCCTTAATCGTAATTTCACGTTGGCCAATCAAAGAAAATAAAATTACTAACACAATCAAAATGGCCACCGGCACAATTAATAATGTCGAAAAGTTATTAAAGCGCGCATGATAAAATTCACTACTCTCTAATTGAGACTCATCCATTTAAACCACCTCCCGTTGCGTTTAATAAGCGGAAGTATTCGCCTTGTTGGGCGACTAATTCTTGGTGCGTTCCTTGTTCAATTAATTGGCCCTGTTTTAAAACGACAATGTTATTGGTTTTTTCCGCAATTGCTAAGCGGTGGGCGATAAAAATCACCGTTTGTGGCAATTTTAAGAGTGCCGCCACCAACTTAGCTTCCGTAATAGCATCTAGCCCACTGGTTGATTCGTCAAAA
The DNA here is from genome assembly GCF_058107465.1 of Bombilactobacillus sp. ESL1092. Lineage (NCBI taxonomy): Bacteria > Bacillati > Bacillota > Bacilli > Lactobacillales > Lactobacillaceae > Bombilactobacillus > Bombilactobacillus sp. ESL1092. The sequence goes on along the minus strand of NZ_CM176594.1, from coordinate 1,047,838 downwards.
ATCAAAACTTGCGCCGGTGATAATAGTGCCCGTGCAATTGTTAAGCGTTGCTTTTGCCCGCCAGATAAAATATCGCCATTTTCATCAAGTTTGGTTTCATATTGTAAGGACATGTGTTCAATGTCGGATTGAATTTGCGCCACCGCACAAGCTTGGCGAATGTCTTCAAACGTAACCCCCGGGCGATTGCCTAATTTGAGATTCTCCAAAATCGTCCCCGAAAAAACATACGGATCTTGTGGTACATAGACAATCTGGTGCCGCAAAGCGGTTTTATCAATTTCTTGGACGTTATGATCATTAATCAACACTTGTCCTTTGGTCGGTTCAAAAAAATCAACTAATAGTTTGACCATGGTGGACTTGCCCGAGCCACTCATCCCCACGATTGTTAACTTGGAACCCGCTTGAATTGTTAAATTGATTTGGTGCAAAACGTCTTGACCGTAACCATAGCGGTAGCTCACATTTCGCAATTCTAAATCACCATGCAACAGTTCCTGTTCTTTCAGCGGACGTTCTTGATTAAACTCCGATTCCACCAAATATATTTCGTTGAGTCGATTATTAGCTACCTTGGCACTTTGAAGTTTGGGTTGCAGGTTCACAATATTTTGCAACGGATTGGTAAAATAAGTCAGTAATGCGTTAAAGGTCATTAATTGGCCGACTGTCAGCACATTTTTGACCACCAAATTGGACCCCACCCATAAAACCACGACGCCGAGGCCCAATTGCACAAAGAGCTTGAAGGCTTGTTGTAATTGATCAGCTTTGGTATATTTTAAATTTTTTTTGAGTAAATCCACAAATGCATGATCAACTTTTTGATAACTCTGTTCTTCGCTCGATAGTGACTTGATCGTTTCAATTCCGTGCAAATCTTCAATAATGGAAGAATCTAACACTGCACTACTTTCCATTTGCTTGCGATTCAAGGTTTCAAACGGTTTATTAAACGCCCAAATAATTACGATATAAATCGGCAACGCAATTAATGTAATTAAAAATAACGTCCCGTTTTGCAGCGTTAAAACTGTCCCCATAATAACCACGATGGTTAAATCTAAGCCAATCGAAATTATGGAACTCGCTAGCGCATCAATAATTTTGTTGGCGTCATTAAACCGCGAAATAATATCGCCTGTTTTGCGCGTGGTAAAAAACGACATCGGCAATTCAAAAATATGGCGCACATAGCCTAAAATAATCTCAATTGATAGTCGCTGACCTAAAATTGCCAGTAAAAAATTTTGTGCATACGAAAAAATCGCCTGAAAGATGTAAGCCACTACTAACCCCAGTGCAATAATTGATAAGGTGTGAATCATATTGTTGGGAATATATGTATCAATTAAACTTTGGAGAAAATACGATCCCAAAATACTGATTAACGTCACTAATAGTGCGGCTAAAATAATGTTGACTAATAATTTTTTTTGCTTGAAAATTACGGGCAAGAATTGTGCCAACGAATTTTTTTGTTGGTCTTTCACCGGCTGATAGGTCGGCTTGGGCGCAAAAAACAAACTCACCCCCGTCCACTCTTGGTTAAACTGCTCGTAAGTCATCTTTGTAACACCAACATCGGGATCGGGATCAGCAATCAACACGCCTTTCTGTTCTGCCTTGAGCACGACATAATAATGTTCCAGGGCTTCATCTTTCACGACATGCGCAATAAACGGATATGGGACATCCTTCATTTGAAATAACGAAGCATCAGCTTGCACGGCTTGAACTTCCAAGTCAAAATGTTCCGCGGCCTTTTTTAAGCCAAGGGCTGTGGTGCCTTCATTCGTTGTCTTAGTAAAAGTGCGCAAACGCGCTAAGGAAAATTCCGAACCATAATTTTTCAAAATCATGGCTAGAGCTGCAACACCACAATCTTCTTCATCAACTTGAGGAATATAAAGTTTTTTGGGATTCATCAACACACTCCAACTTGTCTTTAAATTAAGCTAAATAATAATTTAGCAGATTCTAGACATTCATTAAAATGAAAAATCTACTAATATACTTAATGTAAAACCATTTTTCTCAAAGTACAAGCTATCTGTGACAGACATTATTACCTAGGAAATATTAATGACAAATAACTTAAACAGTAAAATATTTTAAATCCATAATATAATTTTGAAAGACGCTTTAAAAGCTACTATAAAAACATCTTAAAAGTCGTTATAAAAAAGAAGATTTTGAAAAAGTATATAATTTGCCATTGAACTTGGGTGAATCGTAAACCGGAGCGTGATTTACATATTAAGCCAGATTGGTTATTGATGCTGGTTCACAAGTAGAGCTTTTCAGATAATTAAATACATTAAAAATCCTGCCTAGCTAACAAGCTAAGTAGGATTTATCAATTGCAGTAAAATTACAAAATCAAAAATAAACTAATACTAAAAATAATGTATACGACCGTTTTGCCAATGTTTGTCCAATAAAATTTTGTTTTGTTATCAGCTTTAATTGAAGTGTGGGCAACTTTAGTTTTCCAAAATAAAGCTGTCCAAATTACGGCACCAATAATGTAGACACCAATTAGGACTACGAACAAAATATGATAATTGCTTTCCGACAAATGGGCTACATTTCTCTGCAAAATGACATTGCCTAAACAAATTGCTAAAGTCCATAACATTAAATTAACGAAATCAGAATTTTTCTTAGAATGGATTGTTTGCTTCATCTCCATGCCAACGCCAGTAAAGGCACCATCTTTTTGAGCCATTTATTACTTCCTTCTAATAATAAAGTTATAACAGTCTCTAATTTTTATTTTTTAGCACCTTTGATGTCGACCTTCATGAAGAAAATTAGCAATTTGCATGACTGATGAATATACAATCCAGATAACTAGTAGAATTAATAATAAGTTGCCAACCGTTTCTAATGGAATTTTTAAATTAAAAAATGGTTGTGTCAAACTATGCAATGAAAGTATCACCAACACAATATTGAAGACGATTTCTATAAAAAATTTAGTACGTTGCTTCATCAAAATCACTCCAAATTTTTATTCAGGTAAATATGGTTGTAAACCAGTCAACTTTTGCCGGAAATTTTGTTGATCATAAACATAGTCAATTGATAAATCAATCGTAATAGTTTGCGAATTTTTTAAAGTTAACGTTAAATTAATTGGATTCTTAGCAGCCAGCATTCCTGGCAAGAAAGCCCCGTAAGCAGTGGAAACTGGCAGTGGCAAATTAACATCAGTAAATTTATCATGGCGCCCTTGAATTTGATAAGATGCTATCTCATCAATTGCAACACTTTGTGGTTTTTTAAAAGGCAATAAAACTAAGGAAATTCGCTCACCAAAGCTAGCTGTAGGATAATAATAAATTCTTTGCTCATCAACTTGTAAATAACCATCTAACGTGGCAACTTTCCGCGTATAATTTAAAATCATCAAAATAAAAACTACTACAAATACTGCGACACCTAAACCCACGTTCCAAACCGATCCAACAAACAAGCCAAACACTGCACCTATTAACAAACTCATTATTAATGGACGATATAACGGTTTACGACCAAAAGTTAACATGATTTAACTCCCCCTGTAAAATAGCATTTTATTATACGCTTACATTTAAAGACTTTTTCTTCAATTTAACAAGCTTCAGTTCGCAGACACCACTTATTTGGGGCAATATTTCCCTGGAAATATTTGGCTCAGCTGAAAAATTTGTAATATAATTAAAACATTGTTTATTAAGTCAAAACTTAGGGGTACAAACAATGAATATTGGCGAAAAAATCAAATTTTACCGTCAACAACAAGGATTAACTCAAGCGCAACTGGGACAAAAAATTATGGTTTCTCGCAAAACTATTTCTGGCTGGGAGAACAACCATAGTATTCCCGACATTAACATTCTCATCAATTTATGCGATATCTTTCAGACGAGCTTAGATGATTTAATTCGTAATGATCCCCAAGTATTAGATCATTATGAACAGCAAGAAAAGAAACTATCACGTTTCAAGCATTTAAAACTATACATTTATTGGCTACTGCCAATATTATTAGGACTAAACTATTTTAAATTTTTTGGAACGATTCCTCAGGTACGCTTTGTTTTTACAACAATGGTCGTGATTTTGATATTTTATCTTTACCTTTTTGATGATTGGCAAAGATTCCAACAACACCGCCTACTGTTCCGTCTCATGATCTCTAGTATATTGGCATTCATTTTCAACCTTTTAATTTTGTTATTTAACCAACATATTATTAATACTTTTTCAACTAACCACGTCTTCGATTTGGGCCTGTGCATTGGTATTTTACTAATGACTCTTATCAATACTTGTTACTTAATTATGATTTTTAATTTGTATCCTACAAAATATTACTCAAAATCGTAGACAAGTTTAAAAAACAAACATTTGCTGACTGCCATTTGTGAACGTTAATCATTGAAAAATAGACGTTAAAAACAAGCCGACCTTTTCTAAAAAATATTTATTAAAATAAAAGTTGTAAGTTACAACGACTTACGTCAATAAAAATAGTTGATGGAAAGGAGTACAACCAATGAATAACTTTCAGATTATTGATAATATTAAACTGCAAAGTGTTACTGGTGGTGGTAAAGCTGATTATAACTTTGGTTACGGCATTGGCCACGGTCTACACAAGGGATGTAATGGCGTTAGTTCTTGGCTTCATAAACATTTATAAAAATACAAGTAGATGATAAATTTGCTATGAATAAGATGGCTCAACTTCCAAAAATTGATAATTCCAAATTGAACAGCGTTATTGGTGGTAAAATTTACAGTCAAGTCCGAGATACAGCATGGGCGTTATTGACGGCTGGAAAGGCGAAGCATTTTTTTCGCTTTTTTATTTAGTAAAGTAACAAGCTACCCAAAAATAACGAGGAGTCAATAAATATTGAAAAAAGTTTTAATTTTAATTTTTAAATTATTTTTTATTTTTATAGTTTTTATAGCTGCCCAAGTCCCATCAATGGCAGAGACTTTTTGGAATAATGAAAATAAATATCATTATAGTTTAGCAAATCACACATTATTATTTGTTATTTCCAGTATCGTAGTCGTCAGCTTTACTTATGGGCTTTATCGTTGGATCACTGGCACTAAGATATCAGAACAAAAACTAACGCTGCGTAATTTATTATTTGCCCTAGCTTTAGCTATAAGCTCACAATTAGCTCAATTAATCATCACTTACTTGACAAATACCAGTGATCGCCAGAATAACTACGAAATTATTGAAGTTCTAACTTCTAAAACTCCTTTAATAATAATCACCTTAATTAGCTTAATCATCATTTCACCTATCTTGGAAGAGTTAATTTTTCAAGGCATGTTCCAAGGTGGGCTCTTAAAAAAACTAAATTCCATCTTAAATATCACACTAGTGTCCATAATCTTTACTTTTGTTCATGGCTATTCTTTATCGTGGTCATCATTTGAATTATTGATATCAACGTTATCCTACGCAATTACTTATTACCCAACTAAAGATATTAAAATGGCAATCGCGTGTCATAGTATCTCCAATTTGATAACAATGTGCACAATGTTTTAACGATATAATTAAAATCTAGAAAATTAAATATCCAAATTCTGACTAATAACACTACAATTTCAAAAAATTAATTGTGGTGTTATTTGAGTTTCTATTATTACTGATATCATCTGAGCAATTTGACTATCTCGCACGCTTTTCTAAAAGATACGTTGGCTTTTGCAACATTGATAAAATAGGCGTTGATGTTAATCAAAAAATAATTGAAATAAAAAACACCTGAATATGTTTAATCCAAAATTTTCTAGCTTACAAACTTTAATTCAAGAATTCAAGATTGGAGGATCAACATTTTGAATCCACTCTACAAAAAATTGTACCCTTTATGATTAAACGGCTAAACGTTCATTATCTGACGTACAACCACTGAATTTAATGCGTTTACGTATTCAAATTGTGATGTTTTCATCGTTTATTAAGCTTGTTGAATTTGTTTGATTTACTAGGAATGTCCCGGTCTGACTGCTGGGATCAAAGGTATAATGATTTATCTCAATGAATTAGAACTGGAATAGTGAACCAGAAAGCTAAACCACGTCACCAATAAATTACATTATTACGGTTTTAAAGGAAATCTTGAAATTACGGATCAAGTTACTGTCATGACATTGCAGCGGACCTGCGGATCTAAATAAAAATGGTGTCCGCACTTATTACCTTATCCTAACTTCTTAGCTAATCTCAGTTATTTAAGCATAGAGTTTAAGTAAAGATCCACCAGCTGAGCTGGTGGCTTTTTATTTAGCCCTAAAAGGGCTCTCCCCCGACGCAAAAAGCCCCTTTAAGGGGCCCAACAAAACACTACCAACCGCTACTGCTCATGATTTTTATTTGTTCTTACTTCTTAAACGGATCAATGTATTCTTTTTTACTAATACTATCTTTGATTCGATCTTCCAGTTCTTGATCGCGTATATATTTGGCTATTGTCTTTTGGTTGAGTCCTACTGTACTCACATAAAATCCTCGCGCCCAAAAACTACGGTTGCCATAATTATATTTTAAATTGGCATGTCGCTCATGAATTATAACTGCACTTCTTCCCTTTAAATAACCCATAAAACTAGAAACACTAATTTTAGGTGGTATTTTCACCAACATGTGGATATGATCTGGCATCGCATGGGCTTCAATAATTTCCACTTCTTTTAATTCGCACAACCTTCTTAAGATTCGTCCAATGTCTTGCCGTAATTCTCCATAAATTACTTTTCGACGATATTTAGGTGTAAAAATAATGTGATACTTACAATTCCATCTTGTATGTGCTAGGCTATTAGTATCTTGTTTCAAGATTAGAAAAACTCCCTTTCGATAACAGTGTTGGTTGGTAGCCAAAAACTATTATATCGAAAGGGAGTTTTTAACGCTAAAGCTATTTCTGACCCCCACAAGTAAAACTTGTGGTTTATTTTCACCTTATATAAACAAAAACTAGTATCCAAAAAGTCATTAATTTTTGGATACTAGTTAGAAAAATATGAAACAAAAATTTGATAAAGTTAGTTAGCGATTACTGAATAAACGACGTATAAAAATTGAAGCAGTTTTTGCAACTGAAACCAAATGTTCGATATTGAACGCCAACAAGATCGCTATTTAGCAAGGTTCAAAAATAGATTGGAACAATACTTATTTGTGTAAATATTTTTAAAAAATTCACTAGCACCAAGCATATAGCATTACCCAAAATAGATATAAGTTGATTTATCTCTAATAGATATAGTGAGATCAATATCTTAAAAACATGACAGTGATAAAAATAAGTTAGTCTAATCATAAAACTGTGAATTTTTAGATATTCTTATTATTAATAAAATTAACGGAACCTGAACTATCAACATAAATATCCACACCAAAGGCCAAGGATTGATCGGATTACTTTTTGCAACTATTGGAGCAAAATCAATAAAAAAATGAATAATAATTGGAACAATTAAATTATTAAATACTATTCGAACATAAGACAAAAAAATTCCTAATGTTAATGCCATTATGGCCTGCTGTATTGTAGCTATATAGCTTTGACCCATTGATAAATTTACAAAGTGTATTAAAGCAAAGAAAAAACTACTGAACAAAGCTGACCATAAAAGACAGTAAATTCTTTTATTAGTTAGTCTATTAAATATATTAAACAACAATCCTCTAAAGTATAATTCCTCAAAAATAGCCGCTGTTAAAGAAAGATTAAATATTATAACAATTTTTTTGATATTATAGCTTATAACTATGCCGAAATGTCGATAAGCTCCATAAAAATAAAAAATAAATAAAGTATATAATATTGCAACTATATAATTAAATATAGTACTATGCCCCTTAATTTCAAAATTTGAAATTAAATGACCGTATTTTTTATTACGTAAAATATTAACTATAACTAAAGACAATATAATAACTACCACAAATCTTTCAGTAGAGTATAACATCGATTCACGGTTTAATCCATGTGCTAATATATGACCAGATATAAAATATCCTAAAATAATTGCCAAACCATCTATAACTTCATTTTTTAATTTCATGTTTGCTCCAATTCAATCACAATTAACGAACCAAAAAATAAATTAATACCTGTGACCTAATTTCAATCACAGGTATTATCAAAACAATTTTATATTATAACAATATTAATACCAATGAATCTTAGCATGTCCTTTAATATGAAGAAAATGTTTTCCACCTAAAGTATTATTCAATTCAATATCATCGATACATTTAAAATTACTAATATTAGTTTTAGTCAAATTCTCATTCTTCATTTTACAATTTTCTCCTTTTATAGTTATCCCCATACAGCCCAAATATTTCCATGAAAACTAAAGCCATGTCCCCGCTTCTTTTTTTTACCGCCATTTACAACAATTAACTGTTCATCGCTTAAACTGTTCAATCTCATTAATTCTTTCATTATTAAACACCCTTTCTAAAAAAATAAATTTAAAACAACAAGTCAATGTTTCCAGACAATTCATTTGAACCAACAACAAAATGTAGAAAATGCTTTTTATCATTGCTTTTCCAGCAAATTGTTCTTTTTTTAGATCTTCCACCAGAAAAATAGTTCAAATTATTATCAGATATAACTTCAAAGTTCATTCCAACGCGTCACTTCCTTCCTAATCTAACTCATCTAATCTAAATCAAAAGTTCAAATGATTTCATTGTTAGATATATTTTTAATTTCAAGAAATAATAAGAAATCGAATAATCATTCTTGAAACAAGATTAATTTAACTTTAAGCTTTTGATGATTCAAGCTATAAATAAAAGACATTCAGTATCTATGTACTAAAGACTTATTTTCATTTCGAAAATTAACACTAATTAAAATACCAATAATCTCAATAATCTAATGAGTAAAAATATTCGCTACAAAATTGTATACAAGGAGTTCATCTTTTGCTAAAAAATACTATACGTTCTTATTTATAAATTTAATAATGATTTCATGTCTATAATTCTGAGACCGCTTAAAAACATTTATTAACAGATAAAATATATGTATTCCTCTTTTGAAATTCAATCAAATAATCAATTTACATTCTATAATACGTGTGGAGCTAGTTAATTTTTCTGCAAGCATATACAACAATAAGCATTGTTCCAATCTACTTTTGAATCCTGCTAAACAGCGAGCACGGTTATGTTCAATATCAAACATTTGATTCTATTGAGTAAAGACTGTCTCAATTTTTTATACGTCATTTATTCAGTAAACTTAATAAACGATAAAAACTGGTTAATTAGTAATTCCAATTTGAACCTTAAAAGGAAGTAATTGTATATCAGATAGTTTAACTAAATGAATATTACGTTGATTTTTGAATAGTAAAGAGGTACGAATTTTTTATAGAGTGGGGTTAAAATATTAATCAAATTTTAAATTGAAGATTGCACACTAGGAGATTCTTAGTTTAACTTAAAGTTAAGTAACATGGCTATCACTTTCTTGTTAGAGGTAACTTAGAATGTAGCTTAGTCAGGCTTTTTACTTCAACCAATTTTTAACTAGCACCACGCGTTAAATAACTAATAATTCTAAACAAGCTTATAGTAAAAGAACTATAGACATCACTTAATCAAAAAACATTAAAATTATTAAAATTTCATTCAAATCATTAACATTATTTATGAACCTGCTATAAATTGTCGTATAATGTACAATAATGTAAAATTGATTAGGAGAATCAAATGACAATAGGGGAAAAGATTAAATCAAACCGACAAAAAATGAACTTAACCCAAGAACAACTGGGACAAAAAATAATGGTTTCGAGGAAAACTGTTTCTGGTTGGGAAAATAATCGCAGTATTCCGGACATTAATACTTTAATTGATCTAAGTAATTTGTTTGATCTTTCCTTAGATTATTTAATTAAAGATGATGCCGTGATTTTAGATCACTATGAAAAACAAGAGAAAACTGCTAACCATAACCACTATATGGAAAGCTTTTTATATGTATTGTTGATTCCGTTATTATGTTTAAACTACTTACATTTATTTGGTCAGTTACAGCAGATTAAGTTTGTACCTTTGTTAACATTAATCGTCTTAATTATGTATTTATGTTTCTTCACTGATTGGCAAAGATTCCAAACAAAAAAGAAACTAGTTTGGTTACTAATTTCTTTTGCTGGATCTTTAATAGTTAACATTGCTCTTTTGATTAATAACCCTTACATCACAAACATATTATCAAGCGATTCCAATGCAACGCAAACTCTAGGAACATCCATTAGTATGCTAATAATAATTATTATAAACACATTTTTATTAGCAACACTTCTAACCCTATATCCACTTTGGATTAAAAATAAATCCGATTATTTGTCAAAAAAATACAATAGTGCTAGTTAAATTTAAATACTAGTTAATTATCCACTAGCTGAGCTGGTGGCTTTTTTATTTAGCCCTAAAAGGGCTCTCACCCGACGCAAAAAGTCCCTTTAAAGCCCCAGTCAACACACTACCAACTGCTACTACTCGTGATTTTTATTTGTTCTTACTTTTTAAGTAGTATTTTCACTAACATGTGAATATAATCTGGCGTCGCATGTGCTTCAATAATTTCCAATTCTTTTAATTCACACAAACGCCTTAAGATTAAGACAAATGTCTGGCCGTAATTCTCCATAGATTACTTTTCGACGATATTTAGGTTAAAAATAATGTGATACTTACAATTCCATCTTGTATGTGCTAGGCTATTAATATCTTGTTTCAAGATTAGAAAAACTCCCTTTCGATAACAGTATTGGTTGGTAGCCAAAAACTATTATATCGAAAGGGAGTTTTTAACGCTAAAGCTATTTCTGACCCCCACAAGGGTTTATTTTCAACTTATATAAATTAAAAACGCCAATAAAAAATTCATCAGCGTTAATTATTAAATAGTATTAATTAGTAAAAGATTTAAATAATGGCTTAAATCCTACCCATAAATCATGCCACATATTTTTCTTTCCCCCAATAACACTATTTAATTCATTATTACTTAAATTTTTAAACTCATTTACATTTTTCATTTAATTTTCCCCCTTACATCCTTTAACATAACGTGAACTTGACCCTGGTTTCAAGCTGAATATCTAAGACATCAACAATTTTTACTTCTAGCTTACATCTGATCCATTGTCCGATTTAACAGCTCGTCAACAAAGACATTACCGGCATTATCCGCGTGTCCTTTTGTCCATACAAATTTAATTTGAGGAAACTGAGGTAATAAGGCGGCAATTTGCTGCCACAACTCGACATTTAAGACCGTTTCGCCGGATGCTTTTTTCCAGCCACGGCGTTGCCACCCCGCTAACCACTTTTGATTAATAGCATTTAAAACATATTTAGAATCCATCACAACTGCAATTTTTAACCTATTGAATTGTAAATCCACTAAGCGCTGCAAGCCCATTTGCAGCGCGGTTAGTTCCATTTGATTATTGGTTGCCCCTAAACAACCCTGAGTGCCAGAAAATTCTTTTCCTGCACTTTGAATTAAGTACGCCCACGCGGCTTTATCGCTAGCTTTGACATGACCACCTAAGACATTGCCCGTATTACGCGTGCCACCATCAGTATACATTGTCACTTGCGCCGTCCAGTTTGGCGCTTTTTTAGTAGCAGTGGCAGTGGCCGTCTGCGCAACCATAAATGTTTGGGCTTGTTTTAAAGTAGGAAAACTTTTGAAAATTGCCCCTTTGAAACCTTGAACTTGTTTTTGGCAATCGGACCAATTGTGATAAATTCCCGGCTTTCGACCCTTTTTAACTGCATAATATTTTGGCATAATTTCTCCTTGAACCTAGAATTACTAGTTTAGAACCTGTATCATATTTAATAGTTAACTTTAGCTAGTAAGAGGCACTTTCTCCATGAAACTTTGGCATTCTTCCAAGCATCAGACCGCAACTATTCCCATCTGTAAATTAGACGAACGAGTTTCCGTTGATTCGAGCACTGAACAAATCCCCACTTTTTATCTTCATGGCTTTCGTGGTGGTAATTATACCACGGAAAAAATGGTCGGTTCGGCGCAAAAAATGACTGGTTCACCCGTTTTTTTGCGTGCCACGGTGGATTGGCAGAGTAAGATCCATTATTCTGGTTACTGGTCCACCGCCAAATATCCAATTGTCCAATTAATTTTTAAAGATCGCTGGATCCCGTCTAGCACGATGGAACGTTGGTTTAATCAAATCTTAAGCGACTTATACCAACGTTATCACTTTCAACAGTATAATGCCATTGGACATTCGCTGGGTTCCGTGGCCTTAGTTTCCTATCTAATTAAAACTTACAATCGTCCCTTACCCAATATCAATCGCTTGGCACTGATTGCCGGTCCGTTTGACGGTTTAGTCGCGTTTGGTGATTTACCTAATATTAACCCTTTAGCAGTTTCCGGCAAACCCGCTTTTATGACGCCCAAATACTTATGGATGTATTTGAATCGTTTTAAGTTTCCTAAAACAGCACGGGTTTTAAATATTTATGGTAACATCAATGACGCGTCCAACACAGACAAGTATGTGTCCGTGAGTTCTGCGCGCTCCATTAAATACCTTTTACAAAATCACGTCCAGGAGTTTCAAGAATACAGTGCCTTAGGCGTGAGTGGCGAACATTCGCAAATGCATGATGACGAAGACGTGCTCAACAAGATTAATAATTTTATTTATCCCGAATTTACTACAACTAAGGAGGATTAATTTGCCACAAGTTAATAACTTACACCCCATAATCACCGCCCATTATCAACTGGATTTTCTCAGTTACTTATCTGGTCAAGAACTACAAAAATTTTTGGCCGTGGACTTACCCGAGTCCGCACACATCATTAATCACGCTATGCAACAGACGATGGCTAATCAAGCCGTCATCTGGGGCGTTACAGCCAAACAATCAGCCACCATTTTAGGACTGATCACGTTAAGTCATTTTGCAACCACGCCACTAACTTTAGATTTAAACTTTAAGCAAGCTGTGCCTGAAGAAATTTTGACACGCTTAAAACAGTTAATTCACGTGCAATTTTCCAACCAGGCGGTCCAAGTCGCCGTCATCCAAGAATGCGACACAAGTTCAACAATTTTTTAATCATTAAACCTTTTTGAGGAGTAGGTTCATGCGTATCTTTTTTTTAATTTTGAGTTTAATTTTATTACTTAACACGATTGCCGCCATTATTACCGTGTTTCACCGGCGGCGTAGTATTCCCACCACTTTAGCGTGGTTGATTGTCTTAATTTTATTACCTGTCATTGGCTTTTTAATTTTTGCTTTCTTTGGCCGCGGGATTGCCCAAGAAAACCTCTTTGCCATTAGTAATGCCGAACATATTGGGCTTGATCGATTGAAGCAGATGGTCAACCAGAGTAGCGAGCAAAAGCGCCCGTTAACCCCCAGCGATACGACTTTACTTGCCCAACGTCAAATCGATTACTTTAATCATAATGATGATGTTCCTGTGACAATCCATAATGATCCCCAGATTTTTACCGATGGTCACGCCAAATTCGCCGCGTTAGAACAGGATTTGCGTAATGCCCAAGAAACCATTCATTTAGAATACTATTCTTTTTTTAATGATGAGTTAGGGCGCCAAGTCTTAGATATTCTGACTCAAAAAGCTCAAGCTGGCGTTGAAGTACGCGTGATTTACGATCGCTGGGGGTCTCCCGGGGCCAACAAAAAGTTCTTTCAACCACTAGTTGCCGCTGGGGGGCAAGTCATGCCCTTTATCACTTCACAAAATGCCATCGCTAAGTACCGTTTAAACTACCATTTGCACCGCAAAATCGTTGTCATTGATGGGCGCATTGGTTGGACGGGCGGCTTTAATATTGGCAATCAATATCTTGGCCTCAAACCCAAGTTTGGTTATTGGCGCGATACTCATGTGCGTATTTACGGTTATGCCGCGTTATCTTTACAAGAACGCTTTGTTTTAGACTGGAACGCTTCCGTCGATCGCCACCACGAAAAGATTTTATTTCAGGAAAAATATTTTCCCACGCAAATCAAACAGCCCCAGCACATTACCCCGATTCAAATCGTTTCTGATGGTCCCGACAGTAATTTTGACACGCTCAAGGGTGGGTTCATGAGTTTAGTCATGAGTGCCAAAGAAAGCATTTTAATCCAAACGCCCTACTTAATTCCGGATGAACCAATGATTGACGCCCTCTTAGTGGCCGCACGCTCCGGTATTAAAATTAAAATCATCATCCCCGACAAACCAGATCATCCCTTTATTTTTCGGGCTACACAATTTTATGCCAATTTATTAAGCGAGCACAACATTGAAGTTTATAATTATAATAATGGTTTTATGCATGCCAAAACGGCTGTTTTTGACAATCAACTCAGTGCTATTGGTTCGATGAACCAAGACTACCGCAGCTATAGCCTCAACTTTGAAGCAGACGCCTTCTTTTACGATACTCAGGTCAGCCAACAGCTAACGGAGATCTTTCAAGAAGATTTAAAACACAGCACCTTGTTGACGCCAGAAATCATTCAGCAGCAGTCTTACTGGCTTCGCTTTAAACAACTTTTCTCACGCTTACTGTCACCAATTTTGTAAAAAATTATGTATTACAAAAAACCTTGTTTTCCAGAAAATCATCTAGAAACAAGGTTTTTTTATTATATTTAATTTTTGTCCGCAAACTACCTACATGTGGGCAATTTCGACTTCGATATTCTGTGGTAAAACTGCTTTTAACTCTTGCTGTAATTGGGCGACCGACTGTTTAAACGTCATTTGAATATTTTGCCGATTAGCCACGGTAAAAATCGAAATTACTTGCACGGGGGCATTAGGCAATTCTACCGGAATCAGTGTTACATGAGTCAATTTTTGATAACTCAGTGAATTAGAAAAAAAACCGCTGGTCACTAAGCGCTTTTGCGCCATACCGCCAGTACCTTGCATTAAGGTCACTGTTAAAAAGGCAGCCACCATTACCACGTACCACCACGAATCTTCCGGCATAGATAGAACCCAGACTCCAAAAATCACCGCAATAATTAAACTGGAAATTTTATATTTAGCATGTACCACAATCTGAGATTGCCAATACAAATTATTTAGTAGCATCGCTACAAAAAAGATATCAATTAAGATTAGTAGCCAATCGTTTAGCATAATGTCCCCCAATTAGTTAATTTGTGAAAGCAAATAAGCTGGAACTACAAAAATTTTTCGTCAATTTACACGAACATTTTTTCTGATGGTACTCCATTTGTCCCAATCTCAATGAATTGCTTCTAAACTTAAATATGATAACATTTAAGTGAGAACTCGCAAACCAAAAGTTCGCAAAAATCTGGATTTTTGTACCAGATCATTAACATGTAACAACAGTGGTTTTAATATTAAAGGAGGTTCCTTATGAAAATTCCTACCCGCACCACTTATGATGGCTTAATTTTACCACAGATTGGCTTTGGAACTTACAAATTAAATGGCGCAACAGGCGTCAATGCCATTACCAGTGCCTTAAATGCCGGCTATCGGCTCTTAGATACAGCTTTTAATTACGAAAATGAAGGCGCTGTCGGTCAAGCCATTAAGCAAAGCGGCTTGCAACGCTCGCAAATTATTGTTTCTTCTAAATTACCCGGGCGACACCACCGCTACCAAGAAGCACTTCAAACGATTCAAGAATCGCTTTATCGTGCCGGTTTAGACTACTATGACCTGTACTTAATTCATTGGCCTAATCCTAAAGAAGACCTCTATGTCGAAGCTTGGCAAGCCTTAATTACAGCTCAGCAAATGGGTTTAATCAAAACAATTGGCGTGTCTAACTTTTTACCAGAGCATATTGACCGTTTAATTGCCGAAACTAACGTCAAACCAGCAGTTAATCAAATTGAATTGCATCCTTATTTCTCTGAAGCCACATTACGGCACTACGATGATCAACATCAAATCATCACTTGGGCTTGGAGTCCGATCGGCCGTGCTAGTTCTATGTTATCCGACCCCATTATTCAAGGTATTGCGCAAGATTTAGGAAAAAGTGTCGCGCAAGTGATTTTACGCTGGGAAATTCAACTCGGCGTCTTGCCGATTCCAAAAGCTACACATTTTAGTCGGCAGCAGGAAAATTTGCAGGTCTTTGATTTTGAATTAACTCCTGCACAAATGCAGACCATTACTAATTTAGACCGACCTGATGGGCGACTCAAGAATCAGGATCCCGCTGAATATGAAGAATTTTAATAATTAAAATTAAAAAAAGGTCCAAAGTTACTGTCAAATTATCGCAATGTTTGACCAGTAATTTTGGACTTTTTTGCTGTCTGACTACCGGCCGTGCTGATTTTTAATCAAACACGCTATCACTAATCCGAATAAACTAATTGCGAAAAATACCCCAAAGACCAAATGAAATTGTCGTTGTTGCCGCAGAACTAACGTCGCACCATTGGCGGGTAACGCCAATAAAAGTGTGGCTAACGTGACGCCAAAAGAGCCTAAGATTTGTCGTGCGGTGGTAATAACCGCCGTACCATGCGCAATATATTTTTGAGGCAACACATCGGCTCCCAAGGTCACCGCTGGCATCATTACAAAGGCATTGCCACCTTCAATCAGCGCTGCCAAAATCATTAACCAACCTAAATTTAACCGTTGCTGCAACACAAATAATAGTAACCAACCGCCAGTAATCATACTCATTCCTAATAACAACGTTCCTTTAAAGCCCCAATGATCCGCTAATTTTCCGGTTAAAGGGTTCAAGAGACTTAACAACACCGCTCCTGGAACTAACGCCATTCCAGAAGTAAAGGCCGTTAAATGCAAGATGTTTTGGTAATACAACGGAAAAATAATCGTTACCACGATTAAGGCAATATAAGAAATCCCCGTTAATAATACTGCCCAATCAAAATTAATTTGTTTCAAGACCCGCAATTCTAGCATGGGGTGCAAGCTAGTCAATTGTCGCCAAATAAAAAGCGCTAAGCCCAGACTACTCAAAATTAAAATCACACTTAAACTAAAGGTCCACTGCTTACTTTGCCCCCACTGAGTTAAAACATATAAAAAACCAATAAAATTCACGGTTGAAAGAGCAGAGATGAAATCCAGTTTTGTCGGTTGTAAAACTAAGGGGCTCGTGATCGTAACTAAAGAGAGGACTAAGACCACCGTAATAATAAAGGCAAAAAAAATGAAGACCGCTTGCCAAGTAAAAAAGCGTAACACAATCCCCGAAATAATCGGTCCAATGGCTAATGCTGATCCCATAACTAAGCCCGCGGTCCCCATCACGCTGCCACGCCGCTTAGATGGTGTAATTTTTAAGAGCACCGTTTGATAGGCAGGGAATAAAACACCCACAGCCATCGCTTCCAGAATGCGTCCGAATAGCATTAAACCAAACGTTGGCGCCCAGATAATGATCATGGTGCCCACATCAAAAATGGCTAATAAGTTTATAAATAATTTTTTAAAAGCTACATTAGCCAACAACCACGGACTCACTGGAATCATCACCGTCATCACCAACATAAAACCGGTAGTCAACCATTGAATAGTGGTTGCCGGAACCGCAAAATAATGCATTAAAGTCGGATACGCTGTTGACAAGGAAGACTGACTGATGGACATCGTAAAAGTTCCTGCTAATAACGTGGCCACAAACCACCAATGCGCACTTTTGGATAAATGGATTGAATCAGCCATTGACATCGCTTCTTTCAAACAAACAAATTAAAACAGTTTTATTAGTTAAACGCCCGCAAATCCTTGATAATTAAGGCAACTACTTGCCACAAAATTCTCGCTAGTTACTAACCTCGACTTATTTCCCCCCTCATTATTAAACCCTTTTCAGAAAATAGCAAAGAAAATGTTTTTTAAGTTCACCTAATTTAAGGTTTAATTTTGGCGAAAGTAGGAGTATCATTGTTTTTTGGAAAAACATGAGGAGGAATTCTTTTGGTTGAAAATACAAAGAAAAAACACCATTTAATTGAATATGCCAATGGTCCTTCCTTGGAGGAAATCAACAGTACCGTTGAAGTTCCCCATGGCAAAGGCTTTTGGCGCACATTATTTGCCTATTCTGGTCCTGGAGCCTTAGTTGCTGTCGGTTATATGGATCCCGGTAATTGGTCCACATCTATTACTGGTGGTCAGAATTTCCAATATTTATTAATGTCCATCATCTTAATTTCAAGTTTAATTGCCATGCTTTTACAATACATGGCCGCTAAACTTGGCATTGTGACGCAAATGGACTTAGCGCAAGCAATTCGCGCTCGGACAAGTAAATCGCTTGGTGTCATTCTCTGGATTTTAACGGAGTTAGCGATTATGGCGACGGATATTGCGGAAGTTATTGGGGCCGCGATTGCTTTATATCTCCTGTTTAATATTCCGTTAGTCATCGCCGTTTTCATTACCGTCCTAGACGTTTTAGTCTTATTGTTATTGACTAAAATTGGTTTTCGAAAAATTGAAGCGATTGTTGTGGCCTTAATTTTAGTGATCTTGGTCATCTTCGTTTATCAAGTAGCTTTATCTGATCCCAATTGGGGTGGCGTTTTGAAGGGATTAGTTCCTTCAGCTCAAGCCTTTTCTTCACATCCTGTTGTTAATGGCATGAGTCCGTTACAAGGTGCTTTAGGAATTATTGGGGCGACAGTTATGCCACATAATTTGTATTTGCATTCTTCAATTTCGCAAACACGGAAAATTGATCACAACAATCCCGACGAAGTCGCTGATGCTGTGAAATTCTCTGCTTGGGATTCTAACATTCAATTAACCTTTGCCTTCTTTGTTAATGCGTTGTTATTAATTACTGGTGTCGCAGTCTTCAAGACTGGCGCTGTCAAAGATCCATCATTCTTTGGTTTATATCAAGCTTTATCCGATACTTCCAA
This sequence comes from Bombilactobacillus sp. ESL1092, assembly GCF_058107465.1. Taxonomy (NCBI): domain Bacteria; kingdom Bacillati; phylum Bacillota; class Bacilli; order Lactobacillales; family Lactobacillaceae; genus Bombilactobacillus; species Bombilactobacillus sp. ESL1092. The sequence goes on along the minus strand of NZ_CM176594.1, from coordinate 1,028,850 downwards.
ATTAAGTAACGGCATTTTAATCTCCATTGCCAAAACAGGCGTTTTATCTACCTTATTCGCGGTCGCTTTGTTAGCTTCTGGTCAAAATTCGACCATCACTGGTACTTTAACTGGTCAGGTTATCATGGAAGGTTTCGTGCACATGAAGATGCCACTGTGGTTACGGCGTTTAGTAACCCGGGTGATTTCCGTGATTCCGGTCCTCTTCTGCGTCTTGATGACTAGTGGTCAAAGCCCCATTAAACAGCACGCCGCGTTAAACGACTTAATGAATAATTCACAGGTCTTCTTAGCCTTTGCCTTACCATTCTCCATGCTACCGTTATTAATGTTTACCGATAGTAAGGTAGAAATGGGAACCCGGTTCAAAAACTCACTTTGGGTCAAAGTGTTAGGTTGGATTTCGGTTATTGGTTTAACTTTCTTGAACTTGAAAGGTTTACCAGATTCCATTGCCGGTTTCTACGGTGATAATCCAACAGCCGCGCAATTAACCCAAGCCAACGTGATTGCTTGGATCTTAATTGTCCTAGTTTTAGCTTTATTAGTTTGGACGATTGTGGAATTATACAGAGGCAATAAACGCTTTGAAGAATCCCAATTAGCTAAACAATAAAAAAGTTAAGTATTTGAAATATGACTTTAATTAAAAGAAGTGTTCGCATTGATTGTGAACACTTCTTTTTTAGTTCCAACTGTTTTAACAATGAACAACTTGGGCCAAACGCTCTAACAAGTAAACCACGGGGACTTGACTGGTGAGATTCACCGATTGACCAATAATACGACTATTAATATGGTAGGAAAAATTTAAATCCGCTAAAGTAGTTAAGGAATTATGGCCATCATTGGTAATACTAACCAAGGTTGCCTTTTGATCATGAAAACTCGTCGCCTGCTCCAGCATTTGCTCAGTTTCACCACTCACCGATAAAATCATCACCACATGATTATTCATAGCCGCATGTCCTAGTTGAATAGGATAAAAAGGATCAGCAATCACGTAAGCTTCACGCCCATTATTCACAAATTGCCGCGCCCCGTAACTAGCCAAATCACCGGAAGTCCCTACACCGAGAAAAACAAAAATCGTCGCCGGATCAAACAATGTTTTAAACTGCTGAATCTTTTGGTCATAGTTTTCAATATGGGAAAAATAATCGTGCGCTTGATAGGTAATATCATCTACCAAGCCTTGACCAGCTACTTCTTGCTGTAATTGCTGGCAAAATTCATAATAATGCTGATAACCTAAACGATTAATTGTCCGTAAGACTGAGGCCGGCGCCACCCCTAGTTTAGCAGCCAAATGACGCAAACTGTAATCTTTGACTTGCTCCTTATGAACTTTAATATACCGATAAATTCTTTTTTGCGTCGCTGTTAATTGTGCCAATGACTTGTTGAACAACTCCTTTTTTAAAAAAAGACGTAGTCATGACAAAAGTTAACCTCAGCTTTTGTCTCAACCACGTCTTAATTAATTATTGCATCATTCTTATTTAGCAGCTAATTGCTTATATAAATCAACAATTTCTCCTGCTAAATCGCGAAAAGTGATCGCATTCATGATATGATCTTGACCATGAACCATTAATAGCGTCACTTGCTCATGTTCACCACTAGCTTCTTTAGTTAACATGCCCGTTTGTGCGTTATGGGCTTCTGCTAAAAATTTGTCCGCTTCTTTCAGCTTGGCTTCCGCAGTAGCAAAATCATTCACCTTAGCGGCTTTAATGGCTTCAAAAGCAGCACCTTTGGCATTACCACCATTCATGATGAGACCCATAACTGTTTGTAAATTTTCTTCTTCGTTCATTAATTAAATATCCTTTATTCCTGAATTAAACTTAAAGCTTCATCTAAAACTTTCGGTCCGTTCATCATACCGTAGTCTTGCATATTGATGACTTCGACTGGAATGGAAACCCGCTTTTTAAAATCATCTAACATGTAGCTAACTTGCGGTCCCAACATCAAAACATCTGGGTTTTCGGTTTCCATTTTGGAATCTGCATCTGCAGCAGCGGTTGCAAAGATATTAGCTTCAACGCCCTTTTCTTCAGCAGCTTTTTGCATCTTGCTAACTAATAAACTCGTGGACATGCCGGCGGCACATACTAACATAATCGTCTTTTTACTCATAATTAAATTCTCCTTTAATCTTTTACTTACTTATATTAAACCACTAATCTAGGCATTTTGCGCTGCTTTTTCTTCTTTTACTTTTTGATTATCCATGCTCTTAAAGAAGAAGAAGTAAATCAAAGTATCTAAGACAATATTGACAATTTGTAAGACTGCTCCTGAAATATGACCAGTAGCTAAATAACCTGACATAATCGGTGGTGTGGTCCAAGGTACCATGACACCCATCGTTTTAGCAACCCAACCCCATTTCATAGTTAAATAGGTCACGGTAACATTCGTTAACGGTGCTGCAATAAACGGAATGACCATCTTATAGTTCATGACAATTGGTAAACCAAAGATAATCGGTTCGTTAACATTAAAGATCGCAGGTCCAACGACTAATTCACCCAAGGTCTTATACTCTTTACTCTTGGACATAAAGGCAATCATCAACGCTAAACCAATCGTGGCGCCAGAACCACCCATGTGAACAAAGTTATCAAAAAATTGTTGTGTAACAATATTTGGTAAAGCATGGCCAGCTTTTAAAGCAGCCGAATTTTGGGCCATCGCAGCTAACCAAATAGGTTGCATCACGCCAGCCACCGTATTGGAACCGTGAATCCCAAAGATCCACAAAATGCAGACTAAACCTTCTGCAACTAGTGCTCCCGGTAAAGTATTACTCAAATGACTCAACGGATCCTGTAAGAAGAAGGTAATCACATTAGGAATACTCTTCATTGGCGTAGCTTCAATTCCCAAGCGAATGACCCACACAACTAGTAACGAAATCGCGCCCGGAATCAATGACGAGAATGAATTACTAATGGCCGGTGGCACACTCGCGGGCATCTTAATCGTCCAGTTCTTATGAACAATCCAGACATATAAATCAGTAATAAATAAACCGACTAAAATCGCAATAAATAAACCTGAGGAATCCAGTTCTTTTAACGGTACCCACAAATTACCGGCTTTATCCGTTTTTAGTGGAATGGTTAAAATATAGGCTCCAATAGAAACGATCATCGCTGAAAAAGCATCAACTTTATAGCTGCGTGCTAAGTTATACGAAATCCCGGCGACAGCGATTAACCCCATAATATGAAACGATGCATTAGTGATATACTGGGCCACATTCGCCCAATTTGGCCCAAAAGTATGCGCCATAAAAGCTAAATAACCTTTAATCGGAAATTGCGCAATAATCATGAAGATTGAACCAATGATAATCATTGGAATCGCAGCTGCCATCCCATCACGTAAAGCTACCATATGACGTGCTGACGATATTCTTTGGAAAAATGGAATCAGTTTAGTCGTTAAAAAACTATTTTTAGACTTTTCTTCAGCCATTTTAACTGCCCCCTTTTTTAAGCTAAATCTTCGCCATTAGATGCAATGACTTTTTGATACCAAGCAAAGGAATCTTTTTTCGAGCGTTCCAAAGTGCCGTGACCTTCATCATCTTTATCCACATAGATAAAGCCATAACGCTTAGACATTTGTCCTGTCCCCGCAGAAACTAAGTCAATGCAACCCCATGGTGTATAACCCATTAAATCAATCCCATCTTCTTCGACGGCTAACTTCATTTGTTCAATATGTGCGCGCAAATAATCAATCCGGTATTGATCATGGACTGAACCATCAGCTTCTTTTTGATCAACCGCGCCAAAACCATTTTCTACAATAAATTGCGGTTTATTGTACCGATCTGCTAACCAATTCATGGCGTAACGCAAACCCTCAGGGTCAATTTGCCAGCCCCACTCAGAGGACTTGACATACGGATTAGGAGTTCCATCTTGGTCTTCATCATAATGATAATTAACTGGTTCATGGTCTTTTGCCCGAACAGCCCGGGACATATAATAACTAAAGCCAATATAATCAACGGTGCCTTGTGCCAAAGTTGCTAAGTCTTCAGCGGTAATATCCATCTCCCAGCCTTGATTAGCTTGATAAGTCCGAAGCCAATGCGGATAACGACCATTAGATTGCACATCTTCAAACCAATACCGCGCTTCATTTGCCCGTTGGGCTTTTAACATATCCGCTGGTTTAGGACTAGCTGGATATAACGGCACCATCGCGATCATCGAACCAATTTGAAAGTTCGGATTAATTTGGTGTCCGATTTGGACTGCTTTCGCACTCGCCACCAATTCATAGTGTGCGGCTTGATACATGGTCTGTTCCATATTTTCACCCGGACGTTTTAACAGCCCGGAATTAGTCATCATCGAAAAATCATTTTTGTAATCGGTTTGATTATTGATCTCATTAAAAGTCATCCAATATTTAACTTTATTTTGGTAGCGCTTAAAGACAGTCTCAGCAAAATTCAAGAAGAAATCAATCACCTTACGGCTGCGCCACCCACCATATTCGGTAACTAGATGATATGGCATTTCAAAATGTGATAACGTAATGACCGGTTCAATGTTATACTTTAAGCATTCATCAAATAAGTCATCATAAAACTTCAATCCTGCTTCATTAGGTTCTTTTTCATCGCCATTAGGAAAAATGCGCGTCCACGCAATTGACGTCCGAAAACATTTAAAACCCATTTCGGCAAACAATTTAATATCTTCCGGATAACGGTCGTAAAAATCAATGGCTTCGTGATTAGGATAGTACAGCCCGTCTTTAACACCATCGGTAATTTGCCGGGGAACACCATTAGCGCCAGCCGTCATAATATCGGCAACACTCACACCTTTATGACCTGCTTGCCAGCCACCTTCTAATTGATGCGCTGCTACAGCGCCTCCCCACAAAAAATCTGGTCGTAATTGTTTCTTGTTAGTCATCAAACAGCCTCCCAATTTATAAAAACGTTTTTATGTAACGCTTACAAGAAACATTTTACTATTTTGTTTCTAAAAATCAAGATTATGTGGTAAAAAATCAGAAACACGTTTCTCAAAGAAAAATATCTTTTTCCGTCATTCTTGCAAATTAGGCTCATTCAGTTAAACTAAAATTACAATTTAATTAATTAGTTAACACAATGCCCAAGAATTTGCTCGCTGATGAATTTGCTAAAGGAGTTTATTATGACAAAACGACAATTAGGACTATCGATTTATCCAGATCATAGCAATTTTGCAGAAGATAAAAAATACTTAGAATTGGGACACAAATACGGCTTTTCCCGAATTTTCATGAGTATGTTAGAAGTTACCGGTTCTCCGGAACAAACTAAAGCTAAATTTCAAAAAATTATCGACGTGGGTAACAAGCTCGGTTATCAAACCATTATTGACGTTGCTCCTAACATCTTTGATGAATTGAATATTTCTTACGATGATTTATCATTTTTTGCTGAATTACATGCAGCGGGCATCAGGTTGGATCAAGCTTTTGATGGCGCCACTGAAGCCATGCTGTCTTATAACCCTTACGGCTTAATTATTGAACTGAACCTTAGTAATAATGTTGATTACTTAAATAATATTTTAAGTTTTCAAGCCAATACGCCCTTTATCTATGGCTGTCACAATTTTTATCCGCAAATAGGAACTGGTTTACCCTATGATTATTTTATGGAGTGTAATCAGCGCTTCAAAAAAGCTGGGATTCATACTGCCGCCTTTGTAGCGAGTCATGTGGGCGACCAAGGGCCGTGGAATGTCAACGATGGCTTACCAACTTTAGAAATGGATCGAAAATTACCTATTGCTGTGCAAGCCAAGCACTTATTTGCCTCTCAAATGATTGACGACGTAATTATCGGCAATGCTTACGCTAGTGAAAGTGAGTTGCAAGCCTTAGCCCAAACTGATCGCTATCAATTAGAATTTGACTTGGATTTAAATGATACTGTTAATCCGGTTGAAGCAGACATCATGTTCAAGCCACAACATTTTCGGCGCGGTGATATTAATCAATTAGTCATTCGTTCCACTATGCCGCGCGTTACCTATCAAGCTGTAGCCAATCCACCGCATGATAATGACCAAGTTTTCCAACGTGGCGATGTTTTAATCGGCAATGATAACTTTGGTGTTTATAAAAATGAACTGCAAATTGCTTTAGAGCCTCATCAAGATTCACGTAAAAATAAAGTCGGACAATTAAAACCGGAAGAACTATTCTTGTTGGACTTCATCAAACCGTGGACAAAATTTAAATTAACGCATCGAACTGAATCCAAGAATTAAATTCTAAGCAGAAAAAACAGCTAGCCTTAGTCCAAACTATTGCTAGCTGTTTTTTAATTGTTAGAAACTGGAACCCAAAGAATGCTGCGGGAATTGCAACGACTTTTGTTCTAATCTTTCATGGCTTTAACAAATCAACTAATTGCTGTGCCGTAAAATTGGTAAAATATTGATCCACATCAACCGAAGCTAAGGCCTGCGTTAAAGCTGATTCCGTATAGTCAATGCCAACTAAATATGCTGGTAATTCACTAACATCTTGTTGGCCAAAGAAATCTCCATAAAACTTAATTTGAGCAATTTTCCCATGGTCAATCAATAACCGCGCATCAATGGTCCCCGCATTAAAATGCTGACGCTTTTGAATGGTAAATTGTGGCGATTGTCCATAAACCCAATCCCAATTGGAATATAATTCTTGGTTTAGTTGGGCAATCCCCGCCTGATCTTGAGCGTTCAAGTGATACTCTTTATCCTTGATGTCTGCTAAGTCTCGTGCTTCAAACAGACTCAACAATAAAGCATCGCGGAACTGTTCAATAGTTAAGTTTTGATATTCAGGTGCCAAATAAGGTTTCAAATTCGTCACGCGACTGCGGACTGACTTAATACCCTTAGACGCAATTTTATCAGGCGCCACCTTGAGTGCTTGGCTCAAAACATCTAAGTCCACATCATAAGTCAACGTCCCGTGCGAGAAAGTTTTGCCATTTTTAGTATACATGGCATTGCCGGAAAACTTTTTACCAGCAATTAATAAATCATTGCGCCCAGAAACTTCTACTCCTGTGGCTCCCATCCGCTGTAGAGCTGCTACAATCGGTTGGGTCATTTTTTGAAAATCACCAAACCGCTCATCTTGCGCATTAATCACAAAACTAAAAGAGACGTTACCTAAGTCATCATACACGGCGCCACCACCCGAAAGCCGTCGGGTGACCGTAATTTGGTGTGCTTTCACGTAATCTAAGTTTAATTCTTCCAAAGTATTTTGATTGCGTCCCACAATAATACACGGTTTTTGAATATAGAACAAAACCAATGGTTCATCAAAGTCCTTATTGTTCATTAAATATTGTTCGGTTGCCAGATTTTCACGAATATCTTGTGCTGGCATGCAAAAATAATACACGGTCCTGCGATCCTTTGGAAAATATTTTTAAGGTGTCACTAGCTTGATCAAATCAGCTGCTTTAATACCGGTAAAATACTGGTCTAAATCAATCGTTTGTAATTTTTGAGCAAGATGATCATAATCATAAGTCACACCTTGAAGTTGTTGTTCTAATTGTTCAACATCTTGTGTACCAAAGAAATCACCGTAAAACTTAGCTTGACTAATCTTGCCTTGCTCAATGACAAACCGTGCATCAATGGTCCCCATCTCAAAGTGTTGGCGATTCTTCACGGTAAACTCGGGTGATTTGCCGTACACCCAATCCCAATTAGCGTAAATGTCTGTTTTTAATTGCGCAATTGCTTGCTGGTCTTGGGCGGTAATTTGGTATTCATGATCTTTAATGTCCGCTAAATCATCAGCTTGAAAGAGACTTAATAACAAAATATCGCGAAATTGTTCCGTCGTTAAATTTTGATACTGTGCATCTAAATACGGCCGAATATTCGTTACCCGACTGCGCACCGACTTAATACCTTTAGAAGCAATCTTATCTTTTGGTACATGCAAGGCTTTTGTCAAGACGTCTAAATCGACATCATACGATAAAGTACCATGTGAGAAAGTTTTGCCATTCTTGGTATACATGGCATTGCCCGAAAACTTTTTACCGTCTATTAAAATATCATTGCGCCCGGAAACTTGTGCCCCAGTTGCCCCTAAGCGGTGTAAGGCGTCAACCAGCGGTTGGGTTATTTTTTTAAAGTCACCAAACTTTTCATCTTTTGCATCGACTACAAAACTAAAACAAAGATTACCTAAGTCTTGATATACTGCGCCGCCCCCCGAAAGTCGTCGAGTAACCGTGATTTGATGTTGACGGACATAGTCGTTATTCAATTCTTCAATTGTGTTTTGATTATGACCAACAATAATACAAGGACTTTCAATATAAAACAATACTAGTGGTTCATCAAAATCCTTATTATTCATTAAATACTGCTCAGTGGCTAGATTATCACGGATATCATGCGATTGCATTACTACATAGTACATTCAGAGCACCTCTCTTTATAAACGTTTTCAATAACATTATAAAGAAATTAAACTCAAATGACTATCTTTAATTTATTTTGTTTTTAAATTTAATAATTTAACTAAAATATTTTTTAAACAGCCAAAGACGATTAACGCAAAAACTAAACTGGCAACTGCACTACCACCATTAACTAATAACGACCATGTCCACGGATTAAATGCTTTGGGAGCATAAGAACCCCACACCAAGACGCCCGCCACAAAATGACAAAAGTATTTGATAAATAATGCAACACTACTACTAACTAATACTGCTGGCAAAATCGATCGGTGTTGTTGAATCCGCTGCTCAATCACAGGTGCCCAAAGACCAGCTAAGCCTAAGACCCCAAAGGCCACAGGATATTCCAATATTCCTTGCCACACATTTAAAACCGAACCACTACTTAAGCCTCGTAAAATCAAATCCAATAATCCCCACACAATACCAGCGATAATGCCGGCTTTAACACCCCGGCGCCAAGAATATAAACACAAAGGAACTACTCCATACAAAATCTCAATTGAGGAAATTCCTAAACTGTGAGGAATATACGACAAAGCCATGGCTAGCGCCACGATAATTGCACCTTCAACCAACGTTTGTAACTTATTTTTTGACATCAAAAAACACTCCTTTTTAACTATCTCGCAAAAAAGAGTGTCTACCACTCATCACAATTCCTACGCTTGTACTAACAAACAGGTTCCAAGGGTCTGAACTTAATCACTCTCAGCTATTTAGAGCTCCCCTTTGCGATGATAATCTGATTTAATTAATTCGAGTGTAACCGAATTGATGTTAAAACACAAGAAAACATCCAAAAAAATAGACTTTTGAGAAATTTCTCAAAAGTCTATTTGGAACATTTAGTTGTTGTCACACAGTTTATTGACCAACTGCTTTTTTAATCAATTGCGTTTGAAATTCTTGCGCATATTGTTTACTCAAAGCTGTCATTTTGGTCTTATTAGTCATTAAACTAGGATCTTTCTTCGCTGCAGCAGCCAATTTTTGTTTAACATAAGCTTGAGCTTGTGTTTTAACTTGCGCTTGACCAGCTGGCGTTTTCATTTGGGCCATTTTCTTTTGTAATTGCTTAACTTGATTCATTGATAAATGTAACCAATTCTTAGGCAAATAGAACGTATTAACCCGTTTAACTAATTTATTATCCATCCCAGAAACGCCAAACCAAATCTTATCCGCATTTGATTTATACTTCCAACGCGTAACCGTCTCTTTTAAAGAACCGTCCTGTTTAGTGGTGGACTTAATGTGGTTATTAGAAATTGTCTCTTCATTAACTTGTGAATGAACGGGCTTTTTCTGATCTGGATCAGTTTTATAAACTTGCACCGTTTCTTTTCCATTAGTACCCACAGTCTTATACAACATTAAGTTCAAGCCATTAGCTGATTTAGCTGGGTAAATCTGGGTAGTTTTACTTTCGGTCACTTGGTGCATACCGAAGTGATTATAATCATTCAAGACTAAAAAGACGAGTGACAATCCGAAAATAATTAAAGCAATAAGCGTAGCGAATGTCCGTAAAAGTGGTTTTCTTAAATAGACAAAACTCATAAAGGTAGCGACTGCACCGATAACTAAAGTTACTAAAATCATGCCTATTCACCCCCCTTTACTACTTTGTTAACATCAACATCTTTAGCCTGGTTCTTTTCTTTTAAGAAGAAGGCCAAAACCACACCAATCACAGCAAAGACTAAGGAGAACATAAAGGAAGCATGATAACCTGCTAAAGTTGCATTTAAGAAGTCATGCTTATATTGGAATGGTGCCGCATGCAATAAATGCTTACCTGGTTGTTGACCTTTAGTAACATTAGTCAATAACGTAATCATAATCGCTGAACCAATCGAAGACGCAATCTGACGTGCCGTGTTGTTAGCTGCCGTACCATCAGCAATTAAATCATCTGGTAAAGCATTCATTCCGGAAGTGGTAACTGGCATCAAGACCATCGAGATTCCTAATGTCCGTACTACCTGTAAAATAACAATGTAACTGGTTGGTGTGTCAGCAGTTAACCACACGAATGGCAACGTTGCTAACGTCAAAATAACCAAGCCAATAACCGCTAAACGCCGACCGCCAAATGCGTCAAAGGTCCGTCCTGTAATAGGACTCATGAAGGCCATGACTAACGCTGCTGGTAGTAAAATTAAACCAGACTTCAAAGCACTCATACCGTGCACAATTTGTAAATAAAGTGGTAAGACTGTAGAAACACCTAACATCGCAATTGTCACAATGGAGGACAAAATAGCTGCTAAAGTAAAGTCTGCTGTCTTAAAAACTCGTAATTCCAAGAACGGCTTGGGAATTACTAATTGCCGCCAAATAAAGAGAACAACACCAATTACACCAATAATTAATGTACTTAAAACATTAGCAGAAGTCCAACCATCATTTCCTGCGGCGGAGAAGCCGTACAATAAGGCTCCAAAACCTGCTGTGGATAAGAATAAGGACAACCAATCCAATTTTTGTTTGTGGGTTTTTATAACTGGCTTCATAAAGATTAAAGCCAAAATAACTACGACCACCACAAATGGAATTAATAAACCAAATAAATCACGCCAATTCATGTTATCGACGATCCAACCGGATAGAGTTGGTCCAATCGCTGGCGCAAAGCCGACAACAATACCAACTAAGCCTAGCGCGGCTCCCCGCGATTCTGCCGGGAACAACGATAACATAATTGTTTGTAATAATGGCATGGTAATTCCCACACCAACTGCTTGGATTAACCGCGCAGCTAACAAAATGCCAAAACTAGGAGCAATAAAAGCTAAAACTGTCCCAAATAAGAAAATAACCATTGCTGAGATATATAACCATTTAGTATTAACAGTCGTTGCTAAATAAGCAGACAATGGAATCATAATTCCGTTCACCATCAAGAAGCCAGTCGTTAACCACTGAACCGTTGCTGTCGAAACATTAAATGTGGACATCAACTTTGGTAATGCTGTCGATAATAAAGTCTGATTTAACACAGTACAAAATGTTCCAACTAGTAGAACAATAATCAGCATTAATTTGCTGAACTTATTCATTGTGTTACTTTCTGCCAAGTAAAATCCTTCTTTCCAATAAAATTATTCATTAAACATGTAGAACCGATTTAAGAACTTCTTAAATCCCGATAGCAAAGCAATACTGTACAATATAAACTATCTCCTACTCTTTGTCAATTATTTGATATTCATGTTAACAAATTTACAAATTAACAGAAGAACTTTATAATAAGAAGACGTTTAGTTTTGCTACACAAATTTTCTTGATGCTCAGATTTTATTTTAGACAAGAACTAGGTGAAAAATGGCTCAAATTAATGATTACGCACAATGGTTTCATAATATTATTCGACCAGACAATCTGTATCTCAGCATTCGCGACACTGCCCGTGCCTGTCAAGTTACTGATACGCAGATTCGCTACTGGATTAAAAATGGCTATCTCAAAACCGTCAAAACCGAAAACGGCGCAGTGAAGTTACCCTACCAACAAGTAATTCACGCCCGCATGATTAAAAATTTTTTAGACGATGGTTATACCCTGCACGCTGCCGTTGACAAGATGAGAGACAACCTGTCAATTGCCCGCTCTGTCCAGCACATTTTATTAGATAGTATTCAAAATATCTCTATCCAAAATGATAATATTATTTTAGATTTTGGTCCGCTAGCCGAAGATCATAGTCAACACGTCTATTGCATTGATAATCATCAACAAACAAAATTTACTATTCAAAAACCGGAGCTGCTCAATCAAACATTTTAGTCAAAATAACTCTTATGCCAGGCTGCACAGCCGCACTGGCTTTTTCTTTTCAGTAGTAGATTTGTTACAATAAACTAAATTGCTAGTAGCTGGTTAATTGGCTTTATAACCGAAAGCAGCAGTTAATATGAGCTGAATGCATTTTTTTGACGTTACTATTCTAAAGGAGAATTCTGTGAATTTCATTATTAATTTGTACCGGCCGTTTTTTGAGTTACACAATTGGGAGAAAGTCATTCAGTCACCGAATGACTGGTTATTGATTATTTCGTTAATTATTATGGAGTGTCTTTTGTCTGTTGATAATTCGATCGTTCTCGCCGCCCAAGCACATACCTTAAAAACTAAAAAAGAACAGGCAGATGCCCTGTTTTACGGTATTTGGGGAGCTTTTATTTTTCGCTTCTTAGTAATTGGCATTGGCACTTATTTAATTGACTTTTGGTGGATTAAAATCCTAGGTGCAATTTATCTAGTATATATGTCAGTTCATTTTTTCTGGGAAAAATTTTCCGGCGAAAAAAAGCAGATTAAAATGTTTAAAATCAAAGGCTTATCTCCGTTATGGCAAGTGATTATTTCGGTTGAATTTACCGATATTATGTTTTCCTTGGACTCCGTGTTAACCCTCATCGCGGTATCCAATAATCCCGTCATTATTTTAATTGGTAGTGTGATCGGAATTATTGCCATGCGGGGAGTGGCCGAAGTAATTATGAGTTTAATGAACAAAATCCCCGAATTGGAACCCATGGCTTATATTTTAATTTTATTAATTGCCGTGAAATTATTTTTGACGATTCCCGCCATTAACATTGAAATTCCGAATTCCATGTTTACGCTGGCTTTAGCCGTTGCTTTTATTGTTACTTTTGTGATCCATTTTATCCGTAAAAAACAGACTAAAAAATAGTCTGTTTTTTGATTTCATTCTAGCGCTTCGTTATTATGGTAGTAAGATCTCTCCTTAAAATACAAGTATTTTTGCCAAGATCGATTCTATTACCTAATGGTATCAAGACAACAATTAATTGGATTTAACTTGACGCTTATAACACTGGCGTGATTTTAATTAATTGTACTTTTGTCGTAGCTATTTTTAATGTCAGCGACTATTAATCCTGACAAACACAGAGAGGAGTATCAACTGCATGACAGATAATACACCAATGGTGGAGTTTAAAAATGTCACTAAAATCTATAAAGGAAAAACGCCCGCGGTTAGTAACGCTAATATCAAAATTGCTCAAGGAGAATTTTGCTGTTTTATCGGTACTTCCGGTTCGGGCAAGACCACTTTAATGCGAATGATTAATCGCATGAATAGCATTACTTCTGGTGATGTTTTAATTAAGGGAAAAAGTGTCAACAGCTTTAACGCGGTCGATTTGCGCCGCAAAATTGGGTATGTGATTCAAAATAATGGGCTCATGCCCCATATGACGATTAAAGATAATATTATTTTAGTTCCAAAACTATTAAAATGGCCTAAAGACAAACTAGACAAACGGGCCAAAGAATTAATTCAACTGGCCGAATTACCAGAAGAGTATTTAGACCGCTACCCTTCCGAATTATCCGGTGGCCAACAACAAAGAATTGGTGTGGTTCGCGCCCTCGCAGCTGATCAAGATTTGATCTTAATGGACGAACCATTTGGGGCATTAGATCCTATTACGCGGGATAATTTACAAGATTTAGTTCAAAAATTGCAACGCGATACGGGCAAAACCTTTGTCTTTGTCACTCACGATATGGATGAAGCTTTAAAATTAGCCACCCATATTGTCATTATGCATGATGGTCAAGTGGTCCAAGATGATACCCCTGATCAAATCTTACGACACCCCGCTAATGATTTCGTGGAAAACTTAATTGGTGAAGATCGGTTAGCTGAAGCCAAGCATGATATGGTGCAAGTTAAAGAAATCATGTTGACGGAGCCGGTACAAATCAACTTGGGTGCTTCCTTAAAAGAAGCTTTGGTTTTAATGAAACAACGGCATGTTGATACCTTATTAGTAACCGATGATGACAAACACCTCAAAGGTTTGATTCGCATTGAGCGCTTGGAACATCGTTACCATAAGGCCGCAGGAGTCAGTGATATTTTAGATACGAATATCTATACTGTACGTCCTGAAGCCTACTTGCGTGATACAGTGGATCGAATTTTAAAACGGGGTTCTAGTTATGTACCTGTAGTTGATCATAATGGCGTTTTAGTCGGGATTGTTACCCGTTCAGCTTTAGTTAATTTGGTTTACAACACCATCTGGGGGGATAGCGATCCGCTCGCTGAAAGCCAGGATAATAATCACACGCCATCTAAAGGAGCTGAGCAAAATAATGAGTAGTTTTTTAGCACAGCATGGTTCTGAATTATTAGTTAAAACTTGGGAACAAATTTATATTTCAGCTATTTCTCTAGGCTTGGGCATTTTGGTCGCTGTTCCCTTGGGCATTGTATTATCTCGTTTTCCCAAAACGGCCAATATTGTCATGAATATTGCTAGTATGCTGCAAACTATTCCGGCCTTAGCTTTATTAGCCTTAATGATCCCAGTGTTTGGCATTGGGCAATTACCCGCAATTATTGCTTTATTCATTTATAGTTTAATGCCGATTTTGCGTAACACTTATATTGGTATTAAAGGGGTCGATCCTAATATTATTGACTCCGCCAAGGGCATTGGCATGACTAATTGGCAATCAATTATTAAAGTCGAGGTTCCTTTGGCGATGCCCGTAATTATGTCGGGGATTCGTTTATCCGCTATCTATGTCATTGCGTGGTCCACCTTAGCTTCTTACATTGGTGCTGGTGGTTTAGGCGACTTCATTTTTAATGGTTTGAACTTGTTCCAACCAGCCTTAATTTTAGGAGGCACCATTCCAGTCATTATCTTAGCCATTCTCACCGACTATCTATTAGGCAAATTAGAACAAAAGCTAACACCAGTTTCCAGTAAAATTAACTAAGGGGGTTGAACTATGAAAAAGAAACTACGCCGCTGTTTACTGGCCTTAGTTTTATTATTAACAACTGTCACCGCTAGTGGTTGCAGCCTACCCGGTCTCAGTTCCGCACAAGGCAATAGTGATACGGTACGAATTGCTTCTTTAAATACAACTGAATCACAGGTTATTGCTAACATTATAAGCGAATTAGTAGCTCATGAAACCAATTATCATACCGAAATCGTCAATAACCTCGGTTCGGCACCGCTTATGCACCAAGCTTTAATTCGTAAAGATGCTGACATTCAAGCTGTATCTTATAGTGGTACCGAATTAACCACGACGCTAAATCTACCGCCAACTAAAAGTGCAGCTAAAGCAACCCGAATTGTTAGTCAAACGGTTAAACGCCGCTATAATCAAACCTTATTTCCTACTTACGGTTTTGAAAACAAATTTGCCTTTATGGTCACACAAAAAACTGCTAAAAAGTATGGTTTAAACAAGGTGTCCGATTTAGGTAAAGTGGCCAATAGTTCCACGATTGGTGTAGATGCTAACTGGTTAAATCGTAAGGGCGATGGTTATAAAGATTTTACTCGTTATTATGGTTTTGAGTTTGCGAAAGCCTATCCCATGCAGATTGGGTTAGTTTATTCGGCATTAGCCTCTAACAAGATGGATGTCGTTTTAGGTTACTCTACTGACGGACGCGTAGACAGCTATCACTTAAAGCAACTACAAGATGATAAAAAGTTTTTCCCACCATATAAGTGTTCTATGCTCGTGAACAATTCTTTATTAAAAGAACATCCTGATTTAAAACCCATTTTACACCGCTTAGATGGCAAGATTAACGTCCATACCATGCGTAAGCTCAACTATCAAGTTGATGATCAATTGCTAGAACCCCAAGTTGTCGCCCACAAATTCTTACAGGAAAATCATTATTTCCGAGGTGATAAGTAGATGTCACATTTAAATATTTGGCAACAATTAATTTATTATTATCAGCACAACGGCATGTATATCTTGCAACAATTCTGTCGGCATTTTTTAATTTCGATTTATGGCGTTTTGTTCGCGGCCATCATTGGTATTCCTGTGGGCATTTTAATTGCTCGTAATCATAAGCTTGGTAACTTCGTGATCAGTATTGCCAATGTAATTCAAACCATTCCGTCTTTAGCCCTCTTGTCGATTATCATGATTGGCATGGGGTTAGGCGTCAATACGGTCATTGTGACTGTGTTCTTATATTCTTTATTGCCAATTATCAAGAACACTTACACTGGTATGCGCAATGTTGATGCTAATATCATTGATTCTGGTAGAGGCATGGGGATGACCAATTGGCAAATCTTGTATATGGTCCGTTTGCCCCTATCATTATCAATTATTATGGCCGGCATTCGCAACGCTCTGGTCTTAGCGATCGGGATTACAGCAATCGGGGCATTTGTTGGTGCCGGTGGTTTAGGCGACATTATTATTCGGGGTACCAACGCCACCAATGGTGGTGCCTTGATTTTAGCTGGGGCTTTACCGACTGCCTTAATGTCAATTATTTCCGATACCCTTCTCAACTTATTAGAAAAATGGTTAAAACCCGCTGGTTTAGAAGGTTAATTAGCACTATCTAATTAATAGTGCTAATTAGTTGAAATTTATAACGTTGGAGGCTACAATGTGGTTATAAATTGAAAGGAAGTAATCAGTTATGAATAATAATTTAACGAATCGTCGTGGCGATATGTTTGATATGTTCAACAATATGGATCGTTGGTTTAACAATATGACACCGAGTTTTACTAACTCTAATATGAAGACTGATGTTTCTGAATCAAGCCAAGCCTATGATGTTGCCATTGATTTACCCGATTTAGATAAGAAGGATATTAGCATTAATTACGACCGTGATATCTTGACCGTATCTGCAAAGCGTGATTCTTTCTCTGACGCCAGCAATGACCAAGGTCAGATGATCATGAATGAGCGCTCCTACGGTCGCTTTAGCCGCCAATATCGCTTACCTAATGTGGAGCGTAATCAGGTCAGTGCGCAATATACCAACGGTGTTTTACAAATTCATTTACCTAAAGCTCAACCAAATTCTAGTAACGATACCAAAATTGACATTCAATAATTAATACTTCACAACGTCCTCTGTAATTGTCGATAACAATTGCAGGGGATTTTTTTATAATCATTAGCACAACCAGCTTTAGACTTGATTGCTCGTTTTCAAAAATTTTTTTATGTTGCTTATCAAAAAGTGGTAAATTAATTAAGTATTAGTACTCTTGGGAGAATGAAATGAAAAAGAAAATTAATTTATTTCACTTAGTCATGCTGGCACTGGGATCATTAATTGGTTCCGGTTGGCTCTTTGGTTCGTGGGAAGCCGCCAAAATTGCCGGTCCGGCGGCCATTTTAGCTTGGGTAATCGGAGCAGTCATTATTGGCGCAATTGCTTATAATTATGTCGAATTAGGGACCATGTTTCCCGAATCTGGGGGCATGAGTAAATTCGCCCAATATAGTCATGGTTCCTTACTCGGCTTTATTGCTGCCTGGGCCAACTGGATCTCTTTAATTACTCTAATTCCGATTGAAGCAGTAGCGGCCGTGCAATATATGAGTTCGTGGCCGTGGTCTTGGGCTCAATTTACCCACCATTTATTAAATCATGGAGTAATTATCAATTCCGGCTTACTAGTCGTTTTTGTATTCATCATCGTGTTTACACTGATCAATTACTGGTCTATTGATTTATTAACGCGTTTTACCAGCTTCATTTCTATCTTTAAAGTCGTTGTTCCCCTATTAACTATCATTCTATTAACCATCAGTAGTTTTCATCCGGCTAATTACGGCCATAGTTGGCACACTTTTATGCCTTATGGTAGTGCGCCCATTTTTGCGGCCACTTCTGTTTCCGGGATTATTTTTTCCTTTGATGCTTTTCAAACCGTGATTAATATGGGTAACGAAATTACTAATCCGAAAAAAAACGTAGGCCGGGGCATTACCATCTCACTCAGTATCAGTGCTGTATTATACATTCTCTTACAGAGTACCTTTATTACCACATTAACACCCAAAATGTTAAGTCATGGCTGGCAAGGTTTGAATTTTAATTCACCCTTTGCGGATTTAGCCATCTTAATCGGACTTTCCTGGCTGTCAATTCTTTTATACTTAGATGCTTTTGTTTCGCCCTTTGGTACGGGAGTTTCGTTTGCTGCCTCCAGTTCGCGCGCTTTAGCGGCTATGGTCGACAGTGAACACTTGCCGACTTTCATTGGCAAAATGAATGCCAAATACCACACTCCGCGCACGGCCATGATTATTGATGCCGTTTTGAGCATGATCATGGTGAGTGTTTTTCGTTCCTGGTCCACGCTGGCAACGGTCATTTGCACTTCCACATTAATCGCCTATCTTACAGGACCAGTCACTGTCGTTTCCTTGCGTAAATTAGCCCCGCAGTTTCACCGTCCTGTCAAATTAAAACATTTATCCTGGTTAGCACCGCTTGCCTTTGTGCTAACTTCTTTAGCGATTTATTGGGGCATGTGGCCCACTACCATTGAAGTTATTTTAGTCATTTGCCTGGGTCTACCAATTTATTTTTACTATGAGGCCAAAAATCATTGGCAACAAACCAGCGCTAATCTCAAAGGTGCCGCCTGGTTGTTATGTTATTTACTATTTATGACACTTAGCTCTTTACTAGGTAGCCATGAATTTCACGGTTTGAATTGGATCAAATATCCTTGGGACTTTGGTGTCATTATTATCGGCAGTCTATTATTTTACTTCTGGGGTTTGAAAAGTGCTTGGCCATCCACCTTCTTAAAAAAAGCTCAAACGGCCAACCAAAAATCGCACTCTTAATCCTTGACTTCGTGTTACTCGAAGGTGCTACAGTCAATTTATCCTAGGAGGTTAGATCATGAAGCAAGTTCCAAATATTACGTTGAATAATGGTGTGCAAATGCCTCAAGAAGGTTTTGGCGTCTTCAAAATTGCTGATTTAAAGCAGTGCCAAACTGCCGTACAAACAGCTTTAGATACTGGTTATCGCTTAATTGATACCGCGCAAGCTTACTATAATGAAGAAGCTGTCGGTCAAGCAATTGCTGAGAGTTCCGTCAATCGGCAAGATATTTTCTTAACTACTAAAGTTTGGGTTTCAAATTACGGTTATCAACAAACTAAAGATTCTCTCCAAGAATCAATGCACAAACTCCAAACTGATTATTTAGATTTAGTGTTACTCCACCAACCATTTAATGACTACTATGGTGCTTATCGTGCTTTAGAAGAGTTATATCAAGCTGGGCAAATTCGGGCGATTGGTGTTTCCAACTTTTTACCTGATCGTTTTGTTGATTTAGCAGAATTTAATGATGTTCAACCAGCAGTGAATCAATTAGAAACGCACGTTTTCTATCAACAACGTACTGCCCAAAAATATTTAGATCAATACCAAACCCAACTGATGGCGTGGGGACCTTTGGCTCAAGGTCAAAATGATTTATTCCATAATCCCACCTTGGTCCAAATTGGACAACAGCATCACAAAACAGCGGCGCAAGTTGCTTTGCGCTACTTGATTCAATTAGGCATTGTCATTATCCCGAAGTCAATTCATCCTGACCGCATGCAACAAAATTTAGATTTATGGAATTTTGCATTAACACCTGAACAAATGCAGCAAATTCAAAAACTAGATGCGCCGAATGCGCCCAGAAAAGATCGGCGTGCTCCAGAAAATGTCAAGTTCTATAAAGACTACGATCAAAATAATCGACCTTCCTAATTAGCTCCGACAGCTGATTAACAAAGAATTACAAATCAAAAAAGACTGGTTCTAGTCATTGATCCTTAAAAACCACTAGCTACAATGCTAGTACGCAATTAACGTGGATCATTGTTCGGCTGATTGCTCCAGTCTTTTTTTGATATACATAGCGAACTAATATTTTATTCAGCAGTCATTTCATTAGTAATCAGGCGAATCTTACTTTGGCCCTGACCCGTAGTCTGAATACGAATTTGATTAGGAATTTGTTCCCGCAATAAATCGACATGACTGATAATTCCGATCAGCCGATCTTGACTTTCCAATTGTTCCAAGGCCGTGAGCGCCGTCGTTAAAGTAGCTTGGTCTAAAGACCCGAAACCTTCGTCAATAAACAGCGTTTCAATACTAATACCACCAGCCTGTTGCTGAATCACTTCCCCCAATGCTAAGGCTAAACTCAAAGCTGCTAAGAAACTTTCTCCTCCCGACAACGTATGAACACTCCGTACTTGGCCGACGTGATCATCATAAACATCAATTTCTAAACCGGTATTTTTCTGATAAACACCTTTTTGTTGGTGCAACAACATGTAATAACGCCCCGAACTTAACTGCTGTAAATGTTGATTCGCGACTTCCAAAATTTCGGCTAGTTGGGCCTGCAAAACAAAACGTTCTAAGCTTAACTTGACTTCATTGTTGCCCGACATTGTTGTCACTAATAAGGTTAATTGCTCTAGTTTTTGCTGAATGGCTTGCAACTTTTGCGCACTAGTTTGGATCTGTTGCAGGAGTTGTTCATTGAATAGAACTTGTTGCTGCAATTGGTCGCAAGATTGTGTTTGTTGCACTAATTGAGCTTGTAGCTGATCCAATTGTGCTTGCAGCTCCTGTAAATCAATCATTTCTTGTTGACCGACTAAATTTTGGTAAATATCAATTTGATTATTCACCTGCTGTAATTGTTGCTGATACTGTGTAAGTTGTGTTTGTAAAGTCGGCAATTGGTCCAGTTGCGATAATAATTGCTGCCATTGTTGTTGCGCATTCTGCGTAAAATGGTCCTGGAGGCGTTGCTGCCAATCAGCGGTTTGCTTGGTCAATTCCGCCGTTAATTGTTGGACTTGTTGGCTTAAAACTTGCGCTTGTGCTTGCGCGGTAACTAGTTGTTGCTTGGTCGTAGCTTGTTGGTGTTCTAGCAACGCTTTTTGATCATTAAATTGGTTAATTTGCTGTTCTAACTCTTCCATACGTTGCTCTAGTTCAGCCTCATGAGACCATTTGATCGTCAATTGCGCTTGTAAATTCTGCTGTTGACTCTGCAAAACTTGAAGTTTTGTAGTCTGCTCTTGTAATTGTTGCTGTGTAGCCTGTTTTTGAGCAAGTTCTGTTTGCCAAGCTTGGCGTAATTGTGGCAACTCTTGGGTTTGCTGTTGCCAGTGAGTCCAACTAGCGGTACGTTGTTTAATTAATTGTTGGTGCTGAGTAATTTGTTGCGTTAACTGCGACTGTAATTGCTCCAGCGTCACAGCTGAATCCCATGTCAGATTGATACTTTGCCATAATTTTTGTAATTGTTGCTGAGATTGTTGGTAATCTAACTGTTGGTTTTGTAATTGCTGCGTTTGCTCTTCTACAATAGTTTGCAAGCGAACTAACTGTTGTTGGTGTTGCTGTAATTGCGTATTCGTCGCTTGCCACTGCTGTAAACTAACAGTAGCTTGCGTAATCACCGGCGGTTTGGGATGCTTGCGACTACCACAAACAGGGCAGGGTTGGTTAGTTTGTAATTGTGCGGCCAAAGTTTGAATTTGTTGGTGTTGACGTTGGCGCTCTTGCTGTGCGGATTGTTGCTGCCAGTGGCGCACATTTTGTTGCTCTTGTTGCAATGCTTGTTGCTGAAGCTTTTGATCCGCCTGCAATTGTACTTGTTTTTGTTGCAATGTACTTAATCGTGCGACCTGAGTTTGCATGGTCTGCATGGTTTGCAATTTTTGCCGGTCTGTAGCGATTTGGCTGAGATCTTGTGGCGGACTTTGTAGTTGGGTTTGAACTTGCTCATACTGCGATTGTGTTTGTTCGACCACTAACTGTTGCTGCTGCAATTGTTCTTGCAAGGTTTGTACTCGGGGCTGCAATTGTTGAATTTGTTGCAGTGTTGCTTGCAACTTAGTCAAAATCGGCTGCTGCTGTTGTAAGAGTTCCAATTCCTGCTGCTGGCGGTCTTGTTGGGCTTGCTGTTGTTGTAATTTACTTAATTGTTGCGTTTGTTGTTGATAAATTTGCTGCTGTTGGCACACTTCTTGCTGGACTTGTTGTAATTGCTGTTGCGAAGATTGTTGACGGTCTTGTTGCTGGTGGATCATTTGTAATAAAGGCTGTTGCTGTTGCACCCACTGCAATTGCGTAATTGTTTGTTGCATTTGCGTAAATTTCGGTTGCTCTTGCCTTAATTTATGCTGCTCAGCCTTTTTTTGCTGCAACAATTGAATTTGCTGATTCAATGTTTGAGCATGTGTTAATAACTGCTGCTGTTGTTGTACTTGTTGCTGTAGCTTGGTTTGAGCGCTTTTTTGCTGTGCCAATTGTTGCTCGTCATGGTCTTGTTGTGTCGTTAACTGGGATATTTTACTATCTACATCACTAGTAGTTGGTTTGACCGCCCAGTGAACCTTCTCCAATAACAGCTTCAATTCTTGTTGCAAATTAGTCTGTGTTTTTTTATAATCTTTCAATTGTTCATTCAAGACTTGCGTCCATTTTTGATACAACTGTGTCCGAAAAATTTTGCGTAAAACTGTTTCTTTATCATTACTAGAAGCCATTAAAAAGCGTTGAAAGTCTCCTTGTGGCAATAACACAATCTGCACAAATTGTTGGCGGGACAGCTGTAAAACATCGAGTAATTTTAAATTAATATCTTTGATTTTGGTCAATTCCGCGATTTGTTGGCCCTGTTCAAGAATTGCTAACCGCCCGGTGCTTTCGTAAACTTTTTGTCCCGCCCCGCGCTTTTTGGGTAGAACCTGCTTAGGACAGCGAGTAATTTGATACTCACGTTGTTGATGTACAAAGTTCAACTGCACTTGGGTGGGTTCACTGGCGGATGCAAAATCCGAACGAAAACTCTCCGGTGTCCGCGCATCGGTAGTTGTTGCTCCATATAAAGCAAAAGTCAAAGCTTCAAAAATAGTGGTTTTACCACTCCCCGTCGGACCGGTAATTAAAAACAAGCCCGAATGTGCAAAGGTCGTAAAATCCACCGTTTCGTGGACATAAGGTCCAAAATTTTGCATTACTAATTTTAATGGCCGCAAAGCTTACACCTCTTTTTGAGCCGTTTTTAAAGCTGCAGTGGCCCACTTTAATTGCTCAGTTGTTAAAGTTCTTTGTGTGGTTTGTTGATAAAACTTGGTTAATAATTGCATCGGATCTTGATGTAAATCCGGCCGCTTTTTTAAGGTCGTCTGCGGTAGTTGAATGGCTGTTGCCCGTTGCACGCTCAAAATTTTCGGATAAATTTTTCGTAAACGAGATAATACATTGGGAATGATTTGCTGATCAGTTAAGATAAAACCAAAATAATCATCTAAATTTAACTGCTGATAATAAGTTGGCGTGATTAAAGTTTGAAAATCCTGCGTTAGTTGGTGGACATCATGCAAGGGGTTTAAGGGCATAAAGGTTAAGTGAAAAGGTTCGGTATCCACTAGCCAAATTCCCTTAGTTTGCTGGGCTTCGGACAATGAAAATTTAATCGGCGAACCACTATAACGAGCATTCGGCAATCTTAAAGCATCCTTACCATGTAAGTGCCCTAAGGCAACATAATCAAAATCAGCTAACAAATTTCCTGGTACCGCGGCCAAGCCTCCAATTTTTAATGGCGTTTCGGAATTGGTTTGTAAACTCCCTGCCACAAAAAAATGTGCCACTAAAATATGCTTTTTTTGCGGATGAAACAACTGCTTAATTTTTTGCAACACTGGCACAATCGCTTGCTGTAAGGTCTTAATCTGAGCGTTCGCAAAATATTGGCGGACGGCGAACGGTTCAAAATACGGCAATAAAAAAATCTGCGTATCCGCTAATTCAATCGGTTCAAACGCCTGTGCCAATTGGGTCGCCAAATACAAATTAGTATTTTGGTACCATGAACTACCGGTTGCTAGCCGCGTAGCACTGTCGTGGTTGCCCGCAATCGCATAAATCGGCAAATGATCAACTAAATTAAGTTGCTTTAATTGCTGATTAAAGAGCGCTACTGCTTGTTCAGATGGTAAAGTTCGATCATATAAATCGCCTGCAATAATTATTCCATCAACATGTTGTTGCAAAGCAATTTGTTCAATTTGCTGAAAAGCAAACTCTTGCTCCGCTTGTAAACTAAAGCCGTGTAATTTTCGTCCTAAATGCCAATCGGCCGTGTGTAAAAAACGCATATTTTAACCTCTTTTAATTCATTGTACACTGAAATTTATGTACAACAAAAAAAGTTCGGTTCCATTAACTAGCGCCATTAATTTACAATAGGACTGTTTTGAAAATTCCCTTAGCAAGCTTTTTTACGTAAAGGATAATTGAAAATCCTGACTATTAAAAAGTCGATGATTAAAAATTCGATTACTAATTAATCCCAGGACAATGGGTAAGAACAGAAATAAACTTAAAACAATAATCCAGTTAGAACTGGTAGCGCCCATTGTTTCTAAGGCCGTAGCTGGACCAATCAAACCAGAAAAACCAAATCCTGCACTTTGTGTCGTTCCAGTCACTTTAAAGATGGCGCCTACAGCTCCTAGGAGACCAGAATTAATCAATACCGGAATTAATAACTTCGGCTTGGCCATTAAGTTAGGCATCTGCATTTTGGGTGAACCTAAAAAATGGGCCAACGACGTGCCAATGGAATTAACCTGCCAGCCATAAATTGCTAAGGCAAAACTAGCCGCCGTAATCCCCAAATTAGCGCAACCAGCAGCTACACCACTAATTCCAATGGCCGAAGCGATTCCCACTGAAGAAATGGGGGACAAAATCAATAAAGCAAAAGTCATTCCCACTAAAGTTCCCATTACAATTGGTTGAAAAGCCATTAATTGTTTAACCCCGAAGCCAATGAAGGCCGTTACTTGTTGGACGTAAGGCAACGTCACTAAGCCAATTCCTCCAGCAATGACAATGACGATTAAAGGGACCAATAAAATGGTATAAGCTTTTAATTTTTGGCCTAAATATAAGATCACCGCCTCAGCAAGCATAATCGTTATCGCTATATTAATCACATCACCACTACCTTGGACCACTAACTGTTGATGACTTAATTTTACATTTCCGGCGCCACACATAGCCGCAATAGCGACGGCACCAGTTTGAATGGGTGTTAATTTTGCAGTCATCCCCACACAAATTCCGCCCATCACTGGTAATAAGCTGGTCGCAACTCCCGTTAAAAAATTTAAAATTTGAATTTGTGGCCAAATGGGCGTTAGCCACTTCACCAATAAACTGACTAAAACTCCGGGTACCAAAGCTAATACAATTCCCGTCGATAAACCGTTAATTGTTTCCCAACAAATTTTTTTAACATTTGCCATTTTGATTCCTCCATCGCACTAAAAAAGCCTACAGGTTTGACCATGCAGGCTTTTGACTTCTTACTCCAGCACTACACAGTTCAAAAGATGATGTTTTGATCTGTGTAGTCGTATAACAAAGAATACTGGTACTCAGATCAACGATCGAAAGTACCGGTAAAAATGAATATTCAACTGTCGGTTAATACTTAAACGCATCATGTTCACCTCAAATTGAATTTTAATTAAATATACTTAATTTTTGATTAAAAATCAAGAACTTTTTTTAATTTTATATTGCTTGCTTTCCGCAGATAACCTCTTTAAAGTAATGATTATTAATTATATGAAGGAGAAACTTTATGAGTTATTTATACTTGCTCATTGCCGTCATTGGTGAAATCATCGGTACTTCACTACTGAAAGCCTCAAATGGTTTTACCCAATTATTTCCTACTGGTGGGGCCTTAATCTCTTACGGAATTTGTTTTTACTGTCTGTCATTATCATTACGCAGTATCAACCTAAGTATTGCTTATGCGTTATGGTCAGGCGTGGGGATTATTGCCACCACCATCATTGGCGTCTTATTATGGCATGAAAAATTAAATTGGATGAGTGTTTTAGGTTTACTGTTGATCCTCATGGGCGTCATCTTAGTTAATTTATTCAATCACCATTGACCTAACTTTCTAGTAAATTTTTTCTTGGACAACTATGGTTGTTCTCAAACGTTTCACGTGAAACGTTTTCTCAGTAATAGACTCAAAAAGTCCCAATTACCAGCCATTCAACCGTAATTGGGACTTGCTTTTTTAAGCTTGTTTTTGATCAAATTTACATTGATGCAGTAGTACTTGATAGGACTGTTCTTGCATTTTGGAAATAGTTTTTTTATCCCACGCGTAAAAGCCTTGCTTAGATTTAACGCCTAGTTGGTCCGTCATAACTTTATTTTGCAAAACCCAGTCCGTCTGTTTAGCATTGGACAAATTAGAATAAAGATAACTGCTCAAACGCTCAAGCACATCTAAACCAATTACATCAGCTTGTGTTAGTGGACCCGCAGTTTGCCAATAACGGGCTAAACCATATTTAAAGATCGTATCAATCGTTTGGGCATCCACTACACCGTGATCAATCAACGAAGTAGCCTCTCTCAGCACCGCCATTTCTAAGCGTTCACTAATAAAGCCTGCCCCCTCAGCAGTTAAATGCACCGGTTTTTTATTTAACGAAATAAACCAATCCATTAAGTGTTCAACGACCGCTTGAGCGGTCAATTGACCAGACATGATTTCTACTAGCGGGATTAAATAAACTGGATAGCCAAAACATAGCCCCACAAAACGTTTAGGATATTGTAATTGCTTTTGAATATCCGTCGGACACAAGTAAGTATTACAGTCAGCCAAGATGGCGTTTTGACTGACCAAGGGTTCAACTTCCTGCCAAAAATGCTGTTCCGCGAGCATCGTCATATGGTTGGTAACAAATACAATATCTGCATCTTGAAAAGCGGTGGCAGCTTGAATTACTAGATGAATATCATTCCAAACTTCTGTCAAAGTTGTTTGTAATAATTTTTGTTGCACCAAATCCGTTAATTGTTGTTGAATCTTTTGGTGGCATGTATCTAAATCAGCTTGCGGTACGATTAAATTAACCTGGTAACCGGACCCAGCCAATTGAATTGCTAAAGAACAACCCAATTTGTTGGAACCAACGATACAGCAGTTGTTTATTAGATTTGACTTCATCAATTAGCCTCCTAATTAATTAAACGTCAAATAATCAATTTAACCCATATCTTCCCCTAGCTTCATCATAGTCTGGTTCGATAACGATTACAAGCGTAACTTGGTGTGAACTTTCTGAAGCCGAGTGGAGAGTAACCTTACGAACCTTCAGCTGTTCAAACAAGACGAGACAAAAAAATGTTCGTATCAAATGATACGAACATCACACTGCTCTAGGGGTCAGCAGTTTATATTTTTTCTGAGTGCTTTTAGTTCTAAATTGTTACTATCAATGAAAAATTTCAGCTTACTTTTCCACTGCTTGTAAATCTTGATTACAATCTAGTTCTGATTTACCAGCAAGATGCTTTCGTTGTAAGAAATCCATACTTAAATATAACAAAGCCAAACTGATCACGATAATTGATACTAAGACAATCACTGCTTGCACAAAGGTATTGTAACCTAATCCCGAAGTCAAAGCTTCCCGAAAACCATTAATTGAATAAGTCATTGGCAAGTAAGGATGAATCACATTATAAAAATGACTCGTAATCGGCATAGGGAAAGTTCCACCAGAACCACCTAATTGAAGCATCAACAAGACCATTGCCAAAAAGCGTCCTGGATTATCTAATAACATCGCCAAAAACATAATTAGGAACATCGACGTCAGCGAGAATAAAATGGCAATCGTAAAGTACTCGCCTAAATTATCTGGTTGCAGTCCACCGACTAACATCAAGCCCGCATTTAACACGCCCATTGCGACAGCAATCACTGCTCCCACACTAATTTTGCTTAAGAACCATTGCCAAGAAGGTTTTCCTGTCTCAGAAACACGACGAATCGGATAAATAAAGTTAAAGACGATAGAACCAACATATAATGCCACTGACAATACATACGGTGCTAGCGCATGACCATAATTAGATACGCGGCTGTAATGATGCTGTTTAACCTTAGTCGGCGCAGCCATCATCTGGGCATTTTTAGTAGTTGGTTTAATTTGACTTAACGTCTGTGAACCTTGATTCAAGGCTTGGCCTAATTGACCACTACCACTGAGTAATTGTTGCGCACCCGCTGTTAACGGCTCACCACTGGATGCCAGTTGGCCGGTGGCACTAGCCAGCTGTTGCACACCTGAACCCAATTGCTGACTACCAGCATCTAATTGATCAATCCCGTTAGTTAATGTCGGTACAGATTGATTAAGTTGTGACAAACCACTAGCTAATTGATTAGCACCCGAAGTTAAACCTGCTTGTGTACCCGTACCATTTAAAGCACTTTGAATACCTTGCACACCCGAGTTCAATTGGTTGATTGCCTGGCTGGCACCTGGTAAGGCTAAGTTAGAAGCTTGCGCTAATTGTTGGACACTACCTTGTAGTTGACCTAATTGACCTTGAATTTGTTGTAATTGCGGTTGTGCTTGTTGCACTGCTTGTAAGTTAGCTCCAATGCCTTGTGTAGCGGCACTGGCTGCTTGCAAATTACCAGCTACACTTTGTAAAGCTGGTTGCAAGTCACTGGAAGCACTACTATCAGTTCCTTGAGCTAAACCAGATTGTACCGCTTGACTAACAATAACTTGTTGATCAGCCGTCAATGGCGTTCCTTGATTAGCTAATTCTTGATTGATTTGGCCAATAATTGCTTGGGAACTGGTTGCCACATCAACTCCACTACCGGCATTTGTATTCAAACTGGCCAACGTTTGACTAGCTTGTTGTAAATTACTACCAATCGTTTGCGTTTGGCTACCAATTCCTGCTAGATTATTTTGAAAATTACCTAAGGCACCAGTATTTGTTTGTTGTAAGGTTTGATTTAATTGTTGCAAACCAGAATTGATTTGAGGTAAAGCCGCAACAACTTGTTGTAACTGTGCTTGTTGGCTACCAGAAGCGCTCGCGCTCACAGCATTTTGTAATTGGGCCAAGCCGGAACTTAATTGATTAGCACCATTACTTAATTGGCTGACACTGCTTGCTAAAGGTTGCACTTGTTGTTTTAATTGCGCAATCCCGTTCGTTAATGGCGCAACATTTAAACTCAAAGTTTGCACACCGTCATTAACCTGGGATACTGCCGCCGTATATTGATTCAAACCATCACTCAATGTGACCGTACCAACGTTGAGTTGACTAGCACCACTCGCTGCCTGTTGCATGCCATGGGTAATCACATTTAAACCAGCAAACATGGCCTGCGCATAAGCTTGAGTGACCGCAGATCGAACTTGCGAATTTAACTTAGTAACTCCCATCTGACTAATCACACTGCCAATATAATTCAAGGAATCATTAGTTTGGTATTGTAACTTCATTTTCTTAGGATGTTTGTCTAAAGCAGTTGCCGCATTTTTAGAAAAATCCTTCGGAATCGTCACCACTGTAAAATATTTTTGATCTTTCAGACCCTTTTTTGCTTGTTTAGCGGAGACAAAGCGCCAGCCTAACTGGTGATTTTTTTTCAATTTTTTAACCGTTTGCTGTCCTACCGCTAACTTTTTCCCCTCATAGTGCACTGGCTTATCTTCGTTAACCACGGCGACAGGAAGATGTTGCGTTTCACCATACGGATCCCAAACTGAACGCAAGAAGAAAATGGAATACAAAAAGGGAATTAATGCAATGGCAATCAATGAAATCCAAATCATATGATGTTTGCCAATAAATTTCCATTCTTTTTTAATCATAAATAACAAACTACTCCTTATTAATTTCTCTTAGTTATTCAATAATTTCATTGAGCTGCAAAGCCAGTAGTTCTTGAAATGACTGTTGGCGTTGCTTTTGCTCAGATGGTAAGAAGCCCATCATTTCAATAGCGGTAAAGCCGAGTACCGCACTAATAAAAGTTTGGACAAAATTTTTCGCATGCATATGCTTCAAATGCACCCCCGTGACCAATTTATCCAAGATTTGCCAATTACGGGCTGTCTTTTGATAAAACAGGCTATCATGATTAAAGCGATGGACTTCATAAACTAGTTCCACCAGTTTACCCTGACTTTCAAAATAATGATGGGCCACTTCCCCATACTTTTGAAACGCCGCTTTGCCGGACAGACCAAGCAAATTATCCATAAATAATTGATACAAATTGTCCATAAAGTCCGCACCAATCTGATTGATTAAATCTTGCAGATTTTTAAAGTAATTGTACAAAGTTTGCGAACGAATATCCAATTTTTGGGCGATGAGTGGAAATGATAGCGAACGAATGCCATCATCAAAAACGATTTGCTGCGCAACTTGAACAATCTGCTCCTTAGTTACACGTCGATTAACCATTTTCCATCTCCTTATATTTGTAAAAACAATATTACAATGTGTAATTTTAATATAAATTTTTTCGGCTTTCAAGCACAAAATCTTCAAACTTTCAAAATAGTTCTACCAAACAAAAAGTTCTATAATAATGAACATTGGAGGTTCTCTTATGATTCTAGAACGTAATAATTTTTTAAGTATTGACCAAATTGAAATGCAGATTAGTTCCGTCCTCATGAAAGATCAAGACATTGATCTCACTCAACTAATTAACCTATATATGTTACGCCGTTCTGCCATTAAAGAGATCGGCACGAAGTTAGAAAACTTAGATGATGAGTATTCCATCACGCACCATCACAATCCGATTAATCTCATTGAAGAGCGAATCAAAAGTCCCGCCAGTTTATTTGATAAACTAGAACGCAAACAGCTCCCTTATTCAATTGAAAGTATCAATAAAAACATGCTCGATATTGCTGGCATTCGCGTTATTACCAATTATCTGGATGATATCTTGCGCGTTAAAGAAGCCTTAATTAATCAAGACGACGTCAAATTAATCAAAAGTAAAGATTACTTAAATCACCCTAAACCTAACGGTTACCGTGGGTTGCACTTAGTTGTTAGTGTCCCGGTCTTTTTAGCCAATCAAACGCACAAAGATATTCCCGTGGAAGTGCAATTACGCACTAGCGGCATGAACATGTGGGCTAGCCTCGAACATAAATTACATTATAAAAACCTCACTAGTACCGCTAAAGCTGATACCTATACTGATAAGCTCGGCGAATACTCCCAGCGGATCAACGATATTGAAGTCGGAATGCAACAAATTGCTAAAGATTTAGATAAATAGTTCCTACCATATATTTTTATCATGATCATTAATCATAAGGTTATCATCAGCCGAATTTATGAAAGTTATGTGACTATGCAAATTGCTTGAAGCCAAGTCTACTGGCCTGAAAATGTTCCTGATGAAATCGTTGAAGGTCATTTTTTCCATTTAGCCATGGAATTTTACGGTGGTTTAAAATATATCGAACAATTAAATGACAAGTAATAATTAATCTCCATCAGCAAAAGAGCGTTGTTCAACTTCCAAGCAGAAGTTGGACAACGCTCTTTGAATATTCCAATTATTTATCGGCGCCTTGATTAATTACCGAAAACATTGCCTGACGAGCTTGATTAATTTGTTCAGCCGTAATTTCGATCTCAGTCGAGACAATATACTTAATCACAGAAATAGCATTAATACTAACCAACGACGACTGTAATGAATCCGGCGACCATTGATACTTTTGATGTAATAATTCTTTAAAAGATTGCGCCAATTGACTCTCAAAATCTTGATGTTGTGAATAAAATTTACTATTAAATAGTGCTTGAATCAACTCACGATGTTCAAAAAAATAATGAATGTGCTCAGCACTTTGGTTTGTGATCGCGTTGTCTAACACGTCCTTAGAATCTACAATAAATCTCTGACTTAATTTTTCTACTAAATCTTCTTTATCTTCAAAATAGTTATAAAACGTATTGCGATTAATCATTGCTTTTTGGGCTAATTGATTAATCGTTAATTTGTGATAGCCGTTTTTATTAACCAATTCTATAAAGGCCTCTACAATAGCTTTTATTGTCTTTTTTTTACGTAAATCCATATTTTCTCCTCAAATAGTGAGCACTTTGCTTAAAAATGTCGCAAAACGAACACTTTCAGAAAAATTAACTAATGATTTTTAATATTAATGTGGCTAAAATGGAACAATCACACAAGCAAAGGAGTTTTCACAAGTATGAAATTTTTCAATTTCTTAAAAGCTAAAGGCTTTTGGATTGCGATAATTGCTGCCACCTTAATGGTAACCTTTTTAGGTGGTATTCAAATCGGTGTCCGCAATAACGTAGCTGTTAAAAAATTACCCGTGGCAGTGGTTGATCTGGACAAAGGTCCCCAGTCCCAGAAAATAGCTGATAAATTACATGATGCTGGCACCAAAAAAGATGCCAAAATCAAATTTATTAAAAAAGATTCTGTTTCAACTGCCAAAAAGGCAATTAACGAACACAAGGCTTACGGAATTATTGTTTTCCCAAAGAATTTCTCACAAAAACAAAAACAAATTGGCACTTACGTACAGCAAGTGGCTATCGCCAGTATGACCAACAAGCCCGAGCCAGCTGCGCCACAGCCGATTAAAGTTAAAATCATTATTAGCCAAGGTTCGAACGTCTCAGCCAGTTCTGCTTTAACTACCGGCCTCCCGGTCTTAATTAATAAATTAAACGCAGGAATGAGTAAACAAATCAACCTACAACTTGCTCAAAAATCCGTTAAATTGTCACCACAAGCCTACTCCGCACTTAATAATTTAATGGTGCCCCAAGTTAAGAATATCAATAAAGTACCTGATAAATCAATGAGCGGCATGATGCCAATGATGACCACGGTCTTTATCTGGATTGGAGCCATGATGGGTAACATGATGCTATGGCGCTATTTGAAAGCCCAAACCAAGACCAAGCGTTTAACCACTAGATTAGTAGGACAGCAAGCTGTCTCTGGTATTTTATTAGCTGCTATTGTTACACTAGTAATTTACGGAATTAGCAGTGCCTTCTCCGTACCAATTCCAAATACTGGATCTTATCTCGGAATACTCTTTACCTCAGTCTTAGTCTTCTTCTATTTACTCAGTGCCCTCTTTGATTGGTTGGGGATGGGCGGTCAATTAATCGCAATGGCCGTTTGGATGTTATCAATGGCTGTTGCTGCTTATCCTAAGGAAGCCTTAACCGCATTCCAAAGAGACTTTATCTTTAGTTG
The DNA here is from genome assembly GCF_058107465.1 of Bombilactobacillus sp. ESL1092. Lineage (NCBI taxonomy): Bacteria > Bacillati > Bacillota > Bacilli > Lactobacillales > Lactobacillaceae > Bombilactobacillus > Bombilactobacillus sp. ESL1092. The sequence goes on along the minus strand of NZ_CM176594.1, from coordinate 995,325 downwards.
GACCCCAATTAAATTCCCAATGGAAGCTTTAACCAATATTTTCTATCTACCTAATGGTAGCACAACTGGTAGTATGATGAGCATCATGGCCGTGATTGGTATTATCTGCTTAATTGTAATGTTCTTAGCTAGTCTAGGACAAAAAGATAAGACCGTCACTGCTTAGAATTAGCTATTTTCAGTCAGTAAAAAGAGTAGAACAAAAGTGAGCAACTTTTTGTTCTGCTCTTTTTTTGTATATAAATATGAGTTTAATAATGAAAATAACCACTAAAATTAAAGCAAAAGTACCTACTCTAGATAACCTGTAACAAACAATAATGGAACCCAGCTAGGCATCTGTAAATAAAACCAGGATGTTGGGACAATAACATTAATTAATTTCTTTCATTACAATGGCAATTTTTAATTAGGTTTGCCAGCAATTACTTTTTTAAGTATACCAGCCGTTTTTAGGACAATTTTCTCCAAAAGAAAAAGATTGAATGTAAAAGCTTAAACAGCAAACTTCACTTCAATCTCTATTATTTCCAAAAATTAAAATTTCTACCGTCCGGTAAACGAACTAAACGTAATATGATAATACTTCCGAAAGCCCCAGCGAGCTGCATAAGCTACGATGGCAATTACTATTTCAGCCCAAGCTGGTAAAATCGGATTGAGGACTGGTGGGACAAGCACCGTTAACATCCAGACAAAGAACATGATCAACAAACCAATAATGATAATCAAAATGGTTTTCCAGAAAGGTTCGCGTTTGTGATCCTCTGCTAACATGCGTTTATTCAACCAACCGAATAAAACGCCCCAAACAATCGCAATCACTAAAATAGATAAAATTCCACTTTGGTTTTGCCGACTAGGATGCTTAATGAATAAGCTCATCACTCCATACATAATGGCAAAAATCGCTACAAATAACAAGGAATTATCCACCGCCATTTGCCAAGTCGGTGTATTGGAAGCTGTAGCCTTCGGCGCCTTTTTATGAATCAACGAATCGATTTTCGTCGTTACGGAACCATAAAGTTGGCGCGCCGGAATCCCCTTAATTTGATTATCAAGGACTTCTTGTAGCAAACCATCAACCAATGTTTGGGCTTGTTGTGGCGTTTTTCCTTGCTGTGTCAGCCCTTTTTGCAACCGAAATAAGTAATCTTCATTTTTATTACTTAGTTTTTGACGTAATTGTTCGGGCGTGGCATCTTTAATTTGCTCTTCAACTTCTAATTGATGTTCTCGTTTTTGAGTACGTTGCTGCTGTTGTTCTTGTTGGTGTTGTTGTGCTTGTTTATTTTTATCTCTGGGATCCATAGCTACTCCTAAACATTAAACCGGAATTCAATAATATCTCCATCTTGAACTACATAATCTTTACCTTCAAGCCGTAAACGTCCAGCTTCTTTGACTGCTTGCATACTACCATATTTGTCTAAATCGGCATACGAAACCGTCTCAGCTTTAATAAAGCCCCGTTCAAAATCTGAATGGATCACTCCAGCCACTTGGGGAGCTTTCATTCCTTGCTTAAACGTCCAAGCTCTGGTTTCTGGACCACCAGCCGTAAAGAACGTCGCTAAACCTAATAAATGATAGCTAGCACGAATCAACCGATCTAACCCGGATTCTTCTACACCTTCAGCTTCCAAAAAGACTTGGCGTTCATCATCATCTAATTCCGCAATTTCTTCTTCCGTTTTGGCTGAAATACCAATCACTTCTGCATTTTCCTTTGCAGCATAGTCTGCAACTTGTTGATAATATGGTGATTGAGTAGGATCGGCCATGTCATCTTCAGCAATATTAGCTACGTATAAAACTGGCTTGGCGGTTAATAAAAATAACCCCTTAACGATTGGCTGCTCTTCCTCACTGAAATCAATACTCCGCACGGCACCGCCTGCTTCTAAGACTGGTTGAATTTTTTGTAAAACGGCTAATTCTGCCACTGCCGCTTTATCTTTGGTGCGTGCTACTTTTTCAACTTTAGCTAAGCGCTTATTGACACTATCCAAGTCCGCAATACTTAATTCCAAATTAATCGTTTCAATATCATCCAAGGGATCAATTTTACCATTGACATGAGTGATATTATCATCAGCAAAGGCCCGCACCACGTGCACAATTGCATCCACTTGGCGAATATTTTCTAAAAATTTATTACCCAAACCTTCACCTTGGCTAGCACCCTTAACAATCCCGGCGATATCCGTAAATTCAAATGTGGTATGAACAATTTTCTTAGCGGGAATTAATTCATCAATCCGCTTTAAACGCGCATCTGGCACCTCAACCATCCCGACATTGGGATCAATAGTGGCAAAGGGATAATTAGCCATTTCTGCTCCTGCTTTGGTAATTGCATTAAATAAAGTTGATTTACCCACATTAGGTAAACCAACGATTCCTGCTGTTAAAGCCATGATCTAAACTCCTTATTAATTTAATTGATTAGGTATTTTTAGTTTTGCAGTTGCGATATAAAATTCTTCTTGAGCGGTTTTAACTTCGTGCTCTTTGGTAATAATTTTTTTGAATTTTTTATTAAATTCCGCCCGAGGCATCATCACTTGGTGGCCGCAGCCTAAACACCGGATCTTAATATCGGCACCTAAGCGCACAACCTCCCAGCGATTATAGCTACAAGCATGCGGTTTTTTCATTAAAACAATATCACCTAGCTGATACATATTGGCCCCCTTAATCAACAGAAATGTCTAATAAATCTAAAATTCGATTTAAATCTTTCGTCGAAGAAAAATCAATTTGAATTTTACCTTTACCATTTTTGCCATCGGTCACCTTCACACTAGTGCCAAACTTATCAACCAACTGCTCTTCAGTGGCCCGAATGAAGGGAGATTTGGTTATTTTCTTTTTGGTTTTCACAGGTTGATTAGCCATTGCTTCTAATTGTCGCACAGTTAAGCTTTGTTGGACGGCCATCTTCGCTACTTGATCAATTTTTTGTGGATCTTTAAAAGTCAATAAAGTCCGAGCTTGCGCCATCGTCAATTGACCATTAATTAAGTATTGTTTCGTTTGGTTAGGCAAACTGAGTAGGCGTAAATAATTTGCAATATAAGGTCGACTCTTGCCCAGACGTTCCGACACTTGTTCCTGCGTTAAATGCAATTTTTCAATTAAAGTTTGATAAGCCTGTGCCTCTTCAATCGGATTTAAATCTTCACGCTGGAGATTTTCCAAAACGCCAATTTCCATCATTTGGCTTTCGTCTAATTGCCGAACAATGGCGGGAATTGTTTGCCGTTGAGCTATTTTACTAGCGCGAAAACGGCGTTCCCCCACTACAATCTGGTAGCCATTAACACTTTTACGCACCACAATTGGTTGAAACACGCCATTTTCTTTGATTGATTGCGCCAATTCATTTAAAGCTTCTCGATCAAAGCTTTTACGTGGTTGATACGGATTGGGACGAATGGCTTCTAAGGAAATCTCAACAACATTTTCAGAACTAATTTCATTATTTTCAAAATCTGAAAAGATGGCATCAATTCCGCGACCTAAGCCGCTTCTCTTTTTATCGGGCATCGTTGTTCATAACCTCCTTGGCTAATTGCAAATAGACCTCCGCTCCCCGTGACTTACGATCAAAATCAATAATCGGCAAACCATAACTAGGAGCTTCGGCTAAACGAGTATTCCGTGGAATAATCGTTTTATAAACGTGATCTCCAAAATAACTTTGTACTTCCGTTACCACTTGGGTCCCAAGATTAGTTCGCGCGTCAAACATTGTTAACAACACACCTTCAATGGCTAAATCGGGATTAAAATGTTTTTGCACTAAGCGAATCGTATTTAACAATTGACTCAATCCTTCCAAAGCATAGTATTCGCTTTGTACTGGAATAATAATTGAATTGCTAGCAGTAAAAGCATTGATGGACAATTGCCCCAAGGAAGGTGGACAATCAATCAATACGTAATCATAATCAGTAGCAATCGAACCAACGGCCTCCTTGAGGCGGGTTTCACGGGCCATCATTGAAGTTAGTTCCATTTCGGCCCCCGCTAATTGAATAGTAGCGGGCACAATGTCCAAGTTTTTGCGCTGTGTATGCATAATTGTATCTTTCAAGGGCATTTCATTAATAATGACATCGTAAATATCTTGTGCCACATCAACTTTCTTAATACCTAAACCACTAGTGGCATTGCCTTGCGGGTCAATATCAATGACTAATACTCGCTGGCCTAGTTCAGATAAACAAGCACCCAAGTTAATGGTCGTCGTTGTTTTACCAACGCCACCTTTTTGATTGGCGAGTGAAATTACTTTAACCATGCTTGTTCTCCTTTTTAATTGTGATAATCATTTGGTATTCTTGGTCAGTTTCTGTTTCTTGGTAAACAAATTGTGCTCCATTTTTTCGCGCCAATTTCACTGAATCGCGCACAGTATTAATGGCTAATTGTGAACTTTTCGAAGTTAAGGCCCGAATTTTTTTATGCTGCTTAGCAGGCGCTGGTTGTTGCTCTTTTTGAATTAAACGCTCCGTTTGTTGCACCGTTAGGTGTTTAGCTTGAATTTGCGCTAATAACTGACTTTGATGCGCAACCGGTACTTGTAATAAGGCACGGCCGTGACGTTGAGAGATTTGCCCCTGGGCTAAAGCCGTTTGCACGGTGGGGGTTAAGTTTAATAAGCGAATTTTATTAGCGATATAAGATTGACTCTTACCCAAATGTTTCGCCAAATCCTTTTGCGTCAAATGATTCATTTGCATCAAATTTTGATAAGCTTGGGCTTCCTCAATCGGATTGAGATCTTGTCGTTGCAAATTTTCAATTAAAGCTAATGAAGCCGACTGTTGGTCATCATAATCGCGTACAATGGCCGGAATTTTGGACCATTGTAGCTGACTAATAGCGCGAAAGCGCCGTTCACCAGCAATTAACTCATACTTTTGATCAGCTGTTAACCGCACAATAATTGGTTGCAATAAACCATTAGTAGCAATAGACTGCGCTAACTCTAAAATTTTCTCATTATCAAATTTTTGCCGTGGCTGATAGCGATTAACAATCACTTGTGCTAACGGAATTTCTTGAACTTGGTCCGTTTTGGTAGGGCCATTTTTCTCTTTAAAGTGTTCCCAAAATGACACTCCGTACTCCTCCTACTATGACAAAAACTCTTATAACGGTTGTTTCGTGGGCGTTCCGGGCTTGCGGGGATATTTAGCTGGTGTCTTATGGATTTTTTTGATTAAAATTAATTCGCGTAACCCCGCTTGCTCCGGCAATTGCCATTGTTGTAATTTAGTAACTTGACCACCTAAAACCTGTAAAGCATTTTGTGCTTGATCAAGTTCATTTTGTGCTTGTTGAGACTTTAAAGCAATAAAAGTCCCCTCTAACTTCACCACTGGCAAACACAATTCTAATAATGCGGGTAACTTAGCCACCGCGCGCGCCGTCACAAAATCAAAGTGTTCCCGATAATCTTTTTGGCGGCCAAATTCTTCTGCACGCGCATGAATCAACTGGACATTATCTAACCGGAGAGTTTGCACGACTTGCTCCAAAAAATTAATCCGTTTTTGCAACGAATCGACAATCGTTAACTGCAACTGAGGATTAATAATTTTTAAAACTAAGCCTGGAAAACCAGCGCCAGAACCAATATCGGCTAAACTCACAGCTTGTTGTAACTGTGGTTGCACCAAGAGAGCTACTGCCGAATCATAAAAATGCTTAACATAAATTTCAGCGGGATCGGTAATACTCGTTAAATTAACCACTTTATTGGTCTGAATTAATAAATCTAGGTATAGCTGAAATTGGGTCAATTGTTGGGATGACAAATTAACCCCTTCCTTACTTAAGGCTTGTTGAAATTCTTGCGGACTCATGTAAACTCCTCACGTGAAACATAGCTTATGTTTCACAATTATCCTATCTTAATTAGCTAGTAAACGCAATAACTGTCTACTATTATACATGTTTTTTTAACAAACATTATAGTAAAATTAACCCCAAGAATTAGCTCTTTTTCCGCAGCTGTCTGGAATCAAAGTTTTATAGAAAGCAGGACTTTTATGTTACCTTTTTTACGTTTAACCCAAAATAATGATTTACAGCAAATTCAAACCCTCATTACCGCCGCGCAACAACTTCTCGCAAAAGATCACATCAACCAGTGGCAAGATGGCCATCCTAATATTCGTCAAATCCAGCAGGATATCACTCAACACGCCAGTTGGTCGTTATGTTTACAACAACAAGTTGTTGGTACTGCAGCGCTAATTAATGGCCCTGATCCTAATTATCAAACTTTAGCCAATAACAACTATCACAGTCATGAGCCTTATGCTGTTATTCACCGCTTTACCGTTAATCCACAGTTTAGCGGCCAACAGCTGGGCCGTTATCTCATGTCTAATTTAATCACGCAAGCTTATCAACAAGGTTACCAAAATTTACGCATTGATACGCATCCGCAGAATCTACGCATGCAACATTTAATTGAACAAACTGGTTTTCAAAAACGGGGAACGATTGAATTGCTAGATAACCAACATGCTTTGCGGTGGGTTTATGAATTAAATTTGTGAGTTACATCAAACTGTACTGTTTTAGAAACTGCATCAATCTGAATTTGTGCTCCCAAAACAGTAGGCAACATTGGCACTGTGTGACAACTATCATAATCATAAATAATTGGTAAGTCAGGATTATTAAGGACCTCTTGTAAAATATCAATGGGGCGCTGGTGACTTTGTTGATCGTCAAACAAGGCGTGCTTTCCCAAAATAATACCGCCAATTTGGTCAAAGACTCCCGCTATTTTTAGATGCGCAAAACTACGTTCCACCGTCGCCGCATCTTTTTGTGCATCTTCCAGTAATAAAATGTCACCTGTTTGCAGCCGTGGAAAATATTTCGTACCAAAAATCCCCGCCATGGTATTTAAATTGCCGCCCATCACGCGACCTGTTAAATAAGGAGTTACTGTATAATGCCAGTGATTAGCATGGCGCTTTTTAGGATGTTGCCACTTTTCCCAATTAATAGCTTCCTCACTCCAATATGGACGTTGGTGTAAAGTTACCGTTGTACTAGCCTGTAAAACAGCTAATAAATCTTGCCACATCAAATCCACATACGGTGGCCATTCACCAAAGGAAGCCACCACTGCCGGACCATAAATCACCCGACAATTGGGAGCCTGCGCTTGCACAGCTAAAAGTAAGGCTGTCGTATCCGAATAACCGATAATCGTCTTGGGATGCCGGTTTAAATAAGAAAAATCCACATAGGGTAAAACTGAATTAGTATTATTGCCACCAATGGCAGCCATTAAAATAGGGATATCCTCCCGATAGATTAATTCGTTAATTTCCTGTGCACGCTGCCGAATTGAGCCCGAACGATAAAACTCGCTTTGTCCGGTTAATGACCCTGCCACTACCGAAACACCTTGTTGTTTCAAGAAATTAACCGCTCGTAAGTAGCGCTGAGGTGCGAGTGCACTAATGGGTGTTGAAGCTGAAAACATTCCTATTTTCATATTTTTCACTTTCTTTTATGATTAAACATGAATATTAAATAAGAGATTAGAAATAATTGGCCTTTGCCTTATCTAATCTCTTATTATCTTAATATTTAACTGTTAAAATTTTCTGGGTTAAGCCAATGGATCCCAAGCAGGAACCAAAATTGGATCTTGTTGCCACTGTTGTTGTTCCACAGGAGTCAAGAATGCTTTTTGAACAATAATTTCGTATACATAGTCACTAAACCATTGATCATCCATGACAAAATAGCCTTTCGTACCGACTTGTTCGCCCCAAGAATTTTCCACTTTCCACTTGCGTGCGTGGCCCTGTTCGTCTAAATCAACACCAGTCAAAACCATGGCGTGAGACATTTGAGCTTGCCGAGTTTCTAAGCGTTGTTCTTTTGTCATCGTTAAATCCATCGCCAATAATTCTTGATACTGATACAAATCACCAGCTAATAGTCCTTGCTGACGATTAGACTGTGCACTAACATCATTGCCAAACCACACTGTATCTCCTGCTTGTAATTGCTGAATGGCAATTTGCTTTAAACGTTCGATTGGCAAATTTAAATCTTTTTGTTGCTTAGTGCCCACCATATTCGTATCGTCTTTGAGATGATACGTCCGACCGTATGGTTTGCTAGCTTGTGGCGCATTGAGTAAAGAAACATAGTCGTTAAATGGATAAGCACAATATTCTTGTGCAAATTGTTGTGGTGTAATGTTCGTTGCTTGAATTAATTTACCAGTATCCGTTTTTAATTCTAAATCAAAGTTAACTGGTGGCTGGCCAAAACATAGCACACAAATACGGTAAACTTCACTGAGCATGGCTTTAATACTTTGTTGTACTTGTTCCTCTGATGCTTGTTGTTGCACTAAAGAGCGCAATTTTTCCGCGTCTTTACGCAATTTAGTATTCAAAACTTGGGAAAATTCCTGCGTATGTTCTGAATTATAAGTTTCTGGCATCACATATTTGGGTACCACCCCGTATTTTTGAACCAAATTATATCCGTAATTCCAACGGCCACCATCTTCATCCGGTCCCGCTAATAATTGGGCCACATACCGATCCGTTAACTCCCGATCAGCGGTTGCAATCACTTGTTGGTAAAAAACATTCGCTTTTTCCAAGCGGTCATAAAAAGACAGGTAATTCTGAGATAATTCAAAATCTTTAATTTGATATTTCGTCGCAAACTTCGTGCGCAAAGTTGTGAGCGTTGAAAATAGCCAACAGCGCCCAGACTTTTTTTGATTCGAGACTTTACCAGTGGCTACTTCAACATTAAATTCTGGGTTTAACTGCCGCAACTGTGCTTGATTTTGGGTGGCTTTATTAAACCCATTATTCTGCACTAAAGCTCCTTTAATTGCCGCAGCTGGTTGTTGTTTTAAATCTTGATGAAATCGCTGTAATTGTTGTTGGTCAATTGCTTGCAAGTTGATCACTCCTAGACTTTTCTTATCAGACAGTTTAAACTATTGGAGATTAATAGTAAATAGTTTAATGAGGAAATTCTAAGAATGCAACCAGTTAAAATTGCTTATTTATATGAAGATTTAATGAACACCTACGGTGATTCGGGCGATGTCAAAATTTTACGTTATTTTTTAAAGCAGCAAAATTTTGATTGCACCGTAACCAATATTAGCTTAAATGATGACTTCAATGCCTTAGACTACGATTTTTTGTTCTTTGGTGGTGGGCAAGATTTTGAGCAATCGGTGGTAGCGCACGATATTTTACGCCACAAACAAACCATTACCGACTACATTGAAGACAATCGCCCCATGCTCGGAATTTGTGGCGGCTATCAATTCTTGGGCTCCTATTATCAAACGAGTGGCGGGCAAACCATTCAATGTTTGGACATTCTCCCCTTTCACACCGTTTTTAATCCTCAAAAACGAATGATTGGTGATACGCATTTCACCACCAAATTTGGTGAAGTTCATGCATTTGAAAATCACAGTGGGCAAACTTTCTTTGATGATTCCAAGCAGTTAAAACCGTTTGGCAAAATGATTGAAGGTTACGGCAATAATCCAGATGATGGTGTCGAAGGCATGATTTATAAAAATACAATTGGTAGCTATGCGCACGGTCCCTTACTCAAAAATACTAACGTTGCCCAAGGTTTAGTACAATTAATCATCACTAATTATCAGCAGCATCATGCACCGGCTGAGCTAAATAATTAACAGTCACCGCCTCAAGACCGTATAATAATCTATATATGAAACCATAAAACATGATTTTTCTTGTTAAAAATTAAATAATCGCAAATTAAGGAGTGATTTTATGACCAAGATGACTGCAGGTCGTGCTTTGGCTCAAGTCTTAGTCAAATGGAACATTGATCATTTATATGGTATTCCGGCTGACTCAATCAATAATGCCGTAGAAGGTTTATATCAAGAACGTGAACAGCTCAAGTACATTCAAGTCCGTCATGAAGAGATTGGTGCTTTAGCAGCCACCGCTGATGCTAAGTTGACTGGTAAAATTGGCGTTAGTTTTGCTTCTGCTGGTCCCGGTGGTGTCCACCTGTTGAATGGCTTATATGATGCCAAGATGGATCATGTCCCCGTTTTAGCACTCGTCGGTCAATCAGCCACTGGCATTATGAATACGAACTTTTTCCAAGAAATGAATGAAGATCCCATCTTTGCCGACGTAGCAGAATTTCATAAGCAAGCTACTACAGCTGAACAGATTCCTTACTTAGTAGACGAAGCTATTCGTCATGCTTATGCTACTAAATCAGTTTCCGTTGTCATTTTACCGGATGATTTATCAGGCCAAGAAATTGATTTTCAAGGTTTCCAAACAGCTGCCATTGCCCACAAACCGGCTAATTTATTAAAGCCAACTGCAACGGAGATCCAACAGGTTATTACAGCTTTAAAAGAAGCGCAACGGCCCGTTTTGTGGCTAGGTCAAGGCACCAAGGGAACAAGAGAACTGGCAGTACAAGTCGTGGAACAATTAAACTTACCCGTCTTAACCACCGTTCCTGCAACTGGCGTTATTCCAACTGACCATCCCAACTTCATGGGTTCACGGGGTCGATTAGGGACCAAACCTGGCTTTGAAGTTACTAACGCGAGCGATTTAGTTATCTTTGTTGGTTCCAATTATCCGTTTGCGCGCTTTTTACCCGATTCTGTCAAATTTATTCAAGTGAATAATAATTTAGCCGATTTGGGCAAACAATACGATGCCAGCGTGACCGTTTTAGCTGATAGTGCCGAATTTTTCAAAGCGTTATTAGCTAGTGGCTATCAACGACCTGAAACTCCGTTTGTCAAAGCAGCTAAGCAAAACAAAGCTAATTGGGATCAATGGTTACTGCAATGCGCCCAAGATGACAAAGACGGCTTGCGAGCTGAAGGTGTGATTCAAGCCATTAAAGAACACAGTACGAACAATGCCGTTTATGGTTTAGATGTTGGTAATAATACAGAATGGTCTATTCGCCAATTACCATTTAATCAAGACCAATCATTTACCATGTCCCCCTGGTATGGGACCATGGGCTTTGGCTTACCCGCAGGCTTAGCCGCCCAATTGAATTACCCTAACCAACAAGTTTGGAGTATTTCTGGCGACGGTGGCTTTGCAATGGTCATGCCTGATTTATTAACCGAGGTCAAATATCAATTACCAGTCATCAATGTCGTTTTGGAAAATAATTCCTTTGGTTATATCGAACATGAAAAAATTCAAAATCAACAATCCATGTATGGCATCAACTTATTAGGGGCTGATTGGGGACAAGTGGCCACAGCCATGGGCGCTCACGGTTTTACCGTGCAGAACTTAAGTGAATTACAGCAAGCCATGCAACAAATTGATGAATTACAAAAGCAAGGTAATCATCTACCTATTGTGTTAGATGCAAAGATTCAAAATATTGATCCAATTGATACCAGTTTTGTTCCCGTCAATGAAGATCTATTTGATCAACCTACAATTGATCATTATCGTAAACTTTACGATGTCTCAGCAACAAGTCAGCCTTCACTGCAGACTTTGATCAAACAATTTTCTGAAGTTGAATAATATTTCTATTAAAAATGCAGTTTACAAAACATTTGTAAACTGCATTTTTTGTTTATTTTTGATTTCTCTGACAAACTTCAATAATTTCATGGTTCGGACCGTAAAAATTAAAATAACTAATTCCATGTTCCCAAAATGGTAAATGCATCACCTGGTCATCAATAAATTCAAAACCCAATTGGTGCACATAATCATAGGCTGCTTGAATGTCATCGGTATCTAATGCCAGGTGATTAATTGCACCATTCACAGGATTAATCGGTGCTTCATATAATTCAATCAGCAAGTCATTTAGTTGCAAGAAACCGACTTTACTGCCTTGATTGTCTTCTTGATTAATTAACTGAAAACCTAATTTTTCATACAAGTCAACACTCTGGTCAAAATCTTGCGTAGTGATACCAACATGTGAAATACCCTTAAAATAAGCCATTTTGCAATCCTCCAATATTATATTTTTCAACTTGATTATAATCTTTTTCTAAAAAACAGACTGAATTAATCTTGTCTTAGAGTCGACTCCAAGGTGTACACTGCCACTAAAATTTGTAATAAAGAAGGTTTTAGCAAATGACTAATATTTTAATTATGGCAGCCAACGGGCAGATCGCACGGATTGTTGAAGAACGAATTCTGTCCGAACAACAATTTCAAAATATTCATTTAACTTTATTTTTAAGAAACAAACAGCGTCTAGACCGCTACCAAAATAATTCCCGGGTAACTTTAATCGAAGGCGATTTATTAGATGAGGTGGCAGTAAACCAAGCCATGATAGACCAAGCTTTAGTCTTTGTAGCCGTCGTTGATCACGATTCAAAAAATCGCATCACCCAAAACGTAGTTACTGCTATGAAACAGCAGGGGGTTAACCGGGTACTGTTTGCCAATGTGCTGGGATTATATCACGAAGTTGGCGGTGAATTTGGCCGCTGGAACGCTGAATATATTGGACGCGGTTTACCATCTGCTAGACAGAGCGACCAAATCCTCAAAGAATCTGGTTTAAATTACACAACATTGCGTTTACCTTGGTTAAACGACCGCCCCGCAATCAAGTATCAAATTACGACTCAAGCGCAACCTTATTTAGGTGTTTCAGGCTCACGTCAAAGTATTGCGGACGCAATTTTAAAAATAATTGCCGATCCAAAGCAATATAGTTACGAAAGTATTGGTATCGCTGATCCGGACACTCAAGGTGCAGACCGCCCGGTTTATTAAATTAAGCATCTATTACTAATTAAAAAAACGGTTCATCACTTGTTTAACTGGCGATGAACCGTTTTTAATTGTGCTTCAAAATTAGCCGCGATTAGCAGTCAACTTGTTATTTAATTATCAGACATCATATAGACAAATTGGTCCGTGGAAATTTTCTCATTTAAAGCCGTAACTAGCTCCGGAGCTAACTGATGCTTGCGGAGTTCTTGTTGCACAAATTCATATTCATATTGAAAAGCAATAATAATCAAATCACGTTCTTGGGTTTCATCCGTTTCATTGTTACTGAAGCGCTGATGCCGATAAGCATAATAATGTTGCACTAAATTAACTTCGGCAATATTTTCTGGATCACGTAATTGCTTTAAATATTGACTGACAGCCTGATAACCGACATTCTCCAATTTACGCAACTGCTCCTTATTATAAGCCAACGCTTTACGGTCTTTTTTAGACAACTGCACTGCTCGTTTTCTTCTTAACCGCCGAATCCGCCAGCGCAAAACCACTAGCTTACACCACATCTTCAACTGAATTAATGGATTGGTAATAATTTTGCGCATTTGCAATATCTGTTGGCGATTGTATTGCCAAACAATCTTAGAATCGATATCTTCATTATTTTGCACAAAGTGATCGATTGCTGTAAATTCAATACTTTCGGTTTTTTCTAATAAATTTCGTACTTGCTTAGGGTTAGCTCGGGCATTATCTAATTTTTGGCTATTCAATAATGTAATGACATGGCTGAGTGCTAGTGGATTTTGGTCATTATTTTCACGTAACTCCTGAATCGCGTAGTTAACCAATTTTACTAGTTGGTCAGTAAATTCGTTAATCGTAAATGGACTGACCTTGGCCGGTAAGAGTCGTGGTAACAACAAAGTGGGCACAACTAGACTCAACAAGATAATAATTTCGGCCACAAAAATCAGATCTGTTCGAAAGGGAATCAACTTACCATGTTGCATAATGGGTAACGAAAATGCCATTGCTAAAGTAATTGTGCCGTGAATTCCACTCAAAGCAATGATCAGACTGGTTTTTTCCAAGCTTTGACCTGTATCCGGTAATTTGATCCAGCGCCAGTACACCCATAAAAACCGCAAGGCTAACATCAACAAATACAAACCACTTGCCAATAACAACAATGTGGAAAAATGTAAATTATTATAATCGACGATGGCTAGCAAATTGCGGGGCAAACTAATTCCCAATAAGACAAAGACAAACCCATTTAATAAATTAGATATAATATCCCAAGTTGATGATAAAACCACTTGATTCGATGATGAGGTCAAGCGTAGCTGACGTTTATAAATACCAAACACTACCCCCGCAGCAACGGCGGCTAAAATACCTGACAGATGAAATTCTTCGGCCACTAAATAAACAATAAATGGTGCCAAGACATTAAAGGGAACTGTAATCGCAGTCGCATCAAATAAACGGCGTTGAAAAACAATTTGGATACTAACGAGTACTAATCCTAACAAAATGCCCACAATAACTCCACCGACAAAAGTCGTCAAAAAAGTCCCAACGCTATGCCAAATACTAAATTTTCCGGTGACAAACGCTGCGAGCGCCAAATTTAAAGCCACTAAGCCCGAGGCATCGTTAAATAACGATTCATTTTCTAAATTCTGCATTAAAGATTCTGGCACTTCAATATCGGCAGTGATGGAAGAAACCGCCACTGCATCGGTAGGCGCCACAATAGCTGTTAAAGCTAAAGCCAAACTTAATGGTAAAGCATCCCACAGCCAGTGAATGAAAAAGCCGCCCACAACAATCGTTAAAATGGCTAGTACAATCGCTAATGACAACACATTACGAAAATTACTTTTTAAACTATGAAAGTCTGTATTCTGACCATCATTAAACATGAGTGGTGCAATAATAATCAAAAAGAAAATTCCGGGTTTTAAATTAAAGTGTGTAAATTCCGGTAGCCAAGACAAAGCAAAACCCGTGGCAATTTGATAAAAAGCTAACGGAATTTTTGGATAAAGTGAATAAATGATATTAGCTGCAATAGTTGCACTAATTAACAACAAGCATGTAAAAAATAATGACACAAATTTCCCCCTTATTGTTGAATAGGCAGCTGTGAGTTAATTATTGGTTGACTGAAGAAAATGGGAACAATAATCTTATTAGCAATACATTAATTGTTCTTTATAACCCCGATACTTGCTGGATTAGCGCTCCAAAAACTTATTAGCTTTAAAAATAGCTAAGGAAATAATCGGTACAATGATCACCGCCGCCAATAATTCTGGCACCCCATTACTGCCAACGACTCCCATGATTGCCCAATTTAATCCTTTAACCGGCACTTTATAAGATGCCGCCATCGCTGAAGCATAAAGAATCCGCATTAAACCTAAAACTAATAATGTATTGGTTAATGCTCCAATAGCAGCAGCGACCACCATTGCTGGCGTTTTACTTTTCAGCTTATTAGATAACCAGCGGTAAACCCAACCAGCAAAGTAGCCAACTAAAATCCGTGGCAAGACCGAGATCACCGGATTGGTAAACACAATCGTGTCCAAAATACTAGACGGCGCTGCATAAGCACGTATTAATGAACCTAACCCCCAAATAAAACCAATCAAAGCTCCATCGTTGGGGCCTAACACAATTGCTGCCACAATAACTGTGATATGAATAATTGTAACATTAAGTACCCCTAAAGGAATATAACCTAAAAATGGCGTCATTGATTGAATCAAAATAATGGCAATCAAAATCGCCCGAATGGCAATTTTATAAGCTTTACTTTTACGCAATGTTTTCTCCCTACCCCAATCATCAAAATCAATTCTTGGTTACTAGATTAAAATCAATAATAAGTATACCATTTTTCAAAAAACTAGCTAGACTTGCGAGCAATTAAAGCTTAGCAGCTGCCAAAACTATACCAATTGTTAAATTAGCCGGTTAAAGCTTATTCAAATGAGTTCTTTTTAACCGAACCATTTTGGATTAATTGACTTTTCACCAATTACCACTACTTGCTTTAAGTTGGCTTGACTTTCCAACAATTTGCGCTAAAATTATAAAGCAAACAATCAAAGAAGAGGTTGCTAAATTTAAGAGTAACGTTCAGTCGATTATGAAGAATCTAAGCCTGAACGTGAAAGGACTTTTAGCCGAAATGGTGTTTAACTTCATTTATTCACTGTTGGGTTCAGATTGAATAAGTCTGAGACTGTCGCAATTAATAACAATTGCGGGGCGCTATCTACGATTTTATACTAGTAGCCTCTTTACGATTTTCGTAAAGAGGCTTTAATCGTTTTTAGAGTCCTTCTCACTTAGGAGGATTTTTTTATGGCAGAAAAAGGTTCACAAGATCACGTACAACGCAATCTTAAAAACCGCCATGTTTCCATGATCGCTTTAGGCGGTTGTATTGGAACTGGTTTATTCATGACCTCAGGTTCGACAATTTCTAAAGCTGGCCCGGGGGGCGGCTTAATCGCCTATCTGGCCATGGGGATCATGGTTTACTTTTTAATGACTAGTTTAGGTGAATTAGCCACTCATTTACCCGTTTCGGGTTCTTTTGCTACCTATAATGCTAAATATGTTGACCCCGCACTAGGCTTTGCGATGGGGTGGAATTACTGGTTCAACTGGGCTATTACTGTTGCGATTGATATCTCGACAGCTGCATTATTGATTCAATACTGGTTGCCCCATACTCCCGGTTGGATTTGGAGTTTACTCATTTTAGTCGTGATCTTTTTGATTAATGCTTTAACCGTTTCTACCTTCGGTGAAACCGAATATTGGTTATCTTTAATTAAAGTGGTGACGGTTATCGTCTTCTTAATCATTGGCTTTGCCATGATTTTAGGAATTATGTATCATCCGGCTGCTGGTTTAAAGAACTTCACTTATAAAAAGGCCCCCTTTGTTGGCGGCTTTCCAGCCATCTTAAATGTCTTCTTAATTGCCGGCTTTTCCTTCCAAGGAACTGAATTAGTTGGTGTAACCGCGGGGGAATCAGAAGATCCAGAACATGCAGTACCGAAGGCCATTAAAGAAGTCTTTTGGCGGATTTTATTATTTTACATTTTATCTATCTTTGTGATTGCTGCTTTAATTCCTTACACCAGCAAGAATTTATTGAGTGCGGCTAATGGTAATATTGCTGTTTCGCCATTTACCCTAGTCTTTAAACGTGCTGGACTAGCTTTTGCCGCCAGCTTAATGAATGCCATTGTTTTAACAGCCGTACTTTCCTCAGCTAATTCTGGTGCTTATGCTTCGACAAGAATGTTATATGCCTTAGCACACGAAAATTACGCTCCTAAAGCGTTTGGCAAAACAACCAAACATGGTATTCCTTTACTGGCTTTAAGCGCTACTATGTTAATTTCTTTATTAACTTTCGCAACCAGCATCTTTGGGCAAAAGATTTATATGTGGTTAGTGGCCGCTTCTGGCTTAACCGGCTTCATCGCTTGGGTTGGCATTGCCTTAAGTCATTATCGTTTCCGGAGAGCCTTTGTGCTACAAGGTCATGATTTAAGTGAACTCAAATACCACGCTAAGTTATTTCCTTTAGGACCAATTATTGCTTTAATTTTGTGTATCCTAGTCATCGGTGGACAAAATATTGATGCCTTTGTACATTGGGATTGGCAGCAAATTGGAATTACTTATATTGGCATTCCATTAGTTCTAATCTTATATTTTGGTTACAAATGGAAACACCACACTAAGATTATCCCGCTAGAGGAGATTGACGTTTCAAGTGAAAAATAATTATTACTAATAATAATTTAATAGACTGGCCATAGCAGCTTACTGATGACATTCTTGACAATTCGATCAGTAACTCGTTGCTAAAGACCAGTCTCTTTTTGTTAACAAATTAATTACTAGATTTTTCCGTTAATGCAACAATGGCCGTAATCTACGGGCACAAAAAACTGCTACGATCGCTTTGAGTGTATCTCCCGGAATAAACGCCAAACTCGAAACTACTGCTTTACTCCAGGCTAAATGACTTTGAATTGCTAACCAGCTAGCGCCAACTAAATTAACGCCAACAACGCCCAGCAACCAGACCACCAAAAATTCCGTCCACCATTTGGTAGAAAATAACGTGCGCTTTAAAGTACTGCCGACCAATAATGGAACAAATAGCCAAGCAACTAAGTAACCTCCCGTTGGTCCAATGAAACTAATTATTCCACCACGTCCACCTGATAAAAAGGGAAAACCTAGCGCCACTAATAATAAGAATAATCCTACGGCCGCTGTCCCTGCTTTAGGGCCTAACAACTCCCCTGCCAGCATCACGCCTAAATTTTGCAATACAATAGTCACCGGGATAAAACCCAACGGAATTCCCGGAAATAATCCCAAAACGATAATAATTGTCGTCATCAGCGCTGTGGAAACTAAAGCTTTTAACGAATACTTCACGATTTCTCTCCTTCAACAATTACAATTTATTTAATTCAATCTGCGTTTAGTTTACCAGCTACCAGATTAAATTAACATCTACCAATCACCTGGCGTCATAAGCATTTGACTTTATCTTAAGTATCCAGTATGTTTTAATCAATTAATAATGGAGGTTATTTATGCAAACTTATGAAGAATCCCAAGCAACTGGTTTAAGCCGTTTTACTTCCTTAGTTTATCTATATACTGGTTTAGGCATTGTTTTTTGGTTAATGGCAGCTTTTGCTCTTGCTAAAAATCAAGCTTTCACCATGCCCATCATCATGTGGGGCGCACAACATTGGTTATTATCAACCATTATCATTGTGGGTTTGTCCATGATTTTATTAACCATGTGTCAACGTTTTGCGCAAAGTTCTTATTTAATGACGTTTGTCTGTTACCTCGCCTTTTTATTTGTTTTTTCATTTTTAGGAGTACCATTATTTTTTAGTTATTCCGCTAAAAGTATTGCCCAAGCTTTAATTTTGACTTCCGTTGTCTTTTTCGTAATGGCCGGTTATGGTTATTTCACCAAAACCGATTTATCGTCTTGGAGTCGGACTTTATTAATTGGCTTAGTTGCTATCTTAGTGGTTTCCTTATTAGATGTCTTTCTTTTTAAGAGTCCAATGATTGCTTTAGTCATTAATATCTTAACGATTGTTATTTTCATGGGCTATATTGCCTTTGATTCCCAAGACCTCAAACGGATTTATGCCAATAGTCAAGGCCAAAACTTAGGCGCCTTAGCTTTAGTCGCTTCCGTGAATTTAGTCTTAGATTTTATCAATTTACTAATGAATCTGTTAGCTATTTTTGGTAATGACAATAATTAAGAACTTCATGAGCAAATTTCTGGCTACTCTCATTAAAAGAGAGTAGCTTTTTTTATGTTGCGGTGAAAATTCAATCCAAAATCTCGCCCAGTACCTACTTAATACTTAACTACCCAGCTCCAACAGCTTTGAGATTTAACTAGATCATAATTGAACAGCAACAAATTATTTTCAGGAGGAACATTTTTTGAATACTCGTAAAGTACAAATTTCTACTTTAGTCGGTATTATTGCTCTCACCACGGTGACGCGCTTGGATTCCATCATGGCCCCGTCCATCGTCAAAATTCAACAAGCTTTTCCCAACGCTGATGCGACTCAAGTTGAATCCATTGCGTCTATCGGTGATGTAGCATCCATGCTGGCCTCTTTTATTTTTGGTTTTATTTTAACCAAAATCACTTACAAATATGCAGCCGCTATTGGCCTAGCTTTATTAGCCGCTGGTGGCTTACTACCTATCTTCATTCACCAAAGTGTCAACCAACTAATCTTTTTTGCTTTGATTGTCGGCTTAGGTAGTGGCGCGATTACAACTGTTTTGCCTAGTTTATCTGCAGCCAATTACCAAGGTGAACGACGGTCAACTCAATTTGGCTTCAATGTCGCGTTAGAAGATGGTTTTGCTATGGTCTGGATCGTGGTTGGCGGCTATTTAGCCAACATTAGCTGGGTTCATAACTATTACATTTACTTCATCACGGTTATCGCATTGATTTTAGCTTTAATCTTTATTCCGAACGTTAAGCCTAGTGAAGATCAAGCTGTTAATGAAACTTATGCTGCGAAAAATCATTGGGGCTTAATTATTGGTTTAGTAGTCATTTCTACGTTTGTGGAAGTCTTAGCCGCTGTAATGTCCAATAAAATGGCCATTTACCTACACACTTATCACATTGGTGGTCCTAGCACTTCCGGTCAAGCCCTCTTGTTTGTCCGCGCAGCTTCTATTGTGGCGGGGTTATTTATTAGTCTTTACCGCAAGGTTTTTGGTAATTATTTATTGGCAGCCGGCTTTGGTTCTGCAGCCATTGGGGCAGCATTATTTATTTTCTCCCATGCGTTTTGGAGTAGTGCATTAGGCGCTTTTCTAATTGGAACTTGTGCTTCAGTTACTTTGATTACTGTGCCTTTTTTATTATCCAATTTAGCCACAGCTAAAGTTTATCCCATTGTCATGGGTTCATTCTCTGCTTTAACTAGTTTAGGCTTTTCATTTTCTGTCTGGTTCTTCAAATACACGGCACCACTATTCAATCCTAATCATTTAATTGGAACTTTTGAATCCATGATCGCTTTAAGCGTTATAATTATCATAGTACTAGTTGGTACTAACCTGCAGAAACGCACCACACAAGTTACTAATTCGTAGTTTTTCGTTTGGAGGTCATAGAAATGAAAATTGGTTTGATCGGTACAGGCGTAATGGGAAATGCAGTTGCTGTGAATCTTTTAAAAGCGGGCCATCAACTTTGGGTGTACAATCGTACAAAATCTAAAACTGACAATCTCGTACAACAGGGCGCTACTTGGGAAGATAATCCCCAAAAAGTCGTTGAACAAAGCGACGTCATTTTGACTATGGTCGGTTTTCCTCAAGATGTTGAGCAGGTTTATTACGGCGATAACGGCATTTTTAGTGCTGATGTCCATGATAAATTCTTAATTGATTTAACAACTTCAAAACCGCAGTTAGCACAAAAACTGGCAGCTAGCGGCGAAAAATTGGGCGCGAAAGTTTTAGACGCCCCCGTTTCTGGTGGCGATATTGGTGCCAAAAATGGGACTTTAACCGTGATGGTTGGTGGCCGCCGCGAAGTCTATGACCAAATTAAGGCTTTATTCCCTGATTTTAGCGGTCAAGTTAACCTGTTTGGTCCGGCAGGAGCCGGGCAAAATACCAAGATGGCTAACCAAATTATGATTGCCGGTACCATGACTGGTATGACTGAAATGTTTGTTTACGCTAAAGCCGCGGGCTTGGATTTACAAGACGTGCTCAAAACAGTCAGTGGTGGTAGTGCAGCTAATTGGAGTCTAGAAAACTATGGTCCTCGGGTATTAAAAGGCGATTATACTCCAGGCTTTTTCAGTAAACATTTCTTAAAAGATTTGCGGATTGCGTTAGACACTGCTGACGAAATGCACTTGAATTTGCCTGCCACTAAACAAGCCAAAGAACTATACGAACAACTAGTTGACCAAAAGCACGATGGTGATTTAGGCACTCAAGGCTTAATCAAGCTTTGGTGGGATTAAACACTTCATACAATAACTGAATAATTACTTTCAACTAAAAATCTAGATTAACTTTCAATTCACGAGTAATTTACTTGCTGGTGAATTGAAAGTTTTTTTGATTATTTCTTTTTAATTAAAAACATGATAGTTTTCATTTTCAAAAAGCGTTAAAATGAGCTCATAATTAATGAATCTTTTAAATTAGGAGAGAACCATGCTGAAACTGCAACATATTAAAAAGTACTTCACAGTCGGCGATACGACCACCAAAGCATTAGATGATGTCTCTGTTGCCTTTCGTTCTAAAGAATTTGTTTCAATCCTCGGACCTTCCGGTTCCGGTAAAACCACGATGCTAAACATTATCGGTGGCCTTGATCATTACGATTCTGGTGACTTAATTATTGACGGTAAGTCAACCAAAACTTTTAAAGAAGATGATTGGGATGCTTATCGTAATAATACCGTCGGTTTTATTTTTCAGAATTACAACATCATCAGTCATTTAAGTATTTTAGATAACGTCAGTTTAGGAATGACTTTGAGTGGCGTTTCGAACGCTGAAAAGAAACAAAAAGCCCAACAAGCATTGGAACGTGTCGGCTTAAAAGAACATCTATCTAAAAAGCCCAGTCAATTATCTGGTGGACAATTACAACGTGTTGCCATTGCGCGGGCCCTGGCGAATGATCCCCAGATTTTATTAGCTGATGAACCAACGGGGGCCTTAGATACTAAGACCAGTAACGAAATTATGCAGTTAATTCAAGACTTATCCAAAGAACGATTAGTCATTATGGTGACGCATAATCCCGATTTGGCACACCAATATTCTGATCGCATTATTGAATTTTCTGATGGTCAAATTCAAAACGATTCTAATCCTTATCAAGAACCGGATGAACAACCACACTTTAATCCCGTACGTACTAAGATGAGTTTTTGGACGGCGTTAAAACTATCATTTACCAATATCAAAACTAAAAAAGGCCGCACTTTCCTTACTATTTTGGCGTCCAGTATCGGTATTATTAGTATTGGTGTCGTGTTAGCTTTATCGAATGGTTTTCAAAAACAAATCGACGCCACCCAATCGGAAACTTTATCGCAATTTCCAATTACCATTTCGCAAGTTACAGCGGATCAAAAGCAAATGCAAAAAAGCGACAGTTCTGGTAGCACTGGTAGTCAAAAGTTTGCTTCAGGCAAACAGCTGAAAGCACAAGCTAATCAGTTAACTTCTGCCCAACATTTGAATAAAATCACGCCCAAATATTTAAATTATATTCGCAAGATCAAAAAGTCTGATAGTAAAAATATTGCTTATACCTATACGACCGGCTTAAATTTAATTCGCAAAGTGCACGGCCAATACCGGCCGGTATCTTTTGCCACAACTAATATCAGCAGTTCCGAATCTAGCAATGCGCAAAGCATGGTTACTTCTAACTTAGGTATTGGTGGCAGTGTTTACCCCGTTGATCGCAATAATCAACAAAGTTTCCTCAAGAAAAATTATCGCGTTTTAGCTGGTAAATACCCTACCAATAATCACGAAATTGTTCTGATTACTGATAAGAAAAATAATCTGAACTTAGATGCGTTGAAAAATCTTGGTTTTTCATTCAAAGATCAACAGCACATTCAACCACAACAATTATTGAATACTAACATTCAAGTCATTGCGAATAACAATTTTTACCAGCAATTACCAACTGGCAACTTTGTCCCTAGTAAAGATTACAGCCAAATGGCCACGGCTCATGACACTATTAACTTGAAGATTGTCGGTATTTTACGAACTACTTCTAAAAATTCTGACGGTTTATTATCGAGTGGAATTGCCTATTCTGACCGTTTGACTAAAGAAGTCATTAACATCAATAAGAATTCGCACATTGCGCTAGCTCAAAAGCAGAGTAAGAATAATGTGATCACCGGTACGCCATTAAAAGGTATGGAAGGTGCTTTAACTCTGACTGCTCTGGGAGCTACCGATACGCCTAATTCGATTCAAATTTATCCCAATAACTTTAAAGAGAAAAACAAAATCACCGCTTATTTAGACAAATATAATAAGCATAAGAGTAAAGCTAATCAAGTTATGTATGTAGACTTAGCGGGCAACATCACCAGCATTACCGGTGGTTTAATGGACGCTATCACTTACGTGTTAATCGGATTTGCGGCCATTTCCTTAGTTACTTCCATGATTATGATTGCCATCATCACTTATACTTCCGTTATTGAACGAACCAAAGAAATTGGAGTTTTAAGAGCTTTAGGAGCTCGTAAGAAAGATATTACGCGCGTTTTTGATGCTGAAACTACTATTTTAGGCATTGGTTCCGGAATTTTAGGTGTTATCATTGCTTGGCTCTTAACTTTCCCTGCCAACGTTATTTTAGAAAATATGACCGGTTTAAGTCACGTTGCTAAATTAAATCCGCTCCATGCGATTGTCTTAATTATTGTCAGCACCATCTTAACTGTCTTAGGTGGTCATATTCCGGCCCGCATGGCTTCCAAAAAAGATGCGGCCACGGCC
Source organism: Bombilactobacillus sp. ESL1092 (assembly GCF_058107465.1). Classification (NCBI taxonomy): domain Bacteria; kingdom Bacillati; phylum Bacillota; class Bacilli; order Lactobacillales; family Lactobacillaceae; genus Bombilactobacillus; species Bombilactobacillus sp. ESL1092. The sequence continues at coordinate 971,395 of NZ_CM176594.1, read as the reverse complement.
TTAAGATCAGAATAATAGTTGTTAATTGTATGTAAAAAAGAGGTTGGAAATTTAAAATCCAACCTCTTTTTTTATAAATATAAGATTTGTTCAAACACTAACCTTCTTCGCAAGCCTTAATCGCTTTAATCAAAGCTCCGCGAAAGCCGTTTTCTTCTAAAGCGGCCACTCCGCGAATCGTGGAACCACCAGGAGTAGCTGAGTAATCCTTTAAAGCTTCAAAGTCTAGTTGCTGATTTTGCACTAATTGGACTGTGCCTTGCAGCATCTGTAAGATAATTTGATGACTATCTTCACGTTTCATGCCGTAATACACTCCAGCATCACTTAAAGCATCCATCATTACCGCCATTAATGCTGGTGTACAACCGGCAATCGTACCATAAATACTCAACTGCTGTTCAGGAACTACGTACACTTGACCTAGTTTGTTAAATAAATTGGTCACCAGTTCTTGATGAGCCGCCGTTTCTTGTTTTTGAAAGCTCACAGCAATTATTCCCTGGGCAATTTCCACTGCCGTATTAGGTACTGCCTTGGCAAAACCAGCTGCCCCAGTTAATGATTGATTAATTTGTGTTAAATCACCACCAGAAACTGAAACAATCATTCCCTCATAATCTTGACTTAACTCTTGAATCACTGCTGGCACCGCTGGTGCTGGAATCGCTAATAAAATAACTTCACAATCCAACAATTCCGATACACTTTGCGCTGCTCCCAACTGATACTGCGCAATTAACTTAGCTGCCGTTTGGTGCCGTCCACCCTTAACGATAATCTGTTGGGGACTAATGCCCGCTTTCAATAATCCTTTAATCATCGCACTGCCAATTCGGCCAGCACCTACAAGTCCAATTTTCATTTAATCACCTCAATTTTTTTCATTGTACAACAGAATAGTTTATTAATAAATTATTGGTTTCAAACCACAGTTTGCGGTAAAATGCAATTAGCTAAACTAAACAAGTACAACAAGTTGATCTAATTCAAACAAAAAACTTAGAGTATTTGTATTAGTTTTAAAAAAGGCAATAAAATTTTGAACTATTCTATATTGACTTTGTTCTAATTTAGATAAAATTCTTATTAGTTCTAACTCTTATTCAATGTTTAAATTATGCTGGAGGTTTTTTTCTTATGAAAATAGCAAGGCTAATTACCGGGATTATTACCATTATCTTAGCCATTGTAATTGTGATTCAATTTAAATTTGATAGTTTTATTCAAGCATTAATGGGTTACGCTGACTTAGGTAGTACCGCTAGTGTCCTAGTAGCCTTATCATATTTAATTGCTGGAATTATTTACATTGTTTGCAATGCTAGTACCAGCATTGTACCAGCTATTACCAGCTTTATTATTCTCATTTTAGGTGGCGTGATGGGCATTTTTAATGCTTTAAGTTTTCCTGGGATTATGATTTGGTCTTGGGTTGGTATTGGCATTGGGACGGTCATGGTCATTGCCAATCTGATCGTTCGCTTCTTCTTTACACCAGCCGTTGATGAATACGGTAATGCTTATAGCAATAGTTCTTACGATAACAATAATAACAATTATCAAAATCCTACGAATAACGGTTACACGGATCAAAATAATTTTGTCAACAATCAGCAGCAAATGCCGAATAATTATCAACAACCGGTCAATAATAACTATCAAGCTCCCAATAATTATCAACCAAATTCTAATCCTAACTTTCAACAGCCACCAATGGCACCGAACAACTATCAAAATCCTAACCAACCGCAACCGATGAATAATCCTGAAATGAATAATAATCAATTCAATCAGCCACAGCAAAACTTTGCACCCAATCAAGCTAATCCTATGGCACAAAACCCCAACCCAGCACCACCACAACCTAATCCGTCATTTGATAATAATTATGCTAATAACTATTATCAACCGACCCAAAACTCCGTTCCACCAGCTCCAACCAATAAACATCGTCGCTTTAAAACCAAAAACAAACCCTAATTTTCAAAAAACTAACTTTTACCACTTTTTCTTCACATTTTCATCATAATTAATGAATACTATTATTAGTGTAGATAACCGATAGGTTGCTACAACATATAAATTGTATTCACATCCTTACTCCTCCAAGAAACGACAACTAAGTTGTCGTTTCTTTTTTGTTTTAAAAAATTAAAAAAAGACTGCTTTAATTTTTATTTAAGCGATATTTTAAAAAGCATTTTTAGCCAAAAAAGCGTTTTTCTTGTTCGTTTTGTGGTAAAGTAATAGTTGGTAAGTTATGGATTAATGTAATTAATTTTACATAATTTAAGGAGTGTGAAATTCATGTTAACTTTGAGTTTGTCATTGTTATCATTAGCAAGATTACAATTTGCGATAACAACGATTTTCCACTTCTTTTTTGTACCGTTTTCAATTGGAATGGGCTTTTTAGTTTCAATTATGGAAACCATTTATGCAATTAAGAAGCAGGAAATTTATAAAAAAATGGCCCAATTCTGGGGCAAAATATTTTTGCTAAGTTTTGCGGTCGGCATTGTGACTGGGTTAATCCAAGAATTCCAGTTTGGAATGAATTGGTCCAACTATTCTCGCTTCATGGGCGATATTTTCGGTGCTCCTCTGGCGATTGAAGCTTTATTGGCCTTTTTCTTGGAATCGACTTTTCTTGGCGTTTGGATGTTTACTTGGGATCGTTTCAAGCCCGGAATTCACGCCTTATTTATTTGGTTGACTTCCATTGGTACCATGTTATCAGCTATTTGGATTTTAACTGCTAACAGTTTTATGCAACATCCTACCGGTTTTACTATCAACGGTAAAACGCATCATGCCCAAATGACCGATTTTGGTAGTATTGTTGGTAATCCTCAATTGTGGCGGGTGTTCCCCCACGTTATTTTAGGTGCTTTTGCTACTGCCGCTTTAGTTATCGTGGGAATGAGTGCTTGGGGCTTAATTCGGAAGCAAAAAGATCGTGCTTTCTTCAAAAAGTCCTTACATTTCGGTTTATGGTTCAGTTTAGTGGCTTCTATTGGCGTCATGGTTGCTGGTGATTATCAAACCCAACAAATTATTCAAGACCAACCAATGAAATTTGCTGCTACAGAAGGCGAATATAAAGATACTAGTTCCCCAGCTTCTTGGAAGATCGTCGCTACTTTTGATACTAAAGATCATAAAGTTAATCACGAAATCTCCGTACCTTATATGTTGAGTTTATTAGCTTATCATAAGCCTGAAGGCTCCGTTAAAGGTATGAACACGATTAACAAAGAATTAAAACAAAAATTTGCTCATAATAAGAGTAAGAGTATTCGCAATATTAAAAACTTCTATATTCCAACGACCGCTATTTTCTGGAGTTTCCGGGTCATGGCTGGTTTTGGCGCTTTGTTTGCTTTAGTTTCCATCGTTGGCTTGTTCTTGATGCGTAAAAAGCATGACATGATTGAAAATCAACGTTGGTTCTTATATATCTTAGGTTTCGTAATGTGGTGTCCATTCATCGCCAATACTTGTGGTTGGTTAATTACCGAATTAGGTCGCTATCCATGGATTGTTTATGGATTGTACACTATTGCAGATGCTGTTTCACCATCAACAACAGCTGGTGAGTTATTATTTAGTAATATTATTTATCTTGTTTTGTTTACCGTCTTGGGTGGAGTTATGATTTATTACTCACGGCAAACATTGCATCATGGTTTAAGTGCAATTGATGGACCTAGTGCTACACAACAAGACACTGTAACTGCGGATCCTTTTGCAAAGGAGGCCTTTGACTAATGACTGCCTTACAATTTATTTGGTTTATTTTAATCTGTGTGCTCTTTGTTGGCTTTTTCTTCTTAGAAGGTTTTGATTTTGGTGTGGGCATGGCTTCTGGTATTATCGCGCGCACTGATGAGGAAAAACAAACTATGTTGCGCATTATTGGCCCCCACTGGGTAGTCAATGAAACTTGGCTGGTTACAGCCGGTGGCGCCATGTTTGCTTCATTTCCAATGTGGTATGCGAGTTTGTTCTCTGGCTATTACATCATGTTCTTATTAGTCTTAGTCGGATTAATTCTACGGGGTGTTTCCTTTGAATTTGCGGAACATGCCGAAACCAAGCGTGGGCGGCACCTTTGGTATAACGTCTTTGTCTTTGGTAGCTTAGTCGCACCTTTAATGTTATGTATTATTTTCTTCAGTATGATTCAAGGTGTGCCAATCAATGCGCAAGGCGATATGCATGCTGGTTTCTTTGATATTATTAACTGGTTATCATTAGTTGGTGGAATTGCAGGCGTCTTAATGTCTTTAATTCACGGCTTAAACTATACACGACTAACCACAACGGGCATTTTAAGAGAACGGGCACGTAATCTTAATCGCTATCTCTATCCTATTTTGTTCGTTGGTGAAGTTGTCTTTGCCTTACTAGTAATTTTCCAAACAGACTTCTTCACTAATAAACCTGTTTCTAGTACTTTAATTACCTTACTCATCGTTTTGATGTCTATCATCGGGACTTGGGGAACGTACAAAGATCATGAAGTCTGGAGTTTACTTGGCAGTGGCTTATCCTTAGCCTTTGTAGTGATCTTAATCTTTAACGGTTTATTCCCACGGGTCATGATTGCGACTAACCCTGCCAATAGCATTTTAATTAAAAATGCTTCCTCTTCACCCGCAGCTTTAACGATTATGACTATTGTAGTCTGCATTTTACTGCCGATTGTTTTAATCTACTTTACTTGGTCTTACTATATCTTTAAACAACGGGTACCATCTGGGAAAGCGACCAATTAATTTATGATTGATAAACGTTTATTCAAATTACCCAAAGTTAAATCACTATTCGTAATGCTTGCAGGACTAACCGTCTTGCAAGCATTTATGATTTTATTACAAGCTAGCTTCCTCACACAGGCCTTAGTTTTTTCTTGGCGGCAATTGCATTTACACGCATTACTCAAGCCCACAATCGGATTTGTAATTGCCTTTTTAATTCGCCACTTGCTGGTCTGGTTAAAGAATATTCTGCTAGATCACTTTGCCACTCAGACAACCGAAAACTTACGCCAAGATATTTTAGACAAAATTTATCAAACGGGGCCCGACTTTATTTCTACAGCCGGTTCGGGCAACTTAGTCACCGAAACACTCGACGGAATGGATAAAGTTAATAATTATTTTAATTTGATTTTGACCAAGTTTATGGACATGATGATTATTCCATGGATTATCTTAATTTATATCTTTTTCCAAAACCGGACATCCGGAATTATTTTGCTGTTAGTTTTTCCTGTCATTATTTTATTTATGATTATTTTAGGCTACGCGGCTCAAGACAAGGCTGACGCGCAATATAATGAATATGTGGTGCTGTCGAATCATTTTTTGGATGCTTTACGCGGCTTGACTACCCTGAAAATGCTCGGTTTAAGTAAAGATTATGCGCATAATATCCAAACCGTTAGTGAAAATTATCGTAAAAAAACAATGAGTACTTTGCGCATTGCTATTTTATCGACTTTTGCTCTAGATTGGTTTACCACGCTCTCCATTGCTTTATTAGCCGTCTTTTTAGGTTTAGCTTTAATCAAGGGCTCAATTCCGTTATACCCTGCCCTGGTAACCTTAGTGTTAGCACCGGAGTACTTCTTACCATTACGAAATTTCTCCAATGATTATCATGCCACCTTAGATGGGGCTAATGCCTTCACTGCAGCCACTGAATTATTAGATCAACCCGTGGTCAGCGATCAACAGCTCGTAACTAACTTTACTTGGAATGAACAAAGCACGTTAAAAGTGTCCCATCTAAACTTTCAATATGATACCCAAAACCAGTTGGTTAATCTCCACGACATTAATTTAAACCTCCATGGTTATCAAAAAATCGCCATTATCGGCAAATCTGGCGCTGGCAAAACCACCCTCTTAGATACTTTAGGTGGTTTTCTCACTCCGAATAACGGACAAATCCAGCTTAATGATCAAGCTTTACCACATTTGTCCCAAACTAATTGGCAAAAACAAATCACCTATTTACCGCAAAAGCCGTATTTGTTTAGTGACACAATTGCCAACAATATTCGCTTTTATCAACCTGAGGCCACTGATGAACAGGTTCAACTAGCATCCCAGCAGGCCGGTTTAACCGACTTTATTGCGAGTTTACCGCAGGGATTAAATACTCCTGTTGGTGAAGGCGGCCGGGGCATTTCCGGCGGTCAAGCCCAAAGAATCATGTTAGCACGGGCCTTTTTGGCCCAACAGCGCCGCATTATTCTGTTAGATGAACCAACGGCCCATTTAGATATTGAAACGGAATATCGTCTCAAGCAAACCATGTTGCCTTTATTTGACCAACACTTAGTTATTTTTGCTACGCATCGTTTGCATTGGCTCCAACAAATGGACTATGTCATTGTCTTAGATCACGGCCAAATTGTGGAACAAGGACCAATTGAACAACTACAACAAGAAACGAGTGGCCCCTTTGCTGATCTAACTTTCCAAATGCGAGGTGATCTATAATGTGGAAGCACGATACTTGGGTTAAACCTTACCTGAAACAATATAAATTTCTTTTAGCTACAGCCTTATTCTTAGGCTTTCTGACAATTTTCTGTGGTGGCGCCTTAATGTTTGCCTCTGGTTATACCATTGATCGCTCGGCCACTCATCCGTACAATATTTTAATGATCTATCCGGCCATTTTGTTAACACGTGCTTTTGGAATCGGCCGCCCGACTTTTAAATATCTCGAACGTTTAAAAAGTCATAATTGGGTTTTAAAAGTCACCTCCGATTTGCGAACTCGCCTGTATAAAACAGTGGAAAAAGATGCGGCTTTCTTTAATGAAAAATATCGCAGTGGTAATCTGCTGGGCTTATTATCCGAAGATATTGATCATTTACAAAACCTGTATCTGCGAACGGTTTTTCCCACTGTTGTGGGGATCCTTTTAGCTATTTTTGTCACCATTGGTATTGGCTATTTTGACTTATGGTTTGCCATTATCACCGCCATTTTATTGTTACTCGAAATTTTGGTTGTACCTTTAGCTTCAACCGCAATTGAAGCCGCACGTCGTAGTCACCAAAAAGCGTTAACTGATCAGTTATATACTCAGTTAACCGATAATATTTTGGGGGCTAATGATTGGATTTTATCTGGACGCAAACAAGACTTTCAACAAACAACTACCCAGACTATTGCGCAATTAAACAGTTCCAAATTAAAGAGTAAACATTTTCGTTGGCAACGGGATTTCTATCTGCAAGTCATTCTAGTACTAATTTTTCTAGCCATGATTATTTTCACCAATTTGCACTTCACTAATACGCAAATGCGAGCTAACTACACGGCAGCCTTTGTCTTGGCAGTTGCTCCAATTGGTGAGGCCATTGTGCCAATTAGTCAGGGATTTGAAGAATATCCGGTTTATAAAGATTCGATTAAACGTCTCAATAATCTTCATCCCACCCTGCAACAATTACCACCGCAACAAAAATTAGCTGCGACAGATTTTCAAACTTTAAAATTAGAAAATTTGCAATTTGAATATGATGCAGATTCTCCGATCCTTTTGACAGACTTCAATCAAACCATTCAGCGGGGACAAAAGGTGGCTTTAATTGGGCCTAGTGGTACCGGTAAAACGACCCTACTACAATTAATCAACGGGGACTTAACTCCCCAAAAGGGTCAAGTTACTTTAAACGGGATCAATGTGCGAGCCCTTCAAGACGAACAAAAGCAATTGTTCTCTTTTCTCAACCAACAACCATTTTTATTTAATACATCTATCTTAAATAATGTGCGCCTTGGTAACGAAACAAAATCGGATGCTGAGGTGAAAGCCGCCTTAGATGCTGTTCAATTAACTAATTTAATTGAGCAATTACCCCAAGGCTACGAAACATCCGTACGCGAAGCGGGCGCACGCTTTTCCGGTGGTGAACAACAACGCATCACGCTAGCCCGCATTTTATTGCAAGATGCGCCAATTGTGCTACTTGATGAACCAACGGTTGGTTTAGATCCCATTACCGAAAATGATTTATTAAAAACTATTTTTGAAGTTTTAAAAGACAAAACCATCATTTGGGTTACCCACCATTTACAAGGCATTAATCACGTTGACCAAGTGGTCTTTTTAGACCAAGGTCAAATTAAAATGCAAGGTAATCCCAAAGATTTAGCCGCTAATAACCACCATTTCCAAGAACTTTATCGCATGGATCGTGGCTTCTAACTTTAAAAATTACAGCAAGCTAAAATTTTATACGCAGGACTAATTCTGATATGTAACCAGAATTAGTCCTTTTTTTGCTTAAAACACATGGTCATTTGAACATAATTTCAAAAAAATAGCTTTACATTTGTCAAATACACTATATAATTTAAATTGGAATTAGAGAAAGGGGTTTCAATCAATGAAAGAACTTAATCAAGCGGAGTTAGCTAAATACTTGGATCACACACTGTTGAATCCAAACGCTACTAAAGAAGACATTTTAAAGACTTGCGAGGAAGCTAAACATTACCAAACAGCTTCTGTTTGTGTGAATGCTTACTGGGCCAAACTAGTACATGAACAATTAGCTGATACTGATATTAATACTTGCGTGGTTGTTGGTTTCCCATTGGGCGCTACCAGCACAGCTACCAAAGTTTTTGAAGCAAAGCACGCCATGGCAGATGGCGCTGATGAATTAGACATGGTCATCAATGTTGGTGAATTGGTGGGCGGCAATTACGACGCTGTCAAAGCTGATATTCAAAGCGTTGCAGAAGCAGTTCATGCTGAAAACAAATTATTGAAAGTCATCATCGAAACATCATTCTTAAATGACGAACAAGTCGTCAAAGCTTCACAATTATCAGAACAAGCGCAAGCTGATTTTGTTAAGACTTCAACTGGTTTTAGTTCTGCTGGTGCTAAAGAAGCAGATGTGAAATTAATGCGCGAAACTGTGGGCGATCGTTTAGGCGTGAAGGCTTCTGGTGGCATCCACAGTTATGAAGAAGCTATGGGCATGATCGAAGCCGGTGCTAGTCGCTTAGGTGTTAGTGCAACTGTTAAGATTTTAGAAGGCGCTAAAAAGTAAAGGAGAACAAAATGGCTTATAAGAGAATTTTTGGTATTGTTTTAGATTCCATTGGTACTGGTGAAGCGCATGATGCCACCAACTTCGATGACGTTGGCTCAGACACCTTAGGTCACATCGGTGAATACTTCAAAGGTAAATTGAAATTACCTAACTTACAAAAGCTTGGCCTTTCTAACCAACGTCAAGAAGCAATCTTAGGTGTGCCTAAAGCTGAGCAACCAATTGGTTACTACGGTAATATGCAAGAAGTTTCTGTGGGTAAAGACAGTATGGATGGTCATTGGGAAATGATGCAATTACCAGTTATGACAGAATTATCTTTCTTCCCGAATGGTTTTCCAGATGACTTATTGAATAAAATTGCTGAATTTTCCGGCCGAAAAATTATTGGTAACCGGCCAGAATCTGGTACCAAAATTATTGCTGAATTAGGCGAACAACAAATGAAGACTGGTGATTTAATCATCTATACTTCTGGTGATTCCGTTTTACAAATTGCCGCTCATGAAGATGTAATTCCTGTTGATGAATTATATCGGATTTGTGAATATGCACGTAGTTTAGTTAACGGTCCTGAATATACTGTTGGTCGAATCATTGCGCGGCCTTACGTTGGACCTGACAAAGATCACTTTACACGGACTGCTAATCGGCATGACTTTACCTTGAAGCCATCAGCTAAAACCACCTTAAATTATTTGCAAGATAATAATGTAACAACTATCGGCATTGGCAAAATTAACGATATTTTCAGTGGCGACGGGATTGGTGAAGGTTATCATAACGAAAGTAACATGGACGGTATGGATCATTTAGACAAGGTTATGCAACAAGACTTTACCGGCTTCTGCTTTACCAACCTCGTTGACTTTGATGCGATGTATGGCCACCGGCGTAACGCGCAAGGTGATGGTGATGCTTTGATGGACTTTGACCACAGATTAGGTCATGTTTTAGAGCAAATGCATGATGATGATCTTTTAATCATTACTGCTGATCACGGCAATGACCCAACTTATAAAGGTACCGATCATACACGTGAATTAGTACCCCTACTCGTTTACTCACCAAGTATGAAAAATCCAGCTAGTTTAGGTACTCGGACAACCTTTAGCGATTTTGGTGCGACGGTTGCTGAAAACTTCAACATTACCACCAACGATAAAGGTACGAGCTTCTTAAACCAACTTCAATAAAGGCTAACTATGACAAATAACGGTGAAACTAAGTTAAAACAAGCTTTAATTGTGGCACAGCTTTATTACGAAGAGAATCTCAGTCAAACAACCATTGCCAATAAAATGCAGCTGTCACGTCCAACAATTTCGCGTTTATTGCAATTAGCGCGCGAATCTGGTTTAGTAAAAATTCAAATTGAAAATCCCTTTATTAATTATTCGGATTTAGGCGATATTTTATCGCAAAAATATCGTGCTCAAATTGAAATTGTCCCGTCACATTATGCCGGGCAAGCATCGAACCTTGATAGCGTTGGTGCTTATGCAGCTAACTTTTTAACCAATTTAGTCAAACCCAATGACATCATCGGCATTGGTTGGGGCAAAACGGTGCACGCCGTCACCACCAATTTAGCCGAACAAACGACTCCCGGTGTCAAAACGGTGCAATTAAAAGGTGGCTTTAGTTTTAGCCATGAGAAAACTTATGCCTATGAGAGTATTAATGAGCTAGCGCAAGCGTTTCAAACCCGGGCTCAATACCTGCCCCTACCCACTATTTTTGATAGCAAAACAACCAAAGAATTAGTGGAACAAGATCGCTTTATTAAACAAATCCTCGATCTAGGGCAACAAGCTAATATTGCGCTGTTTAGTGTTGGGACCGCAAGCAGTAATTCATTGCTCTTTAATTTAGGCTATTTAACTCAAGCCCAAAAGACAGAAATTCAAACTAAAGCTGTGGGTGATATTGTTTCCCGTTTTATTGATAATGATGGACAAATTATTAATCAAGAACTCAATCAACGCACTGTTGGGATTGAGGCGCAGGCTTTAGGACAAAAAGAAAGCTCGATTGTCGTGGCCAGTGGCTTACAAAAAACTGCAGCTGTGCATGCGGTTTTAAAAGCACATTACGCCAATATTGCAATTTTAGATGTACCTTTAGCCCAGAACTTGATTGATTATGAATAATTTTTCTTAAAGATTACCCGTAGTTGCTGCTTTAATGCTAGCAAAGGTAGTCTTTAAGGTACTAATAGTAAGCGTTTTCTTAAAACAAGATTAATTAAATCTTCGCTTTCTAATTTTATAAATCCAAAGGAGTGTATGACTCATGAGAATGGTCGATATTATTGATAACAAACGCAACGGAAAAGAATTAACTGCTGAAGAAATTCAATTCTTCATTGATGGCGTTTGTGATGGCACTATTCCTGATTATCAAACTAGTGCCTTATTGATGGCAATCTATTTCCAAGACATGACAGCTCAAGAACGGTCAACTCTGACCATGAAAATGATGGAATCGGGCGATCATTTGGATCTGTCCGAAATTCCAGGTATCAAAGTTGATAAGCATTCTACTGGTGGTGTGGGCGATAAAATCAGCTTACCATTAGCCGCAGTCGTAGCCGCCACTGGTATTCCAGTGCCTATGATCTCTGGACGCGGTTTAGGCCATACTGGTGGAACATTAGATAAGTTGGAAGCGATCCCGGGCTACAAAGTAGAAATCAGCGAACAAGACTTTATCAAGCAAGTCGCTGCCGAAAAGTTAGCCATTATTGGCGCCACCGGTAACATTGCTCCGGCTGATAAGAAAATTTATGCTTTGCGGGATGTAACCGATACCGTTGATTCAATTCCGCTCATTGCCAGTTCCATTATGAGTAAAAAGATTGCCTCTGGTACTGATGCCTTAGTTATTGATGTCAAAACAGGATCAGGCGCTTTTATGAAGACCTTAGACGACTCCATTGCTTTAGCTAAAGCTTTAGTTTCTATTGGCAAAGGTGTGGGCATGCAATGTATGGCTGTAATTTCCGACATGAATCAACCACTCGGTTACAAAATTGGTAATTCTTTGGAAATCGAAGAATCTATTGATGTCTTAAAGGGCCAAGGCCCCGCAGATGTTACTGAATTAATGCTAACTTTAGGTAGTTACATGGTTGTTTTAGGCGGCAAAGCCAAAGATGCTGCTGAAGCCCGGAAATTACTCGAAGATGCTATTAGTTCCGGCAAAGCTTTAGAGCGCTTTAAAGCAATGATTAAAGCTCAAGGTGGCGATGAGCGCGTTGTTGATGACTATTCCATCATGCCCCAAGCGCAATATAAGATTGAATTACCAGCCCAACAAAGCGGTGTTGTGGCTCAAATAAAAGCCGACGAAGTTGGCATTGCTAGCATGATGCTCGGTGGTGGTCGCCAAAAAGCAGAAGATCAATTAGATTACAGTGTCGGTATTGAACTACACAAAAAAGTCGGTGACGCTATTCAAGCAGGTGAATCATTGTTAACTATTTACAGTAATCGGGAAAATGTCGATGATATCAAAGATTTATTGTATCAAAACATCACCGTGGCCGATCATGCTGATAAGAACCCAATGATTTACAAAATTATTGATTAAATACTGCGACAAGTAACGTTCAGCAGTGGAATATAGCCTAGATAAAGGACTTAAGTTTTGGTCTTTAAACTTGAGATCTTTAGCGTAGCTAGACGCAAACTGTTGCTACTTGGAGCGCTTAACCACTGCGACAAAGGCCGATTTAAAGCTGAGGATTAACCTAGACTAAGGACTTAAGTCGGGCTTTGACTTGAGTTCTTAGTTGTAGTTAAACGTAAGCTTTTAGCTTTTGGAGCGCAAGATCACACTGCGACCAGTAGCCATCTTAGTTAAGGATGCAAGTGTTATTTATAAACTTAAAATCTTAACTATTGAGTGTGATTTTACAATCTTTATACAGATCAGATCCATTACCATATTCACAATTCAGAAAGGTGAAAATTATGCGATTTGTTTTCTTGTTAACCGGAATTTTACTCGTTTTGATAGTTGGTTGGTTAGTCAGTAGTGACCGCAAACATATCAAATTCAAAAAAATGGGAATTATGTTTGCCCTCCAATTAATCATTTCTTTCCTATGTTTAAATACTTCAGGTGGTATTAAAACAATGGGAGCCATTTCCAGTTTCTTCAACTGGTTAATGGTTCAAGCCGCCGGCGGAATCAATTTTGTTTTCGGTGGTTTAGTTATCAAAAAAGGCGCTTCCGTCTTCTTCTTAAATGTTTTAATGCCGATTGTCTTTATTTCCGCTTTAGTAGGAATTTTAAATTATCTAAAAATCTTACCCTTTATTATTAAATGGACCGGTTTTATTTTGAATAAATTAGCTGGCATGGGTGAACTGGAAAGTTATTTTGCCGTTTCCACTGCTATTTTAGGACAACCGGAAGTCTTCTTAACCATTAAAGATGTCATCCCCAAGCTTGACGAAAAGCGGCTGTATACCATTTGTGCTTCGGCCATGAGTGCGGTCTCTGCTGCGGTCTTAGCTTCTTACATGCAGTTAGTTCCTGGTAAATTTGTGGTAACTGCGGTTTTCTTGAACATTTTATCGGCGTTGATTGTTTCTTGCATCGTCAATCCCTATGATGTTTCTGATGAAGAAAACAAAGCCATTAATGCCGACTCCGCGACAACTAATCTTTCCCATGAACCTTTCTTTCAAGTTGTCGGTAATTATATTCAAGATGGTTTTAATCTAGCTATTACCGTTGCGGCCATGTTGATTGGTTTTGTCGCTTTAGTAACTTTCTTAAATAGTACTTGTTCAGTTATCTTCCATATCAGTTTTACCAAGATTTTGGGTTATATCTTCTCGCCAATTGCGTACTTAATGGGTGTTCCGAGCAAAGATATCCAACAAGTTGGTAGCTTAATGGCCACCAAACTCTTGACGAATGAATTTGTGGCCCTAGGTCAATTGCATAAGATTGTGCATGTCTTAAGTCCCAAGGCTGTCGCCATTATTTCTTCCTATTTAATTTCCTTCGCAAACTTTAGCGTAATCGGTATTATTACCGGGGCAATTAAATCCATTAGTGCTAAGCAAGGATCATTCGTGGCTAAATTTTCCATGAAGTTATTATTAGGTGCTACATTGGCTTCTATCTTAACCGGAACGATCGTTGGTCTTTACTTCTAAGACTACCAATACACTAACATTAAAAACTCGCTTCGAACTGACAAGCGAGTTTTTTTGTTGTCTTATAAATAAAATTTGGTGGTTTGATAATTATAGACATTTTGGGAATAATCAAAAATCCGCCCACTAGTTGAATAAAACACTTCTTGAACGACTAAGCCAAAACTAGTTTTAGCCAAAGCTAATTTTTGCGCTTCTAATTCTGTTAAGGGCCGTACAGCAAAATACTTATCCGAAAAACCCACTTTAATCTGATGAACTTGTTGCAAATAATGAAAGATAGACCCGGTCGCAATGGCAACATTTAAAAACGGTACCTCTTCAGTACTATAATATGAAGTTTCCCAACACGAAATCACGCCTTGTGCTAGCTTGATTCTTTGGACTTGATACACGGGCGTTTTCTGTGAACAATGTAAATATTGGGCGATCTCTACTGTGGGATAGATTTTTTTGACAGTCACATCCGCATTCGTTAATTGATTGTCTTCCAAGTAATTGGTCCAACCATGATTGGTCTTAGAAAAGTTCAGATAACCAGCTTTAGGCGGTTTACGCACAAACGTCCCACTACCTTGCACTTGATAAATTAAGCCCGCTCGTTCTAATTCTGTTAAGGCTTTGAGAATTGTAGTCTTACTCGTCTGATAAGTAGCTTTTAACTCATTTAAGCTCGGCAATTTAGCACCTTGTGGCAACGAATTTTGTTGCATCATTGCAATTAGTTGTTGGGCTAACTGTTGATATTTAAGCATAGAAACCTCCTTAATAATCTAATCATCATTTTAAAAAGCGCTTGCAAAAATTAATTTAGCGTTTTAAACTGTACGTGTACAGTTGTGAAAGCCCTTACTGATAGTTTAACAGAAAATTGGTATTGATTAAGTCTTGATCTTACTTTGACAATAATGGAGGTTGTTACATATGAAAGACTTTATTAACAAAAAGTTACTACCACCGGTAATGAAATTCGTCAATACTAGGCCCCTCAAAGCGATTAAAGATGGAATGATTTATCCCATTCCCTTTATCATCATCGGCGCTATTTTTTTAATCCTAGGGCAACCACCAATTCAGGCCTTACAAAATTATTTTAATAAAATTGGTATTGCTGCTGTGTTCATGCAAGCAAGTGATGCTTCCTTCGGCATCATGGCTTTGTTTGCTGTCTTCGGCATTGCCTATTCTTGGGTCAAAGATGAAGGCTTTGATGCTGCACCTGCTGGACTCTTAGCGGTCACGGTCGATATCATTTTACAACCTAGTACCATCACTAAAGTCACTAGTATCGCCCATCCCGATAAAACATCCACTGCGTGGCAAGTTTCCGGGATCATTGACAAAAACTGGCTTGGCGGGCAAGGGATGATTATCGCTATCTTAGTTGGACTCTTTGTTGGTTGGCTTTACTCCTGGTTTTTGAAGAAAAATATTACTATTAAAATGCCGGAACAAGTTCCCCCTAATGTGGCAGGTTCTTTTACTGCTTTGATTCCGGCGGCCGTCATTGTTTCGTTAGCGGCGGTTGTGTATGGCATCTTCAAATTAGGCTTCAATACTACCTTAGCCGAATGGATTTATAAGGTTATTCAGATTCCACTGCAACACGCCACTGATGGCTTGTTAGGCGTCATTGTCATTTCTCTATTACCAGTCTTTTTATGGTTCTTTGGTGTACATGGCTCCACGATTGTCGGCGGAATTATGGGACCATTATTATTATCAAATAATGCCGATAATTTGGCTTTGTATAAAGCTGGTAAATTATCTTTAGCTCATGGTGCCCACATTGTAACTCAATCTTTTATGGATCAATGTTTAACAGTCACTGGTGCCGGTATGACCATTGGTTTAGTAGTTTTCATGTTTGTTTTTGCTAAATCAGCCCAGATGAAAGCTTTAGGCAAATTGGAAATTGTTCCAGCTTTATTTAACATCAATGAACCAATCTTGTTTGGTTTACCGATTGTTTTAAATCCCATGCTAGCGATTCCCTTTATTTTAACACCGGTCATCTCGGGACTATTAACCTATGCTGTCATTGCCCTCGGCATTATCCCACCTTTCAACGGAGTCTACGTTCCTTGGACCACACCAGCAATAATTTCCGGCTTAATTGTCGGCGGTTGGCAAGGAGCTGTTTGGCAAACCTTAATGTTAATTATGAGCTTCTTTATTTACTATCCATTCGCCAAAAAGTATGACAGCATTTTATTAGCACAAGAACAAAAATCCGTTGCTGAAGACTAAAATTAATTTAGCTTATAAAAAAAAGAGCCCCGAACGGCTCTTTTTTTATTGGCTTACTCAACTGAACAACAACTATTTGAATCCCCACGATAAAATTATTTATTTTCAGCTGCCGCACTGGGCAAGAAGAATGAGGCCAGTAAGCCAATGACGGCAAAGACAATCATTAAAATAAAACTCCATTGATAACCAATTTCGGTAGCCTGAACTTGACCGACACTAGTCTTTAACGTAGCTGACAAAGCCACCAGCAACATTGCTAAAGCTGTTCCCAGTGACCCCCCGATTTGACGCACCGTCGATGAAGCAGCATTGGCATGAGCCGTTAACTGCGGTTCAATCATATTGATACCGGCAGTAAAAGTCGTCATCATTGTAAAGGAAATACCCACCATCCGAACAGCATAGCACAATCCAATCAAGACTAAACTCGTCTGGGTATTGAACCACAACATGGGCAAAGTACCTAACAACAACATGGCAAAGCCAAAGAACGATAACTTCTTAATTCCGAGTTTATCATAGAGTGTTCCCGAAATAGGATTACAGATGATCATCACAATAGCCCCCGGCATCATGACTAAACCAGCAATCAAAGCTGATTCTTGCCGTGTCGTCTGTAAATACAACGGCAGAACTAATTCAATGCCCACCATTGCAATATTACTAATCGTACTTAACATAGTACATAGGTCAAAACGCCAATTTCTAAAGACGCGAATATCTAATAGTGGTTCCTGCATTTTTAATTGGCGCCGACAGAATAAATAAATGACTAAAATCCCGATAAGGAAAATAACCGCTAAACTCACCGTAATTTTACCCGTATTGCCTACTTCCGATAAAGCATATAACAATAGACCAAAGCCAATAATTGATTCGATAAAGGATAAAAGATCGGTTGTTTGTAATTTGGGTGTAGTTAGATTTTGAATCGTAAACAACGCTAAAATGGCCACTAAAGCACTCGTCACACTCAAAATAATAAATAACATTTGCCAATCAGCGTATTTCAAGATTAAACCGGATATTGTCGGCCCGACCGCCGGACCAAAGCCAATTACGAATCCCGTAATCCCCATGGCGAAGCCGCGTTTTTCGGGGGGAAACATCATCAAGATAACATTTTGAATAAATGGCATTAACCCCCCGGCCGCCACGGCTTCAATAATGCGTCCAGTCAATAAAACCCAAAAGTTGGGTGCCATTAGACAGACAATGGAACCGACAAAGAAGATTACCATCATTGTCAAAAAATTTTGTTTCAAATTAAAAGAATCAAAAATCCACGCCGAAATGGGAATCATTAAGCCCACCACTAACAAGTATGCAGTCGTTAACCATTGCGCAGTGGCTTGATTGACCTGAAACGCACGCATAATAGTGGGCAAAGCATTATTTAAGAACGTTTCAGCTAACAAAGCCACAAAAGAGCCAAACAATAACACGGCCATCATTAAAGCTCGTTTTTTCCCAGAAATACTTTTAACTGTCGTTTGCAATTTTGCTATCTCCTTTTTGTAGCAAGCTACACTTTTACATAAAATTTAGAAATTTTGAATGATCTGCGTCAAAATTTTCGCTAATTGCGCCTGCTGCTTCTCCGTTAAGCCGGCAATAATTTGATCATTAACACGACTCATTGTCGCGCGAATATCCACAATATGCCGATCTAATAAAGCACTCCCTTGCTGCGTCAACGACAAACTAACTTGACGGCGATCATTCGACAAATGCCCCGTATTAATTAACTGGGCCTGTTCCAAACGTTTGACGATGCTCCGCATTGTTGGGTGACTCAAAGCAAACTTTTGTGCCACTTCGCGTTGCGTAATCGTGCGACCGTTAGATTCATATAAATAAACCAGCAATGTAATCTGCGGACCAGTCAAGTTTTGTTCTGGAATGAGTTTAGCGATTTGATTATTTAATTCTTTTTCAATTAAAGTATTAGCTACTTTAATCTGCGGACCCAATTGCCGTAATAAATCAGCAGTCATTCAACCACAACTCCTTTTCAAAAAGGTAGTTTACTACATTTATTAATAAAATCCAAGTTCTGAAAGTGAATTTTTTAAGTGCTGCAATAATAATGGCAAGTACAGAGGGGGATTAAAAATGAAATTCACTTTTGAAACTGCATTTGGAATTTTTCTATTGTTGTTAGGACTATGGGAATTTGTTGCTGTGCATAATCACTTCAAAAGTGTTCAAAAGTATGCCACTGCCAGTACGTCACATTTTGTGGCATTAGCCTTATATTCAGGAACCTACTTTGGAGTTTGCTGTTTAATTTTCAGTATATTATTCATTCTAAATCTTGCCTAAAAAATTCGTTTACTGAATCAACTGCCGCTAGGCCCGTTGTTCAATAAACGAATTTTTAATTACTATTTGTGGAGTAGACTTGGAGCATCAATCACTTCTTCAAACGTAAATTGGTGCTGGTTATAAGTAAATTTTAAAATATTACAATTTTTCAATAATGGCATTTGGGCAATATCCTGAGCTTGCGGCCAATGCTTCAATAGAAAGGCATGGCAGGCGCCACCGTGACTAACTGCCAAAACTCGATGATGATCAGGTTGCTCCATAATGTGGGTCAAGGTCTGATCCATCCGTGCTTGAACCTGCGCCACTGACTCACCACCATAATAAACAAAGTAGTCACCATAAGAGTGTGCTTGCGGATCAATTGGTGGATTTAATCGTTCACTTTCACCTTCGTACAAGCCAAAGTTCCACTCTTTAATTCCCTTTAGTCGCTGATATGGTTGGCTGGTGACAAACTCCAGAGTATCACTGGCCCGTTCTTGTGTAGACGAATAAGCATGATCAAACGTAATTCCTGCTTGTTTGAAATATTGCCCCACCTCTTTGGCTTGGCTAATACCTTGCTGAGTTAATGGCGAATCGCAAGCCCCTTGAATTCGATGAGTTTGATTAAATAAAGTTTCGCCGTGACGCATAAGATATAATTCTGACATAATTAACAATTTCCTTTCCTCAAAAGTTGGAAACGATTAATTAAATTATACCGCTTATTTAAGGAAACTCTGTATTAAATTAACAACATGTAGAATCATTTTTATCAGTCGTCATAGCATCATAGACGGCTTCTAAAGTTTGGTAAACAGTCGTTGCATCTAAATCATGTTGCGCAAACAGTTGTTGCCACCAATCATTTATCACTTGCCGTAATTGGCAAACTTGATTTTGCCCACGCTTAGTCAGATTAATGCGCTTAGCACGGCGATCATCCGCGTCGCATTGACGTTTAATATAATTCTTTTGGGCTAGAGTTCGCAAATCACGGGCCAACAAGCTCGGATCCATGACCATTTTTTGGGCAATTTCTTGTTGCCTGTAATTAGGATGTTCATCAATAAACAACAGTAGATCGGTTTCGGTCGCCCGCATTTTTAAACAATCCAATTGTTTATTGCACTCATTTTTCGAACCACGATAAATTCCGGCAATAAACTTGCTCAAGTTATAATAGTCCAATCATTTCCCCTTTCTGTTCGCCAACACACTACTACCCACTTTTGGTCACAACTTATTTATTGTTGCCGCTTTAACAATTTTTTAGTAACCCACCGAATGTATTTTTTATATTGATTAGTTGGTAAATCTTCAATCAAAGTCAAGGCTTTTTGGGAATAGTTTTGGGCTAACTGTTGTGCTGCTTTTAAACCGCCCGAAGTCCGAACCCGGTCCGCCACAGCCGTAATCTCTGCTGACGTTAACTGCTTTTTATCTATTAAAAATTGTTTCAATTCATTATCGAACTGCAAGGCGTAAATCAACGGAATGGAATAGACACCATTTTTTAAATCTTCTAATTGGGGTTTGCCAGTTTGCTTATGGCCTTGGTAATCTAAAATATCATCTTCAATTTGAAAAGCCATGCCAATATTGTGGCCGATAAAACGGGCATGATGAATAATTGTCGGATCATCCGTTGCCAAAACAGCGCCAAATTGTGCACTTAGTTCAATTAACTGCGCCGTTTTACCTGCAATTTCGCGCAAATACATTTTCACAGTGGCTTGCGGGTTATAATTAATCCGTAACTGATCTAGTTCACCTTTTAAAATTTTTTTCATACCGCGCGCATTTAATTGTACTTCTTGTTGATTAGTTGCTACCTGGCTGATTAAATCAAAATAGACGGTCATCAAATAATCGCCGGCATAAATCGCATTGCGATCTCCCAAGTGAACTTGGATAGTTTCCACATTGCGCCGTAACTTAGAATCATCAATGACGTCATCATGGATCAAAGTGGCAATATGCAAAACTTCCATGGCCGCAGCTGCTTGAATCTTTGTTTGGTACGCCACATCGCCAAAATCACTAAAAATTAATAGGCAAGCGGGGCGAATCATTTTACCACCGCTAATCACTTGTTCGCGAATTGGTTGAGCAATTGCTTGATCTAGTGGATCAATTTGTTTTAAAATAAAATTTTGAACGTCCTGCAATTGCTGTTTCAATTCAGGAATTGCAGACCACATCGGGTTAATCATTGACAGGCACCTTTTCATATATAATCTTTATATAGTATATCAAAAATTAAGTGAGGTTTATTGAAAGTTTGAAACCAAAAGTTTTTTTAGAATTAGTTGAAATTAAAGCCAAAACGGCGAGTGTGTTTCCTTTTTTATTAGGTGTGTTTTATACCATTTACCATTATCAGCAGCTGAACTGGCTCAATACCATTCTCTTTTTTGTGGCCATGTTGTTATTTAATATGGCGGTTGATATTAACGACAACTATTGGGATTACAAAAATGCTGATCATGATCAAGGCCAAAACTTCCGCCAAAAAACCAATGTCATTGGAGTTAATCATTTAAATATTCATAAAATTGGTTGGCTCAACTATTCCTTGATGGTTGTGGCAGCTTTAATTGGCTTATTGTTAGTAGTCAGAGTTGGCTGGTTATTACTAGTTATGGGACTCTTTTGTTTTGCCGTCGGATTTTTTTATGCTGGTGGCCCGTGGCCGTTAAACTCCTTACCCTTAGGCGAATTATTTGCGGGCTTTACGATGGGCTTTATGATCTTTTTCATCACGGTCTGGCTCAACGTACACCAATTAGTCAGCCTTAACTGGTCTTTTATTTTACCAATATTATTGGCCTCAAGTCTAGCAATGTGCGCGATTGCTTCCCTACTTTTAGCTAATAACATTTGTGATTATCAAGAAGATTTAGATTTAAAACGTCATACCATTGTCCGTTATCTAGGAGTTAATAGCAGTCTCTGGTTATATGCACTGTTATTAATTGCTGGTTATTTATTGTTATTACTCGCTGTGATTAAGAATTATTTGCCCTGGTTTGTCATGCTGACTTGGCTAACCATTCCGGTCGTCTACCAAAATACCCGACAATTCTTTGTAGTTCATGTCAAACAACAAACCTTTAAACTAGCAGTGCAAAACTTATTTATCATGACTTTCACCCAAGTCGTCACTTTAGGAATCGGTTTAATTATTCCTTAGTTTTTTGTAATCGCGATTAATTTCTTGGGCGCACCGCATAATACACAAAGTAAAAATGGTATCGACAGTTATATCAATTGTCAATACCATTTTTTGATTATTTAATTAATTGATAAGTGTCCCGCACGATCATCAATTCTTCATTGGTTGGAATCACGAAAACTTTAATGGGTGAAGCACTTTGACTAATTAAAGCAGTTTTGCCACGCACCTGATTGGCTTTCGGATCTAACAGCACTCCTAAATGTTGTAATTGTTGACAAACACCCGCACGCACTCCAGCATCATTTTCACCAATCCCCGCCGTAAAGACCAAAGCGTCTGGCTGTTCATTTAGTAAAGCTAAATAAGATCCTACATATTTAACAATCCGATTAATAAACATTTGTTGCGCCAATTGCGCTTGTTGATTACCTTGTGCAGCCGCTTCATCAATATCCCGTTTATCATTAGACAATCCGGAAACACCGAGCAAACCCGAATGATGATTTAAAATATCTAACACTTCCGAGATATCAGAAATCTGTTCTTTTTTCATCAAGTACTCTAAGATCGAGGGGTCAATATCACCACTTCTCGTTCCCATCATTACACCGGCTAAAGGCGTAAAGCCCATCGAAGTATCAATGGCTTGCCCATTTTCAATGGCCGTCACCGAAGCACCACTACCTAAATGCAACGTAATTAAATTGGTTTGCGCAACTGGTTTTTGTAATAATTGGGCGGCTTGCTCTAAGACATAGCGGTGACTAGTACCATGCGCACCATATTTTCGGATGTGATCTTGACGATAATATTTCATTTCTAAGGGATATAAATAATTGACGGGCGCTAGAGTTGTGTAAAATGATGTATCAAACACTGCCACTTGTGTAGCTTGCGGTAATAATTTGGCAAAAACTTGAATATAATAAGCCTCCGTCGCGTTATGTAGCGGCGCTAATTCGGCTAAATTAGCAATTTCTTGGGCAACATACGGGGTTATTTTAGTTGAACGCTTAAATTTTTCACCGCCTGACACAATCCGGTGCCCGACACCTTTAATATCTTCTAAGTGCTCCACAATCCCCAAGCTTTTGAGACGTGTTAAAATTAAGGTAGCAGCAATTTGTTGATTAGTAATCGCTTCTTGTTGTTTAAACTTGTGGCCCTGATATTCTGCTTCAAACACTGCATCAACTTTACCTAGACGATCGATCATTCCTTGTGCTACTTTTTTTTCACTTGGTAAATCATAAATCTGCCATTTCAAACTCGAACTACCTGCATTGACCGCCATTATTAACATAAAATCCAGCCTCCAATTTCTTAGTTGGCTTAATTATACTTCAAAGAAACCGGTTGCACAAAAGTTGTTAATAAAGCCTAGCTAGCGAACAAAATCGCAAACAGCCAGCTAAGAACGCTAAATTATGATTTTTTATCTTTAAGAAATACCGTTTTGGGAATTTGTGGCACACTCTCATTTATACGCATTTCCATTTATCTCAACAACTTCAGAAAACTTTAAAATAAATACAGTATATCGGTTTTCAGAACTTCAGAAAAAGTTTATAATAATTGTTAGAATTACATACAAAGAAAGGATTGGGTTTATGGCTCACATTGTAATTTTAGGAGCAGGCTATGCTGGCTTAGGTACCGCCAGAAAATTAGCAAAAATTGCTCCTGCAGACACACAAATTGATTTAATTGACCGTAACACTAAGCATGTTGAATCAATCGAACTTTATCAAGTTGCTGCGGGTACCGCCAACGCAGACAAAATCAGTTTTGATATTCGCGGAGTATTACCGGATAATGTTAACTTTATTCAAGCGAATGTTTCAAAAATTGATTATGAAAACAAAACGGTTGAATTTGCTGATCATGATGACTTAACTTACGATTATGTTGTTCTTGGTTTAGGTTTCCGTTCTGAAAACTTTGGTATGGAAGGTGCTGATCAGTACTCTTACAAACTGCAAGATATTCCTTCCGCCGAAAAGATTTATGAAGTTATCAACTCTAACATTCGTAATTATAAGCAATCCCAAGACCCGAACGACTTAAATATCGTAGTTTGTGGTGCTGGTTTTACTGGTATCGAATTATTGGGTGAATTAATTGACACCGCTAAGATCTTAAAAGCTAAGTATGGTGTTCCTGAAATTAACATTACTAGTGTGGAAATGGCACCGCAAATTTTGCCAATGTTTGACTCTGATTTGGCACAATATGCTGTTGATTTCTTAAGCAAGAACGGCATTAAAATCATGACCAGTGCAAAAATTAAGAAGATTGAGCCAAATGCTGTTGTTTATACAAAGGGCGACAGTGATGAAGAACAACGCATCTACGCTAATTCTATTATCTGGACAGTTGGTGTTAGTGGTAGTGATGTCATTAAAGACTCCGGCTTCAATGCTCGGCGCAACCGGATTACAGTTACCGACTATCTAAACATTGAAGATCATCCTGAAATTTATGTGGCTGGTGATGATTCTGCTTCCATGGATCCTAAATCCGAACGACCATTACCAACTACCGGCCAATTAGCTTTGGCACAAGCAATTGTTGCTGCAGAAAATATTGTTGCTGACATTCAAGATACTCCAAAGAAGAAGTTTGTTTACCAATCTAAAGGAACAATTGCTTCCTTAGGACCTTCTCATGGTATTGCTGAAATTACCAAACCACACTTGAAATTAAAGGGTGCTGTTGCTGCTATGGCTAAACGCTTCTCCTTTGAACAAGTTTTATATGAAGTTGGTGGCGTTAAGGGTCTCCAAAAGAAATAATTTATCAATCACAATCAGATTTAACAAAAAATTCTAGTTATTTTTCCAATGAGGAAAAGTAGCTAGAATTTTTTATTATAATTTTTTAAAACAGATTCAATAAAATAGTCAATGTTATGACGCTTAGCAATGTGCTCATTAATGTACAGCTCGAAACTAAATCTGGCTCTGTTTTAAATTGAATCGCATATAGTGTAGTATTGGCCGCACTCGGCATTGCCGACATTAACACAACAATCTGTGTCAAAAGCGTGGACACGCCGACCCAACGACAAATCAATAGTGCCAGCACAGGGGATAAGACCAAGCGCACCAGCACTGCTACACTAATTGTTTTGAACGCTACTGTTTTTGTAGTTACGTCAGCCAATTGCATCCCCAAAATCAACATAATTAACGGAATGGCAATGTTGCCAATCATATTAACACTCTTCATTAAGTTAGCTGGTAATTGGATTTGATAAAAATGTAGTAGAATAGCTGGTAAAATCACGTAATTCATTGGCTGCTTCAAGACGGCCATACCAGCAGCTTTAAATCCAGCTAGGCCGCGTTCATGAGCCGAAGCAGCAATATAGACCCCCACAAAGCCCATCAAAATATTATGAAAAACCATAATCATCATCGCCAGACTAGTTCCTTTAGCTCCAAAAGCAAATAAAACCAAAGGTACCCCGTAATTACCACTATTGGGAAAAACCGTCGCTAACAAAAAGGCATTCACCTGACTCCGCGAAAATTTTAAAATGCGCCCGATTACTACGCCAACTACAATCAAACTCAACATAATTAATGTTGAAGTAATAATAATATTTAAAAAATTTTGATTGAGTGTCTGTTTATAAAAAGTTTGAAAAACCAAAAATGGCAGGAGCAAATAAATTGATAGCGTGGACAATGGTTTAACATCTAAGCGAAAAATTTTTTGAAAAAGATAGCCCGCTAAAAAAATTAATAATACTGGTAGCATTACTTGATTAAAAGCTGTCATTAACTTGATCCTTTCAGGACTTACTTGGTAATTTTTTCAATACTCGCGCTGGTGAACCAGCAAGGACGACGTTACTGCCAAACGATTTGGTCACTGTCGCGTTAGCGCCGACGATTACATTATCACCCAGGCTAACTCCCGGCAAAATTACCGCATTCCCACCGACCCAGACATTATCGCCGAGCGTAATCGCCTGTCCTAAGCCAATGCCTGCACTGCGCTGAATAGGATCCTGCGGATGCGTGGCCGCATATAGTTGTACCTTCGGCGCCAATAAACAGTTATCACCGATCATCACGGGCGCAATATCTAGAATCGTACAATCATAATTACACAAAAAGTTATCACCAACGTGAATATTATAACCAAAATCACAGCGAAAATTTGGTTGAATGTACGGATTAGTCCCCACTGAGCCCAACAGTTGCCGAATCACCTGATCTTTTTGTTGCGTAGCTTGATCATCCAATTCATTTAACATTTTACATAAGCGCCGTGCCCTGGTTTCATCGGCCGCCAATTCTGGGTCAAAAATATAATACGGTTTTCCAGCTAAAAATTTTTCTTTTTCTGTCTGTGCCATCAAATAATCTCCTCAATCAAAAAACGAGCGGGTAAATCCAGGCCTCATAGCACCGCTAAGCTTGAATTTTCCATCTCGTTTTTATGGTTTTATTCAATTAATTTTATTTTAAAAATTTAGGATTAGCAGTAACATGAAAAGCATCTGCCAAATCATGCAATTGGGCATCAGTAATTTCTTGTTTAATTTGACCGCCCTGCGCACCAATTTGTGAGTAAATCGTAGCTGCTTTTTCAACCGTTTCAATTAAACCAAAAGCTTCATCTAATGTCGTACCCGTACCAAAAATCCCGTGGTGGGGCCACATAACTACCCGAAAGTCCTGCATCTTGGCAGCTGTGGCTTGCCCAATTTCATTCGTCCCTGGTGTCATGTAAGGAATGACTCCCACACCTTCAGGGAACACAACTAATGATTCTGCCTGCATCTTCCATAACAACAAAGAAATGCTCTTTTCATCCAATTCGTGCGTAAAAGACAACGCAATCAAATTCGTTGGATGACAGTGCATCACCACGCGGTGGTTAGGATCAACTTTCAACCGTTCAATATGTGACATTAAATGACTCGGAAATTCAGAAGTTGGGGCCGCACCATCTTCATAACCCCATAATAAATCAGCATGTTGCCCATCAGCAGTGATTTTAACCAAACCTAAATCAAGCTTAGGTTGATGAATAACATTCCGGAAATAACGTCCTGTAGCCGTTACCAAAAAGTAACTCCCTACTAACGCACTAGCATCAAAGCCCAGGTCAATAGTCCGCTTAACTACAGCAACATCATCAAATGGCGCCACATCTTCAGCCGTCAAACGTAAGGACACATTACCACCATTACGCTCATCCCAGCCTTCTTGATAAGAGGCTTGTGTTATTTCACAAACTTTTTGTACATATTTAGAATCACCAAAACTTGTCATGCTTACAATTCTCCCTTATTAAGTCCATTAATATTTTTAAAAATGCCAAAATTTACGCTGAACCACGAATAAACAATCGAGTCATCGTGATGACTTAATTGTTTATTCCGAGTTAAAACTCAGTTATTGAGTATCATTCAGTTTTATCTTAGCGCTTAAATTGAACGTCTTTTTCGTATTGCCGAATTTCTTTGAGCCAATCCATCCCAACCGGGACATTATTCCGCAAACAAAATTCATCCCAAACTGCACCAAATGGATAAGATTTTAATTCTTCAGTTTCTACTAAGCGTTGCGTAAAGTCATAGTGCAACTCGTCTTCTTTTAATTGAGCTAAAGGTGCCAACATTGCTTGTAATAAAGCCTTTTGGGTTGCCCGGGCACCAATGACCCAAGCAGAAACTCGATTAATCGTAGCATCAAAGAAGTCTAAACCAATATTCGTCTTATCTAATTCGTTATCCCGAACTAGCGAGCGAGTAATCCGTTGCAAAGCTTCATCAAAGATGACTACGTGATCACTATCCCAACGAACTGGACGCGAAACATGTAACATCAAGCCGCGGCCAAATGGCAAAAAGGCAGAAAACTTGTCAGAAACATCTTCAGTTGGATGCCAGTGACCTGCATCAATCGTCCATAATTTGTTACGAGTAATCGCATAGTTGTTGTAGAACAAATGAGAACCTACCGTGTAAGACTCAATACCTGTACCAAATAATTTACCTTCAAAGGATTCAATCGTATTCTTTTCATCATATTTGTCTTTAATAATTTCGTCTAAGGACTCAATCATCCGCAAACGCGGTGTCGCTTTATCAATTGGATTATCTTTAAAACCATCAGGCATCCAGAAATTATTAATTGATTGTTGACCCAATTCTTGACCAAAGTAATTTGAAATTTTCCGTGATTGTTTCCCTACTTGAATCCAAAAATCACGAATATCTTTTTCTGGACTAGCTAAGGTAAAATTATTTTTGACTTTGGGATGAGAGAAGAAAGTAGGGTTCATATCCAAACCAATTTTTTCTTCCTTAGCCCAATCAACCCAATACTTAAAGTCTTCTGGACCAATTTCATCAAAGTCTTTTTTGCGATCTGTGACCGCATATAAAGTATGCAGCTGCACTTTATGATGACCAGGAATTAATGATAATGCTTCATGTAAATCACCCGTTAATTCATCGGGCGTTGTAGCAATCCCCGGATAATCACCGCTGACGCCAATGCCACCGGTTAATTCTTGTTCCGGATTCACAAAGCCATGAATGTCGTCACCTTGCCAACAATGCACAGATAATTTAACTTTTTTCAATTGTTCCATGGCAGCTTCTGTATCTACGCCAATTTCAGCATACCGTTCCTTGGCGGTTTGATAAGCATTTTCAACAGTTTCAGATTTAGTCATAATCACACATCTCCTTAAAAATTTAATTCAAATGAAAAACCTCATGTAAGTCGGTCGTCACTGGACTTTGATCCGGATTCGTATCCATAATCGGTTCCATATATGCCCACCACTTTTTGCAGGCATCAGACTCGGAAATCTGATTATATTTATCAAGGTCATCAACTTCTAAATAAGCAAACAAATTGCCCGTGGCTTTATCCAGAAAAATTGAGTAATTATGCGCACCAGCAGCTTTCAAAGCTTGGCGCATTTCCGGAAACAAATTATTGTGTCTCTTTTCATACTCAGCATATTGATCTGGATAAACATGCATTAATTGTCCCAAACGGACTGTCACTTTTGGTCACTTCCTTTTTATCTAAATTTGCTACGCCAAGTTTTTAAATGTTCTTGCATATCTTGTTGCGGTTGATATTGCTTTAAATCAAAGGAATCAGCTATGATCCGCCGTGCCAAATAAACATTTAAAATATCACCTTGCGCAATCATCTGCACAATCAAATTGCCAATGGCCGTGGCTTCAGTGGGGCCAGCAAACACATTCACACCAGCAATATTAGCTGTTAACTGGTTCATTAAAGCTACATTGGCACCACCACCAACAATATTCAACGTGTCAATTTGATAACCTAAAATTTGGCCCAAAATATCTAATTCATTAGCGTAATACAGTGACAAATTCGAATAAGCAGCCATCGCAATTTCACCAGGAGTTTGCGGGACTTTTTGGTGCGTTTCACGACAGTAAGCTTGAATTTCTGGAATCATCGCTGGTGGATTTTGAAAACGCTGATCATTGACATCAATATATTGTTGAAATGGCGTTTCTTGTTGTGCTAACTGAGCTAATTGCGCAAAACTATATTGATCATGTAATTCTTTTTTAATATTTTGCACAATCCACAAGCCCATAATATTTTTCAAAAACCGATACGTGCCATACGCACCCCATTCATTGGTGTAGTTGTGTTTAAATGCTAACTGGCCGTTCTCTGGAACATTTAATTCGGCCCCAATCAAAGACCAGGTTCCTGAGCTCAAGTAAGCCCAGCGTTGCCCGAGTCCGGGAGTTCCTACGACGGCCGAGGCCGTATCATGGGTCGCTACCGTAATTACTTGAGCTTTGGGCAAATCGTAATTGGGGAATTTATCCGTTTGTAATTCACCCAGCATGGTCCCGGGATCAACTAACTTAGGAAATTGATCGGCACTGACATTAACCTTTTGCAACAAATGTTCATCAAACAAGCCTTCGCGTAAACTTAACATTTGCGTCGTGGATGCATTAGTAACTTCCGTTACTGCTTGGCCCGTTAGCACATAACCCAAGTAATCGGGAATCATTAAAATTTTGTCGGTGTGTGCTAATAAATCTTTGTCTTCTTCAAACAATTGGTATAACGTGTTAAAATCTAAAAATTGAATCCCGGTTTTTTGATAAATATATTCTTTGGATAAATCAGAGGTTAAATCGTGAATCGCATTTTTAGTCCGCGCATCCCGATAAGAAACCGGATCTTTCAAACGTTGACCATCTGGACCGACCAAAACGTAATCAACAGCCCACGTATCAATTCCCACTGTTACTTCCGCATAACCAGCTTGTTTGACTTTTTGCAGTCCCAGTAAAATTTCTTGGATAATATGATCAATGTCCCAACAATCAGCACCATTTTTGGAGGTAAATCCATTGGTAAAACGGTGCATTTCTTTCAATTGCAATTGGCCATCAATTAATTGACCCAGCATCAAACGCCCACTGGAAGCGCCAATATCAATTGCTACATAAGTTTTACTCACTAACTGCACCTTCTATTCTTCTTTGGTACCATAACGTTCCAAAGTGATTTCATCTAAAGATTTACCTTGAGTTTGTGGCGTCCAAATAACACCAATAATCAAAGATACTAACAGCAAAATAATCATGACCGTCCCAGCAACCTTAAAACCAAGATCTGCTAAAATCATTGGGAAAATGATCGACCAAATCCCAGAGCTACCACGGACAATAAAGAACATAAACCCTTGGGAGCCAGCACGGTACTTCGTGGGAAAAAGCTCCACTGCCCATAAAGCATACCAAGCTTGGGCACCAATTCCGGCAGATAGTCCCCAAATAATTACAAAAGCAATTAAAGCGGCCCAGCCGAAGCCAATATAAGTTAAAATTACCCAAGAAATAACAGCCATTAAAGCCCCTACAAAGAAGAAGCCCCGGGGATTAAGCCGATCGCCAAATAAGGCAAAACCGAAGTAACCAGATAAAGCGGTACATAACCACAAAACTGCTTGTAAAATATTTGCCTGCAAGGTATTTAAGCCACCGACAGTTTCATACACAAATGGCATAAAGAAGCCCATCGCCCCCGCCACTAAATTCCAGAGAGCATAAACACCGCATAAGAAGAGAATACTTTTAATGGAAACCATATTCGAAAATAATTCTTTATATGGATGCGGCTTAATTCCTGATTGCCGTTCTTTTTCCTTTTGTTGCAACCAATCCTGAGATTCCGGTAAGTTTCTTTGCAATAACCACGCAATAAATGCCACAATGGTTAAAAAGACAAATAATAAACGGTTACCTAATAAACCAAGTGGTGCAAATAATGATGCTGCTACAAAAACTAACGTCGGTCCCATGGACCAGGAAAATTGAGAAATCCCAATATCATGGGCCCGATTTTTTCCATCAGATGTTTCACCAATATACGTCCAAGAAGCAGGAACCCCCGCACCTACAGCCATACCTGTTACTAAAAAACCAATTAGTAACATCGGAAAATTAATAGAAAACACAATTAAAAGTGTTCCGACCATGTAGACCAACATATCATAGGTATAAATCATTTTGCGGCCGTATTTATCAGACAAATGCCCGCCAATGATGGCTCCCAATGCCGAACCAAAAGCATTAGCACTCAATGCCCCTAATAAACCGACGGCAAAGCTACTCAAACCAAAGTGCTTTTGCCACATTGTTAAACCTGCACCGCCCGCAACGATTGAGCCTGAGTCTAAAAAATTGGTTAAGGATACTGCCCACGTTGAAGCGTGCGAACTTTTAGCCATAACTTCAGATCTCCATTCATAATTCTTAATCGTAAACGTTTACTGTATAGATTGTAAGCGTAATCGCTAGACTAGCGCAAT
Organism: Bombilactobacillus sp. ESL1092; assembly: GCF_058107465.1. Classification (NCBI taxonomy): domain Bacteria; kingdom Bacillati; phylum Bacillota; class Bacilli; order Lactobacillales; family Lactobacillaceae; genus Bombilactobacillus; species Bombilactobacillus sp. ESL1092. Next base: position 939,512 of record NZ_CM176594.1, on the reverse strand, counting down.
GGCATAATTCTTGATAATCAGTATCATATTAATACATTTTTTAATTTAATGATTTTAGATTCTGGAAATCAACCAGGGGCACAGTTCGTAATTTTTATCTATAAAAGCACTTTTTAGATTATTTTTTTGTAAAAATAAAATATTTAAACCATTCATCGCAAAACTTTATGAATAAAATCACAAGTTTTTATTGAAATCGTTTTTTGATAGTGACATAATCATTGTTGAAAAGGGTGAATTTCAAGAAAGGGGTTTTATTAATGAAAATTACTGCCGCTGTTGTCAAAGAACAAGGAGCACCATTTACCTTAGAAGATGACATTGAACTGCACGAAGTTGGTCCGACTGATCTCCAAATTCACATGGTGGCCAGCGGGATTTGCCATTCTGATGAAGCGATTCGCAAAGGCGATGCTTCGGTAGGCTATCCAGCAATTTTAGGTCATGAAGGGGCCGGTATCGTTGAAAAAATTGGTTCCGAAGTGAAAAACTTTCAAGTCGGTGATCATGTTATTTTATCTTTTTACGCTGATGGAACCTGCGATAATTGTTTAAAAGGGGTGCCTACACAGTGTCGTAATTATGGTGATTACAATTTGTCTGGGGTCCGGGCCGATGGTGAAGATCAATTTACTCAGAACGGTCAGCACATCTCTAATATGTTTAATCAATCCTCGTTTACAACGACTACCGTTGTTGACCAACGTAATGCTGTCAAAGTTGATAAAAGTTTAGATTTACGGAAATTAGGACCATTAGGTTGTGGTTATGTAACTGGTTCCGGTACTGTCTTTAATACTTTGCAACCGAAACCTGGTGATACGATCGCTGTCTTTGGTACTGGTGCCGTCGGTCTAGCTGCTATGATGGCCGGACGCATTTCTGGTTGTATTAAAGTTATTGCCGTGGACGTAGTTCCTCAAAGATTGGCCTTAGCCAAAGAATTAGGGGCCACAGATACAATTAATAGTAACGATGAGGATACCGTAGCTAAAATTCAACAATTAACTAATGGCTATGGCGTTGATTGGACGGTTGACACTACTGGTATTCCTGCAGTAATCAAAAACAGCGTTTTAGCATTAGCTCAAGGCGGAACGTGTGCTGCGATCGCCGTGACACCAAAATTATTAGAAATTTCTACTTGGAATGATCTCTGCGTTGATGATCGCAAAGTCGTTGGTGTCAACATGGGCGATTCCATTCCTCAAGTTGATATTACCCGCTTGATTGAATTTTATAAGTTAGGTTGGTTTAACTTTGATAAAACTGAAAAGTTCTATGATTTCAAGGATATTAATCAAGCCAATGCCGATTCTGTTTCGGGGAAAACGATTAAACCGGTTTTGATTATTGATCCCGACTACCAACCAGATAAATAATCGTCGTTACTCGACAGTAACTTGGGAATTTAAGAGTATTATAAAAGGAAATGTTTGGCTCAATATTAATCATTGACCAACATTTCCTTTTTGTTCCGTTATTGATCGCTAATCAGCTTGCGAAAGGATTTTATTATGAACGCACAAGTTATCCAAATGCTCCAACAAAAAACCAGTTTAGAACAACAACAAGAAGCAACTCATCATTTTATTGCTGATTTACCACAAAGTGCAGTCGCTACTTCTGTCGATCATCAAGCACTCCTCACTTTAACTAACGATTACTTTTTTAAGTATCATTCCGTTTACATCAGTAAACATAACCGCTTTGCCCCCTACCCTAAACACACGCATAAATTTTTAGAATTAAATTATATGTTAACTGGCAGTTGCTCTGAAGTCGTCGATGGGCAACTCGTCAAATTACATGAAGGTGATATTCTAATGATGAATGTTGGTTGCAGCCACTCCATCAAAGCACTCGGGACCAATGATTTACTCATCAATGTTTTGTTTCGCGACAGTAGTATTACTTTCAATTTATTAAACAGTATTCACAAAAATAATAGTATTACTTATAGTTTTTTATCTGATATTTCTCTTGGCAAGCACCCTACCCGCAATTATATTTTATTTCCGCAAAACCAAGACATAAAAGAAACCATGGACGAAATTATTGAAGAATATTTTCTTGAAAAATCGTACTCGAGTCGGATCATTGAATCTTATTTAGATATTCTTTTAGCCAAAATCCTCCGTCACCATCCTTTGCCGACAGTGAAGACCACCAATCGCCAACAAGATTTAATCATTCAATGCTTAAACGAAATTGATCAAAACTATGCCACTATTACTTTGGAACAGCTAGCTAACAAATATGGCTATAACAAAGATTACCTGGGTAATTTAATTAAAAAACACACGCATAATACTTTTTCCCAACTAAAAACCAAACAACGGCTCATTCAAGCTAACAGCCTATTACAATCCAGTACCTTACCGATTAATAAGATTATCACTAAAGTCGGGATTAAAAACAAAAACTTTTTTTATCAAAAATACCATGAATTTTACGGCATGTCGCCCGCCCAAAAACGCGCTGACTTTCAAAAACGCCATCAAGCTTTATAATGCCTATGCAATTGTTAATAGGATTTTAGCTTGTGTTATTTGCTGGGCAATATCTGCTGACGGACACTGATCACAAATAATTTCCGCTATATTCGTTTGCTGAAAAGAGGACATCAAAATATAATCATGACGTCCAAATTTCGAATGATCTACTAACAACACAACTTTCCGCGCGGTTTGTAATAACATCTGTTTCAAAGCATTTTGTTCTTCATTCGCCATATAAATCCCATGTTCATCTAACGAATTACACGACATAAAGGCAATATCTGGACGGTAATTTTGGGCTAAATCACGTAACGCCCGATAACCTAAAATTGAATTTGATTGGTAAGGGACTTCCCCACCTAAGATAGACAGCTTAATATTTTGCAATTGATTAACTTCAGTGGCAATGTGCAAGTTATTCGTAATAATATGCAGTTGGCGTTTGCCAGCAAAATACTTCGGCAAAAAAGCTAAGGTCGAAGAACCGTCCAAGAAAATTGCTTGATTATTGTGAATCCGTTTTGCAGCTAAGGAGCACAACTTTTTTTTCGCAGCTTCATTCTCACTACGCCTAATAGCATAGGTCATTTCCACATTGGAGTTTTTGAGCAAACTGACATAACCCTGGTCACGTTTGACGGTATTTGTGAGCTCTAAACCAATGAGATCACGTCGTAAAGTCGAAGTGCTGATGCCCAGCTTTTGTTGTAAAATACTAGTCTTTACTTTTTTGTGATTCGATAAAATCTCAATAATACTTTGAAGTCGTTCTGCTTGTGTCATCTGGCAATTCAATTCTTTCAGGTTACTTTTTAATTATTATACAATAATTATTTTAAAAAAATCAGTGAACATTTATGAACATTAACCGTTTTACCAAGCAAAGATTATCTTGTTAAAGCCTTTACTTTAAACTAAAATAAAACTGTAGTCTAATATCAGATGTTTATATTTGTTCATTTAGATGAACGGACGCAGGTGATAATAATGACAGAATACGCCGACCTTTTTAGTAATCAACTGATTTTTTTAAATTCTGAAATATCTGACTTTGCTGCGCTATGCCATCACATTTCACAGAAGTTATTAAAATTAGATTTGGTTACTACTAACTATGAACAAGCCTTGTGGCAACGTGAACAAAAGTTTCCCACCGGCATTAAGACCCCTTATATTACTATTTCTTTACCTCATACTAAACCACAGCACATTAACCATTCATTTATTACTTTAGTGCGTACGAACAATCCGATTTTAATGCAACAAATGGATCAACAGTTTATCATTCCTGTCCAAAACTTTTTCTTTTTAGGAATTTCGGACAAAACGCCTTCTTTACATAGCCAATTATTAAAGCGCTTTCTGCAACTGTCTAATAGTCCTGATTTTGTGAACGACTTTCTTTATATTAATAACATTAATGATTTATATGATTACTTACTCAACACTTTTTAACTAATGGACAATAATAAGTAGGCCTAGCGGTTCATTTCTCGATATTCTTGTGGGGAATGGCCTTCTTTTTTCTTAAAAAGTTTATAAAAATAACTAGTACTTTGATAGCCAACCTCGCGCGCTATTTCCTCAATTGTGGCCTCCGTTTTTAACAAGCGTTCCTTTGCTTGCTCCAGTTTAGTAGTAACAATCAATTCTGATATATTCCAGCCCGTATGTTGCTTAACATATCTTGATAAATAACTCGCACTAAAATTAAACTGTCGGGCCAATTGCTGAACATTAACCGTGGCATAATTTTGCTCGATATAATTAATGATTTGCATACTGCGATGATCAATCCCCTTAAATGAATAATGAATTTCCTGGGAAATATCGGCTAATAATAATAGAAAATAGCCATATAATTTATACGTATTTTGAAAATTGCTTTGACAATATTCTTGAATAATTTGATTTAAAAAATCCCAAATTTCTAGTTGATGAAAGGTCGGAAAATATAAATATTTTTTGGTTCCGCTTCCTTGCAAAAATTGACTTAAAGGATTAACATCCTGCAAAAATTGTTTGAAAAGCCCCTGCTGAAACAGTGATTGATTGACTCCAATATTAATAACCAATGCGTTAGAATCAACAACTTCCAACGCATGTTGACTATGCAAATTCATGATTAAGAGACTATTAGCTAATAAATAAATTCGATCATCTAAAGTTTGATTGATTACTCTCCCATCATTCACAAACACAAATTCATAAAAATTATGTTGATGGAGTGGCGCCGGTTCGTACATTCGGTGGGCGACGATAAAAATATTTTTATCATTAGAGAATAATTGTTCTGAGCGTATTTGACCATCTAAAAAAACTTGCTTATCTACATTCAAGAGAAGCGGTAACTGATTTTTTTGAAAATCCACTGTCATAAGGGTTCCTCCTCAAAGTCACAAAAAAGCAGACATTCATCATAATTGAGCATTGTAACCGTTTGCTAAAACAACAAAAATTAAGACTGGAGCTTATGACAGTTTAGTTAGAGCTTCTATGAAAAAATTTTGGGCCAAAATTTTGTTTTTCTATTCGTATCAAGCATACACCCTTTTCAAATTTTATCTCAAGAATAATTTTTAACTGGAGGAACCCTGTATGAATAAAACCAAAATTAAAGTTGGGATTTTAAGTACTACCTCATTATCCATGAGTGCCTTAGCCATTTCTAGTGCTTTAAATTCTATTATTAAAGCTTTTCCCAATGATTCTATTGCCAAGATTCAAATGATTGCCACCATCCCTAATTTAAGCGCTTTGATATCCACTTTGGTGGTTGGGACTTTAGCCACGCATTTTTCTAAAAAAAGCTTAACGCTAGTAGGCACCCTGGTTTTAGCCTTGGGCGGATTAATGCCATTGGTTTTCCACAATAGTGTCAACGAACTATTAATCTGCGCTTTACTATTAGGAATTGGCATTGGCTTCATTAATACATTAGCACCGATGCTAATTTCTTTGTTCTTTGCAGACGAAGAGCGCGCTAGCGTTATGGGGCAATCTACAGCCATTAATAGCTTTGGCTCGATTATTTTAATGATGGGCGGAAGCTTTTTAGGGTCTAAAAATTGGGTTAACACTTATTTAATTTTCTTATTAACCATCCCTGTTATTTTATTAGTTATTTTCTTTTTGCCTCAAGATAGTACTCAAAAAGCGGCAGCTACCAAAAGTGATACGTCACAAGATCATCATACTTGGCAGATTGTCAAAAGTTTAAGCGGCTATGTTTTTGCCTTAGCCACACTAACTTTTTTACTAGCGCTCATTTATAATATTTTTCCCACCAATCTATCGATCATCATTAACACCAAACATCTTGGCGGTACTAGCTTAACCGGCATCATCAATTCGCTGGGAACATTGGGCGGCGTTTTAACTGGTTTTAGTATGAAGTACTTGAATAAGTTATTTAAGAACCAAACGTTAACTGCCGGCTTCGTTGCCTTAGCGCTAACCTTCTTCTTTATTTACTTCTTCAAGAATATAGTTTTAATTATTATTGGTGCCTTGTTATCAGGTTTTGCCATGTCAATGATTATGTCTACCGTTCCTTTTTTAATTTCTTTAGTTTCCAAACCGGCTCAAGTAGCGATGGCCATGGCTATTTTTCAATTTGCTAATTCCTTAGGTGGAACTATTGCGCCACTAGTTTTAAAACTAATTCACATTAATGCCGGCGTTGATTCCTTTCTGTTTGGCGGAATTTGTAGCATTGTCGTTGCAGTTATTTGTTTAGTATCGCAAATTGGTCGCAAAGCAATGAATTTTCCCAACAGAAATGCTAATGTCGAAGCAGATTAATATCTTTGAGAAAGAAGTGTTGTCATTGAAGCAAGAAAAAAACACCCAAACTAATTGGCAAGGACGCTGGATTAGCGCCAACAACTGTTGGGTTTCAGAAGAACCAGAATTTACACTGGCAGAAATGTTCTCTGGTCAAACTAAACCACAAAAACCAGTTGCCGAACGGTTGCATCCTGTAGTTTATTTTAAAAAAAGTTTTTTCATCGATAAACGAGTTAAAACAGCCCGCCTGAACATGACTGCCCAAGGAATTTATAAAGCATTGATCAATGGTCGCCCAGTAACTCAAGCTCGTTTTACTCCGGATTACACCAATTACAATGAATTTTTGCAATATCAAACTTATGATGTGACTGATCAGATAATTTCTGGACAAAATCACTTTTGCATCATGGTTGCTGATGGTTGGTACGCTGGACGCATCAGTGTTCAAGGTGGCAGTAATCAATTTGGTAATCAATTAGCATTATTGGCAGAACTAACGCTTGAATATCTCGATGGCACCCAAGAAGTCCTTGGCACAGATGATAGTTTCACTGCCGGTTCCGGTAAACATGTCTATGCTGACATTGATATCGGAGAAAAACAAGATTTAAGACAGACGGATGCTTGGCTAACGGACAATTTAAATCTACCTCTTACGACCTTTATCATTGATGCTGATTATTCGCGTTTACAACCACAACAAGGTCCGCTAGTCTATGCACAAAAGCCCTTAGCTTGTCAAAAAGTTTGGTCAGAAAATGACGACTTAATCTGTGATTTTGGTCAAGTAATTACTGGTGTCGTCCGTTTAACAGCCACTATTCCCAAAAATCAGGCAGTTACACTTCAACACTCCGAAACTTTAGATGAAAACGGCCAATTCTTAATTAATATTATTGGACGTAATAAAGACCAAACCGATATTTTTATTGGTAATGGTACTACGCAAACCATGCAGCCCGACTTTACTTTTCATGGTTTTCGCTATGTCAAAATTTCTGGTCTCCAACAAAGTAATCTCCAACAGATTCAAGCTATTCCACTATATTCCAATATGCCAGAAACCGGCACTATTACCACTGATAACCAACAAATCAACCAATTGTTATCCAATATCAAATGGAGTCAGCAAAGCAATATGCTTTCCATTCCCACTGACTGTCCTCAACGTGAACGGGTTGGCTGGACGGGTGATATGCAAGTTTTTGCGCCTGCTGCCACATTTTACATGAATACCAATCAGTTTATCGAACGCTGGCTTAAAAATGTTCGCATTGACCAACGTCCCAACGGTGAAATCTTAGATTACTCACCTTCACCCAAAGATGCCCAAAAGAGCGTAGAATTTACCGGTTCTTATTCTTCGGCCGGTTGGGGTGATGCTATTATTTTAGTTCCTTGGACCTTATATCAAAGATATAACAACAAACAAGTCTTACAAGATAATTATCAAGCCATGGTTAAGTGGTTTGAATTTTCTAAAAACAGTGCCGCCGGCGACAAGACTGATGATTCCCAATATCTGTGGGACACGAAGTTTCATTACGGCGATTGGATGTTTCCCAGTTTCATGCTCCAAGATCCTGATCCCATGAAAACGGCGCAAGCCACTAAAAATACTGTGGCCACAGCTTTTCTAGCCCATTCCGCAGATCTATTGGCCCAAATTAGTACTGTTTTACAGCAAGATGGCGCTCGTTTCAAAGCTTACTCTCAAAAAGTTAAGGCTGCTTTTACCAAATATTTGGTAACTGACAACCACCAACTCAAAGAAGATTATCAAGGCTGTTATGTTTTAGCACTCGCTTTCGACATGGTTCCCCAAAAAATGCGTCCAACTTTAATTAACCGCCTAGTTGAATTGATTCATCACAATCATGATCGCTTAGATACTGGCTTTTTAGCCACACCCTATTTATTAGATGTTTTAAGTGATAATGGTCAAGCACCATTAGCTGCTAAACTATTCTTACAAGAGCAATGCCCTTCTTGGTTATATGAAGTTCAACATGGTGCCACCACGATTTGGGAATCTTGGGCGGGCATTCAACCAGAAGGTAAAGTGGGCCAATTGTCCTTTAATCATTACGCTATGGGCTGTGTTTTGGATTGGTTTGTCCGTAAAGTTGCCGGCTTGCAAACATTGAAACCAGGATTTCAAACTTTTCAAATTCAGCCATTAGTTCACGTTTGTGACAAAATTCAACTCCAATATGCCTCTCAAAGTGGCCTAATTAAACTAGATTTAACTACACAAGATCAGACCACCGTCTTAAAACTCAGTGTTCCCCAAGACACTTGTGCGCTAGTTTGCTTGCCTTATATCAATCCAACACAAAAAAGACAGCTACTGCAAAATTATCCTGATGGCGCTCTTAATGAACAACAACATTGTTTACAACTTAAAGTTACTGCTGGTGAATATTTTTATCATTATTAAATAATTTTCAAGGAGTGTTATTTATGCAAATCAAAACTATCCCATTAAGTGAAACAAACCCCGCTGTCACTTTAACCGCCTATTTATTAGACGATTCCGAAGAAACTTTGGCCGGTAAAAAACGGCCTGGAGTTATCATTTGCCCAGGTGGCGCTTATATGAATTGTTCTTATCCGGAAGCTGAACCAGTAGCTTTAAAATTTAATTCTTTGGGTTATCATGCCTTTATCCTGCGCTACAGTACCTATAATGAATGTTCTTCGGATTTTTCCAATATTACCAACATTGCGCCCAAAAAAGATTGTCTATTTCCCCAACAATTGTTGGAATTAGGACAAGCCATGGTCTTAGTGAAGCAACACGCTGACGCTTGGCAGGTTGATGATCAAAAGTTAGCAATTTGTGGCTTTTCTGCTGGTGGTCATAACGTCGCCTTGTACGCCACCAATTGGCATCAGGAGTGGTTTCAAAAACATTTTGGCGCTGAGACCCAATTACTCCAGCCTGCTGCTTGCATTTTAGGTTACGCCATTACCGACTACATTAACCTTAATGAACATATCCAAAATGAGCTGCAGGGGATGGAACAGCAATTTATGAAAGCTTCCATGGTGACCTTTTTAGGGCAAGAGAACCCGGACCTAGCTGATTTAAAAAAAGTTAGTCCCCGTTTGCAAGTGACCGAGTTCACACCACCAACATTTATGTGGGCCACTGCTGATGATCCTCTAGTCCCGTCACTTAATTCACTCACGTTTGCCCAAGAATTAAAGAACCACCGCGTTCCTTTTGAAATTCACCTCTTTGAACATGGTGCTCACGGCTTAAGCTTAGCCACACAAGCCAGTGCTGCTTCTCAAAATCAAATCAAGCCCGACATTGCTATTTGGTTTGATTTATGCGCCACTTGGCTACAACGAAGATTTGCTCTACCGTTACCCGAATTAAGTGCCTTTGAAAAAAATCTCAATTTAGCTGACTAACTAATAAAATCATCTGAATGATAAATTTTCTATTTCAATCTTACTAATACTGTCACAAGAGGCGGGGCCAAAAATCGTTTCACAGTTGCGCACTAACCAGATTAAATTTTCCAGTCCGCTCGCGACTGAAAATAATTTGATTCAATTAGGCAAAAACCTTTGACTTTTAAAACGCAATAAAATTACTGCTCAGATATTTCTATCCAAAATGTGAGCAGTAATTTTATTGTCCCGACCTCTTGTTTATTTTTTAAAGCGAATAAAAAAGTGCTGATCCAATCATCAACACTTTTTAAATAACCTTTTATTTTGTTGCTTGTTCCTGCTCTTGACCAATTTTAGCAATCCGCCCACGTTGGATATAAACCATCAAGATACTTAAATCCGCTGGATTAACACCGGAGATGCGGCTAGCTTGAGCCATTGTGGTTGGATTGATTTTTTGTAATTTTTGCCGAGCCTCCGTAGCCAAGCCTTGCACATCATCATAATCCAACCGCTCAGGAATCTTTTTTGATTCCAATTTTTTCAAATGTGCAATCTGTGCTTCTTCTTTTTTAATATAACCTGCATATTTGAGTGAGATCTCAACTTGTTCCGTAACCTCCGGCGCCAAGGGTTCACTCGTTGGCCCAATAAATTCTACTAATTTAGCATAATCAATTTCAGGACGTTTCAAAAAGTCTGCCGCGACCACACTATCTTTCAACGGATTCATTCCCAAGCCTTCCAAAAACTCATTCACTTTTTTGGATGGTTTAATCCGAGTCATTTTCAAACGTAAAATTTCCGCCGTAACCTGCTGATATTTATTTAGGAAATTTTGATACCGGGTTTCGTTAATTAAACCGAGGTGATACCCCTTTTCAGTTAACCGTTCATCCGCATTGTCATGCCGTAAAATTAAGCGGTATTCGGCCCGACTAGTTAACAAGCGGTACGGTTCATTAGTGCCCTTCGTCACTAAATCATCAATCATTACACCAATATAAGCTTCATTGCGGCCTAAGATTAATGGTTCTTTATTTTGGGCACTTAAGGCCGCATTGATCCCTGCCATAATGCCTTGCCCTGCTGCTTCTTCATATCCAGAAGTTCCGTTCATTTGTCCAGCAGTATACAAGTGACTAATAACTTTTGTTTCCAAAGATTGCTTCAATTGCCACGGTTCCACAATATCATATTCAATAGCATAACCAGGCCGCATCATTTTCGCATGTTCTAACCCGGCTACGGAATGCAACATCTGCTGTTGAATTTCTTCCGGCATAGAAGTCGAAAAATCCCCTACATAATATTCTTGCGTCGTGCGTCCTTCCGGTTCCATAAAAATCTGATGCCGCGGTTTATCCGCAAAACGCACTACTTTATCTTCAATAGAAGGACAATACCGCGGACCGACCCCCTCAATTACGCCCGAAAACATCGGAGCTCGATCTAAATTATCCCGAATAATCTGGTGGGTGTGCTCATTGGTATATGTCATCCAACAAGAGATTTGGTCCTTTAAATAATGAGTCCGGTCAGTTAAATAAGAAAATGATCGAGGCGTTTTGTCACCAGGTTGTTCTTCCATTTGGGAAAAATCAACACTATCCTTAGCTACTCGCGGTGGGGTACCTGTTTTAAAACGCCGCAATTTTAGACCTAAACGTTCTAAATCTTCCGATAATTTAATCGAAGGCAAAGAATTATTGGGACCCGAAGAATACATTAATTCGCCAATAATAATTTTGCCCCGTGAAGAAGTCCCAGCAGTTAAAACCACGCTCTTTGCTCGATAACGCGCACCGGTACTGGTAATCACTCCTTGACAAACTTGGTCTTCCACAATCAACTGGTCAACTAAGCCTTGCCGCAAAGTCAAGTGCGGCGTGGTTTCAATCGTTTCTTTCATGTATTGATGATATTCATTTTTATCAGCTTGTGCCCGTAATGCCCGCACAGCAGGACCTTTACCAGTATTTAACATCCGCATTTGTAGATAGGTTGCATCAATGGCTTTACCCATTTCGCCACCCAAAGCATCGATTTCACGGACAACTACGCCTTTAGCGGGACCCCCAATCGACGGATTACATGGCATAAACGCAATCATATCTAAGTTCAAAGTCAATAATAAAGTTTCTTGACCCATTCTAGCAGCAGCCAAGGCGGCTTCACACCCAGCATGCCCAGCACCGACCACAATCACATCATAACTTTTGGCGGTTTCATACTCTCTAACTTTCCTATCTGCCATCTCTTAAACTCCTTATTTTCCCACGCAAAATTGCGTAAATAACTCAGTAATTAACTCATCGGGAGTACTTTCACCCGTAATTTCACCTAATTTGTCCCAACAGTTAGTCATATCAATCTGGACTAGATCAATCGGCATCCCAGCTTTAATGCCTTGAATGACATCACTTAAAGAATCTTGTGCCTGGTTTAACAGCCCGACTTGGCGGGCATTGGTCACCACTGCACCATTTTGTTGTTGATCAATCCCTGCAAAAAACATCGTTTGTATTTTTTGTTCAATTTGATCAATACCTTGCTGCTCCACCGCGGAAATTTGAATCACTTCCTGTGGATCGGCAGTTAAATCTTGCACACTAAACGCTTGTGGCAAATCACTTTTATTAATAATGACAATGCGTTGCTGCGTGGCAGTTTCGGCTAATAACTGTTGATCTTGCTCACTGAGCGGCCGACTGCCATCCAAAACTAACAAGACCAAATCGGCTTTCTTTAATTCTTGCCGACTACGATCTACACCAATTTTTTCTACTTTATCATCCGTCGCATGGATGCCGGCTGTATCAATGAGCGTTAAGGGAATGCCATTCACATTAGCCATTTGTTCAATGACATCACGTGTTGTGCCCGCCACATCAGTTACAATGGCACGATCTTGCTTGGCCAAGACATTTAATAAACTGGATTTACCAACGTTGGGTTTGCCAACAATCGCCGTCTTTAAACCTTGATTTAAAATTTGGCCTTCTTGAGCTGTCTTTAACAGATTGGCAATTTGTTGCTGCACTTGTTGGGCTTTTTCTAATAACATCTGCGTTGTCAATTCTTCATTATCATATTCTGGATAATCAATATTGACTTCCACTTGGGCCAAAACATCCAAAATTTCTTGGCGTAGATTTTTAATTAAGTGATTTAATGAACCATCTAATTGCTGTAAAGCTTGATCCATCGCACGATCCGTTTTAGCACGAATCAAGTCCATTACCGATTCTGCCTGCGTTAAATCAATCCGCCCGTTTAAAAATGCCCGCTTCGTAAATTCACCAGGTTCCGCCAAGCGCGCACCATGACTTAACAAAACTTGTAAAACTCGGTTAGTAGCTAACAAACCACCGTGTGTATTAATTTCCACGACATCTTCACGAGTAAAAGTTTTGGGTGCTCGCATCACCGAAATCATGACTTCATCAATTGGCTGCTGATTTTGGGGATCAATCACGTGTCCATAATTAATAGTATGCGAAGCCACGGTGGTTAAATCGACCCCCGTCGTCACTTGGTTAGCAATTTTAATTGCTTGATCTCCTGATAAACGCACAATTGCAATGGCCCCTTCTCCAATGGGCGTCGAAATTGCCGCAATTGTATCAAATTCTGTAATCTCCGTCATCAAACTACTCCTTTGAAAGCACAAAAAAAGTGCTACTAATCCAGATTAGTCGGTTACTAATCTCGATAAAAAGCACTTTGACTACTTTTTGATCTCTAATCTTTCAGATCCCAATGATTTTAAATCTAGTTAATACGGTTAATATACTGGTTAAATGCCATTTTGTCAAAAATTACTTCTGCAATTCACGGACTGGACGAATGACCAAATACTTATCTAAACCGCGTCCTTGTGTCCGCACGAAAACTTGATCATTATTTTCCAAGTTTTGATAAATAATTTTACGTTCAATCGCTGGCATGGCATCTAAATAAACTGGCCGTTTGGTAGCAGCCACTTGTTCCGCCTTGAACGTCGATAAAGCAATTAACGACTCTTGCCGCCGTTTGCGGTAATTACCAATATCCAACAAAATTGGCTGCTCTCGAAAATCTAAGTAATAAGCATACTCTTGCACAATTGTTTGTAGGGCATTGATATTTTTACCATGTTTTCCAATAATTTTCGCTTGCAATTTCTCAGTGACATCAATATCAAATTTTAAACAATCCGAATTTTTAACATATTTGACTGCTTGCTTAAAACCCATCGTCTGCAAAATATGCGCTAAATAATCTTGAATTTGTTGAATCTTATTTTGCGTGGATTGCGTTTGTTCCACAAGATTTTGAATACTTTCCACTGGCTTCAAATCCACGATGGCTGGTTTCCGCCCAATCCCTAAGAATCCAGTTCGTCCTTCACTGATTACATTAACTGAAACCTGCTCTCGTTTAACCTGTAACTGTTTTAACCCCTCATCAATGGCCTTTTGAATTGTTGTTCCCTTAAACTCTGCCATAGCTACAACCAAGCTCCTCCAAATAATAATTACTTGCGCTTTTTATAAGCTTTTTTACGAGCCTTCCGTAAGGCCTTTTGTCGCTCTCGTTCTTGTTGTGCCTTAGCTTCTTGTTCCCGTTTAAATTTAAACGGATTTTGCAACAATAAAGTTTGCAAAACTTGAAAAGCATTAGAAACCACCCAGTAAACAGAGATTGCCGATGGAAAACTAATGGCTGGAATCAAGACGACAATTGGCATAAACCACATCATCATTTTCGCTGATTGCGGTTGATCCGGCTGTGATAAGTTAGCAATCCAAGTACTCAAGAACGTAAAGATCGCAGCTAAAATCGGTAAAACGTAAATCGGATCTGGTTTACCCAATGCCATCCATAAAAAGCTACCATTCCGTAATTGCGTAGTCCGATAAATAGCTTGATATAAAGCCCACATCACTGGTAACTGAATCAGCAGCGGCAAGCAACCAACAAACGGATTAACCCCTGCTTCAGCATAGAGTTTCTTCGTTTCTTCTTGTAATTTTTGCTGCGTATCTAAATCCTTAGCTGAATATTTATCCTGCAAAGCTTTCATCTGCGGTTGAATATCCATTTGCTTTTTCATACTGCGAGTCTGCCACCAATTTAACGGCAACAAAATAATCCGAATAATCACTGTAAATAAGACAATTGCCCAACCGTAATTATTACCGACTAATTTTGCCAACCATAAAATAAAGCGGGAGCCTTGATATAAGACATAATGATTCCAAAATCCACTACTACTTTTCGTAATCGGTTCGTTCAAATTAGAACAACCGCTGACGACCACTACCAGCATTAAAACTGCAACTAATAGTAACCAACGTCGATTCTTTTTCTTCAACATAGCAACTTTCCTTTATCAGTAGTTGAGACAAATAGTGTCACCAAATCACTGTACTTTTTAGTAACGTAGCAAATCGTCACACAAAGATTTTAGATAACTATTAATTAATTAACAATTATTTTTGTCTCGTCCACGTTATTAGTCTTCCTATAACATTTTACCTAATTTTAGAAGATGTATCAGATTTTTTTTAGTTTCAGCCATATTTAATTTAGTAGCCGGCTTGCGGGCAATAATTAAAAAATCTACTTCTGCTGGCAATTGGGGCTTTAACTCCAATAAAGATTGCCGTAAATAACGTTTCATCTGATTTCGTAACACAGCAGTATGGGCAATCTTTTTACTAACCGATAAGCCTACGCGAAAATGCGGTTGGTTGGGTTTTTCAATTTGATACAACACAAACGCCCGATTCGCCACGGAATTATGTTGATCAAAAACTGCTTGAAATTCTTTTTCCTTTTTAATTCGATAACTTTTACGCATCTTTTAACCTCATCTAGTGAAAAGTAAATTTCTTCGGCACCAAGTACCAAGCCGTTAGAAACAGACTTAACCGGCCTAATTTTTCTTAAATTTCCGTAACAGTTTAATCGTGATCGCAGTCTGTTTACAATTTTGGCTCGGTGCAACGACCACAGTAGTTAACCATTTTTGACAATTGTAGATTCTGGTCCAGCAAAAGTTGTCTTGGCTTTTGGTGAGAATAAATTTGTAATTTAAGACCTTGATCCACGGCCGTTACACCTCATTTCACAAAAATAATTTTAGCATAAAAAAGGACGCCTGAGACGTTAATTCATCCTAAGAACAATACCTTCCTAGGTTGTCTTAACTGGCGTCCTGTATAAAAAAACCACTGAATCTTCAGTGGCTTAGGCGGATAATACTTTTCTACCTTTTTGACGACGACGTGCTAAAACCTTACGACCGTTACTAGTACTCATCCGTTTCATAAAACCATGAACACGTTGACGATGACGTTTCTTAGGTTGATAAGTTCTTTTTGTAGTCATGTTTAAACACCTCCATAACTAATCTCATCGTTTATTATTCTAATGATAATACCATAGTAGTTTACCACATTTGCCGCCTAAATAAAATTATTTTTCTTAAGCGAAGGACGTTCTCATTCTAATTACTTGTTTAAAAAGTTGTGTATAAATTAAAACAGTTTCTAATCCTCAAACTTTTTCCACAAGTAAATCCGCAGTAAATTAACAATTAACTGCTTTGTTAACAGTTTTTCCACAACTGTTAACATTAAATTAATTTTCTTTTGAAATAGCAAATCTGTTTGCTTTTCTCGCTGTGGAAAACTTCAAATATTTTATTTTCTTAATTGTTTTCCACAATTTTCTGGATGATTTATTGTTTACCAGTTTAAAAGTTATTTTTTAATATCCACTTGTGGAAAACTTTTTTAAAAAATGCTAAAATAATGCAGTTAATTATCTATTACATTTTAGTTGGAGGAGTAATGTGCCCGAAATAACAAATGGTGAGTTGGATTCTTTTTGGGAATTTTTGCAAAAGAAATTTAAACAAGATTTTGCACCGGTTAGTTATCAAACTTGGATCGAAAGCGCCAAACCCTTAAAATTAGAAAACCAAAAAATTTATATTTCCGTTCCATCATCATTGCACAAAGAATATTGGGAACGAAATATTAGTACTAAAGTAGTTGAAACAGCTTATGAGTACAGTAATCAAGAAATTGTCCCCGTCGTTTTATTAGAATCTGAGCTCAAAAAACAACAATTAGAACAAACAATTACCCAACCGCAAACTGTCACTACTAAGACTGCACAGTCACCTATTCAAGCCGCTCATTTAAATAGTAAATATACTTTTGATTCTTTCGTGACTGGTGGGGGTAATCAAATGGCCCACGCTGCCGCTTTAGTGGTTTCTGAAGAACCTGGTACTATGTATAATCCGTTATTTATTTACGGTGGTGTCGGTTTGGGAAAAACTCATTTGATGCAAGCGATTGGACATCAATTACTAGAGCGTGATCCCAGTGCCAATGTTAAATATATTTCCAGTGAATCATTTGCCAATGATTTTATTAATTCTATTCAAAATCGGACCCAAGAACAATTTCGCAATGAGTACCGCACAGTTGACTTACTTTTAGTCGACGACATTCAATTCTTTGCGGATAAAGAAGGTACCCAAGAGGAATTTTTCCATACATTTAATACACTTTACAATACTAAAAAACAAATTGTCCTAACCTCTGATCGGTTACCAAATGAAATTCCAAAATTACAAGAACGGTTAGTTTCGCGTTTTAAATGGGGGTTATCAGTGGATATTACTGCACCTGATCTAGAAACTCGGACGGCAATTCTACGCAAAAAAGCCATCGCCGAAAACTTAGAAATTCCGGATGATGCGTTATCCTATATCGCTAGTCAAATTGACAGTAACGTCCGGGAATTAGAGGGCGCGCTCGTCCGTGTCCAAGCTTATTCAACAATTAACAATGCGGATATTGACATTAGTTTAGCCGCCGAAGCACTCAAAGATCTCAAAGATTCCAAACACCAAGTCGGCTTAACCATCAGCAATATTCAAGATCAAGTTGCTAAATACTATAAAGTTTCTGTGGAAGATCTCAAAGGCAAGCGCCGCAATAAAGCTATTGTCGTTCCCCGCCAAGTGGCTATGTATTTAGCGCGGGAACTGACTGATAGTTCTTTACCTAAAATTGGTCAAGAATTTGGCGGCAAAGATCACACCACCGTTATTCATTCTTGTGACAAAATCGCCAAATTGTTAGAATCTGATCTCAATATCCAACATGATTTGACCAATCTCAAAGCTAGCCTAAAAAATTAACATGTGGATAAAAAAAGCAAAACTCAAGTTTTTCCACAAGAGTTTTGCGCAATTTATTAACAGTCAAAAGTTAAGTAGCTGTTAGCCTTTTAGCTGAAACGCACAGTTTCAACAGCTCCTACTACTATTACTACTATTTTTTTATTAATTATTAAGGAGAACACCATGAAATTCTCAATCAATCGTAATCAATTCAACCGCCAAATCACAAATGTTCAAAGAGCTATCTCAACCAAAACAACAATTCCAATTCTCACAGGAATTAAATTAGATCTAAAAGATGAAGGTTTAACAGTTACCGGCAGCGATGTGGACATTTCTGTGCAAACTTTTATTGATCAACAAAATGCTGATAATGAACTAACAATTGAATCAACAGGTTCTATTGTTCTACCAGCCCGCTTTTTTAGCGACATTATCAAAAAACTACCTAATGACCATTTCAGTCTAGAAGTTTTAGATCATTTACAAGTGGCAATTACTTCAGGTAATTCTGAATTTAAGATTAATGGCTTAGATGCCAATAATTATCCACATCTACCAGAAGTTGCTAATTCCGATCAATTAAAAATTCCAGCCGACCTATTAAAACAAGTAATTGACGAAACCGTCTTTTCTGCTTCTAAAGAAGAAAATCGTCCAATTTTGACAGGTTTACATTTGACAGTTAACCAAGACCAATTATTAGCAGTAGCTACTGACAGTCATCGTCTCGCACAACGGATTATCAAAATTCAAAATCCAAACGCCAACGATTATGATTTAGTCTTGCCCGCGCGTAGCTTAAAAGAATTAGAACATTCAATTGGCGATAATGCCGGTGACATAAATTTAGCAATTTCTGAAAACCAAGTTTTATTCGAATTTGAAAATACTTTATTTTATTCACGGCTCTTAGAGGGCAATTATCCGCGCACTGATCGTTTAATTCCCGAATCATCGACGACCCAGATTGAAATTGAAGCCAAATCACTGTTAGCTTCAATTGAACGGGCTTCACTGTTATCACATGCTAGTCGTAATAATGTCGTACGCTTGGCGATTAATGCTGCCGAACCAAAAGTTATTATCTATGGTAATTCTCCTGAAGTCGGAACCGTTGAAGAAGAAGTGCAATTTGATCAAGTTACGGGTCAAGATTTAGACATTTCGTTTAATCCGGATTATTTAAAAGAAGCCTTACAAGCTTTCGGTGATACAAAAATTAAAGTTGAATTAACCGTAGCACTGCATCCCTTTACGCTGAAACCTTTAGCAGATGATCAAGGCTTTATTCAACTAATCACTCCGGTAAGAACTTTTAACTAAAATTTAAAATTAACTTTTAAGTAGAATGTCCGAACAATCGTTTACGGTTGCCGGACATTTTATTTTGCCTTGAAGCTAAATTTTTGCGTAAATTTTAATTTAAATGGTTTTTAGTCTTTTTAGTCTAAATGAGATCAATGAGCTAAAACGGCTTTAAATTGCTAGTTAAACCAAAAAGCGTTATAATTACCTTAGATAAGTTTATCTAATTATAAGGATGTGAGTGCAGCAATGAACATCAAATTAAATGGTGATTACATGACATTAACGCAAGCTTTAAAAGAAGCAGGCGTCATCGCCACCGGCGGTCAAGCTAAATGGTACTTACAGGAAAACACAATTTTCTTAAATGGTGAACCAGAAAATCGGCGGGGGAAAAAGCTCTATGCTGGTGATCAACTCCAATTACAAAATGGAGCTCAGTTAACCATTAACTAATGCAATTACAACAATTAGTTCTGAAAAATTTTCGCAATTATCAGCAATTAGCTTTGTCCTTTGGTCAAAATTTAAATATCTTTATTGGCCAAAATGCTCAGGGCAAGACCAATTTATTGGAAGCTATCTCGGTGTTAGCTTTGGTGCGCTCACATCGAACGAATAATAATCAGGAATTGATTCGTTGGGGTTGTGACTTTAGTAAGTTACATGCGGTGGTGCAAAAAAATAGTGGTCGTTTAACTTTAGATTTAATTTTAAGTGCTGCTGGTAAAAAGGCGAGTTTAAATCATTTAGAGCAAAAGAAATTGTCCCAATATGTTGGTCAATTAAATATTATTTTATTTGCGCCAGAAGATTTAACCTTAGTCAAAGGTGCTCCCGGAAAAAGGCGGCATTTTTTAAATATGGAAATTGGTCAAATTAATGCTCCGTATTTAAGTAACAGTTCGAAATATCGGCAAGTTTTAAAGCAGCGGAACCTTTATTTAAAGCAATTACGTTCGAAAAAAGCGCATGATCAAGTATACTTAGAAGTTCTTTCTGATCAATTAGCAGGTTTTGGTGCAGAACTAATTTATGAGCGCCAGCAATTTTTTGAGCAAATTCAGCAATTTTTGTTACCGATTCATCAACAAATCACGCAACAACAAGAAAATTTGCAACTGAAATATTTGCCGGCAGGAATTCAACAAATTACGACGGTCGAACAAGTTTATCAAGAACTATTGCACCAATTGCAAAAAAACCAAGATCATGATATTTGGTTAGGTTCAACCACTACGGGGCCCCATCATGATGATTTTCAATTTTTGATTAATGATAAGGATTTGCAGAAGTTTGGATCGCAAGGACAACAGCGGAGCGCGGTCTTAAGTCTGAAGTTAGCAGAAATCGAATTGTTTAACCAACAGGTTGGTGAATATCCAATCTTGTTATTGGACGATGTTTTGTCAGAATTAGACCAAGTGCGGCAGACCCAATTATTAAAGGTAATTCAAGATCGCATTCAAACTTTTATTACAACCACAAGTTTAGATGGGGTTGATTTAACTAAAATTGATCATCCGAAAATCTTTCAAATAAAAGCTGGAGGGATAGTATGAGTGATAAAGATTCAAACAAGCAGGAGAGCTTGGCGCAAAGAGCCAAGGAATATGATGCCAGTCAAATCCAGGTTTTATCCGGCTTAGAAGCCGTTAGAAAACGGCCGGGGATGTACATTGGCTCAACGAGTGTGCAAGGATTGCACCATTTAGTTTGGGAAATTATTGATAACGGCATTGATGAAGCGTTAGCTGGTTTTGCCACCGAAATTAATGTGGAAGTAGAACCGGATAACAGTATCACGGTCATTGATGATGGTCGGGGGATTCCGGTAGACATTCAACAAAAAACGGGTAAACCCGCTTTGGAAACGGTCTTTAATGTGCTACACGCTGGTGGTAAATTTGGCGGTGGCGGTTATAAAGTCTCGGGTGGTTTGCACGGGGTTGGCGCTTCAGTAGTCAATGCATTAAGTACGCATTTAGATGTTGAAGTGCACCGCAATGGCCAACGCTATTACATGGACTTTGAACGGGGCAAAGTGAAAACGCCAATGAAAGTTTTGGGGGCCATCACTGATGATCGCCCACATGGTACTAAAGTGCATTTTGCACCCGATCCCGACATTTTTACCGAAACGACGGTTTATGATGATCATACCTTAGTGACCCGGATTCGCGAATTAGCCTTTTTGAATAAAGGTTTGAAAATTACGTTTACGGATAAACGGCAAGACACGGCGGAAAAGCTCGAATTTCACTATGAAGGTGGCATTAAAAGTTACGTTGAGTATTTGAACGAAAATAAAGATGTCATTTTTGAAGAACCAATTTATGTCGAGGGCGTTCAAGATGGGATTACTGTGGAGGTTGCTTTACAATATACGGATGATTATCATTCGAATTTAATGACCTTCGCTAACAATATCCATACTTATGAAGGCGGCACACACGAAGCTGGGTTTAAAGCTGCTTTAACCCGGGTGATTAATGATTATGGCCACCGAAATAATTTACTCAAAGACAACGAAAAATTGTCCGGTGATGATGTGCGTGAAGGTATGACAGCCGTGGTCAGCATTAAACATCCGGATCCACAATTTGAAGGCCAAACTAAAACCAAATTGGGCAATTCTGATGCCCGCACAGTTACCGATCGGACTTTTGCCGATCATTTTAATAAGTTTTTGTTGGAACATCCTGCTCAAGCGCGACAAATTATTGATAAAGGAATGCTAGCTTCCAGAGCTCGAGTAGCGGCCAAACGAGCACGTGAAGTAACGCGGAAAAAATCCGGTTTGGAAATTAGTAATCTGCCCGGTAAATTAGCAGACAATACTAGTAAAGATCCAGAAATTTCTGAATTATTTATTGTTGAGGGAGATTCCGCCGGCGGTTCTGCTAAAGAGGGGCGCTCACGCTTAACGCAAGCTATTTTGCCGATTCGCGGTAAAATTTTAAATGTCGAAAAAGCTTCAATGGATCGGATTTTAGCGAATGATGAAATTCGCACTTTGTTTACAGCAATGGGCACGGGTTTTGGTAATGATTTTGACGTTACCAAAGCGCGCTATCATAAATTAATTATCATGACGGATGCCGATGTTGATGGTGCCCATATTCGGACCTTATTGTTGACGCTGTTGTATCGTTATATGCGTCCAATTTTGGAAGCTGGCTATGTCTATATTGCCAAGCCGCCGCTATATCAAGTCCGCCAAGGTAAAATGTCGCGTTATATTGATTCTGATGAAGAATTAAAAGATTTTATGGTGACTTTACAGCCAAGTCCTAAACCCGTCATTCAACGGTATAAAGGTCTAGGTGAAATGGATGCCGATCAACTCTGGGAGACGACGATGAATCCCGAAAATCGGCGCTTGGATCGAGTAGCTAGTTCTGATGCAGCTGATGCCGATCGAGTTTTTTCAATGTTGATGGGTAATAAAGTCGAACCACGGCGAGAGTTTATTGAACAAAATGCGCAATATGCAGAGTTAGATTTTTAATTGAGGGAGCTGATAGTGCATGGCAGAAACTGATGATCGCCGTATTCAAACGGTTGACCTATCCAAAACAATGCGGAGTTCATTTTTAGACTACGCAATGAGTGTCATTGTGGCTCGGGCGTTGCCTGATGTCCGTGATGGCTTGAAACCCGTTCACCGGCGAATTCTATATGGAATGAATGAATTAGGTGTTACGCCGGACAAGCCTTATAAAAAATCCGCCCGGATTGTGGGGGATGTAATGGGAAAGTATCATCCCCATGGTGATTCCGCGATTTATGAGTCGATGGTGCGGATGGCGCAAAAATTTAGTTATCGTTATTTGTTAGTTGATGGACATGGTAACTTTGGTTCCGTCGATGGCGATTCTGCGGCCGCAATGCGGTACACCGAAGCAAAAATGAGTAAAATTGCGACCGAAATGTTGCGTGACATTAATAAAGATACCATTGATTTTCAAGAAAATTATGATGGAACTGAACGTGAGCCCGTGGTTTTGCCAGCACGCTTTCCGAACTTATTAGTCAATGGTGCGACGGGGATTGCTGTCGGGATGACAACCAATATTCCGCCCCACAATCTGACTGAGGTTATTAATGGCATTCACATGTTGATGAAAAATCCAGATGTAACTACTGCTGAGTTGATGCAGGCCATTCCTGGACCCGATTTTCCTACTGGCGGTGTGGTAATGGGTAAGTCGGGGATTCGGCATGCCTATGAAACGGGCCGTGGAAATATTGTTTTACGGGCCAAAGTAGAAATTGAAACGCTAAAAAATGGTCGGGAACGATTAATTATCACTGAATTACCCTACATGGTTAATAAAGCTAAGTTAATTGAACGGATAGCTGAATTGGCACGGGATCACCGGATTGAGGGAATTACTAACTTGATCGATGAATCAGATCGCACAGGTATGCGGGTGACGATTGATATTCGTCGCGACATGAGTGCTAATGTTGTTTTAAACAATTTATATAAGATGACTGCTTTACAAACTTCATTTGGTTTTAATATGGTTGCCATCGTTAAAGGTGCGCCGCAAGTCTTATCGTTAAAAGAAATTTTGCAATATTATTTAAAACATCAAGAACAAGTTATTCGTCGACGCACCCAATTTGAACTCAAGAAAGCGCAAAATCGCGCGCATATTTTAGATGGTTTACGCATTGCGTTAGATCATATTGATGCGGTGATTGAAGTGATCCGCAGTTCTAAAACGGCGGAAATTGCGAAAAGCACTTTGATTACCCAATTTTCTTTGTCTGATAAACAAGCTCAGGCAATTTTAGATATGCGTTTGGTCCGTTTGACTGGCTTAGAACGAGACAAAATTGAAAATGAGTATCAAGATTTGATGACCAAAATTGCTGATTATCAAGATATTTTAGCGAAACCTGAGCGGATTGACGAAATAATTTATCAAGAATTACTGGAAATTCAAAGTAAATATGGTGATGCCCGCCGCACGGAATTATTAGTCGGCGAAGTATTAAGTATTGAAGATGAAGATTTAATTGAAGAAGAAAATGTCTTAATTGTTTTGACTCATAGTGGTTACATCAAGCGGTTGCCCGCCGACGAATTTAAA
This sequence comes from Bombilactobacillus sp. ESL1092, assembly GCF_058107465.1. Lineage (NCBI taxonomy): Bacteria > Bacillati > Bacillota > Bacilli > Lactobacillales > Lactobacillaceae > Bombilactobacillus > Bombilactobacillus sp. ESL1092. The sequence continues at coordinate 915,207 of NZ_CM176594.1, read as the reverse complement.
GTACAAAATCGTGGTGGTCGCGGCATTAAAGGGATGGGCGTCAATGACGATGATTTCATTGAACAATTAATTTATACATCGACGCATGATGTCTTACTCTTCTTCACTGATGCCGGCAAGATTTATCGTTCGAAAGCTTATGAAATTCCTGAATATGGGCGTAGTGCTAAAGGAATTCCGATTATTAATTTACTAGGAATTGATAACGGTGAACAAATTCAGACGGTGGTTCATTTAAAGAAGGATGCTTCTAGTGCGGATCATTATTTATTCTTTGTCACTAAACAAGGAACCGTGAAACGTACAGCCTTAGATGAATTTCAAAATATTCGCAAAAATGGTTTGCGAGCAATTACTTTAAAAGATAATGACTCGTTAGATAATGTAATGCTAACCAATGGTCAGAATAATATTTTGATTGGCACGCATTTAGGCTATGCTGTTGCTTTTGAAGAGAATGCAGTGCGGATTATGGGTCGCACGGCCGCAGGCGTACGGGGTATTCGCTTACGAGAAGAAGATTACGTCGTTGGTTCAGCCATTTTAGCTGAGCAAAGTGATGTATTGGTCATCTCAGAAAATGGTTATGGTAAAAAAACACCGGCCACAGAATATCCAATCAAAGGGCGCGGTGGCAAAGGAATTAAGACTTCGAATGTGACGGCTAAAAATGGTCCGCTAGCAGGAATTACGACCGTTGCTGGAACTGAAGACATGATGGTGGTAACCAATCAAGGCGTCATGATTCGGTTTGCAGTTAATAATGTTTCGCAAACCGGCCGGGCCACTTTAGGTGTGCGGTTAATTAAATTGGATGATGGCGCCAAGGTTTCGACAATGACGAAGGTAGATCCCGAACCGGAAGTCACCGAAACTCAGCCAGATTCAGAAAACTAAAAATTCTTAAAGTTTTTAACGTAATCTAAAAGTGCAAGGCGCTTGGAACGTTAAAAACTTTTTTGGTAGTATTTTTTGGTAAATGATGGTAGAATACTATTCTGTGAGTATTACACTTTAAGATAGTTAATACTCCTTGAGAATAATCTATTTATTCTCCATTAGTCCATAAGGAGGTAAAATAATGGCTCAAACACATTATGAAATCACTTATATCATCAAACCGGATATTTCTGAAGAAGATAAGAAGGCCTTGATTGAACGCTTTGATAAGGTTCTCAAAGACAACGGTGCTGATGTATTAGATTCAAAAGATTGGCAAAAACGGCGTTTGGCTTACGAAATTGGTGGTTACAATGAAGGTACTTACCATATCGTTAATGTTAATGCCCAAGACCAAGCAGCGATCAATGAATTTGACCGGTTATCAAAAATTGATGACAGCATCTTACGTCATATGATTATCAAGCGCGAAGATTAATCTGTTGGAGACAGTCAAAAAGGAGACAGGAGTATGATTAATCGTAGTGTATTAGTTGGTCGTTTGACCCGTGACCCTGATTTGCGGTATACAGCTGCAGGAACAGCCGTTGCTACTTTTACCGTTGCTGTTAATCGGCAATTCACCAATTCGAATGGTGAACGGGAAGCTGATTTTATTAATTGTGTGATTTGGCGTAAATCAGCGGAAAATTTTGCTAATTTTACGCATAAGGGCTCATTAGTTGGTATTGATGGGCGCATTCAAACTCGCAATTATGAGAATCAACAAGGACAGCGTGTTTACGTGACCGAAGTTGTAGTGGAGAATTTTGCACTGCTAGAACCGAAATCGGCGAACCACAATAATGGAAATCAAAATCAAACGGTTGAAAATAATACGACTCCTGGACCAAGCAACTCTAATAATAATTTTAATAATTCCAATAATAGAGCTGCCAATAATTCTGCTCCATCAATGGATGAAGATCCATTTGCGGATAATACGCAGTCGATTGATATTTCAGATGATGATTTACCGTTTTAAATTTTGTGAATAATTGAAAGGAGCGTTCAACATGGCACAACAACGTCGTGGTGGCCGTCGTCGCCGGAAGGTTGACTTTATTGCCGCTAACCATATTGAATATATTGATTACAAAGATACAGATTTGCTGAAACGTTTTATTTCGGAACGAGGCAAGATTTTACCTCGTCGAGTAACGGGAACAAGCGCCAAGAATCAACGCCGTTTAACAATTGCGATTAAACGTGCACGAGTAATGGGCTTATTACCATTTGTTGCTGAAGATTAATAAGCTTCAATCCCAAAGAAGTCTACTCAAGGTAGGCTTCTTTTTTAATGTAAACAGTATGTTAAAATATAGCTAAATTCTAGTTACAAGAGGGTAAGTATGAAAAAAAAGAGCGTAGCTAAGAATAGTTTATTAGCTATTAGTCAGCCACTACGTTGGGGGTTAATTGTCGTAGTGGTTTTGGCTTTAATTTTAGTTAGTTTAATTTTTGGAATTAGTCCAGTTTTAGGTTTATTGGTCTTTATTATTTTTACGTTAATTGTCGCCATTGGTTCTTATTTATTACGCAAGTTTGTGGTGCAAACTAATAAATATCTATACGATTTATCATTTCGTGAAAATCGGGGCAAACAAGAAGCTTTGATTAATATTCCCATTGGGATGTTACTGTATGATAACGACAAACAGCGCACGATTGAATGGGTGAATCCTAATTTACAGCGCCATTTTGTTGATAAGGATTTACTAGGACGTAGTTTAAATCAAGTTAATCCAGAATTAATTCAACTGGTCGAAAAAAATGAACAGCAGCAACAAGCTGCGACGTTATTAACTATTGGTCAAACTCAATTTCAAACTTTTGTGCAACCAAATTTTCGCGTAATTTATTTTTTGGATGTTACGCAGTATGTAGCTATTAAGCAAAAGTATGAAGATGAAAAAATTTCGATTGGGCAAGTGTTTATTGATAATTATGATGAGCTTGTGCAAACCATGGCTGATCGGGATCGCTCAGATTTGAATAGTTATTTAACTAATCAATTAACTGATTGGGCTAATCAAAATGAAATGTATTTAAAACGCGTGGCCAGTGACCGTTTTATTGTGGTGGGCTATGTGAATGCGCTAAAGGCCCTGGAAGCTAATAGCTTTTCAATTTTAGATCAAATTCGTAAGACTACTTCGCAGCAAAATGTGCCGTTAACTTTAAGTATTGGCTTTGCTTATGGTAAAGATAATTTGGCCCAACTAGCGTTAGATGCGCAAAAAAATATTGATTTGGCCTTGGGTCGAGGTGGCGATCAAGCAGTTGTACGTGAGGCGGACGAACCAGCACGCTTTTATGGCGGCAACACCAATCCGATGGAAAAAAGGACGCGTGTCCGGGCACGGATGATTAGCCAAGCCTTAAGAGAGTTATTTAACCAAGTTGATGTTATTTATGTGATGGGGCACCAACAACCTGATATGGATTCTTTAGGTGCCTGTTTAGGCATTCATCGAATTGCACAAATGAATAATAAAACTTGTAAAATTGTGATTGATGCTAACGGAGCGCACACAGATGTTGCACGTTTATTGCAATGGATTGAGCAAGACCAGCATTTATCAAATGATTTAATTACGCCGCAACAGGCGTTAGATCAAGCTAATGCGCAAAGTATGTTGATTATGGTTGACTTATCCAAACCATCGCGTTCCGCTAGCCCAGAATTGGCGGCAAAGTTAGCCGATCAAACGGTAGTGATTGATCATCATCGGCGTGGTGAAGAATTTCCTGCTAATCCATTACTGGCCTACATTGAGCCTTATGCTTCCTCGGCTAGTGAATTGGTAACTGAAATGATTGAATACCAACCACAAAGTCAACAGTCTTTATCTAAACTAGAAGCGACGGCTATGCTAGCTGGTATTTTTGTCGATACACATTCCTTTTCTTTACGTTCAGGAACACGGACGTTTGATGCGGCCAGTTATCTACGCTCAGTAGGAGCTGACAGCACGAAAATGCAAAATTTGCTGAAAGAAAATGTGTCATCCTATATCCAAAGGAACCATTTAATTGATACTGTACAAATGGTGACGCCACAAATTGCCATTTGCACGGGTGAAGAAGATCAAGTTTATGATTCCGTGATTGCGGCACAGGCAGCTGATACTTTATTGACCTTATCAAAAATTGATGCTTCATTTGTGATTACTAAAAGGTCCGATGCCAAAGTAGCAATTTCGGCGCGAAGCTTGGGTGACTTTAATGTGCAAGTTATTATGGAAGAAATGGGTGGTGGCGGTCATTTATCCAATGCGGCAACGCAATTAGCTGATTATACAATTGCTCAAGCTAAGAAAGAATTGATTGCAATTATCCAACAAAAAGTAGAAGATAAACCTAAGCAAGCAGACAATAACTAGGAGGCATGAAAAGATGCGTGTAATTTTCACACAAGATGTTCGCGGTAAGGGTCGGCGTGGCGAAGTCAAGGAAGTCGCTGATGGCTACGCGCGCAACTTCTTAATTAAAAATGGTAAAGCTCAAGTTGCCACTGCCAAGGCCATTAGTGAATTGAATGGTAAAAAGCAAGCTGAACAACGAGAAAAAGATGAAGAACAAGCTAGTGCTCAAATGATTAAGACCGTTTTAGAAAAAGATGAAACGGTGGTTGAACTACAATCGAAAGCCGGCAGTGATGGTCGGTTATTTGGTTCAATTCCCAGCAAACAAATTGCGCAAGCTTTAAAACAACAGTACCAAATTGAAATTGATAAGCGCAAAATTGAATTGGCCGAGCCGATTAAAGTTTTAGGTTATATGAATGTACCAGTGAAATTGTATCCAGGGATTGAAGCCTCCATACGGGTGCATGTCAGTGAAAAGTAATACTATTGTTGTAATGTAAATTACAGTATTAGTTGCAGAATTTTTTGAGAAAAATTATAAAGAAACTAGGTTCTTGTGAATTCTAGTTTTTTTAATAGCTCAAAGATGTAAGGGCTTGCAGATTGTGAAGCAATTATCTTGTGAAATACTTGACAAATTCGTGAAAACGTTATAAACCATATGTAGATAGTTTTTAGTTTTTATTAAACTAAAATTTTATCGATTTTGGGAGAAAGAAAGTGATGATTGAACCAATTTATTGTTTAGGTCTCTTAGACAATAAGTGCGATAAATTTTAAGAATAGGTGATGTGAAAATGAAACCAGAAGATAAGAAGCCAAAAGCTGCACCATTATTGATTCAAATGTTAATTTATGCAGCAATTTTGTTTGTATCACAGTGGATTTCTAATATGATGCCAAAATCATTCCCTGTACCGACGCCGGTTATTGGCTTGATTTTGTTATATTTATTATTGACTTGTCATATTATCAAATTGGAGTGGGTTGATTCCTTTGGAAGTGCCATGATTGGTTTAATTGCCTTTTTGTTTGTACCATCCGGAATTTCCCTAGCTGCTAATTTGAACATTATGGCAAATGAAGGTGTCCAATTAGTTATCGTCATTATTTTATCAACAATCGTTTTGTTGGTAGTAACGGCTTATACAACAAGATTGTTATTATGGATCAGTAAAAAGATCAAACATACTGATACAGATACACAAGAACAAGTAGGAGGAGAGAACAAATGATGGCAGAGTTATTATCGAATCCCTTATTTGGTATCTTACTTTCATTGGGAGTTTTTGAAATTGGGCAATACTTATTTAATTTGACTCATGGCTTTTTCTTATTTCAACCGTTGTTTGTAGCGATGGTTTTGGGAATTTTTCTAATTTTCTTGTTAGGAAAAGGCATGGGAATGACGACTGCAGCAGCTTATACGAAATTCTATAAGCCTGGTGGGGATCTAATCTTCTGGTTCTTAACACCTGCCACAATTGCTTTTGCAATTCCGCTTTATAAACGTAATGATGTGTTTAAGAAGAATTGGCTAGTTATTTTATTGAGTTTGTTAATTGGTACCTTTATTTCCTTATTTGTTATTTTGGGAATTTCCAAACTCTTGGGACTCAGTCGGGTCGGCACAGCTTCCATGATGAGTCAATCAGCTACGACTGCGATTGCTTTACCATTGTCAACAGCTATTGGTGGCAACACTGCTGTTACTGCGATGGCATGTATCCTGAACGCCGTTATCATTTATGCTTTAGGTAAATGGTTAGTTAAGTGGTTCAGATTGGAAAGCGACCCCATCGGTGCTGGTTTAGGTATGGGTACTGCTGGACATACCGTTGGTTCTGCTTTTGCCTTGAAATTAGGTTCTGTTCAAGGTGCGATGGCCGCTGTTTCGGTTGTTATCATTGGTATTGTTGATAATATTGCAGTGCCACTGTTTGCACAAATGATGCATCTGTAAACACTAGTTTATAATTTAAATGATAAAACCTTTTCTAGTTAGTTAATTTAAACGTTGGTAACTAGGAAAGGTTTTTTGTTTACTTTCGATGGTGTTTAATGTTATTTTGAATATTTTAAAACATATATTATCCCTATATTATCCGTGGTAAAATTGTAACTAGATATGAGGTTAATTCATGAATGATACAACAATGCAGAGAATTCCACCTAATAATAAAGAGGCTGAACAATCAGTTCTAGGATCGATTCTATTACGTCCAGAAAAAATTGTTGATGCGGCTGAATATTTGACGACTGAGTCTTTCTATTATCATGCGCATCAGTTAATTTTTGCTGTCATGTTGGAATTAAATGAAGCAGACCAGGCAATTGATGTCGTGACTGTTAAAAATCAACTTGAAGCTAAAAATCAGTTAGCAGATATTGGCGGCGTTAATTATTTAGGGGATTTGGCAACAACCGTCCCCACCGCCGCCAATATTGTTTATTATGCCAAAATTGTAGCTGATAAAGCCGTATTACGACAGTTGATTAATACGGCAACTGATATTGTAGCCCAAAGTTTTGATGAGCAAGATACCGATGTGGCAAACGTCTTGGATAATGCCGAGCGAGCTATTATGGAAGTCGGCGAAAACCAAAATAATAACGGCTTTAAAAAATTAGCCGATGTTTTAAATGATACGATTGAAAATATTGACCAGTTAGCCCAAGAAGATTCACAAGTGACGGGGTTAGCTACCGGATACAGTGAATTAGATAGTATGACTGCTGGTTTACATGCTGATGAATTAACCATTTTGGCTGCCCGTCCTGGCGTCGGCAAAACGGCTTTTGCACTCAACGTCGCGGAAAATGTGGCAGTTCATAGTCAGCAAACGGTGGCCATTTTTAGTTTGGAAATGGGAGCTGACCAATTAGCTAGCCGGTTATTATGTGCTCAAGGGAGCATTGATGCGAATCATTTGCGCACCGGAACTTTGAACGATGACGAATGGCAAAATTTAATTGTGGCCATGGGTATTTTGTCCAAAACCGATATTTATATTGACGATACTCCAGGAATTAAGATGGCAGAAATTCGAGCTAAGTGTCGCCGCCTGGTCAAAGAGACGGGAAATATTGGTTTAATTATTATTGATTATTTACAGCTAATTGAAGGAACTGGTCAAGAGAATCGGCAACAAGAAGTTTCGACGATTTCACGACAATTAAAAAAACTAGCGAAAGAATTACATGTACCAGTTATTGCTTTATCACAACTATCACGGGGGGTAGAGCAACGACAAGATAAGCGACCAGTTTTATCAGATATTCGTGAATCTGGTTCCATTGAACAAGATGCGGATGTGGTCGCCTTCCTGTATCGTGATGATTATTATAACGATGGTGCTGATGACGAGGAAGGTAGTGAAGCTAGTGATGATACTAACGCTGGTGAAGTGGAAGTGATCATTGGCAAAAATCGCTCCGGTCCGCGTGGTACAGTGAAATTATTATTTGTGAAATCATATAATAAGTTTGCTGCAATTTCACCACTGACAGAAGGTTAATTCATGAGTAAAGTACAACAACTGCAACAAGCACAACAAAATCAGCAAATTGTCGATCTGTTTATTCGCCAAACGGGTGACATTTATACTGGTTTTGTCACCGCGTTAGATCATAAGTGGGTCATTGTGCATACCTATAATGATTATGGCTTACTTGATGGTTATGTCTTATTAAAGATTAGTGGCATTGCGTCTATAACCACGGAAGGATTGGATTTAAAGCGGCTGAAACGGCGGATTGATTTAACGGCTACTAATAAGATACATTGGGCAAAAGAACTGGCAGTGCCGCAGTTTGCTGCAAATAATTTGATTCAGCAATTATTGGACTTTTTGCAGCGTCAGCAACAAGCTATTTTGGTAATTTTGGCAGGTTCTAATCGTTATTTGCAAGTGAAGTTACAGGACTTTCGGCAACAACAATTGCACTTGCAATTACTAGATTCCTTTAACTTTGCTAAGATTGGGCAAAATTTAACCGTTGATTTAGAGCGCGTTGTTGCTTTGGAATTTGTCGGCGCCCAGTTACAATTAGCCAGTACGATGTTTCAAACACAGCATTTACAACACACACCTTCGGTTTTGGTGAAAAATAATCCGGAACTAAGACCAATCTTACAACGCTACCAGCAACAGCAACAATTAATTTTGTTGTACTGTTCCAAAAGTGCGGATGTATTTTTTGCTGGACAAATCATGCAACTAGATCAGCAATTTTTGGTCATGAAATTATTAGATCATTTGGGCTGTTTTGGTGGCTATGCTTTAATTAACCTGCAGGATATTGATTTTGTTTCTCCGAATTGCGATTATTTACAAATGCTGATTCTATATTTTAATTATCAGCGCCAGCACAAGACTTTAGTGCAACCTGTTTTAGATGATCAATGGCAATTTGGAGCTGATTTTGTGGAAAGTGCCCTGCAAAGGTTAGTGCAACAGCAAAATATGGTCCGTTTTCGCCAACGCGATCAAATGTTAGATCAATTAGCTTATTGTCAGGCACTAGATAAGCAAACGTTAACTTTAGCAGTTTTTGAAGATTTACCGGATACTAGAACGTCTAGCCAAAGTTTGCCTTATCAACAATTATCGGTCTTAACTTGGGAATATTTAAATACATTTTTTACTAAAGACGAATTAATAGATTGATTGTTGCTATTAATGTTCGTAATTGATAGAATGTTACTGGACCGAATTTAGTAAAAAGGGATGACATTTATGACAGGTGTTGTAGTAGTTGGAATGCAATGGGGCGACGAAGGAAAAGGTAAAATTACTGATTTTCTTAGTCACGATAGTCAAGTGATTGCACGGTATCAAGGTGGTGATAATGCTGGGCATACGGTGGAAGTTGAACAGACTGCTTATAAAATGCGCTTAGTGCCCTCCGGTATTTTGTATCCTGATAAAGTGACAATGATTGGTAACGGAGTCGTGATTAATCCCAAATCCTTGGTTGAAGAAATTGCCCGACTTAAGCAGCAACATGTCAGCTTTGAACATTTTTATATTTCTAATCGGGCCCAAATTATTTTACCGTATCACATCCGCATGGATGAATTACAGGAAAAGAGTAAAGGTGCCAACAAAATTGGCACCACTAATCGTGGAATTGGTCCAGCTTATATGGATAAAGCTGCTCGGATTGGCATTCGGATGATTGATTTATTAGAAAAAGATACTTTTGCTGCCAAGTTACGCCAAAACTTAGATTTGAAAAATAAAGAATTTACTCAAGTTTATCAAGGGCAAGCTTTGTCTTTTGATGATATTTTTGCTTCATATTATGATTACGGACAACAATTAAAACCGTATGTGATTGATACTTCAAAAATGTTAAATGAACAAATTGAGCAAGGCGCTAATGTCTTATTTGAAGGTGCGCAGGGCATCATGCTCGACATTGACCATGGTACTTATCCATATGTTACTTCTTCAAATCCTGTGGGTGGTTATACTGCGGGGATTGGTGTAGGTCCCACTAAGATTCATTATGTGGTTGGGGTCGCTAAAGCCTATACTTCGCGTGTAGGTGACGGCCCGTTTCCAACAGAATTAACTGATCAAACAGGAAACTTCATCCGCGAGGCTGGACATGAATATGGAGTGGTGACGCAGCGGCCCCGTCGAATTGGTTGGTTAGATACGGTGGTGTTACGGCATGCAAAACGAGTTGCGGGAGTCACGGACTTAGCCTTAAATTGTATTGACGTTTTAAGTGGTTTGAAAACTGTTAAAATTTGTGTTGGATATCGTTTGCCTGATGGTTCGACAATTGATGAATATCCAGCTAGTTTACAGCAAATTGCGCAGTGCCAGCCAGTCTATGAAGAATTGCCCGGATGGTCCCAAGATTTACGAGGGCAAATGGATTTAGATAAATGGCCGTTGGCCGCTAAGAATTATTTAAAGCGGGTGCAAGAACTAACAGGGTTGCAGCTAATTAGTGTTTCTGTCGGCCCTAAACGGAATGAAACGATTGTTTTAAAAAACATTTGGTAATGATTATTTAATTACTGGAATTAAATAAGTCTTTCCTGGTTAATCTGCTGATTAATCAAGGAAAGACTTTTTTTAATTTGAATAATTGTTTCATGTGAAACAGCCAGTAATTCTAATTTTTTTGAGCTGCTGATTGGATACCATTGAGAAACTGAGTAAAGGCGTTAGTATTACGATTAAAAATCAAGGTGTAATGGTAGTGCTGGTGATTATTGTATTGCGTAATATAAAACCTTGTTTCACGTGGAACATCACTAAATTCATAAGCGGTAATGGCGCTATTTTTTTGATCAGCACCGCCACGATTAATATAATTTTTTAAGCCAGGAGCACTAGTTTGACTTAATCCGATATTTTGAGCTAACTGCTGATACTGTTTCACAGTTGTGGTTGGTTTGGCGGCTACGCCGGAATTTAACATGGTGGAATTAATTTTATCAATAAAATTTGGAACCTTAGAAATACCAGAAATACCGACGCGAGTTGTCCAAGTGATAAATTTGGGTGGTTTATTACTACTAAAATTACCTAAAAAACGAGCTTGTTGTGGCTTTTGCTGGTGGTAATAAACGCGGTAACGGTAACTATGAATCTGGTGAGTATCATCGTAGCGATTGACACTGACCGTTACATAATGACCGTGCCGGTTTTGACCGAGGACCAGTGGCGTCACACTATATAAATAGCGGTGCGGCTTTTGTGTAACCCACTGGCGTAATTGGCGGTTTTGCTGTTTAGATAAGAAGCCACAAGATTGTTGTTTACGATTAAAAAGTTTTACAATATGATTAGCATTTTTGAGTTGGTGTTGATAGTCTTGATCGTTGACTTCGTCGAGCGTTAGACTGGTAGGATGCTGACTGTGATTGATAGTTTTAGGATTCACGACGAGTTGAAAAGGAATAGTTTGACTAGATAACCAGTTACTGGTGGCATTAATGATTAATTTCCGGTTATAATAAGTAGGAATTAGTATAACTATCATTAAAATTAGGGTAACTAAACAACCTTTTTTTTTCATATTTCTTTTCACAAGAGCACCTCATTAATTATCTTAATTTAAGAAAGATTAGTTTTTATGAAAATTAATAAACAATCATTATTGCATAATTTAGAATTGACTAGCTGGGCGATGGTGATCATTGGCGTAGTAGGCTTTCTGTTGGAATTGGGCAACGGCTACTTTAATGTTAGTACCCAGCATTTTATTGATTCACAATATCAAGATCGCCAACAGTCGGCTTTAGTTACGCGGGTTAATACGCGTCGGTTAAATTTTACGACCAATTTAGCTAACAGTCCATTGGGGCATTTGACCTTACATCCGACCACGCGGCAAAAACTGACGCGAGTGCAGCAGTTATTAACTTTGCGAGTAGATAATCAGCAACAAATTGCACGTTATTATGACGGATCTTATTACGCTAATCAAGTAACAACGTCACGCTTAAATCAAACAGACCAGAATTTGTTAAAGGAAAAAAATCAAACTATTTATCAAAGAGAAAAAAATCGAATTGATACCATTAGAATTTGGTATGACCAAACCCAAGATGCTAAAACTTATCTAAATAAAAATTTAGCGAAGACTATTAGTCCCAAGCAGTTAACCATGACGAAAGCTTCGACGATTAATACTTATTATAAACTCATCAAAAATCGAGCCCTGAAAAAATATTGGCGCCCGAAAGTTGCTAAAGCTTTAAAGGAATTTAAAGTGGCCCAACAAAATCAAACTCAGGCACAAGTTAAACAGCAGCAAGCGGAACTTAAAGCTTTGAAAAATGCCCCGCTAACACAGAATTATCAACCAGCCAATGTGACTATTATTGATAATGCCAAACAGTTAGATCAGTTTAGTCATAGTTTACAACAAGATGATGTGAGTGCTACTAATGTCTTATTTTATTCTAATGCGGATCAAACCTTGACGTTATTACAACGTAACGGTACTAAATATTTACCGAAAATGGCCAGCTTAATGGCTACGAATAATGGTTTACCTACGGGAACTTATACTGTTAAAAATTTGATTTCTGATCCCGGAATTAATGCGGGCGTGGTTACCGATTTGAGTAGTAGCTCGTTTGGCGATTATTTAGCAGATGCCACGAGTTTTGCCGACCAAGATAATGATATTAGTGATTTTAATCAAGCCGAAACTATTTTTTGGTTGAAGAATAATGTGGCGTTGAAGAATTCGATGCTAATTGAAAATCAAAATCAAATTGGGTTTATTGCTAGTTCGATGATTAATCTCCATAATACTTTAACTTTAAGTACTAGTGATTTAACGCGATTAATGGCAATTGTAACGCCTGGAACAGTTTTATATGTGCGGTAATTAGGAGAAAGTATGAAAAATTTAGGTAAGCGTTGGTGGCAAAAAGTTTGCGCACATCCAATTAGAAAAGCAATTAAATATCTAATATTACTCGTTTTGGTGCTACTCTTAATTGTCGGCAGTAAAGTTGGACATCAGTATTGGCAAGAATTACAAAAAGATGTGACTGCCGGCTACTTGATTAGTGACGATATTACCACTAAAACTTTTTATCCGAAGCAGCCGACGGTGATCAAAGATCGGCATAATAAGGTGATGAAAACTTTAACGCATAGTCAATCAACGTATGTTCAGCATCAATTAATTAATCCCAAGTTAAAAAAAGGCGTGGTCGCTGTTGAAGACCGCCGCTTTTACCAACATCACGGAGTTGATTTAACGGGAATGCTGCGGGGGGTGGTGTTCTTAGTCTTGAGAAGACAAGTTCAAGGGGGCTCCACTTTGACCCAACAGTTGGTCAAAAATGTGATTTTGAAAGACCAAACGCAGAGCTTTGACCGCAAGATTAAAGAAATGGTGGTGGCGCAAGCCTTAGAACAGAAGTTTTCCAAGCAGCAAATTTTGGAATTTTATTTGAATGATGTTTATTTAGGCCATGGCTGTTATGGGATTGGTAGTGCGGCCCAATATTATTTTTCCAAGTCCCAGCAACAATTAACGTGGGGGCAAGCTGCATTATTAATTGGAATTCCCAATAATCAAGTGTTGTATGATCCGATATTGCATCCGCAACGAGCAATTAATCGGCGGAATACGGTCTTGTATAGCTGGTATCAACAAAAAATGATTTCGAAGAAAACCTATCAACATGCTAGTAAACAATCGTTACATTTAAAAATTCATAACTTTAAGTATGATAATGATATTTCGCAAAATTACGCCTTGAATTATGCGGTGAAATCTGCCGTACAACAATTAATGACGATTCACGGTTTTCAAATGCAGTATTTGTTTAACAATGATCAAGCAAAAAACACTTATAAAAATGAGTATGCGCAAGCTTATGATAAGTACTATGGTGAATTATTAAATGGTGGTTATGTGGTTAAAACGACCATTGATCAAAACTTGCAACAACAGATCGTACAATTGGTGCAACAGCAGTATGCTGCTTACCAACAGCGTGATCAAGATGGCAAATTAGAGCCGCAAGTGGCTAGTACCATCGTTGATAATCGGACTGGCGATGTGTTGGCGATTGTTGGTGGCCGAACGACAGATGGTGATCAATTGAATCGGGCGAGTGATGCTTATCGGCAGCCGGGTTCCACGGCTAAGCCTTTAATTGCTTATGCGCCAGCGTTTGAGCGCGGTTATGCGCCGCAATCTAAAGTGATTGATGGACCCGTCGGAAATGTGAGCAACTGGTACAGTGGCTATCGCGGCGCAGTCACTTTAAGAACGGCCTTAGCAGATTCGATTAATACGGTGGCCTTTAAGTTGGCCTTAGGTGATAAGCAACAAAGCTTCTATCAAGATTTGGGTAAAATGCAATTTCAAGGTTTATATCCTGCTGATCAAAATGCTATTATTGCGGTGGGAGGCTTTACGAAGGGAGTAACGACTACTGAAATGGCTTCGGCATATAGTTCGTTTGCTCGACAAGGTAATTTTATTGCCCCCAGTAATGTCCGCAGTATTTATGATACAAATAATTCACGAATTTTATATGAAAATCCCCACGTACCGGTCAATGTTTATTCGGCAGATGCCAGTTATATGATGCTGAATGCGATGCAAAGTGTGGTCAACAATGGTTTGGGCAAGGATGCTGCTTTAAGTGATTATCCTTATGTCGCTGGTAAAACCGGAACGACGGATAAAAATTTAGATAGTTATTTTGTTGGTATGACACCATATTTTACCATTGCTAATTGGACGGGCTTTGATCACCAACAACCATTAACGGCCGAGCAAGAGGAGTTGTCGATTAAGACTTTTAAAACTGAAGGTGATTATTTAGTTAAAGCGTTGAAAGAACCTAAAAAAGATTTTGTCATGCCAAATACCATTCGGCGTGACGGCGATAATCTTTATGTGCGGCGTGAAGCAACGGGTAAAAGTATTGAACAAGTAATCCATGATAGTTACTTGGCCTTTAATAGTGCCGAAATTAATGCAAATAAAAAACGTCTAACGGATTTAGACTACCGATTAATCTATCATTTAACTAAAAAGCAGGAACTGCAACGGGAACGTAAGGTGCAGCAAGCCATTGAACGTTACCAGCAGGTTCCCTTTGATAAATTAAGTCAGTACGGTCACCAATTGACTAAATTACAAAAAGTCCGTTATCAAAATGAGAATGTTAAACGCATGTCAGCTAAAGCAAACTTCAATCAACAAATTATGCAATTGCAGCGAGAATTAAATTTGACGCAAGCGCAATTAGAAGCTAAGAAAGAAAATGGTCGCTTAGCCAAATTTGAAGCTCAAAAGAATCAAATTGAAACTCAACGGGCCACTAAAAAGCAGGCGATGATTGATAAATTAAGACCGCAATATGAGGAGCAATTAAGTCGTGTGAAGGCGGCTTATCAAAATAATGCTGCTGATAAAGAAGCTCAAAAGCAAAAATTAATTGACTTAATTAATCAAATTCGCAGTTATGGTGGCAATGTCCCAGATCCAGTGATTGATGTTAATTAATGGGGCACAGTTATTAGGAAGCAACAGTAGTTGGATCAATTGAGTACAATTATCTCTTGTTATTTTGGCTGCATCAAAAAAGTTTGGGTCATTTGTTGAAACCCAAACTTTTTTAGTAGTGTAATTTAAAATTTAGTTGTTAGTTAGTTCGCTTTTTTGGCGCCGGGCAATCATTGGTAGAATAAAGCCTAACGCAATCAAAACGACAGGCGTAATCACATTGAGACTAATTTGGAACCACCAAGCGTGCGGATTACTGCTGTAATTTAATTTGGGAACCATGCCTAAGATGCAGGCAAAAGCTGTAAATAAGAAACACCATAAGCCCAAAATAAAGCCAGTTAGTGGTTTTCTAACAAACATGTAATCTGCTTGGTGGTGCTTGAGTTGTTTGCTTAACGCCATAAAAGCGACAAAAACCCATAAATACCGGAATGGATTAATGACAGAATTTAAGTTTAATAGCCACTTGTATAAATCATTCATGCCACCAATGCCGAAAGCAGGTAAAATAATTAAAATGGTGACTAAAATACCGGTTAAATAATAACCATTAATAAAAATATTGTTTTTATTTTTTTTGAGAAGCTTCCGCGGAATATACTGAGGATCACTATCTTCTAATAACATGCGTAACGGTGCGTCAATCGAAATGACAGTAGCGGTGGCGGAACCTAAGACATTAGTGATGGCATACATCCAAACGAATAAGTTACCAACATGGAAATATTTGCCCAGAATCTGAAAGGCATAATAAGCACCGTTAGCCATCAAGTCGTTAGGAATATGATTCGAATCAAAAATCATCCCTAAAGCAAATGATCCTAAAATAGCGGAAACGCTGACCATAACGGCCAAGCAGATCATGCCGATAGGAAATTCATGACTGGGGTTATGTGTTTGTTTGACATAGGGGGCGATTTTTTCACTACCTCCGACTGCAAAAACTAACATCGAAATAGTAGTAAAATAATTAAAATCAAATTTCGGTAAGTAAGTATGCAATTGGTTCATATGCGGTGTTTGAATCGTTAAGTGTGTCATGAAAGGAGCGGCTAGGCCTAAGATGATAAAGAGCATCGACATAATGAAAGCAATAATACCGGCAAAACTACCGAGATTTTTTAAAGTAGTAAACCCGCGGGCGGTCAACCATAAAAAGCCCAAAAAGATGACTAAACAAATAATTTGTAACGGCAGTGCTGGCACGGTATTCACAAAGTTACCGTTACCCTGAAACAGCCAACTTAAGCCCACGATAATCATTTGCGGTTTTTGCGCCAAATAAGGAATTTGGACCACCCAATAAGTCCAAGCTGCTAAATAGGCGAGCCGACTACCAGATAATTGTTTAATCCATGAGGCAACCCCTCCGCCGGAATTCTCAAATGTCGAGCCCAATTGACCGACCATTAAGGTGTAAGGAATGAAAAACAATAACATGATTAAAATCCATGAAGTAATAACGACTAAGCCTTGGTTAGCGTAGTTGTTAAACACATTGCCTAAGCCCCAAACGGACGTAAAGGCAATGAAGGCAACGTTATACCAACGGATTTTTTTGGTTTGTTCCATGGTTAAGACCTCCTAATTATAGTAATATGGTTCATAGTGTAACGAATTTTTAAGAAAATAACAATAAAATTTTAATGTGGAGAAAATTATGCAACGTTTAAAACAAATGATAGTTACTTACTGGAGCGTTATTAGCTACTTGATTTTTGGTGGTTTAACGACGCTCATAAATTTAGTAGTTTTTAATTGTTTATATACTTGGTGGCATTTTTGTGGTTACCAAATTGCGAATGTCACAGCGTGGTTATTGTCTGTGATCTTTGCGTATATAACCAATAAACTTTATGTGTTTGATTCACATCAAAGAAGTTCTCAAGCCGCGCGCAAAGAAATTGTGTCTTTTTTCTTTTTTCGGATTTTAAGTTTGCTGTTAGATCTGGCCATTATGGCTGTGGGAATTAGTGTTTTACACCAGAATGCTTTTTGGGTAAAAATTATTGACAATGTTTTAGTCGTCATTGCCAATTACTTTTTTAGTAAGATTTTTATTTTTACAGAGCACTAAACTAGTCATAAATTTAAAAGAAATAGGTTTGTGGTCCTTGATAGAGTACCTCATTGAAACCGGAAGTCATAACATTTAATAGATCATCCATGCCAGAAGCTAGTTGTTTATTTCCTGGGAAATCAGTTAACTTCATCCAAAAGACGGGACCTTCAGTTGATGATTGAATATTACCTTGAAAGTGCGTAGTACGATACAAGAAACAAATAAAGCGTCCATGACTTAAAGGATATTGTTTTAAACCACAGAGTTCTAAATTAGTTACGGTTAAGCCAGTTTCTTCTTGGACTTCACGTTCAGCAGAGCGGGTGATACTTTCGTGAGCTTCAACGTGGCCCCCCGGAAAAGCAATCCCCGGCCAATGAGGATCGCGGCGATATTCAACGAGCACTTGTTGCTTTTGGGCATCTAAAATTAAGACCATATTAGTTAATTCGACTGGTTCAGTGCGCATGTAATTAATCCTTTCCATCGTAAAAAAATATTCTGCTGTTATTATATAACGTTTAGTTGTTTGAAAATGAAAAAAGGCTACGTGAAAGAATAAAAAAATGCACTTTTTAGTAGCAAAGTGGTTATAATATGCTTAACAGGTGAGGAGAAGATTAAAATGAAATTTGAAGAATCCAATTTATTGCAACAGCTGCCCCAACAATTTTTTGCCACTTTAGTTCAAAAGGTCAATGCAAAAATTGTGGCGGGTGTCGACGTGATTAACCTTGGTCAAGGTAATCCAGATCAACCAACGCCTGATTTTATTGTTCAGGCATTAAATACAGCAGCTAAAGATCCCCAAAATCATAAATATTCACCGTTTCGAGGGTTACCAGAATTTAAACAGGCTGCCGCTGAGTTTTACCAACGTGAATATGGAGTGGAAGTGGACCCGGAAACAGAAGTAGCGGTCTTGGGTGGCTCTAAAACAGGTTTAGTCGAATTACCATTAGCTTTATTAAATCCGGGAGAGACTATTCTTTTACCAGACCCCGGTTATCCAGACTATTTGTCCGGAGTAGCTTTAGCACAAGCCAAAACCGCATTAGTGCCTTTGCGAGCAGAGAATAATTTCTTACCAGATTATCAGTCCTTAGATCCGAAAGTAGTTGCCGCAGCTAAATACTTATACTTAAACTATCCCAATAATCCTACTGGAGCGACGGCGACCCCCGAATTCTTTCAGGATACGGTGGCCTGGGCGCAACAAAATCAAGTGGGAATTGTGCACGATTTTGCTTATGGTGCTATTGGTTTTGATGGCCAGCGCCCCATCAGTTTTTTGCAAACACCGCATGCTAAAGAAGTCGGCATTGAGCTGTATACTTTTTCGAAAACATATAACATGGCGGGCTGGCGCTTAGGTTTTGCAGTGGGGAATAAAGAGATGATTGAAGCAATTAATTTGATTCAAGATCATCTGTTCGTCAGTGTTTTTCCGGCAGTTCAAAAAGCCGGGATTGCGGCATTGAGAAGTGATCAAACATCGGTTAAACAATTAGTGGCGCGCTATCAAAAACGTCACGACGATTTTGAACGGGCGGCACAAGCGATTGGTTGGAAACCAGTGCCCGCAGGTGGAACGTTTTATGCTTGGATGCCGACACCGCAACAGATGACCAGTCAAGAATTTGCTGATTTGTTGTTAGAGCAAGCTGGGGTTGCGGTAGCTGCAGGAACTGGATTTGGCGCCGCTGGTGAAGGTTATGTGCGGATTGGTTTATTGATTGATGAGCCGCGCTATAGTGAGGCTTGTCAACGCATTGCCAAATTAAATTTATTTTAAACTGAACAATTAAAAAACGGTCATTCTGCAAGCTTGACTGAGGATCTCAACTTGCAGAATGACCGTTTTTTTAATGAGTTAAATTTCAATTTGTTGAACCTGGTGGTTAGCTGTTTGCACTGCTAAGACAACTGGTTGCTTCACATCAGACTTTTGGACAATTGCTAAAGCTCTGCCGTGAAAAGTTTGAGTTTGTGCTAATGGTCCATCCGCTTGAGGTTTAGGATTACCACTACCAAAAGCTAAGATTTTAGCTTGGCCCTGGATAATTTGCAGTTGGCAAGTTTGTTCTTGAAGAGAACAAACAGTACCATCTGGAGCTGCCAATTGCACGTTCAGATAATATAAAGCGCCATTGATAGGCAAGGCTTGGTAACTGAGGCGCGTCTTCATTTCTGGTAAATAATTTTGCACATGAACTTGTAATTGCGCATCTTGGACAGCAACAGTCAGGAGGCTAGATTGTCCGATTACTTGGTGGTGTTGATCATAGGCGATGGCTGTTAACTGACCAGGATGATAAGTGGTTTTGAATAATACGCGGCAATGTTCATCAACAGCTTGGCTGGCAATTAATTGTTCATTTAAATATAATGCTACATAAGAGGCATTGCTATAAACTTCAACGATCACGGGCGCATCGTCAGCAACATCAAAACTCCAACTGTGGATCGTATCACTTAACATCCACGGCGTAGTCATGAGTTTCTCACCATAATGCTTGGGGTCTTGCACTGCAAGATAAGGTGTGGTTCGTAAGCCAAAAATGATTTCGCGATAATACGAAAGTGGTCGCCGAAAACCAGTTAAGTCAAAATCACCAACGTAAGCTAATTGCGCAGGAAATTGGGCTCCAAAACCACCTTCACCAAAGTGATAACCGGGAATGCCCACGCCGGCTTCACCGATATAATCCCAACCCGTCCAAGTGAAATCTCCAATAATTTGGGGATATTTTTGAACTAACGGCCAGTTCTGCCAGATTTGTGGCGGATAAGTTTCGGTGCCGACCATTAAGCGCTGGGGGTGATCTTTGACGTCTTGTTCATAGCGAGCAGTCATATAATTGTAGCCCGCTAAATCTGTGATCGGGAAAATTTGATCTAATTTTTGGGAAATGCGCCGGTCAACGACGATGCGATCTAAATATTGATCCATGGCTACCATAAAATTATTCACGGTAATTGCTTCATGGTTTTGTTGGGGTTCTTGTTGATCAACCACTTCACTGATAATATTTAACAGTTCGTTACCTACCGAATACAATCCATTGACTGCCGATAAAGTGTACCGAGTCGGATCTAACTGTTTAATCAGTTGCTCCATTTTTGTCAGTAAGCTAATCCCTTGTGGGGTTCCAATTTCAGGAATTTCATTGCCCAGGGAATATAAAATGACACTAGGGTGATTAAAATCTTTTTCGACCATGGCTTGAACGTCTTTGGCCCACCATTCTTGAAAATAAAGGCTGTAATCATAATCAGATTTGGCACGGTTCCACATGTCAAAAGTTTCATCAAGGACATACATTCCTAGTTCATCACAAGCTTTTAAGAGGGCGGGAGCCGCCGGCTGATGAGCCATGCGAATGGCATTAAACCCCGCTTGTTTCAGCAATTTAATTTGCCGATAGGCACTGACATCATAAGTTGCAGCTCCTAGCAAACCACTATCATGATGAATACCCGCGCCACGTAATTTGACACTTTGACCATTGACTAATAAGCCTTGAGTGGCATTGAGAGCTAATTGTCGTACACCGAAAACCAGTTCATCTTGATCAAGCAATTGTTCTGTTTGACTTAATTGCAATAAGCAACGATACAGATGTGGTTCTTGGGCACTCCACAACAGGGGTTGTGCCCATGATAAACGTAGCTGTAGTGGGCGCTGTTCGTTTGCAGCTAATTGCACAGGATAGTGTTCGGTCAAGATGAGTTGTTGCTGTTCATCATAAATTTGAACTTGCAGTTGCAAGGCAGCGGTTGGATTAATAGTTTGGTTTTGAATGGTCGTCTTTAAATTAATCGTCGCTTGGGCAGAAGTGGCTTGCAAAGTTGTGATTTGCGTAGTGGGCGTTAAATAAGTTTTAGTAGCACTAGTTAATAAGTACACATCGCAAATTAAACCAGAGCCCGAGTACCAGCGACTATTAGGCATGGCCCCAGATTTTACTTGGACGCGAATTTCGTTATTATCCCCAAAATTTAAAAAGGGAGTTAAATCAATGCGAAAAGCGGAATAGCCATACGGACGCTTACCGGCTAATTGACCATTAACGAAGACGAAGGTATTCATATAGGCACCGTCAAATTGTAATTGATAGTTTTTAGTTTGATCTTCCGGCTGAACAAAGAGATTCTTCACGTAAACATAAGTACCACCATCGCGAAAACCGGTGTTGCCGCCGTTCGGACTAGCGCTATAAGCCGGTTGTTCTTGCATAGCGTCATGCGGTAAAGTGACGTTTTGGGCAGTCTTCGGGACATCCCAAATTAAAGCAAAAGAATTATGGTCTTGCCAAAAGAGCCAATCTTGATTCCAGTTAGTTTTTTTCAAAAATAGCACTCCTTTTTTAAAACGATTACATGATTATTATAATGGTTTTATTGACGGAGACAATCACTGATTGACAAAACTACATTTTGCTTGAAGTCAGTAGTCTTGGGGTAAATTTTGAATACAACAAAAAAGCTGTTATACTAACTTTTGAAGTTATAATAACAGCTTTTACTAAGATTGATGGGTGGTCAGGGGATCGAACCCTGGACCCACGGATTAAGAGTCCGTTGCTCTGCCAGCTGAGCTAACCACCCGTAAGCACAATGAATATATTAGCATATTCTCCAGCTTTTGGCAATAAGATTTAGAGAATTTTGTCATGAATTGCTAAAATCTAGTATACTGGATACGAGAAACCAAGGAGGTATTCTACCTTATGGCTAATAAAGTTTTAATTGTTGATGATGAAAAACCAATTTCTGATATTATCAAATACAATTTAGATAAAGAAGGTTTTCAAACCGTCGTAGCTTTTGATGGTGAGGAAGCATTAGAGCAAGTGGAGAGTGAAGCTCCAGATTTAATTATTTTAGATTTAATGTTGCCGAAAATTGATGGCTTAGAGGTGGCACGGCAAGTGCGCAAGACCAAAGATACACCAATCATTATGCTGACGGCTAAAGATTCAGAGTTAGATAAGGTTTTAGGCCTAGAGATGGGTGCCGACGATTATGTGACTAAACCTTTTTCCAATCGTGAATTAGTAGCACGGGTTAAGGCTAATTTACGGCGGCAAAAAGTTAATTTGAACAATAGTGATGAACATTCAACTGCCGAAATTGAAGTTGGTTCCTTAACAATCTTGCCAGAAGCTTATACGGTCATGAAGAATGGTCGGGAATTGGAATTAACGCATCGGGAATTTGAATTATTGTATTACTTAGCGCAGCATATTGGCCAGGTAATGACTCGGGAGAATTTGTTACAAACAGTTTGGGGCTATGATTATTTTGGTGATGTGCGCACAGTCGACGTCACAATTCGGCGTTTGCGTGAAAAAGTAGAAGATGATCCTAGTAAGCCTGAATATTTAATTACACGCCGCGGTGTTGGTTACTATTTAAAAGCGGAAACTAGTTCGAAGGATCCTAAAAAAGATTAATAGGGGCTTATGGCCGTGACAAAGCGAACAAAATTTTTTAGTTCTATGCAATTCAAAATTGCATTAGTTTTTATTTTATTGTTGTTGAGTACGATTGAAATTATCGGAGCTTATTTTGTGCATCGTTTAGAGCAGCAAAATGTAGAAACCTTTGAAACGCAGGTACAATTACCTTCATGGTTAACTACGCCTTTAGCAGTTAATTTGACAAGTAATACAGCTAAGGCTCGTAAAAATATTCGAGCAACAGTGCGGGATTTTACGAATATTCAAATTTCTGAGATGGAAGTAATTGATAGTCAAGGGCGGATTGTGGCCATTAAAGGTGACAATAATCAAGCTTCAGTAGGTAAGCGAACGGCGAATTCTCAAATTAAAGATGTGATTTATTCCGGACGAAAATTAACACAGATTTCACATAATGACCGTGATGGTAGTTATTATTTATCCATTACGCCCTTGTTAAACTCTAATGGTGATAACAATTCAACGGTCGGGGCGGTCTATGTCCGCGCTGATATGGATCCAGTTTATAAAAATATTAACCGGATTGTCTTTATCTTCTTTGTAGCGTCGTTAGTTGCCGGGATTTTAGGGGCGGTGATTTCCATCGTAGTAGCGCGTGCCATTACCCGCCCGATTGTTGAAATGCAGCGCCAAGCCTTACGGATGGCCCGCGGGGACTATTCTGGGCAGGTTCGGGTTTATAGTGAAGATGAATTAGGCCAATTAGCGATTGCGGTGAACAATTTATCGGTTAAAGTTGAAGAAGAACAGGAAAATTCCGATGCCGAGCGGCGCCGGTTGGATAGTGTTTTAACCCAGATGTCGGATGGAGTGCTAGCCACAGATCGGCACGGCAAAATTACGATTATTAATGAAACCGCTCAAGAATTTTTGAATGTGGATTCGAATTCAACGCAACCATTAGATTTAATGGAGTTATTAAATTTAGATCAACATTTAGATTTTGAAGATATTTTAGATAATCAGGAAGAACGGATTATTGAACTGCAAGCTGATGGTGATGAATTGATTTTGCAGGCTGACTTTTCTTTAATCAAACGTAATACGGGGTTTGTCACGGGGGTCGTTTGTGTCTTACATGATGTGACGGAGCAGCAAAAGATTGATCGCGATCGGCGGGAGTTTGTGTCCAATGTTTCGCACGAATTGCGCACACCGTTGACGAGTTTGCGTAGTTATGTGGAAACTTTAAATGATGGTGCGTGGCAAGATCCGCAATTAGCACCGCAATTTTTAAAAGTGACGCAAGAAGAAACGGAGCGTATGATTCGCATGGTTAACTCCCTGTTGAGTCTTTCGCGCTTAGATCAAGGAACGGCTAAAATCAACGTTGAGTTAGTTAATTTTAACGAAATGTTCAATTATATTTTGGATCGGTTTGACTTGATGCTGCAAAAAGAAGCCGACCATGCGCAAGCTGAACAAAAGAATTTTGTTTCACATCGAATTAAGCGAATCTTTACGAAACGTGACTTATGGGTTGAGATTGATCCTGATAAAATGACGCAAGCTATCGATAATATTATGAATAACGCTTTGAAGTATTCACCTGACGGTGGTACGATCACTTGCCGCTTATTGGATACCAATCATAATGTGATTTTGAGTATTGCCGATCAAGGCTTGGGGATTCCGCGTAAAGATATCAAACGTATTTTTGACCGGTTTTACCGCGTTGATAAGGCACGTTCGCGCAAACAAGGTGGTACGGGTTTGGGCTTAGCCATTTCTAAAGAAGTGATTGAAGCTCAAGGCGGCCATATTTGGGTGAACAGTGCGGAAAATCGGGGTTCCACTTTTTATATTTCCTTACCATATGATCCTAGTGAAAGTGAGGGTGAGTGGGATGAAGCACCTGAATAATTTGTTGTTGCGCGTAAGTTTGGCAGTAGCAGTTTTGATTAGTTTGATTTTGTCATGGTTAATTTGGACGAATAATGCCAAGTATCAGCAGGCCTTACCGCCAAGCAGTAAACAGCAAACAATTAGTCAACGTAATGCTGGGGTCTCCAAAAAAATGAATGAGATTTTTTTACCAACCAAACTCTTACTCACAAAAAAGCACCAACAGTATGCGGCTAGCAGTAATCAAGCCAATTTGATTACGACAACGATGAATCTTTTCAAGACTGCCAAATTAGATCATGTTAAATTGTTAAGTCAGCATGGTGCGGCTAATTATCAGCATTATTTGCAACTAAATAATACCTTGCAATTAATTTATCCAACGCAATTGAGCATTAATGCGCTGGCGGAATTGATTAATCAACGTGGTATTCAACAGCACGGTGAACAAAAAATTAATCGGATAGTAGTAACTCGACCAACGGGCAAAAAGCGAGTTCAGATTTTTTTATTAGATGATCAAAAGCAAGCTGTTTATCAAGTTCAGCAACGGAAGTTACTGCCCCAGCGCATACGAAAAATTACGCAAGATGCTAGTTTTACAGTACCAGTTACAATTAAACAAAATCGTAAATTTAAAACTGCTAATTTGGATTATCAAAAGCCGTTACGGCTGAGTAAAGTCAGTTATTTAATTGCGAAACAAACTAATAATACCTATGTGTCTAATCTGTTGAATTCGCAACAGGAATCAGATATTTCCACCCACAAGAACGGGACGATGACGACTTATCGTAGTGGCGTTAATCGCAGTTTAGTGGTAGATAATAAAACTAATTTAGTCACCTATAGTGATTATTCTAAAACCACCGTTCCCCAGACTATGGGATCCTTGTTTGATCAGTCTTTTCAAATTTTGGCTAAATCTGGAAGTTCCTTGAACGGGCTATACTTCTTTTCTTATAATGATAAAAATAAGCAATTGATCTTTCGCAATTACGTGAATGGCTTTCCTATTTTTTATCCTGAAGATGTGGGCAGTGTGAATGTTAGTTACACGACTAACGCTCAGCGGTTAACTTTTTCGAAGCAATTTTTGCAAGTGCCTTTACCAACTGACCAAGCACCAGTGCAGTTGCCAGATACCAAAACCGTGATTCAAAAACTGTCCCAGGCAGCTTACAATCCGAAAAATATTCAAAAGATTTTAATTGGTTATACCTGGATGGCTGATGATCAAAACAAGCAAATCGTTAACTTAACGCCAGAATATTATGTTTTGATGAATAATCAATGGCGTTCTTTGACGAGTTGGTTGAATCATGGGAGGTAATTAATGGACTTTCGCAGAATTGAAATTATCTTTTTATGTGTCTTTATTGCGTTAGATGTTTTTTTATTTACTTCATATACGCAAACGCGCAAACAAGTGGTAATCACTAATAATATTGCCCATTCCACGTTAGAAAAAGAAATGAATCAAGATAATATCACGATTAATGGTAAGTTAAGCACCAAAAATAGTGCTGGTTATTACTTGGCTAGCCAAGATGATCAACATATTTTGCATACAGGGCAAATGAAATTGCGTGGAATTACGTGGAGTTATGACGATATTAAAAAGCAATTAAATTGTTATTTGGACAATCCGCTAACATTAACGACCCAAAATGCCGTGACTAAATTGAACAATTTTGTTGCGAAGTCCCAAAATGTTACTCATGGCCGCGAATATCAATATGCGAAACATTTATCGACGGCTAATACGATCGTTTTTGTTCAAAAGGTGAAATTAGGTCAAGTGTATGAACCTACAGGCCGCATTAATTTTAAAATTGTGAATCATCGTTTAGTCAGTTATGAGCAAACTTATGTGAATGCGATGAATGTTTTGCATGAAAAACAAAGTACAATTAGTGAGCAGCGCGCGGTTTATAATTTGTATACTAATAACGAAATCCCGAGTAATTCGCAGGTGAAATGGGCGGACTTGGCCTATGCTAAATTATTAAAAGTTAAAAATAGTACGATTTATATTCCCGTTTGGTACGTTGCTTTTGTGCCGAAAGGTGAGCATACACCACAAATTCGCCGAGTTAATGCCTTTAGTGGCGCAATTTTAAAAAAGAATACTACACAAGGAGTGAAAGTTAGTGACTACAGCAATGCAAGTTAGTGTTTTAGCTAGTAGTAGTCAGGGCAATTGTTTATATATTAAAACTCCCAAGCAACACGTCTTAGTTGATGCGGGGCTCTCGGGCAAGAAAATTAAGGCTTTACTAGCAAGTATTGGTGAAGATATTAACCAGATTGATTCTTTATTTGTCACGCACGAACATAGTGATCATATTCAAGGCGTGGGTGTCTTGGCGCGGCGGTACGGTTTAGATGTGTATGCAAACCAAAAGACTTGGCAAAAAATGAGTGCTAAAATAGGATCCATACCGCAACCACAGCAACATATCTTTGCGGCAAACAGTGTACTCAGCTTAGGTGATTTAGACGTCGAAAGTTTTAGCGTGTCTCACGATGCAGTAGATCCGCAATTTTATAATTTTCATTACCAAGATCATAGCTTTGTTGATTTAACCGATACAGGTTATGTGTCAGATCGGGTTAAATATGTGATTCAAAATGCGGATGGTTTTTTAATGGAATGTAATCATGATTTAGAAATGTTACGACAAGGGCAATATCCCTGGCCTTTGAAGCAACGAATTATCAGTGACGAAGGACATTTGTCTAATCGTGATGGCGCTGAAGTTTTGTTAGATGTGCTTGGGAATCGCACGAAGCAAGTCTTTTTAGGTCATTTAAGTCCGCATAATAATTTACCGACTTTGGCTCATCAAACAGTCAGTCAAATTTTAATGCAACATGATTATGGCGTGGATCATGACTTTTGGTTGCATGATACTTTCCCCCAACAAGCCACGAAGTTAACGGTAATTTGAAAGAATATTCATGATTTTTTAACATCTATTGTTTACAATAAGAACAAGACTAAAAGTAAAGTCGAAGCATGATAGATTGAGAGATTTAATTTTTGCAGCGTGGGATAACTCATTCTTGTAGTTCAGTACAATAGGAGATTAGGTATCTCAACAAAAATTACAAACAATGTAAGGGGGAAACGTAACTTGAAAAATAATTCGCAATTAGGATTATTAAAAGTCGCAATTGTGGCCTTGGTTTCTGCTTTTATCGGTGTGGGACTGGGCTTTTATGGTTTTAGTCATTGGGGTAATTCCGCCAATAATGCTAATCAAAGTGTGATCACAGGCTCCGGTAAAGCAGGTACGACAAAGGTCAGCAATGTGACTGTGAAGTCGAATAACCAAATGACCAATGCTTTTAAAAAGGTCAAAGGTTCGGTCGTTTCAGTGATTAATTATCAACGTGAAGAGCAAAATGATGATAATTCACTGGGAGCTTTATTTGGCAGTCTATATGGTGATGATGGTTCCAATGCCCAAGGTAATACTGATTCCAATAATAAAAGTAAATTACAAGAATCTAGTGAAGGTTCGGGTGTGATTTATGCTAAACAAAATGGTAAAGCTTATGTAGTAACTAATAATCATGTGGTTTCAGGTTCACAAAAGTTGGAAGTTATTTTGAGTGATGGTAGCAAGATTACGGCCAAGAAAGTCGGAACGGATTCGATTACTGACTTAGCAGTGCTCTCGGTTAGTTCTGATAAAATTAAAGGCACCGCTACTTTTGGCAATTCAGATGCTGTCACACCGGGTGAATCGGTCATTGCCATTGGTTCACCTTTAGGCAGTAAATATGCTACTTCAGTTACCGAAGGGATTATTTCTGCCAAAAATCGGACTATTGATACGACGGATGAAAAAACGGGTCAAAAGACGGGCCAAGCCACCGTTTTACAAACAGATACGGCTATTAATCCTGGAAATTCTGGCGGTCCCTTGGTTAATGCCGCGGGGCAAGTCATTGGGATTAATTCAATGAAACTGGCATCTAGTACAGACGGTACCTCCGTTGAAGGCATGGGCTTTGCCATTCCTAGTAATGAAGTTGTCAAAATCATTAATCAGTTAGTGCAAAATGGTAAGATTCAACGGCCGGCTTTAGGCATTAAAGTGGCCGACTTGGATCAAGTGCCGAGTCAGCAACAACGTTCCATCTTAAAATTACCAGACAATGTTAACTCAGGCGTTTTAGTTTACTCAGTGTCCAACGATTCGGTTGCTAAGATGGCTGGTTTAAAGAAGTATGATGTGATTGTTGCTTTAAATGGTAAGAAAATTAATAATATTGCTGATTTGCACACGCAACTTTATAACCATTCCGTCGGGGATACGGTTAAATTGCAATTCTATCGTGATGGCAAAGAACAGAGTGTTGATATGAAATTAACGAAAGCCGATTAAAACGAGCGCTTTAGCAAAATATCGGTGAAATAAATATGAACTGGGACTAGACAAACTTTAGTTCCAGTTTTTTTTGCAAATTAAGTGAAAAAAATTTGGCCGATTAGACAAGTAAGAGCTATTAGGAAAACTTATCCACAAGGAAGTGGATAAGTTTGTTTATAACTGGTAAGATTGGAAGCAGTTATGCAGAAAAGTTATCAACAGAATTGTGTAAATCTTGTTGATAAGTGGATAAATATCCAAATGGGTCTAGCAAAAGCTATTTATAGTGGATTTTGTTTGAGAGAGAAATTTGTGGAAAAGAGAAGAGCATGAAAGTTAAAATTATTGGTGTAGGCAAAATTAAGAAGAAATTTTTTGTACAAGGAATTGATGAATATGCACATCGGCTGCAAAGTTTTTGTGACTTGCAGATTGTCGAAGTGAATGATGAAAAGGCTCCTGAAAATTTAAGTGCGGCGCAAATGCAGCAAGTTAAGGATTTAGAGGGGCAACGGATTTTAGCTAAAATCAAACCCGATGAGTACGTCTTTGCGCTAGCTATTAAAGGAAGAGAATTATCTTCGCCAGAATTAGCAGCTCAGATTGATGAGTTAGTAACTTATGGTCATAGTAAGTTAACTTTCGTGATTGGTGGATCGCTAGGTTTAAGTCCGGCAGTCTTACGACGGGCCCAATTGCAATTGTCGTTTGGCAAATTTACGATGCCCCATCAGTTAATGCGCTTAGTCTTAACGGAACAAATTTATCGTGCATTTATGATTAATGCGGGTAATCCATACCATAAATAAGGAACAAACGACTAGTTTAGAGGAGAATTGTAATATTTAATTGAGAAAATTGGCTGAAGTTTCCGTGGGGAAATTCTCAATCAGCACGTGCTAAAAATAAAATAGCTCCAACTAAAGTCGAATAAAGCCTAATGACAATACTGGTTGGCGCCGATTGTTTTTTTTAAAAGTCTTTCATTTCACATATAAGCTTAATCTAAAAAATTAATTAGATTCTATGTAACACGTTTGTAATATAGCTCGAAATTTATTATTAGTTTGAAACACTTTCGTAATATTTCTCTGTTAGTATATCTCTTGTTGAACGGTACAGCCCGTTTGGTAAATTTATTTTCGTTTTTTTATTTTAAAGGAGAGTATATATTCTATGAAATTTAGACAAGTAGCCGTTGCCACAGTTTTAAGTATTGTCTCATTCTTCGGTGCTTCACAGGTTGCTAAAGCAGACAGCATTTATACAGTTAAACCAGGTGATACTTTATCCGGTATTTCCTTACAGCTTCGTAATGATCTTAGTTTAATTAATCAAGTTGCTGCTGATAACAATATTCAAGATGTTAATATGATTTATGTGGGTCAAAAATTAGTCATCAAAGATGACGGCCAAGTAGCTCAAGCTACTGATAGCCAAGTTCAAAATACCCCAGCTGTTGATTCAGTCCAACAAGCTGTTAATAATAATGCAGCTAGTTACCAACAACCAGCAGTTCAAGCAACAACTCAGACAAGCCAATCTACAAATGCCGCTACTGGTAATTATGACAGTGCTCGTGAATGGATTGCTGGTCGTGAATCTGGTGGTTCTTATACTGCTCAAAACGGTCGTTACTATGGTAAGTATCAATTAGATTCTTCCTATTTAAATGGTGACTATTCACCAGCTAACCAAGAACGGGTTGCCAATAACTACGTAACTTCACGTTACGGTTCATGGGCTGGTGCACAACAATTTTGGATGAGCCACGGCTGGTACTAAACTAAAATTTTAATCAAATAAATAATTTATCCTCGATATTCACGTGTTGAAAAAGGCGGCCAGTTTTGGTCGCCTTTTTTATGCTGATTGATATTAGAAAAATGATGATTACGCTGATAAGCAATGCTAGTATGATTAAGGGGAGAGCCAAGGAGGTCATGATATGAAAAAGTTTTACGGTTATAAAAAGTGTTCCACTTCGCGTAAAGCACAAAAATATTTGGATGAACATCATGTACAATACGAATTTCAAGATTTAGTGGCCCAACCCCCAACTAAAATAGAGTTGGTTCAGTGGTTGAGCGCGCATCAAGATCGTGGGCTGAAATATTTTTTTAATACGCATGGTGTTGATTATCGAGAACAAAATTTGAAAGAACAGCTCCCCACAATGTCGATTGATAGAGCAGCCGAATTAATGTCTCACAATGGTAAGTTAATTAAACGTCCCTTGATGGTCGAAGGTGATCATTTGACTTGTGGGTTTGATGAAGCAACTTATGATGAAACTTGGCTATAAGTTACTTTGGGTGTGGACTTGGATTGTAAGAATGTTAGACTATAATAGTTCGTTATGGAAGATGAAAAATTGCGAGAGCTTAATTAATCAAAGAAAAGAGTATTTTATTTGAAACAAAAGATTCGTCCTAATAAATGGTGGCTATTAATCATTCTGATCGTGGGATTGTTAGGTATCGTTAATTGGCAGAGCTTTAGCCACCAAACGGTTGCGCAAGTTCAGTCAGTGCAGGTGATCAAGCGCCATAATCAAGAAGATTCTTATCAAAATCATGATCAACGTATTACCCAAAAACTGCGTGTCAAAATTTTAAATGGTCCCAAACGGGGGCAAAAGCGGACTCTATTGAACACTTATCTCCAGTCACAGGCCAATACGAATCGCTATTTTGTGCATACGCAGTTATTTATTGGTCAAGATCAAAAAAATCAACATTTTAATATTATTGGTCCCAAACGAGATGGGGTTTTGTGGTGCATGTTACTCATCGTGAGTGTTTTATTAATCGGTTTGCTCAACAAAGCCGGCTGGCAAGCCTTGAGTAGCGCACTAATCAATGTCTTATTCTTTGTGGGAGCTCTAGTTTTAACGACAAAATGGCAGAATCAGCATATCTTAGCCATTAGTTTAGGTTTGACCTTGTTAGTAACTTTAAGCACGTTATGGATTATCTTTGGCTATTCGCGACAAACTTTGATTGCCGTCGTCGCGACTTTAAGTAGTACGCTATTAGCTTTGGGTGTGAGTGCTTTGATCCTACAGTTAAGTCATAACGAAGGCATTCATTTTGAAACATTGAATTATGGAATTCAACCGTTTGAATTAGTCTTTTTTGCAGAAACCTTGTTAGGGGTTTTGGGAGCAGTGATGGATGAAACGACTGATATTACGGCCTCTTTGCATCAGTTACTACAAGAACAGCCGCAAATTAGTGCGAAAGAGATTTTTCAATCGGGCTTAGTCATTGGTCGTGAAATTATCGGACCGCTAGTGAATATTTTATTTTTTATCTTTATTGCAGAGTTAATTCCAATTGTGGTTTTATATTTGCGCAATGGTAATACACTGGGGTTTGCACTTTCTAGAACAATGACTTTAGGCTACACGCAAACGGTTATTAGTGCGATTGGCATTGTTTTAGCTGTGCCGATTACCACTGTGTTAGCCGGTAAATGGTTACGAGGATATCAAGCATGATTTATTTAACACTCTTTTTATTAGTTCTTTTATTATTAATTTGCGGCTATCAAGGCTGGAAAATATTTTTAAGTTTAGCCAGTAGTTTTATTGTTTTATTGGCGTTGATTATGTTGATTGCCGATGAATTTCCACCAGTCTTAGTGGGGGTGCTCTTAACGATTGGCTTAACTTGTTTGGCGATTTATCCGAATACGAAAAATCCCCAAGTTCAAAAAACGGCGTTAGTCACCACCTTAATTATGTTAGCAGTGGTCTTATTAGTGACCCTAGTGGTGGTACGACTGTCATTTAGTCACGGTTTTTCGGTTGAGGATACTGAAGAAATTGAGCAATTTGTTTTAGGGGTCGGCGTTTCTTTTCCGCAAATTCAAGTGGTCGTGGTCTTAATCAGCGCCTTGGGTGCCATTGCTGAAGCTAGTATTGCTGTGAGTTCCGGCGTCTGGGAAATTGTGCGTTACCAACCGAACATTGAGGAACATCAGCTGTTAAAGGCGGGGTTAGCGATTGGCCAAAAGAATATTGCCACTGCCTTAAATACATTGCTATTTAGTTTTTTTGGGAGTTATTTGACCTTATGGTTATGGTTCGTCCAGCTCAATTATTCTTGGCAAAAAATTGTTAATAATGCTATTTTTATTGCCGCCGTTTTGGAATTATTAATCTCTTTTTTAGGAGTTATTGGCGCAGTTTACTTAACGAATTATTATATTTTATGGCAAAGACGTCACCATAAAGGGTCAACTAATTAATTTATCGATCACAAAAAAAGCCAACCAAAGCAGGCGAGGGTACTAATAACTGTTTATAGTACCTTAAAAATCAGAAGTTTGGGTCTAATTTGTAGTTAGGCTTTAACTTCTGATTTTTGTCTCACACGTTTTTTAGTTGGCTTTTTTGATATTAATTGTTAAATTCAAAGACTAATTGCTCTGAATCTTTTAATTTATTAGTCCAGCGTTCCATCTGGTAATGCTCTAAGGTGGCAATCGCAGAGTCCATTTGCGGTTGACCGTCTGTAGGGTGACCATGAATATAACTAACGGCACCATTAATATATTGGCGCAACAAGCGTTCCAATAATTGATTAGGTGATAACTTAATTTGATTTAAAGAACCTGTTAGTAATTCTAGTTTTTCAATTTGCTTTTTTTCAATTGCCAAAAAAGCTAAGATCACATGAATCTGCACGACCAAACTCATTTCACTCGGGTAATACATATACTTATTGATGTCTTTCATCAAAACTTGCAAAAACTGATCAATGGCCTTATTACTGAAAGCAAAAATACAGTTTAAAAATAAAGTAATGTCGTACTGTGACCAATACTCTAAGTGGCTAAAATATTTAACTAACGGATCGGCTTTTTCCGAATGAAATTGGTGCAATAAGTAATCAGATGATAGCTCTGCTTGGATGGCTAAATGTTGATACTTGGAGTTTGGATCGGAGCCATGGCGTTGTTTAATTTCTTCGGATAATTGGTGTAATTCGGTGGCTTGATGATTGCTTAATAAATCGGCAATTTTATCTTGATAAAGAAAAAAATCGGAACGTTGAAAATCGTTATTAATATATTGAAATTCTTCGAGTGTAATGTGTAACCGATCTAAAAGTTGAAAAAAAACATCAACTGCTAGTTGAGTTTGTCCGTTAATAAACCGATAATATTCAGACCGTGAGACAATATTATCGATTAATTCAGTAACTTTAATACCTTTCATTTTTTGGATTTTAGCAATAGTTTGACCAATATGCTGCATTTACAACTTCCCTACCTATCACTTCTAAATTCAATGATTTATGAAAAAAATAATTTGCTGAAATCAGAAACAGTAAAAAAATAATTGAGTGACTGATGATCTACAAAAAGTATCTACTACTAACTAGTATACCGCTAAATCACACCAATTATTAATTTTTGACTGCAATTTATCTTTTAATTATAAACTATCTTATCAGGGTAAAGAAAAAGTTACCACTCATTTTTGCATAAATGGTAACTTTTAAGTAATAATAAAGTTGGCTGTTAGTTAAAATTAGTTTTACCATGCCGCGCTTTTAAGGCCCATAAAATAGAAACTGTATCAATTACTTCTTGCAGTAGTGCGCCAATAATTGTTGGAATAATTCCTACTGCCGCGATTAACATCAGGCCAATACAAATGAAGATTCCAATTAAAACAGATTGCTTAGCAATGGTCATCGTTTCGCGCGAAATAATCAGTGCTCGAGTTAAGCGGCTTAAGTCGTCTTTGACAATTACGACATCAGCGGCTTCACTAGCAGCAGTTGAACCTTTGGCGCCCATTGCAATTCCCACATCAGCAACGGCTAAAGAAGGAGCGTCATTCACGCCATCGCCGACCATCGCTAAAGGCCGTTGGGTTGAGGGTGTTTGTTTTAAGGCGTTAATTTTATCTTCGGGTAAGAGATTGGCTTTAACGGTAGGGACACCAACTTCATGAGCAACTGTCTCAGCAGTAGTTTGATTGTCGCCGGTTAACATTTGTAAATTGGTTAAGCCTAATTGCTTTAGTTGGGTCATGGTCGTTGCAGCTTCAGGACGAACTTGATCTAAAAAGGTAATTTTACCAGCGTACTGGTCGGCAACACTGACGTAAATTGTCGGTTGGTCGTTATGATCTGCTGGTAAATTAGGTGCCACGAAGTCGAGTTTACCAGCTTTAATTAATTGCTGCTGAATCTGACCTTGCACCCCTTGAGCAGTGACTTCACTTAATTGGTCAACTTCGAGTAATTGATCATGATAAGAGTTCAGTAAAGAAGTAGCTAAAATATGATTCGATTGTTGTTCGACACTTGCGGCAAACTGGAGTACTTGTTCTTTGGTAAAACCATTCTGAGGTTGTACTTGGTCTAAAGCTAATTGGCCTTGAGTGATGGTTCCGGTTTTATCAAAAGCAATGGTTTTTAAGAGCGCCATTTTTTCAATGGAAGTTCCACTTTTAACAATAATTCCGTTGCGACTAGTGCGACTCATTCCTGAAACTAATGCAATGGGCGCTGCTAAAATTAACGGACATGGCGAAGCAACTACTAAAACCTGGGCAAAACGGTTCGGATCTTTGGTAATAATCCAAGCAATGCCCGAAATAATTAAGGCAATAATTGTAAAAGGTACCGCGTAGCGATCAGCTAAACGAACGAAATGCGCTGGTTGGTCTTGAGATTCTTTAACCAAGCGAATAATTTTTTGATACTGTGAATCGGCAGCTAACTTAGTAGCGCGAAATTCAATCGCCGAAGAACCATTGATAGAACCGGACATGAGTTCACTACCAACACTTTTTTCAACAGGTTTGGATTCCCCAGTTAAAGAAGCTTCATCAAAATTGCCGGTGCCCTTAGTGACGATTCCGTCAACAGGAACTTGTTCGCCAGGCTTGACCAATAGCAGATCATTAATTTGAACTTCCTCTAAAGAAATATCATCAATGTCATCCGACTGCTTGATCCGGTGTGCTTGTTCCGGAGCATGATCTAATAACGCCTTGAGTTCACTACCTGCTCGGTTGGCTGCATAATCTTCCAAAGTATCGCCACCGACTAACATTAATAAAATGATCAAACTAGCCCAATACTGGCCCACCGCTAACGTGGAGATAATGGCCAAAATAGCTAATAAATCAACGCCATACTTGCCAGATCTTAACGTTTTAATCATTTCAACAGTCATGGAAAGAGCTAGGAACAAGCCGACTACAGTAATTAAAATTTGCGCCCATAGATTGAGGTGCAATCCAAATTGTAAAACTAAAGCAACTAATGCAATCAAAAAGATAACCAATAATTTCTTGTAGTGCATAATAGACCTTCCTAACTTTCTAGTTTAGAATCATTATAATCTAAAACTAAAAATAGTCAAACTCAAACGAGTTTGACTATTCTTTAGTTTGTTGAGCGACCGGCTTGGTGGCGCAGACTTCTAAGCGCTACTGGTCGCAGTATTATGATAATCTTTGATCTAAAATACTTAAGGAATCACTTAAAAGTTGGATCACACGGGGTCTGTCAACTTGTTGTAAGACTAAGACGTTAGCTGAAGCTTCTTGGTCGGAGTTGACTTGGACTTTGCCACGTAAGTCGCCCCAAGTAGTGTTAACTTTTAAAGCTAATTTTTGACCTTGGAAAATATCAGGTTGTAATAAATAAGAAGCAGTTGATAAATCATGGATCGGAGCCAGATCAAATCCGTGACTTTTTTGTTCAGCGCGGGAATATGGTACTAAAATTTCATAAGCTAATTGACTAGCTGGACCGCGACCTTTTAAAGCTTGGATTTCCGCACTGCTTATTGCTGTGTGATTGGTCACGTCTAGGCCACATAAAACAATATCCAATCCTGAAGTCAAGACGATATTCGCTGCATCGGGATCAACGTAAAAGTTAAATTCAGCATCCTTGGTGACATTACCCCCACTTAAAGCGCCACCCATAATGATGATTTGTTTAATCTTTGCTTGATCTTCAGGAAAAACTTTTAGCAATAAAGCAATATTAGTTAACGGTGCAGTGGCCACAATGGTCATGGGTGTACTACTGTGAGAAATCATTTCGTGCAGTAAAGTCACACCGTTCTGGCTGGCCAATGGGTATTCATCCGCTTCAGGGGGAAAAGTTGGTCCCGCTAGACCATTTTTACCATGGAATTCAGAAGCGTTTTGTAAATTTTTGATAATCGGTTGCGCTTGTCCCGGCGCCATCGGGGTTGTTTGTTTTAAAAACCATAGAATGTGTTGTAAATTGCGAGTGACGTTACTGAGTACTTGATTGCCTCCAACCGTCGTCATCGCTGTCACGTGTAACTTTTCAGGATGTGCAAAAACTTCAAGAATAGCAATGGAATCATCGCTACCTGGATCACAATCAAAAACAATATTTTCAATCATTTTTCTTTTCCTCCTGGTGGTTAAGCTTGGATAATTCTGCCGGCAATTTTTCTAAAGCTTTGATGAAACTATGGCGCTGAAAAGTACTCAAACTACTGAGTAATTGCTCGTTACTTTCTTCTAAAAAGTGACTGATTTGAGGCTGTAAAGCCTCAGCTTTTGGTAAAACAGAAACAATTTTTAAGCGTGAATCAGACGGTGAAATATTGCGAACAATTAATTCATTTTCTTCCATTTTTTGTAAAACACTAGTTGCAGTTGAACGGCGAATATTAAACTCTCGTTCAATATCTTTTTGATAAACGTATTGATTTTGTGGCAAATGATTTAAATAGTCAATAATTTGAATTTGTACACCAGTTAAACCAAATTGTTTAGCAAAATGATTAATTTGTCGTGATAATTGATTAGAAACAATTTTGATCAAGTGCATAACGTTTTCGGTCACTAACGAACCACCCCCATATACCATAATGTTAGCATACTGCCTAAGGAAATTCATTAGTTCCACGTGCAGGATTACACAGAGATTAAATTTAACTATTGGTGATTGGTTAAGTTATAATAAGAAAAAAGGCTTGCGAGGAGGGCGGCAATGAAACTCAAAAGCTATTGGCTGCCAGTGCTTATTTTCGGATGGGTATTATGGATAGCAAGTTATATGAACATGATGCCGGTTGATGCTGCTTCATTAAATTTAAGTGAGTATCACCAAGCTTTGAATCAAGAATTAAATCGATTGCGGCAGCAAAACGATTTGCCAGTGTTACAAGTTGATTCACAGTTGGAAAGTTTTTCACAACAGCGGGCCCAGGATTTGGCGCAACAACGTAGTTTAAGTCATGATAATAACTGGGGAACCTTTCATCCCAATAGTTATACAGGTGAGAATTTAGAACGAATTATGGACACGGGTAATGTGCGGCAAAATGTCGTCAACGCGTTAGCTTTTTTTTATGATGATTACGGTAATCCCGATTTCGGGCACCGCAAGAACATGCTTAATCCGTTATACACGCAAGTAGGTGTGGGAATTGCTCAAAGTGGCGATGGGGTCTTATACTTGGTGCAAACTTTTTGGACACCAGACACCACTAATTGGTCAATAACGCAGCAACAACAAGCGCAAGCTTATTATCAATACACACAAGCTCAGGGTTTAGCTGCTGATTATCCGTCCACTTATGACCTGTCACAAAAAGAAGATTGGTGGCAATATCCGCAAAAAAATGCCACGAGTGCCATGTTTCGCTTACAAGGTGTAGTACAAACTGTGCAAACTACGCCTGTATATAATCATCTGGGGCAAAAAATAGCTCAACGCTTTTTGCCGAGTAATTCGCAGTGGTACACGAATTGTTTTAAAATGATTGCTGGTCAGCCCTTTTACCAAGTCGCTGCTGATGAATGGTTACCTGCTCGCGCAGTTAAGTGTTTGCCGCATCAATAACGGCCAATTTAGGGTGGTTGATTGGAAAAATAATTTATCAGAATTATGACTTGAATCTTGTTGGTTTTTTACGTAAAATAAAATAGTTGAGTTAAATTAATTTTCGAACAGGGAGGAGGATTACGATGGCTAATACACATAAAGGTGTGACCGGACGTCGCCGCCCAGTTTCCAAGTTGAATTCTGCAAAGCGTCGTCAACATACAGACGAAGTACTTGCTTTTTTGCAAAACGGTTTAGATGATATGAAGAAAGATTATCATAAAGCTGATAAGTAATAATAATTAAGAAAAACTCCCGTTGGTTTTGGCTAACGGGAGTTTTTCTACTTTTTAAGTGGTCAACGGCTATTTTAATAAATAAGCTTTACTTTCATAAGGTCGTAGCTGAGTTCCTAAATCATCAGGATAATTGCCAACGATTAATTGCCCGGTTTCTTGGTGGTAGTCGCGCTGGAGGGTTTGGTCAGTAAAGTTATTCATGACTAGTAAAGTTTGACCTTGATAATGTCTGAGATAACTAAAGACTTGCTCATCATCAGCATCTAATAACTGATAATCACCATATTTGATTAAATCGGAATCATGCCGCAATTGAATTAATTTTTGGTAATAGTAAAATACGGAGTCTGGATCAGCTAATTCGTTCTCCACATTAATCTGCGGATAATTAGTATTTAATTGATACCAAGGTTGGGCGGTGGTGAAACCGGCATTTTTTTGTGCAGACCATTGCATGGGCGTACGGGCATTGTCGCGGGACTTGTAAGCCAAATAATGCAACATTGTCTGTGAGGGCACGATCTGTTCTTGATCCAC
Source organism: Bombilactobacillus sp. ESL1092 (assembly GCF_058107465.1). NCBI lineage: Bacteria > Bacillati > Bacillota > Bacilli > Lactobacillales > Lactobacillaceae > Bombilactobacillus > Bombilactobacillus sp. ESL1092. The sequence continues at coordinate 875,416 of NZ_CM176594.1, read as the reverse complement.
TAATTGATGATAAGCATTGATGGATTCAATATCTTCATATTGGGATAATTGGGTAAAATTAGTATTTGTCATGCCCAGTTCTTCACCTTCATAAATGTAAGGCGTACCCTGCAGCAAATGTAAAGTTGTCGCTAGCATTTTGGCAGATAGCTCGCGATATGTTTGATGATCATTGCCAAAACGGGATACCGCCCGCGGTTGGTCGTGATTGCCCCAGTATAAACTATTCCAAGCCTTGCCTGACAGTGTTTCTTCCCATTTTGAGAGAACACGTTTTAAATCTTTTAATTGCGTTGGTTGGTCGTTCCATTTGCCAAGCCGAGCATCAGGATTAGCACCTAAGTCTACATGTTCAAATTGAAAGACCATATTCAATTCGCGTCCGTCTAAATTCGTATAATTGATCACATCTTCTGGCTTAGAGTTAGGCATTTCACCGACAGTCATAATATCGTATTGTGATAACACTTCTCGGTTCATTTCTTGTAAAAATTCATTCAGTCGTGGCCCATCAGCCACGGTGGCAAAGGTATCACCATACTTAGCACCGTCTTTTTGAAGAGCATCTGGTAAGCCTTGTGGTTTCGAAATAAAGTTGATGACGTCCATTCGAAAACCATCGACACCTTTATCTAGCCAAAACTTCATAAGAGAATATACAGCTTGGCGAACTTGGGGATTTTCCCAATTTAAATCTGGTTGACCTTCAGCAAACAAGTGTAAATAATACTGTTTTCGTTCAGGTACATAAGTCCAAGCAGAACCACTAAAAGCAGAGCCCCAATTGTTTGGCTCGTGACCGTCGACAGGATCGCGCCAAATATAATAGTCAGCATAAGGATTATCTTGTGATTGTTTACTAATTTGAAACCACTGATGCTGATCCGAAGTATGGTTAACCACTAAATCCATCAAAATCTTGAGACCTTGTTGATGTGCTGCTGCCAGCAAAGAATCAAAATCAGCCATCGTCCCAAAAACCGGTTGGATTTTGCGATAATCCGAAATATCGTAACCATTATCAACATCAGGTGATTGATAAATTGGATTGAGCCATAAAACATCCACACCTAATTTTTTTAAATAAGGTAAACGCTGCTTAATACCGTTTAAATCACCAATACCATCATTATTGCTGTCTTGAAAACTGCGGGGGTAAATTTGATAAACTACTGAATCTTTAAACCAATTGGCCATAGATGTTCTCCTCAATCTGTAAATTGACTTGCCACAAAACTGGAAAAAATTCAACACTTGCTAGCTGTGGCAAGCTGATAACACAGGTACTCTAACATATTGTACAAACGTTTACAATGAAAATTGATTAATAAAATGTTGTAGATTAGTGAGCGAAAGATTGGTAAATAAAAAGAAAATGTCCGCATTAATTATTGCAAACATTCTCTTAGCTATGGACCTGTTGAAGTTTTAGTGTGATCTAACGCTCCAAGTGCCAAAAACCTGTGTCTAACTACGAATAAACAATCAAGTTAAAAATCGTAACTTAATTGTTTATCCTAGGTTAGTCCTCGGTTTTTAACCAGCACTTGTCGCAGTGTTAGATCTAGCGCTCCAAAAGCTAAAAGCTTGCGTTTAACTACAACTAAGAACTCAAGTCAAAGCCCGACTTAAGTCCTTAGTCTAGGTTTTAATCCTCAGCTTTAAACCAGCTTTTGTCGCAGTGTGATTAAAGTTTAATAGCATTATCTGGAGTTTGACCTTGAATCATCTTCAGATTTTCATTATGGGCAATTTGTACCATATTTTTCACCGCGGTTTCAGTATAAAAGGCGGTATGGGGGGTAATAATGACATTTTTGCGGTTTAATAAATCGTCTAAAGTAGCGTCTGGAAAAGTTTTGCCCCGCCAATCTTCGTTAAAGATGCCAACTTCATTTTCATAAACATCTAAACCAGCGGCACCAACTTGGCCGGAGTTTAATCCAGCTACTAAGGCATTAGTATCAATTAAATCACCTCGTGAAACGTTGATAATCATGACGTTTTGTTTCATCTCTTGCAGACTTTGTTCATTGATCAGGTGAATATTTTCTGGAGTCGAAGGAACATGTAAACTGATAATATCAGCTTGTTTGAATAAGTCGTTGAGATCATCGACATAAATTCCTGTTTGTTCCAGTTCTGGATTGCGGTAAGGATCATAAGCAATGACCTTGGCACCAAAGCCCTTTAAGATCTGAATTAAGACGCGCCCAATATGGCCAGTCCCGACAATCCCGACCGTTTGCATTCGCAATTCACGACCGATTTCTGGGGCCCAGCGCAAGTCACGTTGGGCAACTTTAGCTGTGGCTTCGGGTTCGCGACGTAACAAACGCCCCATTAACCAAACAGCATGTTCAGCAATGGCGTTGGGGGAATAAACCGGCACATTCGTAATTTGAAAACCAAATTCTTTAGCGGCTGCTTGATCAATATTATCAATTCCAATATTGCGCAAAGACATTTTGTTGACGCCATAATCATGTACGGCTTGTAAAGTGGCTCTAGTGTAAGGTAACTGTTGGTAAGTGACAATCCCATCAGCGCCTTGGACTTTGCTGGCACTTTGGGGAGTTAATAATTCAGTTTCAATTTGGACTTCGACTTCTGGATGTTGCTCTTGCCATTCTTGTAAAGCTGGTCGTTCATCGTCTCGGATACTAAAACTAACAATTTTCATGTTTATCTGTCTCCTTATTAATCAACTAAAAGCTACCACGACAATTTACTAAACATCAAGTTTATTACGTACCACCAGGTGTTGTGGTTTACAGATTCTTATCCATATTAAAAGTTAATTTAGATAAATTGATACTTTGGGTCATTAAATCACCCATAAAGTCTAAAGTTTGTTGCCGGTTAGTGTGCACCAATGCTTGGTTTTGCTGAGTCAAAAAGGTAGTTAAGTCTGCCCCCGTTAACTGAGTTGCCTGTTGATCACTGTTAGCTAAAGCAGTGCGGAATTGTTGTTTACAATTGGTGAGAAAATCAATATCACTTTGAACAAAATGCGTATAATGACTCTCAACTAAGGCGGACAAGCCATTGTACAGCCAGTAAGCGTCTTTTAAATTAAATTTAATGGCAGTATCGTTAAAGGAAGCATCAGTTTCATTCATGTTGGTGTAAAACGGCAAGTATGGTGCGAAGCTCGGATAACCAAAGCACAGCCACATAACGCCGGCTAAACCAGCTGGAACATCATTTCTAATCTGTAAAATATGGGAATTTTGGGTCCGGTTGAGCCCAATTGGCCGGTAGCGATACTTATCAGCTGATTCACCAGCTTGCAACGGATCAAATGGTGTTTCGTTATAGTGAGAACCAAGGACGTATTCAATATCTTCCACGGAGATTTTATGATCCGTGTAACAAATAAATGGTAATTCACCATCTTCAGGTGCTTGCGCAATTTCTGGATTGAAATATTTTTGGCCGAACCAAACACGGGGATTATTGTAATGACGGTCTTTTTGATTATCAGTTCCAAAAATATGGCGGAAGTTCCAACCAGTTTGGTCGGTATTTAGATGATGCTCACTGACAAATTCTTGAATCTGGTCGGACCACATAAATTCTTGTGGATTGTCAAAATCGACTTGTTGAATGGAAACGCGATTAGCAGCAATGGCGTAGGCATTGTCCGGAATGCGTTGAGCCACCCAATGATGACCAGTAACAATTTCCATATACCAAACATCGTTGTGGTCACTAAATAAAACGGAATTTCCTGCGGGTGAACCGTATTGTTTGATTAATTCGCCCGTGCGTTGGACTGCTTGTTTAGCAGAAGTAACGTAAGGTAAAACCATCCGCACGATACAATCTTCGTCTAAGCCATCCACAACTAGCGGGTCATAAGCTAAGGCCCGTTCGTTACCATAAGTACTTTCAGTGGCGGACATGGCGACATTTTGAGAATTAATCCCACTTTCGTCATAATAGCCTTCGTGTTTGTAATCAACGTTGGGAACTCCTGGCCAACTGAAACTATCTTGAGGCACCGGCGCTTCGAAGTTATTCAACCAAGACTTGACTACTGGTTGGTGGTCTAAGTGTTGTGCTGGATGAAATTCAAACTTGTGTGGTGCTACCGCGTGAAAAGTATCATCATTACGCGCAATCATGGTGGAACCATCTAATGAAGCTTTCTTGCCAACTAAGATCGTGGTACAGGCAGATAAATGTTTTGTCATTTGCTGAACTCCTTTGGTTTTTTAGTTTTAAGTTAAGTCTAACATAAGCTTTCTTAAATTTAAGTTGGATTTCACTAAAATCTTATACGGAGAATTTGGTTGTTAAGACCTTTTTGAACTGCACCGATTTTTATTAGTAACCAACAGCAAAAGCGTCCAGTCCATTTTCGCTGGATTGGACGCTAAATTTGACTAGTGATTAATCAAGCACCACCATAAAGGCATTAATTCAGGTTCTAGTTTATTTGTATTGAGTAATTAAGATTTATTCGATATGCAAATTTCCACCATTACTTTTAATTAAAAACTGTTTTCCTGATTGATAGTATTTGGAATTGTGTTGATAAAGTTGACCACCATTAAGATTAGCTTGATACCGTAACTTTTTTGTTGAAGTGTTGTTAAGAGTTATACTGCTACCATCACTATTAACACGAAAATGGGATAATTGATTTAATTGATTTGCTGATAAAGTCAACTTGATATGGGGATTGTTTTTATTAGAGATTAATCCGATTTGATGACTGCTTCTCGAAAAATCAATAATTAAATTATCAGAATTTTGCTTAGACCAATGATTGAGTGGTTGAATCATCTTGACAGGTAAGTAACCTGCTAAATCAATATCATTTACTGATCTTGGTTTTACATTGATTTGTACATCAGCACCGCCCGTTTTAATGACTAAGGAGTTTACCTGTTGTTTCAAGGGAATACTTTGTTGAAAACTTTGGTAAGGATTTTTTAGGAATAAGTTAGTAATTAGCATAATGAAAACTACCATACATAAAATAATAGCTATCCAAATTGTTTTTTTAGTCTTTGCTTGCATTGAACTCACCTCTCTTGTCTGAGTTCATAATAATTTGTTTTTTGAAGAAAATGGTAACAAATCTTAAACGGTTCATTTTCAGCTTTATCGGTTAATTTTTCTTAAAGGTGCTTCGATAGACATTGCGATATTGAAGAAGATCTAGGACTTTGTTCTTGTAGTAAATTGGCGTTGCAAGTGATGCCATAAGGTATGTTAAAATTATTTTAGTTAAATTAGGTGTAAGGGTGACTCTAACAACAAAATTAATTGAATATTAATTTGTTAGTTAATGGTTATTTCCAGCAAAGTCTGATTGCTAATGTCGTTTAGATCAATTTTAGGTTTAATCATGTTAATCATTTTATTATTGTATATTGTGACATATTTAGTGAATTTGCAGTTTTTTCAAATGCAATTTTCCAACAAAGAGTTCTTAATTCTTGTAAGCAGTAACGGTGTGATTTTGACGGGTATTATGCTGATAATGAATAGACTGAAAGTGAGCGGGACATTAATTGTTCTATTATTTATGGAAGTTGTCATTGTCGGAATTTATTTACTCTATAAAAAAATCATTCTGCAACAACTGTTTTTCTTATTATTATCTTTTTTAATTTTGCTGACAACTAGCCAGTTGAGTGAAGTACTACTATATAAAGTTTTCAAAATTTCATATTTAATTCAAGAGAATAGTTTAAATTGGATCTGGGTGAATGTTGTAATTGCTTTAATATCTGATTTAATGATTGTTAAGCTCTTAAATTGGGGTTTTGAAAAGTTACACACTTATCAGGTGCTGCAAAAACATAGAGTAACTATGTTAATTACTAGCTTGATAACAATCATGATGATGATTGGTTATTTTTATTTAATGAATCAAGCAGTTACTACCAATCAAACTATTACGCAAATTAGTCTTTTGTTCTTAGGAACTTGTCTTTTATTTATCTTAACGTTTTTGTTATGGAGTCGTGATCGAAATCAACAACGACAATTACAGCTAGAACAGGAAAATCGGCAACAGCTCATTGCTTATTTGAAGACTTTAGAAAATGCGCAGCAAGAATTCCGTAAGTTTAAGCATGATTATCTCAATATTTTGTCAGGTATGGCTGGTTATATTGAAGATCAAGATCTAGCGGGTCTGAAAAAATATTTTTACGGAGTAATTAAAAATAATCAGGTCCAACAAACCACGGATTTATTTAATCTGTCATCTTTGAGTAATTTAAAAATTGTTGAAATTAAAGGTTTATTAGCTGTTAAGTTAGGACAATTGACCACTTTAAAAGACCGCATTCATGTAGAAATTGCTCAGGAAGTGAGACAATTTCCACAGAATGTTTCAATACTGGATTACAATCGTTGTTTGGGGATTTTATTAGATAACGCTCTTGAAGCAATTGAAGATTTAGCCAAAAGCACAGCAGCGCAAAGCTTAATGACTATTGTTATTTATGACGATTCTAGTCAGTTAACGACAATTATCAAGAACCATTATCAAAACTCAATTAATCTCAAACAAATTTATCAAGCTAATTACTCAACTAAAGCTGATCATTCAGGGTTAGGACTGGCAAATATCAAGGAAATTACCCAGCAATATTCCCATCTGAGTTTACAAACTGAAGTTACTAAGGAAGAATTTATTCAAAAATTAATTATCAAAAAAGAGCAGTAAAATGGATATATACCTGTGTGAAGATGACAACGCGCAATTAAAAAGATTGCAAAAAATAATCAATAATTATTTATTGATTGAAAATTTAGATATGCAAATTGTACAAGCCACTGCTGACCCACAAGAAGTTTTAAAAACTTTACAGTTGAACAATTCGACACCCAACATTTATTTTTTAGATATTGATTTGCAGACACAATTAAATGGTTTGGAATTAGCAGCAGAAATCAGAAAATTTGATAGTTTAGGTACTATTGTTTTTGTGACGACACATGATGAATTAGCTCGGGAAACTTTTAAATACCGAGTTGCGGCGTTAGATTTTATAGTTAAAGATAATCCGCAGCAGTTGCAACATGATGTAATTCAAATCTTGATTAAAGTTCAAGAACAGTTAAAACAACAGCAACAACAACGAAAATTACTGGTCGTCAAAACGACTGATCAAATTTTGTATTTAGATTGTCAACAAATAGAGTTCATAGAAACTTTGGGTGACCATAAACTGTTAATTCATGAAATAACTAAACAAGAAACAATAAATAGTGACCTGAAAGATTTGGAGCAGCGCTTGCCCACTAATTTTGTGCGGATTCATAAATCGGTTATTATTAATACTGATTTTCTGTTGCAATTTAATAAAAAGCAAAAGGTAGTTGTTTTACAAAATGGAATTACTTGTCCGGTTGCTCGTCGCAAGGTCAAAACTTTAGAGAATTTGTTAGCTGCTAATTAAGTTGAGCAAGCATGTTGCTAGTTTTAAAAAGTGCGCTAGGTTAGATTGAGAGCTAGGCTAACTTGCAGATGCTTTGAGAAATCGGTATGATTAAGAAAAATTGTAAAGGGGTAGCAAAAGATGTTATTAGGTAGTGTTGAAGCTGGGGGAACCAAATTTGTTTGTGCTGTGGGTAATGAGGATTATCGGATTTTAGATCAGACACAGTTTCCAACGACTGATCCGCAAACGACAATTCAGCAAATGATTACATATTTTCAGAAGTTTCCTGAATTAGCCGCTATTTCGGTCGCTTCGTTTGGACCCATTGAATTACAAAAAAATAATCAATATTATGGTTATATTACCGATACTCCTAAAGCTAAGTGGCATTATGTCGATTTAATTGGCCCGTTAAAGCGTAATTTTGACGTACCTGTTTACTTCACCACGGATGTTAACGGCTCCGCATACGGTGAATATGTGACAGCTAATTTATTTAATGAAAAAATTAATTCTTTAGTTTATTACACTGTCGGTACTGGCGTCGGTGGTGGGGCCGTTTTAGATGGTAAGATTTTGCAAGGTATTGGTCATCCAGAAATGGGACACACATTTGTCAAACGCCATCCTGATGATTTGGATTTTGCGGGTATTTGTCCGTTTCATCATGATTGCTTAGAAGGCTTGGTTTCAGGCCCAACCTTTGAAGCACGCTTAAACAAAGCTGGCAAAGATGTGCCGCATGAACATCACGTCTGGGATATTATGGCTTATTATGTGGCACAAGCTGCTGTGCAACAGACCTTAATTTTACGGCCAAATAATATTGTTTTTGGTGGCGGGGTAATTAGTGAAGATTTCTTAGTGAAAGTACGCCAACAATTTAAAACATTATTGAATGATTATGTACAAGTGCCTGCTTTAGATAAGTATATTACCATGCCGCGAGTGAAGAATAATGGCTCAGCAACTTTAGGCAATTTTGCATTAGCTTACCAAATTCAAAATGCGTAATTAAAATTAAATGTTAAATATAAAAACTGAGTTTAACTGGCGAAAGATCCGCGGTGGCGACTCAGTTTTTTTGTGATTATTTAATCGTTAAGCATTCTTCGTATAAGGCAGTTTTGAGTTGATTAACAGGGATTGCCAAGTTGGGTTGCTTGAGACTGACAATACCCATTTGAATGGGTAGAATTTGTGAGATGATAGGGATAACTTGCAATTGTTTTTGCGGTGATTGTTGTTGCATAAAATATTCGGTCACCATGCCGGCAATTTCATTTTGCTGCACAATTGCGAGACAAGCGGAGTAATCATTAACCTCATATTCAATATTGGCTTTGAGATGATTTTGCAGAAAATATTCGTCTAAGTGTTGCCGCACAACGAATTGGTGCTTGAGGGCTACTAAGGGGTTTAAGAAAAGTTCAGCAAAAGTAATTTGCTTTTTTTGAGCCAACTTACTCCATTTTTTGGGAATTAAGGCAACGGTTTTATCAGTGAACAAAAAAGTGAATTCTAACAAGGGATCTTGCGTGATGCTACGTGCTAGCGGAGTAATGGCCAAGTCTAATTGATTATTTTTTAATTGCGTTAACATTTGGTTGGTGTCTAATTGAACAAATTCAAAAAGAAATTGTTGGCGTAAATGTTTACCCGCTTGCACAATGAGTGGCGTTAAGTAATTACCACTGACGCCAATATGTATCGTTTGTCTGGAAGAAGGATTTTCCTTAACACTAGGAATTGCGCGGCTGATAATTTGTGCTTGTTGTAAAATTAATTTTGTATGCCGATAAAGTTCTAACCCGGCTGCTGTCGGGCGCATTGTGCGGCCTTCGCGCACCAGCAATTTGGTCCCTAATTCTTTTTCTAAATGTTTCATTTGAATACTGAGATTCGATTCAACGGTTCCCAGTGACTGCGCAGCTTGACGATAACTATCGTGAGAAATGATCGCGGCAAAATATCGTAACTGTTTGAGTTCCATAATTTCCCCCTGATTTAAAAATGTGTTTTTAGATACCAATAGTTCATGTTGAAACTAGACTTTGAAACTGGTTATCAACCAATAAATCCCTCATAGTTTGCCAAACAACTACAAGGGATGTGAGAAATTAGCTGGCACTAACAATTGGTGCAGCGCTTATTTGAATGTTAAGAATCTCCTTTGTAGCTTCACAGAACTAATTTTCATTAAAGGATCGTTGTAGGTATCATAGTGTGCAAAATTAGAAAAGTCAAGTCGCGGTCAACGGGATTTGTTATAATAGAAGCAAATTAAAATTGTTGAGGATGATCATTGTGTTAAATATTTTTATCGTACGACATGGCCAAACGGATACTAATAAAAGTAATCGAATTAACGGTGCTCAAACCGATTTACCATTAAATTCGGTGGGGATTCAGCAAGTACAAACTTTACATACTAGCTTTGATATTAAACAAATTGATTGTATCTATGCTAGTCCCTTGAAAAGAGCATTCCAAACAGCCGAAATTTTAAGTGCAGACGCTTTGCCGATAAAGACGGATGTTCGTTTGAAAGAAATTGATTATGGTAATTGGGACGGTCAAGCAACGGATTTAATTTACCAGCAATATCCCCAAGTGTTTGACGAATTGGGATATTTAACTGAGGACTATGTAAAGTATTGCACGGGTGAAAGTTACGATCATTTGGCGCAACGCTTACAGAGCTTTTGGCAGGATTTATTAGCTCAGCATCACGATCAACAAATTTTATTAGTATGTCACGGAACTGTGTCACGTGTTTTGATCCAACGCTTATTTCACATTCCCATGGTGAGTGCTGTGGGTGAAGTCAAGAATGCGGGAGTAATTAACGTTGCTGTCAATGAACAGACGGGGGCCACTTATTTGCGCTATTATAACCGCCAAGCGCCAGGAGTCTTTGATGAAGTTAACTAATTCTCCAAATGTTCAGCGTTGTCCGTGGGTGGGCGATGATTCCTTAATGATACGCTATCATGACTACGAATGGTGTCGACCGACGCATGCTGATCGTAAGTTATTTGAATTTTTAGTACTGGAAATGATGCAAGCAGGCTTAAGTTGGAAAACCGTCTTGCATAAGCGTCGAGCGATGAATCAAGCATTTTGTTATTTTGACGTGCAAAAAATTGCGCAGGCAGATCCCTTAATGCAGGCTGCTTGGTTGCAGAATCCAGCTTTAATTAGGAATAAACGAAAGCTAGCGGCGATGGTTAATAATGCCCAAGTCTTTTTATCAGTACAACAACAATTTGGTACTTTCAACCAATGGGTTTGGACTTTAGCTGGTAATCGGGTGCACAATCACCACTGGCAGTCGCCAGAACAGGTGCCTACCACGTCACCTTTAGCGCAAAAAATGACCCGTGATTTTAAACAAAAAGGTTTTAAATTTGTCGGTCCCACGATTATGTATTCTTACTTGCAGGCTATTGGTGTTGTTAATGATCATTTACAAAGTTGTTCTTTTAAATAGTCTTATTTATAGTGCTTCAAAGATGCCTTTATTATGCAGGGTTGATGATAATTATCAATTCCTTGGTGATAAGGGTATTTTTTTAGTTATTACTAGAAATTTGAGTGACAGTAGGAGTGCTGATTTCATTTTTTTACAAAAAAAACTTACATCAAATTTTTTATTTTGCTAAGATAATCAAGTTGCGAAAAAATGAATTGAAATTCAAAGGAGTTTTTACATGGATGAAATGAAAGCTGTTGTAAAAGTGCAAAAACCCTGGCTAGTCATGTCTAGTATGTTAATTGGGGCCTTTGTGGGGATGTTATCGGAAACATCATTAAACATTGCACTACCACAATTAATGAAGGCTTTTAATGTCAGTGCTGCCACTGTGCAGCTCTTAGTCACTGGTTATATGTTAGTTATTGGTATTGTGTTACCATTTTCGAGTTTATTAACGAAATGGTTTACGACACGGCAAATTGTGATTTTTGGGTTAAGTGATTTTATTGTCGGCGCGATTATTGCGGCGCTGGCACCAAACTTTGGTATTTTGTTGTTAGGTCGAGTCATTCAAGGCTTAGGGACGGGTTTAATCTTACCGTTAATGTTTACTGTCGCAATGACGATTTTCCCGCCGTATAAATTAGGCGCAGCGATGGGTGTTTGTGCGTTGGTGATTATGTTAGCACCAGCTGTTGGTCCCACGTTAACGGGTTTAATTTTAGGCAAATTAACTTGGCATTGGGTATTTTGGTTGTTTGTTCCGTTTTTAGCCATTGGTTTAATTTTAGCGATCTTTGGTTTAAAAAATGTTGGGCAAATTTCTAAGCCTCATGTTGATCTTTGGTCAGTTTTAGAATCCGTTGTTGGTTTTTCCGCCTTAGTGTTAGGCGTTAGTTTTGCAAGTGAATGGGGCTGGGGTTCACCTTTAGTCTTAGGTTTATTAGTTGTGGGAATTATTGTCTTAGTTTTATATGCTTGGCGGCAATTACATTTGACCACTCCAGTGTTGAACTTACATGTCTTTAGACATCCAGCGTTTACCTTAGGAGCACTAGGCGTCATGTTAGACTTTGCGATTATTTTGTCGGCAATGTATTTATTGCCACAATATTTGCAGCAAGGACTGTCACTACCAGTTGCTCTAACAGGAATGATTATGTTACCTGGAGGGATTATTAACGCAATTGTGTCTGCCGTAGCAGGCCGCTTATACGATACTTTTGGGGCTAAGAAACCGGCTGTGGCTGGCTTTTTAATCGCTGTTTTAGGTGTGGTTATGTTATTATTATCCAATCAACATTCAACGCTGTTTTACATTATTTTGGCGCACGTGATCTTAATGATTGGTTGTCCACTAGCGATGTCACCTGCTCAAACGCATGCTTTGAATTCTTTATCTGGAATTGAGTCCGCGGATGGTAGTACGATTTTAAATACAATGCAACAAGTTGTCGGTGCTGTGGCTACGGCCTTATCAACGAGCTTTTTAAGCTTAGGCCAACATAATATTGCGGGCAATATGGCAACGAAGTTTACCAATGGTGTCCACTATGGCTTGTACTTTACCTTAGCTCTAGCCATTGCTGGGGTCTTAATTGCTTTTAATTTACGCAAGCAAGATCCACAAACACACTTAGAAGAAAAATAAAATGTTTGAAAAACAGAAGTTGGAACAATTTTCTGACTTTTGGTGCATCATAAAGCAAAAATGTTCGTATTAAATACGAGCATTTTTTTGTATCCGCTGCTTTTTTAGACGTTTTGATTGACTTAGAGTTAACTATAAGTATTATGATTAAAACGTAGTTGAGTAGTTTTTCAGCAGTTTGATAGCAGTATTTGATATTAGCGCTCCAAAGGACAAAAACTTGCGCCTAACTACGCCCAAGTACTAAAGTTAAAACCGATTTTAGTCTTGGTCTAGGTTATTGCTCAGTTTTTAAACGTCCTTTGTCGCAGTATTTGATATAGCGTTCCAAAAACCAAAAGCTTGCGTTTAACTACAACTAAGCTCTCAAGTCAAGAATCGACTTAAGACCTTAGTTTAGGTTAATCCTCAGCTTTTAAGCGGTTTTTGTCGCAGTATTTTATTAAAGGAGAGATGATGATGAGTATTTTAACAGAAGACTATACTTTAGCTAACGGCGTCAAAATTCCTAAGTTAGCTTTTGGAACATGGTTAATTGATAATGATCAAGTTCAACAACCAGTTCAAACAGCTTTGGCTGCTGGTTATCGTCATATTGATACAGCTCAAGCTTATGGTAATGAGGCCGGCATTGGTCAAGCCCTACAAGCTTCAGGAGTTAAGCGCTCAGATATTTTTGTCACTTCAAAATTGGCTGCTGAAATCAAGTCTTATCAAGAAGCAGTGGCTGCCATTGATCAATCACTGCAAACAATGGATTTGGACTATCTGGATTTGATGATTATTCATGCACCGCAGCCGTGGTCTGATTTTCGTAATGGTGAACATTATTTTGAAGGTAACTTAGCGGCTTGGCGCGCTTTAGAAGAAGCCTATCAAGCTGGTAAGTTGCGCGCTATTGGCGTTTCCAATTTTGAAAAGGTAGACGTTGATAATATTGTGAAGAATGGCTCGGTTAAACCAATGGTTAATCAAGTGTTAGCTCATATTGCTAATACACCATTTGAGTTAATTGACTACTGCCAAAAGCAGGATATCTTAGTTGAAGCCTATTCACCAGTCGCCCACGGTGAGATTTTACAAAATCCGCTCGTACAACAAATGGCTGCTAAGTACCAAGTTGAGCCCGCACAGTTATGTATTCGTTATTGTCTACAACTCAATTTGTTACCATTACCAAAGTCACAAACACCAGCGCATATTAAGAGTAATACGCAAGTTGATTTTGAAATTTCAGCCGCTGATATGGAGCAATTAAAGACTATTGAACATATCAAGGATTATGGTCAAGCAAACGATTTTCCAGTGTATGATAAATCGGATAAATAAAAGTTAATCAAAAAGGGCAGCTCACTAATTTAGATTGAGCTGTCTTTTTTTGCTTTGAAAGTGAAATAAAAAAATAGTACGCAGATTTGATTTGTTTTATAAAGGGTAGAAACTGGCATTTAACTACAAAAAAATCCTCAAGTTAAAAACTAACTTCAGGATTTTTTTTAGGCTATACTCAGTTTCTAAACAAATCTTTTGTCATGAATTTATAATCCTGAGCTTTGACCCGCTCTTTGTCGCAACTAAAATTATTGAACTCGTTGTTCATCACGCTTTTGTTGTTGCTTTTGGGATTGCTTTTGTTCAACTTTTTGTTTGGTATCTTTGGCAGAACCACTCAAGCGATCTTGCAAGCTAACGGAATCTTTTTCATGTTGTTGTTGAGTCTTAATGTCTACGACACTGACATTAACTTCCACGACATCTAAATCAGTCATGGATTTAACTTTTTCAAAAATTTGCTTTTTAATTTGATCATATAATTTTGCGATATCAATGCCGTATTCAGCAACAATATCAATATCAACTGCTACTTGTTTTTTACCGACTTCAACATTAATACCGGAAGTAACATCATCATTGTTGACTAATTTATCCGTTAAATTAGAGAAAAAGCCACCATCAATTGTTAAAAGACCATCAATATCTGATAAAGCAATGCCAATGATTTTTTGAATAACTTTGGAATCATAAGTTAATTCACCTTTAATTTGTTCTGCATTCGTATTTGTTGTTTGTGCCATTTTGATCTTCTCCTTTATCCAAAATTAAATTATTTATCATGCAATTGTTGCAGTAGTGGCCAATAATGACCAACAAGGCCACCGATGATTGCCAGTACTACTAAGAAAATAGTGCTTAAAAAACCTAAAACCAAAAAACAAACTGCTAAAAGTAAACCAATAATCACGCCAATAGTTTCGCCAGCGTGTTGGTCCAACCATTCTTTCATTGGAATGCCTCCTTAATAAACACGCTTTTTCTTCGGATCAGTCTGTGACTCAAAATTGGTAAAACGAATTTCAATCTTGGGCTTTTGTTGGACTCCTAATAACTGACGTAAATTATCTTCTAGTTGCTTTAAGTAGGCCACTAGCTTTTGTTTGACGCTATCACCGGGAGCTAAATCCCCGCTGACTTTAATCCGCAAATGATGGTTGGTTAATTTGGAACTAACTTTGGGATTTTGCAGGTAAGGTAAGTCCGCCAGTGAAGCGTTGATAAAGCCATTAATGGCCTTATTAGTAATTTTGACTTGTCCAGTGGGTTTATGAATTAATTGAAATTTATTGCGTGTCGGCCAGAAAATTAAAATTAGTAATAAGACAATTATTAATAAACCACTCAAGGCACTAATAATTACCAGGTACCAAATCCAAAGATCATTTAGTGAGACTAAATCAGGCAATTTTAGTCCTAGATATTGTTGCCACAAATGATTATTGCTCCATAAAATATAGAGCGGTAGCGGTAATAAAAGAATTAAGCTAATAATTAAAAACCATTTTTTGCTTCGTTTCAATTTTTCACTATCCTTTCTCCAACTAATTGTTATGGTAGCACGCGATCTGTTAGCGGTCTAATAATATGATTATTTGGTGAGAAATATTTTAAATCTTGTTAGTTTTTTGTCCAAAGTAAGACTTGAAACGTGTAATTTAACGGTATCAATTGTAGACTAAGGGCAAATAATGGAAATGGGTGGATAACATGAAGCAAACAATTCTGCAAGCTAACCAATACATTAAAAACGCTAAAGTTTGTGAAGTGGCGACGATTGATCGAATGGGTTTTCCCAGTCTTGTTTCGTTAACCCCCTTAACTTATCAACGCAGTGTGGCGACTATCTTGTTTTACACACGGTTTGAAAACTCTACAGTGGTTAATTTGGCCAATTGTGCCAATGCTGCTGTACTTTTTTTTAACGAACAAGATTATTCGTCAGTGATGTTAAAAGGTAGTCTGAAAATTGTGGCCCCCATTTCGGAACAAATGCGGCATAATTTAACAACTTTTCAAAAGCAATTACAATATGAACATCCCATTTTTTTACAGTTTCATACGTTATCAGTTAAACTACGCTCTGCTAATTTAAGTAATGATTTTACCAGCCAGCAGGGCAGTAGCGCGCATAATAAGATGGAAACAAAAAATTAATGCTCACATTGGGTCTTAGATCATCCGAGCATTAATTAATGATTGTGTTTTAAAAGTCAACAGTTTTTGCCTAAGCGGATTCAGATTTTAAAATTGAATTCGGTTAGTGCTTTACTGTTAAACGAATTTTGTTTTAGCGATTTGAATTACCTAATTAAGTTAACAATATTGCGTTTAGCAGCGCGGCGGGCGGGAGTATAGCTAAAGATAATGCCTACTAATAAGACAATTACTAAGACGATAATAATGTTGGTGGCTGTAATATCCATGGCAAAATGTTGAATATGCATGGCATTGACAATTGCTTGAATACTCAGGGCTAGTAATAAGGATACCAATCCACCAGCTAAAGTTAATAGGGTTCCTTCCATTAAAAATTGCAACGTAATATCATGCTTGCTGGCACCGATGGAGCGACGTAAACCAATCTCTTGCGTACGTTCAGCAATATTAGCAGTCATGGTGGTCATAATCCCCATCCCGGCAGTTACTAATGAGATTCCGGCAATAATGGCAATAAAGGCGGCCAGCATTTTAATAATTTTATCCATTTGTTTTTTGGCACCACTTGTATCCGGACAACTATAATCGCCCAAAGTATGATAAAAACCCTTGTTCTCTAACGTTTGTAAAATTTGAGCTTTGGCGTGTTGTTCTTGTTTCGCGGAGAGGTTCTTTTGTAAAGTGACATCCATTTCATCATAATCGTTAGCATGGCGTCCCTTGAGTAAACGATAATCATCTTGACTGATTCTGCCGCCAGCGGGGCCAGAGCCAATGGCAGGCACGGGTTTACTATAAAGTTTCGTAACTTCAAACGGGCGATCTTGGATGAAGAGATATTCCCCCACGCGGATATTACTAAAATTCGTATCTTTGAGTAACGCCTGATTTAATTCAATAACATTAGTTTTATGCGCATTGGGCCCAGATTTAATGGCTTCCAAATCCAATGATTTATTTTGCCCTTGCCAAACGAGATTCTTACTCAAAATGTCGTAAGACGGCAGAGTGACTTTTTGAACATGGGGCAAATTGCGAATTAGTTGTAAATCTGATTTTTGAAAGCTCCCAGTCTCTTCGTTGGGAATATACTCAATCATGAGCTTGTCACCTTCGTAACCTTGGAAAAAGAGGTGACTCACCGTTTTACTTAAACCATTACCGATTCCGAGGACTAATAAAACACTTAATGTGCCCACGATAATGCCCATGACCGACATCAGATTACGGAAGAAGCGTTTGCGTACACTATTAATAGCGATGCGCAGGTTGTTAAAAAATTTCATTGATATAACCGCCCATCTTTGATTTTGATAATCCGATCAGCAAATTGTGCTACCATTTCGCTATGCGTCACCATAATGATGGTTTTGTGTTGCTTAGCGTGCAAGTGTTGCATTAATTCCATGATCTTCAGTGAAGTGGCTGAGTCTAAGGCTCCGGTTGGTTCGTCGGCAATAATTAGTTTGGGGTCATTAACCAAAGCTCGTGCAATGGATACCCGCTGTTGCTGACCACCAGATAATTGCGTGGGGTATTTATTGGTTTGATCACTTAAGCCGACTTGCTCCAAGAGTTCTAAAATTCTGGACTTACGCGAGCGAAACGGATTTTTGCTATAAACATTAGGTAAATTGACATTGTCGAAAATAGTATAGTTGCGCAATAATTTGAAATTTTGAAAGACAAAACCAATGTATTGATTACGCAAATGTGATAAGCGGCGATCACTTTTGATTTGTTTCACGTTGGTCCCGTTGAGTTGATAAGTTCCTTGGTAAGCAGTGTCTAATAAACCGAGAATATTAATTAAAGTGGATTTACCCGAGCCTGAAGGCCCCATGACCGCCACGAACTCGCCCTCAGTAATGGCTAAATCGGGAATACTTAAGACATACTGATTTTTTTGATCATAGGACTTATGAATGTTCGAAAGTTGAATTACATTTGTCATTTATTTATCCTTGTCAATTAATTTAGTTTGTGGTTGTAAATAATTACGGTCAACATAATAATATTGGGGGTCTTTTTGTTGAATTTGCTCCGGACCTAAAGCTTTTTTAGTCCCGTCTGCTAGTTGCACTTGTTGATGATGAACTAATTTTTTCGGAATTTGTGTGTATTTTGAAGGAATGGAGATAATGACGTGTTGCCCTAAACGATACGTTTGGGGAAGTGATGTTTCAAAATTATAATAAGAAACGCCCGCCGTTTGTTTAACACTATTTAACTGTAAATAAGTGATCTGAGCCGCTTGAGCTGTTGTGTTGTTACCAGTTAAAGCTTTGACCTGAACATTATCGCCAACTTGAATTTTATTTAAATCATATTCTGAAACGGTTCCTTGAGCTTTAAACGGAGTCGTATAAACAGCGTTTTGGTCGTTACCGAGTTCAAAGACACCGTTGCTTGGAGCTAGTTGGCCGGTAGTATCTAATTTTTCACCGCGATAAACGCTGGCGCCGTTTTGAACTAATAATTGCCAATCGTTAACTTTCACGACCGGATATTTTTGTTGGTAAGTGACGTTGGCAGATAACTCCAGCGGGCTAGCAGCATGAACGACATAACTATGTTGCGTGTGCTTCGGTTTAGCAGCAGCTTTGGAGTGGGCTTGTTGACCGTGCCACCATAAACCACCACCTAGTACAAGAATAATGACGACAATAATTGTTATCCAAAGGCTTTTCTTTTTCATATTCAACATCCTTTAACTTTGAAGTATGTAACACATCAGCTGTGTACTACCACACTATAACTCTAAAAGGAGAATTTTGCAATTCACTTTTAATCTGACAGACCAAAATTTAATTTAAATAATAATTAACCTGCTAAATTACTGATTAATTGAATTTTCAACGCACTTTTTGAAAAAAGCAGTGAAAAGAAAAAAATTAATTGCACTTTCTTGATGAAATATTTATTTTATGGCCGTTAGTCAGCCTGTTAACATCAGTTGTCGATTACAGAAATAATATTAAAAAAGTAAAACTTTCTGTGATTTTTCATGTAAGAAAATGATATAGTGTTCTCTATAGATGCGGTTAAAATTGCTGGTCAGATAAAAAGTAATAGTTTTATGCTGATCTCTCGCTTGTAATTTTCAATCTATACTAAAAAGTAAGCGCTACAGTTGCATCGTTTACAAATGATCGGCAGTAGCGCTGGTCATAGTTGAAAGTTAACCGCTCAGAATGATTCAAGATTTAGGAGGAAGTTTAATGAGTTTTCCAAAAAACTTTTTATGGGGTGGCGCTACGGCGGCTAACCAATTAGAAGGTGCTTATCAAGAAGGTGGCAAGGGTTTATCACTACCAGATGCTTTGCCCGGCGGTAAGGATCGCATGGCTATTGTGAATGATCCAGAATTTGATTTTTCGATTGATACTGATAAGTATTTCTATCCCAACCATATTGGTAATGATCATTACCATCACTTTAAAGAAGATATCAAATTATTCGCAGAGATGGGTTTTAAGTGTTATCGGTTTTCCATTGCTTGGTCGCGGATTTTTCCCAATGGTGATGAAGAACAACCCAACGAAGCAGGCTTGAAATTTTATGACGAATTGATTGCTGAATGTTTGAAATATAATATTGAACCAGTCATTACGATTTCACATTATGAAATGCCTTTAAACTTAGTAACCACTTATGGCGGCTGGAAAAATAAAAAGTTAATCGACTTTTACGAACGTTTCGCTAGAACCGTCTTGACTCGTTACCATAAGCAAGTTAAGTATTGGATGACTTTTAACGAAATTAATAGTGCCGCCCATTTTCCAGTGATGGGTCAAGGTTTAGTTGTAGCTAATGGTGCCAATGATAAGAAGAATATTTTCCAAGCTTGGCATAATCAATTTGTTTCGAGTTCTAAAGCTGTCAAAATTGGACATGAATTAGATCCTGATTTACAAATTGGTTGCATGATTTTGTATGCTACTAATTACAGTTATGACTCTAATCCGGTCAATCAATTAGCTTCTTTGCAAGATAATCAAGCTAATAATTTCTTCTGTGCGGATGTGCAAGTACGTGGACATTATCCAGCTTATACGAAGAGTTTATTAGCACGCAATGGTGTGCAAATTAGTGATTTAGATTATACGGATGAAGAGTTAGACTTGTTAGCTAAATATCCAGTTGATTACATTGGCTTTAGTTACTACATGTCAACAGTGACGGAAGTGACTCGCTCTGATAACAAAACCACTGCTGGTAATTTAATGGGTGGCGTCGAGAATCCGTTCTTGAAATCTAGTGATTGGGGTTGGCAAATTGACCCTACCGGTTTACGGATTGCCTTAAATGAATTGTCTGATCGCTATCAAAAACCAGTCTTTGTCGTAGAAAATGGTTTAGGTGCGATGGATCAAGCTGATGAGAATCATTACGTTGCTGATGATTACCGGATTGATTATTTACGTGAACATATCAAAGCAATCGATGATGCGATTGATGATGGGGTTGACGTGATGGGCTATACGCCATGGGGGTGCATTGACTTAGTTAGTGCTTCCACCGGTGAAATGGCAAAACGCTATGGCTTTATCTATGTTGATGAAGATAACAATTGCCAAGGAACTTTCAAACGTTACAAGAAGAAGTCCTTTGATTGGTATAAGCAAGTTATTGCCTCTAATGGTGAAAATTTAGATTAATTTAAAAAACACTTGTCTCGAAATTATGAGGCAAGTGTTTTTTGATACTTGAATTTGACTAAATAATAAGTAATGATGGTCATAAAAAGAAATTATGTGAAAAAAAGTCAAAATCATTAACTTGAGGGGCGATGTGGAATGGTGAAAGCAAACAATCTAATTGTTTATTACAGTAGAACGGGTAATACAAAAGCGGTGGCACAGATCATTCAACAACTAGTTGGTGGTGATCTATTTGAAATCCAAGGAAAAGATACACCAATTCAAGACTACGAAGAACAAGTACGGCAAAATGTATTGGAACAAAATGAAAATATTTTACCAGCAATTAAAACTCAAATAACGAATTTTGAAGACTATCAAAAAATTTTTGTGGGGGCCCCCACCTGGAATATGGCCTTACCACAAATTGTCATGACATTTCTGAAACAATATGATTTTACTAATAAAATTGTCATTCCCTTTAATACCCATGGTGGTTTTGGCAGTGGTGCGAGCTTTACGCAGATTAAACAAACTGTGCGGGCACAACAAGTGTTGCCAGGTTTTTCGTTTGAAGGCGGACTAGAAAAACGGGGCATTGGCCTGGCTATTCAAGGGCGAAAACGTCAAGAAGCCAGTCAAAAAGTGCAAGACTGGTTGCGTAAGATTAACCTAAAAGCTTAAGGCTTGTGATAAAAAATAATGAGCTGCAATAAAAAGAACCACTTAGTTTGTCGGGCCTAAATCTGACAAATTAAGTGGTTTTTTCAATAACTATTTAATTGTGGGGAGAATTTTAGATAAATCCCGTTAAATAATTAGCACAAGTTAGCGCTAGTTGTTGTGGACTTTCCGGGTTAGCACTAGTTAACCAATGAATTAAAACGTTAAAGCTAGCACCGGATAAAAAGTAGAGTTGGTAACGATCAATGGAATTGGCGGGCATATTGCCTATGGATTCTTCAATATAGCGATCTAAAGTTTGCAATAATAATAATCCGTAACCCTTTTGATAAATCAAAAGTACGTAAGTCCGATTTTCTAAAAAAACGGTGAGTGATTGGGCAAATTTTTGCACGACTTGTTCATAAGAGAAGACATCTTTTAGGTTATTGTATTCGTGTGTTGAAGTTAATTTATCATGTAATTGATCCAAATAAAATTCAATCAGTTGAGCTTTGCTTTGAAAATTACGATAGAAACTACTGCGGGCAGTGTGGGCTTGTTTAGTGAGTTGAGTAATAGTAATTTCATTTGGTTCGTACTTTTTCAAAAGTTGGAAAAATGCAGTTATTAACTGCTGCTTGATGCGCTGATTTTCATTAGTTCCATAATACATGTTGTTTTCTCCCCTTATTTTAGTGACACAAATAAGTTAAAACTGTTGCACTAAATTATATTGTACTACTGCATTGATAACAGTATAGTAATCCTAATTAAAAATAGGAAGTGTCCATTATTATGCAGGAGATCACGATTAAAGTTAATATTGACGGTGACAATTATTCAGAACAACAATTACGATTGCTTCGATTTGAACGCGAAAAACATGTTTTACAGGAACTGTTGTATTTAGGAGCAAACATCAAATATCAAGGACGGGATTTAACCTATGAAGATGTGAATTACCTAAGTTATGAAGAAGCTACTCAGGTTAATTTACAGGCTAAAGCGGACTTAGGAATTGAAAAGATTCGACAATTATATGCAGAGTCTACCAAACGTTCAGAACAAATGTGGCGCGATATTGTTCAGAACTTTGATGAACAAGCTGAAATGATTCCTGCACGAGCAACTTTAGTAGTGACTGGAATGACTTTGGCACAATATCAAGAAAAATTAGCTTCTGTTTTGAGTGGCAGTGACTTATCTGTGATGTCGGAAAATCCCGAACATTTTCAGTTTACTGAAATGACTAACGGTGATGTAACAGAGAATTTGGGTATGGAAACGATGGGAATGTATGGTGGCCCGACCGAAGTTGTTTTGATGAAAGATGATCCCACGATTCAAACTAAAGTGACCGCAGATCCTGGGTTTCCACCAGCTAAGGCAGGTACTTCACGGTTACTGGATGGCACTTTACGGCATGATATTGCACGTCATCAAATGCGTGATATACCAAATGGCTTTGAGTTAAGGACTTGTGTTTATTTTCCTAAAGGAACGCCTAAAGAGATGGTTGAAGGTCATAAAATTCATTTAGCCTTAGAAGCTTATGAAATGATTAAAGCAGCAGTTGAAGCTTAAAATCAAATTTTATTTAAGATGTGGTTGAGACAAAAAAATTTGCAATCTTTTGTCCCAATCGCATCTTTTTTATTGCAAAAATTGGAATAGTAGTTAGTAGGATAGTCTGTTTCTAAATAATAGTTGCTTTTCAAAATTTAAGTAAAAAAGCAAAATACTACTTGATGAGTAAAAAATTTTAGGTACTTCATTGGCTTTTTAATAATCCAGAAATAACCACTTGTGTTCAATGCTGAGACAATTTAACTTTTCTTCGACATACTAACAATAACTGCTAGTAGAGGAGAAAAAAATGTTAATTGAAACTATTGGCTTAACTAAAAAATATGGTTCCAAGATTGCTTTAAATGCGATTAATCTTCAAATTGCCACTGGACAATTGGTCGCTTATTTAGGAACTAACGGTGCCGGCAAATCGACGACGATAAATATTTTAACAGGTTTGATGAAACCCACGACAGGAATCGTTCGCTATGCTGCCGACTTAAAGATGGGCGTTGTGTTTCAAGACAGTGTTTTAGACAAGAGGTTATCGGTGAAAAGCAATATTTTATCCAGAGCAAAAATGTACAAGCATTATGACAAAGACTGGTTAGCGGAGTTAATTGAAGTTATTGGAATCAAGCAATTTTGGAAGCAGAAATATGGCACTCTATCAGGCGGTCAAAGACGACGCGTAGACATTGCCAGAGCTTTAATTGACCAACCTAACTTGTTGTTTTTAGATGAGCCAACTACAGGTTTGGATCTACAAACTAGGTTAGTAATTTGGGATTTGTTACAGAAATTGCAACGCGAACAAGGTTTAACAATCTTTTTGACCACGCATTATTTGGAAGAAGCAGAAAATGCTGATCAAATGTACATCTTAGAAAATGGTAACCTTTTGGCCAGTGGTTCAACAGCAAGCATTAAAAAACGCTATGCTCCTAATAAATTGAAGATTCAAGCTGATGATGTTCAGAAAATTAAAGCTACCAGTGGTATACAAAAAAGGTCTGAGAATCAAATTGAACTATTGGGGTTGACTAGTAAACAGGCGATAGAGGTTTTACAAAATAATGCCACTATAATCCGTGATTTTGAATACCAGCAAGGTTCCATTGATGATGCTTTTATTAAAATTACGGGAAAGGAGCTGCAATGATGATAGCTTTGGTTCAGCGCAATATTAAAGTTTACTTTAGCAATGTTACAGGTGCTATGATGTCGTGTTTAGGGGCACTAATTGGTTTTTTTATTTATGTTTGTTTCTTACAAAGGTATCTTTTGGGGTCACTACCAGTTGTTTCTAATAAAAAACAGTTACTGGATTTGTGGATGTTGGCGGGATTAATAGTCATTGCGGGTATTACTACTTCTTTTCAAGCATTGAGTCAATTCGTGATCGATCGAGAAACTCATACAGCAGCTGATTTTCAATTGACCCATGTATCACCAGCCAAACGGAGTTTTAGTTATATTTTGGCGGCAACGTTTATTAGCTTCTTAATGCAAATCTTGGTGTTAGTACTAGCAGGTAGTTATTTTAAGTTAGTTGATAAAGTTGATCTACCAGCTGATTTTTATTTACCAGCAGTGGGTGTCATGTTTGTTGGTGGTCTGGCAGCCACTTTAGCTAATCAATTACTAGCGTTATTCATTAATTCCAGTACAACTTATAGTCACTGGGCTTCCATTATCAGTGCTGCATCCGGCTTTATCGTAGCCACTTATATGCCTTATGGGATGCTCTCCAAAAGTATGCAAACTTTGGTAAAATTAATTCCAAGTAGTTATGAAGCAGCCAGTTTACGTAGCCTTTTACTCAATGATTTGCGGGGAAGCAATCTGGCTTTGCCCTTGCGATTAAAAATGTTGCAGGATTTGGCAATTCATTTGGAAATTAAAGGACAACTTTTGACTAATGCCTTGAATACTTATGTAGAACTGGTGATCATAGCTGTGCTTTTGCTATTAGTTGCGGGTTTATCAATAATGATGAATCAAAGAAAGAAGTAATGATTTGAAAATTAGCGTACACATTGACCCTGGCCTGAATAAAGACGAGATTGCGGTAGAACTTAAGGCGGGTGCTGAGTCACTGGCGGTTGATAACTTATTATCCTACATTAAGCAATATGAGTTACAGGAACAAACTTTATTACCGATTAAAATAGCAGATCGGATTTTGACAATTAAGATGAAAGATTTAATCAAAATTGAAGTACAGGGTAAAAATTTAACCTATTATACTAAAGAAACTGTCATTGAGTCTAAAGGCCATTTATATCAAGTTTTAGAAAAACTAACTGCTGATTTTATTCAAGTTTCACGACATTGTGTCATTAATCTGGATTATCTGGATTCACTGGAAACGGGTTTTGCTGGCAATATGGTGGCTATTTTACAATTTAATTTAAAGACTGATGTTTCGCGGAAGTATTTAATAGAATTAGAAAAGAAGTTGGGATTATGATAAAAATATTACGTCAAGCTGTCAAACAGTTTATTACAGGGGTCGGATTTGGATCAATGGTTTATTTGCTAGTTTTGGCATGTATTCCTCATGAAATCAATATTTCTTTACTAACCGTTTTCGGCGTTTTCATATTTAGTGGATTAATGGGTGAAGGATCTTTTTTGATGGATACTGACTTTCCATTTTTAATAGCACTAGGATTACACTTCATTTTGATGTTGATTTTATTTTTAATGATGATGCTAGTTTGTCATTGGCCTATTGCTGTTTGGACGATTGTACTTTTTCTAGTGACATATATTATTATTTGGTTAGTGATTTTAACGCTCCGTGAGCAGCAAGTTCAGCGTATTAACTCCCGGCTACAAAAGCGTAAGTCCAAGTGATGGAAAGAAATAAAGTATAGAAATTAAAAACCACTGAGTAATCAGATTTTTAATCTGGCTTACTCAGTGGTTTTTGTTTCTTAGTTGTTTAAACTTTGTTGAATTAATTCGGTTTGTAAATCAGCCAATTTAGTGGTGATATAAACCGGATAAAAATCAGGATTAACCGTTCTTAATGTGGCTTCAGGTAATTCCGCTAATTTTTGCTGACATTGTTTTTGAATTTTGAACACGTCAGTTTCGCTTTTGACTACATGACCGTGGTCCAAAATTTGTTGTGATAATTCTTCAGCATCAAAGTTGGCCAGAGTAACCTGCTTTTTAACGGATAACGGATTGGAGTCCACTACTGACAAATTAGTTGGTAAAACTTCATCCGCTAAACTAATCACATCCGCAAAAGCTTGGTGATTTTGTTTGTCGTATAAGCGATAAGTTTTCTTAATGCCCGGTAAAGTTAACTTGTCGCGATTATCACTGACTTTAATCTTTGGAATTAATTGTCCGTCGTCAATGACGGCTGCTAATTTATAGACGCCACTGAGGACGGGGGAAGAAGCACTGGTAATTAATTTTTCCCCGACACCAAAGTTATCAATTTGTGCACCTTCATTGAGTAATGATTGAATGACGCGTTCGTCTAAGGCGTTTGAAACCGTGATTTTAATTTGAGACAATCCGGCATCATTGAGAGCTTGACGGGCTTTTTTGGTTAGTTGTGCAATATCGCCAGAATCAATGCGAATCCCACCTTGAACTTGCTGGCCGCCTTGCTGTAATTCTTGAAAGACAGTAATGGCATTAGGTAAACCCGAATTTAAGACGTCATATGTGTCAATTAAAAAGGAAGCATTGTTAGGGTAAATTTGTGCCCATTGGCGAAAAGCGGTAAGTTCATCTGGGAAAGATTCTACCCAAGCATGTGCCATTGTGCCAGCTGGGGGAATGTTAAACATTTGGGCGGCTAAGACATTTGAAGTACTGGTGCATCCACCAATAACTGCTGCTCGGGCACCGTTAACGGCACTGTCCGGTCCTTGGGCGCGGCGCGCACCAAATTCCATCACGGGTTTGTTGTGTGCGGCAAAAGTAATCCGGCGCGCTTTTGTAGCAATCAAGGATTCATGGTTTAAAATGTTTAAAATTAATGTTTCTAACAATTGCGTTTGAATTAAAGGTCCTTGGACAGTCATAATTGGTTCGCGAGGAAAGACTGGGGTACCTTCGGGGATTGCGGTAATGGAGCAGTCAAATTTAAAATTCTTGAGATAATCTAAAAAACTAGGGCTAAATGTGTTCAATGAAGCGAGATACTTAACATCGTCATCCGTATAGTGGAAATCTGCAACCGCTTCAATAACTTGTTGTAAGCCAGCAGCGATAATAAAGCTACCATTGTCGGGAACTTTGCGAAAGAAGACGTCAAACACGCCTTGCTTGTCTTTGCTAACTGCATCATAACCATTGGCCATGGTAAATTCATATAAATCAGTCAACATTGCTAAATTTTTCATGATATAGTTGTCCTTATTAATTTTTTGACAGAGTTCAACCAACCAATAGTGGTCTGAATAATCGGTCAAAACTATCACAGCTAGTATAGCATTACTAGGAAAGCATGAGTAGTTTTCACCGGTAAATACTTGATTTCTAATTGATTAAGCAGAATACTTGACTTGTCCGTTATCCCGTGTTAACTTATCATTTGTATTATATATAATTGATAACTAACTAAAAGAATAAAAGAGGCTCCTATTCGGACACATGCTACTGTACAGAAACGTTGCGAAACGCCAATGTATAGGACAGAACTTGCCGACCGAAGGCAAGTTCCCAAGTAGCTAGACTAAGTCTTTACGCCGGGTAGTGCTAAACGAAAATTTTAGGAGTCGCGAATAATTTTTTTGCGGCTTCTTTTTTTTGACTGTATCAATTGAAATTGTGACTAATGTCAGTTAGGCATGGTATGAAGAAATATTATTTGTATTACTAATATGAAGATTTTCTTTTTATCTCAACTTCAATGAAAGTTTATCAGGCAGTCAATAGGTGTTTATGAGCCTCCTTTGTTTAAAAACAAGGAGGTCTTTTTTGATGTTATCAGATCCAGAATTATTGAAGTTGGCTCAAGCGACTCCAGAGGCGGTGCAACAACAGTTTCACACGCAAACAACCGGTTTGACGAGTCAAGAAGTGACAGCTCTTCAACAAAAGTATGGGAGTAATCAGTTAGTTTATCACCACAAAACTCCCGTGTATCGCCAATTTTTACGAGCTTTTGCTACACCTTTTACACTAGTACTGCTGGTTTTAGCTGTCATTTCTTTTTGGACGGATTATGTTTTAGCCAGTCCAGCTGATAAAAGTTTCACGGCGACTGTAATTATTTTAGTCATGGTTATTGTCAGTGGCACCATGACTTTAATTCAGTCCATTCAATCAAGCAATGCTGCGGAAAAATTGCAATCGTTAGTGCAGGTTAATGTCCAGGTTTTTCGAGATCGACAATTACAAACAATTGCTTTGGCTGATTTAGTACCCGGAGATATTGTTAAATTAGCTGCTGGCGATTTGATTCCTGCAGATTTAAGAGTGCTGCAAGCCCGCGATTTGTTGGTATCACAAACGGCGTTAACGGGTGAAAGTTATCCGGTGGAAAAAGTAGTACAGTCAACGGACACTCATTATGAGCAAATTACTGATTTAAAAACATTAATTTTTATGGGGAGTAATGTGGTTAGTGGTACAGCTTTGGCCTTGGTTGTGGCTACCGGACAGCAGACGCGTTTTGGGGAAGTTACTCAAGGATTAACGAACAAAAAAATCACTGTGACTAATTTTGATGTGGGGATTAGTCAAACATCGTGGCTCTTAATTCGGTTTATGGCAATTATGGCCCCGATTGTTTGTGTTCTCAATGGTTTAACCAAAGGTAATTGGCTACAAGCCCTATTGTTTGGCGTTTCTACGGCAGTGGGCTTGACGCCCGAAATGTTACCCGTGATTGTGACTACTAATTTAGTCCGCGGAGCTTTAACAATGGCCAAACAGCAAACGGTGGTGAAGGACTTAAATGCGATTCAAAACTTTGGCGCCATGGATGTCTTATGTACAGATAAAACGGGGACGTTAACCCAAGATCAAATTATTTTAGAACATTATTTAGACGTGCATCAACAGGTCAATCCTCGCGTTTTACAGTATGCCTATTTAAATAGTCAGTTTCAAACGGGGTTAAATAATTTAATGGATCAGGCCATTATCCAAGCTGCGACAACTTTGGATTTGGAAGTTACGAATTATCAAAAAATTGATGAAATACCGTTTGATTTTAAACGGCGCCGTTTAAGTACAGTGGTACAGGTGCCCCAGCAAGCTGTCACAATGGTTACCAAGGGTGCATTTGAAGAAATACTACAAATTTGCTCTTATGTAGAGGACCAAGGACAAGTTGTAGCTTTGACGCCTGAGTGGCAAAAGCAATTGCAACAACAGGTCAGGAATTTGAATCAAGCCGGCTTGCGCGTGTTAGGCTTGGCCTATAAAACCAATCCTCAAGCCTCAGCTGATGCTAAATTAACAGTTGCTGATGAACAAGATATGGTCTTTTTAGGCTATTTAACCTTTTTAGATCCCCCGAAACAATCGGTGAAACAAGCATTATCTTCTTTGGCAGAGTATGGCACACAAGTCAAAATTATTACGGGTGATAATCAATTAGTAACTTCAGCTGTTTGTCAAAAAATTAATTTTGCAGTACAGAATGTGTTAACGGGACAAGAAGTCAGTCAATTAACTCCTGAACAGTTGCAACGCGCGGTGGAAACAACCAACGTTTTTGTGAAAGTTGGGCCTGAGCAAAAAGCTTTAATTGTGCAAACTTTGCGCAAAAATCAACATGTAGTGGGCTTTTTAGGTGATGGCATTAATGATGCACCGGCCATGAAAGCTGCCGATGTAGGAATTTCCGTAGATAGTGCTGTTGATATTGCCAAAGAGTCGGCAGCAATTATCTTATTACAAAAAGATTTGCAGGTCTTAGAACAAGGAGTTTTAGTCGGGCGCCAAACTTTTGGTAACATTATGAAATATATTAAAGCGACGTGTTCTTCCAATTTTGGCAACATGTTATCCGTTTTGTGTGCTAGTATCTTTTTACCATTTTTGCCCATGCAGCCATTACAATTACTATTTTTAAATTTGACTTATGATTTGTCCTGCTTAGTTATTCCATGGGACAGAATGGATCCCGAGTATTTAAAAGTTCCACGCAAATGGGAGGCACGCTCCATTGGCCGATTTATGGCAATTTTGGGACCGACGAGTTCATTATTTGATATTACGACGTATTTAGCCATGTATTTTGTGATTTGCCCACAAGTACTGGGGCATACTTTCGGACAAGTTCATGGTTTGGCGCAACAAGAATTTATGCAAATATTTAATAGTGGTTGGTTTGTAGAATCTCTCTGGACGCAGACTCTAGTTTTGCACGCTTTGCGAACACAGAAAATTCCTTTTGTGCAAAGTCGTGCTGCTAAGCCAGTACTACTTGTCACAATAGGGGCCGTCCTGGTTGGTTCATTAATTCCGTTTACCGCCATTGGACACTTTTTAAGATTGGCTCCTTTGCCAACTAATTTCTGGTGGTTACTCGGATTAACGGTAGTTTGTTATTTAGTATTAGTAACAATCGTCAAAAGAATTTACGTCCAACGTTATGGAGAATTGTTATGAAATCAAAGTTGAAAACTGAATTACGTTATCCTACCCAATTAATTATTGCCTTAACTTGGTTATGTATCGGAATTGCTTGGCTATTCGTGCAACCTGTAACGTGGACAACAGGGTTATTGGCAGGTTTGTTTATTGTTGGTGCCAGTTTAATGATTGTGGATTGTAGTACTAAAGGACACCGATTTGTAAAACGTATTTGGCAAAAATGTTGTAGCAAATGCCACTTAAAAGCCGAAGACTAACCTAAATTAAGGACTTAAGCATTTTTTGCTTGAGTCCTTAATTGTAGTTAGACAGTTAGATACAAGTTCCTATTCGTTGAAACACTACAATGTCTTAATTGATAGACATTCTTTGGCTTTCAAATTTGGCACAATATTTAACTTACTTTGGGTGCCGCAATTTGGTAGCGATATGTTGAAACCAAACTTCCCCAATCAATTGCGCTAGAACGTAGCCTAAAGCAATGGCCCCGGTTAATAAGGTAACATGTAAAACCTGTGTTAAGGCACTGTCACGTTGTCCAGTCATGAATTGTTCCAAGGCTTGGTAGGCACTGGCGCCTGGTACCAATGGGACGAGTCCAGGAATGTTAAAAATGGTACTGGGCTGTTTTTTTACCCGTGCTAAGATTAGTCCACTTAACCCGACGACTAGCGCCCCTAAAAAGTTCGCGGCAATTTTACCAACATTAATTTGAACCAACAACCAATAACAGGTCCAGCCTAAGCTGCCAGCAAATCCGGCCCAGCCTAAAGCTTTGACAGGCACTTGAATAAAGAGCCCAAACGCCACTGTGCCGATAAAACTTAACCCGATTTGTACTAATAAGTGATACATGCTAGCACTTCCTTAACTAATTAAATAAAAAGCAATCCCCACGCCGACAGCAATGGCGCCAACGACCATGCTGGACTCAATGCCGCGTTCAATCCCCGCTAACAAATTGCCTTCAAACAAATCTCGTAAAGCATTAGTCATCGGGACGCCGGGCACTAACGGCATAATGGCGCCAATGATAATGTTATTGATACTTTTACCACCAAAGAAATGAACGTCACCCATAGCCAATAAGGCAATTACTAACGCGCCGATTAATTCGCCGACGAACCGCAAACGACTGTGTTGCCCAATTACGATAGCGATCCAATAACCTAAAGCGCCAATGATAAAAGTACTCACAAAATCCTTCCAGTCGTATTTTTGCGTGAAGATAATCATTAAACACGCACTTTCTAAGCCCGCACCAAAGGTTTGCGTTGCTAAGGAAAATAAGGGGCGATCGCGCTTGATTTGCCGTAATTGTTGCTCAAAGGTAGCTAAATCAATTTCTTGAGCTTCGTACTGGCGGGAGAGTGTATTGACTCTGGTAATGTTATTCATATTGATGCCGCGCCGTGAAATTTGTAAAAAACGAGTATATGGCGCTTTTTTAAAGCTGACTAAAACTCCCGTTAAACTGGTGAAAGCGGCATTATCAACTTCTTGACCACAAAAGGCAATGCGGCGCATTGTATCTTCGACACGATACATTTCTGAACCGGCTTCCACTAAAATCTGTCCGGCTAAAAGACACACTTCCATTAATTGATCTTGCTGCATCTAAGCACCTTCTTTGAAACTAATTAATCATTATTATACTATATTCGTTAAATTGTTTGGGGGAGGTGAAAAGAGTGCAAGTTGGAATTATGGGCGGATCCGGTTATTTAGGACAGCAAGTGATTCGCCAGCTGCACAAACATCCGACTTGGCGAATTATTAGTTTTTCTCGTCATGGGCAGCAAAACTTGCCAACAAATATTCAGCAAATGGCTCAATTTGTAAGCACTGATATTTTGCACGATGATCAGTGGCAATATTGGTTAAACCAATGTGATTGGGTAATTGATTTAGTCGGAATTTTACGAGAACAGCCGCGGCAAAATATAACTTATCAAACGATGACTTTCGCTCCAGCCAAGATTGTGACAGATTATATTGTTCAACAACAATTAACCACGAAGATGTTGTATGTGGCGGCCAATTGGGCGCCGTGGGGCTTGAAAAAATATTTATTTTATAAAGATCAAACAGCCCTGTATGTCAAACACCAGTTACAGCAGCAAGCAGTGATTATCTATCCAAATTTAATTTATGATCGACAACGGCTAACTAGTTGGGGCTTGGCGCAATTATTACGACTGAGTAATTTACCAGCCATTGCGCCGATGACCCGCATAGCGTTTAGTCAAGAAATTGATAAAATTTTGCAACAGCAAGTGAGCTTTTTGCAACAGCGCCGTTTCTTGCATGAAAAAAATATGTAATTTTACTGTAAATTAAATCAAGGGTGTTTTAAACTAAAAACATTATTGTTATTTTACTGAACTGGGAGGAGTAAGGTTGATGTCAAAAAAAGAAAGATTTATGACTACTTTAGGCTGGATTGCTACGGGAACAGCGATTTTAATGTATGTTTCCTATATTCCACAAATTATTAGTAATTTACATGGAGCGAAGGGTAATCCAGCGCAGCCACTAGCGACCGTCTTGAATACCTTATTATGGGTTATCTATGCTTTGTTCAAAGATCATCGTGATTATCCATTGGCTGTTAGCAATGGTGCCGGTGTGATTTTTGGGGCTTTGGCAGTATTAACAGCTTTGTAAAAAAGCAAAGAGAAGTGGGGATCAAAAGAATTTTTCGTAAATTTCAACGAATATTTTCTTTTTACCCAACTTCTCTTTTTTAATTTTACCAACAATTTGGTAAGTGATTAATTGAGGTATTTAATGATGAATGTTGAAAATTAATTATGATAAAATTCTCAAATTTGAGAATGGCAATAAGCACCATGTCAGTGATTGATTAAATTGTTCGCACCTTCGTGGCATCACCACTGGCAATGACTTGCAAGCCGTGAGCGGTTTGTAAAATTAAACTGGCTTTTTGAGTAACACCGACAATTTGGCCGTAAACGACCTTTGGCCCCATTTGCACTTGCACTGTCTGGTTTTTCCAAGCCAGCTTGTCTTGATAGTCAGGTAAGAAAAAGCCAGTCGCAAAATGATCTTTGAAGTGCCAGATTTGCTGCAATAAATGGACGATCAATTGACAGATTGCTTGCTCAGTCGGTTGTTTGGTCAAAAGATTGGCCCCAATTGCTAAGTGATCTTGATAAAGATTAAGACCAATGCCAATAATAGCAACTTGGGGACGCGGCTGTTCGACTAAAATTCCAGAAATTTTCTGATCATTGACTAAAAGATCATTGACCCATTTAATTTGGGTTTCGAGTTGCCATTGTTGTTCAATGGCCTGATTTAAACACCAAGCAATACCGGTTGTTAAGAGTCCTTGATTTTGGGCAGTTAACTTTGGCAAAGCTAAACCAAGTGAGAGATAAATGCCACCAGTTTGAGAAATAAAGTTACGCCCTTTTTTACCATAGCCATTCGTTTGTTGATTACTGATCACTAGCTGAGGTGAAAATTTTTTTTGGCGGGCGACTTGTTGCTTTAATAATTGGTTGGTGGAAGTGACTTGATCATACCAAGCAATTTGCTGAGCTAAAAACGGCAGCTGCTGGTTTAATTGTTGTTCTAACAAAGTTAAATGTTGCATAATTAATTAGACCTCACATGAGTAAACTAATTTGAGCTTCAAAATAAAATAATTACGTAAAAAGAGACGAACTAAAAGCTATTCAAATCGGTCTTTATCATAGTCAAATTTGACATTTTAAGCAAGTTGCAATATGATACTGCCATCAAACAGTTTGATGTTTGAAATAAAATAAAGGAGCTGTTGGAATCTTAATGGAACTAAATTCAAGTGAAATACGGGCGTTAATTCCCAATCGATATCCGATCTTTTTCATGGACGGAGTGCAAGATATGCAAGTCGATAAATCAATTCAAGCGGTGAAGAACGTAACCGCTGATGAATCGTTTGTTGACAGTTATCGACCGGGACAATTTGTGATGCCATCAACGTTGATTATTGAAACCTTAGCTCAAGCAGCCTCAATTTTTATTTTGAGCTCACCGAGTTTTAAAAATAAAACAGCTTACTTAGGTGGGATTCCGAAGGCTGAATTTTTGTTTGATGTTCATGCTGGCGATCAGTTGCAGTTAAAAGTGGAATTAAAAAGACAACGTCAAAATATTGGCTTGGTTAGTTGCGTGGCGTCGGTTCATGATAAGCCAGCAGTGACAGCGGAATTAATGTTTATTGTCGAGGATGCGGTTCGTAGTTAACGGATTAGTTGCAGTTATTTTGACATTCTATAGGAGTAATACGAATGAAAGATAAAATGCAACGGATCAACCGGTTATTGACCACGGTTTATACTGATATTATGCGGGTTGAAGAACGGGAATTAAAAAAGAGTGATTTTAAGGACATTTCAGTTAAAGAAATGCACGCCATTGATGCAATTACTATGTATGATCACAAAACCAGTTCGCAATTAGCAGAAGAGTTAATGATTACTCCTGGTACAGTCACGACAATGGTTAATAATTTGGTACGTAAAGGTTATGTCGTCCGGATTCATGGCGATGATGACCGCCGAATTGTGCGTTTGGGTTTGACGAGAAAAGGCCGTTTAGTTTATCGAGCACATGATTTGTTTCATCGACAAATGGTAGCTAAGTTTATTGAAAACTTTGACGAGAACCAAGTTGAGATTATTGAACATGCCTTACTCAATTTACGAGCCTTTTTAGAATTTCCCGCGCATATCGATAAAACAAAGGAGTAATCCAGATTGGGATTGAGAATTAAGCAAACAGCTTATTATGTACCTGACAAGATTGTCAGCAATGATGATCTAACAAAGTTTATGGATACTTCGGATGAGTGGATTGCTTCCAGAACCGGCATTAAGCAACGCCACATTGCGCAAAAGCAACAAACTTCAGATTTAGCGTTGCAAGTAGCACAGCAGTTATTAGCAGCTAGTGATTTACCAGCAACTAGTTTAGATTTTATTATTGTGGCGACGATGTCACCAGATTATCAAACACCATCCACAGCGGCTTTAGTTCAAGGCAAGTTACAAGCCAATCAAGCATTTGCGTTTGATATTAGTGCAGCTTGTTCGGGGTTTATTTACGGCTTAGCTTTGGCTGATAAACTGTTAGCAACTACTTACCAACGTGGTTTAGTGATTGGTGCGGAAACTTTATCTAAATTGGTTGATTGGCAAGATCGTTCAACCGCGGTCTTATTTGGTGATGGTGCTGCAGGCGTTTTGGTGGAAGCTGATGCTAAGCATCCAGGATTGGTGGCTGAGGATTTGCAAACCTTAGGTGCGCAAAGTTCGGCACTCACAGCTGGGTATTTGCCGTTAAATTCGATCTTTAATCAAGATCAAACTGATCCACAACAGCGTTATTTTATGATGGATGGTCATGCTGTTTATCGCTTTGCCACCCATGAAGTACCCAATTCCATTCAACGTGTTTTAGCCAAAGCTAATTGGAACGTGAATGATATTGATTACTTTTTATTGCATCAAGCAAATGGGCGCATTATTAAAAGTATTGCACAACATTTAGATCAACCCGTAACTAAGTTTTTGCAGAATGTTGCAGAATTTGGCAATACTTCGGCAGCTAGTGTACCATTACTATTGGCGCAAAGTGTTGCAAACAAGCAAATTCAACGCGGGCAAAAGTTGATCTTAAGTGGTTTTGGCGGAGGTTTAACCGTCGGTAGTTTAGCGTTAGTTTATTAATTTTAATTATAAGGGAGTTTTATATTATGTCAGATCAAGAAATTTTTAACAAAGTCAAAGAAATTATTGTCGACCAAACAGGTGAAGAAGAAGAAGAAGTTACTTTACAAGCTAATATCAAAGATGATTTAAATGCTGATAGTTTGGATATTTTTGAAGTAATCAACGAATTAGAAGATGAATTTGACATCAAAATTGAAAATGAAGATGGTATTCAAACTGTGCAAGATCTAGTTGATTTTGTGAAGCAACAACTAGAAGCAAAGGAAGATTAAGCATGAAGTTAAGTCCATTTATTCAAAGTCTGGGATTGAAATATCCGATTTTTCAAGGGGGAATGGCCTGGGTCGCTGATGGTAAATTGGCGGCCGCTGTTTCCAATGCTGGTGGTTTAGGAATTATTGGTGCAGGCAATGCACCAGGTTCTGCAATTGCCGAAGAGATTAAAATTGCGCGGTCTTTAACCGATCGACCTTTCGGGGTCAATGTTATGTTATTGTCACCGCATGTTGAAGAAGTGGTGGAAGTTGTCTTGGAATATAAAGACAGCATCGCTTTAGTTACTACGGGTGCTGGTAATCCTGGCGATTACTTTACACGCTTTAAAGCGGCTAATATCAAAGTTATTCCAGTCGTTGGTTCTGTAGCATTGGCCAAAATGATGGAACGTGTTGGTGCAGATGCCGTGATTGCAGAAGGTATGGAATCTGGTGGTCATATTGGAAAGTTAACGACAATGGCCTTAGTTCCTCAAGTGGTTGATGCGGTTAATATTCCTGTCATTGCGGCTGGTGGTATTGGTGATGGCCGTGGTTTGGCAGCGGCTATGATGCTGGGTGCGCAAGGTGTCCAAATGGGAACCCGCTTTTTAGTAGCTACCGAATCTAAAGTTCATCCCACTTATAAAAAAGCGGTTTTGAAGGCTAATGATGCCAGCACAATGGTTACCGGTGACTTTGCAGGTCATCCATCTAGAGTTTTGAAAAACAAAATGGCTAAGACTTATGTGAAGTTAGAAAAAGCTGAAGCCGCTAAAGAGCATCCTAATTATAGTGATATTGAAGAATTAGGTAATGGTAGTTTGCGGCGTGCAGTTTTAGATGGTGATGCCAAGACCGGTGCTTATATGGCTGGTGAAATCTCTGGTTTGGTTAAAAAAGAACAACCAGCAGCTGAGATCTTGGAAGATGTTTATTCCCGGGCAGATCGGCTTTTAGGCGGTGACTATTAAGATGTTGGGATTACTGTTTAGCGGTCAAGGTGCCCAAAAAACAGGAATTACACAGGACCTGTACGAAAGTTTGCCAAGTTTTAAGCAGCATATTGATCAAGCAGCCGAAATTTTACAGTTAGACTTGCCAAGTATTTTATATGATGCAGCTTTGTCTGATCAGTTAGCACAAACGCGCTTGGCGCAACCGGCTATTTTGGCCATGAGTTGGAGCTTATATCAGGAATTAAAAGACTATTTAACTACTAAAGATTGCTTTGGCTTAGGACTAAGCTTAGGCGAATATAGTGCTTTAACTAGCAGTGGTTACGTTGATTTTGCTACCGGTTTGCAATTGATTAAGCGGCGTGGCGAATTAATGCAACAAGCTAGTGAGCAAACGGCCAGTGAAATGGTCGCCATTATGAAAGCCGATTTAGCTAGTGTTGAACAAGCAGTTCAGCAAGCTAGTCAATTCGGTGCCATTGGTGTGGCCAATGTTAATACACCACAACAGATTGTCATTGGTGGCGTCCCTACAGCAGTAGAGCGGGCTGTTGATTTATTAAAGCAGCAGCAGGAAAAACTACGGGTTGTTCCATTAAAAGTTAGTGGAGCTTTTCATACACCGTTGATGCAACCAATTCAGGCACAATTAAATTCGGCCTTAACGAAAGTTAATTGGCAGACCGGAACATTTCCAGTATTTAGTACGACCACTAAACAAGAATTTGCTCCGCAAACTTTGAGTGATAATCTTACGCAACAGTTAGTTTCGACCACTTATTTTGCAGCTACTTTACAACAGCAAGCATCAGATTTAACGGCAGTTCTGGAGTTGGGACCTGGGAAAACCTTATTAGGCTTTGCTAAAAAGATTGTGCGGAAGATTCCTACTTATCAAGTTGATAGTTATGATGGACTGCAACAGACAATTACAGCGTTGGAGGCAATGGATTAATGGAACTCAAAGACAAAGTAGTTTTAATAACCGGTAGCTCACGAGGTATTGGTTTAGCAATTGCCAAAGCTTTTGCACAGCAAGGAGCGAATATCGTTTTAAATGCGCGGCATCCCATTAGTGCCGACGTGCAAGCTCAAATTACCGCTTTTGGGGTTCAATGTTTTGATATTAGTGCTGACGTGACGCAGATGGACTCTGCAGAACAATTAATTAAGCAAACATTGGCTGCAGCGGGCCACATTGATGTTGTAGTTAATAATGCAGGAATTACTCGCGATGGTTTATTGAACCGGATGTCACAAGAAGACTTTGACAGTGTCTTACAAACTAATTTAGTGGGAACTTTTAATGTTATTCGTCAGGCATTACGGCCAATGTACAAACAACGTTCGGGATGTTTTATTAATTTAGCCAGTGTTGTTGGCTTGACTGGTAATATTGGTCAGGCTAATTATGCTGCCAGTAAAGCCGGCATCATTGGGTTAACGAAATCAGTTGCGAAAGAAGTGGCTTTGCGTAATTTACGTTGTAATGCAATTGCTCCCGGAATGATTGATACCCAAATGACGCAGCAATTAAGTGATAAACGGCAACAAGAAATTATTAAACAAATTCCACTACAGCGCTTTGGTCAAGTTGAAGAAATTGCCCAAACTGCTGTCTTTTTGGCTCAAAATAATTATATTACTGGCCAAACATTGACGGTCGATGGCGGCTTAACAATGCAGTAAGGAGAATCATTATGACAAGAGTAGTAATAACAGGACTAGGGGCTGTTACCCCTATCGGTAACGATGTTGCTAGTTTTCAAGCAGGTTTAAATTCACAAAAGATTGGTTTTGAACCAATTACTTATTTTGATGCAACTAGTACAGGAGTTACAGTTGCTGGACAGTTAGATGATTTTGATGCGTTACAGCATTTAACAAAAAAAGATACGAAGCGCATGGATGCTTTTACCCAATATGCGGTTTATGCTAGCGATGAAGCCATGGCGCAAGCCCAAATCAATGCTGAGAATACTGATGCCGATCGTTTAGGCGTAATCTGGGGTTCTGGTATTGGCGGTTTAACGACAATTCAACAACAAGTGATCAAAATGCATGATAAGGGTGCGGATCGGGTTTCGCCAATGTTTGTGCCCACTGCGATTGCTAATATGGCAGCTGGTAATTTGTCTATGCGTTACCAGGCCCATAATATTAGTACGACAATTGTGACTGCTTGTGCTTCCAGTACGAATGCGATCGGTGAAGCTTACCGTCAAATTAAAGATGGACGTAGTGACGTTATGATTACTGGTGGTTCAGAAGCTTCCATTAATCAGATTGGGATTGCAGGTTTTGCGTCTTTGTCAACCTTGTCTAAGGCCACTGATCCGACCAAAGCTAGCCTACCATTTGACGAAAGTCGTTCAGGCTTTGTGATGGGCGAGGGTGCCGGAACGTTAATTTTGGAATCTTTAGAACATGCGCAAGCACGTGGTGCTGAAATTTTGGGTGAAATTGTTGGCTATGGAACAACATCTGATGCTTACCATATTACTTCTCCAGACCCGAAAGGTACCCAAGCGGCGCGGGCAATGAGTTTAGCTATGCAAGAAGCCCAAATCACGCCGCAACAAGTGGGCTATATTAATGCTCATGGCACGGGAACTAAAGGCAATGACTCGGCAGAATCAAAGGCTATTAATCAAGTTTTTGGTGCTGATAGTTCAGTTTTAGTCTCCAGTACGAAGAGTATGACTGGTCATTTATTGGGCGCTGCGGGTGCAGTCGAAGCAGTTGCCACAACCTTGGCATTACAATCTGGACAATTGCCAGTGAATGTTGGAATTATGAATCAAGATGCAGACTGTGATGTGAACCTAGTAACAACTAACAATAACCAACGGACAATTGATTATGCACTCAGCAACTCCTTTGGTTTTGGTGGTCATAATGCAGTTCTAGCAATGAAAAGGTGGCAAGCTTAAATGACTTTTGAAGAAATTCAAGCTCTCATGAAGCAAGTTAATCAAAGTAACATTAATGAATTAGATTTGGATTTTGATGGTGGACATTTGTATTTGAGCAAGCAAAGTCAAACTGCTCCAGCCACCGTAACTCCTAGTTCAGTAGTACCAGATAATCAAGCTACTGTGGTAGAAGATACAGCACAATT
Source organism: Bombilactobacillus sp. ESL1092 (assembly GCF_058107465.1). Taxonomy (NCBI): domain Bacteria; kingdom Bacillati; phylum Bacillota; class Bacilli; order Lactobacillales; family Lactobacillaceae; genus Bombilactobacillus; species Bombilactobacillus sp. ESL1092. The sequence goes on along the minus strand of NZ_CM176594.1, from coordinate 834,843 downwards.
GCCGCAAATCAAGTCGCCTTTAGTTGGGATTGTTTATCTCCAATCTTCTCCTGACCAACCACAATTTAAAAAAGTTGGGGATCAAGTAGAAGTGGGCGATGTTGTTTGTGTCATTGAAGCAATGAAGATGATGACAGAAGTTAAGAGTGAGATTAAGGGAACTATTAGTGAAATCTTAGTTTCTGATGAAGAGGTTGTGGAATATGATCAACCCCTATTTACTGTCACACCCAATTAGGAGGGCTCAGAAGATTAATGGAAGCAAATGAAAATAAACAAAGTTTAGATGTTGTCCAAATTCAAGAAATTTTACCACATCGTTACCCAATGTTATTAGTCGATCGAGTACTAGATTATCAACCTGGTCAATATGCAATTGGTCGCAAGAATGTTTCTGTCAATGAAAGTTATTTCCAGGGACATTTTCCGGGTAACCCCGTGATGCCTGGAGCTTTAATCTTGGAAGCTTTGGCACAAACAGGGGCAATTGCTTTATTAACGATGCCTGAATTTAAAGGCAAGACCGCTTATTTCGGTGGTGTTAAGAAAGTTAAATTCCGGCAAATGGTACGTCCCGGCGATAGTTTACGTTTGGAAGTTAAATTAGATAAATTACGTGGAAATATTGGTATTGGTAAAGCGACTGCTTATGTTGATGACCAAATTGCTTGTTCTGGTGAATTAACATTTGCCGTACAGTAGGTGAGAGTTGAAATGTTGGAAAAAGTTTTAATTGCCAACCGTGGGGAAATTGCTGTGCGGATTATTCGCGCTTTACGCGAATTAAATATTACCTCAGTAGCAGTTTATTCAACGGCTGATAAAAATGCACAACATGTGAAAGAAGCCGATGAAGCAGTTTGCATTGGTGGCCCACAACCAGCTGATTCCTATTTGAATATGCAAAACATTGTGAGTGCGGCTTTATTAACAGGAGCGCAAGCAATCCACCCAGGTTATGGCTTTTTATCCGAAAGTCCGGAATTTGCACAATTGTGTGAAGAATGTCAGTTGACTTTTATTGGTCCTAAGGCCAAAACCATTGCGTTGATGGGTAATAAGGCTAATGCGCGGATTACCATGCAACAAAATGAGGTGCCGGTTATTCCGGGTAGTGAAGGTTTTGTCGCTAATGCGCAAGAAGCATTAGCAATTGCCCAAAAAGTCGGTTATCCAGTCATGCTCAAAGCCGCTGCTGGTGGTGGCGGTAAAGGAATTCGTAAAGTTTTTAAACCAGAAGAATTAAGTGATTCTTTTGTGCAAGCGCAAGAAGAAGCAAAGTTATCTTTTGGTGATGACCGCATGTATTTGGAAAAGATTATCTCTCCTGCTAAGCATATTGAAGTTCAGATTATGGCTGATCAAGCAGGGCACGTGGTGGCCTTGCCTGAACGAGACTGTTCCTTACAACGACGGCAACAAAAAGTTTTGGAAGAAACGCCTTGCGTAGAGATTAATGAGCAAGAACGGCAACATTTGCAGCAGTTAGCCATTCGCGCAGTCAAAGCAATTGACTATCAAAATGTAGGGACGATTGAATTTTTAATGGATCCGCAACATCATTTTTATTTCATGGAAATGAATACGCGGATTCAGGTAGAACATTCTATTACTGAAGAAGTAGCGCAAGTTGATTTGGTGCAAGAGCAATTAAAAATTGCTGCAGGCGCTGATTTGTCCATGACGCAAGCGGATGTGCAGATCCATGGTGCAGCTATCGAAGCGAGAATTAATGCGGAAGATCCGAAAAAGAATTTTCAACCGCAGGCTGGTCAGATTAAGCAAATGTCCTGGCCCGGTGGGCTAGGGGTTCGCGTTGAAAGTGGCGTGAACAGTGGTGATCAGATATCACCATTTTATGATTCAATGATTATTAAGATTATTGCTTTTGGTTCACAGCGCCCGGTCGTTTTGCGCCGTTTGATTAATTCATTGCGAGAATTCAAAATTGATGGTGTCACGACGAACGATGATTTCTTGATTCAATTATTACAACAAGAGGAAGTTCGCCAAGGTCATTATTTGACCACATATATTGATCAAAAGTTTTTACCGCAATATATGGCACAATCCTCAAAGGGGGCTAGTGACGATGAGTGAAAATCATTTTGCGCCTCATCCGATTCAAGCCTTAAATAGTTATTATCATAATGTTCCACAAGGAATTTTTCGTTATTGTCCTCATTGTGGCAGTAAGTTTTATTTTCGGCGGGCCGGTAAATTTCAAGTTTGTCCGGAATGTGGTTATGGTTTTCGGGTGAATGCTCGCCAACGCTTGAAGATGTTAACGAAAGATTTTCAAGAATGGGATGCTGAGTTAGCCACGACTGATCCTTTAAAGTTTCCAGATTATCAAGAGAAATTGCATAAGGCTCAGACGAAGACAAAATTGTTGGATTCAGTTTTAACTGGACAAGCCAAGTTGGCTCAACATGATGTGGCTTTAGGAATTATGGATCCTAACTTCATTATGGGAAGTTTAGGAACAGCTACTGGTGAAAAAATTACCCGTTTATTTGAGCAAGCAACAGAACGAAAATTACCAGTTGTTATGTTCACTGCTTCTGGTGGTGCTCGGATGCAAGAAGGAATTCATTCCTTAATGCAGATGGCGAAAATCTCGCAAGCAATTAATGAACATCGCCAAGCTGGATTATTGTATGTGGCAGTGATCATGGATCCTACTACCGGAGGCGTAACAGCTAGCTTTGCCTCACAGGCTGATATTACGCTAGCAGAACCCCAAGCGTTGTTAGGTTTTGCTGGGCGGCGCGTCATTGAGCAAACCATCAATAAGAAATTGCCTTCAGATTTTCAAAGTGTAGAAAACGCTTATCAGCATGGTTTTATTGATGAAATTGTGGCGCGACCACAACAACTACAGAAATTAGATCAAATCTTGACAATTTTTGCTGGTCAAAAGTGGAAGGGAGCTGCGCAAAGTGAGTAAACAAGTTAGTACGATCATGGAAGGTGCGCGAAGTGATAGGAAAGCTGACTTGCAACCGCTGATTGATCAATTATTTACGGACTTTTTTGCTGTACATGGCGATCAAGTGGATAGTGATGATCCGGCGATTATTGCCGGCTTTGCTAAGCTCAAGCAACGGACGGTGGCGGTAGTAGCCACGAATAAAGGTCAGGAATTAGAGGAACGCCTAGCCACTCATTTTGGTAGTCCAACCCCGCAAGGTTATCGGAAAGCTTTACGCGTAATGAAATTAGCGCAAAAAATGGGTGCACCAATTGTCACGTTGATTAATACTCCAGGTGCTTATCCGGGTGAAGAGGCTGAAGTGAAAGGTCAAGGCCAAATATTGGCTAAGAGCATCAGTGAAATGTTGCAACTGCAAGTTCCCATTTTAACTATTATTATTGGCGAAGCAGGTTCGGGTGGCGCGTTAGCTTTGGCCTGTTCTGATCAAGTGTGGATGCTAGAACACAGTATGTATACTGTTCTTTCGCCAGAAGGCTTTGCTTCTATTATGTGGAAAGATTCCAAGCTGGCTAATAAAGCAGCGGAAATGATGCATATTGAACCCGCTTGGTTGAAACAAAATCAAATTATTGAACAAGTTTTACCCGAGACGGTTTTAGATGAGCAAGCCAAACAATTACAGACCTTGATTGATCAACAATTGGCTCAATTCGATCAGTTAAGTTTGTCTGATTTATTGCAACAGCGCAAAGAACGATTTCGTAAATTTTAATAAAATGTCTGATTAAGCGCAGCCAGCACCTATTTTGTTGGTTGCGCTTAATTTGTTTAAAAATTTAGTTGATAAAATTTGGTAATTCTTCATAATTATCCTTTAAGATAAAACTATAATTATCAATTAATATAACTGAAATTGAAAGGATGATTTTGATGCAATATTGTCCCAACTGTGGTGCCAAAATCAAAGCTAATGCCAAAAAATGTCCGACCTGTGGTTATCAATTAGTGGCGAAGCCGCAAAGAGCGCACGCTGATGCTGATGGTAGAGATCAAACTTATTCGCGGGCACAGCGTTATCATCAATCTTCGACTAATTCTATGGTCAGTTTTTTGCTCTGGCTCAAGAATAATCCCATTATGGATGTTTTAGCCGTTATTTTTGTTATTTTGACTTATGTTTATATCGGTAAATGGTTGAGCTTAGTGGTCGCACTGGGATTGATTGCGGCCGGTTATTGGCACGCTAATCGGCGGCAAACTAATCTGGATCAAAAAATCCGGAATGCTTTTCGCCGCAAACAGCCGGCAACTTCTGCGGCTATTAAACGGCGTCCAATGATCAAAGCGCGCGCTGATCACTATCAACAACCGAATTTTACCAAACCCTTACAACCACAAACTCAAGCGGGAGTAACAGAAGTGTCAACGGTTGCGCCAACAACCAAGTCAAAAAATCAGCGCTCGTGGCTGTTATTAATTATTGCAGGTATTTTATTGAGTAGCAGCTACTGGCCAAACTTTTTTAGTAATAACTTTTTTGGCAGCAATGTGGTGACTAATTTCTCTTTAGCGCAGACTATTAAACAAGCACTTAACTTGTTAAATTATTACTTACATTTTCAAATTAATCCGGATCTAGGATTATGGATTATTGCTGCCGGACCATTATTGATTATCTTGGGCGCCTTGATGCCGAATCATTTTGGGAAAAAGTTAATTAAGTGGGGTAATGTTTGGAACTTACTGTGGTATTTTGGTGGTTGGTTAATCTTACATGTGAGTTTGAGCTTTGCCGCTAAAAGTGGTGTCATGCAACCACTAAGTCTCGGTGCTAGTGGCAAATCAGCTTTAACATTGAGTATTTTATTATTAATTTTAACAATTTGGGATTGGCATCAATTCAAACAGAGTAATGTGCGGCAATAAGCGTTTCTTAAGATATGGTATGATATGGTTAAGTTTGGGAGATATAAGTTAACTTGTGAGGCGATAATTGTTGAAAATTTTAGTGGTAGACGATGACCAAGATATTGTGGAACTGCTCAGCATTTATTTAAAAAATGAAGGCTATCAACCAGTTGTTGCTAATTCTGGTGTACAAGCGCTCGATCAATTAAAAGCTAATCCGGATATTGCACTCTTAATATTAGACATTATGATGCCCGGCATGTCAGGAATTGAAGTGATTAAAAAATTACGTAAGGATTCACAAATTCCCATTATTGTAGTTTCTGCCAAAACTAGTGATTTGGATAAAATCCAAGGACTAATTACGGGTGCTGATGACTATGTGGTTAAACCCTTTAATCCGTTAGAGGTGATGGCCCGGGTGAAATCTTTGTTGCGCCGGACCCATGCTCAAGGTCACGAAATTTTACCAGATAAATTAGAAATTGGACCAATTACCATCGATAAAAGCTCCCACGAAGTCGTGACCAATGCGGGAGTGAAAGTGCAACTCACAGCATTGGAATTTGGCATTTTATATTTACTAGCCAGTCATCCTAATCGCGTCTTTTCTGCAGATGAGATCTTTGAGCGTGTCTGGAAGCAAGAAAGTGTGATTTCTGCCAAAACAGTGATGGTTCATGTGAGTCATTTGCGTGATAAATTAGAAGAAGCAACTAATGGTGAACAAGTCATCGAAACCGTTTGGGGTGTTGGCTACAAAGTGGAGGCTTAAACATGAAGGCAATGCTGTCCCGTCGGTGGGTAGTTTATATAACGACCATTATTTTCGTATTGGCCGTCGGCGGTGAACTCAAATGGGCCACGGTGATTAATCAAACGCCCCAGTTATGGTGGTTGATAGGATTGTTAGACGGGTTAGTAATAATTCTTTTAGCCTATCAATATTTATATCAACGCCAATTACATCGTACACAGTATTATCTGCAACATTTGGCGCGTGGCGAAGCGACTAGTGCTGATGGTATTACTATTTTGGAACTGCAACAATTAATTCAACAAATGGATAAAGTGATGCAAACCGCCAGTGAATCCATGAAAAATCAAGTGGCTGCGGAACAAAGTAAAGACGAATTGATTACTAATGTGAGTCATGATTTACGGACGCCATTGACGTCAATTATTGGCTTTTTAGGTTTAATTGAACAAAATCCGCAAACGTCAACGGCCGATGTGCAAAAATACGTGCATATTGCTTATCAAAAATCGTTACAGTTACGTTCGTTAGTGAATGATTTATTTGAATATGTTCGTGCTAATAACTCGAACACTAAATTAAATATTCAAACATTCGATATGATTCAAATGTTGGAACAGATTGATGCAGATTTTGAATTAGAAGCTAAAAAGCAGCATATTCAAATGGAAGTGGTTAGTGCTGTTCCACAGTTAATCATGCAAGCTGATAGTCAAAAGCTTGGGCGAGTTTTTAATAATTTAGTAATTAATGCCATCAAGTATGGTCAAGGTGCCGATCATATTTGGTTGTGCGCTAAAGAACAACAAGATCACGTAATTTTACAGGTGATTAATAATGGCCAAGCGATTGCTCCAGAAAATCAGCAACACTTGTTTGATCGTTTTTATCGTGTCGATCAGTCTCGTTCGAGTAAAACGGGGGGAACAGGCTTAGGGTTGGCCATTGCCAAAAGCTTGGTGCAAATGCAACATGGACAGATTACAGTCCACTCTGATGCACAACAAACTTGTTTTCAGATTGACTTACCGAAAAATTTAACCAGTGAAGGAGATAAATCATGACTTTGATTTTAAATGGTTGTACTTTATTATTGCAGGAACATAAGTTGCTAAAACAGGCTGATATTGTGTTTGACAATGAAATTACCGCCGTAACTTACGATTCACGGCAGGCACAAAAGGATGGCATGTTCTTTTGCAAAGGAACACATTTTAAAGAAAGTTATTTAAAGCAGGCTCAGGCTAATGGAGCAACAACCTATGTTTCTGAAGTAGCATATCCAGATATCAAGGGCATGAATGCCTTAATTGTAACCGACGTGCAGAAAGCGATGGCGTTATTAGGGGCGGCTTTTTATGGTTACCCACAGAATGATCTGTTTATTATTGCTTTTACAGGAACTAAAGGGAAAACGACTTCGTCCTACTTTACACGTGGAATTTTGCAAAATTATTCGAATCAAAAGACCGCCTTATTTTCGACGATTGATCGGATTTTAGGACCGAAGCCCAGTCAGAAATTTAAGTCCAATTTAACTACTCCAGAATCACTGGATTTATTTCATGATATGCGTGAAGCCGTAGATAGTGGGATGACGCATTTGGTGATGGAAGTTTCATCACAGGCTTATAAGCGTAACCGTGTTTATGGTTTAACATATGATGTTGGCTTCTTTTTAAACATCTCACCTGATCATATTGGTCCCAATGAACATCCCGATTTTGCCGATTATCTTCATTGCAAATTACAGCTCTTAGTAAATTCAAAGAGTTGTGTGATTAATGGAGATACTGACTATTTTGACGAAGTATATTTAGCAGCTAAAGCGACAACTCCTAGTTCTAAACTGTATGTTTTTTCACGCCAAGGTGGCAATGAACAAGTGGCGGACTTTGTTTATCAGAGTAAAGAGAGTACATTGGCAGAAAGTGAATTTACGATCAGGGCCCAAAGTGCTAAAGCTCAGCAACTGAATATTGCTGGTGATTATCAATTAAGTTTGATTGGTGACTTTAACGAAGCTAATGCGACTGCCGCAATTATTGGTGCTGGGATTGCGGGGGCCCCTTATGAATTGGCTCAAACATCTATTATGGATGTTCATATTCCGGGACGGATGGAATCAATTAAGACCAAGCAACACGGCACAATTTACGTTGATTATGCGCATAATTACGCTAGCATGTCGGCGTTGTTACATTTTTTAAAAACGGAAAATCCACAATCCAAAATTATCGTGGTAGTTGGTAGTACGGGCGACAAGGGCGTTTCGCGGCGTTCAGGTTTTGCTAAAGCTCTAAGTAAATACGCTAATCAGGCGTATTTAACGACTGATGATCCGGGATTTGAAGATCCTCAAGCTATTTGTGAAGAAATCAATCAGTTAATTGATCATACGAAAGTGCAAGTGGCAATTATTCTAGATCGTCAGCAGGCGATTCAAGCGGCGATTACTACTAGTCAACCGCAAGATATTGTCGTGTTAGCTGGTAAAGGTGAAGATAAGTACCAAAAAATTCGTGGTGTGAATGTGGATTATCCCAATGACTTAAATGTGGCACAACAGATAGTTCAGGAAATTGAGGGATAGCGATGAAAGACTTTTTTACAATTATTGGCGGCATGGGCACGGCAGCCACGGAAAGTTTTGTGCGTCTGTTAAATGCAAGAACCCCTGCAATTAAGGATCAAGAATATTTAAATTATTTATTAGTCAATCATGCTAGTATTCCTGATCGAACCGATTATATTTTGGATCATCAAAAACCGAATTTTTATCCCGATTTGTTAGAAGATATTCAACAACAATCACTCTTACAGCCCGCTTTTATGGTTATTATTTGCAATACTGCGCATTATTTCTATGAACAATTACAACAAGAGACGTCAATTCCATTATTGCATATGCCCCGGAGTGCTGTTAGCTATTTGAAACAGCACTATCCCCGAGCGCAAAAAGTGGGATTAATTGCCACGAAAGGTACTTTAGCGGATCAAGTCTATCAACAAGAATTACAACAACAGGGATTAGATTATACGTTGGGTGATGAACAGCTGCAGGCGGATGTGATGACTTTGATCTATGATTGTATCAAAGAACAAGGGATAGTTGATGCACAGTTATATCATCAGATTCTCAAGCGAATGGTGCATGATTTTGGAGCCGACGTGGTTATTTTAGGTTGTACAGAACTTTCTTTGGCCCAAGAGAAAGCACCGCAACATAATTATTCAGTAGTTGATGCGCAAAGTATTATGGTTGATACTTGTGTCAATTTAGGTCAAAGGCTACAGCAAGGCTTACCCGTAATGATTCAAGCTGGAGTAGCGCAGTCCTAGACTGAAAATTATTTTATATTAGAATTGCATTATTGCTTTGATAATGTATAATTAATAATCTAAATTGTGAAAAGCTTATTTAGCTTAGCGCTAAATCAAAATTCACAGTTGAGTAAATCATTTAGAATTTTGAGGTTAATTGAAGTAATGAATAATTCAGAACCAAATAAATCCTTATTGAAACGCAATCAAAAAGTTTCGATGCAATCACAGCACCAAATGGGAAGTCATCGTTTTTTGAAGAGCATTTTGCTCTTTTTAATTATGGCTATTTTTATCGTCGGGGCTTACGGCTTTCGGATTTACTCGCAAGCTAGTAATGCTTTAGGCAATGCTTATCGGCCGAGTACCGCAATTCGACCTTCCAAAACGATCGCGCAAAAAAAGCCAGTTACTATTCTATTGTTAGGAGTAGATACAGGCGATGAAGGACGCACTGATCGTGGTAATTCAGATACTATGATTTTGGCAACGATCAATCCACAAACTAAAAAAACAGTGTTAATGAGTATTCCACGGGATACTTTATCGGAAATTTATGGGATAAAAAGCGGCCAGCATGTGATTCAGAAAATTAATTCCGCTTATAATTTAGGAGAGTCTGAGGCAGCGGTGAAAACTGTGCAAAAATTAGTTAATATCAAGATTGATAATTATATTACTTTGGACTTTCATTCACTGCCTAAAATAGTAGACGCAGTCGGTGGAGTTGAAGTAGATGCACCGTTTGCGTTCAGTTACGATGGCAGTAGTTTTCATAAAGGTAAGCAAGTCATTAACGGCAAACAAAGTCTGTCTTACGCACGAATGCGTTACGACGATCCGCAAGGCGATTATGGTCGGCAAATGCGACAACGTCAGGTTATTATGGCAATTGTCAAAAAAGCAACTTCTCTAAGTACGTTACCTAATCTTCAAAAAGTGTTGAATAGCATTTCTAATTCGATGAGTACTAATCTATCATTGGATGATATTACTGCGTTAATTCAATATTATCGAGGAGCGTCTAAAAACATGGACTCTGATCATTTGCAAGGGCACGGCACCCTAATTGACGGAATTTCTTATGAAGTAGCGCCAACTAAAGAATTACAGCGCGTATCGGATAAATTAAGAACCAGTGTTGGCCAAGATAAAGAAAAGATTAATAACGTCGAGACACGACAAAATAAAATGAATGTGACGAAAAATGGTTTTGATTTTAAGGAAAAAGTAAATCAAAATTATGTAATTTATGGCGAAAATGTTAATAGTAATTACTTGATTGATAACTAAAAAGCAATTTATTTTAAAAATAAATTGCTTTTTTTATATCGTAAAAAAGCAGTCATACCAAGGGATAGAGCAATAAGTAGCAAAAAAGAATAAAAAAAGATGGGCAAAGGGGTTGCAAAAGGGTAAAAAAGTTGATAATATATTTTCTGTTGTCAATGAGTCATGCGCGTCACTGTTAAGCAAATAAAAAAAACAGTTGACAAGCTCATGATAAGATGATAAACTAAATGAGCCGCTTAATCAAGTGGTAATCAACAAAAAGTTAAGTAGATCTTTGAAAACTGAACAAAGTTTCTTTAAAAGCCAAGTGCTGGGTTCTTGAAAAAGAACCTGTCAATTTAAAAGTAATAAAGAAGACAAAGAACGTTAGAGTTCTAAGTCTGAGTCAACAAACTAACAAAAAATGAGAGTTTGATCCTGGCTCAGGACGAACGCTGGCGGCGTGCCTAATACATGCAAGTCGAGCGAGCAGAAGTAACGGAATACCTTCGGGTAGGAAGATATGGACGCGAGCGGCGGATGGGTGAGTAACACGTAGGTAACCTGCCCTTTAGCGGGGGATAACAATTGGAAACAGTTGCTAATACCGCATAAAGTGCTTAATCACATGATTAAGGAATGAAAGACGGTTTCGGCTGTCACTAAAGGATGGACCTGCGGCGTATTAGCTAGTTGGTGAGGTAAAGGCCCACCAAGGCGATGATACGTAGCCGACCTGAGAGGGTAATCGGCCACATTGGGACTGAGACACGGCCCAAACTCCTACGGGAGGCAGCAGTAGGGAATCTTCCACAATGGACGAAAGTCTGATGGAGCAACGCCGCGTGGATGAAGAAGGTTTTCGGATCGTAAAATCCTGTTGTTGAAGAAGAACGTGCTTGAGAGTAACTGCTCAAGTAGTGACGGTATTCAACCAGAAAGTCACGGCTAACTACGTGCCAGCAGCCGCGGTAATACGTAGGTGGCAAGCGTTGTCCGGATTTATTGGGCGTAAAGGGAGCGCAGGCGGTTTGAAAAGTCTGAATGTGAAAGCCCTCAGCTTAACTGAGGAAGTGCATCGGAAACTGTCAAACTTGAGTGCAGAAGAGGAGAGTGGAACTCCATGTGTAGCGGTGAAATGCGTAGATATATGGAAGAACACCAGTGGCGAAGGCGGCTCTCTGGTCTGTAACTGACGCTGAGGCTCGAAAGCATGGGTAGCGAACAGGATTAGATACCCTGGTAGTCCATGCCGTAAACGATGAGTGCTAAGTGTTGGGAGGTTTCCGCCTCTCAGTGCTGCAGCTAACGCATTAAGCACTCCGCCTGGGGAGTACGACCGCAAGGTTGAAACTCAAAGGAATTGACGGGGGCCCGCACAAGCGGTGGAGCATGTGGTTTAATTCGAAGCAACGCGAAGAACCTTACCAGGTCTTGACATCTCCTGAAAGCTGTAGAGATACAGGGTTCCCTTCGGGGACAGGAAGACAGGTGGTGCATGGTTGTCGTCAGCTCGTGTCGTGAGATGTTGGGTTAAGTCCCGCAACGAGCGCAACCCTTGTTACTAGTTGCCAGCATTAAGTTGGGCACTCTAGTGAGACTGCCGGTGACAAACCGGAGGAAGGTGGGGACGACGTCAAATCATCATGCCCCTTATGACCTGGGCTACACACGTGCTACAATGGATGGTACAACGAGAAGCGAACTCGTGAGGGCAAGCAGAACTCTAAAAACCATTCTCAGTTCGGATTGCAGGCTGCAACTCGCCTGTATGAAGTTGGAATCGCTAGTAATCGTGGATCAGCATGCCACGGTGAATACGTTCTCGGGCCTTGTACACACCGCCCGTCACACCATGAGAGTTTGTAATACCCAAAGCCGGTGGGGTAACCCTTCGGGGAGCTAGCCGTCTAAGGTAGGACAAATGATTAGGGTGAAGTCGTAACAAGGTAGCCGTAGGAGAACCTGCGGCTGGATCACCTCCTTTCTAAGGAAAAATAAACGGAAAGCAGTTGGCAAGAAACTTTGTTTAGTTTTGAGAGGTCTACTCTCAAACATTAGTACTTTGAAAACTGAATATTATGAGAAGAAAGACACCGAGAATCGAGAGATTCGAAAGTAAGAAGTAATAAGTAAGGTTAAGATAATAAGGGCGCACGGTGGATGCCTAGGTACTAGGAGCCGAAGAAGGACGCAACGAACAGCGAAATGCTCCGGGGAGTTGTAAGTAAACGAAGATCCGGAGATATCCGAATGGGGGAACCCGGCTAAGGTAAAGCTTAGTCACACTGCGACGAAAGTTGTAAGTGAGGAAGACGTGGTGAACTGAAACATCTAAGTAGCCATAGGAAGAGAAAGAAAAATCGATTTCCTGAGTAGCGGCGAGCGAAACGGAAAGAGCCCAAACCAGAGAGCATGCTCTTTGGGGTTGTAGGACTGGGACGTGAGATAGTCGAAGATAGCTGAATCAGTTGGGAAGCTGAACCAGAGATAGTGATAGTCTAGTAGGCGAAATCAGAGACACTCTACCAGTATCCTGAGTACGGCGGGGCACGTGAAACCCCGTCGGAAGCAGGGAGGACCATCTCCCAAGGCTAAATACTCCCTAGTGACCGATAGAGAACAAGTACCGTGAGGGAAAGGTGAAAAGCACCCCGGAAGGGGAGTGAAATAGATCCTGAAACCGTGTGCCTACAAGTAGTCAGAGCTCGTTAAAGAGTGATGGCGTGCCTTTTGTAGAATGAACCGGCGAGTTACGATTGCGTGCGAGGTTAAGTTGAGAAGACGGAGCCGCAGCGAAAGCGAGTCTGAATAGGGCGAAAGAGAGTACGTAGTCGTAGACCCGAAACCAAGTGACCTACCCATGTCCAGGTTGAAGGTGCGGTAAAACGCACTGGAGGACCGAACCCACGTAAGTTGAAAATTGCGGGGATGAGGTGTGGGTAGCGGTGAAATTCCAAACGAACTTGGAGATAGCTGGTTCTCTCCGAAATAGCTTTAGGGCTAGCCTCGGAGAAGAGGATCTTGGAGGTAGAGCACTGTTTGGACTAGGGGCCCAACATGGGTTACTGAATTCAGATAAACTCCGAATGCCAAAGATCTTTCTCCGGGAGTCAGACGGTGAGTGATAAGATCCATCGTCGAAAGGGGAACAGCCCAGATCACCAGTTAAGGTCCCAAAATCCATACTAAGTGGAAAAGGAAGTGGAACTGCACAGACAACTAGGATGTTGGCTTAGAAGCAGCAACTCATTTAAAGAGTGCGTAATAGCTCACTAGTCGAGTGGTTCTGCGCCGAAAATGTACCGGGGCTAAGTATGGTACCGAAACTGTGGATGTGCATCGAAAGATGTACGTGGTAGGAGAGCGTTGTAAGCACGAAGAAGCCAGATCGAGAGGACTGGTGGAGAGCTTAGAAGTGAGAATGCCGGTATGAGTAGCGAAAGACCAGTGAGAATCTGGTCCACCGGATGACTAAGGTTTCCTGGGGAAGGCTCGTCCGCCCAGGGTTAGTCGGGACCTAAGATGAGGCCGAGAGGCGTAATCGATGGAAAACAGGTTGAGATTCCTGTACTGTTCAGTGTTGTTTGAACGATGGAGGGACGCAGGAGATGAATTGTGAGCATGCAGCTGGAAAAGCATGTCTAAGCAGCGAGTCTGGATATGAGTCAAATGCTTATAACCGCGAAGGATGAGTTGTGATAGGGAGCGAAATTAAAGTAGCGAAGCACAATAGTCACACTGCCGAGAAAAGCTTCTAGTGAGACACTGAATACCCGTACCGCAAACCGACACAGGTAGTCAAGGAGAGAATCCTAAGGTGAGCGAGAGAACTATCGTTAAGGAACTCGGCAAAATAGCCCCGTAACTTTGGAAGAAGGGGTGCTGGTGTAAGAGCCAGCCGCAGTGAAAAGGCCCAAACAACTGTTTATCAAAAACACAGGTCTCTGCAAAATCGTAAGATGACGTATAGGGGCTGACGCCTGCCCGGTGCTGGAAGGTTAAGAGGATGAGTTAGACTTTGGTCGAAGCCCAGAATTGAAGCCCCAGTAAACGGCGGCCGTAACTATAACGGTCCTAAGGTAGCGAAATTCCTTGTCGGGTAAGTTCCGACCCGCACGAAAGGCGTAATGATTTGGGCACTGTCTCAACGATAGACTCGGTGAAATTATAATACCCGTGAAGATGCAGGTTACCCGCGACAGGACGGAAAGACCCCATGGAGCTTTACTGTAGCTTGATATTGAGTTTTTGTGTAACATGTACAGGATAGGTAGGAGCCGTAGAGATCGGTACGCTAGTATCGAAGGAGGCGCTGGTGGGATACTACCCTTGTTATATGAAAGCTCTAACCCGCGCCGTTGAAGCACGGCGGGAGACAGTGTCAGGTGGGCAGTTTGACTGGGGCGGTCGCCTCCTAAACAGTAACGGAGGCGCCCAAAGGTTCCCTCAGAATGGTTGGAAATCATTCGTAGAGTGTAAAGGTAGAAGGGAGCTTGACTGCGAGACAGACAAGTCGAGCAGGGACGAAAGTCGGGCTTAATGATCCGGTGGCACCGTATGGAAGGGCCATCGCTCAACGGACAAAAGCTACCCTGGGGATAACAGGCTTATCTCCCCCAAGAGTTCACATCGACGGGGAGGTTTGGCACCTCGATGTCGGCTCATCGCATCCTGGGGCTGTAGTCGGTCCCAAGGGTTGGGCTGTTCGCCCATTAAAGCGGTACGCGAGCTGGGTTCAGAACGTCGTGAGACAGTTCGGTCCCTATCCGTCGCGGGCGTAGGAAATTTGAGAGGATCTGTCCTTAGTACGAGAGGACCGGGATGGACATACCACTGGTGTACCAGTTGTCTTGCCAAAGGCATAGCTGGGTAGCTAAGTATGGAAGGGATAAACGCTGAAAGCATCTAAGTGTGAAACCCACCTCAAGATGAGATTTCCCATTCAGTAATGAAGTAAGACCCCTCAAAGAAGATGAGGTAGATAGGTTGCGAGTGGAAGTGTAGTGATACATGGAGCTGAGCAATACTAATCGGTCGAGGGCTTAACCAAGGGTGTCGAGTAAGAACATAATATTCAGTTTTGAGAGGACTAAGGTTCTTTCAGAAGGTAAGAAGAGAGCAAGTGTGGTGGCGATAGCGAGGAGGAAACACCTGGAATCATGCCGAACACAGAAGTTAAGCTTCTCAGCGCCGAAAGTAGTTGGTGGGAAACTACCTGCGAGGATAGGTCGTTGCCATGCTGCTTATAAAAGATTATCATTTTAATAATGATAATCTTTTTTTGTGTCTTTAAAAAGAATAGGATGAGTACTGATTATGGCTTACAAACAACAACGACGAATAGTTGACGTCGGATTATTAGCGGGAAAAATTATGATTGAATCCGGAGCAGAAATGCATCGTGCCCAGGATACAATGCAACGAATTTTGCTAAAGGGTGGAATTGAACACCCGGAGATTTATACGACGCCGACGGGAATTTTTTTAAGCGCTGATCGTTTGACTAATACAAGAATGGTGCAAATTAACCACGAAACGACTAATTTATATAAAGTGACGGAAGTTAATTCATTATCACGTCAATTTGTGGCTGAACAATTAACTTTAGAGCAATTAGAACAAGGGTTACAGCAAATTGAGCGGTCGATGTTAGATTTTCCATTGTGGTTAAAAGCGGCTGGCGCTTTTTTGTTGAGTTGCACCTTGATGATTTTATTTGTGGGCGAATATGATTGGGTTGATTTTGTGCCTGCAGGAATTGTAGGAATGATTGGTTATTTAATTGATTATTTTGTCAAACAATGGATTGATATTAGTTTTATCAGTACTTTTTTAGCAGCAACCACTATTGCGCTTTTAGCCGTTGTGCTTCAAAAAATTCACTGTGTAAATAATTTAAACTACTTAATTATTGGTGCTGTGATGCCCTTAGTGCCAGGAGTATCGTTAACGAATGCACTGCGCGACCTGATGGCACGGCACTTAATATCAGGGTTAGCTCGAATGGGTTCGGCGATTTTGAGTGCAATGGCGATTGGCGGCGGTATCGCAATGGTACTGAGATTCTTTTAAAGAAAGGAGTTTCGTATATGATACTAAATGCGATTCAAATTATTATTCAAATTACATTTAGCTTTGTCGGCACCATTGGATATGCACTCTGTATTAATATTCCGCGCACAGCGCTCATTACTAGTGGTGTTTGTGGATCATTAGGCTGGATGATTTATTGGATTTTAAGTAATTTTGTGAAATCAGGTAAAGTATTCGCTAACTTAATTGCGGCACTAATGATTGGAATTGTTAGTTATTTATGTGCGCGTTATAAAAAGATGCCCGTGAGTCTATTTAATATACCAGCGTTGGTGCCACTAGTTCCTGGAGCAACCGCATATCAAGCTGTACGAGCATTGGTTTTTGGACAAATCTTCGAAGGGCTGCATTTAACAGTGCTAGTCATTTTAATTATTGGGGCAATTGCAATGGGCTATATCTTAGCCCAATTAATTGTAGATCTTGCATTTCGGCGTTATTCATGATAAATTGATGATATGCGATGAGTCGAGTGATCACTTTTTAGTGATGATTCTGGGAATGTCGATTGTTATTAATAACAATAGCCAGCGGATATGGTGACATTTTTATCATTAGATGTGAACTGATGATAAATATTACTTGAAGTAATATCCCTTTAAAAAAGCCATAACAAAAGTTATGGCTTTTTTTCATTATTAAAATTAAATTGGTTCAAGATGTTTTCACGAATAATGTTTCGAACTTGTTGGTTAGCTAATAAACTGGAATGCTCACTATCGTCACCAGTGACGGTGGCCTGTGTGTATTTAGCGACCGTATTTTGAAAAATATATTTACCCGCTTCGACACTTTGATAAGGTACAGTGCCATCATCTTGATAATTTTTAGTGCCCGCAATGGAATCGACAATTAAATTCTTGGGTAATTGTTGGCGGTGCTGGTGTAATTGGTGAAAAATTGCGGTTTGATTTTTGATATTGGATTCTAAAGAATTGTAGGGCGTACCAATGGTAATTAAATGATTGATGCGCAAAGCGTTTTGATTAAAATATTTTTCTAAATACCACGTCCAAATTAAGCCGCCGTTAGAGTGACCGACGGCAGAGAAGTTGTTAAAGTTATAATTAGCAGTTAAATAATTGATAGCTAATTTGAGCCAGTAAGTTTGCTTTTTAATATTCTGGTATCCGTCAGCGTTATTTTGAAAAGCAATCACAATAAAAGGTTGTTTATCATGAGCAGTAATTTTCCCCGTCACATGCAAGTGATTGTTCGTCCGCACCGTAATTTTGACAATACTATGTCTTTTTTTAGGGGTATTATATTGCTTTAATAAATCATCAAAGCGATTTTGTGAAGCAGAACTGCCAGGGATAAAGATCACCGGGGATAGTGTTGAATTGTGGAACGCTTTTTCACTATAAACAGCCTGCTTCATTTGAAAATAGGCAGGAATACTGCTGAGGACAAAGATCAAGAGAATAATTTTAATCCACAGTGATTTTTTCATGGGCAACCTCCGCTTTCACAAATGGCAAATAAATTAAAGTGGAACTAAGGATGGCTAAAAGAGTCGCGAACAAAGCTGCCCAGTTGCCATTGGTTCCTAAAAAGTTCCAAAGAAAAGTTGGGGTGCCGGCAAAAATTTGGTAAATGGCAGGTGACGCCCATTTCAAATTAATGAAACAGTAACCAATCAGCATGCTTACTAAGGGGCTCACAATAAAGGGAATTAGGAAGCGATAATTGAATAAGACTGGTAGTTTAATGAGTAATGGGGCGTTCAGTCCAAACATGCTGGGAATCAAATTTTCGAGCACGATTTGGTAGCGATGATAATACAAAAGCGCAAAAATTAACCCCAAACAGCACCCGATTCCTCCTAAAAAGGCATAGCTAGTATAAAGCGAATGGGTATTCAATGGATAAGGCAAACTTTGATGTGATAAAGCAGCACTCAAATTGGCAGTAGCTGCGGGTGAGTTGATGGCTTGACTTTTAGCATTAAAGGGATTGATGAGCCCGAGCCAACTGCCCAGACAACGAATAATTGTCAGAAAAAATAAACTGAGTGGTTGAATTTTTTGAACATTAGTGGAAATACCAGGAATATTATTGAACCAACTCAAAGGGTTTAACCAATTTAAGCTATAGCCCAAAATAATAGCCACAGTAATAATCAAGGTAGGACAGTGGAGACGATTTAAAATTAAGGAACTTATCAAACTAATAATAATCACCAATAAAATCGGTGGTTGATTCAGATAAAGATTGGTATCATGGTTTAAACAAGTTAAAATAATTACTAAGCAAGTGCAGCAATGTGTGACTAAAGATGCTTGCGGCTGGAATTTTTGGGAAATAAGATAGCTAAGTAGTAATAAAATACCGAACTCCAATAAATTATTTAAATTTAGGAATAAGGGTAAATAGTGACTGAGGTTCGGTAAATGTAAGAGATGACGTAAAAAACCATTCGGGTTTATAACGCTACTAGTGATGAGATGTGAATAAGCATCAACTAGGACAAAGGGATAGAGCCAAGTTAAGATTTGTTGTCCTTGTTGTTTAATATTTGATAAATGAATGTTCAATCTAAATGCTCCTCTTCAAAAGATTGTGGCTAGATGTTAGTAACTATGACTTAATCCAAAAAACGGAAAGGAATTCTTCGATGGCAAATGAACAGCAACGGTGGTTATTAATTATGAATGTAATTTTTAATCTCGTTATGGGCTTTATTTTACCAGTGAATACTATTTTTATAACGAAATATTTACACGAATCAATGATTACTGCTGGTTGGGTCCTAATGATCTATTCCTTAGTGATGATGCTGGGTAATGCTTTGGGCGGTTATTTGTTTGATCGGTTTTCGCATACGAAAACGTTGTGCTGTGGCTATTTATTAGCGGCACTCGGTTTTGTGATTATGGCGGTTAATCATCAGTGGCCCTTGTATCCCGTTTGGTTAGTGATCGTAGGCTTAGGCATGGGCATTAGTTATACGGCGGTGAACTCATATACGGCGGTGGCAGCTCAGCAAAGTCATACGCCCCAAAAGGTTTTCAATGCAATGTATTTGGCGGCCAACGTCGGGATTGCCATTGGCTCCATGCTGGTGAGTGTGATTTTTCAAAGTAGTATTTTTTTAACTTTCTTTTTGCCAGCATTGTGTTTTGGCTTGTGTTTGGTAATTGTGTTTTGGCGTGGTTCGATCTTGGATGGCGTTCAACAGGTCCAGCATGCAAACTACCACGCTCCTTCAACTAATAATGGGCACACTAACCAGTTAAAGTCCCAACATTTGAGGTTGAATTTGATACTTTTATGCTTAGCCACTTTAATTGTCTGGTTAGGTTACTCACAGTGGGATAGCAATATGTCCTTATATATGTTAGATCGGCATTTAACAATGCACCAGTATAGTTTATTATTTAGTATTAACGCGGCGTCACTGATTATTATTCAGCCCTTGATGAATCAAATCATGACGCATTTGTTTCAATCCTTAAAATTTCAGATTGGTACGGGATTATTGATTATGGCGGGGTCATTTTTATTGTTACCTAATGCGACACATTATAGTCAATATGTGTGGAGCATGTTATTACTAACCATTGGAGAATCAGTTACGTTCCCCACCATTCCTGCCTTACTCAATAAATTTGCGAACGCGGATAACCAAGGACGCTATCAAAGCTTTTATGTCATCTTTGGTTCATTAGGACGGGCTGTCGGTCCTTATTTAGGCAGTCTATTGGCAACTCAATGGACTTTTAATAATCTATTTTTATTGATTTTTATTACGATTACATTAGCTGCCATGGGCGTTTTTTTAGTAAAGGAGGTCCGATAAATGTTTAAGAAAAAATTAGCCGGTGTAACAGTTTTAGGAACAGTTCCTTTACTAATCGGAAAAGTCTTGTTTGAATATGTACAGCGTCGTGACAGTTCAGCGTTAAAAACGCAACCACCACAATACTCATCCACCAACCAGGCCATGAAATGGGCCCAACAGTTTGAACAATTACCACATCGCACAGTCCAGTTAGTAGCCCATGATGGCTGGACGTTAACGGGCTTTTTGACCAGTAATCCCCAAAACTTAGGAACGGTTTTAATTGTTCATGGTTTTGGGGTGGATCATCATTCATTAGATAAAATTGGTGGTTTATTTTATCAATTGGGCTATAACGTTTTACAACCTGATAATCGCGCTGCGGGTTTAAGTGGCGGTGACTATTTAAGTTATGGTTATTTGGAAAAATATGATGTGCAGTTGTGGCTGCAGTGGCTACAACAACAATCTCAATTACAGGCACCTTTGATTTTATTTGGGGCGTCGATGGGAGCAGCGACTGTTTTACAGAGTTTGGCTTTATCTTTGCCCCCGCAATTAGCCGGCGTGATTGCCGATTCTAGTTACACTAATGCCCAGGCTATTAGTGAGTATACTATTCATCGTCAGTTTAAGTTGCCTAGTAAAGCCATAACCCAGTTGATTTCATTATGGTCGAAAGTTAAGTTTGGTGCCAGTTATGCGCAAATTGATGTCCGACCAGCATTGCAGCAAACGAAAGTCCCGGTTTTGCTAATTCGTGGTTTAAAAGATACGACGGTGCCCCCACAAATGTCAGCTCAATTAATGCAAGGAGTAACTTCAGCAGTGCAATTGGTGGACTTTGTTGATGGGAGCCATATTCGTTCCATTGAAAGTGATCCGCAGCGTTACGCACAAGTGATTCAACAATTCTGTGCACAGGTCACGGTCAAAAAATAAGTTTGAAGCTGGTCAGTGATTAATGACCAGCTTTTTTACTGCAAAAATCTTGAAAGTGGCGGCCCCAAATATCTAAGTCCAAAACTTTGCCTTGATTATTGGCTACGGCCGGTAAGTGACCCCAACGTTGGAAATTATTTTTACTAAATAAATGTTCACTTGCTAAGTTGGCACTAAAAATATAGGCAACAACTGTTTTTATATGCAAACTTTTTAATTGCGGAAAAATAAAATCTAGGGTGGCTTGGCCGAGACCTTGATGTTGTGCATTCTTATCTAAATAAATACTGATTTCACTGGTAGTTTGATAAGCAGCCCGACCATAAAAATCGGATAAGCTAGCCCAGCCCACAATTTGTTGCTTTTGTAAAATAACCCATAACGGACGTAGGGGATTTTGTTGATGTTCTAAAAACCAGCTTTGGCGTTGGGCGACAGTAACGGGTTCTAAATCGGCGGTAATCGTTTGGATAGGAATACTTTGGTTATAAATGGTAACGATGGTACTTAAATCTGGCAGCGTTGCTAAACGAAAAGTTGCTGGCATTAAAAAAATCTCCTCATAATTAATCTTAATAAAAGTGATTATAGTAGTTTTAAACGCGTAACTCAAGTGTTTGGTTCGTGTTGGTCGGGTTGCTGATTATTTTTACATTAATAATAATTATAAAAATAGCCACAACATCTCATTTACTTTTAATTAAAAAGAGAGTAAACTCAACACAACTAAACGGCTACAAAATTTAAGGGAGAAGAGATGGGAGCAATGAAGTTACCAAAGATGTTGCTGGGTGGTGGCATGACCTTGACGGCGGCTGTATTAATGGTAGGCTGTGGTTCCAAACAGGCTCAAGCGCCCACTAATGAAGTGCGGATTATGTCCAAAGACCTGTTAGCAACCATGGATACTTCCATGATGACTGATATTTTGAGCGCGCAAGCGGCACAGAATACCATGGCAGGTTTATATCGTTATAATGGTAAGACTATCGAACCAGAATTATCCACTAAAGTGGTTAAGCCAACCAATAACGGTTTAACTTATACCTTTCCATTACGCAAGAACGCTAAATGGAGCAATGGCGATCCAGTAGTGGCTAACGATTTTGTTAATTCTTGGCGGCGGACGGTTAATCCCCAAACTAAATCTCAATACGCTTATATCTATGAGGGGATTGCTAACGCCAAGGCGATTACTGCCGGGAAAAAACCAGTGGATTCTTTGGGGGTTAAAGCCTTAGATGCACATACTTTACAGGTTACTCTAGAGAAGCCAATTCCATATTTTAATGAATTATTAACGGGCTCGCAATTTTATCCGCAGAATCCGCGGGCCACTAAAAAGTGGGGGAAGAAGTATGGAACCAATTCGAAGACTTTAGTTTTCGATGGACCCTACAAATTGCAGAATTGGAGTAATTCCGATAATACGTGGACTGAAGTTAAGAATAATACTTATTGGAATGCCAAGCACGTTAAGGTCAAAACTTTGAAATACCAAGTCGTCAAAGATGCTTCGACTGCGTTGAATTTGTATCAATCGGATAAGTTGGACCGTGCGGAATTGAGTGGCGATACTTCTAAACAAATGAAGAATTCCAAGGGTTATAGCGTCCAAAAGCAAAATTCGACTGATTATATTGAACTCAACCAGAAGAAGTTGCCGATGTTCAAGAATCAAAAAATTCGGCAAGCTTTATCCTTTGCAATTGACCGCAAACAATTGACGAAAAAAGTTTTGGGTAATGGAACTTCAGTAGCTACTTCTGTAACGGCTGCCGATATGGCTTATGATCCTAAGGATCAATCGAAAGATTTTGTCAGTGAAACGAGTGGCACTGGTAAAGCCTATACCAAATATGATTTGGCTAAAGCTAAGCAGTTATGGAAACAAGGATTACAAGAAAGTGGTCAAACCAAGAAAAAATTTAATTTGGTTTTGTTAAGTGACGATACGGATATTGCCAAACAACAAAGTGAATTTTTACAAAGTCAATTACAAAAATTACCAGGTTTGAAAGTTACATTGAATAATGTACCGTATAAGAGTCGACTCAGTCGCTCAGTGAGTGGAGACTTTGATATGGTCATTACGCAATGGAATGCTGATTTTCCAGATCCGATTAATTTCTTAACCTTATTTATGACTAATAATTCTTATAATAGTGGTAAGTGGAGTAATCCACAGTATGACGCTTTATTGAATAAGAGCATGAATGAAGATGCCAATAATGTCACCGCACGTTGGAACGATATGAAAGCAGCGCAAGATATCATTAATGAACAACAAGGTGTCATTCCGCTATATCAAAATGGTCAAGCCTTTATGACGAAATCTAGAATTAAGAACCTGGATTTGAATCCGGACAATATGTATAACATGACTAACGTCCGTCTGAAAAAGTAGTTGAAGAATGTTTGATAGAATCTTCAAGTGTGTCGAAAGACAACTTTAATGAAGATTCTATTTTTTTGCTTTCCGCATCAAATGAAACGAAATATCAAAGTTTAATCCTTTTTTTGGAAATTCTGTCCCACTTTTGAAACAATTATCCGACAATTACTTTTGTTGTGTCGTTTCTGCAACACTTCAACCATTCTTGTAGTGGTTCTTTGCCTAAATTTTGGTTAATATACAATTGTCAACTGAGAGAAGTTCTCTCATCTGATCATAATTGTAGAACATTGTAACTTAAGACCTCTTATTAGGAGGTTGTTACAATGAAAACATTTTTAAGTCTTTTAAGCGTTTTAGCATTAAACGCTTCTGTGGTTTTTACTAATCCTGCTGGTTACTCCCCTAGTGCCGCAGCTGATGATGTAAAAACTGAAACAATGAGTGCTGTAAACCCCATATCAAATAATAAAAAACAGCAACCCATTCAAGTTAAGTCGGAATTAGCCAGTACTCCCCATACTGGTAGTTCTCTTAACTACTTCCCCAAAGATACTACTAGTCAAATGAATCAAAGTTCTCCCCAGAACAATGAATCAAAACAAACGGTACCTTCCCCCCAAGCAGATACCGCAAAGACCCCAACGTTGAGTGGTCAGCAAAGTAGTGATACTACTAATGCCATCGCGTTTAACAATGTTAAGTTTCCAATCGGAGATTTCCACGGCAGCTGTCCACAGGTGAAATGAAAAAACGTTACGGTCTAATTTATGTGGATATGGATGATCAGGGCCGAGGAACTTTAAACAGAACGCCTAAAAAGTCCTATTATTGGCTGAAAAAGATTATTGCAACTAATGGCGCAGCCTTGACTGAATAGCCGTCCTTAATAAAAAGGATTGCATGTTAGGCCTGAGAAATGTTTACTGGAGATTCGTGCGCGGATTTGGTTAAGAGTGCAGCTAACGCAGTAGCGGTTAGCTGCTTTTTTTCAGCGGCTGTAAAATCAGCTTGAATTTGCCCCTGATTTAAAACAATTAGCCGATTACCATATTGGAGTGCATCTTCAAGATGGTGGGTAATCATTAAACAAGTTAAATGTTGTTGGGTAACAATCTGATTAGTCTGGTCCAGTAACTGTTGGCTACTATGCGGATCTAATGCGGCGGTATGCTCATCTAATAATAAAAGCTCGGGTTGGTTTAAGGTGGCCATCAAAAAACTTAAAGTTTGTCTTTGACCGCCAGACAAATTTTCGGTTGGAGTATCGAGACGTTGGTTCAAGCTATTGCCGATGCGGGTAGTTAGTGCTTTGATTTGGGGCCGATTAGCCTGCAAATGACGAAAATGTAACCCCCGCTTTTGCCCTCTTTTAGTTGCTAATAAAATATTTTCGGCCACCGTCATTCTAGGTGCGGTACCACTTTTAGGGTCTTGAAAAACCCGGCTTAAAAATTTAGTACGTTGGGCAATTGAAGTTGTCGTAATATCTTTTTTATGGTGTAAAATTTGCCCATAATTTGGTTTAATATCTCCCGCTAACACGTTAAACAAAGTCGATTTACCGGCACCATTAGCACCAACAATGGTAATGAAATCTCCAGGATAAATTTGGAAATTTAGTTGATTAAGGATAGTAGCCTCATTATTCGTCTTTTGGTTAACTAAAGTGGTAATGTTTTTTAATTGTAGGATTGGTTGGCTATTTGTCATTATTAGGGCCTCCTTTTGCAAAAATAGTGTCTAATTTTAACCAATGTCGCAATTGCGGCAACATCAAACAAATGGCTAAGATAATAGCCGAAATCAAATTTAAATCATTAGTCGAAAAACCTAGTTGCAGAACAATTAGGAGAATAAAACGATAAATAATACTACCTAAAGTGACCGCAATTAAGCGCTGATTGAGGGTTAATTCGCCAAAAACAACTTCGCCAATAATGATGGACGCTAAAGCAATTACAATAATGCCAATACCCATATTAGCGTCAGCGTAACCATTATTTTGAGCGATTAAGGCGCCACTGAGTCCAACCAAACCATTGGAAATGGCTAAACCTAGAATAGTCATATTATCGGTGTTAATGCCTAACGACTGCGCCATGGTCGGATTATCACCAGTTACAATGAAAGCTTGGCCTAAGTCAGTCATTAAAAAGCAGCAAATTAATCCAGTAATAATAATGATAGCCAACCCACCAATGGTAATACTGTCAAAATAACGGGGTAAAGTTTTGAAGAAAGCGGCAGTGAAAAAAGTTTTTTGGCCTAGTAGTGAGACATTAGCGCCCCCCATAATTCGCAGGTTAACGGATAGACAGCCAGTCATAACTAAAATGCCCGCTAATAAGATGGGAATCTTCCCCTTTGTATATAACAATCCAGTAATTAAGCCTCCCACAGCTCCTGCTAAACAACCCAAAATGGTGGCTATTAAAGGTGAAAGACCGTGGGTAATGGCAGTTACAGTAACCGCTGCCCCTAGAGGAAAGGTTCCTTCAACGGTCATATCAGCAAAATTGAGAATACGAAAAGTTAAAAACAACGCAATACCTAAAATAGCCCAGAGTAATCCTTGCCCGATACTTGATGTAATTAAACTCATTTGATAATGCCTCCATCTCTCTGCGCAGCTTGCATAATTTTAGCGGGAACATGTAAATGCAGGCGCTGAACTTCTTTTTCATTGATAAGATAATGTCCTTTGATCACGTGTTGCACCGGATAATTAGCGGTTTGGTGTCCATGTAAAACATTGCCCGCCATTTCACCAGCTACGATTCCTAAATCTTTTTGCTTAATTGCATAAGCAGCACTGCCACCATCAGGCACCATGGTTTCCGCACAAGGGAAAACCGGAATGTTAGCATTATTAGTTACTTTGACTAAAGTCTTCATCGCGGAAGCAATGCCATTATCTTGGGGAGCGTAAACGGCATCGACTTGTGTCACCATTTGGGCAGCAACTTGTTGTAAATCATTGGTGTTCGTGATAGTGAACAATTTGGGTGTTAAACCTGCTTGGCGGACCACTTTGGCAAAAGCATGGGCGTTAGTTTGCCCACCATGATCAGAAGAAGTATAGATAATACCAATTCTTTGAGCCTGTGGCATGATAGTTCTAATGAGTTTGAACTGTTGTTTAACAGGATTCAAACCAGAAGAACCTGTAATATTAGCACCTGGATGGCGTTCGGACTTGACTAAGCCACTAGAAGCAGGAGCAGAAATGCCGGCTAACATAATGGGAGTATTACTTTGAGCACTGTTGGCTAAAGCCTGTGCAGCTGGAGTAGCGATCCCGACTAACAAATGATCTTTGTTAGCTAATTGTTGGGACATAGTTTTGAGATTGCTTTGATCACCCTGCGCATTTAAAAAATCAATCCGCAAATTTTTACCGACAATAAATCCTTTTTTCTTTAATCCTAGAACTACGCCTTTATGAATTTGATCCAAGGCGGGATGAGTGACCATTTGTAAAATTCCCACACGCGTTACTTGCGTGGAATTGGTAGCAGTTTGGGTGTTTGCTTTGGGATTTTGAAAGAAAGCAAAGCCCAGAAAAATCAATATTAGACTAATAAATGTTAGCATTCGTTTCATGATTCACCTCGTTAAATTATCCGGGCAAATAAAAAAGGCAAACCAGCATTACTCTGGTTTGCCCTTGAGAAGCCAAAGTCTGCTGTGTTAGAACCATGCAGGCTTTGGGAATGAAAAAATAAGTCAGCACGGATACAAACTGTTTGCCAGATCGTATCCGCTTAGAACGACTACGATCAGCAGTGCTGGCTTTGCCAAGATAGTTGAACGTTACTAATTGTTAACTGACTCATGTTGATCATCCTTTCATGTCTAAATTGGCATTAGTATAACTGAGACTTTGAGCAATGTCAACTTAATCTGAATAAGAGTTTGGAAGCTATCGAAGCTTTTAATGAGTAACAAAGTATGAAGACAATGAGAGATTATTGGTGCTAGACTAAGAAAAATGGGTAAAATGGATATGAATTTTATTTATTCTCATTTTTTATGAAATAGTGTTTCATTTATGGGACGATTATCCGACAACGTTTTTGATTGTGTCGTTTTTGCAACATTTTAACAACAGCTGTCGTTGTTATTAAGAATTGATGTGGTTATTATATAGTTGTTCCTTAAAAGGGACATTTAAACAAACTTGTAATACTCGTGATTTTGGACCTCTGGCTAATTAAGGAGGCAACCAACATGAAAGGTAAAACTTTATTAACAATTTTCAGTGCTTTAGCAATTAACTTAGCACTACCGATTGGACAGATGAATCGTCAAACTTTGGCGGATAGAAATACTGTTCAGCCGACACAAGAAATTACTGTTAATCATCAAGAACAAGCAACTAAAACCATTAAAACAACTAATAATAATCAACCAGTGAAATCTTCCCCCGCAGTGGTAAACACAACAAGCGGTTCTAGCACTGCAGTTTCACAGGCGAGTGTCACCATTATTGATCCTAGTCATCCTGAAAGTTATCCCCGAGATGTGATGACAATTGATAATTCAACTTATCAAGTCGCAGATTACCACGGCAATGGTATTATTCCCGACTCAGGTAAGGTTTATCACTGGACCGATGCACCACGCGATAATTGGTTTTTACTAGAACGTACAGGAACGCAAGCAAACATGGTTCAAAATTTACGAGTAGGTACAAAGGTTGTAGTTAATCAAAAAAGCTATCAAGTTTATGATTTACTAGCTAAAACTGATCAAAGTACTTCTCGTCCTGCTGCTATTCAAGCAGAAAATGGTGGCATTGTTCTTTACATTCAAACCACTAACAATCAAAAAGTTTCTAACTTTTATGTACTAGCTAAATAATAATTAAGACAAAGCATTGATCTGAAATTATATCAATGCTTTTTTTGTAGGTTAAAATATTGCGGTGGGCACAAAAGCTCTGAGAAGTTGAGTACTAACTGGTCAGTTAGTGTTACTGGCAAAAGCAACGATTATTTTTACATAAGGTCAGGTTCACTTATTAATTATTGCAAAAGTTGCGAAAAAATTATTTATTTTGTAATTTAATATTGACTAATCTGAATGAAATTGCACTGGATTTTTCAGAAAAATAAAAGATAATGGGTTGAAATAAATTAATCATTGCACAAGCTTAGCTACTAGCTAGTGGGCAATTTGTTTTCTGAAAGGCTTTTGTTGAGGAAAGGGTGAACAATTACTTTAATTCAAAACCCCTACTGATGGGGATTTGCCTCAAGATCCAGCAAATAAAAATAATTTAACTGGATTTAGGGTGTTATTTTATAGTTCTACGTGCTATAATATTAATTGTGCAATGATAGAACTTACTTAATTAGACTATGATCCGTTTGCTTGCGGTACTGTACGTTTTAATAAAAGGTAATTATCATTAGTGCGTTATAAAAACCAATAAGTTTTAATAGCATATTGTTCTATTGCCGTAGAATAGTTATTAGCTTATTGATAGTAATAGATAAAATAACATTAAGACACTTTATCTGGATTCATTGTTCTGGGGAGGACTTTGGTAATTCGATATGTAGTGTCTTTTTTGTTACATTTATTTGACTTAGGGTTTATGATAAACATGTATGGGTATTGGGGGGATTCTCATGTTAACAAAATCAGCACGTTTTAACTATACTAAACTAATGTTACAAACTTCTTTAGTTCAATTGATGCAGAAGAAGATGTTAGATGACATTACTATCAAAGAGTTGTGCAATGTAGCTAATGTGAATCGATCGACTTTTTATGCACATTATCGTAATACTTATGAAATCATGATAGAAATCATCGAGCAAAATTGTGATCTTTGGATTAATGCGGTAAGGGAGTGCCGTAAACAACCAGATTTCTTGGCAGCATATACTAAAATTTTGACGCAGGCACTTTTAAAAATTAAAGATGATAATCAAAAGTTTCGGGTGTTGTGTAGCGATGAATGTTTCTTTTTATTTGTCAAAACGTTAACTAACTATATTGTTAAAGGAGTATTACCACATAAATCTTTTGATTTAGTTTGGTATAATGTGGAAGGCGGTTTAGGTGCTGTGCGGCAATGGTATTTTGATGGGTCAAAAGAACCAGCCGAGGAATTAAGTCAACATCTAGCAGAGATATCGTATAAGAATTTGTTTTTAGATAATGATTAATCAAATCAAGCTACTAAAAAAGATTAGACCAACGTGTCTAATCTTTTTATTTTTATCTACAATTATTTATTTAGCGAGCACAAAGGTTAACGGGGAATTGTAAACTGGTTGTTCACATGTTTGAATTAAAATCCCACCATTGCTCTTTAAAGCTTCCATCGGCCGTGGGTCACTATGACTCACTCCATTTAAAATGGAATATACATGATATGTCTGATTATTTGCCGAAATTGTAGAACCTACTTGTAACTTCCAGACCATGTTTGCTTGCGGTGTTGAACGCTCTAGTAAAAACCAATTATCAACTGGTGCGTCATCCCAACGATAAATATGTCCATCTCCGGGAACATTTCCATTGCCGTGGAAATCTCCGATTGGAAACTTAACATTGTTAAACGCGATGGCATTAGTAGTATCACTACTTTGCTGACCACTCAACGTTGGGGTCTTTGCGGTATCTGCTTGGGGGGAAGGTACCGTTTGTTTTGATTCATTGTTCTGGGGAGAACTTTGATTCATTTGACTAGTAGTATCTTTGGGGAAGTAGTTAAGAGAACTACCAGTATGGGGAGTACTGGCTAATTCCGACTTAACTTGAATGGGTTGCTGTTTTTTATTATTTGATATGGGGTTTACAGCACTCATTGTTTCAGTTTTTACATCATCAGCTGCGGCACTAGGGGAGTAACCAGCAGGATTAGTAAAAACCACAGAAGCGTTTAATGCTAAAACGCTTAAAAGACTTAAAAATGTTTTCATTGTAACAACCTCCTAATAAGAGGTCTTAAGTTACAATGTTCTACAATTATGATCAGATGAGAGAACTTCTCTCAGTTGACAATTGTATATTAACCAAAATTTAGGCAAAGAACCACTACAAGAATGGTTGAAGTGTTGCAGAAACGACACAACAAAAGTAATTGTCGGATAATTGTTTCAAAAGTGGGACAGAATTTCCAAAAAAAGGATTAAACTTTGATATTTCGTTTCATTTGATGATTAATGGATTAAAAAAAGATTATCTAAAAAATATGATAACCGGTTGACATATGAAAACGAAATCATATAATAATATCTGTAAACGTTTTAAGATTATGATAACCGGTTGACAGTCAGAGTCACCGCAGAAAGGATTGAAAATTGTATGTTAAATCTTAAAAAAACGCTGAAGAATCCTTCTTACTTACAAAATTCAGTGACGTTACTTTTGTTTTTTGCATCTTGGGGTGTTTGGTGGTCATTCTTTCAAGTTTGGCTGACTTCTAAACAAAATGGTTTAGGTTTATCTGGTGGTGCTGTGGGAACTATTTATTCAGCCAATTCGTTAGTTACTCTATGTTTAATGTTTATCTATGGTACTTTACAGGATAAATTAGTGATTAAACGTTACTTATTAATTTTTTGTGCGATTTTAGATGCTTTAATCGGACCGTTTTTTGTCTGGATCTACGCACCATTATTAAGTCATCATTTTATTTTAGGAATTATTGTCGGGGCCGTCTTTTTATCAGCCGGTTTCTTATCAGCTTCGGGAATTTTTGAAGCCGTGGCAGAAAAGATGAGTCGCCGCTTTGATTTTGAATATGGTCAAGCACGGGCTTGGGGTTCTTTTGGTTATGCAATAGTGGCACTATTGGCAGGATATCTCTTTGTCATTAATCCCAAATTGAATTTTGTCGTGGCCTCAGGATTTGGGGTGTTGCTATTATTGGAATTAATCTTTTGGAAGCCTAAACAAGAAAAAACGGTGGATCAAAACCTAACTTTTGAAGGCGAAGGCAGTGATACACCATCTCTGAAAGATATGTTGAGTTTGTTAAAAATGAAAGAGTTATGGCTCATTATTATCTTTATTATGTTTACGAATACTTTCTATACGGTTTTTGATCAACAAATGTTCCCAGATTTTTATACGAAATTATTTGCTAATCCCGCTTTGGGTCAACATATGTATGGTACGTTAAATTCGATTCAAGTTTTTTGCGAAGCTTTAATGATGAGTTTAGTGCCGATCTTGATGCGGAAAATTGGTGTCCGAAATGCCTTATTACTCGGTGTGACAGTTATGTTTGTGCGTATTGGAGCTTGCGGATTGTTCCATAATCCGGTTGCGATTTCCTGCATTAAAATGTTACATTCAATTGAAGTACCACTGTTTTCGTTGCCGATCTTCCGTTATTTCACATTACATTTTGATACCAAATTATCTGCGACATTATATATGATTGGCTTTCAAGTCGCGTCACAGATTGGTCAAGTGTTACTGTCCAACCCCTTAGGAACCTTGCGCGATCATATTGGCTATAGTAGTACCTTTCATGTGATTGCCATTACAGTTTTGTTAGCGGGAATTTATGCATTCTTCGTTTTGAAAAAAGATGATCAAGATGTTAACGGTGATCCCTTTATTCGTTCATAAATTAAAAGTTGAGGTAAAAAAATGACAGCTTTACAAGTAACTAATCAGCGTTATCGCTTGGGATATCATTTGATGGCTCCAGCGGGTTGGATTAATGATCCCAATGGTTTTTGTTATTTTCAAGGTTATTATCATATGTTTTATCAGTACTATCCGGATGCCCCTAAATGGGGACCGATGCACTGGGGTCATGCGCGCAGTAAGGATTTATTACACTGGGAAACTTTGCCTGTGGCATTAACACCAGGCGATGCGGAAGATCAAAACGGTTGTTTTTCTGGTAGTGCGATTGTTAAAGATGATACTTTGTATTTAATTTATACCGGTAATAACTATTATGATGAAAAAGATCCCGATCGTTACTGGCAGAATCAAAACTTAGCTTATAGCACTGATGGCATTCATTTTACCAAATATGAACATAATCCCGTTATTGCTACACCGCCAGCCGATAATACACAAGAATTTCGCGATCCCAAAGTTTGGGAGCATGACGGTCATTACTATGTTATTTTAGGTGGACAAACTAAGGCTGGCTTGGGCCGCGTATTGTTGTATCGCTCCGATAATTTAGTGGACTGGGACTATTTAGGACCACTGACGCAAGCTAAAAATAGTCAACTAGAAGGTTATATGTGGGAGTGTCCGGATTTGTTTCATTTAAACGGTCAAGACTTATTGTTGACTTCGCCGCAAGGGATTCAAGCACAAAACCAGCAATATTTGAACTTACACCAAACGGTTTACTTTGCGGGTCAGCTAGATTATCAAACACCGCAGTTTGCCCAGATGGGTTTTCACGAATTAGATTTAGGGCATGACTTTTATGCGACGCAAACGATGCTTGCTCCTGATGGCCGGCGCATTGTGGTTGGCTGGCTAGCAATGTGGGAAAGTGACATGCCAGAACAAGCTGATGGTTGGTCGGGAGCGTTAACTTTGCCCCGCGAGTTAGTTTGGCAAAATGAGCATTTATATATGCGACCGATTCAAGAAGTGCAGTCCTTAAGACAAAAGGTATTGCAACAACAAAGCTGTGCCTTAAGTGAAAAGCCAATAATCATTAGTCAAGATCAAGCCACGGTGGAATGGCAATTAAACGTAGATCTAGTACAATTTCAGGGTACTAAAATCGAAGTTATGTTTCAAGATCCCACCACTACTGCCCAAACAAAGCTCACTTATTTAGTTAAGCAACAGCAATTAATTGTGAGTCGCACCGACCGCGAAACGGCTCGTTATGGTCAATTACAAAATTGTGATCAGTTGCAATTACAAATTTTTGTTGATCGTAGTTCCTTAGAAATTTTTGTCAATCAAGGCGAAGTGGTCTTTAGTGAACGTTATTACTTTAACCAAGCACCTGTAATTCAACTGCAAGCTGACGGTCAAGGAGTAGCTGATAGTTTGGTTTACCAGTTGGAAGCAGACACGAATCAATATTAAAAAGATTGTTTGTTGAAATTGACGAACCATTCTTTTTGTCCTAACCACTTTTTCATAGCAACTTTTTTGGTCAAAATAGTTGAGCTATAATGAAACTAAAAAAGTGGGGAGCAATGTTAGGTGCCAAAATTAGAAGATGTTGCGCAACTGGCAGGAGTTTCGAAAACGACGGTTTCACGTGTCTTGAATCGCCGCGGCTATTTAAGTCAAACGACGATTGATAAAGTTTATGCAGCCATGGACCAATTGGATTATCATCCCAATGTTGTGGCACGCCAATTGTATCATCATAAAACGGACTTGATTGGTATCTTATTACCATCTGTGGCGGATCCTTTTTTTGGTGAGTTGACTACGAGTTTGGAGAATCAATTATATCAACAAGGCTTTAAAGTTTTAATTGGTAATTCGATGAATAATTCGCGTAAGGAAGCGGACTATTTGGATCAACTATTAATTAAACAGGTGGATGGTTTAATTGTCGGTACGCATAATCAAGGCTTAAGCCAGTATCAGAAAAAAAATTTGCCGATTGTGGCGATTGATCGCATTGTCAGTGATGACATACCCATTATTGCTTCGGACAACTTTCACGGCGGTCAGTTAGCGACCCAACATTTGTTGGATCAAGGCGTCACGAAAATTATTCATACGAATGGTCCCCATGATCTCGCTACGCCCGCCCAACAGCGAAGGCGAGCTTATGAACAAGTGATGCAAGACCATCAGTTAACGCCAGTGACGTATGAACTAGATTTTAATATTAGTGCCGCGGCTAAGCAGCGCGTTTTTCAAAAGATTTTTCAAGAACATCCAGATGTGGAAGCTATTTTTGCCGCTAATGATACAGACGCGATCTTAATTTGCCAAGTGGCTCTAGAATTTGGGCGCCGAGTACCTGACGATTTGTTAGTAGTGGGCTATGATGGCACTACTTTATTACAAAACCTCTTTCCACAATTAACGACTGTTGTGCAGCCAATTGCTCAATTAGCGCAACTGGCGGTTGAAGTTTTACAGCAAAGATTACACGGACAAGCCACAGATTCGGAATATATTTTGCCCGTCCAATGGCATGCCGGCCAAACTGGTTTCCAAAAATAAAGAGAGTCCCTTGTACAAGTTTCAATTGGATCACAGTTGCTACTTATTGGTAACTGGATCACGAACTTGATGAAGGGACTCTTTTATATGGAATCTTTGGTAGTGTATAACTGAAGTAAAAGTGCTTTTTTAGTGGGGCTTAAACCCAGAATTTGTTGTTCAAATTTTGACCAGGAACCATACACTGCCGTTACGGCCGTCTGAATAGCCACAACAGCAGCTTGATCCGCGGGTGTGAAATTCATTTGTTGAATAGTTTGATCGTTAGGATTATCTAAATAAGCTAGATCAGTGGCGTGGGTGTACATGAGATTAGTCAGGAGATAATCTTGCGTAATATAGTCGATGGGTACTTGTAAAACTAGGAGTAGTAAAATGGCTAAAATGCCTGTGCGATCTTTACCCGCTGAACAATGGAAGACAACGGATTGATTGGGGTGCTGATTTTCTAATAAAACCGCGAAAAAATGATAAAAAACTTGTTGGGAATAATGATCTAAGACAACTTGTTGGTACATGCCGGGTAACCCAGAAAATTGTTGGTCCGGGGGCAATGTTTGATAAAGCTTATCACCGGTAGTAGTACTAGAAGGTGCTGCATAGAGTGGTGCGGCAATTAATGTTAAAAATGAAGTCTCGGGATCCGGCCAATTTTTTCGTTCATATTCAGATCGCAAATCAAAACTGTAGCGTAAGCCGTAATGCTTTAAGTAGCGCAATTCACGCGGTGTTAAGGCGCTTAAGTAACCGGCACGCAAAATTTTGTGCCAGCGAATGTGACGGTAGTCGGTTGTGGGATAACCGCCCAATTCTCGAAAATTATTAGTGTTAGAAAATTGAAAAATTCTTTGCATTGAGAATCCTCACTGAAATTAATACAATATAGGTATTGAAAATTAGGAGACAGTTTATAGTGAAATTAACGTTAGTGATGCCTTTGTATAACGAAGAACAATTGCTCCGACGTAGTTTAACGTCCATTGTTCAACAAATTAATCAGAATTTTGAATTGTTGATGGTTAATGATGCTTCCACTGATCAAACGGTGGCGATTGCCCAAGAGTTTGTCCAACACCACGCTAACTTTCGGTTAATCAGTCAGACAACTAATCAAGGCATTTCGGCGGCTCGCAATCGGGGAATCTTAGAAGCACAGGGGGACTTAATTACTTTTATTGATGGTGATGACTGGCTGGAACCACAATTTACCGATTATTTTTTAACGTGCTTTCAAGATCAACAATTAGACTTAGCCGTGTGTGGTTTTGTTAAAGAATCTGCGAAGAAAGTCCTCAATAAAATCCAACCATTGCCCCCAGCTTATTATTCGCAAGCACAATTAGTTAAACAAATAACTAAAATGACAAATGGCTCGGTTATGGGTTACACCTGGAATAAAGTTTATCGTCTGACAACGATTCGCAAGCATCATTTAACTTTTGCACCCGACTTGTCTTTGATGGAAGATCAGGTATTTAATATCAAATACGTGGCGTTGACAAGTCGCTTCTATGTGGACTCTACGCCATTGTATCATTACTGGCAACATGGTCAAAGTGCAACCCATACGTATAACTTGCAGCATGTTAAAAGTATTGGTCAGGCTAATTATCGAATTTTGAAAACTTTGTATCAAGTTAAAAAGTATCATCTTTGATGAATCTAGGTGTAGAAATGACAAGTGTAGAAGACTATTTAAAGCAAAATGTTTTTGGCAAGCCGCAACTAAAACCCGATGAAAAACGTAAATTTTTGGGTAATTTTCAAGAGCGAGTCGCGTTAGCTTTAACGGTAGCACAAGTGCGCCAAGTGCAAAATTTAGCAGTAGTTAAACAAGTCATGCAAAGATATCCGCAGTATCATTTGTATATTAATGGTCGTTTGAGTCATAGTTATCGTCAGCCATTAGTGAAACTAGCGGTGCAATTAAATTATGCTTTTACGATTATCAATCAACAAAATCTGAGAACCGCCACTAAAGCATTAGGTGATCAAGAAATGGGATTGGTGATTGCGGATGCCAAACAAGCTGTTAAAGGCCCAATTCTGATTTAATTTAAATGATGGTTAACAACAAATTAATCATTCAGTTTACAAAGTCAAACTTCAATTTTTTGCTTAATCGTTCCTCAGCTTTTAGGCGACTTTTGTCGCGGTATTATTTGAAGCAGTAACGGACCAGAAATTCACGTAAAATTTTAAATACCGGATAAAAGGTGATTAGGATGATTAAGCTCCAATAAAGTTGTTGATGGTGAAACAAATTCAACAGCTCAAACGGTTTACCCCAACCAATGAACATGAGTAGATTAGTGATAAAAAGGAGGGTGAAAATAATTAGTGTACCGCGATTAATGGGGCGCGAGATAGTCCATAATGCAGCAAAACTGATCATGCTAACGGCAAAAACTGCCAAGGTAGAAGTTAATGGGTAATGAAGTTGATACTTAGTACCAAATAAGACAAGTAAGACTACAAATAATGTAATATCTAAAGCAGCTGGCAACGCCACTTGCATGACATTTTTGTAAAAGCGGCCTTCAGGAGGACGAAAATCAGGCTGCAAGGCTAAAAATAAGGTGGGAATTCCTACGGTTAAAGCGTTAATCGGCGTTAATTGTGCCGGATGAAAAGGATAGTTGGTGCGCATAACAATAAAACAAATGGTTAACAGCACTGAATACATAGTTTTAATCAGATATAAGGCTGCTACTCGTTCAATGTTATTAATAACGCGCCGCCCTTCATTCAGAACGTAAATCATGGAATCAAAATCTTGGTTTAATAAAACAAAGTCGGCAGCACTTTCAGCGGCATCACTGTTGCCCGCAATAGCAATGCCACAATCCGATTGGCGCATTGCTAAAACATCGTTGACTCCATCACCGGTCATGGCGATTTGGTGCTGGTTTTGTTGTAAACCTTTGATTAATTTTTGCTTTTGCTCCGGTAAAGTGCGCCCGAAAACGGTATATTTTTGGGCAATTTGGCCGTAATCTTCGAGGGGACGGTCTACAGCCACACTGGACATATCAATAGCTTTGATGTCGGTACTTAAATTAACTTGTTGCGCAATGGTTTGAACGGTAGCTGGATCGTCGCCAGAAATGATTTTTAAAGCGACACCTTGCGTTTGAAGATATTGAAAAGTATTAGCCGCCGTCGGTCGCACTTCATCTTGAATCAAAAGATAGCCTAAGAGTTGTGGCTGTTCAATGGTTTCAGTAATGAGTTTTGGTGATTGGACGACAGCCAAGACACGATAACCTTGTTGCGCATAAGTTTGCGCGCGCTTAATTTGGTCAGTGTCATGTAAGATAAAATTCGGGGCACCTAAGGCAAACGAGCCTTGGTGTTTTAAATTAACGGCGGACCATTTACGTTGTGAAGAAAAAGCTACGATACTCTCAATGGCTGGTAAATCAGCTGCTGGTTCTTGCGCTGTTAAAATGGCCTGGGCCGTTTCATTGGTTTCATTGGTAGCACGAACGATAGTTTGACTAATGGCTAACAACTGTTGCGTAGTTAAACTTTCCGCAATTACTTGAGTTAATTGCAGGTTGCCCGTGGTAATGGTGCCAGTTTTGTCTAAACATAGTGTATCAACGCGTGCTAAGGATTCGAGCGCCGTCATAGATTTGACTAGGACTTGTTTATGGCTCAAGTGAACCGCGCCAACGGCCAGGGCCACAGAAGTTAGTAAGACGAGTCCCTGAGGAATCATGCCGATAATGGAGGCGGAGGTCCCTAAAATGGCCGCTGACCAATTATGGGAATGCTGAAAACTGCTCCAAAAGAGCAACAATCCTAAGGGGACAATGATATAGGTGAGAACTTTGATAATTTGGTTGATGATGTTTAATAATTGTGAAACATTGTGCTGTTGTTGCTTGGCAGAATTTGCTAAGCGATTCGCAAAGCTTTGCTCCCCCACAGCCGTTAATTCAACCAGGGCCTGGCCACTAACAACGGAACTGCCGGATAGAACTTGATCATTTTCGGTTTTAATGACTGGAGTTGATTCGCCAGTAAGGTTAGATTCATCAACTTCTAAATGGGAGGTTTGCCGAACGCGACCATCGGCGGGAATTTGGTTACCACGCTGTAAGATTACGAGATCATGCAAGACTAATTCATCTTGAAAGACCGTAGTTTGCTGTCCAGCACGGAGAACTTGGGTTTTTTGGCGATTTAAAAAAGTTAAATGATCCAACTGCCTTTTAGCGTGGATTTCTTGATATGTACCGATGATAAAATTGGCGACGACGGGTCCTAAAAAGAACAGATTAGCGAAACGACCAGTGCTAAAAATCAAAATGGCAATGACTAAATTGACCAGATTAAATAAAGTAATCAGATTTTTTGATATAATTTTAGAGATTGGTGTGGAATTTTGATTTTTGACCTGATTAGTATTGCCATGCTGGCACTGTTCTTGCACCTGTTGTTGACTCAGACCAGTTTGGACGTTAGTACCTTTCATGAGTTCACCTCAATTATGATATACGAATGATTGTAGTCTTATTTTGTAAAAAAATTGTGAAGAAGGAATTAATTTGTTAAGAAATATTTTTTTTGATTTAGATGGAACCCTAGTTGATAGTGGCTTAGGAATTATGAATTCCTTGAAGTTTGCGTATCAAACGGAAGGCTTAGTAGTCCCAGCTGATAGCCAACTACGGAAGTTCATTGGGCCACCTTTGATGGAAAGCTTGGCGCAATACAGTCAAATTCCGGCACATAGTGAATTGTCGACTAAACTGATTGCAGATTTTCAAGATTACTATGGTCGAAAAGGTTGGTTAGAATTAAATCTTTATCCGCAGATTACTGAAATGTTAGCACAATTACGTCAATTAGGAAAACAACTTTTTGTGGCAACGGCTAAACCGGAGAATTTTGCGCGTCAAATTTTAGCAGAATTACACTTAACAGACCAATTTAATGGTATTTACGGTGCTGATTTGAGTGAAATCATGTCTAAAAAAGAGATCATCGCTCAAGCTTTGACTGATAATCAATTAACAGCTGCAGAAACGCTGATGATTGGTGACCGTAATACGGACGTTCTCGGCGCAAAAGCTAACCAAATAGCAACGATTGGGGTATTGTACGGTTTTGGTACGGCTCAAGAATTACAGCAGGCGGGTGTCATTGATTTAATTGAGCAACCGTTAGATTTAGTGAAGAAGGTTCAGGCATGATTAAAAAGCACTGGAAAGCATTGGTGATCACTTTAGTCGTGTTGTTGCTCGCGGCAGATTTGGGTGGCGCCTATTATTTGTTTAATTTTGCAATTAAAAAGGGGGGCTACAGTGCCCGTAACGCTGGTCAAGCATTAACGACCAGTGAGCTATGGGCCAAAAAAGCGCCGCAGCAAGTTTGGCAGCAAACAACAAGTGACAAAGCACGAGTTCATTTAAAAGCGCGCTATTATCCAGCTGCTCAGACGACGAAGAAAACGATGTTATTAGCCCATGGCTATGGCGATAATAGTTTAACAATGGGTGCATATATTAAATTATTCCATCAAGCAGGCTATAATGTGTTGGCACCGGATGATCGCGCTTCAGGACGCAGTGGTGGCCAATACTTAGGATACGGTTGGTTAGATCGCAAGGACTATCAAGGTTGGGTGCAGCAAATTTTACGTAAAAATGGCATGCAGAGTCAGATTGGTTTATTTGGCGTTAGTATGGGTGCGGCCACGGTTATGTATTATTTGGGGTTAAACGTGCCGCAGCAAGTCAAATTTGCGGTCGCCGATTGTGGCTACGCTTCGATTAAGGGTGAATTGGAACACGAATTACAGGCCCTCTTTCACTTGCCAAGTTTTCCGTTGATTCCAACCGCTAATATGTTTACTAAAATGATTGCCAAGTATAGTTTTTATTATGCGGATACTGCGCAAACTTTAAAGCATAATCACGTACCACTGTTTATTATTCACGGTACTAAAGACACTTTCGTGCCGACTAAAAATGCGCGGATTAACTATGATAATGACCATGGTCCTAAAAAATTGTGGTTAGTGAAAGGCGCTAGTCATGCGCAGTCTTATCAAAAACAACCACAACAATATCAAACCAAAGTCTTAGACTGGGCACAACATTATTTTAAATAGTTGGGTTTTAATATCAGTTGTATATGTAAAAAAGAACTTTCCGGATGGAAAGTTCTTTTTTTGCTTTGAAGCGGAATTGAGCACAATTTTTATGTGACATTGCTCTCAGAAGCATAAGTTTGTATCTAGCTACAGTAATAGTGTAGCTTTGACCCGCTCTTTGTCACAACTTTAATTTAATCGTGCAAAGTAAATTGTAAATTCATCCGTGGAGCCACTAAGCCCACCATCTCACCTAATAATTCGGTCGAATTGGTCAAAGAAATTTGGGCCATTTGGTCATTAACTTGGGTTAAATAACTGGGGACATCACTTTCTTTAATCGCTTGTTGATCGGCTTGAATTTGTAAATGACGACAAGCGGCGACCGTTTTTTGTTCGAAAGCATTCTCGGAATCTTCAACCAAATTAAAATGTCCATCACCAAAAGCGGCTAAAGTATTAGCTAACCAGTACATTTTTTGAGGATCAAATTGGTCAGTGGTATCGCGATAAGTTGCTGGAGTATCATTAATATTAGCATAAAAAGGAATTACTGCGTTAAAAGTATTGGGGCCAAAGGCTAACCAATGAACACTGGCAATTTCTTGAGGAACATTATTGCGAATCTGTAAAATGTGTAACTCTTGATTGCGGTTGATGCCGATAGGCCGGAATAATTTCTTTTGTTCCGCACTATTGGTTGTACCATAAACATCATACGGCGTGTTTTGGTAATGGGAACTTAAGACAAACTTGACATCTTCAATGCTGATTTTTTTCGTTGTTTGACAAATAAAAGGCAAGTCTTGATCAATTGGTGTCGTTTGAAATTCGGGATTGAAATATTTTTGTCCGAACCACGCACGAGGATTATTGTAACGAGTATCTTTGATAGTGGCACTACCAAAAATATGACGTAAATTATAGCCTTCGGGATCGGGATTTAAGTTGTTTTGTTCAATTAAGTCCTCTAAATCGCTACAGCAGAGGGTATCGGGCGATTGAAAATCAAAATCAGTAATGTTAAAGCGATTAGGAGCAATTACATAAGAATCATCAGGAATCCGGATTGCGGCCCAGTGGTGACCGGCAATACTTTCGAAATACCAAACTTCATCATTATCGGCAAAGCAAATGCCGTTAGTCTCATAGGTGCCGTAGTCTTCTAACAATTGTCCTAAACGTTCTACTCCTTGGCGCGCACTGTGGATATAGGGCAAGACAATGGTGGGGATATCTTCTTCTCCTAAGCCATCGTCGACTAAGGGGTCCAGCCCCAAAATGCGACTGTTGGTGGTAATCGTTTCTGTAGCACTCATAGCGACATTTTCACTATTGATCCCTGCCGCTGCCCAGAGCCCGTGACCACTAACAGCTTCCGGAGTGGAAGTATAGCCTAACGGATTGGCTGGTAAATCCAAATTGAATTTACTTAAAACAGCTTGATAATGATGCGGTTGATCTTCAGGTTTCACGTAAACAAATTTTTGTGGATGCAGCGGTGCATTACCGTCTTCATTGCGCGCAATGATGGTCGAACCATCAATGGATGCATTCTTTCCGACTAGAATTGTTGTACAAGAACCTTTTTTTCGGTGTGGTTTCATGATAAGCCTCTCTTAATTATTTATTTCACCTATATTTTAAGCCAATTCCTGAAGAAATACAGTAGGTTTCACGGTTTTTATCGAATTTCCAAATCAAAAAACGCAACTGGCTGAAAAATTGCCAGTTGCGTTTAGTCAATAAATTTAATTGTTATTATTCTTCGTTTAAGGAGCTACGATCAAAGGCAGCAGATTTTAATTCTTCATCAATTGATGGAGTACCTAACCAACCGATCATTTCCTTCATGGAATCAGTAATAGCTTCAGCACCAGGAAGAAGTAACTTACGAGGATCATAACCCTTGTTAGCTTTATCTTCATCTTTGTGTTCTTCAAAGTATTTACGAGTAGCTTCTTGGAAAGCTAATTGGAATTCTGTGTTGATGTTCACTTTAGAAATACCAAGAGAGATCGCCTTCTTGATTTGTTCTTCAGGAATACCAGAACCACCATGCAAAACTAAAGGTACATCAACGGCATCAGCGATTTCTTTCAAACGGTCAAAGTTTAAGCCCGTCCAGCCTTCTGGATAAACACCGTGGATATTACCAATTCCACAAGCTAATTTGTCAACGCCAGCAGCAACAAAGGCTTTAGCATCTTCAACAGAAGCTAATTCGCCACCTTCAGCACCTTGGTTTTCACCGATTTTACCAATTTCAGCTTCAACAGAAATACCACGTTCATGAGCCAACTTAACGATTTCTTTGGTCTTAGCCAAGTTCTCTTCTGTTGGTAAAGCATGACCATCAAACATAACTGATGAATAGCCTAATTTGATACATTCAATGGCTGAGTCATAGTCACCGTGATCCAAGTTCAAAACAACTGGAACGGAGATGTTCATGGAATCCATTTGATCTTCGACCATGTCTTTGACGAATTTGTAACCACCCATATATTTAGCAGCGCCAGTAGAAACTTGAATTAATAATGGAGTTCTTGTTTCTTCAGCAGCCCGCAAAATAGCGCGTGTCCATTCAACGTTGTTAGTGTTATAAGCACCAACAGCATAATGATTTTTCCGTGCGTCTTTAAAGATTTGATTACCGTTATCTAAATAAGCCATTTAAATACCCTCCTAGATGTACAACCTACAGACACATTGTACCGTAATTCTGAAAATGGAACAATCATTTCCATGATGTAATCGATTTTAAATCGGAATTGTTAGTAATTGTGTGATCTGAGCAACAGAACGAGGTAATTTTTTTCTTAATTTAGATAAAAAATGATAAAGCAAATGCCAAGACACAAACACCAATAATAATGTTCCAAAAATATCGAGCTAAAAATTCCCAACCATTATTAATAGGCTGAGAGCGCTTTTTGTTTTTAGATACAGGGATAGTTTTATTTTTAAAATCTGAACCAAAGAGCAGTTCTTCAACAGGTACCTTGAAACAAGCGGCAATCGCCTGGATTTTATTTAGGTCAGGAGTAGCTTCTTGAAGTTCTCACTTGGAGATGGTTTGGCGGGTAACATTTAAACTTTGAGCTCATTGTTCTTGTGAGATTCCTTTTTCTTTTCTTAATTGTAAGAGTTGAGCTGCAAATTGGATTTTCATAGGTTAAGGCTCCTTGCTTTTTTAATCTAAATATAGCTAAAAATAGCGAGTGCTACCAGCAAATTTTCCCGGGAAATTGCGCAAATTAAAATGGCATATGGGCAATTCTAATTTGCTTGTTTTTAAATACTTATTCTGAAACTTTTTCTATCTCTCAAAAAAATTAAATCATGTAAAACTAAAGAGATGTTTGTTCTTGGCGAACTTGAATAGGTAATTTACCATACATTTTTTTAAAAAGATTTCGAGTAGTTCTAGGATTTTTGAGACCATATTTATTCATAAGATCTTTAATAGATAAATCAGTATCAATTAAATCCTGATAAAAGGCGGTTAATCTTAATTTATAAATATATTGTGTAATTGTGATATCGGTTTGCTGTTTAAATAAGCGGGATAAATAACTGGCGTTGTAATCAAACATTTTGGCTAAATCCTGGACCTTGATTTGCTGTGTAAAGTGATTATTAATGTAAACGATAATGTCTTTTAAATAACTAGTGCTTTCCGATGTTTGTTCTTGACTTTGAGCAAAATTGTCGATTAATTGTTGCATTATTTGCAAGATAATCGTTCCAATCTTTAAATTAGTGCTGGGAGTCTTGGTTTGAACGATGGTATTCAATTGCTTAAGTAGAGCCATAATTATTTGTGCAGGCTGGGAATTGTTATCAATGATTTGAAAATTTAACTTTTCCGGATGTGTCAGGTAAGGCTCGATGAATTGTAATGGTATTTGTA
The DNA here is from genome assembly GCF_058107465.1 of Bombilactobacillus sp. ESL1092. Lineage (NCBI taxonomy): Bacteria > Bacillati > Bacillota > Bacilli > Lactobacillales > Lactobacillaceae > Bombilactobacillus > Bombilactobacillus sp. ESL1092. The sequence goes on along the minus strand of NZ_CM176594.1, from coordinate 790,254 downwards.
AAACTAGTGATTGATTGGGCGTATTAGTGACATCGTGAATAACACCGGAAGAAACTACAATAAATTGATTAGGATATACCGGATGAGTTTGCCCGTCAAAGTTAAATAATAGTTTGCCTTTCATCACAAAAACTAATTCAATACTACTATGCCAGTGAAAGGGTACATAACCATTGATAGTGACGTCTGATTCATAAAAGCGCACACCAATTTTTAAATTGGGAATAACATTTTCATGATGATCCAAAATTTTCATTACCTTTCTAAAAGTGACAATTCTTACATCTTAATGTTAATTTATTTACTAAACAAACTAAATCAATTGACACAAAATCGCTTTCATTATAGCATGATTTCAGTTAATTAATAACCAGATTATGCTATTAATCAATATTTTTAATGGGGAGAGTTTTTATGTCAGAGATTAATAATCCAATTATTCCGGGAATGGCACCAGATCCTTCGATCATTAGAGTGGGAGACGATTATTACATTGCTAATTCCACTTTTCATTGGAATCCAGCTATTCAAATTTTTCACTCCAAAGATTTAGTAAATTGGCAGCTAATTTCTTATGCACTAACAGCTGGAGAAATTAATTTGCGAGGAACTAATACACCAGCTGGTATTTGGGCACCACATCTATCGTTTGATGAACACCAACAGAAATTTTGGTTAATTTTTTCGCATATGCAAAATATGGCTGGTCGTGAATTTAACGCGGATTCCTATATTATGTCGGCTGATAGAATCACTGGTCCGTGGACTAAACCAGCTTATGTGACATCCATTGGATTTGATCCAGCCTTATTTCATGATACTGATGGCAAACATTATCTTTCTATTTTAGAGTGGGAAAGTCGTACTGGTTTTCAAGCTCCAGGACATATTGTCATTGCGCAGATTGATTTGCCAACTTGCAAAGTTGGTCCATGGCATCGAGTTGCGACGCACTTTACGACTAGAGGATGTGCCGAAGCACCACAAATTTACCGGCATAATTCCTATTATTATCTATTAATTGCTGCGGGGGGAACTGGTTATGCTCATGGAGTTGAAATTGGTCGCTCATCACAGATTTTTGGTCCATATCAACCTAACCCGACAGGCGAACCGATTATTACGTCTTCGCCACATCATCTTTTCTCTCTAGGCGATCCTGACGCGGGACATTTTGAAATGTATAATCCCAATTCACCAATGCAAAAAGCAGGCCATGGTTCACTGGTTGAAACTCCTAATCATGAATGGTATTTAGCACATTTGATGTCACGGCCTTTACCAACAACTAAGTTAAATCCATTAGGACGTGAAACTTCCTTACAAAAAATGGTTTGGAATCAAGAAGATTGGTTAGAAATGGCAGATGGCTCTAACTTAGCCAAAATTAAAGTTGCTGCTCCGAAAGGAACCACTGCTGTTCAATATGATCATGATAGTTTTCAAGATGAATTTGAACAAAAGACTTATGATTTACGTTTTATGACACCTTATCATGAACAGAGTTCTGATTGGGTTAATACGACTGATAATCCAGGTCATTTGCGCATTTATGGTCGTAATTCATTCTTTTCACAGGACGATCCATCTATTATGGCGACTCGTGCAACCTCCTTTAATTATGAGGTACAGACTAGTCTGCGATTTCAACCACAGCATTATTCGCAAACGGCTGGTTTAGGACTTTATTATGACTCTAATAACTGGTTGTACGCACGCTTATGTCAAACTGACGATGAACAAGGTGTAGTTTTAAGAATTTTACAAGCCAAATTAGGTGAACGCATTGATCATCTATTTAATGAAGTAGCGATAACTGCGGGGCATATTGAGCTCAAATTGAAGTATCAAGCAGGAATGGTGACTGTTAGTTACCGTTTTTCAACGAATGAATCATGGAAAATTTTGGAAAATCAGATTGATGTTACTTATCTATCAGATGAAGGCGTTAATGGAGAACCTGGTGAAATTGGTGGTTTTACAGGATTATTTAATTTTATCGGAGCAGTAGATGCTTACCAACATCAGTCGTTTGCGGATTTTGATTATTATCGCGTTGAAAATTTTAAAGAGGAGTAAGATGACCTATGAAAAAATTAACGATTCCTTTAAAACGTTTAGTTCCAGGATTGATTATTGGCCCAGCTAGTTGGTTAGGACCATATGTAACTTTAAATAGTTTATTTTTACCGGCAATTATTCAGCATTTAGATGCAGCTAATAAGGTGAATATTGTGGCGTTATTTTCAACTTGTGGTATGATTGCAGCCGCCTTATCTAATATGGTGGCTGGGGCCTTATCTGATCGCACCCGTTCACGTTTCGGCAAGCGGGCACCTTGGATTTTGGAGGATCTTTAGCGTTCATGATCTTAATGATTATGGCATCTTTTGCCAAGAGTATTCCTTAGTTATTAGTGATTTGGATTTTAGGACAAATTGCTTTGAATACTATTGTGGCACCAATGGTGGCTTGGTTAGATTTAGCTCCTGAAGAAGGAAAGGGAACTGCTTCTTCGGCTTATGGTGGCTTAGGGATGGCTTTGGGGAATAATGCCTTTAATATTGTTGGAGCAATGTTTTTAAGCCATTACCAATTAGGATTTTTGATTTTTGGTATCTTTACTTTTGTAGGAACTACAGTTGCGACGATTATTGTTCATGAACCATCTAATTTGGATGAGCAAATTGAAGTTTCTAAAAAAGATAAAACACATAATCATTGGTCTTGGAAAGAAGTTAAGGCAATTTTTCCTGTTTGGTCTGTTGGTCGCGATTATTATTTAGGATTAATTGGTAAATTTTTTCAAGGTATCGGCAATTTTGCGATTACAGGTTATATTTTGTATATTATGACTGATTTTTTACATCGTGGTAGTCAAACGCAATCTTCCATTCAGTTAGTTAATACTATTATGGTGATTTTGGGTGTCTTGATGGGCTTTACTGCTGGCCCTATTTCTGATAAATTGAAAATTTTAAAAATTCCAGTAGGTTTCTCAACGATTTTCTTAGCTATTGGTGCTTTGACCTTATTCTTAGTGCGTAATACGGCTGGAATTGTAATTTACTCATTGTTTGCCGGATTAGGAATGGGTATTTGGAACTCTTTAGATAATTTGTTAAATCTGGAAGTTATCCCGGATCAGAATCGAGTGGCCTTTTTCTTAGGAATTTATAATTTAGGTAATACTATTACTCAAGCTTTAGCACCAGTGATTGCGGCGGCGGTTATCTCTTGGTTCCATTTTTCAGCCATTTTTATTGTTTCATTTGCTTTTTCCTTAATTGGTGGAATTTCAATTTTGTGTATTAAATCAGTTAAAAAATAGTTGGATTGAGTTGTTAGAAATTCAATCTTAAAATAAAAGACTAGAGTTACAAAGTGGTTTAGAAGTTGAATGGTTTAATCTGATAATATCTAACTTCTACAATGTGCTCTAGTCTTTTATTTTTAATTCAAAAACAAATCTTGAACAGGATCATCAATCAATATTAGTGTTATTCAGAATCAAGTCATATTGATCTAAATCTAAAACGTGATGTGTAATTAACGAGCATGCTCCCAATAAAATAGCATGGTGTGAATGCTTAGTTAATTGTAAACTAGGAATCATTTTTAACTCACTGGTGGTCGCTTGAATTGCTTTAAAAATACTTGGCAGTTCTTCCATTAGCGGAGAATTAATAAATATTTTTTCTGGTGCAAAAGAAACCGCTGCATTAAAAATAATGCGAGCAATGGAGGTGATAAAAGAATCCAAAACTGCTTGAACTTCTGGATCGTTTTGTTGGAGTAATTGTTCGAGGTCTTGGCGATTAAAAGAAGATACTTGTTTTTGTTCTTTAACAGTGTCTAAGATGGCGTCTTCTGAGCAATATTGTTCAACTTTTTCATATTGATATTGATTGTGATGGGTAAACATTAAGGAATTACCGATTTCACCGGCAGCACCATTGGAACCATAGTAAAGGTGCCGATTTAAAATAATTCCGGCACCGATTCCTTTGTGGATGCTAATACATAAAATATTGTCTTCATTTTTAGCTTCGTTAAAATCACGTTCATAAACGGCTGATAAATTAGCTTCATTCTCTAAAATAACTGGAACATGATATTTGGTTTGGTATTTTTGAACTAGATCAATATTGTCCATTTTTAAAAATGGTGATTTGAGAATTTTATTTTGAAAAACTACACCATGAATGGAAAAGCAAATCCCCAATAACCCATTGGTAGTCTCAGTTTCTTGTTTTATAAACGTATCAATGGTTTGATCGATTAATTTGAGAATGTCTTGAATATTATGCTTAGTTAATTCCTTAGTTTGGTAGTAAGCAATACTGCCATTCAAGTAGTTAGCCATAAAGTGGAGGTGTCGATAACCAATATCAATACTGATGGTATACCCAAACTTTTCATTTAAACTAACTAAAACGGGTTTTCGACCGCCATTTTTGGAGGCTGAGCCATTACCAACTTCTTTCAAATAACCTACTTGTTCAATTTCATTGTATAGAGCGGTAATTGATGATTTATTAAGTTCTAAATTGCGGGCAATTTCAATTCGAGAAATAGGACCATTATTAATGACTTGCTGTAAAACACGATTGATATTATTTTGATGAAAAGCCTTACGACTAGCAATTTTGCTCATGCTTTTCCTACACTTTCTTTAGAATTTAGTTGGTTTAATTATACAACTTTAAAAAAAAGATATATAGAAAGTGTTTTTTGGCCCCTATGACAAAATGCTGTTCTAAATATTCTTTATTAACTAAAAAATCTCCAAGCAATCATTCTTACGCTTGAAGATTTTATAAATAACTTTAGTGCTTAAATTTGAGTAATTCCTTACTGATCTTTTTAGTTTGGGGATAAACTTCTTGATAGATTTGATGTAAAGCTTGATATTGTTGAACGTTATCTGGCTGAGGGGTATAACTTTTATTAAGATGGATAAAAGTGTTAGCACAGTTATTAAAGCTGTCAAACCACTTTAAGCCTACTGCGGCAATCATTGCTGCTCCTAATCCAGGACCTTGTTCTGTCGTTAAGCAAACAACTTTTTTATTAAAAATATCTGCTTGCATTTGTAACCATAACTGACTTTTAGCACCACCGCCAATTGAGACTACGGTGTCAAACTGACAGTTATTTTGAGTATAAATATCTAATAAATCTTGTAGACTAAATGTGATACCTTCCATAACCGCTCGCACAAAGTCTTGTTTTTTGTGATTGCGATCTATGCCAATAAAACTACCACGAATCTGTGAATCGGCATAAGGAGTACGTTCGCCTACCAAATAAGGAGTAAATAACAATCCGTTAGCTCCCAGAGTTGACTGCTGGGCATCAGCAGTCATATCTTCAAAGCTATTATTGGGATAAAAAGTTTGCTTAAACCAATTAAAGGAATCACCTGCTGCTAAAGTAACACCCATAGAGTAGTAAGAATTAGATATGCCATGGCTTTCAAATTGAAGTTTGCCTTGATAATTGGTTTTGTCAGTTTCGTATTTGAGAATTACGCCAGATGTACCAATACTTGATAAAACCATATTAGGCTTTAAAATACCTGCACCAATAGCACCGGCAGCGTTATCAGCAGCACCGGCAAATGTTTTAGTAGTAGTCTGTAAGCCGGTTTTTTGAGCAAAAGCTGGTGTTATGAACCCAGTAAAGGCTGTGGATGGTATTAAATGAGGACACATACTCAGTGGAATATTAAATGTTTGACAAATTTCTGAACTCCAATTTTGTTTTTGAGCGTCGAGCATGACGGTACCGGTGGCATCAGAATAATCAGTTGCTAGATTACCAGTAATTTGATAGCGTAAGTAGTCTTTAGGTAATAAAAAAAGTTGGGCCTGTTGCCAGATTTCTGGTTCGTGCTCTTGTACCCAAAGTAATTTAGGCAAAGTAAAACCTTCTAGCGGTTTGTTATAAGTTATATCGATAAAACGTGGCCCCATTTTTTGCATAATTTCTTGACATTGCGAAGTAGTACGAGTGTCGTCCCATAAAATGGCTGGTCTTAAGATTTGGTTTTGTTTATTCAATAAAACTAAGCCATGCATTTGTCCAGAAAAACTTAAGCCTTCAACTTGTTTTGCTTGAATGGGAGAAGATTGTAGCAATGTTTGAATCGCGTTGCTGGTGCCCGTGACCCATAAGTTGGGGTCTTGCTCACTAAAACCTGGCCGGGGATGACTAACTGCAAATGAAGAACTGGTTTGTGCAATGATGATTCCATCTTGAGATACGGCCGATACTTTAACTGCGCTAGTTCCTAGATCAATTCCTAATACATACTTTTCCATGAAACTCATCTCCTTGAAAATAATAAAGACTGAGACTTCAAGGTAAAAAGGTTGTTACATAAACTTTTAGGCACTTTTTATCTTTACAGTCTCAGTCTTTAACTTGATTAATTTATTCACTCAAAGTAGAAATGATATATTGATTGATGATATCTTTGATTTGTTCCAGATGGTCAGATGATGTAGCAGCCCTTAATTCGGATTGTGGCTTATCAATGATATATTGTTCCAAACTATTGAAGTCTGCAGTTCCATTTTCTATTTCTGCGCCAATACCAGTTTGATAAGAACTATAGCGTTCAGACACAATGTTTTCTAGAACTTTGTCTTCCTTGAGCTTAACAGCAACTCTTAAGCCAGCAGCAAAGGTATCCATACCAGCAATATGACTGTAGAATAAATCGTTAGCTTCAAAAGAAGAGCGCCGCGGCTTAGCATCAAAGTTTAAGCCACCATGTGGTCCAATGCTACCATTTTCAACAACTTCGTACATTGCGGCAACAGTTTCATATAAGTTAGATGGAAACTCATCAATGTCCCATCCTAATAACTTGTCTCCTTGATTAGCATCAAGTGATCCTAACAGTCCGGCATCTCTAGCCACTCGAATTTCGTGTTGATAAGTGTGTCCAGCTAAGTTGGCATGGTTGCCTTCAAGATTTAATTTAAAGTCTTTATCTAAGTCATATTCTTTCATAAAGCCAATGGTAGTGGCAGCATCAAAGTCATATTGATGGGTCATTGGTTCTTTTGGTTTAGGCTCTAATAACATTTGAGCATTAAATCCAATTTTTTTAGCATAATCTTTGGCCATATGGAAGAAGTGGGCGATATGCTCTTGTTCTTTTTTCATATCAGTATTCCAAAGTGATTCGTAGCCTTCACGCCCACCCCAAAATACATAGTTTTCAGAACCAACACGCTTGCCAATTTCCAAACTATGCTTTAATTGAGCAGCGGCATAGGCATAAATGTCGGCGTATGGTGAAGTGGCGGCTCCAGCAACGAAGCGCGGGTTGGTAAACATATTAGAAGTATTCCATAAAACTTTCATGCCAGTAGTTTTTTGGTATTCAACAATCTTATCTACGATTTTATCAAGGTTTTTATTAGTTTCCCTTAGGGTATCGCCTTCAGGAGCTAAATCACGATCATGAAATGCTAAAAAATCGACGCCTAATTTGTCATATAATTCAAAGGCAGCGTCAACCTTGGCTAGGGCATTATCCATTGGATCGGTGTATTTATCATAGGGGCGAATAGCAGTACCATCACCAAAAGGATCAACTAGTCGTTGATCAAAGGTATGCCAATAAGCAACCGAAAAACGTAACCAATCCCGCATTTTTTTGCCAGCAATCACTTCGTCAGGGTTATAGTAACGAAATCCGAGAGTAGATTTGGTATTGTTTTGATGACCAACATATTTTATTTTATCAATATTCCAATAACTCATGAGAAATTCCTCCCAATTAATTAGTTTGTATAAAAAACCAACTTAATTCAATTACTAAAATACATCTTTTATTTTTATAAGTCAAGCAATAATAAAGGGCTTACATTTTTAACTAATGAATAGATTGTTGGCTTTTGCTTCTTAGAGTTGCTTCGATTTCTTCCAGACTGCGATTTCTGGTTTCGAAAACGTATTTGTGCACGAACCAAAGAGCTGCGAAGCAAAGAATTCCATAACCAATAAATAAACTACCAGTACCAAAATAGTTTAATAAAGAAGGAAAAGTTAACGAAACAATCATATTGGCAGTCCAATTGATGACGCTAGAAAATGAATTGCCTAAACCGCGAATATTTAATGGAAAGACTTCACCAACCATGATCCACATAATTGGTCCCCAGGTTCCTGAGAAGAAAGCAATGTAAATAGTTAATGCTAATACGCAGATGATTGCCGCAATTTGTGATTTTCCAGAAAATTTCATGGCAAAACTCATAATAAATAATGAAGTCCCCATGCCAACGGAACCAATATTCAATAATTTTTTACGATCAATTTTATCCATTATAATGACGGCTACGGCAGTTACAATAACATTAAAGATGCCAATGCCTATATGTGCTAATAATGCTGCAGAAACGCCAAAGCCTACATCGGTGAAAATTGTTGGTGCGTAGTATAAAACAGTATTGCACCCCATAATTTGTTGAAAAATAGCCAGTCCAATACCGATTATTAAAGCCGGACGCACTGTTTTACTAAATAATTCGCTCCAACCACCACTCTTAATTTGAGCAGCAGCATGAATGTTATTGAGTTCCGTTTCTACAGCAGCCTGGTTACCATGGTTCATGTTTAAGAGAATTTGCTTAGCTTGATCTTCATGTTGAATTTTGATTAAAAAGCGGGGACTTTCAGGTAATAATAATCCACCAAAGAATAGAATTGTAGCAGGAATAGCAGCAAAACCTAACATCCAACGCCAGCCTGTATACATTCCGGAAAAGGAATAGTTGGTGACATATGCGATAAAAATACCAATCATTACCATTAATTGAAATAAGCTAGAGACGGTACCACGTTTTTCTGCGGGTGCTAATTCTGATAAATAAGTGGGGATTAAAGCTGAGGCCGCACCAACGGCCATCCCTAAAATAATTCTAAAAATAATCAGATTCCAAAATCCTTGCGAAAATGCTGAACCAATAGCTCCGATAAAAAAGATAATAGATGATAATAACAATAGTTTTCTTCTGCCAAACTTGTCAGAAAGTGGTCCAATGATTGCCGAACCAATGATTGCTCCAGCTAAGACGGCACTAACGACCCAACCTTGTTGCCAACTGTTTAAATGGAATTGCTTTTGAATAAATAAAATGGCTCCAGAAATAACGCCTGTATCGTAACCGAAAAGTAATCCACCTAATGCACCAAAAAAATAAATGAAACCAGTTGAAATTTTTTTCATGGTTCTTCCTCTTTTTTATTTTGTAATTAAGTTGGTTTATAATACAAACTATTATAGCAAAATAAAAAACGTTTTCAAACGTGTCTGAAGATAATAATATAGCTATTAAATAACATTTTTTGCTAATCTATTTTTAATATATATCTTGCAATTTTAATTTTTGGTGTTATAGTGATAACCATAAAAACTAAAAACATTCAGAAAGAGGAGTAAAATAGTTGAACTGGACAGTGAGTTGGGAGCGGTGAGAACCCAATACCAGAATTAACTATTTGAAAAACACTTTCGTCAGTTGTAGGCCTGAAAATACTAGTTAAGTAAGGTTTGCCGGTAATGGCCGTTATCATCCATAGCGTATGTTTGTACGTGTTTGAGTTGGCTGCAAAGCAACTAGGGTGGTACCGCGAGTCCTTCGTCCCTTGATTGGGATGAAGGGCTTTTTTTTAGTTTTATTTAATTGATAATTAATTAAGGAGGATATTTCCATGACATTAATAATTCCGAAAGACTATGATCCAAAATTATCAGTTCGAGAAACCGAAAAAGCAATTCGGTATATTCGGGAAACTTTTCAAACCGAATTTGGTGCAGCCATGCACTTAGAGCGATTAAGTGCGCCGATGTTCTTACCACATGGCACCGGTTTGAATGATAACTTAAATGGCGTGGAAACTCCGGTAGCGTTTAAGATGAAAGATTATCCTGATGACTCAATTGAGATTGTCCATTCGTTAGCTAAGTGGAAGCGCGCAGCACTACAAAAATATGGTTTTCAAGTTCATGAAGGTTTATATACAAACATGAATGCGATTCGCAAAGATGAAGATTTGGATAATTTTCACTCGATTTACGTTGATCAGTGGGATTGGGAACGAGTAATTACGCGCGAAGAACGCACATTAGATACATTAAAGCAAACTGTTAAGTTAATTTTTAAAGTAGTGAAGCATTTAGAAGATGAAGTCTGGTATCGTTATCCACAAGCGGTTTATCATTTGCCTGATGAAATACATTTCATTACTACACAAGAGTTATTAGACCGTTATCCAGATTTATCGCCCCGGGAACGTGAAAACGCGATTTGTAAAGAATTGGGCGCCGTTTTCTTAATGAAAATTGGCGGTGAATTAAGCAATGGTCAAAAACATGACGGCCGGGCGCCAGACTATGATGATTGGCAATTAAATGGGGATATCTTATTCTGGTATGAACCGTTGCAAGCTGCTTTAGAGTTGTCCAGTATGGGGATTCGGGTTGACGAAAAATCGCTGCAAAGTCAGTTGGAACATGAAAAAGCAACTGACCGGTTAAAATATCCGTATCACCAAGGTATTTTGCATAACGAGTTACCATTAACGATTGGTGGTGGTATCGGGCAGTCCCGCTTATGCATGTTATTGTTAGGTAAAGCACATATTGGTGAAGTGCAAGCTAGTGTCTGGCCTGAAGAAATGCAAGAGCAATGTGCAGCGGCCAAAATCCAATTGCTGTAAAAAATGGTTTTGCAGTAGTTAATCAAAATTATTCTTATGCTCAATCTGCTCCAGAAAAACGAACAATAATGGTTTTAATTCATAACTCATCCAACTTGAGGAACATAAATTTACGAGTTGTAATAGTATCATATCAATTTGTAAAATGAATTTAGAACATGTGGTTCTTAATAACTAAAAAAGACGCTCAAAAACTTTTCTGATAAGTTTAAGAACGCCTTTTTATATTGGATTAAATCATTGTTATTTAGTTTAAAATTCATATTTGGGTAGTTTTATGGTTCAATTCTAGTCTTTGTCCGCAATCAAATGATCTAAGAAAATCTCTGTATTGTCTGTTGGAGCATGACTACCAATAGTCATATTTGATAAGTCATATTTCAACACGGAACTGCCAAAGTTCATCAAAATTAAATTCAAAACTTCGGCTTCGACGTTAATGTTTTTTTTAATAAGACCACGATGTTGTAATTCTTGAAAAAAATCGACAAACAGACGATAGCGCGTATCAAAAAATCTTTGGCTAGCATCAACTAGTTCTGGAAATTCATGTCCCTCTCGTACCGTGATTAAAAATGATAATTGGTGTTGGTCAATAAAATTTCGGTAATCTTGCATTGCGCGTTGAAAATCAGTCCGCACATCACCGTTGATTTGAAAAGACTTAGCATTTGTTTGAATTTGCTTAATGTAATTATCAACTAAGTACTTTAATAAAGCCTTTTTGTTTGGAAAATGGCGAAATAAAGTACTCTCGTTAATGCCAGCTTCTTGGGCAATTTTGCGGGTGGTAGTTCCACGGTAGCCATATTTACTAGCTAATGTAGCAAACGCTAGCATAATTTTTTGGTCGGTATCGTCTGTCATAGTTAACTCAGCTTTCTTAAATCAACAAATGGTTGTTTTTTACGAATAATTATAATAATTAAATTCAAAACAATCAAACTAATTAATAAGAATAACTGGCCTTGAATATTGGCGCTGAGACCGTGACCGCCATAAAAATTAATCATATCCGCCTGAATATTGTAATACATCGGTGAGATGTAGTGCATGGTGCGATAAAAGCCATTCATAGCACTCACTGGCAGCATGCCCGCACCAGAAACTACTTGAATCATCGTGAGCAAAATATTTACTGTGACGCCAATTTGACCAATGGCAAAGTAGATAACACTGGTAAAATTAAATGCAGTCAGCATGAAGAGACTGTGAACCAACCAAAGTAATCCTAAGTTCAGCTGGTGGAGATTTAACATGACACTCATGAACCAGGAAATTAGGCCGCCATTAACGAAAGAAATTAACAAGTAGACAATCTCAATATGGAAAAAAGCTTGAAAACGGCCGATCTGTTGGGCGAATTTGGCATAAGTTCCATAAAGTAATAGTGCGGCAATCATCGTACCTAAAAATAAAGCAATGGTGGCGAAAAAGGGCGCCATGGAATAATTCATCCCTTGTTTAACGGGATTGGTGGTGTGTAGTTGAACTTTAATAACAGGCTGGCTCTGTTTTTGTGCTTGTTGTTTGGCAGCTCGCAGAATTGTTTGCGCTTTGGCCTGGGCTGCTTTTTGCGCCTGTTGTTGCTGCTGGTGAACTTGCTGTTGTAATTGGGCAGTTAATTTGGCCTGCTGTTCTTCTGGTGCGGCAGCAATTTGTTGTTTGGCTTGGGTAACTTTTACTTGGGCCGCTTGCTGTTGTTGGACTAGTGTTTGCTTTAATGCAGTTAATTGTGGTTGAGCTAGTTTTAAAGTAGTCTGTTTCAAAGTTAGCTGTCGTGTAAGCTGGGAGCTAACTTTTTGAGTTACCGTGTTCAAACTAGTATTGACACTAGTGGGATTGGCTTGATTAACATAAAAGGTTAATTGTGGTTGCTTATTGTGCAGTGCTTGTTGTGCAAAATTGGTAGGAATATCAATAATTAAATAAGTTTTGCGCGCTGCTAAATTAGCTTGCGCCTGTTGGAGATCTCGAGTTTCATGAATGTGCTTGAAAGGAAGCTGCTTTTTTAATTGCTGACTAATTTGGTGACTAGATTTGGATTGATTGACAATAGTCACCGGTAATTGGTCCAAGTTGTTGGGCATGGCTTGATAACCAGTAAAATAAATCAAAAAAACGAAAATTCCAAACAATAAAGTTACTAGAAAACCTAAGATAGTGCCGCGATTACTTAAAAATTTTTTCAAATGCATGATTTCAACTCCTTATTTTGATATAGGAGAGCATACGCGCATTCGTTTTTAAAAGCAAGCACGTACTTGCTAAAAATTGTTAAATAAATTATCTTAAGGAAAGACAAAGTGGTTTGGAATAAAACAATACTCGTCTAAATTGATGATAAAATTTTTTGATTCCAGATTCATTATGTAGGCGCAACAAAGTTTGAATAGTGGCAGCAATGTGTCATCAATGTTCATTTTTGTAGCACTTAGTGGAAAATTCTTTTAATTCTGGAAAATTTTGGCATAATTTGTGGGATAGTAAGATTAATGTGAAGGAAGGCAACAAAGATGAATTACCAAAGTTGGAAAACGTTTATGAACTTCAGTTATTTAGCAACCTTTTTAATATTGCTGTTTTTGGGTGTAGGAACCAATATGCTCTCACAACAATTGGAATTTAATTATTTAATAATTGGGATTGTGTTTATCGCGTTCGGGTTGAGATTTGATTTATTTGATAATCGGTGGTTACCGAAATTAACACATCGTTTTCACTCCCATATTTTAAATCAAATTAATTTTTGGGGACAATGGTTTGTGCTGGTACTTTTGACGCAAGATGTATTTATTAATAATTATGTTTTGAAAACTTGGTTGGCACACAGCTCATTTTTTATCAGCACGTTCTGGCTCATCTTGTTGATGACATTATTATCCATTAGTAGTGTTTTTACTATCACATTAGTACGGCCACATCATCGCTGGTCGTTAATAGTAGTATTGCCATTATTGATTATTTTAGTCTATGAATTCATGATTAATATTTTTGCAGGCTATACTTATTCTGCGGTACCAATCCCGCACAGTCTGCTCTTTTGGAGAAATTCACTCTTGGCTTGCATGGTTTTTATGATCATTCCGTTTATCTATATTTCTATTCAGGAATTACAATTAAAACCTATCATTTTATGGAACTGGACAGGCTTGAAAAAGAAGCGGATTCTCTTTGGTTCCATGATTATTTTCTTTATCATTATCTTTTATTTGGATTCAGCAGTTTGGCTTCATCCTCTCAAAACTTGGCAGTGGCCCAATCTGGAGCAAATAGTCTTTTCAGTTCGTTCGGGAGTGTTGGAAGAACTGCTTTATCGCGGTTTATTTTTAAGCCTGGGATTGTCTTATGTTAAAAAGCATTCCGGTTATGGCTTTGCGATTTGGAGTTCTTCAATCGCTTTTGGTTTAATGCACGTAATGAATCTTTTCAGTGCACCACAGCACTGGCAAGCAGTACTTTTATCGACAATTGATGCGGCGGGCATTGGGGTTTTCTTTGCTGTTTTATATTTAATTACCGATAATCTATTACTAGTGATACTAATCCATACATTGTGGGACTTGTGCCAAAATGCAGTGACTGGAAGTGGCAATATGAGTGTTAATGGGGGATTAGGCTTACTGATTGTTTTGAGTGTTTTTGTCTTGAGTGTCTTGTATTCTAGTTGGCTGGCGAAACGCTATCTCACTACTCGGCAAAGTCAATTAGGTTAAAAATATTATTTTAATTCAATTGTACCAACTAAAAAAGCATTACAATCAAGATTAATTTCTGATTGTAATGCTTTTAATTTTTAAAGTTATGGTGCGATTATTCATTTGATGATGGAACCGACTTTTGATTGGCTGGTTTATTAATAGTTACTAAAAATTTATTAACATAAGAATGCTCGAAATCCACCACTTTAAAGGTGAATTTATCTAACTGGACAATACTGTTTAAATGCAAGTTCGGATTTTGATCGAGCATATAGCCGGATAAAGTAACGGAGTCCACGTCTTCAAATTCAGCTAAATCAACTTTGAAGTAACGTTCAAAATCATAAAGTGTGGTTTGTCCACTAACTGAATAAGAACCATCATGATTATTGATGATGTACTCTTCGGAAACATTATCAACTTCATCTTTAACCGTACCAAACAATTCTTCATAAATATCTTTGTCAGTGACAATACCACTGGTACCACCATATTCGTCAACGACGACGACGATGGGCGTTTGCTTGGCAATCATTTGCGTTAAGATATTATGAATCGGCATATTTTCGGGCACGGTCACAATGGAACGCAGCATACGACTAATGGGAATCTGGCCATTAACCTGTTTTTGCCGCACTAAATCATAAATATAAACGTAACCTAAAATTTTGTCTTTGTTATTATTCGCCACAACTGGAAAACGTGAAAAACCTTGCTGTAAATAATCTTTAATGACTTCATTGACAGTGTCAGTTACATCAACAACATAAAGCCGGGTGCGATCAATCATGATATCTTTAGCTACTTTGTCATTGAGATCAAAGGCCCGTTGCATATACAGTAAGTCATTTTTGTCTAATTCGCCGTTGCTGACCGAATCACGCGATAAACGTAAAATTTCTGATTGACTAAAAACTTCACTTTCTGAGTCAGCGGGCTTCATTCCGATCATTTTGACAATGCCCGTTGCCGAAATATTCAGTAGCCAGACGAAAGGATAGGCTAAGGTGTGAAAGGCTTGTAGTGGCGTGACAGTTAATAGAAGCATTTTCATTGGTAAATCAATACTGATATTTTTCGGGACAATTTCAGTGATTACCACTTGCAGGTAAGTTAATAAAAGCAAAGCAACCACGGAACTAATAGCGTGAAGCGTTGTTGAAGATTTCAATGAAATACCCAAAACTTGATCAAAAAAAGATTGTAGGGTGTCTTCACCAATCCAACCTAAAATTAAACTGGTCACCGTTGTGCCCACTTGAGTAGTGGATAAGTACTCATTTAAGTTGTTGACCATGTGTAGTGCACGGTGTAATTTTTTTTGATTTCCTTGCTTATTTTCAATTGCATCTTCAATTTGGCTCACGCGAGTGGTTACTAAGGCAAACTCAGCCAAAATAAAGAAGAAAGCAATCGCAAAGATGACAACAATCCAGATAAGGTTGATAAATATCTGAGCGTCTGACAAAACAATTATTCCCCATTTCAAAGTGAATTTTGAGACTAATTATACCAGTGATAGCCAGATTATTCTATGAGAGAGGTACGGTAATTAGTTTCGATTAGCTATTTAATGATTATTATATAATGGTTGCTGACCTTTTAGGGATGAGAAAAGACAGCTTTTAAAAGTAACGGTGCGACTAATGTTGTGGCGATAATAGCACCAATAATTGCTGAGTAACGATTACTGGAGAATAAATGACTCTGTAGTCCTAACTGGGCAATAATTAAAGCCATTTCCCCGCGCGAGATCATCCCAGCACCGATGATAGCAGAACTATGTCTAGAAAATTTAGTTAAGCGCGCACCTAAACCAGCACCTAACATTTTTGCGATGATACCACCAATAGCTAATACTAAAAATAATCCCATGTTTTGCAGAATTCCGGATAGAGAAATATTCAAGCCAATGCTGACAAAAAAGACTGGAATAAAGATGGCATAGCCGATGGGCTGCAATTCGTGATTGATACTCGTTTGATGGTTAGTTTGACCGATAGCTAGGCCAGCAAAAAAGGCCCCGATAACATCACTTAAACCGACTGCATTGGCTAGAACAGCTAAGCTAAGGCAAATCATTAAGGCCATAATAGTTTCGGAATTGGGAAGTAGCAATTGAGAACTAAGTTGCATCAGATAGGGAATTACCCACCGACCAAGAACTAATAAAACTATCAAATAGCCAACTTGAAGTGCTAGTGTCAACGGTAAATGTTGCTGCTGGGTGCTAGTTGTAACATGACTGCCGACAAAACTAAGCAAGATGCTAAAAACGATAACTGCCAAAATATCATCGACTACCGCTGCACCTAGAATCGTGGCTCCTTCGGCACTGGTCAATTGGTTCATTTCTTGTAAAACAACAATAGAAATGGAAACGGAAGTTGCAGCAAATGTCACACCTAAAAATAAGCTGTCTAATCGTGAAAAATGAAAAAAGCGGCCAGTAAAATAAGCGGTGAAAATTGGTAAAATCATCCCCAATACTGCAACCAAAATGCTGGGACGCCAAAAGCGGCGGAGGGTCGATAAGTCACTTTCCAGCCCGGCCATGAACATTAACAAGACGACGCCAATCTCTGCAAAAGTTTGAAGTAAATTGTTTGGCTGGACCCAATGCAAAAATGCCGGGCCTAAAATGACGCCACTCAGCAGTTCACCGATAACAGTCGGGAGGTGCAATCTACTACTAAGATGACCTAAAATAGTGGTGGTGATTAAGATTAAACATAATGAACTCATAAACTTCATTAGCGAACAAACTCCTTCAAATCATAAAAAAAGACTTTCAAAAAAGTCTTTGGCAACCCAAACCAAAGCAAATTCTTGAAAGTCGAAACTCCAACCAATACTTATTAAAAAATTGATAATCATTGATATCTTAACAGAAATAGTAAAATGTGCAAGAATACGCAGATTATTCCAATTGATGCAAGAGGTTTTTAACTGTGTCGGCTTGACTAGCATCGGTCAGAATAATTAAGGTTTCACCCGCCATGATGAGTGTGTCACCGTGAGCGATCAGGGTTTTGGCGCCTTGGCGAATACCGATTAACAAACAATCCTTCGGCCACTGAATGTCGCGCACTTGTTGACCGTTGAATGAACTATCAGTCGAGATTGGTAACTCAAATTGTATGGGGTGACCACTAATCTGGTGGAGCGTTTGCGGAATGGTCATTTTGGCTAATAAGGATGCGTAGATGGGCGCACCACCGAATAAATCATCAACAATGTAAGCCACTAACGACAAAAGGGCTAGTGGAACGAGATGTTGCAAAGAGCCAACCATTTCGGTAATTAATAAAATAGCAGTAAACGGAGCTTTACTGATTCCGGCAAAATAAGCAGCCATTGCAAATACTAGGAGATTGACGATGTATTTGGTTGACAGTAAACCTAACTTGACAGCGATAGTGCCATATAATGTGCCCGTAATGGCTCCTAAAGTTAAAATTGGTAAAAAAATTCCACCAGCTAGTCCTGAGCCATAGGAAATCATCGAAAAAATAAAGCGCAATAATAATAAAAACAGTAAAGCTTGAAGTCCCAACTTCAATTTACTTAAGTTCAAGATAATACTGTTACCACCACCAAGAGTTTGTGGTAAAAAGTAGCCTAAAGGAATTACTAATAACAAAGGAATTAAACCATGAAAAATACGGGGTAACCAGCCGAAACATTTGGCGTATAACCAAGACATCAGTAATAAAATTCTTTGATAGAAAAAACTGAAAATTCCCAGAATTAGACCAAGAAATAACAAATGGTAGTAGGAATGGAGGGGAAACACGGGTAAATGAGCCATGTACAAAACGGGTTTTAAACCAAAAATATTCATTGAGATTAAATCTGCACTAATGGCAGCGGATAAGGAGGTCATCCAAATTAATGGGGAAAAATCATGATAAACTTCTTCTAAAATAAATAAAGTCCCTGCTATCGGAGCGTTAAAGGCCGCTGATAATCCAGCAGCAGCGCCACTAGCTAATAAAATTCGTTGATTTTTAGCTGATGGTTCCCAGTATTCACCTATTCCTTGACCGACCGCCGCTCCTAGCTGAATGGATGGTCCTTCACGCCCTAAATACAACCCTGATCCGATTGCTAAAACACCAGCAATGAATTTGCGCCAAAGAATGGGCCACCACTTTAAGCTAATCCGTTGAGTTAATAGGCCTTCAACTTCCGGAATACCGGAACCCATAATGTGGGGTTGTCGTTTAGTTAATAAACCAATGATGATGGCAATTGCAACATTAATAAGTAAAATAACTAATAAGAATGAATGCTGGATATGGGCTAATTGGTAAAGTTTGAGCCAAGTAGCTAAAGATTTAACAATTAATAAGCGAAAATTACCAACGACCAGTCCTGTTAAAATGCCAATCAGGATGCCTTTGATAATAAATTTAAAATTAGTTGTATCAAATCGTTTGATATTGATTGCATGTCATCTGCCTTACTCATATTTTGAAGGAACTTAGTCTTTTTTCAACCAGTCTAATTCAGTTTTTGATGTAGATAATCGAATAAATGATCATCAATTAAAGCGTGGAACTCTTGAAAATCTTTGACGGACATATGCGCCAGTAACGGTGGCTCTAAGTAATTTTTGATTTGCCGATAGGTCTTTTTTTGTACGTCTTTGTTTTCTAAGTAGAAAATCATCTTTTTAGAGTAAGCATCAGCAATAAAAACTGGATAGTTGAAAATATACAATAAAATAGCGTCAGCTGTTTCATTGCCAATGCCTTTAATCTTTAAAAGCTGCTGACGCAATTTAGCTTGCGGAAATTCATCGGCTACGGTTTGAAAATTGAACTGATAGGGTTGTAAGAAACGAAACGCCGCTTGAATGGTGTGGGCTTTAGCGTTGTAAAAGCCACTGGGTTTAATTAAAATTTTCAGCTGTTCTAAGGATAAATTACATAATAATTGGGGCTCAAAGTTAGTCTGGCTACGTAAATTACATAGCGATTTTTCAACGTTTTTCCAATTAGTATTTTGCACCAAAATAGCACCGATTAGAGTTTCGTAATCGGATTTTGATGGCCACCAAAATTGGGGTCCAAATAATTGATACATATCTAAGTATACTTGGTAATAGTCGATGGGTATCACCTCTAACTCTTAGCTTCATCATAAGATAAGGGTCAGCTTCTGACAAGTTGAAGTGAATAGTATCAAAAAAGTCAGTACTGTTATTGACTAACTTTATGAATTATACTACTGGCACAGATCAAAACGAAGCTAGGGAGGCCAATTATAAATATGACTGAATACAAGTTTTTACAACCATATCATTTTAAAAATAAAGCTGTGCAATTAAAAAATCGCATTGTGATTCCGCCTATGACAGAACAAATGTCCTTTGAAGATGGAACGGTCACGAGTGATGAAATTGCTTATTATGCTCAGCATACAGGTGGCGCAGGTTTATTTATTACAGCCACAGCAAACGTCAATGCTTTAGGTAAAGGTTTTGAAGGTGAATTGAGTATTGCTGATGACAAGTTTATTCCTGGTTTAAGTCGTTTAGCAGCTGCGATGAAGCAAAATGGTACTAAAGCTGTCATTCAAATTTTTAGTGCAGGACGCATGTCCAATAACAAAATTTTGCGGGGTGAACAACCAGTTAGTGCCAGTGCTGTAGCGGCAGAACGTCCAGATGCTCAAGTGCCCCGTGAATTAACGCCTGCTGAGATTGAACAAACCATTAAGGACTTTGGCTTAGCTACAAAAAGAGCGATTCAAGCTGGCTTTGATGGCGTGGAAGTCCACGGCGCTAACACCTTTTTATTACAACAATTTTTCTCTCCGCATTCTAATCGGCGCACAGATGCTTGGGGCGGATCACTAGAAAAGCGAATGAAATTCCCATTAGCCGTTGTGCAGGAGGTTGCTCAGGTAATTGAACAATATGCGCCGAAGTCCTTTTTGCTCGGTTATCGGTTGTCACCGGAAGAGTTAGAAAATCCGGGGATCACTTTAGATGATACGTTGCAATTAATTGATGAATTAAAGCAATATCCAATTGACTATCTACATGTTTCGCAAGGCGATGTTTGGAAAACACCAAGTCGTGATCCAAAATCGACGGTCATTGTTAATGAAGCTATACAGAAACGAGTTGCTGGGGCGATGCCCTTAATTGTGGTTGGTGGCATCAAAACACCGCAACAAGTTCAAACAGCCAGTGCAGAATTTGACCTGGTAGCAATGGGGCACGAGTCCATTTGGGAACCTAAATGGGTGCAAAAAGTGCAAAGCAATGAGGAACAGGCGATTAGATACCGGCTAGTGCAAGCTGACATGGAAGATTTGGGCATCAAACCGAGCTTTTTAGAGCAAATTGCCGAAACCATGGGCGGTTACGACCAAGTTTTTGCAAAAGATAATAATTAAATTTTGTTGGATTAGTTGGTTGAAAAGAAGTGAAGCTGATGAATTCTGAAAGTAAGTATCAAGTGCAATTGGGGATTTCACCAATTAGCTGGCGGAATGAAGATGACCCTAAAATTGGGCAAAAGACAGATTACCGGCAAATTCTGGATGAAGTTGCTTTAGCGGGTTATCAAGGCACCGAAGGAGCGGGTTATTTTCCCAGTGCACAACAAGTGAAAGCACAAGCAGATCTTAGAACCATCAAAATTGCTGGTCAGTGGTTTAGCAGTTTTATCTTGCGAGACGGCATCACACAATCCTGTCTTGATTTTGAACGGCATTGTCAAAAATTAGCTACTATGCAAGCTCATTTTACAGTCTTATCAGAGCAAACTAATTCCATTCAACGCCGAACAGACCAGAATATTTTTACTGATAAACCGATCTTTACTGATGATCAATGGCGACAATTGTGTTCAGGATTAAATGAGTTTGGCAAAATAGCGCAAAAATACGATGTCCAAATTGCCTATCATCATCACTTAGGAACTGGTGTCCAAACCATAGCGGAAGTATCCCGCTTGATGGATCATACTGATCCTCATTTAGTCGGACTATTGCTAGATACAGGGCATGCTTTTGTTTCAGATGGTTCCTATCAGCCACTTTTAGAGCAATATGCTGCCCGGATCGTGTATCTGCATCTAAAGGATGTCCATGTAAAGCAGCTGAAGAAGTTTCAACAAACCGGTTCGGCCTTCGGCAAGACGATTTTAAATGATACTTTTACAGTTCCCGGACAAGGGGATTTGGACTTTCAACCAGTGTTTGATTTTATTCAGCAGGGTTATCACGGCTGGGTCATGGTAGACGCGGAACTAAATCCAGCCCATGTCGATTCGCTAGCTTTAGCAATTAAAGCACACGGTTTCTTGAAAGCAAGGTTAACCGAACTAGATTAATTCAGACTTAAAGCAGGATATTCTTCACCAAACTTAGTAATTTCACTTAAAAGTGGTTTGAGTTCTTGCCCTGTCTTGGAAAGAGAATATTGAGTTTTGGGCGGATTAGTTTGAAAATCGGTGCGCACGATGAGCTGGTCTGCCACTAATTCCTTTAAAGTTTGGGTCAGTGTATGTGCGGTGATGCCATATAAAGAACGTTGCAATTCGTTAAAACCATAGCTTTTTTCGGCTAAGTGATTCAGGATTAAAACTTTCCACTTACCACCAATTAAAGATAAAGTTTGCGCTGTGGCACAATTGCATTTGAGTAACTGTTCGTAGGTTTTTTTCATGAGTGAAACGACCTTTCTTTTAGTACAAAATAATAATTCATTATAACAATTGGAGATTGAAAATGACTAATAAATACGCTTTAAATGATCAAGTAGTTTTAGTAACTGGTGGTGGCAGTGGTATTGGCCGCGCCATTGCGCAAGGCTTTTTAGATAATGGTGCTAAAGTGGCTGTTTTAGGTCGGCGCCAAAAGGTACTGGAAGAAACTGTTCAAGGTTATGATGCTGCTAAAACTTTAGTCATTGTTGGCGATATTTCCCAGCCGGATACAGCACAAATGGCGGTAACCAAAACGATTTCCCAGTTTGGTCAGTTAGATGTTGTGGTCAGTGATGCGGCCGCCTTTGCTGCCGATGAAATTGCTAATTTAACACAAGCTGACTGGGAAAAAGTTCGAGCAACTAATATTGATGGCTTTTTCTATTTGGCGAAAGCTTCCTATTCAGCTTTAAAAGCAACCAAAGGAACATTAATTGCGGTATCATCAGTGTCTGGCAGCAATGGTGATTGGCAACAATCCATTTACAATGCCAGCAAACATGCCGTGAATGGCTTTGTCAAATCATTAGCGTTAGATTGGGGTAAAGATGGTATTCGAGTGAATGCGGTGGCGCCAGCCTTTACACTGACAGATATGACGAAGGGGATGGCACAATCTGATGAACAATTAAAACCATTTATTAATCGGATTGCTTTACAACGTCCAGGTCGGCCAGCAGATATTGCCCCCGCAGTATTGTTCTTAGCATCCAGTGATGCTGCTTACATTACGGGCACAATTTTAACTGTTGACGGCGGCACAACCGCCTCCACAGGGCAACCTCATCTTGAGTAAGATTTTAGTGGCGAATCCAAGCTGCTGAAGCTAGAGTAAATATAATTTTTCGTTAAATTCGACGAACAGTTTTTTAGAACCAAGCGCTGAATAAATAAAAGTTGGAGAACAAGAATCTGAGACCAATGCTTGTATTAACAAGGATTGCTGCGGTCACAGACTGGTTGTTACTCCAACTTTTTTATTTTGAAAACTATTATTCAATTAATGTAGTGAATCTGTTAGAGAGTAGGTAATAATAAACTGATTGTTTAAACTCGGTCTTTGTACACCATTTTGCCAACTAACACCAAAGCCGGTACTAGCAGGATAATTCCATTGATATTGCTCGCTCGTATTTGCAGTTAAATTTTTACTAGATTGAATCACAGTGTTTTGATTCATAATACTTTGCTGGTTAAATAAGATTGCAACATTTGAACCTTTAGTTTGGCGTGCACTGGCATTTAATTGCCAGTCATTGTTAGGAGTAGGACGATTGTCTTGAATTTCAAATTCTTGTGGCCCTACTAAGGGCGCAGACCCCGCGCGATAATCATAAATGTGATTGAGTGATAAAGAACGAGGATATTTAGATAAGACGACTTTCCAGCTCGGCTGCCAAATATAGGTTTGAACTTGCCCTAATGCCCGTTGTTCAATTTGAGCATTAGTCAAAAGAGCACCACTAGGTTGATAAATGTTAGTGTCACTTGATTTAACTTCTTGCCAATTGTTAGTCAAACTTTGATAGTTATTATTTTCTGGAAAAGCGGTATTATTGCCAGGAGCTGTTGGCAATTTAGCAGCAAGCGTTAATTTAGTTTGCTTGCCTAAAGTGATTTTCCATAAATTAGTTAAACCAGCCAAGCAATTAGTATCATTAGTCGTTTTAGTAGTGTCCAAATTAGTTAGGTCCAATTGTTTCAGACTAGTATCCTGATAAAAAAGATGGTCAATTGAGGCGTTATCAATCGATAAATCATTGAGATTAGAAACGGTTTGTAAATTTTTACAATTGGCCAGTAAGCCACTGGCATTACTGAAAAGCACTTTCCCCGTGTTTACGGTCGCGTTAACGCTCGCACTTTTGATTTGGTCAACGTAAGGCTGCCACGGCCAAGTCCCTAATGGTGAGTTTTGAGTATCAGTGGTCGTTGCTTGTGGTTGATGGACGCTATTATTGCCATCATCAAATAAAACTAAGTTGCCCGTGGTTAATGATAATCCCCACCAGCCTGATTGCCAGACGTAAGTTTTCACGGTTGTGGGATTATTTGTACCTGGGTAAAGTTTTATTAAATCATTATTACTATATAAAGGACCATTGGCCTGATAGTCGTCGGCGCCAGTTCCTAATTCTTGCCAACTATCGGACGTCGAAAGATGTTGAGGATTGACTTCACTGGGATCAGTACTAAAGGCCTTACCATTTCCAGGGGCAGCTCGTAAACCGCAACTGGTTCCTAATTTCAAATACGGACTGAGTGTTAATTTACACAGATTAGTCGTTCCTGTAAACATATTGGCTTGCGCCGTACTGGATTTCATATTTAATTTGCCGATATCAAGTTGGACTAATTGAGAATCATTATAAAAAAGATTATCAAAAAATTTATTTTGACTGCCGATTAAATTGGCGCAAGCAATGGTTTGTAAGCTTGAACAGTTGGAAAACATACTGCCAAGGTTCGTAGCTTGATCTAGGTTCCAAGTACTGATGTTGATGTCTTTCAGTGCAGTACAATGATCAAATAGACCATTGGCAGCTCCGACTTTATCAGTCTGCCATTGTTCAAGTCCTGAGATACTAGTTAGATGAGTACACCCTTGAAACATTTTAGCTAAATTAATAGTTTTAATATTGCTAGTGCCGATTTGAGCGCCGATTTGCCAACGACTCAAGTCGAGGGTTGTTAGTGCTTGACAACTGTTAAACAGGTTAGATAAATCTGCAGCATTGGTAACATTTAGTTGTTCAATATTTTGAATAGTTGTTAAAGCGCTGTCCCCGCTAAACATTCCCGAAATATCGGTAAAATTATTGCTAGCAAAGTTAGTTCCTAGGTTAATCGTCGTTAAGTTAGTGCAATTTTGAAACATATTACTAGTCTTGAGACCATTGGCGCTTTTTGACCAGGAGCTTAAATCTAATTGCGTGAGATCTGTACAGCCTTTAAACATATTCGTCGTGGTATTAGCGGCAGATAAATCTAAGGCAGCAATTTGTTTATTCATTTGCGTTGAATCTAAACTTTGGCAACCGTTAAATAAACTACTAAAGACCACAACATAATGAGTGTTGAGTTGGTCTAAACCATTAATCTTGGTCAAATTACTCATTCCCCAAAATAAGCAACCCAGATCATCATTGGGCGGGGTAAATTTTTGACTACTGGTATTTTGAAAAGTCACAGTTTTGATTTGGGACAAGTTGCCGTTTAAAGCATAATACCACGGATAATATTTGTAATTTTCAGAATCTGTGTAAGTCGGCTGAAATTTGGTACTGTCTTGCTTTAAGGCATCTAGGTTAATGGTTAAAGTGCCGGTGGTTGCAGTAAAATTCCACCAAGAGGTATCGACGGCGTTACCATTAGGTGGAGTCAAACTAGCTAGTGGTTCACTATCTTTGATCAGTGGATTTTGAATTTGCGTCGGAAGTAAATTAATACTTTTCGATTGCAGAACGTTAGTTGGCGGCAAATTAACAGCCGCTTGGGTTAGATGGCTAGTAAATAGGCAGATAAAACCAATTAAGAAAGCAATCGTGCAGTAAGAATTTTTTATAATCAGCCAATTTCGTTTGGCAATCATTCTAGCATCTCCCTGAACCAACTCTGTGAATTACCTAGTTAATAATTGTAATTTTACTCTATTTTTGTGAGATTGTAATAATTATTCTAATAGTTTTACTGAAAATATTTTATTTGACTTTTGATAAATTTGAGGTGATTGTTCATGGACGCGGATTCATTTTGAAAAAGCTTACCCTGACATGGCATAATAGATTTGATAACTTTCAAAAGTAAGGATGGAAAAATGCATGAGTAAACCAATTTATGTTCAAATTGCCCAAACGATCAAGCGCAACATTACTCACCATCACTATGCTAATCTCAAATTGCCGGATGAACGCAGCCTAAGTGAAAGCTTTGCCGTGAGCCGCAGTTCAATTAAGCGGGCGATCCAACTATTAGCTGATCAAGGTATCATCTTTAAAAAACAAGGTTCAGGCAATTTTATTAATCCGCTATTTTTAAAAAATAAAACTGCACTAGATTATACGGGTGACAATGTTGGTTTAACAACAGCCATGGTTAAGAATGGACAAACGCAGCAAATTCAAGTTTTAAGTTTAGATGTGCAAAAGCCGCCTTTGGAAATCCAACAAAATTTATTTTTAAATGACGACGATTTTGTTTATGTATTTCAGCGGCTCCGCAAGCTGGATGAAATTCCAATTTTAATTGAGACGAGTTATTTACCCGTCCGCTTGTTGCCTAATCTCTCACAAAAAGTTTTGGAAAATTCTTTGTTTAATTACTTAGAAGAACAAAAAGGAGAGGTGATTAATCGGGCGTATTTAGATATGGCTGCCGAACCGTCTTCACCGACGGATCAAAAATTATTGCAGTTAAAACCGACTGAACCAGTGGGCATTATGGCGGGGATTTTCTTTCGTGATGACGGTATTCCGTTTGAATATTCGAGCATGCGTTTGCACTATAAGTACTGGAATTTTGCCACCTTCGTTAATTTAAATAAATAATTGGGTCGTACCATTTTTTAAAATGGTTGACAAAAGTTTGTGCAAGGTTTATAAATATCATGTAAGGGCTCTTAGTGAAGTAGATTTTGCAGTGCTGATTGTCACAATATTTGCAACCGAATTATTTTTAGGAGGAAGAGCAATGACAGATTACAGTAGTCCAGAATATTTTGATTTGATGACCAAATATTTTGATGCGGCTAATTATATTTCAATTGGTCAATTATATTTAAAGGATAATCCGTTATTAAAGCGGGAACTCAAAGCTGATGATGTAAAGGTTCATCCAATTGGACATTGGGGGACAATTGCAGGGCAGAACTTTATTTATACTCATTTGAATCGTGTGATCAATAAATATGATTTAAACATGTTCTACATTGAAGGACCTGGTCACGGTGGACAGGTCATGGTCTCTAATTCTTATTTAGATGGCAGTTATAGTGAGATTTATCCAGAAATCACTGCTGACGAAGCCGGTATGCAAAAATTATTTAAACAATTTTCGTTCCCCGGTGGTGTGGCTTCACATGCTGCTCCGGAAACTCCCGGTTCCATGCATGAAGGTGGCGAATTAGGTTATTCAATCTCTCATGGTGTTGGTGCTATTTTAGACAATCC
Organism: Bombilactobacillus sp. ESL1092; assembly: GCF_058107465.1. Classification (NCBI taxonomy): domain Bacteria; kingdom Bacillati; phylum Bacillota; class Bacilli; order Lactobacillales; family Lactobacillaceae; genus Bombilactobacillus; species Bombilactobacillus sp. ESL1092. The sequence continues at coordinate 762,915 of NZ_CM176594.1, read as the reverse complement.
CGACGTCATTGCTGCGGCGGTAATCGGTGATGGTGAAGCAGAAACTGGTCCACTAGCCACTTCTTGGTTCTCTAATGTCTTTATTAATCCTGTGACGGATGGTGCTGTTTTACCGATCTTAAACTTAAATGGTTTTAAGATTTCAAATCCAACTATTCTGTCTCGAAAAACTGATGAAGAACTAAAACAATACTTTACCGGTATGGGCTGGGATCCAATTTTTGTGGAAGGCGACGATGTAGCAAAAATGAATCCCGAAATGGCTGCTGCGATGGATCAAGCCATTGAAAAAATTCATTCCATTCAACAAGAAGCTCGTCAAAATGCAGCTGCAGATGCCAAAATGGCTCATTGGCCAGTAATTATTTTCCGGGCACCCAAGGGCTGGACTGGTCCGAAATCTTGGGATAATGAACCAATTGAAGGCTCATTTAGAGCACATCAAATTCCAATTCCAGTTGATGCTAACCACATGGAACATGCTGATGCCTTAGTATCTTGGTTGAAATCTTATCATCCTGAAGAATTATTCGATGAAAATGGTACTTTAAAGCCAGAAATCAAAGCTTTGACACCTAAAGGTAACCAACGGATGTCAATGAATCCTATTACTAATGGTGGTTTAGATCCAAAACCATTAAAGTTGCCTAATCCTGATGATTATGAATTCAAATTTGACCAACCGGGCACCGTCATTGGTCAAGATATGGTGGAATTAGGTAATTATTTACGTGATATTATTAAACTTAACCCAACCACTTTTAGAATTTTTGGACCGGATGAAACCATGTCCAATCGCTTGATGCACATTTTTGAAACTAGTGAGCGCCAATGGTTGGAACCCATTAAAAAGCCGAATGATCAATTTGAAGCTCCAGCTGGGCGAATTTTGGATGCACAATTGTCTGAACACCAAGCTGAAGGCTGGTTGGAAGGTTATACTTTAACTGGTCGTCACGGAATTTTCTCAAGTTACGAAGCCTTCTTACGGGTAGTTGACTCAATGTTGACGCAACACTTCAAGTGGATTCGTAAGGCCAACGAATTACCTTGGCGGAAGAAGTACCCAGCTTTGAATGTTATTTCAACTTCGACTTCTTTCCAACAAGACCATAATGGTTATACACACCAAGATCCGGGTATTCTAACTCATTTGGCTGAAAAGAAACCGGAATATATTCGGGAGTATTTACCAGCCGATGCGAATACTTTAATTGCAGTTGCTGCACATTCTTTGAATGAACAAGAAGTAATTAATTTAATCATTGCTTCTAAGCAACCACGGCCACAATTCTACTCCATGGCAGAAGCTAAGGAGATTGTGGAACAAGGTGTGAAAGTCATTGATTGGGCCACTAATGATCACGGTCAACAACCAGATATTGTCTTTGCAGCGGCGGGCACAGAACCTAACATGGAATCTTTAGCAGCGATTGATTTATTGCATGCTGCTTTCCCAGAAATGAAGATTCGCTTTGTTAGTGTAGTTGACTTATTGAAGTTGCAAGTACCAAGCAAGAATCCGCGCGGCTTGAGTCAAGAACAATTTGATGCCATCTTTACCAAGAAGGCACCGATCATCTTTGCTTTCCATGGTTTTGAAGATTTATTACGGGATATCTTCTACGAACGGAATAATCATAATATGTATGCGCATGGTTATCGGGAAAATGGTGATATTACGACACCATTTGATATGCGGGTTGTTAATGAACTGGATCGTTTCCACTTAGCCCAACACGCAGCTAACTTGGTTTATGGTGATCAAGCCCAAGACTTTAGTCACCAAATGGATGCTAAGTTACAAAAGCATCATGATTATATTCGGGAAAATGGTGCAGATTTGCCTGAAGTTGATAATTGGCAATTCAAAGGCTTTGCAGATTAATTAAATATGTAAATAGCATTATAAAAATCCTTAGGCTCAATGGGCTTAAGGATTTTTTGGTTTGATGATTGATAAATTATTTACAGTTCGGGAGAAATCAAAACTTTGACCTGTGATTTATCCGTAGTTAATGATTTAATTCCGTCAACAGTTTGTTCTAACGGAATTTTCTTTGTAATTAATTTCTGGAAAAGCTCTTGATGGTTATTGATGATGTTAATTACTGTGGGAAAACAGTTTTCATAGCCTAGGGTGGTATGGATATTGTGACCGTTCATGATGGCATCATTGATATCCAAAGTAATGGACTGACCAAATAAAGCGTCCACTTGAATTAAGCCAGTAGAAGCAGTTACTTGATTAGCAGTATCGAATGTCGCTTGCACTCCAGCACATTCAAAGGCAATATCGACGCCAGCTGGTAAATCAGCATGGATTTTTGCGACCACATCATCGCTAGTAGGATTTAAAGTGTTCGTAATTCCCAGTTCTTGAGCTTTAGCTAGACGTTGTGTGGAGACATCAGAAATATAAACTTTGGTGGCTCCAGCAATTTTGGCAAGTAGTGCCGTGCATAATCCAATGGGACCAGCGCCCATGACCGCAACTGTTTGGCCGGCAATTAAACCACTACGTTTGATGCCTTCATAGGCGACAGAAGTCGGTTCCGCTAAAGCTCCTAAGTCAAATCCCATTTCATCCGGGATAGGATGAACAAATTGGGCTTTAACGTTGGCATATTCTGCCATGCCGCCATCATCTGAAACGCCAATGAAATTACCGCTACCATCAGGGCCAACGGCATTGAGGCAATAATTGTATTGCCCCTTCAGACAATTGGGACAATGACCACAGGCTAAAATAGGCTCAATTGCCACACGGTCATTGAGCGCAATATTTTGCACATTTTTGCCAAGCTTAACTACTTGTCCCGAAAATTCATGTCCTTGAATAATCGGAACAGTTTTGCCAGATAAAGGATTCGGTTCATAAGGTAAAGCAAAACCATCGGCATACATGTGCACATCGCTGCCACAAATTCCAATGAACTTGACTTTGACACCTGATCATCTTGGGGTTCGGGGAGTTCTACATCTTCAATCCGGATATCCTGTTTCCCATAAATGCGCGCTGCTTTCATAATAACTACTCCTTTCTTTAATAACGACAACTATATTTTAAATGACTAGTGAAAGCGGCGTCAACAACTAATTAACTTTTTCACAATAAATCAGTTATTTAACATTCCACTGATTTTATGAATGCTATGGTAATAATGAATCTATACGACAAAAAAGCTCCTAAACTTAGCATTTGTTAGCCAATTTTAGGAGCTTGAATCATTGCTTAATTGCTTGTTAATCTAAATAAATTTTACGTAAATCTTGTAAATCGCCATCACTGACATTTAGTTCAGTTTGAATAAAGTTTAACCAACTGCCAGCGGTTTTTTTGATTTCAGCATCCGCAATGCGCAGATAATCAGGACTAACAGTTAGTAAGGCTTTGGCGGAAATTAATTGTTTGGGATTTAAGCCTTGGGCCTGCAAATCGGCCAATTGTTGGTCAATATAAGCTTTAGACGCCACATTAGTAAACAGATAGTCTTTGATGATAATGTCAGCATCAACATTTAAAGCGGATAAAAGTAGGGCTGCACCAATCCCGGTTCGATCTTTGCCAGCAGTACAATGGAACAATAAAGTTTCATCGGCTTGATCATTAGCTAATAATTGTTCAAAGAAAATGCGATAGGCTTTTTTGGAACTGTCCAGATTGATGATATCCTGATAAGTATCTAACATGTTAGCGTGGCCGTTTTCAGGAATATCCGATAAAGCCTCTTTTTCCAAGGCGCTTTTATCTTCTTCATCAGCATTAAATTTAGAGGCTTGGGTTAAATCTACTTTGAAAACCGGGTCAAATAAATATTTAGCCTGTGCGGGAACATGATCGGGGACTTTAGCTTGTTCATCGGCAGACCGAAAGTCAATATCAAACCGGACGCCATAATCGTCGAGATAGTCTAAATCTCGCTGATTCAAACTGCCTAAGCTACCAGACCGAATTAATTTATGTGACTTTAAATGGTGACCATCTTTCGTGGGATAGCCGCCTAATTCACGAAAATTATTTCCAGATGAAATATCTAATAATTGTTTTTGATCCATAATGTACCTCCGTAGACTTTTACTTAATTTTATCAAAGATATGGTTCAATAGGCGAGTCATTTTAATTTTTCATTCACGAAATTCCAAGTAAATTGTCTGAAAAATGATAGTATTATGTTATAATTAAATTAATAAAATTATTTATAATTTTAGGACTAGAAACTTCGCCAAGATAGAACTGCAATTGTCTTTGACGAGAAGGGGTGGCAAACCTTATGCAAGAATATCAAAGAATTTTAGTCCCTGTGGATGGTTCTAAGGAATCAGAAACGGCACTTAAAAAAGCAACACAAGTCGCAATTAGAAATCATGCCACGGTTGATGTTTTGAACGTCTTGGATACGCGGCAGTTTGTTGGGGCGTATGGCGGCATGTTAACTAGTGATATCATCTATCAAATTACGGAAGATTCACAGAATTATTTAGCGCAATTAAAAGAGCAAATGGTTGCTGATGGCTTGGATGCTGATAAAATTCAAATTCATATTCGCTTTGGCGATCCGAAAGTAATTATTGCCGCAGATTTCTTTAAGGATTACGATGATGATCTCATTATCTTGGGTTCCACGGGACTGAATGCGGTAGAGCGACTATTGGTCGGTTCAGTTTCTTCATATGTGATTCGCAATGCTGCAACAGATGTGATTGTAGTGCGGACAGAATTGGATAATAAAACCGTACCTGCCAAAAATAAATAATTAATTAAATGATTGTACAAAAAAATCCTTCAAAATTTTTGAAGGATTTTTTGATTATTATTAATTTTTCGGAGTAACGGTAATCAATGGGTTACCATCAGCTTCTGTGTCATCGGTAAATTGGAAATCATAATTGTCCGTATTAGTCACAATCATCATTACCGTATTGTCATAACCGGCTGCTTTGATTGCTTCGTAATCGAATTCAATTAAAGGTGTTCCCGCTTCAACGTGTTGATCTTTTTCAACCAATAATTTGAAGTGTTCACCGTTCAAGTTAACTGTGTCAATTCCTAAGTGCAATAGCACTTCAACACCATCATCACCGGTGATGCCGACAGCGTGTCCAGTTGGATAAGCAACACTAATGGTTCCAGAGATTGGTGACGTTACAACTTTAGCAGTAGGTACAATGGCGATTCCTTTACCCATTGCCTCAGAGGCAAAAACTTGATCACTAACACTAGTAATTGGAATAACAGTACCGGCAACTGGGGCAATTAATTCTGTTTCAGTGCCGTTATTAGTTGTAGCAGTGGAAATATTTTCAGTAGAAGCAGTAGTTGCTTCGGTAGTAGCTGCTGCTGGAGCAACATCTTTGTTGACACCACCCCAGAGATAAGTGAAGACGGCAGCTAAGATGAATGCCAAAGCATCACCCACACAAGATAAAGCAAAACCTTTACTGATGAAGGTTGGCAAGCTCAAGATGCTGGCTAAACCAACGGTATTGGCATGCACACCGGAAAAGGCGACAATGGCCCCACCAATTCCACCAGCAACGACAGCGCAGTAAAATGGTTTCTTCATTTTTAAGGTAATACCATAAACGGTTGGTTCCGTAATACCGAAGATTGCGGTAATGGTGTTCGAACCAGCTAAACCTTTCATCTTGTCATCTTTAGTCTTTAAAAAGACTCCTAAAGCAGCACCAGCTTGTGATAAAACAGCTGGTAATAAGATTGGCATCAATGGATCATAGCCCCATTTTGATAAGTCGTTCATCATAACAGGAACAAACGCCCAATGCACACCAAAAATAACAAAGACTTCCCAGAAAGCACCGAGGACTAATCCAGAGAGAATCCGGACATGTTGGTACAAAGCTAAAACAATACCAGCTAAGAAACCACTGATGGCGTTACTGATTGGTCCTACAATTAAGAAGGTTAATGGAACCAAAATCATTAACATACATAATGGCGTTAAAATGTTACGCACTGACTCATGCCAAAACTTGTTAAATAAGGGTTCTAACCATTTTTGAACGACTACCACTAACAAGATAGGAATAACCGTACTTGTATAAGTAGCTTTAGAAACTGGAATGGAGAAGAAGTCTAAGCCTTTCATGTTAACCATGGTTGGATAAACCAAAGCCATCCCAATGGCAACGGTCACATATTGGTTAACTTTCATTTGCTTAGCAGCAGTAAACGCTAAAATAACTGGTAAGAAATAGAAGATTCCATCAGCCGCGGCATACCAAATTTGATAAGCACCAGTTTTGGGTGTCATCCAGTGTAAAACGACAAATAAAGACAATAAGCCCTTTAAAATACCGGCACCAGCCATGGCACCTAAAAACGGTGTGAAAGCACCAGAAATAAAGGAAACAAAAGCATCAAACATGCCCTTAGCAGTTAACTTTTTCTTACCTTCACTGGCCGCTGGTGTAGCAGGTGCATCATCACCTTCACCCAAGCGGGGGTCGATACCAACTAAAGCATCGTATACGCTACCAACATTGTTACCAATAACAACTTGATATTGTCCTCCGGCTTGCACGACAGTAATCACACCATCAAGGCTTTCAATTTTATCTTTCTGAGCTTTACTTTCATCCTTTAAAGTAAAGCGTAAACGCGTGGCACAATGCCAAGCAGAGTTGACGTTTTCATCACCGCCAACGAGCTGAAGGATTTGTCCCGCTAAATCCTTTTCGTTCAATGTAATCCCTCCATTATTAGAGTAATGCTATCAATATTTGATTGATAACGTTTTTAACCTAAAAGTTAATTCTATACTAAAGAAAAAAAATTAACAATATCAATTAAAGTAAAATTAAGATAAATTTTCTGTAATTAGGAAATATTGGTTAAAAATAAAAGCATTATTGCTCATAAAAGCGATTATTACAATTAAATTTCGCAAAAAATAGTAATAAATTAAGTGCTGTTAAAACACTAATTTGTAAATATGTACATTTAAAATCATACTTTTTACATTTTTTTCATAGCTTAAATTGGTTTTTGGCACAGATTAATCTAGCATTTTTTCCAAGAAGTAAAAACGTGAGTCTAACTATGTCCAAAAACTAAAGGTAAAAGCAACTTTTGCTGTGCTTAGCTTTTAAGCGCTGGAGTTGCAGTATAGTTGCTGGTATCTCATAGGCGAAACAGTTATAATTTAATAATAAAAGCCTGTGGCTTGCGGGAGGAAAACTATGGAAACACAAACGATTAGTCAATTAGCCGATTGGTTAGAAGAACACAGCGCGCAAATTGTTGCACAGACTGAAACTTTAGATGTGCAAAAGATCTATGAACTGTTAGATGGTTTGGCCATTTTACGCCAGCCTGTGCAAAATTATTTAACTATGACCGAAGAACAATATTACCAAAATGAATCCGATCATCGCTTAACTTTGCAACATGAACAACAAACTTTAGCCCAACTGCAAGATCGGATTTTAGTTAATCATGTTGATGGCAGTTTTGTGAAAAATGAAATTAATTTTGACTATAATCACGAAAATCCTTACCAAACAGGCGGTTATAATGCTCAAAGTGATCTACATTTAATTGAATATGCGTTAGAAGTTATCGGGGCAGTCGCCAGCAATACACTAATGAGTGATTTGCGGAATAATTTATCGCCAGATGCTGTACTATCAATTGCTTTGGCGGCTAATCAAATTGAGCAGTGGCAAAAGTAAAAAAATTTTATTTAAAAGGTTGCAATTTGTGATTGACCTATGTACCATGTTCTGGTGTTTCAATTTTGGGAGGGATAGATAATGCCAGTCACATATTTACGGAAAGTTCACGCTGATGAAATTGAATTAGTGGTCGAAATTATTGAAGAAGCGAAAGGTGTCCTTCGCGGTCGGGGTGTCGACTTGTGGCAAGATGGTTACCCTGATCAAGCTATTTTACAAGATGATATTGACCGAGGTATCGCTTACTTTTTAATTAAAGATGATCAAATTGCCGGTGTTGCCGCCTTGGAGGATCAGGGTGAGAGTAATTATGATCAAATTTATGATGGTCAATGGAGTCCGGATTCGCACAAAAATTATGCCATTATTCATCGCGTAGCGATTTGTCAGGGACATCAAGGCGAAGGTCTATCATCAATTTTTATTCAGCACCTATTAACAATTGCCGCTTCGTTGAATTTTAGTGATGTCCGTATTGATACGCACTTCGATAACTTGGCCATGCGCCATGTGATTGAAAAAAATGGTTTTACCCAATGCGGGACGATTGATAATGTAATGCATAAACCATGTGTTGCCTATCAGCGGTTTATTTAATTGAATTCAGTCTGACTATGAGATTTCTAAACTCTGACTTTGCTATGAAAAAGTTAGAATTCAGAAATCTTATTTTTTTCTTTTAAATAAATTGCAGTTGAGTAATAACAAATTTTGGCGTTCATGGTGTGCCCGACTATAATAAGCCTTAGAGAGACTTATTTTTAATTGAGGGGGAGTTTGGCAATGTCAAAATCAAAAATTATCAGTAGTTTCTTATTAATTAGTAGTGTTTGGGGCGTATTCATGGCACAGAAGGGCGAGACAGTCCACGCAAAAGATTATAATTATAAAGTGGTTACTACGACCAGCGGGCCATATACTAATTTATACGATAATCAAGGGCAATTGATTAAACAGCGCTTTGTGCCGGTTAATACTGATTGGCGTGTCGGCAAAATTAAAACGATGAGTAATCTGTTCTATTATCAAATTGCGGGTAACGAATGGGTCAAGAGTAGTGATGTTTGGGCTAATTTTGAACCAACATCGGGTCGCTTGAAACAGCGTTTGGTCGGAACGATTAAAAACCCGATTAGTGCGACTTATTATGCTGATGGTCAACAAGGCATCAATGATGGGGTCGATCTGGCTTATCAATCAACGTGGAAAATTGGCAAAGTACTTCAGAATGCTCAAGGCCATTTGTTTTATCAAGTTGCGCCCAACTTGTATGTCCGTGATGATGATTTAGCGGTGAATGGCACGCCAGATCATATTGTGCAACAGCCCGATTTTGGAATTAATGGACATCCGGCGCAAAATATGGGATTGATTGGAACCATCAAAAATTCCACAACGAAAATTTATAATGCTCAAGGTTATTTGTACATGGGCGATGGCGTTGATTTTGCTAAGCAGTCGACGTGGAAAATTGGTAAAGTGATTAAAAATAACCAAGGACAACTATTTTATCAAGTAGCCCCTAATATGTATGTGGGTGATGATGATATGATGTTAAATCAACCACCTAAAAAAATTATTCAGCAAGCGGATTTTGGTTTAAAGCAGCAACCTGCGATTAATGTTAAAGATAGTACCACTAAGACTGATGCTTAAATTGTCAGGCCGTAGGTTATTGAGCAATGAGTAAGCGTCCTTTGCCGCAGTATGTTGATTTAGCGCTCCAAAGGGCAAAAACTTGCGCCTAACTACGCCCAATAACTAAAGCTAAGAGTCACTTTAGTTTTGGCCTAGGTTAGTGCTCAGCTTCTAAGCACCCTTTGTCGCAGTGTATTGATTAGCGCTCCAAAAGCAGCAGTTTGCGTCTAGCTACGAATCAGTCCTCAAGTTTAAAGTGCAAAACTTCAGTACTGATTCTTGACTATACTCAACTGCTAAGCGCTTTTGTCACAGTAAAGTTTAAAATTTGGTTGTAATTTGAAATTTAGTGCTATATTTGACGGCTGATTTGGTACAATGTGGTTGTACTTGATCATTGATTATTCCATTGAATAGCTGAGATCAGTTTCAGAAACTCAAAATTAATTAATTCAAACTTAGTAATAAAGGAATGTGAGAGATTATCGATAATCAGAGTGAAGTGAATTTTACACCAGTTATTTTAGGCAGTGATATTAATGCTTACGGTTTTGCGCGGTCATTTTATGAATTAACGCATCAACCAGTGCAAGCCTATGCCCAAGAAGCTTTGGCACCCACCAAGTATTCAAAAATTATTAATGTCAATTTATATGACGGTTTTACTGAGGATCCAGCATTTATTAAAAACATGCGCCAAATTGCCAAAAAGTATACTGAACATACAGAACCCGTTATATTATTGGCGATGGGTGACGGTTATGCGGAATTGATTTCTAAGCATAAAGAAGAATTATCACAAACTTTTGTTTGTCCTTATGTCGACTATGACTTGTTACGCAAATTAAATAATAAAGAATCATTTTATCAGATTTGTGAACAATACCATTTGCCACATCCACAAACAAAAATAATTACCAAACAAATGTATCAACAACAGGACTTGACGGTACCGTTTGATTATCCAGTAGCGTTAAAACCAGCTAATAGTGTTGAGTGGTTGGATATTCATTTTGAAGGGCGCAAAAAAGCATTTACCATTCAAGATGAAGCGGAATTTCTGGATATTGTTGCCAAGATTTATGATAATGGTTATGAATCCGACTTGATTTTGCAGGAATTTATTCCGGGAGATGATTCACATATGCGGGTCTTAAACGCCTATGTTGACCAACATCATCATGTCAAGTTAATGTGCTTAGGCCATCCGTTATTGGAAGATCCGACACCGGCGGCAATTGGTAATTATGTGGCAATTTTACCGGAATACAATCAAAAGTTGTACGATGTTTTGCAACGCTTCTTGGAAGAAATTGAATTTACCGGTTTCGCTAATTTTGATATGAAATTCGATGATCGTGATCAGGAATTTAAGCTGTTTGAAATTAATTTACGCCAAGGACGTAGTAGCTTTTATGTTACTTTAAATGGTTATAATTTGGCTCAATTTGTGGTTGATGATTATGTCAAACAAACCTTGGATGAACAGCCAACCGTTTACGGTAATAAGAATAAAGCACAGCATCAACTATGGCTGGGAGTTCCGACGGCTGTCTTTAAAAAGTATGCTTTGGAAAATCAATATAAAGAAATTGCTCTCGAATTATTGCGACAAGATCGGTATGGCACAACTGTTTTCTATAAAGGTGACTTCGGAATTAAACGTTTAGTGTTGTTAAGTTACATGTTTTATCGCTATCGAGGACGATTCAAACGTTACTTTGAAGAAAATAAGGGCCAAAACTTTAAATAATTTTAGTGGAGGTTAGGAATTTGGATTCAGAATTGAAGAATTACCAAGTAACAGAAAAGCGGTTTAAGAAGATTTTAGTAGGCATTGATGTGGACGATTTTACTTCATCTGATCATGCATTTAATGCTGCTTGTACCATGGCGAGAGATTTGGATGCACAACTAGGAATTGTTGCTGTTTTAGAAACGCAAGATGTGAATGTTTTTGACAGCATGTCACCAGAAAAAATGGATGATAAGCGTTTGAACTTGTCACACGACTTGTTAGAATATCTGAAAAAAGCTGATAATTTTGGTGTGAAAGAAGCTAAGCCTATCTTAGCCGAAGGTGATCCCGATAAAGTTATTTTGGATGAAGTTGTGGCTGATTTTCAGCCAGACTTAATTGTGTTAGGTTCTGAAGCCAAAACCTTGTTAGGCAAGACTGTCGGCAATGAAGCCAAAGGAATTATGGAAAAATCACCTGTTAGTGTGTTAATAGTGCGTGACTAATTTTTAAAATAATGATGAGGTACTTCTTCAGTGAAGTGGGAACAATTAATTAAGTAATGCTTATGTAATTCTAAACAGAATTTGAGTATTAGTTTTATTGTTCCGACATTTACTTGAGAAGTACTTTTTTTGTATCATCAAAAAAAGCTGGGATAAATATTAGTAGTTTGCATCTACTACTGATATTTGTTCCAGCTTTATGTTCAAAATATGATTAAATTTCTGCTTTGCCTTCACGTTGCATAAGTTTTTTAACTTCTGCTTTCACGTCGGCTTCTTGGTATAAAACGTGATAAATAGCTTCGGTGATTGGCATTTCGATTTGTTCTTGTTGCGCTAATTCATAAGCAGACTGGCAAGTTTTGACTCCTTCAACGACCATGCCCATATTATCAATCACGTCTTGTAATTTTTGACCTTGGCCTAATTGTTTACCAGCGCGCCAATTCCGAGAATGAACACTGGTACAAGTGACCACTAAATCACCCACGCCCGATAAACCGGTAAAGGTTAACGGGTTGGCGCCGAGCTTAACTCCGAGGCGTGAAATTTCCGCTAAGCCCCGGGTCATTAAAGCCGCCTTGGCATTATCGCCATAACCGAGTCCAACGAGGGCCCCGGTTCCTAAGGCAATGACATTTTTTAAAGCGGCGCCTAATTCCACGCCAATTACGTCTGAATTAGTATAAACACGAAAATAGTCGTTCATAAAAATCTGTTGGACTGTTTGGGCTGCGGCCAAATCAGAACTGGCTGCAGTAATTAAGGTGATGTCTTTTTTAGCAACTTCTTCAGCGTGACTTGGACCGGATAAAGCAACGATAGCTTGATAAAGATTGGTCGGTAACACGGCCTGTAAGATTTCTGAAATTCGTAAATGAGTTTGTTGTTCTAATCCTTTACTAGCATGCACAATAATCGGTGGTTGTGGCAAGGTTTGTAAAATAGGTTGAATTTGTTGCGCCACACCACGAATGGCAGGAGTCGGTACTGCAAATAAGACTATTTGTGCGCCTGTTAAAGCAGTTGTAAAGTCAGTGGTGGCAATTAACTCTTGCGGATAGTGATAATTTTGAATATAGTGCTCGTTGGTATGTTGTGTGTTTAACTCGTGAACTTGTTGGGCACTGCGTGTCCATAAATGAACATCATGACCGTTTTGAACTAGTACACTGGCTAGGATACTGCCCCAAGATCCAGCTCCTAAAACCGCAATTTTGCTTTTCATAACTTCACCCTTATCTTAATAATTTATCAATTCCATTATACTCTGGAATGAATTAGTTGTATTGAAAAATTCAGTAACTTGTCGTGAGAGTCGGTCTTAACGCCGTAATTGAAAATTCAGTTTTTTAGTCAAATCGTTTTTGATGGAATGACTGGTGGTTTCACGTTTTTGAAATTGTTTGGGGGTAATGGCGAAGAGTTTTTTAAAAGAGCGAATAAAAACATCCACATTGGAAAAGCCAACGACGTGGGCAACATCACTGATAGACATGGTAGTCATACTTAATAAATCTACCGCATATTCAATTCTTAAATGGTTCAAATAGTCGTGCGGCGTCATTTGTAAATCTTGTTTAAATAATTTGGAAACATAAACGCGATCAAAACCAATAGCCTGACACATGGTTTTGACCGTAATTGGTTCTTGAAAGTGTTGCGCTAAGTAATCGGTGGCTTTGATCGTACAGGGATGTAAGATGACGGCTTTGTCCGGTGTAATTACATCTGTTTGATAATGAGCTAACCCTGCTAATAATTGGTAAATAATCCCTGTCATGAATAGTTCATCGACCAAGTTTTTAGATTGGTGTTGTAGACATTGTTTGACGCAATCCACAAAAAAGTTTAATTGGCTGGTTTGAAAGACTAAGCGTTGGTTGGAAAAGCCCATTTTGTCTAAATAAAGATGGGCTTTACTACCTTGAAAACCAAAAAATAAATATTGCCACGGATTCTGGTGGTCCGCTTGGTAAGCAATGACTTGTTGTGGCGTTGATAAAAATCCATCACCAGCACTTAATTGCCAAATTTGTTGTTGCGTTTTGACAATCCCTTGTCCTTTCAAAATAATATGAATTAAATATTCATGGCGCATTGTCGGACCGTAATGATGATCGGCTAAATTAGTGGAAAAACCGGCGTGGGTTAAAAAGAGATTAGCATTAGGATCAGTGGTTTGGTTGAAAATATTGACGATTTTTTGCATGAAAAGCTCCTTATAACGGAATAAAAAACTACATTTAATCGATTTTAACACAATCAAGGCAATTTTAATTTGAAAAGGCTTCATTTACAATTAAATGTAAGCGATTCAAGGAAGCGCAAACATTTTACTTGAATGGCCATAAATACTGAGGTGAGAAAATGGCAAAATTAAAAACACGAGTTTCCTATATGCTGGGGACTTTTGGACATGACTTTTTTGCGGCAGCCATGTTGAATTATTTCATTATGTTTATTACCAATCATTTGTTTATTACCAATAATAATCATTTTAATAACCAAATGATTGGCTTAATTACAACCACGATGGTAGTGATTCGAATTGCTGAATTATTTATTGATCCGTTTATCGGTAATATGGTAGATAATACGCATACACGCTTTGGTAAATTTAAGCCATGGGTAATTACGGGAGCCATCGTGTCTGGTATTGCCTTAGCGGTGTTATATACCAGTTTAGGTAATCTAGCAACCAACAATCCGGGGTTATATATTGTTGCTTTTGCGGTCATCTACATTATCATGGATGTTTTTTATTCGTTTAAAGATATTGGTATTTGGTCCATGGTACCAGCGTTGACGCTAGATTCCAATGAACGAGATACTATCAGCACCTGGGGGCGTCTAGGTTCGACAATTGGCGGTAACTTAGTTACCTTAGCGGTAGTTCCGATCGCCCTCTTTTTCTCAGTCCATTATAATGGCGGTCAAGGTGATCGGCGGGGCTGGTTTGCTTTTGGAGTTGTCACTGCTTTGTTATCCATTCTGGGTGCATTAATTATTGGCATTGGTACTAAAGAGCAATCCACACCTTTACGTGAAAATAAGCAGAAAACCAGTACTAAAGATGTTTTTAAAATTCTTTTCCAAAATGATCAGTTAATGTGGACGGCAGTGGCTCACTTCTTCTTTGCGATGGGCTGGGATTTGGTGAATTCATTATTACTCTATTACTTTACCTTTATTTTAGGTAATTCTTCCAAATTTGCGATTTACGGTACGGTCAACTTTATTGTGGGGATGATTTCCGTTTCGCTGTTTCCAGCTTTGGCGCACCGTTTTCAAAGACGGAAGGTCTTTTTAATTGGAACACTGGTGATGATGCTGGGCATCTTCTTATTATTCTTTGCTAACTTTTCCACACCATTTGTGATCTTTTCGGCGGCACTAGCGGCTGCTCCACAACCATTATTGTTCTTGGTTATTATGTTGACAATGACTGATACGATTGAATATGGTCAGTTAAAATTACACCATCGTGATGAATCATTAGTCTTATCTGTTCGGCCGTTGGTGGATAAATTAGCTTCTGCGATTGTTAATGGTTTAGTTTCGATCATTGTTATCGCTACTCACATGTCAGGTAATGCCAAAGTTTCGAGTATTACCAGTGCGGATTCTTGGCAATTTAAATGTTATATGTTAGCAGTGCCACTATTGTTATTATGTTGTTCATTAGTAGTTTATTTACGCAAGGTTAAAATTACGGAAGCTAAACATGCACAAATTGTTAGTCAACTAGAAGCTAGTTGGGGTAGTGAATTTGCACAAACAACAACTAATGCACCAGAGAGCAACAATACGGATAGTAATGCCGCAGTTGCTGATGACGAACTAGTTTTGTTAGCTCCAGTGACTGGACAAGTACAAACCTTAGCACAAGTAGCCGATCCAACCTTTGCTGCCGGTAAAATGGGCCGCGGAGTCGGCATCATGCCGCAAACGAACCAAATTGTTGCCCCTATTAGTGGGACAGTGCAACTTTTATTACCAAGTAAACATGCAATTGGTCTGTTGGCAGATAATGGATTAATGGTCCTGATTCATGTCGGTATTGATACGGTGCAGTTACGTGGCCAAGGCTTTAATTTGTTGGTCGATCGAGGGCAAGAAGTCCAGTCTGGTGATGTTTTACTAGAATTTGATCCGCAAGTGATTCAAGCTGCTGATTTGTCAGATGAAGTATTACTGACTATTTTAAACGCTAATGAATTAACTAAATTCGAATTATTAACGCAGCCAGAGCAAAACATTACAGCACAACAACCGTTACTGAAAGTACAAAAATAAGGAGTAAAATTATGGCGATTATTATTGATGAAGCAAAAAAAACCTTTCATTTACAAACAAACCATGCCAGTTATTTATTTCAAGTTTTGCCCACTGGTGATTTACAACAGTTATATTATGGAGCTCGCTTAAGTGAGCCTATTAATCTTGCTAATTTAACACAAGTAGCTGGACAAGATGCCACTCCAGCGCAAGAGGTTGATGGTCAAGAATTTCAATGGGACGTAATCAATCAGGAGTATAGTAGTTTTGGCCACGGCGATTTTCGACCAAGTGCTTACCAAGTTACTTCACCGGCGGGGGATCGCATTAGTGAATTTCAATATCAAAAATATCAATTATCTAATGGAAAACAACGCCTAGCACATTTACCGTCCACATTTGATGATAATCAAGATCAAAGTCAAACATTAACCATTTTTTTACATGATCAGTTGGCAAATTTAGAATTGCAATTAAATTACACAATTTTTCCAGCTCAAGATGTTATTGTCCGCAGTGCTCGTTTTGAAAATTTAAGTACCCAAGCAGTACAATTACCTCGGGCTTTAAGTTTACAGTTAGACTTGCCAGATAGTGATTATGACTTCTTACAATTTGCAGGTTCCTGGGCCCGTGAGCGCCATTTAAGTCGTAATCATCTACATGACGGTGTGCAAAGTATTAGTAGTTTACGCACGGCTTCAAGTCATCAACATAATCCGTTCTTTATTCTAGCGCGGCCAACAACAACGAATTTGACTGGTGAGGCTATGGGCTTTAACTTTGTTTATTCTGGCAACTTCTTGGATAGTGTGGAAGTAGATCAGTATCAACAAGCACGAGTTTTAGTAGGGATTAACCCGGACGAGTTTTGTTGGCAATTAAAGCCCCAAACCAGTTTTCAAACGCCCGAAGCGATTTTGAGCTATACTACGGCAGGATTAAATCAATTGAGTCAGCAACTGAGTGATTTTTACCAGAAGCACCTCATAGCGCCCCAATTTGCACAGCAAGAACGCCCAATTTTAATTAATAATTGGGAAGCCACGTATTTTGATTTTGACGAAACTAAGTTGTTACATTTGGCTGATCAAGCAAAAGATTTGGGGATTGAATTATTTGTCTTAGATGATGGTTGGTTTGGCAAGCGGGATGATGATACTACTTCTTTAGGTGATTGGGTGAGCGATCGCCGTAAGTTGCCACAGGGAGTAGCCCATTTAGCGCAAGAGATTCACCACAAAGGATTAAAATTTGGTTTATGGTTTGAACCCGAAATGATTTCTTTAGAAAGCCAATTATATCAACAACACCCCGATTGGGTTCTCCATGTTCCGGGACGTAAGGCAACGCCAGGACGGCACCAGTATGTTTTAGACTTAGCGCGCCCAGAAGTCATAGATTATTTAGCACAAGCTTTGAGTGAGATTATTGCCCAAACGCAGTTAGATTATGTGAAATGGGATATGAATCGCTATATTACTGAAATGTACAGTGCAGCTTTTGCCCCCGAGCAGCAGCAAGAGTTAGCACACCGTTATATTTTAGGTGTTTACCAATTGTATGAGCGGTTAACAACCAAGTTTCCGAAGGTGTTGTTTGAATCTTGCGCTTCCGGAGGCGGGCGTTTTGACTTAGGACTGATGTATTATGCGCCACAAGCTTGGACTAGTGATGATACTGATGCCGTGGAGCGCTTATTGATTCAATACGGAACGTCGTTTGGTTATTCTTTGTCGATGATGGGAGCACATGTTTCAGCGAGCCCCAATGAACAATTGGGACGCAAGACGTCCTTAAATACTCGCGGGGCGGTGGCCTACTTTGGCGATTTAGGTTATGAATTAGATATAACGCAATTAACGCCTGATCAATTAGCTCAGATTAAACACCAAATTCAGTTTTATAAACGTTATCGGAAGATCTTTCAATTTGGGAATTTTTATCGTTTACAAAGTCCGCTGGCAGGCAACCATAATGAGTTAAGTTGGGGTGTCGTTAATGCTGAACAAACAGTGGCCATCGTAGCGCATTATCAATTACTCAATCAGCCCCAATGTTTGAATTCACGGTTGAAATTGCAGGGCTTAGATCCTAAGAAGCAGTACCAGATTAATGGACAACCAGCTGCTTATTCAGGCAGTCAGTTAATGAATGCGGGTTATGTTTTGCCCAAGTTAACGAAGCAAGAAGCTGATTTTCAAGCACAATTATTGGTAATTAAAGCAATTTAAATTGAAGATTATTCATATCTTGTTGCAACCTTGTTTAATAAAGAAGGAAATTTTATGACCATTACCCCAGCAACTTTAACGAACGCTTTTGTACAACAATTTGCACAGCAACCCACGAACTTTTATTTTGCACCGGGACGGATCAATTTAATTGGTGAACATCTGGACTATAATGGCGGGATGGTCTTACCTTGTGCAATTAGTCTAGGAACCTATGCGGCTATCAGACCACGAACCGATCAAAAGTGGCGACTTTACTCCGAAAACTTTGCCACAAGTGGTATCTGTGAAATTGATTTGGCTAATTTACATTTATTTAAGGATAATACGTGGCTGAATTATGTTGTGGGAACATTAGAATTATTACTACGGCAAAAGTTTCAGTTAACACATGGATTTGACATTTTGATTCAGGGGGATTTGCCTAATAGTGCAGGCTTATCTTCATCAGCTTCTTTAGAGTTATTGCTAGGGATTATTTGTCAAAGCCAGTTTAATCTGTCGATTTCTTTACAACAATTGGCTTTGAATGGACAGCAGGTAGAAAATGCCTTTATTGGAGTCAATTCGGGAATTATGGATCAGTACGCGGTGGCGTTAGGACGAAAGCAGCAGGCTATTTTATTAGATACGAAGACGTTAACTTATCAATATGTACCGGTGAACTTGGGCGACTATCAAATTGTGATTATGAATTCCAATCAACCGCGAGCTTTAGCTGGTTCAAAATATAATGAACGGCGAAATGCTTGTGAAACTGCGTTAAATTTGTTGCAAACCAAATTAGCAATTCAAACTTTGTGTGAGGTTACGCCGCAGCAATTAGATGAATATAGCTATTTGTTGGTGGATGCAGACGTTTTGAGTAAAACCCGCCATGTCGTTTGGGAGAATCAACGCACTTTACGGGCACAAACTGCCTTGAAACAACAAGATCTAACGACATTTGGTCATTTGTTAAACGCGTCGCATGTTTCCTTGGAACAAGATTTTGCTGTTAGTGGCATGGCGTTAGATACTTTAGTACATGCCGCTTGGCAATTTGGCGCCTTAGGAGCTCGGATGACGGGGGCAGGCTTTGGTGGGTGCGCGATTGCGATTGTGCAAAAGGAACAAACGACAGCATTTATTCAACAGGTAGGGCAAACTTACCAACAAGCAATGCACCAAACAGCGGATTTTTATGTAGCAGAAATTGCTGATGGACCACATGAGATTAAGGAAGGTTGAACTGAATGGCAACTTTGATTGAAGTGTACGCTGACCGAATTATTCAAACACAGCAAACTTACCAACCGCTAGATCGACGTTATTTAATTAATTTGATTTTGCAAAAGGTTGGTTCTACGCCGCAAGGCTCAGCGCTGCAAGGGTCTTTATTGGAATTAGCACAACAATTAGTTATTTGTGCGCAAAATAATCAGCGAATAACTAAACCGTGGCAATCAGCACAGCTGTTAGCGGAATTAACAGATTTGTATACGCCAACTCCGAGCCGAATTAATCAAACATTTTGGAATCAATATCAATTAAGTCCACAACAAGCAACCACAAACTTTTATCATTTATGTCAATCTAATGGGTATGTTCAAGAAGCCGCAATTAAAAAGAATATTGCCTTTCAAACGCCGAGCCCATATGGTGATTTGGAAATTACGATTAATCTTTCGAAACCAGAAAAAGATCCTAAGCAAATTGCCAAGGCCAAAAAACAAGTTAGTGGCTATCCTCATGATGCTCTTAGTTTTGAAAATGAAGGCTATTTGGGAAGTGAGCAGCAAGCACCGCGTCGCAATCATCGCTTAATTCGGCTGAGTTTAGGTGGTGAAATGTGGGGCTTGCAGTATTCACCGTATGCTTATTTTGAGCAACATTGTATTGTGTTATCACAAGCGGAGCGGCTGATGAAAATTGACGCAACCACTTTTAGTAATTTATTAGCAGCTGTTAAAATTTTGCCACACTATTTTTTTGGCAGTAACGCTGATTTACCGATTGTTGGCGGCTCGATCTTAGGCCATGATCATTATCAAGGTGGTCTGCATCAGTTTGCAATGCAAAAAGCGCCGATACAAACTGTTATTTCGTTAAAAGATTTTACTGATGTGACGGCTGGTATTGTGAAGTGGCCGGTAGCCACTATTCGCTTGCAAGGCACTAATCAGCAACGCCTAGTCGCTGCGGCTACGCGAATTTTACGAGTTTGGCAACAATATTCTGATGAAACAGTCGCAGTGTTAGCACAAACTGCAGGGCAAAATCACCATACAATTACGCCTATTGCTTATCAAAAGCAGGGGCAATACGTGTTGGATTTAGCATTGCGCGATAATCGCACTTCAATTCAATATCCGGATGGTATTTTTCATCCACATCAAAATTTGCATCATATTAAACGAGAAAATATTGGTTTAATTGAAGTGATGGGCTTAGCCATTTTGCCGCCGCGCTTAGTTCCTGAATTACAAGAAGTAACTAAATTTTTATTACAACAACCAAACCAAATGGCTGATTATCATCGACCTTGGGCGCAAATGATGCAACAGAAGTATCCAGAGATTGATACACATAATGTTCAACAAATTTTGCAACAAGAATTAGGCTTGGTGTTTCAACAAGTCTTGGCAGATGTCGGTGTGTTTAAACAAGATAACAAGGGTCAAGCTGCTTTTCAACGGTTTATTCAAGCTGTTAATCAGTCTTAAATTAAATTGGCCAAAAGTTGCTGAAAAGTTCAACCAAAATATCTGACTTTTAAAGCACAAAAAATGTTCGTATTAAATGCGAACATTTTTTTGTTCTATACTTTTTGTGTGGAGTCACATCCAAATGACATATTTAATGTTACTAGATTATTGGACAAACCAGTGTCTTTTTAATTATTGTTGAAAATAGTAAGATTTGGTTAAAAGTAAATCTTTATCAGAGGTCAATTTATGGTTAATCAATTAAAAAGTTTATTGAAAAGACAATTAAAATTAAAGCATCCGCTCTTAAGTATTAGTACTACCACAGGGATGAGTGCATTACGTGCCTTAAATGCCGGAGCAGACTTTATTATGGTTTTGAATTCTGGTAAGTTCCGCCAAATGGGACGCTCATCTTTAGGGGCATATTTACCTTTTACTAACAGTAATCGTCAGATTTTTGATATCACTAAGCAAGAAATATTGCCACTTATTAATGATTTTCCTTGCGTGATTGGTATTAATGCTACCGATCCTTACCTAAGTGTGTCGAATCTTATCAACTTTTTAAAGCAGTATCACATTTCCGGTGTAGTAAATTATCCTACGGTTAGTTTGTTAGATGGTCAATTTAGAGAAGCCTTGAGTGAAGCCAATATTAAGTATGATCAAGAAATTGAGTTGTTAGAAACGCTACATAAGCAGGGTGTTTTTACGGTAGCTTTTGTTACCAATGAAAAGGAAGCGCTAGCAGCTAATCAAGTTGGAGTGGATGTCATTTGCATTCACCTGGGGTTAACAGAAGGTGGTGTACTGGGTGCACGTAGAATGGCTACTTTTGAATCAATTATTGATAAAGTTAAAAATATTTGTGAAGCTTTGAACCAAACCTCTTGTCAAAGTATCTTGATGTTGTACGGAGGTGTTATCAATGATTTAACAGAAGTTCGTTATATCTATAATCTTTTGCCGACTATTAGTGGCTATATTGGTGGTTCTACTTTTGAACGTATTATTCAGGAACAGACAATTGCCAAACAAGTTCATGATTTTAAAACCGCTGATCATACACCAGATGATTCTTTGACTATAAAGACTTTAAGTGATGATTGCCTCCATTATCAACCAATTCAATTTATTGAAAATTATATTCAAAATAACTATTCAAGACCTATTCGCTTAGCAGATTTAGCACAGATTTTACATTTATCACCTACTTATCTAAGCACGATGTTTAAGAAACAAACTAATAAATCATTTACAGAATATCTGGTCCGTTTTCGTCTTAATAAAGCAGTAGAATTGATGAAACATCAAGAGCAATCACTTAGTAAAATTGCGGAATTAGTTGGTTATTATGATTATGCACAGTTTAATAAAATTTTTAAAAAGTATTTTGGTCAAGCCCCTAGTGTTTATTTAAAACACATATAATCACTAGTAGCGTGAACAATATTACCTGTTTTTGTAACCGCTTTTGACATAATATGAATTTATAAAGTTGAAGGGAGGTTAATTAATGAGCACAATTGCTTTAGTAGGGACTTTAGATACCAAAGGTCAAGAGTATGGCTATGTTCGTCAGATACTGGAACAGTTGGGAAACGAAGTAATTATGATCAATGCAGGTGTTTTTGAACCAACGGTACCAGTGAATATTGATGATGATCAAATAGCTAATGTTGAAGAATTAACCATGGATGATATTCGCAGTAATTATACACGTGGTGAAGCTAATGCTATCTTGGGCCATGGGTTAAGAATACTATTGCCAAGGTTATATCGAGAAGGTAAATTTCAAGGAATTTTATCACTAGGAGGTTCAGGCGGAACTGCTTTGGTTACTCCAGCGATGCGGACATTACCTTTGGGTGTGCCTAAAGTCATGGTTTCGACGATGGCTTCAGGTAATACTAGTGACTATGTAGGAACCAGTGACATTTTAATGATGCCATCAATCGTTGATGTTTCCGGTATCAATAAAATCTCACGGAAAGTATTCGAAAATGCTGCCAAAGCTGTTTCGGGAATGGTTAATTTGAAAGTTCATACTGAAAGTGATGACAAGGCATTAATTGGAGCTACCATGTTTGGAGTGACTACTCCGGCAGTGGATCATGTGCGTCAATTATTGACACAGCAAAACTTAGAAACTTTGGTTTTTCATGCTACAGGAACTGGTGGTAAAACGATGGAATCTTTAATTTCCCAAAATTATTTTGAGGGCATTATAGATTTAACTACTACAGAAATTGCTGATGAACTTTGTGGCGGTGTCCTGACAGCTGGACCTACACGATTAGAAGCGGGGATTATATCCAAAATTCCTGAAGTAATTGCTCCAGGAGCTTTAGACATGGTTAATTTTGGAACATTTGATAGTGTTCCTGATAAGTATCGACAGCGCAATTTAGTTAAGCATAATCCGACTGTAACCTTAATGCGGACAACGCCAGCTGAAAATAAAATGTTTGCCGAATATATTAGTGATAAATTAAATCAGGCACAATCACCTGTTACGTTTATGATTCCTTTAAAAGGATTTTCAGAGTTGGATGCTATAGGTGGTCCATTTTATGATCCTGATGCTGATCAAGCATTTGTTACTACATTAAAATCTCGCTTGTATAATCAGTTAGTTACAGTTAAAGAATTACCCTATAACATAAATGATCCACAATTTACCTCTAATTGTGTGACGGAATTAAATTATTTGATGAAAGGAAATGATTAGATTGGATAATAGAAGCAGAAGTCAAATTATTGCAGATTTTAAACAAAAACGCCAAACAGGTGAAGTGTTAGTTGGGGTTGGTGCAGGAACCGGTATTACTGCTAAAAGTAGTGAAGCTGGTGGTGCAGATATGTTAATTATTTATAATTCTGGTCGTTATCGAATGGCTGGTCGTGGTTCTTTAGCCGGTCTATTGTCTTATGGTGACGCTAATCAGATTGTAGTTGAGATGGGCCAAGAAGTGCTACCAATTGTTAAGCATACTCCTGTTTTAGCGGGCGTTTGTGGAACTGATCCGTTTAGAGTAATGGATATTTATTTAAAGCAATTAAAGGATCAAGGGTTTAATGGTGTTCAAAACTTTCCAACGGTTGGTTTGATTGATGGTGTATTTCGTCAAAACTTGGAAGAAACAGGTATGGGTTATGATCTAGAAGTAGACATGATTCATAAGGCTCATGAATTAGGAATGCTAACAACACCTTATGTTTTTGATACTGATCAGGCAACGAAAATGGCTGAAGCGGGTGCTGATATCTTGGTTGCGCATATGGGGTTAACTACCAAAGGTGCCATTGGGGCACAGACCGCTTTAACTTTGGATGAATGCGTTGAAAAAGTACAGGCAATTTTGGATGCTGGACGTAAAGTCAACCCAGATATTATGGTAATTTGTCATGGTGGTCCAATTGCTGAACCTGAAGATGCAGCTTATGTTATTGAACGTGTTAACGGAATTGACGGATTCTTTGGTGCTTCCAGCATTGAACGTTTAGCAGCAGAAAAGAGTATTAAAGAACAAACAGAAAAGTTTGAAGCAATTCGCAAATAATAGTATCCATTTATATTTTAATTAAATTCAAATAGCCCCTAGATGCGATTAGATCTAGGAGCTTTTTTATTGCATTATTATAATGTTGTTTGTAAATATTATCGTCCGCCACTTGATTGTGATAGAATTTGAACTATTAATAAAGTTATAGGAGGCAACGATATGAGTTCAACAATCCAACAAGTAGTTGGTGGTCAAGGCGATACGACTAAAGGTGCAACTGCGACCCCGCAAGATAATTTGTATTTAGCGGTCAATGGTGAATGGCTAAAGACTGCCAAAATTCCTGCTGACAAGTCGCGTGTCGGTGGTTTTTCGGATTTGGATTTAGGTATTGAACAACAGTTAATGCAAGATTTGGCAGATTTTGCGGCGGGTACTAAAGAAATTACTAATCCGTTACTGGCGCAGGCTGTTAAATTTTATCAAGTAGCTGCTGATATGGAGCGCCGCAATCAAGAGGGATTTCAGCCTGCCCAAGCTGGTTATGAGCAAATCAAGCAAGTTACTAGTTTGGCCGATTGGGTTAAGCAATTGCCAGCATGGCTAGCAGCAGGATATCCATTGCCTTTTAGTGTTTATGTGACGGCAGATATGAAGGATACCAGTAAAAATGTTGTCGATTTTTCTGCGCCGGGTTTGATCTTGCCGGATACGACTTATTATGAAGATAATCCGAGTGGTCAAAAATTGTTAGCAGTTTATCAACAAACAGCAACACAATTACTACAAGCCATTGGAGAAACTGCCGCCAATGCTAACCAGATTGCCCAACAAGCCGTGGCGTTTGATCAGTCATTAGCTAAAGTAGTGAAAAGTGCTGAAGAAAAAGCCGATTATGTCAAAGACTATAACCCAACAGCCTTAAGTGATTTGACTAAATTAGGCGGCGTCGTTGATTTTCAGAGCTTGATCGAAGGAGCAGTCGAAGACAACGTAGCCACTGTCAATGTCAGTGAACCGCGTTTTTATAAATACTTTACAGAGATTGTTAATGCAGCTACTTTTGATAACTTAAAGAGCTGGACGTTAGTTAATTATGTTATGGGTGCGGGTGCTTATTTAAGTCAGGATTTACGCGAAATTGCCGGACAGTTCAGTTTGGCTTTGAGCGGTAATCAAGAATTACAGGCACCATTAAAGCAAGCTTATCATTTAGCAGGCTCATATTTTGATGAAGTCATTGGCCAGTATTATGGGCAAACTTATTTTGGTGAGCAAGCCAAAGCGGATGTTGAGCAAATGGTCCGTAAAATGATTGCAATTTATGAACAGCGGATTCAGCAGAATGATTGGCTAA
This sequence comes from Bombilactobacillus sp. ESL1092, assembly GCF_058107465.1. Classification (NCBI taxonomy): domain Bacteria; kingdom Bacillati; phylum Bacillota; class Bacilli; order Lactobacillales; family Lactobacillaceae; genus Bombilactobacillus; species Bombilactobacillus sp. ESL1092. Next base: position 737,266 of record NZ_CM176594.1, on the reverse strand, counting down.
GCTTTCAAACCAAACAACAAGCTGTTGTGAAGTTAGATAAGATGGTGCTCAAAATAGGCTATCCTGAAAAAGTTAATGCTGTTTTCCAAAAGATAACTGTTGATCCAAAGGAATCTTTATGGGCTAATATTCAAGCCATTACTGAAGTTTTGATTGCTGACAATTTTGCTAAATTTAAACTACCAGTGGATCGGGGCGAATGGGCAATGCCGGGGCATTTGGTTAATGCTTGTTATGACCCCTCTCGTAATGATATTACGTTCCCCGCCGGAATTTTACAGGCGCCATTTTACAGTTTAGAGCAATCTAGCAGTGCTAATTACGGTGGCATTGGAGCCGTGATCGCTCATGAAATTTCGCATGGTTTTGATAATAACGGTGCTCAATTTGATGAATATGGAAACCTGCATGACTGGTGGACTAAAGAAGATTATGCGAAATTTAAAGAATTAACGCAAAAGATGATTCATGAATTTGATGGGATTGATTTTGCGGATGGCAAAGTCAATGGAAAATTGGTTGTGAGTGAAAATGTGGCAGATGCTGGTGGTTTAAGCTGTGCTTTAGAGGCCACTAAGTCTGAAGCGGATGCTGATTTAAAAGAATTCTTTATGAATTGGGCGCGCGTTTGGCGGACCAAATCCACACCACAATTGATGGAAATGTTTTTGAGTATGGATGTGCATGCGCCAGCTCCTTTACGGGCCAATGTCCAAGCCCAAAACATGGACGAGTTTTATACTACGTTTAATGTTGGCGAACATGATGGTATGTGGTTAGAACCAGAAAAGCGGGTCAATATTTGGTAGTTAATCAAATCAGAAAGTTGGTAAACAAGCAATTTCATTGCCTGTTGCCAGCTTTTTTTAATTGTTCAAATTTTGCTTAATTAAAAATTTGTTTGCCGTCATTTGGTAGCAATTTCAAACTAAATACTAGTAAAAGTGTTTTTTAGTAATATAATAATTTATAGAAACAAATGTTAGCGCTATCGATGAGTTCGGGGATTAATGAATATATTTTGGCGAAAATTGCAGAATAACTAGTGCTGACGAAAGGAGAGATTATTATGGTTGAGACAGTTCAGATTGGTAAAAGTGATGTAACGACAATTAAGTTAGGTTTGGGTGCTAATAAAGTTGGTGGTCATAATCTATTTCAAAATTTGAATGAGCAAGATGGCTATGATTTGTTACGCGAATCTATTGCCCAAGGTGTTAATTTTTTAGATACGGCGTTTGATTATGGACGCGGGCGTTCGGAAGAGATTATTGGCGACGTCTTGCAAGAATATGATCGTTCCAAGATAATTGTGGCTGATAAGGCGGCACAAGATCCAGCCCAAAACTTCGCCATGAATAACACTCCACAATTTTTAACAGAAGCTGTTGATAAGGCTTTGAAGCGGTTAAAGACCGACTACATTGATATTTTTTATATTCATTTTCCTGATGAAAAGACTCCTAAAGATGAAGCCGTGGCTGCTTTAGTTGATTTGAAAAAAGCGGGTAAAATTCGCGCTATCGGGGTTTCTAACTTCTCCTTAGATCAAATTAAGGAAGCTAATAAAGATGGTCAAGTTGACATTGTAGAAGATCAATTTAGTCTAATCTATAAAAGTCCAGCCCAAGAAGAAATGCAATATCTCAAAGATCATCAAATCTCATTTGTACCATATTTCCCATTAGCTTCGGGCTTGTTAACTGGTAAATATACTAAAGCCGATTGGAACAAGTTTCACCAAAGTGACGGCGGTAAGTTATTGGAATATTTAACTGAATCTAAGTTCAATGATGCAATTACTGGCTTGGAACAAGTTCGGACCATTGCGCAAGCCCATGCTGCGACAGTCACGCAAGTTGTTTTAGCTTGGTATATGGCTAATCCACTAGTCAGTGTGGTCATCCCAGGAGCACGGAATGTCAAGCAAGTTCAGGGCAATGCCGCCGCCTTGAAAATTAATTTAACTGCGAGTGAATATCAAACAATTGATCAAGCATTTAAGATGTTTTAATAGATACTAGATCAAAAGATTAGGTTGAGACAAAAGTTGGAAGTGCAAGCCAAACTTCTAAACAATTTTTGTCGCAACCTTTTTTGTTTTAGTTGTCACTATTTATGTTCGGAAATTATAAATTAAATTGATCAATAAGGTTGGATTAATGCTTGGTAAATGTTAAGATGTTTTCTTGTGCATTTATCTTATTGTGTGAACTATTTTTGCTGTACTAAATCTTGATATATCAAAAATAATAATCAATTAATCAGAGAAGCTTACAATAGATACTTAAAAATTGAAGACTGCCAGTGCTTAATGGTTAAATGATTTTTGTTTTAGTTCTATCATAGAGAAGCGCAGCATTTTGTTTTGCTGCTGTTATTTTGGAAAACTGAGCAGTTTAAAAAATTATGTTTTGGAGGAATCAAAGTGAAGAAAAATTTCTTAAGAATATCAGGATTATTTTTGTTGATGTTCTTTTTCTTTATTAGTAGCGCGCTGAATATTAAGGCGGCTACCAAAACGCAAACCATTACCAGTTTGCCCGAACCAACTTGGATTGAAAATGCGGGTATGAGTAAGGGTAAGTATCATGATCGTCAAGATTTGGGATTTATCTTGCGTGAAAATACGGTCTTGAAAGTTCGGCAAACCAATCCTAACTTTACTGGTAACTTAACCTTGCGATTACTGGGTTATGATTCAAAAATGGAAAAAAGTGTGACGGTCGGTTCCAGCTGGACAACTGTGAGTGCGGATTCACCATTAGTACCCTTTGTCGATACTCCTTATGGCAAGACATCTGCGACTTTAGAATATGAAATCGAAGATACGAGAGCGCAAAAGCCGTTACCAATTTATACCTACAAAGGTAATCAAACCGCCTTTTTCAAGACTTGGGACCAATACGACGGTAATTTTGCGTTAATTAAGGGCAAAGACTTTCAATTATTAATTCCCAAGAGTGATAAGGAAGCTGTGAGAAAGTTAACTGATTACAAAAACTTAGACGAATTAATTGATCACTATACTGAGATCTTTGCTTTTTATAACAAAATGGCCGGTTTTGACGGATCTACACCAACCAACATGAACGGTCAAAATCGTTACTTCTTAAAAGCAGATGCTCATGGCTCTGGTGGCGCTTATTATAGCGATCAGTGGGCCGCTAATACTTCCAGATCCGTTAAAATGTGGCTGACCAAACTTGATTGGGCTACTTTACACGAAATTGCGCACGGTTATCAAGCTGGTTTTGACGGCGTCGGTATGTATACCGGTGAAGTGTCTAATAATTTGTTTGGCGTGCAATATCAATATACTAAGTACGGTAAGAAAGCTGATCAAATTGGTTGGCTCTTTAACTATGGTAAAAAAGATGCCGTTGAAAATAGTCTGTACAAAACCTTAGTGACTGACAAAGGCGGTTATGCTGATGTTGATTTACGCGGTAAATTAATTCTATTAACCATGCTCAAGCAAAAAGCTGGTGACAGTTCCTTTACTAAGATGTACCAAGAATATCGGCAATTAGCCAACCAACCGGGATTTAAGAAGAGTGACTACCCATTACCAGACTTGATGAACCAAGTTTACAGTGAAAATAGTCACCAGGACTTTACCCCGGTATTACAACGTTGGGGCTTAAGCGTTAATGGTTCACAACAAGAAAAAAATCGAGCTGCTAATTATCCAGCTGTGGCGTCCTTAGCTGATGTCGTACCACAAGCTCAACTAGCTACTGCGCGGAAATTATTAGACAAAAACATTTTAATTAATTCCAATTTTGAAATGGTTCAAAACAAAGATATTGCCCCGTTAAACTTGACTGGTAACTTAACGTTGAACCTAACTACTGACGATATTCAAAATCTAAAGGGTACTACAATTGCCTTGAAAGATGGTGCTAAAGTGGTGGCTTCGCAACCAATCACGGCTAAGACTATTACCTTTAAGAATGTGCCGAACGGTATTTACACCTTAGCTTTCTCTGGAAAAGCCATGCAGCAATACATGCCGAATAAGAACTACGTTTATGCGAAAGAAGCGAACAACAATACAGCACTGACTTTGAAAAATGTTAGTGTTAGTTCTTTAACTAATCAGGAATTAGATTTTCTGGGTGTCAATGACAATAAGTTTGCCACCTTGAAGACAAATTTAAATCAGCACCAGGCAACTTTGGCAATTACTAATACCACACCGCATTCTTATTACAAGGGTCAAAAGTATGCACAAATAACTGTGAAAGACAGCAACAATAAGACTACTTTTACTAAGACCATTGAAGGTACTGGTGTCACTAAGGGGAATGTGACCTTTGCTTTAAACCCGGGTGATACACTGGAGATTTATCATGCAGAAACGAAGAATCGCTTAACATCGACAGATAACATTGTTGATAAAACTAATAACATGAACAAGTGGACTGTGACTAAGTTTGGTTTAAAGAACAATGCTTTAAACAATGATCCACAACAAACTTTGATCAATAAAATTAGTAATCAATGTTCCCAATTGATGAATCAACAAGACCAACAAAATATTCCATTAGCACAATCGCCAGTGAAAAAAGCTTTGTTGGCGGACATCAATTTGTTAGATGAACCATATCAGAGTACCTACAAACAGATGTATGGTCTTTTGTTTAGATAATAGCTTCTTTTCAAGAAAAAGGTTTTAGAAATTATTGATTATGTAATTTAAAAATACCGCTTTACTTTTTATATTGGACGTCAGGTGAGTAAAACTAGGAATTTCTTCCGCAGATTTATTAACGCCTGTGGCGTCCTTTTTTATTTGCAACAAAGTTTGAGATATTTATTTGGCGTCTGGAAAAGCTAGTCTATAATATGAATTGTGAAGAGAAAATGATTTATTTCTGGTGTTCAGAGGAGAGAAAACTATGTTAACCAAATTTACGGTTAGTCCAAAGTTCTGGCAATTATTTCCAGAGGCCAGTATTTCGGTAATTGTTGCCAAAGATGTTGATAATCATTCGCAAGCTGATATGCCAAAGTTGTTGGCTGAAGCTAACCAGAATGCTGTTAAATGGTTACCAGAGGATGCGATTGGCCAAAATCCGGTAGTTCAAGATTGGCGGCAAGCTTATCACAAGTTCAAAACCAAAAAAGGGGCTCGTAGTTCAGTCGAAAATTTGCTGAAGCGGGCTAAGCAAGGTAAAGGTGTCGGTTCGATTAATCCGATTGTCGATCTTTATAATATTGTATCTTTGACATGGGCTTTTCCTTTGGGTGGACAGGACATGGATTTGTTGCAAGGTCATTTAGAGTTAACGATTGCGCACGGTGGTGAGCAGTTCTTCCCAATCGGCGAAGATTCTGCTGAGGAAGCTTTGCCAGGTGAAGTAATTTATCAAGATGAAGAGTCAGTTGTTTGTCGTTGCTGGAATTGGCGGGATAGTAGTCGCGTAGAGATTAGTGAACATTCTAAAAATGTGATTTTTTATTTAGAAAATGTTAATCCTGACCGTGCGGATGATCAAAAGCAAGCTGTAGAATTGTTGCAAAATCTACTACAGAAATATTTAGGAGTCCAAACGCAAACTTGGCTTGTTAATCAGGAAAATCCAGCGATTGATTTTAGTAAGTAACATCTTTAATATTCTTGAAATAAAAAGGCTGCTCATCGTAAGTTGATGAACAGCTTTTTTCGTATAGTGTTGTGAATGGTAGTGATCTATTCAGTTGCAGAAATAATTGGTAAGTCAGATTTGAACAGCTGAAAACGTGTGGTAAACTTTGGTCTAAAGTGATAGTATCAGGGTATTTATTGTCAAATTAAAATGTTTTTACCCCAGTAACTAGTGTTGTAGTGTGTTTAGAAATTTTGATTGAGATATTTGAAAGATATTATGATATGGTTTGGTAGTTGTATCAGGCTTTCACAAATCATTAAATGAACCTTGAAAAATAATGTCTCCACTTTTTTTAAATTTGTTGCAGAATTTTAGTAATACCTTGAGTATGTAATCTAATGCTGAGCTTTTCAAAGATATATAAGACATCGCTATAGTTAAAATACAAACTAATCTCTAAAATTTAGTTAATCAATAAGGAGAATTTGATATGGGAAATGTAGCATTAGTGGTAATTGATGTACAAAAAACTTTTCGCGATGGTAGCTGGGGAGCGCGAAATAATGAATTTGCTGAAGATAATGTGCAACAGTTGTTACAAATTTTTCGTAAGCAAGAAGAATTAGTTATTAACGTACATCATATTAGTGATGATCCGCAATCGCGGTTTTATTTTCAAAGTCCTGGTTTCCAATTTCAAGAGCAGGCCGAACCTTTATCTTCGGAAATTGTTTTGGAGAAAACGGTGAACAGTGCTTTTATTGGAACTAAATTAGAAAATATTTTACGAGAACATCAAATTAAAAAATTATTCATTTGTGGCTTGACCACGCCGCATTGCGTATCCACCACTACGCGAATGGCTGGAAATTTAGGATTTGATACTTACTTAGTGGAAGATGCAACGGCTTCTTTTGCAATTAAGGATTATCGTGGTCAAAGTTATAGCGCCCAAGAAGTTCAGGATGTGTCAATTGCTACCTTGGATCAAGAATTTGCGACAATTATCAAAACCGTTGACGTGGAAAAATATATTTAAGCTTTCCATTTTGACTTTGAAGACTTGTCAATAGTTGCTTAGTTTTGAAACTAAATTAGATTAACTGTTGACATTTCTAAATTAAAGTTTTATAACTAAATTATAAAATATTAAAGAGGGGTAAAACAATGACATCATCAGTACAAGCAACTACACGAATTATTATCAGCATTGTCATTATTGAATGATAGGTGCTGACAACTTGTGGTGCCTATCAAATCCAATTTGGTAGGCAGCTGATGATTCATTTTTAGGTCCGCTGCTTAAAACATAAGCCGCGGATCTTTTTTATTTCTCTAACAAAGGAGATAGTATCATGACACTGACAGAACAACAAAACCAATTAGCTAAGGATTTATACCAAGCATTTAAGGATAATCAACCGCTCCAAAGTTTTGATTATGCTGATGTGGTCAATGATTTTGACACAGCATATGAGGTGCAACAAGCAGTGATGAAATTAAAGGGGCAGCCCACTGCTGGTTATAAGGTATCTTTAACTTCAGAGCAAACGCAAAAAATGTTTGATGCTGATTCACCACTTTATGGCGCGCAGGTAGCGGACAAATTTTTAGATTCTGGAACCACCTTGAGTTTGAAAGATTACAATGAGCCTTTGGTCGAAGTGGAATTTGAATTTACTGCTAAACGACCGCTGACTCCCGCAATGTCAGAAACCGAGTTGTTACAAAATTGTTATGTTGCTGCGGATATGGAGGTGCCTGATGCGCGGTTTACGAACTGGTTCCCGGATCTGAATAAATATTTAGTATTAAGTGATACGGCTGTTGGGGGCGCAGTCGTGGGCGGCAAGGTGAAAGATGGTGCTACCTTAAAGTTAGCGGATTTAGCTCACGTTTTTGCAGTTTTAACTTTTAATGGTGAGGAACAAGCCCATGGCCAAGGTAGTGAAGTTTTGGGTAATCCAGTGACATCTTTAAAATGGTTAGTTAAAAAATTGTCTGAGCAAGGCTTTAGTTTCCCAGCGGGGACGCATGCGTCAACTGGAACATTTATCTTGCCGCCACACTTACAACCGGGAACTTGGGAAGCAAAATTTACGGATGATTTTGGAACAGTCACTTTGAATGTAACTGACTAATGTCATTGGAAGTGGTCATGTTTTAAATGATTTAAGGGTCTAATGTTCGATCGGTGATCGAAGTTAGGCTCTTTTAATGTTTTATAGCTAAAATTAAAAATGGTATAATAAAAGGTATTTTTAGAAAGCGATTACGCGAAATTGAGCTTAATTCTAGAAACAATGGCGAGCGTAACTGTCTTTCTAGGAATATCCAACCAATTAGTCAGAGCAGCAGCTACTAGTTGAGTTACTTGGCTAATATTTACTTAAGCATAACTAAACTTAAAGGAGTAATGACATGGTTCGATTGACGGATGATTATCAACAACAAGCAACAAGTTTTCGAGAGGCGGGCATTACCGTTCCCCAATACGATCAAACTGCGCTTACACAAAAAACGCTCCAAGCTCCCATTTGGATTCATTTTGGTGGCGGCAATTTATTTCGTTGTTTTCATGCAAAGATTGCTCAAGATTTATTAAATCAGGGGGAATTAGACCGCGGAATCATTGTGGCGGAAACTTTTGATCCCGAAGTGATTGAAAAAATTTATCAGCCAGCCAATAATCGGATGCTTAGTGTTGTTCTCAAAGAGGACGGCACGTTAGATAAAGAATTGTTAGCTAGTGTGGCCGCTTCACTATTTGTAGATCATAATGATGCCCAGCAGTGGGCGCAATTGACGAACTATTTTGTGGCACCAACACTACAATTGGTGACTTTTTCAATTACGGAAAAAGGTTATTCATTAGTTGATGTGGCCGGCAACTTAACCAAGGCAGCCCAGGCAGACATTGCTCACGGACCGGAGGCACCAATCACCAATATGGGTATTGTGGCGCACTTGTTATATGAACGTTTTAAAGCTGGTCAATTACCACTAGCGTTAGTCAGTACCGATAACTTTTCACAGAATGGTTTAAAACTGCAAACGGAAGTTTTACGAATTGCCAAAGGCTGGGTTGATAATCAGTTGGTAGCAGCCGATTTTATTGATTATTTGACTAATCCTGAGTTAATCACCTTCCCGTGCAGTATGATTGATCGGATTACGCCCAGTCCAAGTGCTGATGTAGCCCAACAATTACAACAAAGTGGTTTTAGTGATACACAAATTTTGACCACAGCTAAAACCACCGTGATTGCACCCTTTGCCAACACTGAGGAAGTGCACTATTTAGTCATTGAGGATAACTTTCCAAATGGGCGTCCGCAGTTGGAACAAGCAGGGGTTATTATGACTGACCGAGCCACGGTTAATGATGCCGATCAAATGAAAGTAACGGCGTGCTTGAATCCTTTGCATACTGCCTTAGCAATTTTCGGCTCGTTACTAGGCTTTACTTCGATTGCTGATGAAGTGGCTGATGCCGATTTATTGGGTTTAATCAAGAATTTGGGTTATGGTGAAGCTCTGCCTGTAGTCAAAGATCCCAAGATTATTAATCCACAAAAATTTATTGCAGAATTAATTGACAAGCGTTTGCCTAATAAAAATATTCCAGATACTCCATATCGGATTGCAACGGATACGTCACAATTATTAGCGATCCGCTATGGAGTAACGTTGCAACATTATGTAGATGATCCCACACGCGATCCGCAAACTTTGGAATTTATTCCTTTAATTTTAGCGGGCTGGTGTCGTTACTTAATGGGCGTAGATGACCAAGGACAGCAGTTTGTGCAAAGTCCCGATCCCCAATTGGCAACCTTAAAAGCTTATGTACAAGACGTACAGTTAGGAGCTTCTGATGTAGATGTGCACCAGGTTTTACAGCCCATCTTAAGTAATCGTAGTAGTTTTGGGAATGATCTCTATGCAATTGGCGTTGGTACTAAGGTTGAAAATTACTTTCAACGCTTAATTGCTGGCCCGGGTGCGGTACGGCAAGTGTTGCATGATACGGTGACCACTAAGGGAGAGCAATTTCATTAGTTGACAGGGATAGAATTTGTTGCTTAGCAATAACTAACTTTAAAAAATTACAATGGAGTGCCTATATTTTAGGTGCTTTTTTGTTGTACAAAATAAGTTTTTACGTTAGAATACGATATTTGTTTGGTGAAGGACAGCACTTACTTGACAAAGCATGGTAAGGCTTTCATAATGCTTCGTATGACAGATGATTCTGAATTAATATACTTAAAATAAAGGAGTTATTATGCTAGATAAAGATTTTTTATGGGGGGCATCATTATCGGCCCACCAAACTGAAGGGGCGGCTAGTGAAGATGGCAAGTCTGCTTCGGTGCAAGACTGTCGCCAACGCGATCCACAAATTGCTGATTTTACAGTGGCTAGTGATCATTATCACCGCTATCAGGAAGATATTGAATTATTGGCTCAGATGGGAGCCAAGGCGTTACGGATTTCGATCCCGTGGACGCGGATTATTCCCCAAGGTGTGGGTGCGGTTAATCCGTTAGCGATTAAACATTATCAAGACGTGTTTAATACAATGCATCACTTTGATATTGAACCGATGGTGACAATGTATCACTTTGATTTGCCCCAGAGCTTGCAGGAACAAGGCGGTTGGACTAATCGACAAACGGTCCAAGCCTATGAGCAATATGCACAAACTTTGTTTGAAAATTTTGGTGATCAAGTTCATTATTGGTTAACCATTAATGAACCTAACATTATGTTGTTAGCTGATCGCAAAATTTTAGGATTTACTTATACTCATCAGCAGCGCTACCAAGCTTTTTATAATTTAATGATTGCTGAAAAAAAGGCCTTTGCTTTATGCCACCAAATGTTACCGCAAGCTCAAATTGGTCCAGTGCCTAATATTTCTTACGTTTATCCAGGGAGTGCTGATCCAAAAGACATTCGTGCGGCGGAATATTTTAATGCGGTGCGGAACTGGGCGTATTTAGACTTTTCGGTACGTGGGCGGCTGAATCCTCTGTTTAAATCTTATTTACACCAAACCGGCATTGATTTGGAAATTTTACCAGAAGATCAAGCTTTGGTAACCGAGAACTTTCCGGACTTTTTGGGAATCAATTATTACACGAGTGTAACTGTTGAATATCCCAAGACGCACCAAGACCGGCTCAGTGGCGTCAGCGATCAGCAATCAGAAGACGTCTATGAAGCAGGCTTTTATAAAGGATTGACCAATCCGTATCTACAGAAAAATGATTTTAACTGGACAGTAGATCCTTTAGGTTTACAAACGACACTGGAAGTCATTAATGATCGTTATCAATTGCCAATTTATATTACGGAAAATGGCTTAGGGGCATATGATGAATTGACCAGTGATCACCAAATTCATGATCCATACCGCATTGATTATCTCAAACAACATATTTTTAGTGTGCAACAGGCTGTGGCAGCTGGAGTGCCTGTCAAAGGTTATTTACCGTGGTCAGCCTTAGATTTAGTGAGTGTGCATGAAGGAATGAAAAAGCGTTATGGCTTAATTTATGTCGATCGGACAGAGCAAGATTTAAAAACGCTGGCCCGTTATCCCAAAGATAGTTATTTCTGGTATCAGCAAGTGATTAAACAGCGAGGAGTCGAGTAATGCAAGCAATCTTTGATTTTTTAAATAAGTACTTGTTACCGCCGCTCAATAAATTAGCCAATACCAAAATCATTCGGGCCATCATGGATGCCAGTTTGGCAGCGGTGCCCTTTACGATTGTGGCGTCTATCTTTCTAATTTTAAATAATTTGCCACAAATTTTTCCCTTTGCGGCTAATTTTTTCAAAAATACCATTATGAAATTTAGTGGCTTTTACATGTTGGGCAATACCATGGCTTTGGGTTCCATTGCACTCTATTACGCAGTGGCTTTAGGGTATTATTACATTGAACAATATCGCAAAGCTGGAGAAACTCAACTTAATTCGTTTACCGGAGCTTTACTGTCATTATTTGCGTTTTTGTTAACCGTTCCTAGTATTTCTTGGCAAAAAGGATCCGCTGTGGGTGCAGATAAAGTGGTTGCCGCCCATAACTATCTAGCTGGTGGGGTATCCATGGTTAATGGTTGGCTGACTCGCTTTGGTGGCGTCGGAATTTTTATTGCAATTATTACGGGAGTTATTGCCGTGCAGCTGTACCGTTTGTGTGTCAATAAAAATGTCACCATTAAAATGCCCCAAGGGGTCCCGGAAGGTGTTAGTCGCTCCTTCGCCTCGTTAATTCCCGCTATTTTAGTGGCGGTGGTAATGATTGGTTTAGATATTATCTTAGGCTTAATGGGGACCGATTTACATCAACTATTATCTGCACCATTTGGCTTTGTCAAAAATCTGACCGGATCATGGTTAGGCATGATGGTAATTTTATTATTGATTCACTTACTCTGGGCTGTTGGTGTTCACGGGACGGCAATTATCAAGAATAGTTTTGTAAACCCCATTTTATTAGTGGCTTTAACCGAAAATATTAATGGTCAGCATAATATTTTTGCCGGCGATTTTATTAATATGTGGGTCTTTATTGGTGGCGCTGGTGGTACGCTGGGCTTAGTAATTTTAATGCTAACTGTGGCCAAATCGGCGCAATTGAAAACTTTAGGCAAAACAGCGATTTTACCAGCCATCTTCAATATTAACGAACCAGTGATTTTTGGAGCACCGATTGTTTATAATCCATATTTGATTATTCCGTTTATCGTTAATCCCATGATCTTAGCTTCCATTGCCTATATGGCAATTAAACTACACTTTGTGGGTTATGTTAATGCCGCGATTGCCTGGATTTTGCCAGTGGGTGTTGGCGCTTTTATTGGAACAAGTGGCAATTTGATGGCTGCCGCAGTGGCGTTGTTGAATTTAGTCGTGTCACTAGTCATTTACTATCCATTTTTGAAAATGTATGACAAGAAATTATATCAAGAGGAACAACAAGCAACTTCCGAACCAGTCGCTAATCCAGTAAATTAAAAATTTGTACAGTTCAAAAGTCGCAGGAATCTGCGGCTTTTTTAGTATCAGCAAGTTATTAGAAACAACACGCTGAAAAATTAAGGTTGACAATTGGAGGAAAACGAATACAATAAGATTGTAATTTAGTTAAACGGTTAACTAAATTTGCTCAACCAAATCGGTATTTGGTTTAAAAACTGGCGCCGGTAATCTGTTTGGTGGGAATAAGTTTTAATTGTGGTGCTTGCGAACTGTGATCTTTGGTAGTGATTTTTTGATGTAATAATTGAATAGCGGTTTGCCCAATTAAAAAGGAGTCTTGGCGAATGCAGCTAATTTTTGGATTAATCACTTGCATCCAATCAAACTCTTCGTAGGTTGCAACTCCATAATCTGCGGGATAACTATAATTGAGTGTTTGCATAGCTTTTAATAACCGTAGTAGTACCCGCGCATTCATACAGAAAAAACCAATCTTTTTATTGCGTGGTTGGTGCATGATGGCGGCTAGATTATTTGTGAATTGTTCGTATTCTTGATCTAAGCCGTTATGTGGCACGGTTAACAAGTGATCGACTGTGTTGTGATAACCGGTGGCTTTTAAAAAACCTTCAAAGCGCTGAGTCCGAGTACTAATGTTCTGAAAGGGCCAAGTGACAAAGTATAAATCATAGTTTTTCTGTTTCATCTTAGCAACTAATTGTTTGACTGATTCGACGTTATCAGTCGCAACAGTGTCAATATTCAAGGGACTTTGTTGGCGGTCAACCATGACGGTTGTTTGATTTGACAATGATTTATAGACCGGACTATCCGGATTGACTGGATCGACGATCATGCCTGCCACTTTCTCATTAGTTAAACGGATAATATTATCCATTTCCTTTTGTTCACGATTGTTCGAATTGGTAAAAAGAACGCGGTAGTTGAACCGATCGCATTGATCGTAAATACCAGATAACATTTGCGAAGTAAAAGGATTAGTAATGTCGGCGAGAGAAATACCAATAGTGTTATTTTCGTTGCGGGCCAGATTGCGGGCACTACCGTTAGGAGCAAAGTTAGTACTGCGAACAATGGTTTCTAATTTTTGCCGCGTTTTTAATGACATGCGTTGATAATTACCGTTTAAAAAATTAGAGACAGTGGCGGTTGAAACGTTTGCCATTTGGGCAATATCTTTAATTGTTAATTTTGTCATAATGTAACCTTCGAACAGAGATAATTTTTATCTTTAGTATAGCAGATTCGTGCGGGCAAATGGTAAATGACCTTTAGTCGTTAAGTTAAAAGGTTAATCGTTTAATATTGATATTTATTTCACAAAAAATTAAAGGAGGTGATAAAATGCCAAAATATATTGCCAATACTGCTGTTTTTCAGCACTTGATTCAAGCACAGGTGCCATATCAAAAAATTATGCAACAAACTAAATTATTGGGTTTTGATGTGCTGGAGTTACGTAGTGAATGGTTGGATTTGCAGCCATTAGCTTTACAACAACTACAAAAACAAGCCCAACAAATTAATTTGCCGTTGTATTTGAGTATTAATGATGTTTTGTTTCAAGCCGGACAACTAAATCCTAAATTGTCACAGTATGTCCACTTACAGCAAACTTTACAGGCACAGTCGTTAAAACTGAATTTAGGTGAATTTGCGCCTACGAATGCTAATTGGGCAACGCAATTAGCGCAAATTTTGCAAGCAGATTGTCAATTAGAGATTGAGAATAATCAAACCTCGACTCAAAGTGATTTGACGCAAACTGCACAGTTCTTTCAAAGTCTCACCCCACAATTGACAAACGTTCATTATTGTTTTGACGTGGCGAACTGGTATTGGCTAGATGCTAGTATTACTCAAGCCTGGCAAACTTTACAGCCAGTCACGAACTACTTGCATTTGAAAAATGTTCAAAATCAACAAGTGACGACGGATTTAATGCAAGGATCAATTTCATGGTCAGACTTTTTGCCGACAGTGTCGAAAGTTGAGCAAATTGGTTTGGAATATGCCACTGATCAGGCTACGTTAGCGCAAAATTTACAACAAATTCAACATTTGTTAGCGCAGTAAGGAAGGTGAAGTTATGTTAGAAACAGTCAATCAAATATTTCAAGTTTTTGGTGCTAGCGTAGTGGTTCCGATCATGATTTTTATTGTCGCAGTTTGTTTACGGGTAAAAGTTAAAACAGCGATGATGAGTGCGTTCTATGCAGGAGTTGGTTTAACTGGCTTTGGTTGGATTATTCAAGCTTTTACACCAGTTGTCACGAAAATCATTAAGCAAATGGTCAACCAAACGGGAATTAAATTACCGGTTGTAGATATTGGCTGGCAAGCAGGCTCGTTAGCTTCGTTTGGCTCATCAGTTGGTTTAAGCTTCTTTGTTTTTGGTTTAATTGCGGAGTTGTTATTATTTGCTTTCGGTGTGACTAAAATCTTTATGGCTTCGAATTTATGGAATAATTTTGGTTTTATGATTTGGGGCACGTTATGTTATTACGTTACGCATAACTTCTGGTTATCTTTGGGACTATCATTCTTTATGTTACTATATGCACTATTATTAGCAGAAGTCCAAGCGGATCGTTGGTCTGATTATTATGGGGTGAAGAATGCATCAGTCGCTTCGCTACATAATATTGAGCAAGTGATTCCGGCTATTATTTTAGATCCATTGTGGAATTTATTAGGTTTTAACAAGGTTAAGATGACTCCGGAATACTTTAAAAATAAACTGGGTGTCTTTGGCGAACCGACAACGTTAGGAGCTATTTTAGGTTTATTGATTGGCATTTTGGGTAACTTAACGAAACTGGGAACTTTAAAAGCTTGGGGGCAAATCTTATCCTTTGCGATTGAGTTGTCAGCGGTCATGACAATTTTCCCATTAATTACGGACGTCTTTTCCAAAGCCTTTACGCCGTTGGCAGATGAAATTGACAAGCGCAAAAAGCAACAAACGCAAACTGCGAGTCAAGTTGATCCGGTCAAAGATAAAAAGCGGTGGTTCTTGGGCGTTGATGATGGCGTTGGTTATGGTGAACCTGCAACCATTATTTCGGGCGTGATCTTAATTCCAATTATGGTGTTAATCGCCTTTATCTTACCGGGAAATAAAACTTTGCCAATTGTGGACTTGATTTCCTTGCCGTTCATGGTGGAATCCATTGTCGCCTTAACACGGGGCAATATTTTAAAAGTAATCGCGAACGGCATTGTTTGGTTTAGTTTAGGCTTGTATGCTTCTAGCTGGTTAGGCAGCATTTATACGGGAGCTGTGTCACATTACGGTGCGGCAATTCCAGCTGGCATTGTCTTGATTACGAGTTTTAATTTGATGGCACGGCCCTTGAATGCACTAGTCTTTGCTGCCTTTATTTCGAAGAATCCACTGTGGATTGGTTTAGTAATTGTTGTTTACTTGGTACTGTTGTATGTATTACGCAGATATCGGCCACAGATTTGGCGCTATTTGAACAAGATGGCGGATAAAAATGCTGGTTACGCTGGTAGTCAAGAAAAAATTGAGTATTGATTTGAGAAAGGAAGTTTCACGATGAAAAAAATTGATGGACATTTACATTTAGTACGGTCAATTGCTGGCTTAAACGGCAAAGGACGCATGACGCCTTTAGGTCATGGGCAAACGATTTGGGATGATGGTACATTAGTCAAATTAATTCCTGATGGCTGGGGTGATGATAATTTCTTAGCCGAATCAGCATTGCAAGTGATGGATGACAACGGTATTAATAAGGCGGTTTTATTACAAGGTAGTTTGAATGGTTACCAAAACTATTATTCTTACCAAACAGTTAAAAAGTATCCTGAGCGTTTTGTGGCCGCTTTTTCGGTTGATCCTTTTACTGAAAATGCGATGCAAATTGTGCGGCGGCATGTCGAAGACTTAGGCTTTCGGGCTTTAAAGTTTGAAATTAGTGAAGGTGGCGGTCTGCACGGTTATCACAAACCATTTCGTTTAGATACTAATCCAGAAGTGGGTAAGATTTTGCACTATTTAGCGGACTATCCTGGGTTTGTCATTACGACTGATTATGGTGATTATACACAATTTAGTTATGAACCCGAAGCAATCGCCACCTTAGCACAGCGCTATCCACAGTTAGATTTTGTGGTTTGTCACTTATCTTTCCCGAATGCGGATCATTTGGATCGTTTAGAAAATGCATTAACCCAATGGCAACCGTATGACAATATTGCGACCGAATTATCAGCTATTCAAGACATTGAAGGGGAGACGGAATTTCCATTTCCACGGTGTCAAAAAGATGTGCGCTTAGCTAAGAGTGTCCTAGGTGCTAAACGGATTTTCTGGGGCACAGATTCTCCGTGGTCTTCAACTTTTAACTCTTATCATAATTTAGCAACTTGGTTAGAAGCGACGGATATCTTTACGCCTAGTGAATTAGAAGATGTGATGTATAACAATGCCGAACGCATTTACTTTAAAGAAAAAAATGTGCAAGCCATGCGGGTAGCCGAAGATCCCGTGTTTAAAAAATAACGCAGACTAGTCTAAGCTACGTACTAGACAAATAAAGCTAGTTGAGAGTGCAACTAGAACTTCCAGCTAATGAGTTCACCGATGAATTAATAAAGGAGCAATCAATTAATGAGTAAAGCAAAAATTTTAGTCACAGGAATTATTCCAGAAGCGGGTTTAACGGAATTAAAAGCCACGTTTGATGTGACCTATGAACCAGAAATTGAAACGCGCGCCTGGATTTTGGAGCATTTAAAAGAATACGACGGTCTGTTATTAATGGGCACCAAAGCGGATCGCGAACTGATTGATGCGGGTCCTAACTTGAAAATTATTACCGCTAATGGTGTAGGTTTTGACCATATTGATATTGAGTATGCGAAACAAAAAGGTATTGTGGTAACTAATTGTCCCCAAGGGGTGCGTGTACCAACGGCGGAAATGACGATTGCATTGATCTTGGCAACGGTGCGGCGTTTGCATTTTTATGATCAACTGGTCCGGCGCGGCGACTGGGTTGATGTTTCCGAGCAGAAATACATGGGCATGAGCTTACAAGGTAAAACTTTAGGGGTTTACGGTATGGGCCGCATTGGTTCGCAAGTAGCAGCATTTGCCCAAGTTTTAGGCATGCAAGTTATCTATAATGATGCACGTCGATTAGATAGTGACTTGGAACAAAAATTAGCCGTGAAATATGTTGATTTTGAGACTTTGGTTCAGCAAAGTGATGTGATTACGTTACATGCGCCTTCCTTACCATCGACCATTGGTATTTTTAATGCAGCTGTTTTTCAGCAGATGAAACCAACTGCTTATATCGTAAATGCCGCTCGGGGAGTATTAATTAAGCAAGATGATCTCATCAAAGCTTTACAAACCGGCGAAATTGCGGGGGCGGGATTAGATGTTTTTGAAACAGAACCCAATATTCCACAAGCTCTAAGAGACTTAGATAATGTAGTCTTAAGTCCACATGCCGGGACGGGTACGTTAGAAGCGCGCACGGCGATCGCGCAAGAAGCTTCGACTAACTTGATTAATTACTTCCAAGATCACAGTGCGCCTAATCAAGTTAATCAGTAAATTTAAATAAAAAGTTAATCGCAAGCTTTAGCAGATGTTCGTCTGATTCATAGGAGGCTGGGGCAAATTGTTGTCCTAACCTTCTTTTATTTTTGAATAGAGGCAAGGTGTTCCAAATGAAATTTAAAAAAGTTTTTAGTGATCAATTGGATCACTGTTATGCTTTGTTACACTTACAAGCTTTAAATCAGGATTTTTTGATTGTTGCTTCCGAAGAAGACCAACCTTGTTATGCCTATGATTTGAATCATCATTGGCAAAAAATCACTGTCTGGCCCAATATTGGGGGCACGATGACGTTAGTTGCTATTCCTGGCACTTTGAACTTTTTAGCAACACAAAAGTTTTATCCCGGCTTTAACTCAGCCACCTGTCGGATTGTCAAAGAAACTTTTACGGGAAACGGTTGGCAACAAACAGTTGTCGGTGAGTGTCCGTATATTCACCGCTTTGATATTATTCCCAAAACCGGGCAAACGGGCTTTTGGTATGTTGGTTGCTCGATTGCTAACAGTAAACAAAAGACGAACGATTGGTCAGATCCCGGTAAAATTTGGGTGGGGGAATATGATGATGATCAAGCACGCCTGCTTAACCTGCACGCACTCAAACAGCGCATTACGCAAAATCATGGTTATCAGCGTTTAGCGACTTGTTCTTTAATCACGGGTCGAGAAGGAGTTTTCCGTTTAAGTTGGCCGACTGAAACGCAGTCGTGGCAGTTACAACAATTGACCACAGCCGCGACGTCCGATATTTGTTGTGCGGATATTAATCAAGATGGTGCGCCAGAGTATTTAACCATTACGGATTTTCACGGGGCACATTTACGCTTATATGATCAACATTTTCAGTTATTGCAACAAACAACCACTCCCACCCCCTTTGGACATGCACTTTTTGGCGGGCCGATTGGGAGTCGAGAGTATTTCCTATTCGGTTGGCGAGCTGGGCAACAAGGCTTAGCGTTAATTGAGCATCCCGATTTAAAACTGCAATTAATTGAAACTGGTGTTGGTCCCAGTAATGTTTTGGTTTATCAAAAGCAGCAACAATCTTATTTGTTAGCGGCTAATCGCGAGGCTAATGAAGTGGCAGTTTACCAAATCTTGCTGGATTAGGAGGAATAGGTCATGCGGTATTATTTAACGATTGATAATGGTGGTACCAAAACCAAAGTAGTGATTTGTGACCTGAATGGGCAACAGGTAGCAGTTAGTGCGTTTCCCACCCAAAAAGTCCGAGCAGATGCCGAGGTTCAAGAAATTAAACTGCAAGATTTATTGGCACATTTGGGTCAAGCCATTAGACAAGCTCTGACACAAGCAGCCTTGAGCGCTGAACAAATTGCCGCAGTGACGGTTGTAGGACATGGCAAAGGACTATATCTTTTAGATCGTCACCAGCAAATTTTTCATAATGGTATTTTATCGACTGATCAGCGAGCTATTGAGCTAGCACAACAGTTTGAAGCGCAGGTTACTCAAATTTATCCCATTAGTCAACAACACGTCATGGCTAGTCAAGCGCCTGTTTTATTAGCTTGGCTCAAACAAAATCAGCCGGCCGTTTATCAACAAATTGGGACCGTTTTTTCTAATAAGGATTTTATTCGCTACCTGTTAACGGGAGAAATCTATCAAGAAATCGGTGATGCTTCGGGCAATAACTTGCTCAATTTGACAACACAACAGTATGATGAGCGCCTACTTGACTTCTTTGGGATCCCCGAAATCAAAGCAGCCTTGCCACCGTTAGTGCAAGCAACCACGATGTGTGGGCATTTAACCGCAGCTGCCGCGCAAGTGACCGGCTTAAAGCCGCAAACACCAGTTTTTGGGGGCATGTTTGATATTGATGCTTGTACGTTAGCGACGGGCGTTTTGGATGAAAGTTTATTAAGTATGATTGCAGGTACTTGGAATATGAACTTACTGGTGGGTTCGGCGCGTGCCCCCCAACAATTAGGTTTGATGAATTCGCTCTTTGTGACACAACAAAATTTAGTCGAAGCCTCTAGCCCGACATCAGCCGGCAATTTAGCTTTAATGATTAAAATGTTGTTAGCTGATGAAACGCTTAACGCAAAGAAACAACAGCGTTCAATCTATGACTATTTAGAAGATTTTTTAAAAGTTACCGATCCGAGTTATGCGCAGGTCTTCTTCTTGCCATTTCTGTACGGGAGTAATGCGCATCCCGATGCGCAGGGAGCCTTAATCGGTTTACGGAGTAATACCAGTAAATCTGAGTTGATTCGGGCAGTTTATGAGGGTATTTGTTTTGCACATAAGACCCATGTCCAACAGTTATTACAAGTCACCACGCAGCCACAAGTTGTTCGCTTGTCTGGTGGAGCGGTTAATTCAATGCAATGGATGCAAATGTTTGCGGATGTTTTGCAATTACCTGTGGAAATTCCACAAGCTACGGAATTAGGCGGGCTAGGAGGTGCCATTTGTTGTGCGGTGGCTCAAGGGGCTTGGCCCGACTTTAAAACGGCCGTTCACGAAATGACACACGTTAAGCAACGCTTTGAACCAGATTTACAAGCTAGTGCTGTGTATCAAGCCAAATATCAAGTCTATCAAGAATTAGTGCAAGCTTTAAATACTAGTTGGCCAGCTGTAGTGCAGTTACAGCAACAATTGGGAGGTACAAAATGATTACTAATCCATTAGGTATTTACGAAAAAGCATTACCGCAAAATTTAACGTGGCAACAAACGTTTGAATTGGTACATGAATTAGGGTTTAACTTTTTGGAATTTTCGATTGATGAAAGTGATGAGCGCTTAAAACGTTTAACGTGGAGCCGTCAGGAACGGCAAGAATTTCGGCAAGCTTTGTGGGCAACGCATAGTCATATTAATACGTTAATGTTGTCTGGACACCGGCGTTACCCTTTGGGAGCGAAGGATCCGGCAATTCAAGCAAAGGCGCTGACTATGATGCAACAAGCACTCGACTTAGCGGTAGACTTAGGCATTCGAAATATTCAATTAGCGGGCTACGATGTTTATTATGATAAAAAGACTCCGTTAAGTCATGAACTATTTATTGAAAATTTACAACGCTGTGTCGATATGGCAGCCTCCAGATTAGTCATGCTCTCCATTGAAACGATGGATGATCCGTTTTTAAATTCCTTGAGTAAAATTCAAGAAGTTAAACAGCAAATTGCTAGTCCATGGCTGCAAGGATATCCGGATATTGGCAATATTTCAGCATGGCCGCAAAATGATGTAATTACTGATTTAGAGACCAATATGAAACAAATTGTAGCGGTTCATTTAAAAGATACTAAAAAAGTAACTACTACTAGTCCGGGCCAGTTCAAAGAAGTACCCTTTGGTCAAGGTGACGTAGATTTTGAAGGGTGCTTACGCGCTTTTAAGCGACTCGGTTATGCTGGAAGTTTTACAGTAGAAATGTGGAGTCAAAAAGCTGCTGATCCCGTGGCTAAAGTGCGCCAAGCGAAGGAATTTTTTGACCAATTGTTTGCGCAAGTAGGCTTAAAGCAAGCTGCTCTATAAAACAGGTGCTAAAAGTTGAGGATTAGTGAAATCCCAGTTGTCAGCAGATTTTTAATTGAGGGGGGTTAACATGTTAGAACAATTAAAACAAGAAGTTTATGAAGCCAATATGCAATTACCAAAATTAGACTTAGTGACTTTTACCTGGGGTAACGTCTCGGGCATTGATCGTAAGCAAGGTCTCTTTGTCATTAAGCCTTCGGGAGTAGCATATGATGCTTTGCAACCAGCAGATTTAGTGGTGGTTAATTTGCAAGGGCAAGTCGTTGAAGGTGACTTGAATCCTTCAAGTGATACTCCTACGCATGTGGTTTTGTATAATGCTTTTCCCAAAATTGGTGGGATTGTGCACACCCATTCACCGTGGGCAGTTGCTTTTGCGGCTGCTAAAATGGATATTCCAGCTTTAAATACGACCCATGCGGATACTTTTTACAATGATATTCCGGCAGCACGGGCTTTGACCCAACAAGAAATTGAAGCGGGTTATGAAGAAAATACCGGTCAAGCCATTGTAGAAACTTTTAAGGAGCGCCACTTGGATTATCAGGCGACTCCGGGAACATTAGTGAGTCAACATGGACCGTTTGCTTGGGGAAATGATGCTCAAAATGCTGTCTATAATGCTAAAGTGCTGGAAACAGTGGCCGCTGAAGACTATCATACGATGCAATTAACCCGAGCTAATTGTCATTTGCCGCAATATTTGTTGGATAAACATTATTACCGAAAACATGGTGATAATGCATATTACGGTCAAAAATAATTTTTAAAAATGCTTTTCAATACAATAACTAAATGTGAGTAACGCTGTGACCCCCGAAGCTAGGATAACTTCGGGGGTCATATTAGTTGCAATTTGGTCTGGAGTTCGATGGTGTTAGGACAATGCTGAATGAACCATCTTAATGTGTGGTGTTGACTCAAAGATGAACGGTTGTCCTTGACTGACAAAGTCGAATTTTTGATAGAACGCCTCAACTTGTTGTTGTGCTTCAATAGCAATTGGTTTGCCAGGAAATTGTGCTGTAATGGTTTGGAAGATCTGTTCCATTAATTCTCGTCCTAAGCCTTGACCACGATATTTTTGATCAGTTACCACACGGCCGAAAGTAAGATGGTCGCCTTCTGAAAAAATGCGCGCATAGGCGATAACTTGCTGATCAACAATGTTAAAGACATGCCAAGCCGTTAAGTCGTGAGCATCAACTTCTTGATAGATTCGTTTTTGATCAACGACAAAAGTTTTAGTTCTTAAAAAATAGATTTGGTATAGTTCGTAAGGGGTTAATGTCTCGAAATTTTTTGCCTGCCACATAAAATTTACCTCATTTCTCAAACAAAATCGTATTGATTAATTTAAAAGCTTGATACAATTGGGTCTGCTGTCGTTCAGGAACAGAAGCAATAATTTTTTGGATTTGTGCATCCGATTTTTGATTAAGGTAAGCCACAGTTTGCTGACCATGGGAAGTTAAGAAGATATCCACTGAACGTAAATCCGTTGAAGAAGGTTCTTTTGTGATTTCCTGTTTGCGCACAAGTTGATTGATTAAACGGCTAGTATAGCTTTTATCCAGATGTAACGACCGGGACAGCTTCATCGGCGTGACTGGATAATGAAAACTAATCTCTAAAAGCATTCGACTCTCGGGCCAAGTTAAGTCAGTATCGAAAACTTGCTTATCTAAGATGCCTAATAGTAAAGTATAATGTCTGTTAAAATGCCGAATTAACTCAGCTGAGTTGGGATCCATTCCCGTGTCACCTCCCTTTTGTCTTATTATAATAACGAGTAGTGGCTTTTGTCCACTAAAAATAATTAAAATTAATTTTTATGTTCTTATTTAGAGTTAAGGATAAAATACGCTGTGGCATTGTACGTTTAAATTTACAAAAAATTCGGGGCTCAGTATGATTAAGATATCCTGAAAATAAAAGCTGGTTTTTCAAGTTTGTGAATTGAATTTGATTATATTTTTTATAAGTTAAAACTTAGTAAACGATATTATGACCTAAAAATAAACGCTTTAGTGTCGCTGAATAGCACAGATAGTATTATAATGATATTGTGAATTTTGAAAGGAGTGTCTCTTATGGCATATCAAACAATCTATCCTTATACAGGTGAACTATTAAAACAGTATGATGATGCAACACCAGCTGACCTTGAAGCAGCGCTAGCTACTGGTCACCAACTCTACAAAGCAATGCGCGACCAACCGGTGGCTGAACGTGCCCAAATTTTACACCAAATTGCGCAAGCGCTCACAGAAAATGAAGATGAGTTAGCGAAGGCAATGACCTATGATATGGGTAAGTTATTGACGGAGGCTAAAGGCGAAGTGCAATTGTGTGCGGCCATTGCCGAATACTATGCGCAGCACGGTGAAGAATTAATGCAGTCAGTTCCATTAGAAACCCCTGCTGGTAAAGCTTATTACTTAAAACAAGCAACTGGAATTATTGTGGCAGTTGAACCTTGGAACTTTCCACTATATCAAGTAGTGCGGGTCTTTGCTCCGAACTTTATTGTTGGTAACCCCATGATTTTGAAGCATGCTTCGATTTGCCCAACTTCAGCCCAAAAATTAGCGGACTTAGTTTTAAAAGCTGGTGCCCCGAAAGGCGCATTAACCAACCTCTTTATTAGTTATGACTTGGTGTCAAAAGCCATTCATGATCCGCGCGTAGCTGGGGTTTGCTTAACTGGTTCTGAACGTGGTGGCGCTTCAGTAGCGAAAGAAGCCGGTGACGCCTTGAAGAAGTCGACTTTGGAATTAGGTGGTAACGACGCCTTCATTATTTTAAGTGATGCTGATGACGCTGAATTAAAGAAGATTGCCCCGGATGCACGATTGTATAATGCGGGACAAGTCTGCACTTCTTCCAAACGTTTCATTGTCATGGCTGATAAGTATGACAGTTTTGTTGCCATGTTAAAGGAAGCTTTTGCGAATGCTAAAATTGGTGATCCCATGGATCCCACAACGGTTGTAGCACCTTTGAGTTCAAAGAGTGCGCAAGAAAAATTACAGCAACAAGTCGATACGGCTATCGAACATGGTGCCAAATTAGTTTATGGTAACGAACCAATTGACAGCAAAGGTTTCTTCTTCCAACCAACAATTTTAACTGACATTGACAAAGATAATCCGATCTTTAATCAAGAAATGTTTGGTCCGGTTGCTTCGGTTTATAAAGTTAATTCTGAACAAGAAGCAATTGATTTGGCGAACGATTCAAGTTACGGCCTAGGTAATACGGTCTTTTCAGGTGATGTCGAGCATGCGAAAGCTGTGGCTGCGAAAATTGAAACGGGGATGTCCTTTATTAATTCTGGCTGGGCTTCTTTACCAGAATTACCATTTGGTGGCGTCAAAAACTCTGGCTATGGTCGGGAATTAAGCGATTTGGGCTTAAATGCCTTTGTTAATGAGCACTTGGTATTTGAACCAAAGAAATAAATTTTACAAAATTGAAGTAATCAAAAAGATTCGCCTGCTTTGGCGAATCTTTTTTTTACTACTTATTTTTATAAATACGGGTATTGATAAATTCCATGACGGCTAAAACGATTAAACCGCCGCCCAATAAACGAAAGAAAAAGCGCAACATATCAAAGGGATTAAAGACTAAGGCAATACCTAAAATGATTAATAACAAAGAGTAGCAGTAGTCCCACCACGGAGTCACATTGATATATTTGCGATTGCTGCGGGCGTTAAAAAATTGATTGACGCCGTTAACTAATAAGACAATGCCTAAAATAACTGGTAAGAGTGGAAGTAAGAGGTGGGCAATGGGAAAGATGAGAATTGCTAGTAAAAAAGAAACTACCGCAGTGGTGTACGGGCTATTATTGTCGCTATGACTTTTGGATAAGAGCCAACCATCATGTAAAGCGATTAATCCTAGACCGATCAGGTAAGCAGAAATTAAATATAAAATCGCGTTTAAACTTTTATCGGGATTAATTAAAATAACAACTCCGGTGACTGCGAGAAAAATAATTCTGAGCCAGCGATACCAATTAAATTGGCGATAATATTGTTTCATAGTCAATAACTCCTCTTTGTGTGAATCACGTTCATAATTAAGGGCAATTTTTGTTAAAGCAATTGGAATTTTAGTTGTTGGAGTCCCTGCCGTTTTAGTTTACCACTGCTGGTTTTTGGTAAAGCTGCGACTTGCCGAAATTCCACGGGAACTTTATAGTGTGCTAAATATTGGCGACCATAGGCGGTTAATTGTGCGGAGGTGACGGGCTGGTTCAATTCGACATAAGCAACGGGAACACTACCCCAGTGACGATCAGACTGGTGGGTCACACAAATATTGTGAATTTGGGGTAATTGTTGGTACAGATTTTCAATTTCGGCGGGGAAAATATTCTCACCACCAGAAACGAACATATCATCAATTCTGCCTTGCACGAATAAAAATTGTTCATCATCCAGATAGCCAATGTCGCCCGTTTTAAACCAGCCATCAGCGGTTAATTTTTGTTGAAATAATTCTGGCTTTTGCCAATAACCCGGGGTTAATGCCGGGGATTGGAGCTGGATCTCACCGTTTGGCGCAATGCGAATTTGATTGCTGAATAAAGCTTGACCACAAGAGCCTAATTTACGTTGTGCATCTGGAGGATTTAAGGCTACAACGTTGGAGCAGGTTTCGGTCATACCATAAGATTGTACTACCGGAATATGTTGGGTTTGACAAACTTGTAAGGTTTTTTGATCAATAGGGGCTCCTCCGAGAAACATTAAGCGAAAGCGGGAGTTGTAGGCAGTAGTTTTAACTTGCAAGAGTTCTTGGAGCATAGTGGGGACCACTGACATAATCGTGATTGGTTGTTGACAAAGTAATTGATTATCGTTGGTAGCGTCAAACTTATCTGCTAGATACAACGGAATGCCATAAATTAAAGAGCGCAGCAAAATAGAAAAGCCCGAGATATGAAACAATGGTACCACGCACAGCCAACAATCACTGGCCGTAATTTGAAAATTCAATAAAGTGTTCATGGCAGAGGCCCAGTGATTACCATAGGTTTGCAAAACACCCTTCGGTTGCCCCGTGGTTCCCGACGTATACATCAAACTAGCCACATCGTCACTTTGAATGCTGAAAGCGGGATAGGGTTGGGGCGCTAATGTGGATAGAGAATGTGGAGTAATGATTTGAACCTTATCTGTTGGCAATTGTAAGTCGTTTTGATCACTCAGACAGAACTTTACTTGAGCATCTTGTAATTGTTGGACTAATTCGGTCGCGGCTAAGCGAATATTGCAAAAGACAATGGTCGCATTTAATTGTTGCAATGCTAAGATATTCAAATAAGTATCTAAAGTATTGTGTCCAAATAACCCCACATGATCTTGGGGGTGAATGGATAAGTTGGCCAATTTTTGGGCACGATGTTTGACTAATTGTTGAATTTGTTGGAATGTATAGTACTGGTCTTGATAATATAAGGCTATTTTGTTAGGTGATAATTGCGTTCGTTTGTTTAACCAGTTTTGCATTAAAAAACTTCTTTCTAAAGGCTGAGCCTCAAAAAAGACTGGAACCACTGTTGGATTTCAGTCTTTGGTTACTAGGTGTGCGATGAAGATCATCAAATGTTTAGGTTTGCAGCTTGATAATTGCGCTCCAAAGAGCAAAAGAATGTATCTAACTACGCCAAATTCAAAGTCAAAAAACGACTTTTAAATTGGGCTAGGTTAGTCTTCAGCTTTTAACCAGTTTTGTTCACAGCTTGTTATGGGAACTTGGGGAACTTATCGAAATCGGGTTCGCGTTTTTCTAAGAAAGCGTCACGACCTTCTTTACCTTCATCTGTCTCATAAAATAACATGGTGGAGTCGCCAGCAATTTGTTGCAGACCAGCTAGGCCGTCCGTATCAGCATTCATGGCAGCCTTAATAAAGCGGATGGCGGTTGGTGATTTCTTTAAAATTTCGTGACACCAAGCTAGCGTTTCCGTTTCAACGTCGGCCAACGGAACGACCTTATTGATCCACCCCATTTCAAAAGCCTCTTGGGCACTATAAGGTTTGCATAAAAACCAGACTTCTTTGGCGCGCTTATGACCAATGACTCGGGCTAAATAAGCGGAGCCATAACCGGCATCAAAACTACCAACTTTTGGTCCTGTTTGCATGAACTGGGCATTATCAGCCGCGATGGTTAAATCACAAACTAATTGTAAGATATTACCCCCACCAACGGACCAGCCTTTGACCATGGCAATCACGGGCTTCGGGATCACGCGAATTAAGTGTTGTAAGTCTAAGACGTTGAGCCGGGCAATTTTATCTTTACCAACGTATCCACCGTTGCCGCGCACTTTTTGGTCACCACCGGAACAAAAGGCTAAATCGCCTTGACCGGTTAAGATAATTACACCAATGCTTGCGTCATCGCGACAATAGTTAAAGGCCTCAATCATTTCTTGAATCGTGTCCGGAGTAAAGGCGTTACGCACCTGGGGGCGATTAATTGTAATTTTGGCGATTTTATCTTGTCGCTCAAATAAAATTTCTGAATAATTCTTAATAGTTTGCCAATTCGTCATAAAATTTTCCTTTCTGGAGGTCAGAACAATCGATTTAATTCAATATCTCGGGATCAAAATCCTACACCAAGCTCCCCAAACGGTTTTATTGCAATTACCCATTACAGCACAAGTCTTACAACCGTACGGCCAGTTGCATGGAGGTATGAATAGTGTTTTAGCCGAAACCGCGGCTAGTTTAGGCGCTAATTTAAATTTACCAGCTGAGCAAGTAGCCGTCGGCACACAAATTCAAACGAATCATTTACGTTCGGTGAGGCAAGGTGAATTATTTGCAGAAGCACACCCGATTCAAATTGGTCGGCGGATTCAAGTTTGGCAAGCTAGTACTTATCAAACTTCAATCCAAGAGCCAACTAGTATCAGTACTGTCACCTTGATGGCAGTAGCTAAATCCTCTAAATAACATCTTAGCATATCAAAGTTTGGTGTTGAGGAAAAGTGCTAAGTTGATTCTTTAGAATTGGTGGTTCAAATTTTGCAGGAAGGGGGAGATTGTAGCTGTCTTCACAAATGAATGTGAAAATATTAAATTTTTCCTAATTAATTAGGATTGGGCATTTAACTTTTGTTTGTGATTGATTCGTGGTAGAGTAGAATAATGTAATTTCAAGATGTTGTTCAGATTTAATCGGAGATGGAGAGATATAATGAAAATTAATGCTGCCGATAAAATGGTTCAAGTTATGCAAGCTTGGGGCATTGATAATGTATATGGTTTACCTGGGGATTCTGTAGATACAACCATTGAAGCTTTGTATCGCAAACGCGATCAAATTAAATTTACACAAGTTCGGCATGAAGAAGTTGCTGCGTTAGCTGCTGCTTCGCATGCCAAATTAACTGGTCAAGTGAGTGTTTGCTTGTCCATTGGTGGACCTGGTGCCATTCATATGTTAAATGGTTTATATGATGCTAAGATGGATCACGCACCAGTTGTGGCTATTTTGGGTCAAATTCAATCTCATTTATTAAATACTGGTTTCTTCCAAGAAGTCAATACACCACAATTGTTCGAAGACGTTGCTGTTTATAATCGTTTGGTAACTAACCCAGAAACCTTACCAGCAGTTATGGACGAAGCAATTCGGGCCGCTTATACGAATAAAGGCGTTGCAGTTTTGACGATTCCAGATGATGTACCGGATCATAAAATTTCTGATACGTTTAAACCAACGGCTGATCAATTCCGTTTGGATGCTCCTAGTGCTGATGTGAAAGATATTGATCAAGCTTTAGCCATGATCAAAAAAGCCAAAAAGCCAGTAGCTTTGATTGGTGTCGGTGCTAAAGAAGCGCAAGAACAAGCTAAAGAATTTGTGGAACGTTACTCCATTCCATTTATTCAAACAATGCCCGCTAAGGGAACCATTGATGATGATCATCCCAATGCGTTAGGACAAATCGGTAAATTAGGTACGAAACCTGCTTATGAAGCAATGTTTAACGCCGATTTATTAATGTTAATCGGAACTGATTATCCTTATGCACCTTATATCAACCAAAAGATTCCAACAATTCAAATTGATAATGACCCAAGTAAAATTGGTCACCGTCATAATATTGATTTGGCGATCGTGGCAGATACCAAAGATGCATTAACCTTATTAAATACCCGTGGCGAAGTGATCAGCGATCGGCCATTCTTAAAAGCTTGTCAAAAGAATATGCAAACTTGGCGCGCTTGGATGAACGACGTTAAGAACAAGAAGCATAATGGCGTTTTACCATCCAAGATGTTTGCTAAAATGAGTGAAGTGGCACCAGCTAATACGGTTTGGTCCGTTGATGTGGGGACTTCAACTTCATTTGGTGCCCGGTTTGTTGATGTTAAGTCCACGCAAAAATATACCATTTCTGCATGGTTAGGAACTATGGGCTGTGCTTTACCGGGATCCATTGCTTCTAAAATTGCGATGCCACAACGCCCAACTTATGCAGTTTGCGGCGATGGTGCTTTTGCCATGGTCATGCAAGACTTTGTTACTGCAGTTAAATATGATTTGCCAATGGTCGTTGTTGTGTTAAATAATCATTTGTTAGCCTTCATTGAATATGAACAACAATCTGCGGGCCAACAAAATTACGGCATTGATTTGGCAGATATTGATTTTGCTAAATTTGCTGAAGCTTGTGGTGGTATTGGCATCAATGTTACTAACGATGAAGAATTTGCTCAAGCTATGGAACAATACAAGAACCCTACTAAGCCAGTTTTAATTAATGCTGCGGTTTATGATGAAGCTCCATTACCAGGTAAGATTATTAAAGATGAAGCTGAAGGTTATTTGAAGTTTGGTTTTGAATATTTCAAAGACAAGTTCCAAATCCCTAAGATGCCACCATTGCGTGAAATCTTACGGCAATTCTTATAAAATATAGTTTGCTGAAAGTCGTTTTCGAGAGAAGACGGCTTTTTTGGTATAACCATTTTTAGAAAATGGATAACAATAAAAAATAAGATTTTAACCAGGTTGTTTCAATTAACCTAGAGTTAAAATCTTATTTTATTTACATATTGAATGAATCATTTCAATCTAAATACACTAAGGATTATTTTCTTAATTGAAAAGCATTCTCCACTTTCTCGAAACCAATCTTCGGATAATATTCCATTGCTTTGGGTGCCGCTAATAAATAAAGTTTGGTGTGCGGACCAATTTGTGTATTTAATTTGTTAACTAATGTTTGACCAATACCTTGTTTTTGATAATTAGCATCTACGGCTAGGTCACTTAAGTAGCAAAGATCATAGCCAGAATCAACTAAGGCGCGGGCTACCCCGACTAGTTGGTCTTGATCCCAAGCAGTCCAGAGAATATCAGAATCCTTTAAGACTTGCGCAATCTTTTTAGGTTGCTCGATTGGGCGGCGCAAAGCTAAAGTGGATCTTTTTAAAAGATCAATATAGGTTTCAACTGTCACGTTGACTTGGTTACTGTAAGTAATCATGCTTGCACTTCCCTGAGTATTATAGTTTGTTTTATATGATAAATTAGTTTTGAAACTTATTCAATAATCCGAGCAAAATCCGATACAAGATAGCGTTGTTTATCGTTACCTTGTTCGGCGGCTATACCGACGGATAAGAACATAATCGGAATTAAATGGGAATCAATATTTAAGCAATCCATGACTTTAGGAAAATCAACGCCACGCATTGCCACGGAATCATAGCCAAAACACCGCACCACATGCATTAAATTCATCGCAAATAAACCAGTGTCTAAATTAACACCTTGCGCAGTTTTATCTTCGGGGTGTGTTTGATAAAAGTTTTCTAAGCCCTGTTGATATGCAGTAATGGCCGTTTGATCATGGGCATCTAACAAGCCATGATTAATGGAAAAATCGGTTAGAGTTTCGGTTTGATAAGCAGATAAATCGCCTAAAATAAAGAACAGTGCTGAGGCTGTTTCGACTTGCTCTTGGTCGGAAGCCAACTGACGTAAAACTTTTAACTTAGCTTTGTCTTTGATCACCACGACTTTCCAGGGCTGCGCGTTGTTACTAGAAGGTGCCGTGGCTGCCAACTCCAACATTTTATTAATAGTTTCATCGGAAATAGTTTGGGCCGGATCATATTTACGAATGGATTTACGTGCTACTAAAAAATTAATCATCTCTTGGTTCATGTTTTAGCCTTCTTCTTATTTAATCTAACTTTATTATAGTTTTATTGTTAAAAAATGAAAAGGCTAACATTGGGCTGGTGATTTGGAAAGTCAACTTTAAAAGGTTCCAGAATTGAATTTTAAAAAATTCTATTAAGCTAACAATTTTGGCACATAAAAAAACTATTTATTAAGTTAAAGCTATTCTGAAGTAATACTTTGATACAAGATTGTAGTTAATCTTGATATTGAGCAATAATAAATTAAAAAATGCCATTGACTTTTAATCTTATATTAATATAATTCTAATTACATTCATATAGGAGGATTAAAATATGCAAACTATTAAAGCCAAGGATTCTTTAAAAACAAAAGATTATTTGAAAATTCGAGACAAAAAAGCAAGTGCAAAACTTAATAGATCTTTGGAACAAAATTCAGAACATAAATTTGGATATGGAGGAAGTCTTAAAAGTAATAAATTAACCGAAATACATGATGGTAATAATTACTTTTGTTGTTCTTCTAGTAGTGGTAGTTCTACTGTAAGCAAAAGGTAAAAATATATTATTTTAAGGTCGCATGGTATCACATGTGGCCTTAAATAATATATTGAAGATTATAATAAATTGGCCATATGGAGGAATCATAAAATGAAAGGTAGTTATGAAATATTACCCTTTTTCTTATATAGTGGTGTAAATGAGTTACTTCAAAATGAATATGGTATAACTGTTATCAATGATAAAGATTTGTCAAACCTTTTATTTAAATGGGATAGAGATTCAAGAAAGCTTGTCTCATATGATGAAATATATAGTGTTTTTTGTGAAGATACTGATGAGCTTATATCATTTTTAATAAATAAAAAAGTTTTAAAAAAAAGCATCACAACATATTCAATTGAAATTAAAAATATTGTGATTGTATCAGATGACTTGCATATTAAATCCAATGTTTTTTCTTATTTAAGATCTAAATTAGATTTAAATGTAGAAAGTATTAGTGTTACTGAGGTTCAAGAATTTTTAAACATGAATTTATCTACTGATGATATGATAATAGTTTCTTTAACGAAATACAGTTTTAAGGATGCCAACTTGATTAGAGAAAAAATCATTGATAGCAATAGCATATCATTGTTTGGTTATTATTATGCTGGCAATTATTATATAGATAATTTGTATAAAACCGAATGGTATAATCCTTGTCATCAGTGTAATTTGGAGAATATAAAAGCTCAATTACGTATTAACACTACCGGAGATGTAAGTTATCAAGAAATAATTGATGATATTTATAAAACAGATAGTGAAATGATTATAAGTACACAATTACCAGACTACCAGAAAGACTTTATTTCCTTGTCATTGTTTTCCATAATAAATAATTTTATAGGAGACGGTGAATATTCTAGCATTAATCCAGAGTCGCTTTCGTTAGTTACAAAAATAGATTTAAATAATAACAAAGTATATAAAGACTTTTCTGTATATTGGGAGTTATGTGATTGTTATGAAAAATAATGATAAAAGTGCATCTTCTGAAAAGGAACTTTTAATTGCAAAAAAAATGTCAGAACAATTATTAAGTAAACGAACATTAAATGATATTGAAAAATTTCATCAATCAACGACCTGGCAGGTTCCTTATAACTGGACTTTCAATTCAGGAGTTATAGAATGGGAAAAACTTGTGGAGTATAAAGACATACTTCCAGATAACCCTTTAGATACTATAGAAATGTTTCCTAATTATAAGATACCTAATTATAATTATCCTCAATCTACGAGACATTTTAAAAAAGATAAATATATTGATAAAAGTAAAATAGCAGATATATTAGGTAAGGCGTTTGGTAGATATGAGGGATTAGGCTCAAAAAATTATGGTTCAGCAGGAGGGCTGTATCCAGTAATTCCAGTTATGATTGTTTTTAGTAATAATGAAATACAAGATATTGATGCAGGTGTATATGTTTATGATTCAGAGCATTATTCACTTCAATTGATTAAGAAGATATCCAATAAAAAAGATTTTAAAATGTTATCAATAAATGTTAACTCGGCTTTTCCTGGCCAACTTTTGTCTAATATATGTTTTGCATATGCAATAGATTTAGAAAGAGCTATTTTAAAATATGGTCGTAGAGGATATAGGCATGCACTAATAGAATCAGGATTAATTGCAGAGAGTTTACACTTATCTCATGTATCGTGTTATAAGGAATTCGGGGATTGTATTTGGTCTGGATTTAATGATAATGCGTTGACTCGTGCCTGTGGATTGAATGCGAAAATGACGCCTGTTACTCTTCTACAGTGGTTTGGATTGAAAGATACTAATAGGTGAATATTATGTTTACTGTCTATCCAGATGATAACAACCACATCTATAATACAATGTTTAGTTGTGATAAAACAAAATCTTTTTTTGCATCTTCTAGAATAGGCATTCTATTAAATGAAGATACCTATTCACCCAATGATTGTGGGTCCTTTGGAATTAATAAATTATTAGCAACAAAAAAAGCATTTTCGGAATCAGTAGAAAGAAGAAGTTTGTCTGGAAGTTCAAGCAACGAAATCCTTGTTCAAACTATTGACATTTTTAGCGGTTGTGTAAAAGAAATAAACAAAAATAATTTCTATTTTGCTGATAAAGGATGTCTAGATACAACTTCTACAGCAGCAGATACTAATGGTAACTATGCTGTGTATAATTCCATATTAGAATTGATTGAAAAGAATGCTACAATGCTTTTCTGGTATAACAATGAAGGATATCAATTGTATTCTGAATCAATGAAAAATATTTTGATTAATATCACAGGGGAAAATTATGATCATAAAGTTTTTATCAATGATAGTTTTTATCCTGTTTTAGTTGTTTATGTATTTTTATACGTAAATGGACATCCAATTGTTGTGGGTACGGGGTCTGGTCTTTCTTTAAAGTATTCTTTAGAAAAAGCTGTTAATGAAGCGGTCTTTTTAGCCAAAATAGAAAATGATAATAATAGTATTATTGATTATAAGGGAATGCTTTATGATAACTATACTTCAATGAAGAAAAAGTCTTTTGATGATATTAATGCCGAAAGGAAACTATCATCATACTCAAAAAAAGAATCTTTCAATTGGCGTAATGAAAATAATATCTCTATTAAAGACTTAAAATTGTCATTACGTAGATTTACAAATCATTTATATATTCATTCACTGAGCGTTTCATATAAAAAATTGATTTGTATAAGATCTTTTTCTCCTGAATTGATCAATTATGTACCATTTAAGCAAAATCTTAAATTTGATAGAAAGATATATCATAGAATAAGTAGAGATGTTTTAAAAAATGATTTTCCTGATAATCCAATTATGTAAGGACATATTATCATGTATATAAAAAATAATAATGCAAATATAGATAGTTCATTTTTGATACAAAATATATCTTTTGAGGATAAAAAATTCTTAGAAACAAACTTTTGTCATACTTCGATATTACCCTTAAAGATAAAGAACGCAACTGGTAACTCTGCAACGTTTAATAAAAAAAATTCAGTAATGGCATGCTTTGGAGAATATAATGAAAGATTGTCCATGTTTTACAATATTAATTCAAAAATTTCTAAAATACCTGCTTTTTCGTTATTTGATGACAGTGTGTTAAATGTTAATCCAGCTGAAGTATATATGAATTATTCACTAAGAGGATTAAATGGATATAAGAAAATATTTACTGATTCGTGTGGCGTTGCTTCGCATACTAATTCTGAATTAGCACTTTATGCTGCTATTTTGGAGTTTGTGGAGAGACAGTCTTTAATATTGACTTGGTTATCTAAAAAAAGGGGAAGAGAGTACCCTATAAATTTATTAAATAATTATCCTGAAAGTAGGCATTTAATTAAAAGGTTCAGTAGTATTTTTTCTTACTTTAAAGTCTATGATATTTCTTTGTATAGCGATATTTTTGTTATTTTAATAATAGGAGGTAATAAAGATTCATTTTCTATAGGCTTGGATGCAAACCTATCTTTTAGTGAGGCTTTAAAAGGTGCATTGGATGAATTTTGTCAAAGCTATGAATCTATTTTATTGTACCAAAACAACCCCAATTTAAATGAACAAGAGTTATATAAGAGAAATTTTTTAAATCAAACTTCTAAAGAATTTATTCAAAAATATACTTTTTTGGAGGGAGATATTACGAACTATTATCCTGAAAAATGTCAAAACAGCAATTTGATTAATTTAAAAAAAGTTATACAAAAAGTTCCTATAGATTATTATGCTCTTTCAATACCTCCTGCTATTAGTCAAACTAACCTAAGAATAGTTAAAGTTTTTTCCCCTGATGCTTTTCCACACATGAATACTCAAATAATTGATCCACATAAATATAAGATAGCTAATGTGTCTGGAATACAAGACTTTCCTAACATGGGCAAGTCAATTCCTTTTCCGTGAGGTTAAACAACATGAAAATTATTCTTAATTATGCTAAAACCTTTAATAAAATTATTTGGTCTGAAAAAATACCACTTATATATACTTTGTTATTACCAACTGCTTTATATATTTTTTCTAACTTTCGACGATTATCTATAGGAGGTATTTCCATAATTAAATTGTTAGCTTCAACCAGTGATTATCTAGCATATATGATTGTTTCAGTAGCTATCAATGGAATTGCATTACAAATAATTAGTTTTCGCGAAAGTGGTTTTTTAAAAACTGTCACGATGATATCTGGAGGAAATCGCAAATTTCCAGTCTATGGCCTACTAGTGAGTGAATTTATTTTTGGATATTTGTGTGTCTTGATGTTTGGAATTTTTATGGCAATATTTAATTTTAACAAAATAATTATGATTATTTTGATCTATACATTGATTTATATTTGTTCGGCCATACCAGTCATGTTATTTAGCGTATTGCTAACCATTTTTCCAATGCGCGTGAATACAAGTAGCATCTTGGCTAATTTAATACTACTAGGGTTAATCTGGTTATCGGCTGTTCGTCAAGATACGGGTTCCTTTTGGGGAGAGTTACTTTTTGGCATGAATCCAGCTGATTATGTAACACAAGTTATTGTTGTCATACTTAATTTGTTTAAAACTCCACATGTGATTAACCTATATCAAGTATTGTCGATTTTTGTTTTATTTATCATTTATTTTTTCATTGGTTATGTGGCCAGTGCTAAAGTTAGAATCAATTCCTTAACATCTAGAAATTAGGAGTGTGTGGACATGAAAATTGTTTTGGATAATATTTCATTTAGTTATCAGGATCATACAATCTTCAAAAACTGTGATTGTCAATTTTTGCCTGGAAAAATTAATTATTTAATTGGGTATAACGGTTCCGGAAAGAGCACGTTGTTTGACCTGATCAGTGGTGTTCAAAAAGTTGATAATGGAACAATTGTGTCATCGATAAAGACTAACGAAATTGTTTATCAAACGCAAAATCCAATCTTCTTTGGTTCCTTAAATGGTAATGATTTAAAGCAATTTATTTTTGGGATTGCTACTGGCTATCAAAAGATTGAAGTTAATCAATTAAGCCCGCACTTTAAAAAGTTATATTCTGGTTTAATGAATCGTAAATTAGGATCTATGTCTGTGGGAGAAAAGCGCTGGTTGTTAATCTTTTTGGAAAGTTTTTTACAAAAGAATGTTTTTCTACTTGATGAACCTACAAGCGGCGTGGATCCAGTAGCTAATAGACAAATCAACGATCAACTTTTAACTTTAGCTCAAGATCCTCAGAAATTAGTAATTGTTACTACGCATGATTTGCAACACTTGGTAGAAGCTGATTGTTATATTCATCTGCTGAGTCATCAAAAAATTCGAACTTTTAATAGCTTTGAAGAGTTTATAGCCGTCGCACAAAAATCTGATCCTGAAGAAGCTTTTGCTGTCTTAACAGGTAATGAGTAGTAATTAATTAATTTTCGTATCATTGTTAAGTCTTCATCAATAGTTAGGAACTTACTGATTATGATGAAGACTTTTTTAGTGATAAAATAATTGATTTTGCTGCAGTTAAAGCTCAAAATCTTTATAATAAACAAGTGAATTTTTTTACAATGGTCAAAGGGAGACAGCGATGACTTTATTTTTTAAAAATATTGAACGGCAAAGTGCAACTTTAAGTACCGCAGAACGGCAAGTGTTCGACTATCTGAAACGCGCGGCACCTGAATTTTTAAAGCAGGATATTGCCCAAATTGCGCGGCAAACTTATGTATCGACAGCAACAGTTAGTCGGACGATCAAAAAATTAGGCTATCAAAATTTAACGGAATTTAAGTTTTATTTGCGTAAAGCGTTGGAAGGCGAGCAGGCAGAGCAAATCACCAAAAGGGATTTTTTAAAGCATTCGGGTGCAATTCCTCTGATTGGGCGCGAAGACTTAGATTTATTACAGTTAAAGCGGGTGACGCAATTAATTAATCAAGCGCACCATATTGAATTTTTAGGATTGGGACCGTCTTATACGGTGGCAGTGGATGGTGCGCGGCGCTTAATGTTTGCAGGTAAAAATTCTTCGAGTCGTTCCGAATGGGATGAGATTGATCGGGTGGTCTCCACGATTGATCCTAGCGATTTGGTATTTTTGATCTCTTGTTCCGGAGAAACCGCGGTGATGGGGCGTTGTGCGGGAATTTTACAGCAACGGTTGGTTAATACGGTTGGCATTATTGGCAATGTTCAGAGTTCTTTGGCGGGGAAAGTCACCGAAGCTTTTGAGCTGCCAGTTCCGAACATTTATTATCAAGATTTGGATTTGTCGACGCGCATTCCACTTTTACGGTTAGTGGAGTTAATTATTGATGAGTATATTTACCAATATTGTTTGTAGTTACCAGATTTACTAGGTCGTTCGTTTTTTATTGTTAAAATTGTAACCATTTACAAAAAATGTAAATTCCGACATTATCCTTGAAAGGGCTATTTTCGCCAGTAAATTTGTTTTATTCTGTAATCGTATTCAAAAAAAGAGAAGGAGTAACGAGATGTCGGAACAAGAAGAACCAAAGAAAAAAGTTACTGCTTGGGAGTTTTTCCAAGGTTTAGGTAAAACTTTCATGTTACCAGTTTCGTTATTGGCATTTATGGGCTTGTTATTAGGAATTGGGAGTGCCTTTTCCAGCCCGAGTATGCTTAAATTATTACCATTTTTAAAGATCACACCAATTCACTTGATCTTTCAGTTTATGTCTACAATTGGTGGTTTTGCCTTTACTTATTTACCAATTATGTTTGCGATGGCGATTCCTTTAGGTTTAGCCCGTGAAGAAAAAGGCATCGCTGCTTTTGCAGGATTTGTGGGCTATTTTGTGATGAATATGTCCATTAACTTTTATTTAAAAGTTACCCATCAACTAGTTCCTGTCAGCAAAATGCAAGCTGCCGGTCAATCGAACACCTTTGGGATTCAAACTATTGAAATGGGTGTTTTAGGTGGAATTATTGTCGGTTTAATTGTGTATGTTATTCATATTCATTTTTACCAAACGCAGTTACCAGATTCGTTTGCATTCTTTAGTGGCACGCGTTTTGTACCGATTATGACAGCCTTGGTTATGGCTTTAGTGGGCTTAGTAATTCCCATGATTTGGCCGATCTTTTCAACAGCTATTAACAGCTTAGGTTGGCTGATTCAAAAAGCCGGTGTCTTTGGACCATTTATCTATGGTACTTGTTTACGGTTATTGATTCCGCTAGGTTTGCATCATATTTTGTTAGCGATGATTCGTTTTACGCAAGCTGGTGGGACCGCAGTGGTGGCCGGTCATCACGTTGTCGGAGCGTTAAATATCTTTTATCAGGAATTGCAACACGGCTTGCCGATTAGCCACCATGCGACCGCCTTCTTATCGCAAGGTTATATGCCCACGATGATGTTTGCTTTACCAGCAGTCGCATTAGCGATTTATAAAACGTCCTTCCCTGAAAATCGGAAGAAAGTTAAAGGCTTGTTGATTTCGGGAGTGATTGCTTCGTTTGTAACGGGAATTACGGAACCAATTGAGTTCTTATTCTTATTTATTTCACCAGCTTTGTATATTTTCCATAGTATTATGTCTGGTTTAGGTTATATGGTGATGGCCTTATTAAATGTTGGGATTGGCAATACTGATGGTGGTATTTTAGATTGGTTGATCTTTGGTGTCTTGCAAGGACCCGCTACTCGTTGGTGGATTGTCCCAATTGTCGGAGTGGTTTGGTTTGCCATTTACTACTTTGTTTTCAAATGGGCCATTGAAAAGTATAACTTAAAGACTCCTGGTCGTGAAAAGCACGCTAGTGCAACAGATACAGAGGATTCAGGTGAGCAATTCGATGTGCCACAAATTTTGGCAGGTGTTGGTGGTGCCGCTAATATTGTGAACGTCGATAACTGCGTGACCCGCTTACGTTTGATTGTTCAGGATACGGATTTAGTGAATGAAGAACAATTGAAAGCAGCTGGCGCGTTAGGAGTTATGATTTTAGATAAACAAAATGTGCAAGTGATTATTGGCACCCAAATTGCCACAGTGCGTAAACAATTTGATGCGGTATTAAAAGAGCAATCAATCGGTAAAGGAGAAACTACACAAGCTGATGGAGTATAACTTTGATGAAATTATTGATCGTCATGATGAAAAATGTCGCAAGTGGGATCGGACGATTATTGAACACGAATTTGGTCCTATTCCGGACGATTTTATTCCCATGTGGATTGCTGATATGGACTTTCGTTCCCCCCAAGGAATTTTAGATGCTTTCATGAAAGCTAGTCAGCGGGGAACCTTTGGTTATACGTACACGTATCCGGAATTTTATCAAACCGTAGTACAATGGCAACAACAGCAACACCAAGTCTTTGTCGATCCAGCCTGGATTACGTTAGGCTATGGTAGTGTGGCGACGATGTATAATTTAGTGCAACAATTTTGTGACGCCCAACATGGTGTGATGACTTTGACACCCACTTACGGTCCTTTTGGCCGCTGCGCTCGCGATAATCACGTGCCGGTTGGAATGAGTCCGTTAATTTTAAAAAATAATCGCTATGAAATTGCTTGGGATGACTTAGAGCACCAATTACAGGTTCAACAACCACATTTATTATTTTTCTGTAATCCGCATAATCCTTCCGGACGGATCTGGTCGCCACAAGAAATTGAACGCGTGGCCCAACTGTGCTTGGATCATCAAGTAATTATGGTTAGCGATGAAGTTCATAGTGAACACATTTTAAATAATGGTCACCACACTTCAGCGTTGAGTTTGCCGGATAAGTATTTACAAAATTTAATCTTTTTGACTTCACCAAATAAAGTCTTTAATCTCGGTGGCTTAAAAACATCATATTCAATTATTCCTAATCCACAATTACGTGCACATTTGCGCGCTAACTATCAAAAAAATTCGATTACGTCACCGAATATTTTCGGAATTACAGCTATTGTTGCCGGTTATCAAACGGGGAACGATTGGCGGCGCGCGATGGTCGATTATGTTTCACAGAATTATGAATTAGCCCAACAAATGTTAACAGATCAGCGGCTACAATTGATTCCTATGGAATCATCATATCTCTTGTGGGTCAAAGTTAGCGATTTGGGAATTAGTGGTGCAGAGTTTACGCAAGAGTTGGCTACGCAACAAGGCGTTATCTTAGAAGCGGGGACGGACTTTGTCGGTGACGGTCAAGACTTTACACGGATTAATTTAGCAATGCCGCGCTCTCAAATCAAAACGGCTTTATCGCGGATTAAGCAATTTATCGACGGGAGGTTTTAAGATGTTTGGCTTGAAAAAGAAAAAAAGAGTAGCAGATGAAATAGTCGCACCGGCCAATGGGCAATTAATTACTTTAGCTGCTTTGAAGGACGGAGTCTTCTCAAGTGGCATGATGGGGCAAGGTTATGCAGTGATTCCTAGCGACGGTCAAGTAGTCGCGCCCGTTAATGGTACCATTGTATCCATTTTTCCTACGAAGCACGCGATTACTCTAAAGGATCAGCAAGATCATGAAGTCTTATTACATTTAGGGATTGATACGGTCGAATTAAATGGTGCCCCTTTTGAGATTAAGGTGCAAGCCGGCCAAATTGTGACAGCAGGCACAACTTTAGCACAGATGGATTTGGCCATGATTCAACAGCAGCAGAAAAATCCGAGTGTCATTGTTATCTTTACTAATTTAAAAGAAGAACAACTTCAATTGAATGACTTGCAAACAGTCAATGCAGGAGCTGTCGTGGCAACTTTGGAATAATTCTCATTAAAAAAAACTGTCAGTGAACACTTTTTACGGCGTTCACTGACAGTTTTTTATTTAAGCTATGTTTAACGTTCTGGTTCCTTGATTTTAGCTTTTTCTTCACGATACCAATTTTCCCACAATTGTGGTGTATTGAGTTGTTCCATCTCTAGTCCAGCATTCTTTAACAAGTCTTCCAACAAGGCGTTGATAATATCTGAATGTTGTTTGATTAAAACTGGAACAATATCTTTCATTCGAAAGCTGCGATCATGAGCAATAAAAGCATTTAATTCAGTGACATGATGATCGACATCATATTGAGAAATAACCTCTAAATCATCATCCTGAAAGTGATGTACGTAAAATTGTAAAAATGCAGCAACCGCTTTTTCACTATATGGCTGTGCCAAATATCTCATCCTCCTCTAATTACATACTTTAATCATGACACGAAAACTCTTGATTGTAAAATTAATTTTTTAACCGTTGTTGAAAAAAGGTGCGTAGAAAAATAATGACGCCCATTACTAACGCGATGATAATTTGTAATTGGTAAGTTCCGGTTAGTAAGTTGGGACTAAATTTAGGAACTAAATTGTTGAAAAATAAAGCGGATCCGGAAAATCCAAGACTGGTAATCGCGGAAAAACAGCCCATGACTAGGGGATAATGTTTGGCGGTGGCTAAGCCAGAGAGTAGATAAGGAACTGTCATTAAGGTAAGGGCACTGCCACTTCCAATTAAAAAGGTGGCAATGGCAATGCTAGTGGTGGTGTGCAGTCTTAGTAATAAAAAACCGCCGAGGGCGACTAGAAAGAAATTGGCCACTAAAAGATATTGTTTAAATAATTGGCGTACCCAACGGATAACAAGACCCATCACAATAGCAGCCAAGCCATCCAACATCATAATCCGGCCCGTTAAAGCGGGTGTTCCTAAATGGAAATGTTGAATATAAACAGCATTTTTATTATAGAGCACGGCTTCTAACGCAATCATGACGCTGGCCACAATCAAATAATAGATAATTGAGCCAAACTTAGTTTGAGTAACTTGAGTGTTTTCGTCTGTGTCTGCTTTTTGATCTGGACGTTTATTAGGTACGACAAAACTAATAATAATTAAAGCCATTGCTGCTAAAAAGAAAAGATAGTAAGCGTGTAGCCAGTTGTGGCTTGCTAACAGCCCACTAAAGAAGACCATCACCATTGATGAACCATTTTCTAAGGCCACAACGCTGCCGAGCATGGTGGCGAGTTGCTCACCTTGGAAGGTATAGGCTTGTAAACTAGGTAAGATAGTCGTGATCCCGCCGGTTCCTAGCCCTGCTAAAAAGCCCCAAAGCAATAATTGATTGACTGATTGATGAAAAAGAAGCGGTAATAAGCCGCCCAACGTTAAAATGCTAACACTAATTAAAGCAATTTGTTTAAAAGTCCAGCGGTCTAACAATTTACCAAAGACTAAAGCGGAAATCACAGCAGCGGCATCACCAATCGTGGCGATGGACTCTACAGCCGTACTATTGGCATGTGGAAAAGCTTGTCCAATGGCCGCAATAGCGGGCGAGGTTGATGATGATAGGCGCGCAATAATTGCTAGAATGACAATGCCGAGTAGCAGTTTTCTGGTTTTGTGATTGAACATAGAATAATAACCCTCAATATTTAAACATTTTT
Organism: Bombilactobacillus sp. ESL1092; assembly: GCF_058107465.1. Classification (NCBI taxonomy): domain Bacteria; kingdom Bacillati; phylum Bacillota; class Bacilli; order Lactobacillales; family Lactobacillaceae; genus Bombilactobacillus; species Bombilactobacillus sp. ESL1092. The sequence goes on along the minus strand of NZ_CM176594.1, from coordinate 693,362 downwards.
CATTAATTTTATAATATAAATTTGTGTTTGACTAGTTTCATGAGTTGCAGTTAGTATTCGGTTTTGCTCGCAGCTGGTTATAATTACGCTCGCAACACAAAAGCTTGCGTTTAACTACAATTAGACTTTTAAGTTAAAAAGCAAACTTCAAAGTCTAATCTAGGTTAGTACTCAGCTTTTACTCGATTTTGCTCGCAGCTGGTTAATAAAAATTACTGTTTAGTTTTTGAACAATAGTGCCTGCAACTTGGTTAGCTTGCTGTAAAGTATCAGGCCACGATTTTTGCTGCATTAAACCAGCTAAGAGGCCGCCACAATGAGCATCACCAGCGCCGCTGGTATTTTGGATAGTTTTAATTTTTGGAGCAGGAACGCTTTGATAAGTTTGACCATCGTAAATGACGCACCCACGGGCGCCTAACGTTACGATAACGGGCTGTTGGGTGACAGCAAAAATAGTCGCTAATTGTTGCTGGAGATCGGTGGTTTGGGGCGCCAAGGTTTGTAATTCAACTTGATTAGCGTGAACCATAGTTGGCAATTGCCAGAGTTTTTGTAAAGTAGCTTGTTCAATGGTGCCAATGCGTGGCGAGGTATCAAATAAAATTGGTGTGTGCGGGGCATGGGTCTGTAATTGGTGCAAAATTAGCTGGGCACAAGATGAATTTTCTAACTCATAGCCACTAAGATAGATATATTGGTAACTGGCCCAATCGCAAGCCTGAAACCAATCTGCTTGCCATTGTAATTCAATCCCAGCGAAAGTTAAAAAGCTCCGTTCTCCATTAGGCTCAACTAAACATAAATCCCAGCCGTTGTCTTGGTGTCCTTGCGCTAACAAAGGCTCGATGTGCCATTGCTGAAATTGCTGTTGAATAATTTGGGCAAATGGTCCTTGACCAAGCGGCACGAGTAAGTCACTGGCAATTTGTTGCTGTTGTAAAGCACTGTAAACATTGAGCGCACATCCCCCGACCGTGGTCTGAGGCGAACTAGCGCCGATATCGCTGCCGGAAGTCGGTAAACTAGATACTTGGGTCAGCAAATCCACTAAGGCAGCGCCGATAACTAAGACTTTAGGCTGCATTTTGTTTTCCTCCCTGGTTGAAGATCTGTTCAATGGCGATTAAGATTAAGGCTACTAAGGCGGCCACAAAGACACCTAGGCTATTATTTTTAAAAATACCGTAAGCAAAGGGTCCCTGCCAAACAGCATTATTAGTAAATAACAATCCGCTTACAGTAGCAATTAACCACGTTAGAATATTAAACCAGCGATATTTGGGAGCAGTTTGAGTTTGAATCAACTTGAGGTCATAGCCGTGTTGGCGTTTAAACAAAAAGTCACTTAAAAAGACGGCCAACCAAGTTACTAAACAAATACCTAAGAAATTTAAGAAAAGTTCGAAGTTACTTAAGAAGCCAGCAGAAAAGAATAAAACATAAATAGCAATTCCAAAAACGAGCAAACTATGAACAATTAAGGAACTCGATTGTTTGAGATTAATGCCAAAGGTTTGCAGATTAATCCGTGCGGAGCGAAAAGAAACCATACACTGGGGCACTAAACCGCCAGCGGCAATCAAGAAGTATAAGACACCCATCCAAGTTGGTAAGACGCTGTACATCACTTGGTAAGGATCGCTACTATTAGCCAAAGTTGGGGCACTAGTGCTTAAGAAAATCCCACCAATCATTAACACAAACAATGGCAAAGCACCGCCAAGGGTCGTCGACCAAAAAGTTTTATGCAAATTGGTTTGCGGTTGGACGTAAGCGCCCCAATCAGCAGCAGCCATAGACCAAGAAATGCCCGAACCCGCAGCAATGATGCTGACTGCAGGCAACCAACCTTTGATCCAAGAACCATGATGCATAGACCAGGCAGTTTGCCAATTGGTTTTTAATAAGAAGAAAATAAAAATTACAAAGGTTAAAATTCCAAAAATCCAACTTAGCCACGTTTGAATTTTGGCTAATAGGTCTTCTTTTAAAAAGCCGGATAAGACAATCAAACTGGTGAAAATCAACAGACAAATCAAAATAGTGACGGGATTTTTGGGTAAGTGCAAAGTCTGTAACATAGCAACAAATAATAAAGTTCCGGTAATAATATTAACAGCGAGCCAACCGACCATGTTAATCCACGCTACGATATTAGGAATTTTATTGCCATTAATGCCAAACGGTGCACGACTCAGTTTAAAAGTCGTGATACCATTTTTTTGCCCGATCATGGCGATAAAACCCGGAAAAATAAAGGACAGAGAACCAATTAAAGCGGCTAAAACGGCTTGAAACATTGACAAATGGTAGCTAACAATAATGGCACCATAAACGAATCCCATAATACCAATGTTAGCGGCAAACCAATTATAAAATAAAGCTAGTGGTTTCAAGGTACGTTCTTTTTTTGGAATAATAATTTGTTCTTGTTTAGTCATGATTTACTCCTTATTGGCGAAACTGGTTAATTGCTTGTGCAATGCTCTGCAAATTATGCTGGGGATTTTGTTGATCAATCAGTTGAAGCCAGTTAGGAGGAATTGCCTCAACTCCTTGATAAGCGCCGCAAATGGCGGTGGCCATGGCACCAATGGTATCGGTGTCGCCCCCTAAATTAGCACAGAAGAGCGCACACTTTTGAACATCACGCCAATAATAAGCAATGGCAAACGCTGTGGGTACACTTTCCGAGAGCATTGTGCCGGTCCCCAGCACTTCATAGATTGCTTGGCGAAATTGCTGTGGTTGTTGCTGAAATTTTTGGGCCCAGTGTATTGCTAATTTAACACGCTGGTTGATGTTTGCCGCCCATGTCGGAGCTCCTTGCTGAAACCCTAACGCGCTAGTTTGCAACGCAAAATCAACAATTTGTTCCCAATCGGTGTAGACCATGGCCGCACTGACCGCACCAGCAATTAAGCACGCACCACTATAAGCAACGTCACTCGAATGGGTAACCTGAGTAACTTGCACAACCAGTTGCACCAAATCATTTTGCTGATCAGGGGTAAATAAAGTACCAATCGGCGCAATTCGCATGGCGGCACCGTTGGTCAAAGCGGTGGCGGTCACAGAAGCTGTAGGTTGATGATGTAGCGCTAAAGTTAAGGCAGCTTTACTACTAGGTCCGAGAATATTATTTTCCCAAGCATTAACATCTTTTGCCCAGGCTAAAAGATGTTGGACTAAATTGTCCGTCTCGGGTTGCCAATTAGTTTGAATCAAAGATTCTAAAATAACTAAGGCTTGGTTAGTGTCATCGGTGTATTGCCCGCGTTGAAAATATTTGGCAATGTCGTTGTTGGCAGGACCGGCAACAAAATCACTAATTCCATTAGGGAAAGTGGCCTGGATTTGTTGTTGCGTCCAGAGTTCAGTAGGCATGCCTAGCGCATCACCGATCGCTTGACCATATAAAGTTCCTAAAATTTTATTATTGGAACGCAATGTTTTCTCCTTTATTGTTAAAAAATAACTAGCAACGTTAATCATTTTTAATGATAGTTTAAAATCGAACAAAAATAAATAGCCATTCAAGCGGATCCTTGATTGGCTAGGATGAAAAATGACTATTAAAAACAAAATAATGTAATAATTCTTGATTAATGTTGACTTGGACCACTCATTTTTTTAAAATGGTCTAATCTTTGTAGTAAAATTAATCATATAATGTTGAGAAAAAAGGAGTAATCAATATGAACTTTGACCAAGTTAATCAACGTAAAAATACGTATAGTATTAAGTGGGACGGTGCGAAAGATGTCTACGATAATCCCAATGTAATTCCCATGTGGATTGCGGATATGGACTTTCAATCACCCAAGGCCGTGGTTGAAGCAATTCAAAAACAAGCCGCACAAGGAATTTATGGTTACAATGTGGAACCAAACATGACGGATATTCCCCAGGTAATTGCGCAGTGGTTGCAACAACAAAACAATTGGCAGATTGATCCAGATAATTTAGGCTATAGTGCTGGCGTAGTCAATGGATTGTCGCTGGCTATTCGCGGTTTAACTAACGAAGGTGATGCAATTATTACGCAAACACCGTTGTACGGTCACTTTAAAATTGCAGTGGAGGAGAGCAAACGTCAATTAATCACTAATCCTTTGAAAAAGACTATGCAGGGCTATCAAATTGACTGGGCGGATTTTGAAGATAAGATCAAAGCTAACCAGGTCAAAATGGCGATTTTATGTAATCCGCATAATCCAACTGGGCGGGTCTGGACAACGGCGGAATTGAAAAATTTTGTCCAAATTTGTCAGAAGTACCACGTGATTATTTTATCTGATGATATTCATAGTGATTTGATTTTACCCGGCAATCATTATGCGCCATTGGCTACCGTTTGTCCTGAATATCAAGATCACATTATTACTTTTAAGTCACCTTCCAAAACGTTTAACTTGGCAGGCTTACAATTTGCCTATTACTACACTACAAATGAAGCTTATCAAACAGCAATGCAACAAGTAGCAGCGTATGCTTCGAATCCGGATTTACCAACAGCGTTTGCTTTGCCCGCTTTAAAAGCTGCTTATACGAACGGTCAAGACTGGTTGAGTGAGTTATTGCGTTATTTAGCAGCCAATTTACAGTTTTTGACGACGCAAATTGAAGAACAAACGCCAGCTAAGGTAACGCGCAGTCAAGCCACTTATTTATCTTGGATTGATGTCAGTTATTTAAAGGTTTCTGAACAAGAATTACAACAAGCTTTAGATCAAGGTGGCGTTGGTGTCCAAACGAACAGTGAGTTTGGTTTAACTGACGCTGACGGGCTGTTTATTCGCTTGAATTTTGCTACTTCCAGAGCCACGTTAGAACAAGGTGTGCAACGCCTGATCAAAGTTCTGCAAGCTTTGGCTAAATAGTTGCGGTTAATTAGTTAGTAATCTGAGTGCAGTACTAAAGTTTTTGGTGCTGACACTTTTCACAAATGCCCAAGACTTCCACATGAAAGGAGTCAATTTGGGCATTTTTTAATTGCTGTAAAGCTACTTCAAAATTGGGCAAGGGAATCTCATAAGCGCGACCACAAATTTGGCAAATGAAGTGGCTATGTTCTTTGGTAGTGAAGTCACACTGGAATTTCACGCGCAAGCCATTGGTGAACATTTTAGTTTCAACGATCGCCAAGTTTTGCATTTCTTTGACATTACGATAAATGGTTTCATGACTCATTTTTGGAAAAGTTGCCCGTAAGTGTTGATCTAATTGGGCCAAGGAAATGTAGTAATTGCTGTGTTGAACTAAATATTCTAATAAACTGCGACGTTGCTTGGTGAGTTTGAGATGATTGTCTTGTAGAATTTGAAAAGCTAGTTGTAATGGTTCCATTGAATTACTCCTAGATAATAATTATGTTGCTCAAAATTATGTAGTGGCTTTCTCAAACGCTTTAATTATAGCATACAGCTACGAAAGAATAGTTCTTTATGGTAGAAGGGATAATTATCAAAACTATTATTTAATGGATTATGATCGTTATTGTTGAAAAATACTCGCAATAAAATATTACTATGTTATTGGTTAGACGACTAAAATAAAGTATGATACAATCTAAAAAGTAATTATTACTATTTAGCTAATGCTAATTTATGTAGTGGAGGAATTACTTTGATGAAGGTTCAACAACGGCGATGGTTGTGGCTGATTTTGGTTTTGACTTTGTTCATCGTTACTGGTTGTCAAAAGCTAGATTCACAGCCGCAAGCGACACAGCAAAAACTGCAGATTGTTACTTCTACGCCGACTTATGCTCAGTTAGCTCGACAAATTGCTGGTTCCCATGCCAAGGTTCAATCGTTAATTACTAATCCCAATGCTGATCCGCACGATTTTGAACCGACAACGCAGGATGCTAAAACTGCCAGTCAAGCAAAAATTGCCGTGTATAATGGCTTAGGCTATGACAGTTGGATGGATAAATTATTGGTAGATAACCAGCAAGTGCAAGCCATTAATGTGGGGCAAGTGATGCACAAGTCGCTCGGAGCTAATCCGCACATTTGGTATGACCCGCAGGCTTTAGCACAAACGTCCGTGGTATTAACCAAAAAGTTGAGTCACCAATTACCACAATACCGTCACGATTTTGAGCGCAATCAAACCCGCTATTTAAAAACCTTAGCACCTCTACAAACCCAGTTACACCAAATTAAAGCACAACGCACTAAAAAGTTAGTGGCGGTCAGTGAACCCGTCTTTAATTACTCGTTACACCAAATGGGCTATCAAGTAGCTAATAAACAGTTTGCTAAAGCCATTGAAGAAGGTTCTGATCCGACTCCTCAAGCTGTGCAAGAGTTACAGCGGTTAATTACCGAACACAAAATTGCTTTTTTTGTTGTTAATCAACAAACAACCAATACGGTGGTTGATAATTTAGTTCAATTAGCGCAGAAACATCATGTTCCGATTGTTAAAGTTACTGAAACTCAGCCAGCGCATTTAACTTACCAAGAGTGGATGCAGCGGCAATATCGTCAAGTTCAAAAAATTGAGGCGCAAGCACATGAATAAAGTTTTGATTCAAGCAGATCAACTAAGTGTTCAGTTTGAACAAAAAATTGTTTTTCAAAATCTATCTTTTGCGATTACGCAAGGAGATTTTTTTTGTATTACTGGTCCGAATGGTTCGGGCAAAACCACCTTATTACGCGTGATTTTAAAACAATTATTGCCAACTAAAGGACAGTTAATTGAACGTATTAGTTTAAACCAAATTGGTTATGTTCCGCAATTTCGTAATTTGGATGAAGATTACCCTTTAGCAGCTAAGGATTTTGTTACCTTAAAGCTCAGTCATTCTTTGCGTCCGTGGTTGACTACTCAGGAAAAGGGCCAAGTGCAGACTGCTTTAACACGGGTGCATTTACTGAAAAAGCAAACATTACGGATGGGACAAATGTCCGGTGGTGAGAAGCAACGCGCTTATTTAGCTCAAGCAATTGTGGATCAACCGCAATTACTAATTCTGGATGAACCCACGGCGAGTTTAGATCAACAAGCTAAGTTTGAAGTAATGGATGTAGTTGAAGAATTGAATCACCAAGGCACGACCGTTATCTTTATTACTCATGATCCGGAATTACTACAGCATTACGGTCAAGCTAAACGCTTAGAATTACAAGGACGTGATTAGAATGTTTCAGTATGAATTTATGCAAAATGCGTTTATCGTCGCCACCATCATTTCATTATTATGTGGGATTATTGGCGTTTTTGTGACTGCCAAAAAATTATCTTTCTTAACGCACACGATGTCTGAAATTGGTTTTTCGGGGGCTAGTTTTGGCTTATGGCTCAATTGGAGTCCTTTAAATGGCATGCTCTGTTTTACAGTTTTGAGTGCACTGATTGCGGGTTGCTTTAATAAAACCAAGGCCTTGAAGGGCACCATTATTAGTTTGATTTCCGCTTTTTTTATGGGTCTAGGAGTTTTGTTTTTGTCGATTTCCAAAGCCAGCTCTTCTTATGCCACCAATATTTTATTTGGTAGTATTGTGGGCATCAGTACGCACGATGTACACCAAATTTTACTCATTGCCATTATCGAATGTGTTGTTTTATTGTTGATTTATCGACGGTTAAAATTTGATGCCTTTGATCCAGTCGGGGCTCAAAATAGTGTGCGACTGAGTTGGTTAATTAATTTAGTTTTTTTGGTGATGATGTCGTTAACGATTAGTATTGTGTCGCAAATTGTCGGCTCACTGTTAGTCTTTGCATTATTAACTTTGCCAGCAGCAACGGCGCAATTCTTTGGCAAGTCGGTACACAGTTTAATCATGATAAGCATTGTTTTAGCCTTAATGGGAACGTGGTTGGGTTTAATGCTCGGTTATTGGACCAATTTACCGGTGACCTTTTTTATTACTACTATTGAAACCATCTTGTATCTGGGCGCCGCTTTGTATCATAAAGTAGTGCGTAATTAAATTGAACGGTCAAGAAAGAGGTAGGGACAATAAAATTAATGTTCAGGGTGAACATTAGTTAATTAAACGATTTGTGTCCCAGCCGCTTTCTTTTTTTATGGTTAAAATTATGATTTAGTTCGTACTTGCCAATGACGGTAAATTTTCATGCCGACATAAAGGGGAACGCCTAAGAGTAATGCACCTAAGCCTAACAATAGTTGGTGATGAGGGACTCGCGTTAGTAACCAGCAACTAACGCCAATAGCCAGTAAGGGAATAAAGGGTCCACCTTTTAATTTAAACTGTTGAGCGGTTAAGGTTTTGGTTTTAGCAAAAACTAAAACGGCCAGACAAGTCGGCAGATATTGAGCAAAACGCGAAACGGCACTAATTTGTGCCAACAAGTTGAAGGATCCTTGCCAAGTAATGATTAAAGTCAAGGCAGTGCCAATTATGATGGCCAACACTGGCGCTTGGTGATGGTTGCGCCAATTTAACCAATGTGGCAGGCTACCATCAGCTGCTAAAGCAACGGCCGCGCGCGGTGTGACAAAACTCGAAGTGATTAGAACCCCGAGCATAGACAGCAAAGTCCCACTCGCCATTACGGCTTGCCCCCACGAACCGGTAACTTGGTGTGCAGCTTGTTGTAGCGGTACGGCAACTTGGGATAATTGAGCTCCCAAAATGCCCGTAGCCACGATTTGAATGAGTAAATAAATACTAGTAACGCAACCGATCACGACGATAATAGCCCGCGGTAAATTCTTTTGGACGTGCTGCATCTCTCCAGCAGCTAAGACCATACTTTCAAAGCCGGTACAGGCATAAAACATGGTCACTGCTGCTGGCGCAAAATTTTGCATGAGCTTTTGTGAAGCGGGCCATTGAGTGTGCAAATTAGTCCCGTGGATAAAAAAGCTACCCACGACAATAAAAAGGATTAAGGGGATTAATTTAGCTAATGAACTACAATTAATCAACATTTTGGAAACTTTCACACCGCCAATGTTTAATAAAGCTAAAGTGATAATCAGGAGGGTAACAATAATCTTTGGGTGCAAAATAGTGGGAAAGATTGCTTGAAGTTCGGTGGCTAAAGCAGCACCCATAGTTGCTTGAGCAATAATGCAAATGGCCCAAGTCATAAAGCCGACTTCAAACCCCACAAAATTGCCAAAGGCACTTTTGGCATACAAATAAGCGCCGCCATCTTCATGAAAGTAAGTCGCCGCTTGGGCGAAACAAAGGGCAAGACTGATGACTAAAAAGGCGTCAAAAATAATGACTAAAAAGCTACCATTGCCGACCAAATGAGCGATTTGTTGTGGCAGTAGAAAAATTCCAGAACCAATGATGCCATTAACGCCAAGTAAAACAATACTGAAAAATCCTAATTTGTGTTGTTGCATGGGGCCACATTCCTCTCAATTATTATTGTCATAAGTTGAGTATAACGAAGTGCATTAGTTTCAGTTAGGATTTTGATTGGTCAAAATAAGTTTAAAACTTGGATTGCTGAAATGATTGCTAGTTAGATAATTAATTATTTGTTTTAACTGCACAGCAATTTCTGCTGTTTTGTATTAAAATAAATCTAGAGCTTTCATTATTTTGTAGGAATTTAATTGAAGGAACTTAATTTAATGAAGAAAAAAAATTCATCGCATTTTTCTAAGCGTCATTTTCAAACTTCCATTTTACCTAAATTAACTCCTGAACAAGCAGCGGCTGCCAACGATCACCCTGATACCAGTTCTACTTCTGACAATGCCTCAGAATTGGTAACAGCTCAGAGTATTTACCGCATGTCCAGTTTGGTTTATAGTGCTGATTATCAGCCCTTTCAAATTAAAACTGCACGGACAGTGCGGCAAGAATTATTAGCTAAGGATTGGAGTGAACAGGCGATTGCGGGAGTATTAGGCAATATGTCTGTTGTCAGCCAGTTGCAAGTTAATCTGCAAAATCAAGGTTATGGTTTGTTGCAGTGGACCAAATTAGCGGAACTAGCGGGTTGGTGTCAGCACCAGCACTTGGATTATCAAACGGTTGTAGGGCAGTGTGCCTTTTTAAATTACGAATTACAAATCAGTCAACATTTTCAACCATCAACCATTTATGAAATGACGGGGGTGCAATATATTCAAAGTACTGCCAAACCAGAAGTTTTAGCGGAGGTTTTTGCAAAGAGCTATCGGGGAGTGGCGCCTACTTTGCAACTGCAACGTGGGACACAAGCTCAGTATTGGTATCATTATTTACAACAACCTCAAAACGAAACAGCAGCTGTTCCACGTAATTATACGGTCAATCAAGTTACTCCGATTCGCTTGCAACCTGATGAAGATGGCATGATTGTAGGTGAGTACGCGGCTGGTGAAACAATTAATTATGTTAATACGGAACAAATTGCCGGCCAAACTTGGCTGGTTTATTACAATCCCCGGGGGCAAAAGTGTTATGTATTAATCCCCAGTCAAGCAGCAGCTAATCAAACACCAGTGCAACATGAACCACCACGTCACGCCTATACTTTATTAAAGAAGACGATTGTCTACGATCAGCCCGAAATTACGGCCAAAAAAATTGGAACGCTAGCGGCAGGCAAAGTCATTCATTATGAAAAACAACTCACGAATAGTGCTGGTGATTGGTTAGCTTATCGTTCCGCGTCAAAAGATTTGCGTTACTTATTAATTGCATCGAAACGCACCATTAATACTAGTGGCGAATACCATATTTTAAAAGCGATCCCAGTTTATGATCAACCCAATTCGCAGGCGGATACGATTGGTCAATTGCCGGAACATACGCTGATTAAATATCAACGCAAATTTTATCAAAATGATCATTGGTGGTTAGAATATCGCAGTGCTTCGGGGAATCTCTGCTATTTATTATTACCTGAACCAACGGCAGATACGAATGTTTTGCAAACCTATGTGGTGCAGACTTTATCGAGTATTCATCTAACGCCGAGTTTGCAAAGCAAGATTTTAGGTCATTATAATCCTGGCGAAACGGTGCATTATTTTAAAACCGTCAGTGCTGAAGGCTATACGTGGCTAGTGATTAATGCGGCTGATGGTAGTTGGAATTATGTGCCCAAATTAAATTAAATCTACTATATTAATAGAAGCTGAGACAAAAATTAGTAGATTGTTGACAAAAAATAATTATTAAGTTTAGAAGGACAGGAAGAAAAATCTACAATATCTCTAGCATTTTTTGCGGGGACTGTCGCGGAGTCACTTTCATTTTGTTGGAGGTGACTTTTTTGTACAATCAAAAGGATTTTAAAAGAATTGATGAGCAGATAGAAATTTAAAAAAAGGTTCGTCCAAATTTGGATGAACCTTTTTTATGTGACTCAAACTATATCTAATAGGATTGCCTTATCACTTGATGAGGTGTTCACATGTGCCAGTACTAATGAGCTGTAAAGTATCGTCTAGGCTAATATCCACCATGTTTTGGACCGCTACATTAGTGTAAAAACCCACGTGAGGGGTGATAATGACATTATCCATGGCCTGCAAGATTTCTAATTGTTTGCTTGGTAATGGTTTGTTACGTAAATCAAAGTTAAAGAATTTTTCTTCACCAGAAACAGCATCCAAAGCAGCACCTGCTAAGCGCTTTTCTTGTAGAGCAGCAATCAAAGCATCGTTGTCAACGACTGGTCCACGGCATTCATTGATTAAATAGGCCGTCGGTTTCATTAATTTGAGCTCGGGAGCATCAATCAAGTCCTCGGAGGTGGGGTTTAAGTCCACATGTAAGCATAATACATCGGCTTCTTGCAGTACTTCTGTTTTCGTTTTGAAAGTTAAAATCGAATCCAACTCATGATTAGGTTTGGTATCATAAGCAATTACCTGGGCGCCCAGCAAATTAAATAATTTTGCGGACGTGCCACCAATCCGACCGGCACCAATAATTCCGATGGTTAAAGTGTGAATCTCTGTTCCTTGTAGACCGGCCCAGCGGTAATCTTGTTGAGCAACTCGTTGATCAACTAACTCTTGCTTCCGAATTAAACGTAAAGTATGGGCGAGCGTTAGCTCAGCGACGGAGCGGGGCGAATAAGCAGGAACGTTGCTGACTTGGAGGCCATTTTGTTTAGCTAATGCTAAATCAATGACATCAACGCCAGCGGTGCGGGTGGTGATTTGCTGAAGGCCCGCGGCCTTCAAAGCGGGATAAACACTGGATTCAATGGGACTGCGTTGTTGAATAACTAAACCATCATAATCTTTCACTAAGTCAATCGTCTCCGGATGGAGTTCTTGATCAGACATTGTCACTTGGACTTCTGGATGGCGTTCTTGCCAATTGTTAATTGCCTTTTTTTCATCGTCACGAACACTCAATAATAAAATTTTCATTAGTTTTCTCCTTTAGCTTGTCGTTGTTGTTGTACATAGTTAGTTAAGTTTTGCATACCCGTTTTGATGGTGTCTAAACTTGTTGCATAGCTGAAGCGTAAGTAATGTTCACCACCAGGACCAAAATAAGAGCCGGGTACCGCAGCTACGAGTCCATTTTGAGCCAGATCATAAGCAAAGGCTTCATCGTCTTGATTAAGATCGGGCGCAATTTTGGTAAAGACATAAAATGCTCCATTCGGTTGCGCGCAAGTGAAACCTAATTGTTGTAAGTGCTCAATTAAGTAGTCCCGGCGTTTTTGATACTCAACCTTCATAGCTAAAGCGTCATCCAAACCGTTAGTCAAGGCTTCGTAAGCGGCATCTTGTGTGACAGTAGCAGTCGTCGTAATTGTGAACTGATGGATCTTGCTCAATTCATCAGTGATTTTTTGCGGCGCAGCCATGATGCCAATCCGCCAGCCGGTCATGGCATGGGACTTCGAAACCCCCGTAATTAAGATCGTTTGCTGTGGCAATTCATTGACGATCGAAGCGTGCTCGTGATCATAATTTAGTTCGCTGTAAATCTCATCAGACAAGACAAAAATTGGTTGATCTTTCAGAACTTCCGCTAAAGCGTGTAGTTCTGCTTGAGTGTAAGTTACGCCGGAAGGGTTCGCCGGTGAATTTAAGACGAGCATGCGCACGTTGGGATTTTGTGCTAAAGTTTGGCGCAATAAATCCGGAGTTAACTTAAAGCCGGTTGCAGCAGTATTAACGAGGACTGGTTGTCCGCCAGCAATGGTGACATCGGCAATGTAGAGTGGAAAAGTCGGTGTGGGAATGATCACTTGTTCGCCAGGATTTAACACGGAAACAATAGCCGTATAAATGGCTTCGGTAGCCCCTTCGGTAATAATAATTTCACCCGGTTCAAAGTGTTGTTGGTATTTAGTAGCTAAGAAGTTAACCGCTGCTTGTTGTAGTTCCTTGGTGCCGTTAGACGGAGCATAGTGGCTGCGATTAGCGTTGATACTGTCAATGGCCGCTTGCTTAATATGTTCCGGAGTATCAAAATCCGGTTCACCTACCGTAAAATTAGTGATGTTGGGAATTTTTTGTGCAAAGGTGGAAAAAGCTAAAATAGCAGATGGCTTCACCTGGGCCAAATTGTGATTTAAATAGTCTGTCATGTCCATTAGGATTCATTCCTCTCTTAATAATGCCAAATAAAAAGCCTAGCAGTTGTTATCTCACTGCTAGACTCAAAAAATTTCGATTTAATTTTGATATCGGCCTAGCAGTTTCAATTTTACCTGCAAGGCCTGATGGGCTAATCTCAAATAAGCCTTCATTTCTCGCGGGTGCGAACAGTTCAGTGTTTGCACTCGCCAGTATTGGAGATTGCAAACACTACCTAAAGAAACGAAAGTTATAATACCAAGTATTCAACTGTTGATAAGTAAATGACTTCATGGTCAAAACTCCTAACTGTTGGAATAAACTTAATTTAATATATTTTGAATAAACTGTCAAGACTTGCTCTCATTTTATTTTAATTTAAAATAAGCACTAGTAATTTTTAGAATCTTAAATTTAGCACCACGCAATTTCAAAATAGTTAATTTTAAAAACTGGTATAATGAGTGCTTAGGTCTGTCGACTAATTAAGCTTTTATTTTGGTGCCTATCAAATTTAGCCGCCAAGCAAAAATCAAATTTGACAGACCAGACAATTTAATTTATTCTAAAAATTAATTTTTGATTAAAGGGAAATGGTGAAAATGTCAATTTGGAAAAAAATGACCCAAAAAGCAGATGTACAGCAATATCTCGAGTCTGATCAACAATTCCAAAAAACCATGACGGCCAAAGATTTAATGGCGTTAGGAATTGGGGCGGTAATTGGCACGGGCATCTTTATTATGCCGGGGACAGTTGCCGCAACGCTGAGCGGTCCGGGAGTAATTTTGAGTTTTTTATTGGCCGCGATTGTTTGTGCGACCGCCGCGATGTGCTATGCGGAGTTTGCTTCATCACTGCCAGTGGCTGGTAGTGCTTATTCATATGGCAATATTGTCTTTGGCCAATTTATCGGTTGGGTAATTGGCTGGGCGTTAATTTTGGAATACATGTTAGCAGTTGCGACGGTTTCAGTTGGTTTTTCAGCGTACTTCAATTCCTTCTTGAGTGGTTTTAATATTCATTTGCCGAAAGCCATTTCGGGTGCTTATAATCCGAGTCAAGGAACTTATTTCAATTTAGTAGCCATGATTGTGGTTGTCCTCATTGCTTTGATGTTATCGCACGGAATGCAAACGTCGATGAAGATTAATGATTGGATGGTGGTTATTAAAATTGCCATTATTATTCTGTTTGTTGTTGTGGGTTGTTTTTATGTTAAGCCTAAGAACTGGACACCATTTTTACCATTTGGCACTAACGGTGTCTTGGCGGGAGCTTCCACTGTTTTCTTTGCTTATCTGGGGTTTGATGCAGTCTCGTCCTCCGCACCAGAAGTTAAAAATCCGCAGCGTAATTTGCCGATTGGGATTATCGGGACTTTGATTGTGGCCACAATTTTATACATGGCCGTCTCGACCGTTCTAACAGGAATGTTACCTTACACCAAGTTAAATGTGGCGGATCCTGTGGCTTTTGCTTTACAATTTTTCCACTTGAACGGGGTAGCTGGCATTATCTCCATTGGCGCGATGGCTGGTATGTTTACGATGATGGTGACCATGATTTATAGTAGCTCCCGGTTAGTTTACGCTATCGGGCGTGATGGTTTATTGCCACGCTTTTTAGGTGATGTGAACGAACATCATTTACCCAATCATAGTTTACTAGTAGTCACGATTATTATTGCGGTAATGGGTGGCGTGGTTGATTTGAACCATTTAGCCGAGTTAGTGAACATTGGAACTTTAATTGCCTTCTCCTTTGTTTCCATTGGCATTATCCCATTAAGAAAACGCAAGGATATTCATAACGATGGCTTTAAGGTACCTTTGTATCCTATTTTGCCTATTATTTCGTTATTACTGTGCCTGTACTTGATGACTAAATTAAAACTAATCACTTGGATTGCTTCTCTAATCTGGTTTGCGATTGGCGTGATCATTTATTTAGGCTATGGCATTCGTCATGGCACAACAGGCGATAATTTGGACAATTAAAAAATTTTAGTTGAGAGTTACCTATTCACTCAAGAGCAAGATAAAAAAGGAAATGTTCGTAAATTTGTTCAAAATTTACCAGAACATTTCCTTTTTGCTTGTTATGAAGGGCTTTCAGCCAGCAATTGTGCGCACAGCTTATAATTTTTTGTGTTGTTTTAATAACAGTAATAATAAAAGTGACAACAAGATGATAATGCCAATGATTAGTAACCAAGCACTATGTAATTTGGCAAAAGGTAATTCAACATTCATCCCGTAAAAGCCGGTAACTACCGTAGGGATCGTTAAGGTTAGTGACCAGACGGTTAATAGTTTCATGGTGCTGTTCAGGTTGTTGTTGGCAATTACATTAAAAGTGCTCGAGATTTGTTCGACAACGCCCAATTCAGTTTCTACCATTTGTTGCACCTGTTGACCTTCAACTAAGGCATCAATTAAAGCGGCATTGACGGCTTTGGTTTCATTGATGTGCTTGACAAATTGGGTCTGAGGCAAGCGTTTAATCACACTGACGTCTAAGGAAATGCCACTGTAGAATAAACTTAAGGTTTGTTGCAAGAAGGATAACGCAATTAAGTCACTGTTTTTAATCTTTTGGCGTAAGGTATGTGCCAATTGATTTCTTTTTTGGGTAATTTTATGAATGATCGGCACAAAGCTATCCATCAACTTTAAAATAATATTTAAAATTAATTGTTGGGGTTCTAATTGGGGCCGGTTATTAACAACTTGCTGAATTACCTGATCGAAATAAATACTATTGTCTGGATTAAAAGTAAACAAATTTTCGCGGAATAATAACAAACCAACGGGTTGGGTCGTGTATTGTAAATCTTTGGCTTCTAACAATTTGGGAATTTGGATAATAATTAATTGCGTATGATATAACGGATCATAGTCGTAATTGGGATTTTCATCTAAGTCGGTGACGTAATTAATAATGTCCGGTTTGATTTGGTAAAATTCTTGGAGTTGCTTACGGTCATCCAGTGTTAAATTTTTGGTAACAATAATATTTAAATTATCAGTCATCGGCGTTGCTTTAATCATATAATTAACCTCGCATGCTTTGATCTGAGTATCCAACTCATTTTAGCACTAAACGAAGGTTTAATTAAGCCAGAGTATGAATTGTCAGTGAGAAGTGGAGGAAAATAATAGGGTTGAACAATGAGCAAATGACTAGTTTTAAAAATTTACAATTGTAGTTTTTGGTGCTATATTACATTTGTAAATTAAAATTGGAGGTGCAAGTTATGCTACAAGTAATCATTACAATCATCGTCGTAGGTTTAATTGGTTTAATTAGTTGGTGGTTCTTTGCGCAAAGAACCACGTCTAAAGAAACGGCACAAATTAAGGGACAGACCCAGGTTGCTAAAATTAAGGTCGACGGCGGCTTCCAACCTGAAGTAGTCACTTTACAAAAAGATTTACCAGCACAGTTGGAATTTGTTCGTAAAGATCCGTCCAGCTGTTTAGAAGAAGTGATTTTTAGTGATTGGGGTATTAAGCAACATTTACCACAAGATCAAACGGTGACGATTCCCATTAATACTGATCAAGCTGGGGAATTTGAGTACTCCTGTGGGATGCAAATGTTTCACGGCAAGATTGTGGTGAAATAAACTGGGGTGAAAAGATGAAGTTGAATCTAAGACAACGCTTTGTGATAGCCGTAGTTTTTTCAATTCCGTTGTTAATTTTGATGCTTCTCATGCTGGGACACATTATGATTGACGGAGCTGACTGGCTTAGCTTTGGTTGCACGACCATTATTTTATTATTTGCGGCGGGGCCTTTTTACCGAAGTGCTTGGGCGGCATTGAAGTTGCACCATGCCAATATGGATACGTTGGTTGCCATCGGGACAGCGACAGCTTATTTATATAGTGTCTATGCGCTTTTAACGAAGCACGCGGTCTTTTTTGAGAGCGCGGCTTTTATCGTGGTCTTTATTTTGTTAGGCCAAGTCTTAGAAGAGCATATGAAACAAAAAGCCGCTAGTGCTGTGGATCAGTTACTCGACTTGCAAGCACCGACAGCTTTGTTACAGCAAAATGGTCACTGGCAAGAAGTGCCACTAGCCACTTTACAAGTGGGGGACGTGGTTCTAGTTAAGCCGGGAGCCAAGGTCCCTTTAGATGGTCAAATCATTCAAGGAACTTCAACTATAGATGAATCTTTGGTTACCGGTGAAAGTTTACCGATTACTAAAACTGTCGGTGATCAAGTGATTGGGGCCACGATTAATGGCAATAATAGTCTAGAAGTACAAATCCAAAAAGTGGGAGAGCAAACTTTTTTAGCCCAAATTATTGCTTTAGTGAAACAAGCGCAAACTAGCCGGGCACCGATTCAAAAATTAACGGATCGAATTTCCAATGTCTTTGTCCCTGTCGTCTTAATTGTTGCGTTATTGACGTTTTGGGTTTGGAGTGTTGGACTAAAAGCTAGTGTCACGCAAGCTTTAACTTATGCGGTGAGCGTGATTATCGTTGCTTGTCCTTGTGCGTTAGGTTTGGCGACGCCAACGGCATTAATGGTCGGTACTGGTTTAGGCGCTAAAGCGGGTATTTTAATTAAAAACGGTACTGTTTTGGAAGCTGTCAATCGGGTGCAGACCTTAGTTTTTGACAAAACGGGGACGATCACAGAAGGACGGCCCCGTGTCGTTGACGTTTTAGGCAATAGCAAGCAAGTATTGCAGTTAGCGGCAGCTTTAGAGAAGCAATCAGACCATCCACTAGCGCAAGCTATTGTTACCAAAGCCCGTCAAGCGCAAATAGCACCCTTAGAAGCGACGGCTATTAAGACATTACCGGGCTTAGGATTGCAGGGTGATGTACAAGATCAAACGGTGTTAGTCGGCAGTGAAGCCTTATTTACTCACGCCCAAAATCCGTGGTCACAAGAAATCAATCACTTAAAACAAGAAGCTAAAACTTTGGTGTTAGTCGGCACTTCTCAGCAAGTTCAGGGCGTGATTGCGCTACAAGATCCACCAAAAGCCAATGCCCAAGCAGTCTTTCATTGGTTGAAGCAACATCATTACCAAACTGTAATGCTGACAGGAGATAATTCCAGCGTTGCCCAAGCTGTTGGTCAGCAAGTAGGAGTGCAAAAAGTGATTGCGCAAGTGTTGCCCAAACAAAAAGCGCAAACTATTGCCCAGTTACAAAAGCACAACGCGGTAGCGTTTATTGGTGATGGTATTAATGATGCTCCGGCTTTAACCCAAGCAGATGTAGGGATTGCCATGGGCTCGGGAACGGACGTTGCGATTGCGGCTGGAGGGATTGTGTTATTAAAAAATGACTTGCAAGACGTGGTACGCGCTTTAGTGTTGAGTCAAAAAATCTTTCGGCGGATTAAGGCTAATTTATTTTGGGCCTTTATTTATAATTTGTTAGGCATTCCGATTGCGGCTGGTTGTTTTAGTTTTTGGGGGCTGAGTTTAAGCCCTGTCTTGGCTGGCTTGGCTATGGCTTTAAGCTCGCTATCAGTCGTCACCAGTTCAGTATTGTTAAATTATACGTCTTTAAAATTGCACTTCACTCCTGAGTCTTAATCGAGGCTATTCTTAATAGTATATTGAATCGTCGCTTGATAATGGCCGCCTGTTAAAGTAGCGGGAACATATTGCAAGGTAAAACCAGCTTGAGAATCAGCCGTTAAATCCCAAGTGAATTGTTGATTGTGAATAGTTTGCTTGCGGGGATTTAACTCGTACGGTTGATCTGTTGTTAAGTTGTGGTGATTGAGCTGCAATTGTAAGGATTGGGACGAAGGCGTAAAGGCAGTAGCAGTAATGAGCACATTCCAATTTTGACCTTGAATTGAACTGGCGTGTAAATCTGTGACACTCACGTTTTGTTGCGGGTTTTGATTAGGTTTTAATTGCTTGGTTAGTAAACTACTGTCAGCGATGATTGGACCAAAAGTTAAATCAGCGGGAATCTGGGTCAAGTATAATAAGTTGCCAACTTGGGGAATATAAGTGGCAGCTTGTTTTGTATGTTGGGGATTGTCACTTTGGTATTGGGCAATGAGTTCGTTAGAATGATACGTTTGCTCACTAGCAAGGTGCAACCATTTCCCGGTTTTACCTTGCAGGCTGCCAGCCTGGTCATCTTGTGGTAGCGCAGCTAAGTTAGTTTGTGTGTTAGGTAGAAAGTTGTTGTCTGCTCCTAAAGTCAAACTGGCTAAACCTGTATCATTCGCGAAAAAGTCCACCGTGGTTGCTGCCGGATTCATCTTTAAAGTTGCTAAATTTAAGAGTGTGAGCTGGGGATTATTGGTCAAAAAGTCATCAAAATTAGTCACTTGGATCGCTTGCTGAAAGTTACTAGGCAAAGTTAAAGTATCCAGGCCTGTTTGCGCGAACATCCCCGCCATATTCGTGGCTTGAGTGAAATTTAAATGATCTAGGCCGTTGATTTGTTCCAAATGACGGTCGCCACTAAAAAATTGAGAAAAATTGGTAGCTTGACTAGTATTCAGATCACTAGGCAAAGTAACCGTGGTTAATTGGGACATCTGGGCTAAAAATTGTTGGGTATTATTTAAAGTGACATTTTGCCCAAAGTGGACTTGTGTCACATTATAACTTTGCGGACTCCAAGGTGGCATCCCCGCGTATTGGCCCACAGCATTATCGCGAATATAGAGAGTTTGATCTTTGATATACCACCAATTATTAGGACTCAGAACTTGTGCGGTGGCTTGTGGGGTAGCAGTTGCGTTTTGATTCAGCAATACTTGAGCAGTATTAGGCACACCATAGTAAGTGTTTTGATCAGTGCCGACGCTACTGGGAAAATCATCGAGTGCTTGCTTAGGATCAAGTTGCCCGTAAATTTTGAGTACATACTTGTTATCGTAAAAATAATTGGCTTGGCTGGGGTCGGTGAGATTTTGTAAAGCTGTGGGATCAGCGGTGGCCGTAATTTGATTATGAGGACCAAAAGTTAAGTGAAATAGTTTGCCAGCTCCGGAAACGACGTGATCATTTTGGTCCACCACGCGAGTATTTTGTTGATCGATGATTAAATGGGAGTTTAATTGATCTTGAATTTGGAAACTGTTATAAGCTTTGGCGACCGTAGTCGCATTGGGAATATTTTGTTGCACACGATAAAGTGCATTGTTGGGCGCACTAAAGTCACTTGCAGTGAGCCCAGTTTTGGTGGGTTTGGGTGGCGCATAAGAAAATAAATTTTGATTAGTATAATCAATCCCGACTGAAGCCCGTTCTTCATTACCTGTGGGATCAGCAAAACTGTAAGTGAAACTGGTACTGGGGGTGGAGCGGTAGCGCAGAGTTAACGGATTATCCATTTTGCCCGCTTTTTCCTGACTCATGAATTGATAGGCTTGCCCAGCTAGATGGCGGTAGCCGAAAGTGGAGTTAGCCGGATAATAAAGTTGGTCTTGCTGATTATCTAAGGCATCACTATCAATATTTAAAACTTTAGCTTTATTAATGCCTAAAAAGTTCCAATAGCCTTGAACGTTGACCAACTGATTGGTGCCAGTTTTATAAAAACGGATTTGATTAGTAGCTGACCAACCGATTCCGCGGGCTCTGAGATGAACATTCAAAAAATCATTGGCGGCAATGCCAATTGCGCCATAACGTTCGCTACTAGTACCCGGCAAGTTAAAAGTTGAATGAATTTTCAAATCTAAAGCTTGACCTTGAAAGGTTCCAACGTGACTAAAGGTAGTCGTGGCGCCAATTTTAGTGGCCTGATTTTGAGCAGTTAGCTTCAAATATGGCTTGCCATTCATTTGAGGATCATTGAATACTTCAGAAATTTGGGCATCAGTATCGGAATCGGCGGTAAAATCAGTTTGTGTTTGTTGGGTAAAGGTAGGACGAAAAGTATAAGTGTTATCAGCAATAGGCGCACTGGTTGGTGAAACTTCGTGTGCGTTGTTGAGCTTAGATAACGGTTGAAAGTCTGGTGGGAGTTGTGTTAAATCATTATCCGAAAAATCAACTTGATTAGGATCTTCTTCACCAATGCTATCGGCTAAAATGGTGTTGGGATGACTGATGAGACAAAAGCAGGTACTAATAAATTCTAGCCAAAATAACCAATGTTTGAAACGTCGCATAAGAAGATCTCCTTTATCCAAAGCCGTCTGCCAGTTAAACAAGACTGACCGCTAATAAGCCAGCGTCATCGCGGCCAACGGCAATCACTAATAGTTCAAACCTTGATCTCCTTTTCAGACCTTATGCTAGTACAATTAAAACGATAAATATAATTTTTAGCTCAAAAAATAATTAAAAAAGATAGTTATTTGCTATTGCATAGCTAAAATCCAGCATTTTAGACATTTTATTAAAAATAGTTATTATAATTTTGAGATGCATCTTGGAAATTATAGAAAGGAATCGTCAAGATGAAAAAAAGTTACAATTTAGCAGTAGAAGCGACGATTGATGTGATTGGTGGTAAATGGAAACCCGTTATTTTATGTCATTTGGGCATGGGACCACTACGAACGGGTGAACTACGGCGGAAAATTCCGCAAATTTCACAACGAATATTGACGAAACAATTGCGAGAGTTGGAAGCAGATCAGATAATTGAACGCTGTTCTTATGATCAAGTACCCCCTAAGGTGAAGTATTGTTTAACTGCTGAAGGCAAAAGTTTGCGGACCATTTTGTTGGCGATGTCAGATTGGGGAGAAAAGCTAATTCAACGGCAAATTCAGGCAGGACAAGAGATTGAATTACTGCATCCAGAGCCGACCGGGTTTGAAAAAATGTAAAAAATGATAGGAACAAAAAAGTACCTACTTGTTTTAACTAAAACTGCTTGCATAATGAGAGATGTGAATATGTAGGGGGTTAATGATGACAGAACATTTATTTTTACAACCAATGGACTTGAAGCCTGGGGTAACGATTCAAAATCGCATTGTCATGGCGCCAATGACAACGAAATCTAGTTTTTATGATGGTTCCGTGTCGAATGATGAAATTGAATATTACCGGCAACGTTCAGGAGCAGGAATGGTCATTACCGCAGTTGCAAATGTTAATGACTTGGGTAAAGGTTTTGAAGGTGAATTATCGGTCGCTGATGATCGCTTCATCCCTGGTTTACAACAACTAGCAAGTGCCATTAAAACCAAAGGTTCGAAAGCAATTTTGCAGATTTTTAGTGCTGGGCGGATGACTAATAGTAAGATTTTGCGGGGTCAACAACCGGTCAGTGCTAGTGCCATCGCTGCCACGCGCAGTGATTCGCAAGTGCCACGGGCTTTAAGTGAAGCAGAAATTGATACGGTGATTAAAGACTTTGGTGCGGCTACACGGCGCGCCATTCAAGCAGGCTTTGATGGTGTGGAATTACACGGTGCGAATACTTATCTACTACAACAATTCTTTTCACCACATTCTAATCGGCGTCAAGATCATTGGGGTGGTTCGTTAGCTAAGCGTATGAATTTTCCTCTAGCAGTGATCCAAGAAGTTCGGCAAGTAATTGAACGTTATGGTAATGAGCAATTTATTTTGGGTTATCGCATTTCGCCGGAAGAAATTGAAAAACCTGGTATTCAAATTGCTGATACATTGCAGTTGATTGATCAATTGGCCCAACAACCAATTGATTATATTCATACTTCGATGGGTAATTATCAACGAACGTCTTTAAATGATACTGCGGATTTAGAGCCATTGAACCAAAAGATTTTGCAGGTGCTTAATAGGCGCAAGCCGTTAATTGAAGTGGGATCGATTGCGACACCGCAAGATGCTGATCAAGCTTTAGCGAGTGGCGCGAGTTTTGCGGCGCTCGGTCGAGAATTAATTCGGGAACCATTATGGCTAGATAAAGTGCAGTTAGGTGAAGAACAGAATATTCGCTATCAACTAGACCCAGCAGAAATGGATGAACTCAAGATTCCGCGCGGTTTGCAACGCTCCTTGTTAACAGAATTTTTACAGGTGATTGATTTTACTGATCAAACGGCGGCTAATGATTATTTACATCATCCAGCTCCGATGGAAGGTTTAGGACGTAAATAAATTAAAGACTAAAAAAGAGATTGGAATAACCAACCGCAGATTTGTCATGAGACAAACTTGCATTTTGGTAATTGCAATCTCTTTTATTTTGACATACGTTTAATTCCATTTAGGAATCAATATCTTTCGGTGTGACTTTACTCCGACCATCCGCGGCAGCTTTTTGAATAGCACGGATAATATCACTATCGCTAGCCGCTTTTTCTTGAATGCCTTGGGAACTTAATTCTTGACGAGCTTTTTGAATATCAGCTGCGGTGATTTGTTTACCGTTAGCTGTTTTATTTTTAACGATATCAGTTTCGCCGGGAGCTGCACTATTATTAGCCTGTTGGTTATTAGCGTTAGAAGAATTGGCATGACTAGCTGAATTGGTATTCTGATTGTTGTTTGTGGTTGTTGCGCCAGTCTTTTGTTGCAGTTTTTGTGAGCTATTTAATAAAATTTCAACAGTTTGCTTATACAGATCACTATAATACTTTTGGTGAAATTCGTTGGTTTTTAACAATTTAACTGCTTGTTGGTAGGCATCATTAAATTGATTGTGATCATTAGCTTGCTCGATTTGTTCGAGTTGTTGATTAAAACTTTGGCGCTTGGCTTGCACATGCTTAATCTTGGTCAATTGCTTTTGAGCGATGGTGTGCAATTTTTGTGAGCCAGCGTCAATTTGTTTGGCCTTGGTTAAGGCGTTTTTGGCGTCTGCAAAATGATAATTAGTTTGGTAGCTTTGGGCCAGCTTGAGATAATGAGCTTGGCGTTGCTTGGTATTAGCTTGTTTATCACCTTTTTTGACAGCACCGGCGGCCTGATAGTAGGCATCAGCTGCAGCGTAATTGTGCTGTTGAACGGCGTGATCAGCTTTAGTCATCAAATTGTGATAGGCTGGCTGACTATTGGTGCTATTATCTTTGGTTTGACAGCCAGTTAAGGTTAAAATACTAGCGCTTAGAATTAAAGCCGACGTTAAATATTTTTTCATGATATGAACCTCCGATAAGCACATTATACCATGTTTTAGTAGACGGCTGAAAAACTAGCTAAGGTTGAAAATTAGCAGTGATGTTGGCGGCAGTCGAGAATCCAATTTTTTAATTATGGGAAAAATTTTCAGATTTCCCACATAATCTTGCACGCAAATAAATTGTGCTTGGTATAATAAAGAGACTAAGGTTAAAAATTCAAAGGATTGGGACACTAAAAAAAGCAAATATTCGTTTCAATTGATGGAAAAGCCTTTTTGTCTCAGTTTCAGTTAGCTGGGGATGGTGTCGTGACTTTGAGCTTTTGCCATAGTGAAAAACTGTAATGGAGGACCAATTAATGACACAAGGTCAAGCAGTCGTGAAGTATTTAGATTTACAACGTCAAGAATTATTGCCGGCCAAAACTTTGCAAGGTGAAGTCGGAACGGTGATTGAATATGAAATCCCGCAAATTGAAGGCTATTTGTACTTTTCCAAATTAGAGTTAGATGTTGAAGCGGATCAACAACCAGTCTTTATTGCAGATCAAGTGCAAGAAATTGAACTACGTTATCAAACAGTGGAACAGTTCCAAGAGATGGTTCATGTTTCAAAATTACGCACCCGTAAAATGAGCAATAAATTGGAAGTGTTGGGCGAGCTAGGTGATAGTGTCCCGGTGGTTGATGAAAATAACCATCCGTTATTAGGCACCACGGCTTGGTCGAAGATGTATCTAAATTATTTGCGCCAAAAGCAAGTTGGCGATACCACTTTGTATAACATTGGCAGTGACCAATGGTTGCGAGCTAGTGATGTAGAATTGCGTCCAGAAATTGAAGAAGACTATGGTCCCAGTGAACAGCAAATTAACGCCACTGCCACGGTGAATATTCCAGATAATATGCAAGTGACGTTATGGCAAATTGATGAAAATCAGTCGGTGGCTAATCATTTGCCAGAGCAATTATTGGATAATGGCACGGAGTTGCAAATTGATCGGCAAATCCAAATAGGCCAAGATTTGTTCTATCATATTGTTGATAGCGCCTGGATTAAAGCCAATCGGGTTGTCTTAAAATAATGAATACAACCGTAACGATAACTACCACTAAAAGTAAAGGGTCCATCAACTGGTGGATCGGTTTACTATATCTAGTTTTAGGGCTAGTTTTTAGTTATATTTATTTTCGGTACCGCAAGTTTATTTGGGGCGACGATTTTAGTTTTCATATGGCACGCTTGAGTGAATTGTTACAAGTGAAGCTCACGCAATTTCCCTACCTGGCGACTCATACTTTTGGGCAAACCGGTAATTTGGTGAATCTATTTTATCCAGCGCAGTTATTGTATCCGCTAGTGATTTTGATTAAATTAACCCATCATCCGGTCTTGGCGCTCTATGTATACGTGGGACTCTGTAATTTATTGAGCTTAATTTTGTGTGATTTTGCGGCTTATAAGGTCACTAAAAAACGCTTAGTTAGCGTCAGTTTTGCCATTTTGTATACTTTTTCTTTTTACCGCATGCAAGTGTTGTATACGCGCTTTGACTTGGGCGAATTTTTGGCAACGATGTTTGTGCCCCTCGCTTTTGCCAGCTTTTATTGTATCGCTCGGCAACAAGGTGGTAAGAAAGCTTTAATTTTGGCAATGGTGGGTTTGATATTTAGCCATGTCTTGACCACGTTGTTAGTCATCGTGAGTTTGATTGTTTGGTATGTCGGACTAGTAATCCGGCGTACGCTTGGTTGGGCACAAACTAAAACTTATCTCAAGGCGACACTTTGGACTTTGGGGCTAAGCGTTTGGTATTGGGGACCATTTATCCAGCATTATTTAATGACCCCCAGTGGTTTGAAAGCCACGCAAGTAGCTCCTACCCAAATGAAGGCTTACTCTTGGGGAGCGCAAAAAGTAGCCTTATGGCATAATTTAACCTTTCCGGCTCATACCGCGGGTCCTGTTATTTTCGGCCTGAGTTTGCTACTACTGCTGTATCTAATTGTGCGTTGGCGCCAATTATCCCGCGCTTGGAAAGTGATTTTTGCATTAAGCTTAGTGAGCTTTTGGCTAACGACGCCGAGCTTTCCTTGGTTCTTATTTAAAAATTCGGTGATTAATACGTTGCAATTTCCTTTTCGCTTGAATTTATTTTATACTCTTGGCATTACTTGGTGTACCGCACAAGCATGTGGACAAATCACGGCCCGTAACGGGCGCTTAGTGATGACTGCGTTGGTGTTGCTACTCAGTTGTGGTGCCACTTTAAATTCTATGCAAAAAGTAGTTAATTACCGTTTTAATTGGGATAAAATTAATTTAACGGATGCTAATTTTGCTCAGTACGCCAACAATCCAATTCCAAATGATTATTATCCTAAATCCGCACAAAAGGTCATTAAGATGTTACCTTGGGGACAAGGATACGTGAATGATCAGAAAAAGTTATTTTACCCAGTTGGTGGGTTAAATCAATTAACGTATCACTTTCAAACGAAACCTCGAACTGCGCAAGTGCAGTTACCGTTAATTTATTATGGACCATTGTATCAAGTGCGACTTAATCAGCATTTGGTGCCCGCGTATGGTTCAACACACGGATTATTGACAGTTCAGACCACTAGCCGCACTAATCAAGTGACAGTAACTTATCAACCAACTAAAGTTGACCGGTGGAGCTTTAAAGTCTCATGCTTAATATTACTGATTTTTGTAATGGTTAATTGTATTCATATTGATGTGACAAGAGATCGTCAGTAACGACAGCTGAGCGAGAAAGCTAGCTAATCCACTATTATAATTGTGGAATCAAACAATAATTTTCATCAATAAAAAAAGTCTACTTATTATTGAAGTAGGCTTTTTTATTGATGAAAATTTCGAGTTAGAAACCAAAATTATGAAGCTATAAGATAACTACCTTCTACATTATAGAATAAATTTTACAAAAAGGAAATTCTTTTGACTAATTTGGTTCCGTTTTTATTTTGTGAAACGTTATTAATAGTGTAGCAAGTAATTACCGGCCGGTAACCACTGCTATTAATAGGGAGGAGAATTAATATGGCAGAACAACGTAATTGGCAAGATAGTAGTCTCGTTTTTAACTTAAGTAATGGTGATCAACAATTCAAGCAAAATTTAACGAATGTGGTTGCTGATCCGAGTGATGACCAAATCGCCACTGTCGGTCGCGCCTTAGCGGCCTTAAATCCAGGGGCAAGTTTAATTGATGCCGCTTTAACAGTCCATTCACAATTAATTTTTGATCAGGCAAATTAGGAGGTTAGCAGATGAAAGTATTAAAAATGAATTTCACTACCCAAGAAGGCAAGATTGTTTCTTTGACTTTGAAGAATGTGGCCCAAGATTTGACTTCACAAGTTGTGTTAAGTCAAATGCAACAGATTGCCCAAGCTCAGTTGTGTCAAAAAGATGGTGTGGATCTTTACCATCAACCGGCGACGGCTGAATATGTCGAAACAATCGAAACGCCGTTGTTTTAAATCAATAAGTTTAAACTGAACGCTTTGCAAAAGAAAAAATTTGCAAAGCGTTTTTTTATGTAATCGATAATAAATATTTTAAATTCACAGTTAAAATGAGTATAATTAAAAGCATTGTACCTAAATTTTATAGAAGAAAGGAAGAATCGTATGGATTTACATTTACCTTTAACCGAAATCATCTTGCGGTTACTGCTAGCAGTGCTTTGTGCGGGGTTAATTGGTTATAATCGCCAGCAAAAAAATCATTCCGCTGGTGTGAGAACGCATATTTTAGTTTGTGTTGGGGCTTGTATAATTGCGATGATGCAAAAAGAGATTGGGTTTAATGCTTTGAACATGGCAGCTAGATATCCGCATTATGCGGGCGTGTTACGCGCTGATGATGCGCGTTTGATTGCGCAGGTAGTTAGTGGGGTTGGTTTTTTAGGTGCTGGAACAATTTTGGTGCATCATCATACAGTGCGTGGTTTAACCACCGCAGCTAGTTTGTGGACGGTTGCTGGTTTAGGCTTGGCAATTGGAATGGGGAATTATGATATTGCCATTGCGGGCACGATTGTGGTCTTTATTGTGTTAGGTTTTTTAAAACGTGTTTTGCATATTACACCCGTCAAAAAAATTATGATACAGTATCATCACAAGAAAGAAACTAAAGAGTTTATTCAGGAGTATTTTAATCAGCATAATATTACGGTGCGTGATGTTAATTTTAACGTGCAACAAGCAGATGCTGACGAGCACATTTACACTAATGTATATGAGATTGAAATTCCTAGTAAAATGAATTATTCTGATATCATTGAAGATATTTCAATGAATTCTAATGTAATGTCAATCAAAACAATTAGTGTTTAACAAGTAATAGGAAATTTTGCAAAAAGGTAGTTGAAAAATCAGGAATCTAAGAACAATTTAGCTAATAGTAGTGTTTAGCTAGATACTTGGTGGATTCGACAACTGGATGAAAGTAGTTACTAGTCCAGTTGAATGCTGAATGGGAAGCAATCTGTTGGCAATTAAGGGGATTATAGAGTAAATGAGGACACAAGATCGGCGTGTGGAATATACAAAAAAAGCAATTGAAACGTCGTTAATTGAACTATTACAACATAGTGATTTAATGACAATTACTGTGAAGAAGTTATGTGAAAAAGCGGGCATCAATCGTTCAACTTTTTACATATATTATCGCAATACTAGCGAAGTGTTGGAAGCAATGGAACAAGAGATGATTGCGATCATCGATAACTTTATTCAAACGCAATTAGTGGATAATCATAATCAACCGTTAACAATGTATGACTATTACGTGCGCTTTTTTAATTATATCAAGCGTTACCCGAAGCGCAGTTTGATCTTGATCAATTCTAGCGTTTCAGAAAAATTTGAAAGGGATTTAGCACGCTTGGCGAACCAAATTAGTAGCTTGCAGGGCAATGAGTTAAGCAATTTTCAAGTGACTTATATCATCTTTGGCACATTAGCGGCGGTGAAGATGTGGTTTAAAGAAGATATGCAAACGCCAGTGGAGCAATTAAGTAAAGAATTAGCGCAATTAGGTCATGACTAGTTAGCTGAATGAGCGTTTCTTATTTAAATAAAAAATAAATTAAAATTAATTAACAAGATATGTGTTTGTTGCATTTGTCACAATTTTTTGAGTTGGATTTTGAATTTAATTGTGCTAATGTAAAAAGCGCATATTTTTTTGTTTATTTGCCGATAAACAAATGGAATTTTCCAATCGTTAAACAATGAAAAGTCAGTTTTAACGTAATTTATTTTTGTCAATTGTTTGAAATAGTTTTTGCTTAATTGGGGAGAACGTACTAATGAATAAGAAACGAATTTTAGCAACTATGGGTGTGACTTTATTTTCGTCCACTTTGTGGTTGGCTACGAATAAAACGAGCGTGCAAGCTGATGAAACTGCCACGCCAGATAGCGTTAATCAAGTAACGCCTACAACGGATAATCAGCATACTGCTGATACTACTGCAACAACAAGTGATTTAGCAGCTGGCAAAATTGCGGCCAAAAATGCAATTAATTTAAGTGTGCAGACGGCAACTAGCCAGATTAACAATTTAACCATTGATGCTACGCAAAAAGCCAACTTGTTACAACAGCTGCAGGGAATCAATGACCAATTTGCCGCTCAAGTGGAACAAGCCCAAACCACCACTGAGCTCACACAAGTTCAAGCTACGGCGCAAGCTCAAGTGCAAACGACTGTGCAACAAGCAACGAGTTTGACCACAACTAATACGACGTCAGATGCTAATAATACATCTACAACAAATACAAATGTGACTACTACGTCCACAACTGACTCTGCGTCTGCACCAGCAACGACTAATACTACGGATACCACTTCAACTACTAATACTGATCAAACGTCAACCAGTGTAGCGAATGTTTCCGGAACGCCAGCAGCGGATGCCGGTCAAAATACATCAGTCACGTCTAGTAATCCAACTGCAGTTACGCCTGCGACGAGTGCGTCCGATTCTACGACAAATACAAAACCGCACATTGCAAATTATTTAGCCGGACCAACGTCTGATCCTGCCTTACAACCGGACGACACCGGAACGGTTTATGTCAGCACGGCACACCAGTTCTTAGTTGCGATGAACTCTTTTAATTCGGGTGGAGATCGGTTAACTAATAGTGATAATATTTCAACCATTGTTTTGTTAAACGATATAACGATTTCTGCGGCTGATAAGTTAAATGGTACTATTCAAGTTGAAGATAATCGCAATGTGACAATTAAATCGCAAGATGGCAAGCGGTTCTTTTTAGATTTACGAGGAAATTATATTAATACCAGTGGTAATATCACATTCCAAAACATTGATACTTATGGCAGTAATTACTTTGGCGTAACTAGTCCTAGTGGTTCTGCTATCGTTACCTTTGATAATATGACATATACCGGGGCCCAGATGATTCATACTAATGGTGCAGAAGATATCCACATTAAAGGAACAGTTGTTTCTACGTCAGTCGCTTCTTATGAGGCACCAGATGGTAGTGGGACTTTAGTTCAAGCTTCAGATTCTAGCTCGGTTTCTCAACAGGTTATGGAAGTTAATGGTAATGGGAAAATCGAATTTGAAGCGGGGTCCCATTTCACAGGTAAAACTCTTCGAGAAGATGTTCTTGTTATGACTGGTGCCGGAAGTATTGTCTTGGATGAAGGAGCAGTAGTTGATCTGGAACCGCATAGTTCGGGAAATTCTGGTACGGAAAAGGGTGGTTATCCGAGTGCAATTAAAATTACCAACTCAGGGACTGTCACAGTAAACAAAAATGCAGTTTTGAACATTAAAGTAGCAGGAACCGATGACTCAGATTTGACACAAGCTATTCGCTTAGAGAGTGGTTCGATTATGAATGTCTTGGCAGGAGCTAAGGTAAATATTATAACCAATAGTTATATTGTTAATAACTCTGGTCTGGTACAAATTGGTGGTAATTTAAATATCGGTAAGGGAGCCGACTTTGAAATTGTCGGCCAAGATATGAAGGACTTCAATGGCCCTATTTTGAATATCACTAACGGTACTATTAACTTAACTGGTGGGACATTTAAAGCTCAAGTTGACGGTACGGGGGCGACGACGCTGTTAAATATTGCGGGTGCCCATGTGAATATTGATAACCCCCAAGACTTTGTCTTAGATGCCACTACAAATAGTAATGCCCATTTAATTAGTGACGGGCAATTTGCTTTAAATGATGTGAAATATATTAGTGCTGATGGTACAGTTTCTGGTCCGCTAGATAAGTTAAACATGAATATCAGTAGCGATACAGTTGGTACGATTAACGATCCTGCAGATGCCAGTGCAGCGAGTGATATCGTCGGTGAGAATTATGCCTCCGAACAACCAGTAGTGAGTGATCTAAGTGGTAAGGATTTAACTGGCTCTAGAATCGAATTTGTGTCGGCAGGACCGTTTGTGGACGTTGACCAAGCAACGATTGATCCAGATAAGACGGTTGTATCAGGTCATACCAATAACACCAATGCATATATTTATGTGGTAGTGAAACATAGTAATGGCACAACGACGCCATTACCGGGGACACTTGACACATCGGATAAGTATTGGCGTGATAGTGCACCTAAGTATGTGGCGCAAAGTGATGCGCAAGGTAATTTCTCCTTTGCCATCCCGGCTAATACATTACAACCAGGTGATCATTTAGAGCTGTCAGCTAATAAGGATTTTGTTGATAGTATTGAACCTTTAGACTTTGATCCAGAGGCCGCCGCCGCCGCGGCCGCTGCTTTACAAAGTACCAAAGATACGGCTATTCAAGCACTGCAAGCCGCCCAAACAGCAGCTAATGACCAAATCGCTAAAGCTAACTTAACTGATGCCCAAAGACAAACTGCTCAACAAGCCGTTGCTGACGCTTATACAACGGCAGCAAAAAATGTTAATTTGGCTACGTCTGCTGATGCGATTAACACTGCTCAAACTAACGGTGTAACAGCCATTAATGCGGCGGCGCAAACCGCCATTGCAACGGGTGCTTTAGATAACGCAAAGTCTGCTGCCCAAAAGATCTTGGATGATGAATTGACGAAAGTTAATAGTCAGATTAATGGTTTTAAGAATTTAACAGATACGCAAAAAACTACTTTAAAAGCCCAAGCCCAACAAGCACATGACACAGCTGTTGCTCAAGTAACAGCTTCTACAAATACAACTGATATAACTAATGCGCAAACAGCTGGTGTGACCGCAATTGATGCCGTGGCTAAGACGGCGCAAGATGATGACACTACCGCTTTGACGAAGGCTAAATCGGATGCCATTACGGCGTTAAAGACTGCGCAAACGGCAGCACATAATCAATTGAGCAAGTCGAAATTAACAGCTGAGCAAAGAGTAGCGGCCATGACTCAAGTCGATAATTTATATACAGCTGCTGAAAAGAAAATTAATGCTGCTACTGATAGCCAGGCAGCCACGACTGCTGAAAAAACTGGTCAAACACAGATGAATCAAGCAGCCATGGACGCAATTAATACTGGTGTGTTGGCTAACGATAAATTAGCTGCTACTCAAGCTTTAGATACTGAGTTGGCAACGGTTAATGATCAAATTGACGGTTTGAAAAACCTGACAACCACTCAAGTCACTGCATTAAAAGCGCAAGTACAAAAAGCTCACGATGACGCTGTAACGAATGTGAACGCCGCTGCTGATCACGCCTCAGTTTCTCTAGCGCAAAAAACAGGGATTACTAATATTGATGCAGTTTTAGATACTGCTAATAATAGTGATGCTTTGAATGCGGCGCAAACAGCCGCTTTAGCAGCTTTAACTCAAGCACAGACGACAGCCAATACCAAAATTGATGGTTCAAGTTTGAGTGCTGCCCAAAAGAAAGTCGCTAAACAAAAGGTACAGACAGCATTTGATTCAGCCAAGACGCAAGTCAATGCTGCGACTGACCCAACTGCTGTACAAACGGCCCAAAAGAATGGTCAAAGTGCTATTGCCAATGCAGCAGATACTGCGATTACTGCGGGTGAATTAGCCAATGCGCAAGCTAGCGCTAAAAAAGCTTTGGACGCTGAATTATCGCAAGTCGATGGTCAGATTGATCAATTACAGAACTTAACGGATACACAAAAAGCTGCTGCTAAAGCCCAAGCGCAAACAGCTCGTGATGCTGCTGTTACGGCCGTTAATAAGTCCACAACGGTAGCTGATGTCACAACTGCTCAAAAAACGGGAATTAGTAAGATTGACGCCGCTTTAACAACGGCTCAGACTGATGACACTAAGGCTTTGAGTCAAAGTCAAACTGCTGCCTTAACTGCTTTAACTACGGCACAAAATGACGCTAATGCCAAGATTGAAGCTTCTAGCTTAAGTGATGAGCAAAAAAAAGCTGCCAAACAACAAGTGCAAGCTGCTTATGATGCAGCAGTAACACAAGTTAATGGTGCTAAGAATCCGACTGATTTAGCAGCAGCACAAACTGCTGGCCAGACAGCCATTACGAACGCCGGTGCTGACGCTATTGCGGCAGGTGAATTAGTGAACGCGCAAACAGCAGCTCAACAAAAATTAGCTGCTGAATTATCTCGGGTAAATGATCAAATTGATCAATTGCAGAACTTAACGGATACACAAAAAGCTGCTGCTAAAGCCCAAGCACAAACAGCGTATGAT
Organism: Bombilactobacillus sp. ESL1092; assembly: GCF_058107465.1. Taxonomy (NCBI): domain Bacteria; kingdom Bacillati; phylum Bacillota; class Bacilli; order Lactobacillales; family Lactobacillaceae; genus Bombilactobacillus; species Bombilactobacillus sp. ESL1092. The sequence continues at coordinate 659,131 of NZ_CM176594.1, read as the reverse complement.
GCTGCAATCACAGCTGTGAATCAGGCCACAACGGTAGCTGATGTTACTAGTGCCCAAACTGCGGGTATTACGAAGATTGACGCTGCTTTAACAACGGCTCAAACTGATGACAATAAGGCTTTGGGGCAAAGCCAAACTAATGCCTTAACTACTTTAACGACGGCGCAAAACGACGCTAATGCTAAGATTGAGGCTTCTAGCTTAAGTGATGAGCAAAAACAAGCTGCCAAACAACAAGTGCAAGCTGCTTACAACTCGGCTGCAGCACAAGTTAATTTAGCAACGAATCCAACTGATTTAGCAACGGCACAAAGTGCGGGTACAGCTTCGATTACGCAAGCTGGTGAGGATGCTATTGCGGCAGGTGAATTAGCCAATGCGCAAACAGCAGCTCAACAAAAATTAGACGCTGAATTATCACAGGTTAATGATCAGATTGATCAATTACAAAATCTTTCAGCTGATCAAAAGCAGGCTGCTAAGTCTCAAGCCAAAGCGGATCATGATGCTGCGATTAAGGACGTGAAGGCGGCAACAACCATTGCTGACGTAACCAGTGCACAAAATACTGGGATTACTAAGATTGACGCTGCTTTAGAGACAGCTAAGAGTGATGACACTAAGGCTTTGGGGCAAAGCCAAACTAATGCCTTAACTACCTTAGCTACGGCACAAAACGATGCCAACGCCAAAATTGAGGCTTCCAGCTTGACGGCCGAGCAAAAGACGGCGGCTAAGCAAAAAGTCCAGGACGCTTATGATGCAGCAGCACAACAAATTAAAGCAGCGACAAATCCCGCAGATTTACAAGCAGCACAAACTGCTGGCACGACGGCGATTACGCAATCCGGTGCTGATGCTATTACCGCGGGTGAATTAGTGAACGCGCAAACGGCAGCTCAACAAAAATTAGCTGCTGAATTATCGCAAGTCAATGATCAAATTGATCAATTACAAAACTTAACCTCTGATCAAAAAGACGCCGCTAAAACACAAGCACAAACAGCGCATGATAATGCTGTAACGGCAGTTAACACTGCGACAACAGTAGCTGATGTCACTGGTGCACAAACTACGGGCATTACGAAAATTGACGCTGCTTTAGAGACAGCTAAGAGTGATGATGCTAGTGCCTTGGGTCAAAGCCAAACTACGGCTTTGACTGCCTTAGCTACGGCACAAAACGATGCCAACGCCAAAATTGAGGCTTCCAGCTTGACGGCCGAGCAAAAGACGGCGGCTAAGCAAAAAGTCCAGGACGCTTATGATGCAGCAGCACAACAAATTAAAGCAGCGACAAATCCCGCAGATTTACAAGCAGCACAAACTGCTGGCACGACGGCGATTACGCAATCCGGTGCTGATGCTATTACCGCGGGTGAATTAGTGAACGCGCAAACAGCAGCTAAAACGGCTTTGGATTCTGAATTAGATAAAGTTAAAGGTAAAATTGATCAATTACAGAACTTAACCGCTGATCAAAAGGCCGACGTTGAGAATCAAGCACAAACAGCGCATGATAATGCTGTAACTGCAGTTAGCACGGCGACAATGGTAGCTGATGTCACTAGTGCACAGAAGACGGGGATTACCAATATTGATGCTGCCTTAACAACGGCCAAGACTGATGACAATAATGTCTTGAGTCAAAATCAAACTACCGCTTTAAATGCTTTAGTTATGGCACAAAACGATGCCAACGCCAAGATTGATGCTTCTAGCTTAAGTGATGATCAAAAGACGGCTGCTAAACAAAAAGTTCAGGACGCTTATGATGCAGCCGTAGCCCAAGTTAATACTGCTACTAATCCAGTCGAGTTAGACCAGGCACAAACCGATGGTAAAAATGCGATTACGCAATCCGGTGCTGCTGCTATTGCCGCGGGTGAATTAGCTAATGCGCAAGCGACAGCTCAAGAAAAATTAGCTGCTGAATTATCTCAGGTCAAGGATCAGATTGACCAATTACAGAACTTAACAGCTGACCAAAAAGCTGACGCCAAAGCGCAAGCACAAAAATCCTATAATGATGCGGTTGAGACGGTTAATGCGGCGACAACGGTGGCTGACGTAACAGCTGCCCAAGAGACAGGCAAAACGAATATTGATGCTGCCTTGAAGACCGCCAATGATTCTGATGCAACAACACTCCAAAATAGTAAGAATGATGTTTTGGCTGCTTTGGTTGCTGCTCAACAATCTGCTAATGATGAAATTGCTGCTTCTAGTTTAAGTGATGAACAAAAGATTGCTGCTAAGCAAAAAGTTCAAGCAGCTTATAATGCAGCCGTAGCCCAAGTTAATACTGCTACTAATCCGTCCGAGTTAGACCAGGCACAAACTGATGGTAAAAATGCGATTATACAAGCTGGCGCTGCTGCTATTTCCGCTAGTGAATTGATCAATGCTCAGGATGCTGCTAAAACTGCTTTAGACACAGATTTAGCCAATGTCATAAGCCAAATTGGTCAATTACAGAACTTGACTGCTGATCAAAAGGCCGACGCTGAGAACCAAGCACAAACGGCGCATGATAATGCTGTAACGGCAGTTAACACGGCGACAACAGTAGCTGATGTCACTAATGCTCAAAAGACGGGAATTGAAAATATTAATGCAGCACTGAATATGGCTAATAATGATGACGCTAGTGATCTTCAAAACAGTCAAAACTCTGCCACTGCTGCTTTAACAACTGCGCAAACTGCGGCCAATAGTCAAATTGATAATTCTACTTTAACAGATGAACAAAAAGCAGCCGCCAAGCAAAAAGTGCAAATTGCTTATAATGCAGCAATAGATAAGGTTAAAGCAGCTACCGGTCCAACTGAGTTAACTTCTGCGCAAAACAACGGCGTTAATGACATCAATACGGCTGCTAATAATGCGATTATTGCTGGTGAATTAGCCAATGCAAAGTCTGCAGCTCACAGCACTTTAGATGCTGAATTACAGACGGTTAACGATCAAATTGATCAATTGCAGAACTTAACCACTGATCAAAAAGCCGACGCTAAAGCGCAAGCACAAAAAGCCCGTGATGCTGCAATGACGGCGGTTAGTGCGGCAACAACGGTAGCTGATGTGACAACTGCACGAGATGCGGGTAAAACGAACATTGATAAAGCTTTGGATACTGCTAGTGCTTCTGATGCTGCAGCTCTTCAAAGTAGTAAGAGTGATGTTGTAGATACCTTGGCTGCTGCGCAAAACGATGCTAATGCCAAGATTGAGGCTTCTAGCTTAAGCGATGAGCAAAAACAAGCTGCTAAACAACAAGTGCAAGCTGCTTATAATGCTGCGGTAGAAAAAGTTAATAGCGCTACTAACCCAACTGATTTGGACCAAGCACAAACTGACGGTCAGGCTGCGATTACACAAGCGGGTGCTGATGCTATTGCAATGGGTGAATTAGTGAACGCGCAAACAGCAGCTCAACAAAAATTAGCTGCTGAATTATCTCAGGTCAAGGATCAAATTGACCAATTACAGAACTTAACAGCTGACCAAAAAGCTGCTGCTAAAGCCCAAGCACAAACAGCGTATGATACTGCAATCACAGCTGTGAATCAGGCAACAACGTTAGCTGATGTTACTAGTGCCCAAACTGCGGGCATTACGAAGATTGACGCTGCTTTAACAACGGCTCAAACTGATGACAATAAGGCTTTGGGTCAAAGCCAAACTAATGCCTTAACTGCTTTAACGACGGCACAAAACGCTGCTAATGCCAAGATTGAGTCTTCTAGCTTAAGTGATGAGCAAAAACAAGTTGCCAAACAACAAGTGCAAGCTGCTTACAACTCGGCTGCAGCACAAGTTAATTTAGCAACGAATCCAACTGATTTAGCAGCTGCCCAAAGTGCTGGTACGGCTTCGATTACGCAAGCTGGTGACAATGCTATTGCTGCTGATGAATTGGAGAATGCCCAAGCAGCAGCCAAGGATACTTTGGATTCTGAATTAGATAAAGTTAATAATGAAATTGATCAACTTAAGAATTTAACGGATACGCAAAAAGCTACTGTTAAGAATCAGGCGCGGCAAGCCCATGATAATGCGATTAAGACCGTGAATGCGGAAACAACCATTGCTGACGTAACCAGTGCACAAAATACCGGGATTACCAAGATTGACGCTGCTTTAGAGACAGCTAAGAGTGATGATTCTAGCGCTTTGGGTCAAAGTCAAACTAATGTTTTAACTGCTTTAACGACGGCACAAAACGACGCTAATACCAAGATTGATGCTTCCAGTTTAACGGCTGAGCAAAAGACGGCGGCTAAACAACAGGTGCAAGCTGCGTATGATAAAGCAGCACAACAAGTTAAGTCAGCGACAAATCCCGCAGATTTACAAGCAGCACAAAGTACTGGCCAGGCAGCGATTACGCAAGCCGGTGCTGATGCCATTGCTGTGGGTGAATTAGCGAATGCGCAGTCTGCGGCTAAGGATGCTTTAGATAATGAATTAGATAAAGTTAATAATGAAATTGATCAACTTAAGAATTTAACGGATACGCAAAAAGCTACTGCTAAAGCGCAAGCACAACAAGCTTATAATGATGCCGTTAAAGCAGTTAACACTGCGACAACAGTAGCTGATGTCACCAGTGCACAAGAGACAGGTAAGACAAACATCGACAAAGCCTTAACGACTGCTCAAACTGATGACAAAAATGCTTTAGGTCAAAGTAAAACAGCTGCCTTAACAGCATTAAATGATGCGCAAAAATCTGCTAATGATAAGATTGATGCCTCTAGCTTAAGTGATGAGCAAAAGCAAGCTGCTAAGCAAAAAGTTAAAGTTGCTTATGATGCAGCAGCAGCCCAAGTTAATAGTGCTACTAATCCAACTGATATGAACAAAGCACAGACTGATGGCAAAAATGCGATTATGCAAGCCGGAGATGCTGCCATTACCGCGGGTGAATTATCGAATGCGCAAAAAGCAGCTAAAGCGGCCTTAGATTCTGAACTAGATAAGGTTAAAGGTAAAATTGATCAATTACAGAATCTAACAGCTGACCAAAAAGCCGTGGCTAAATCTCAAGCGCAAAAGGCCCACGATGCTGCGCTCAACGCGGTTAATAATTCAACCACAGTAGCTGATGTTACTAGTGCACAAACTACGGGTGTTACTAAGATTGGTGCTGCTTTAACAACGGCTCAGAGTGATGACGCTAGCGCCTTGGGTCAAAGCCAAACTAATGCCTTAACTGCATTAAGTGATGCACAAAAAGCTGCTAATGATAAGATTGCTGCTTCCAGTTTGACAGATGAGCAAAAGACGGCTGCTAAACAAAAAGTTCAGGACGCTTATGATGCAGCAGCAGCCCAAGTTAATAGTGCTACTAATCCAACTGATATGAACAAAGCACAGACTGATGGCAAAAATGTGATTACTCAAGCCGGTGCTGATGCCATTGCCGCGGGTGAATTAGCGAACGCGCAAACAGCAGCTAAAGCGGCCTTAGATTCTGAATTGGATAAAGTTAAAGGTAAAATTGATCAATTACAGAACTTAACAGCTGATCAAAAGTCTGCTGCTAAAGCGCAAGCACAAAAGGCTCATGATGATGCGATGACGGCAGTTAACACGGCAACGAATGTAGGCGATGTGACAAACGCACAAAATACAGGTAAGACGAACATTGACAAAGCATTTGATACTGCCAACGATTCTGATGCTATGGCACTTCAAAATAGTAAGACTGACGTTTTAGCTGCTTTGTCTGCTGCACAAAAAGCTGCTAATAATAAGATTGCTGCTTCCAGTTTAAGTAATGATCAAAAGCAAGCTGCTAAACAAAAAGTTCAGGACGCTTATGATGTCGCTGCTGCTCAAGTTAATGCGGCTACTAACCCAACTGATCTAGCCACAGAACAAGATAACGGTCAGGCTGCAATTACCCAAGCCGGTGCTGCTGCCATTGCCGCGGGTGAATTAGCCAATGCCCAAGCAGCTGCTCAGCAAAAATTAGATACTGAATTATCGAATATCAATGCACAAATCGATAAACTCAAGAATTTAACGGATCAACAAAAGACTGACCTGGAGAACCAAGCCCAACAAGCGCATGATGCTGCAATAGCGGCAGTTAATGCGGCAAAGACGGTTGCTGATGTGACCAGCGCCCAAGATGAAGGTAAGACGAATATTGACAAAGTTTTGGACACCGCAGAAGGTTCTGATGCTTATGCTTTAAGCCAAGCTCAAGCAGCCGTAGTGACAGAATTAACCAATGCGCAAACGGCGGCCAATGCTAAAATTGATGCTTCCAGCTTAACAGCCGAGCAAAAAGCCACTGCAAAACAACAAGTGCAAGCTGCTGTTGAGCAAGCAAAAACCAAAGTTAATGACACACATAATCCAACTGATTTGCAGGCCGCCCAAGCTGATGGTACGAAGCAAATTGCTACAACTGCTGATACTGCCATTGCTGCTTTTGAATTGACTAATGCCCAAACTGTTGCCCAACAAGCTTTAGCTGATCAGCTAGCTCAAGTTAATGCGGCCATTGATCAATTATCCAACTTGACGGCTAAGCAAAAAGCAGACTTCAAGAGTCAAGCTCAACAAGCGCATGATGCTGCAATTTCAGCAGTAAATGCGGCTCAAACACCAACGGCTGTAACGACAGCGCAAACTGACGGTGTAAAACAATTGACTGCGGTTGTGACTAGCGCCCAACAGGCTGACGCTGATGCGTTAGCAACTGCCAAGTTAAATGCTCAACACGATTTGCAAGCTTCGTTGAATGCGGCTAATCAGGCTATTAATGCTATGAACTTAGCACCTAAGCAAAAGACTGCTTTAATACAGCAAGCTCAACAAGCTTATGATCAAGCACTGACGGCAATTAATCAGGCTACACAAATTACTGCCGCAACAACGGCGCAAACTGCAGGTTCTAAAGCGCTCAATGATTTGGTAGCAGCCAATACTAATCACAACTTAGCGCAAGCGCAAACTGATGCCATTGCAGCGTTACAAAATGCTTTGACTAACGCTAATCAGTTAATCAATGCTATGACAGTAACCGATGATAAAAAGCAAGCTTTACTGGCTAATGCCCAAAGTGCGTTTGATCAAGCCAAATTGCAAGTCAAGCAAGCTCAGTCTTCAGAAGCTGTGCATACCGATAGTGATCAAGGTATTCAAGCAATTCATGCGGTGACCGTTCAAAATGTTGCTAGTGATGTAAATCAAGCCAAAGCAGATGCCAACCAAGCTTTAGATCAGGCTTTAGCAACGGCTAATAAGCAAATTGATGATTTGCATATTTCTCAAGCTAAGAAGGATCAGTTAAAACAACAGTTAGCTGATAACCATGCTGCAGCTCAACAAGAAGTGAATGATAGTACTACGAATACGGGTGCGGCCTTGAATGGAATTGCTGGTATTGAAAACTTTAATTCTTTATTACGGGATATGGTATTAGATAATCAACCACCAATCATTACGTTGCCAAGCACAGATGATTCGGATGCAGATAAACAACCAACTACGACACCAACGAACACTGCTATTTCCGGGGTAGTTACGGTTAAACCAAACGTTAATGCGGGCTTTGTGACCTTGTATGATCAAAATGGTCAAGCTATTGATCGTGTAGTCGGAGCAAAGACTAGTTGGAAGACCAATAATCGTACCATGATTAATGGTGAACTTTACTATCACGTGGCACCAAACGAATATCTGAAGGCGAGTGACGTGAACTTTAATACGGCTAAGCAAGCAACGGTAGTTGATGGAGTCTTGACCGTACGCTCAGACTTAGCACAAAAGACCGTTCCTGTCTATGATGCCGAAGGACAAATCATTGCTAACCGTAGTTTGACTGCTGGTACTCAGTGGTTGACTAATGGTGCTCAAGAAATGATTAATGGTCAGGCTTATTACCAAGTTGCACCAAATGAATACTTGGCAGCTTCTGATATTAATTGGACACCACAAGCTATGGTTCTTAATAAAAAAGTGGGCACATTAGCAGTGAATAATTCTAATGTTGCAGTTTATGTTTATGATGCAGCCAAAAGCTTAATGGTTAAATCGACCACTCAAACCTTAGCGAATACTAATGCATGGCGTTACGATTACCAATTAATTGTTAATGGTCATGTTTATTACCGCGTTGCCGCTAACGAATGGGTTGAACAACAAAATGTTTTAAGTGACTAGAACCAAAGAAAAGCAATTCTTCTAATGTGAAGAATTGCTTTTTTATATGCTTTAAAATGTAATTTTTAATTCATCGGTGTTTAATATATTTGATTTTTATATTACATTATTTTAAATATTATACTTGATTTTTTAATTAATAGCCTTAATATTTAATTATAATTTAAAAAATATGCAAAGAGGAATCTACGAATGAACTCGAAGAAAAAAATAACAACAGCTGGGGTCTTTTTTGGATTAGTTTGTGGTTTAATATTGACGCAACAACAAATCTATGCCGATACAACTGCCACTTCAGAAACCACAGTACAAAATACTCCAACAAATTCCACTACTGATGTAAATCCTGTGGCAACAACGCCAGACGCGACCACTGAGGTGGCTGCCAATACTTCAGATAGTAATGTACTTTCAGATAGTGCGGCTAATAATAGTTTGCAGCCAAGTGATATTAACGATGCGAATAACAGTCCTGCTTTACAAGCTGATAGTGCAGCTATTGATTCAACTAGTGAACAGGCGGAGTCTACTGCTCCAGCTACTTCTGTACCAACTACTTCTGGCAGTAATTCTATTTCAGATAATTCCCCATCAAATAGTGAGTTAATTACTAGTGGTACTTGTGGAACCAGTAATTGGGATTTTATTCGTCAGGACAATGACTATACTTTAACTTTTCATGCCGGAAAAATGGGAAATAACACAATTTATGATGATATATTGGACGATCAAAATAGTAATTTGTTGACTAAAATAAATTTGGATCAAGGTGTATTAGTAAATAACTCTTTATCGTATTTTTTTGCTGATTTGACTAATCTACAGGAAATTAATGGCTTAAATTATTTAGATACATCCAATGTGACTGATATGAGTTATATGTTTATTGAAGATAGAAGTCTTAAAAAACTGGATCTTAGTACTTTTAATACTGATAAAGTTGATAATATGATAGGAATGTTTTTTGATGACAATTCTTTACGAAGCCTCAATTTAAGTAGTTTTAAAATGAATAATTTAGACAATTATAAATTTGAGCATATGTTTGGCTTGGATAATAATCTTTCTCATTTAGTATTAGGAAACAATATGCGTTTTTTTAGTAATTCTGATATTGATAGAGGTGAATCTAGTAACACTAATTTACCAGATGTTCCTGTGCAAGGAACACCAGTAGCAGGTACCAATTTGGTTGTTCAATCACCATATTGGATAGCAACTAGTGGATCAGATCAAGGAACAAAATACACCTCTCATGAATTGATGAATATGCCAGGACGGGATCAAGTTACTACTTATGATTGGGATACTGAAAATCCAGTTCCAAGAGATGTTGAAGCTAAGGCAGTAACACGTACTATTAATCTCCACCAACCAGATGGTTCGATTCAAACGCAGACGCAAACAGGCATGATTCAACGGATTGTTACTAAGCATGATGATGGCACCACAACTTATGGTGATTGGTCTAAAGTGCAATGGTCAGAATATGATGTTCCAGAGATTGCGGGTTATCAAGCAACTATCACACAAGTGCCAGCAACTGACATTACAGCTGATTTAACAGATCAAACTGTGGATATTTATTACACACCAGCTGAACAGACTGTCACAATTCAATATGTTTTAGCCGGTCAAATAGTTGGTACTCAAAAATTAACCGGTTATCTTGGTGATGTGTTGAATATCAATTATCATGCCCCTGCTGGTTATGATATTATTGATTTTCCGCAAGCAACAGTCACAGTTGATGCGTCTGGAGATCAAGTGTTGCAAGTTGCAGTCGCTAAACAAACGCAAATGCAAACGAAGACGGTGGTACGGACTATCAATATTCATTATCCCAGTGGCATTATCAAGACACAAAACCAAGTAGTTGTTCTCAATCGCAGTGTTGATCTTGATGTAAATACTGGACAGACAGTTTACGGTGATTGGAATACCGGCAAATGGGCTGCAGTTACTGTTCCTACAATTAACGGTTATCAAGCCAATCAGTCTAAGGTTGATGCGCAGGATGTTGTAGCTACTGATGCTAATCAAATTGTGGATATTTACTACCTAAAAAACTGATTAATTTAAATTAAAAATATTTAAAAAACGACAATTACTCCAACAATTGTCGCTTTTTTGTTGCTATAAAGTTATATATCAATAAAAATAATGCGAATAATTGGCTATTTTTATATAAAAGTGGTTAAATTTAAGTATTAAATTAGTTAATATTCTTATTTTAACGATAATTTTTTAGATTTTTGGCAACTAATAAAAAGCAATTAGCTGACAATTATTACTTAATCTGAATTGAGGGGACTCATAATGAAGAAAAAGAAATTACTTATGACTTTAGGGGTGACATTATTTTCATCAACCTTATGGTTGAACGTTAATAAGACTAACGCCGCAGCTGACAATGTTGATGATACTAATGCCGCCAGTCAAGCAAATGTCCAAGCAACACCAAAGACCTCTACGTCTACCACGAATCAAACAACCGATTTAGCAGCTGGTAAAGTAGCGGCCAATAGTGCTTTGCAACTGAATGTTCAAACGGCCAAGAATCAAATTACTGATTTGCAATTAGCAGCAGAGCAAACAGCTCCCTTGCAACAAAAGTTACAGGAGATTAGTACGCAATTTGCTACTCAAATTGACCAAGCACAAACTAGTGCTGACTTAACTAATATCCAAACGACGGCGAAAGCCCAAATTCAAACCGTTGTACAACAAGCTAATAGCTTACAAACTAAAACTGTCGATAATCAGGCTGAAGCAAACAATACAACAACTACTCCAGCACCAACTCAAGATGACACCAATACTGCTCAAACTACGACAGCAAGTGCTACTGACGCGACCCCGACTACTGCTAACGACGAATCAAGTAGTAATACGGACACGTCAACCAATACAGGAACCAATGAGCAACCAGATGAAACTGCAGCTACTAATAGTGAACCACAAGTTAATCCTGCTGCAGTGGCAGCAACGGACACCACAACGAAGCCACAAATTAGTAATTTTGATGACACAGTTGCACATGTCACGAATCAAGTAGAGTTAGCTGCTGCTGCCGCTAATGCCAATGTTAATACGATTATCTTGGACAATGATATGACATTAACTGGTAATACCGATATGCAGATAGTTAATCGAGATGTGACAATTGAGTCAGCTGGAACTAATCGCTATTATTTGGATATGCGGGATATGCGTTTTACTACAGGTAATGGTGACAATACAATTACCTTTAAGAATATTGATTTCTATGGTTCTAATTATTGGGGGATTATTAATCCATCAGGTAAATCCAATACTGTTAATAGTGATGGTAGTATTAATCGTGGTCAGACCATTGTTTTTGACAATATTACTTATACCGGCAAACAGATGATTCACGCTAATGGGCAAACCGTGGTGATTCGGAACAACGTTCAAGCCACGTCAGTTCCAAGTTATGATGCACCAGATGGGTCGGGCACGGTTACTAGCACGGGCTACAATCCGCAACAAGTTATTGAAATTAGTGGTTCTGGTGCCGTTGAATTTGAATCAAATGCAACATTTACAGGTACTAGTTACAGAGATCAAGTTATTCAAATTGGTGCTGGGGGCAATGTTACTTTAGATTCTGGTTCTAAGGTTACCTTAAATCCTCATAGCCATGGCCAATGGTCAGAAGCTTTTTATAGTAATATTGCTGGTATTTATATTAATGGTGCAGGAACTATTGATGCCAAAGATGGGTCCACTTTAAATATCAACGTAGCTGGTGAAGACGCTAAAGATACAGCTCAAGCCATTAATATTGGTAATGGTTCTAAAATTAATCTTGAATCGGGTTCCACTGTAAACATCAATAGTGATGGTACCATTTATCAAAACTTGGTATCCGTTGGTGGTAGTTTAAACCTTGACGAAGGCTCTAGCTTCAATATTAATGGTCAGAACATGGATACATTTAAGGGCTCTATCGTTAATATCAGTAGCAACGGTTCTATCAATAATACCGGTGGAACTTTCAAGGTGGCAGTTGATGGTACTGGTGCCATGACCTTATTGAATATTTCTGGAGCCAAGGTCAATATTGATAACCCGAAAGACTTTGTCTTAGATGCCAGCAATAACGCCAATGCTAAATTGATTAACAATAGTACCTTAACGTTAAATGATGTGAAGTTTGTTCACGGAACAGAAACTTCCGGTCCATTAGATAAGTTATCTTTAAAAGTTAATAACAATACTATTGGCACAATTAATGCACCTAGTGATGCTAGTGCGACGAGTGATATTGTGGGCAAAACTTCTGACGCTGAACAACAAGTTGTTGGTTGGTTAAGTGATCAAAGTTTGACAGGTAAGAAGTTAGAGTTTATTTCCGCAGGTCCGTTTATTGACGTGGATAATGTGGCTATTGATACTGATAAGACACACGTTACAGGTCATGTTAGTTCGAAGACTGCTGGTGCTGATCTCAGCAATACCTATATCTACGTGACTGTGAACCACGGTAGTACGCAGACACCAATGACAGGTACTGTCGCTGCCGATTATTGGCGCGATACTACTCCTAAATATATGGCGAAGACTGATGCTGCTGGTAACTTTAGTTTTGATATTCCCGCTGATACATTACAACCCGGTGACACTTTAACTTTCAGTGCCAATAAAGATTTTGTTGACGGTTTGACACCATTGAATGTGGATCCTGAAGTGGCCGCTGCTTTACAAACCAGTCGTGATACGGCCGATGACGCCATTGATGCTGCTGCCACGGCTGCCAAAACAGCGATTGAAAGTAATTCGAGCTTAACACCGGAGCAAATTGCTGCTGCCAAAACGGCGGTTGATGATGCTGTAACGGCAGCTAAAAACAATATTGCCTCTGCTACGACTACTGATGGTATTACCGCTGCTCAAACAGCCGGTGAATTAGCAATTAATAAAGCCAAAGCGCAAGCACAATTAGATAACGCCCAAGCAAGCGCCTTGAAGCAATTAAGTGATGCTGGCTTAACGGGGACAGACTTAACTACTGCACAAAATGCCATTAGTCAAGCCTACCAAACGGCTACTGATCATTTAACGAATGCTAATGATCAAGCTGGTGTCGATGCCGTTATTAATAACGATTTACCAAAAATTACCGCTGCGGCTACAACAGCTGTGAACGATCACCAATTACAACAAGCTAAAGATGAAGCCAATGCCGCCATTGATGCCGCCGCCAGTGCTGCCAAAACGGCAATTGAAAGTAATTCCAGCTTAACACTGGAGCAAATTACTGCTGCTAAAACGGCGGTTGATGATGCTGCAGCCAATGCTAAAACCAATATTGCCTCTGCTACAACCACCGATGGCATTAACACTGCTCAAACAGCCGGTGAATTGGCAATTAGTAAAGCTAAAGCGCAAGCGCAATTAGATAACGCCCAAGCAAGCGCCTTGAAGCAATTAAATGATGCTGGGCTAACGGGGACAGACTTAGATAATGCAACAGCTGCAATTAGTCAAGCTTACCAAACAGCAAATACGAATTTAACGAATGCGGATGATCAAGCTGGTGTTGATGATGTCATTAGTACTGATTTACCAAAAATTACCGCTGCGGCCACATCTGCTGTGAATGATCATCAATTACAACAAGCTAAAGATGAAGCTAATGCGGCCATTGATGCTGCCGCTAATGCTGCTCAGACGTCAATTGATAACGATACGAGCCTGACACCAGCTCAACGTAATACGGCTAAGAATCAAATTACGACTGCTGCCAATCAAGCTAAGAATAATGTTAATACTGCTACAACTACAACCGCTGTTAATTCTGCGCAAACCGCTGGTAAGTTAGCAATCAACAAACTAGAAGCGCAAGCGCAATTAGATAATGCCCAAGCTAGTGCTTTGCAACAATTAAGTGACGCTGGCATTACTGAAGATCCAGAATTAAGTGCTGCGGAAACAGCCATTAATCAAGCGTATCAAACAGCTACTGACAATTTGACGGCAGCAACTAAACAAAGTGCGGTTAATCAAGTAATTAGTACTGATTTGCCCAAAATTACGCAAGCTGCTACGGCTGCTGTCAGTGCGCACCAGTTACAACAAGCTAAGGATAATGCCGATGCCGCGATTGATGCCGCCGCTACGGCTGCCAAAACGGCAATTGAAAGTAATTCGAGCTTAACACCAGAACAAATTACTGCTGCCAAAAACGCGGTTGACAATGCCGCAACTAGTGCTAAATCAAACATTGATTCTGCTACCACTAACGATGATGTTACAACGGCGCAAACTGCTGGTGAATTAGCTATTAATAAATTACAAGATCAAGCCCAATTAGATAACGCGAAAGCTAATGTGGAAGCCCAATTGACGAGTGCTGGCATTACAGGAACTGCTTTGACAACAGCACAACAAGATTTGACAGCTGCTTATAATGAAGCTTCAGCTAATTTAACGGCAGCTAAGACAAAAATAGCTGCTGATCAGGAAACGTCCGCGGGCGTCAAAGCCATCAACCAAGTTTTAGCCACTGCCCAATTAGCTGCTGCTAAAACCAATGCGCAACAAGCGTTAGCTAATAAGTTACAATCGGTCACCACGGATATTAATGGCTTGACTAATTTAACAAGTGCACAAAAGAAAACCTATCAAGATCAAGCTAAAGCTGCTTATGATCAGGCCTTTGCCCAAATTAGCAAGGAAACTGATCCAGCTCAAATAGCCACTGAACAAACAACTGGCGAAGAGCAAATTGCAGACGCTTTGACCACGGCCCAAACAGAAAATAAAGCCGCATTAACGACTGCTCAAACTAGTGCCAAACAAGCTTTAGACCAAGAACAAGCAGCTGCTTTAGCTAAAATTGACCAATTAAATTGGAACACACCAGCACAAAAAACGTCGGCTGAACAGCAAGTCAACCAAGCCCATGATGCTGCCGTAACGGCTGTTGATAATGCAACCACCACCGCAGCTGTCACGACTCAACAACAAACGGGTATTGACCAAATGCAACAAGCAGCGATGGATGCCCAGAATTTGGTTAATGATCAAGCCAACGCCATTGCTGTTTTACAAGAAACTAAGACGCAGGCTTTAGCTAAGTTAGACCAATTGAATTTAACACCGGATCAAAAAACTGCTGCTACGACTGCTGTGAATACTGCCTTTGACCAAGCGGTGGCTAATGTCAAAGCAGCTGGTAATGTGCAAAGCATTGCCCAAGCGCAAGCAGATGGAGTGACGCAGATTAATAATGCGGTTGCCGATGCCAATAGTACAGCGACGGCCTTGCAGCAAGCTAAAGATTTGGCTAAGGAGCAATTAGAGTCTGCTAAAGATACCGCTGAAAAGCAGGTTAATGCGCATGCTAATTTGACGGATGCACAAAAACAAGATTATATTCAGCAAATTGAATCAGCCTTTAAAGAAGCTAATGATAATTTGGCTAGCCAAACGGCGATTAGTGCGGTGCAAAATGTTGCTAATGCTGGTATTAAGCAAATCAATGATGTCGTGACGACGGCTGCTGACCAAAACGATTTGCAAAAAGCACAAGCTGATGCGCAAACGCAATTAACGACTGCTAAGCAAAAAGCTGATGCCCAGATTGATGGGAATACGAAATTGACGGCTGCGCAAAAAGCGGCGGCACACCAACAAGTCACATCTGCTTATAAGGCGGCGCAAGCTAATATTGACGATCAAACAACGATTGCTGATGTCAATACTGCCCGCGATGACGGCATTACGGCCATGAACGCTGCCGTAATTGCTGCCAATACAGATGCTGAAAACCTCAAACAATCACGTTTAGATGCGATTCAAGCGTTGGCAGCTGCTCAGGTCAAGGCCGACGATGATATTGATAATAGTTCTTTAACAGCGGCTCAAAAACAAGCTGCTCATCAACAAGTCGCAGCTGACTACACCAGTGGGGTAGCGGCCATTAATGCTGCGAGTGATATTACTGGCGTGACAACGGCACAAAGTACTTGGGTGCAACAAATTCAACAAGATGTTGTGGATGCTAATAATGCGGCTCAAGACTTGGAGAATAAGCAATATGACGCAATTGCCGAATTAGCAACAGCCAAAGACCAAGCAGATCAAGCCATTGATAATAGTTCGTTAAGTGATGCCCAAAAGACTGCCGCTCATCAAGCTGTCGCTACCGCTTATCAAGATGGAGTAGACGCGATTAACGGTGCCACATCGACGACTGAAGTTGACCATGTTAAAACGCCAGCCTTAGACCAAATCAATGCAGCATTAACTAATGCTCAACAAGCTGCGGCTGATTTATTAGATGATAAAAGTGCTGCTAAGCATGCTTTGATGACTGCACAAAATCAAGCTTATCAAGCAATTAATGATTCTGATTTAACGCCAGCTCAAAAGCAAGCCGCTAAAGCTGAGGTGGACGATCAATATGACAATGCAATTAATAATGTTGATCAAGCGGCTACGCCGACAGCTGTTCAAACTGCTCAAGGTGATGGTGTCACTGCGATTGACCAAGCAGTCACGGATGCTAAGAAGGCTGCGGCTGATTTAGCAACAGCGAAGACGGGCGCCATCAAATCCTTAGATGATGAACAAACTAAGCAGAATACGGCTATTGACGATGATACTAATTTAAATGCTGACCAAAAAGCGGCGGCGAAACAAGCAGTTAAACAAGCCCATGATCAAGCTGTAGCGCAAGTTAATGCGGCTAGCGATACTGCGGGAGTTACCAGCGCACAATCTGCCGGCATTAGTGCAATTGATCAAGCCTACACGGATGCACAAACTGCAGCCGCTGATTTAGCAAATGCGAAAGCTACTGCCTTATCCGCGTTAGATACGGCGCAATCGGATGCTAATAATCAAATTGATGCGGATGACAATTTAAATGCTGATCAAAAAGCTGCTGCTAAAGCTAATGTCCAAGCCGCTTATGACGCTGGTAAGCAAGCCATTCAGACCGCAACTACGACGTCTGATATTACAGATGCTAAAGACGGTGCGACATTACAAATTGAGCAAGCAGTGACTGATGCCCAAGGTAAGGCGGATGCTTTACAACAAGCGAAAAATCAAGCCTTATTGGCTATTGCGCAAACACAGGCTGATCAATATAACAAGATTGACCAAGCTGATTGGACACCTGCACAAAAGCAAGCTGCTAGAGCAGCCGTTAAACAAGCTTACGATCAAGGTGTCAGTGGTATTAATGCCGTGAGTGATGTCAATGATGTGCCGCAGACGCAACAAGCTGCCCAAACGGCCATTATTAATGCTTATACGCAAGCTCAACAAGCCGTTAAAGATTTAGCAGCTGCTAAGACTTCGGCCCAACAAGCTTTACAAACGGCCAAAGATAATGCAGATAATGAAATTAATAATTCTAATTTAACTGACGCTCAGAAGCAAGCTGCTTTGGCGGCGGTTGATCAAGCCTTTAAGCAAAGTCAAGCCGATGTAGAGGCTGCCACCACGACGAAGGCAGTTGATACAGCACAAACTAATGGGGTGACCGCTATTGCTGGGGCTGTCATTGCCGCTAATACGAGTGCTAGTGAATTAGCAGCTGATAAAACAGCGGCTTTAGCTGAGTTACAACAGACCTTAGACCAAACGAATTCAGCAATTGCAGCTGATTCTAATCTAGATGACGCTCAAAAAGCTGCCGCTACTCAAGCTGCGCAAGCTGCTTATGATGACGCTGTAAGCAATGTACAAACTGCTAATTCTGCTACAGCCGTGATTAATGCCAAGAATACAGGTAAGCAAGTTATTCAAGCGGCTTTAAGCGATGCGCAAACTGCTGCTCAAGCTTTACAAACTGCTAAAAATAATGCTTTACAGGACTTAGATAATGCTCAGCAAGCTGCTGATGATGTTATTGATGCTGATCCTAGTTTAGATACTGATGCTAAAAAGCAAGCGGCGAAAGCTCAAGTTGCTGCTGCTTATAATCAAGCAGTCACTGCCGTTACCGCCGCTAGTGATGTAGACGGGGTTAATACGCAAAAGACTGCGGGTGTGGCTGCGATTAATCAAGCACAAAGTGATGCACAAGCATTGCAAGCTGCCAAGGATACGTCTTTAGCCGCTTTAGCAGATGAGCGTGATACTGCCCAACAAGCGATTATTGATGCTAATTTGGATCCGGACGCTGCCGCTGCTGCGCAACAAGCAATTACTGCTGCTTATGGACATGCGGTTGACCAAGTTAATAATGCACAAGATGTGGCGAGTGTTGATACGCAAAAAGCAGCCGGAATAACTGCGATTGATCAAGCAGTAACGGCTGCGCAAACTGCTGCACAAGCACTACAAACGGCAAAAGACTCAGCTTTAGCTGCTTTACAAACGGCTAAAGAAAATGCGGACAGTCAAGTAGCTAGTTTAGATGCTAGTCAACAAGCTGCTGCTAAAAAAGCTATTCAAGCGGCGTATGATCAGGCCGTTGGCAAGGTTAAGGCTGCTACGACTCCGGCTGATGTCACAACCCAACAAGATGCTGGCGTAGCTGCGATTAACCAAGCAATAACGGATGCTAAGAATACTCTTGTGCCAACATATCCAACTTTACCAGCAACTAATCCCGATGTTGACCAGCAGACTAAGCCTGATGAGACAACTATGCAAAAACAAAATGGTGTGGTCACGGTTAAACCTAATGTTACTAATGGTTATGTTGCTTTGTATGATCAAGATGGTAACCAGATTGATAGTCAAGTGTTGGGTGCTAATACTGCTTGGAAGATTGATTATAAGCGTATAATTAACGGTCAAACTTATTATCGTGTTGGTGCTGATGAATATGTCAAAGCTAGTGACGTTGATTTGACTCCAGAGCAAGCTGGCAATAACCAAATTGTAGATGGCGTTGTCACAACTAATAAAGCCCAAGTGCCAGTCTATAATGCTCAAGGGCAAGTGATTGCCGAACGGACTTTAGGTCACAATACGCAATGGTTGACGAATAATCAACAAACAATTAATGGTCAAACTTATTATCAAGTGGCTCCAAATGAATTTGTCTCTGTCAACGATGTTACTTGGACACCACAAGCGATGATTCTGAATCGCAAAGTGGGTGCCTTAGTCATTAATCAAACCAGCGCGCCCGTTTATCATTATGATCCGGCTCGCAGTTTGATGGTGAAGTCCAATAGTCGCACAGTTACCAACCAAAACCCTTGGCGCTATGATCGTCAATTAATCGTTAACGGCCATACTTATTATCGGGTGGCTGCTGATGAATGGGTAGAAGCTGACAAAGTACTTTTGAATTAATTTGAATCTTTAAAATGAAAATAACTCCTGATAGTTTAAGCTGTCAGGAGTTATTTAATTAGAATGAAAATTAAGCTTTTAATCAAATGAAAACATAAAATGAGGTTTCAGAAAAGCTAAAAAAGATTTCATACACTTTTAGACTATTTGTTGGATAAGTTGTATGATAGATCGTAGTATGATCAATAAATAACAATTAAGGAGACATATTATGGCAAAAGAGAATCGGCGCGTCCAACGGACGAAAACTCAGATTCAACACACACTGATTAATTTGATGCAAAAAAATGACTTAGATGATATTACAGTGACGCAACTATGTGATCAGGTTCCGATTAATCGGTCGACGTTTTATGCGCATTACAATTCAACGTATGATGTGTTGTTAGAAGTTGAAGATCACGTCATGCATGCCTTCATAGAATATTTGTTTCAACAAAAGCAGTTATCAATGGCCGAATATCAGTCACAGATGGACCAATTGTATTTAAAGATTCTGACGTTTGTGCAACAAAATAAAGA
Organism: Bombilactobacillus sp. ESL1092; assembly: GCF_058107465.1. Taxonomy (NCBI): domain Bacteria; kingdom Bacillati; phylum Bacillota; class Bacilli; order Lactobacillales; family Lactobacillaceae; genus Bombilactobacillus; species Bombilactobacillus sp. ESL1092. The sequence continues at coordinate 639,133 of NZ_CM176594.1, read as the reverse complement.
AGCAATGAAAGTGATGTTTACTTATCCAATTAATGATAAGTTTCATACCGATTTACTGAACTTGTCCCAGGAGAATAATACCTATACGGGGAATGTTTACCAGCAGATCTATACAATTGCTGGAGGTTTAGCCATGGTGCAACTGTGGCTCAAGAATGACTTAGATATTTCTCCTGAAGAGTTGAGCCAATTGATGATCGAAATGGGTCCGTTTAATAAGTAAACTAAAATGAAGATCTTAGTTTTAAAAATGAAATGGATAAATATTTTTTAATTATCATTATTAGTTGAAGTTTATGTTAGAATTCAATTGTATAAAAATTGGATTTTGAGGGGGATCTAATAATGAAATATTCCAAGTTATGGCAATCAGGAATGATTGCAGCGGCCTTAATTGCTGTTGCACCGCTTGCGGATACAGCAGTTAATGGTGTAGTGTTGCCAACAATTGTTCATGCTGAAGATAAAGACGATGACGCTACAAAGGCTGATGTGACAACAATTAATAATTTCGTGAAGCATTTTAACACTGAGCAAGTGGTATATTCTAAATCGCAATTACCAAACAATTTAGAGAGCTTTATTAATATGAGTGAACCAGTCAGTGTTTTAAATGGCAAGCCGGGATTAGTTGGTGACGATGGTGAATTGTCTGGGATGGCAGCACGTTATTACAGTGGTGATAAAGATAACGCCGATGCCAAAGCTTTATGGAAAATAGGTGACAAATATAGTACTAAAGTCACAGTTAATGTGAAAAAGGATGCTGACGATCAAGGCACTGACTATGACATCAAACCTGATAAAGAAACCGATCAATTAAAACAAATTGTCCAAGATTTAATTTATAACGGTGGCTTAGTGACTGAAACAATCGAATTTGTAAAAAATACTGATTCTAGTAAAGAAGTAGAAGGAAGCAAGCACATTGTTTTAAAAGCTAAAATTGTTGGTGGCAAAGAAGATGCTGTTAACTTTGCTAATGCATTTTATTCCAAAGCTAACTATCGAGGTAGATCCGAAGATTTAACGACTAATTACTTCAATCATAGTGGTGTTTTAGTTGGTAAAACTAGTGATGCTGATAGTGCTGGTTTATTGGAGAAGAATACCGATGGTACTTATAAAGTTCATGGTATGGCAGAAGATTTCTTAAAGACTGATCAGCAAGCAGTTTTGGAACAAATAGCGAATGATTATCCCGATTTAGCTGTGAAGGTAACTTATCAATATAAAGGTAGCGATGTACCAGAAGCTAAATTAGCGGATACTATTACGGATTTAAAGGCTAACGGTGGCGACATTACTGAAACTTTAACCTTGAATCAACCGGAAGCTGCACAGACTAAAGCTGCCGATTCTACAACACAATTAGGTAACCCTATTAAATTAACACTTCATGTCGATAAGCAAGCAACTGGTGACGAACCAGATGCTAATAAGAAGCCGGATGCTGATAAAGATAAAAATGACAATAATCAAAATGCAATTGTAGTGACTCACAGTATTTCTGGTGCGGTAACCGTGAAAAATGATGTTCCTGATGGTTATGTGCACTTATATGATGCTAACGGAACAATTATCTTAGATCGTGCTTTGTCAGCCGGAACTGCTTGGGTTACTGATGGCAAGCGGACTTTGAATAATGGTCAAGTGATGTATAAGGTCTCACCAACTGAATATGTTTTAGCTTCGGATGTGAACTTTGGTGATAAGAAGTCAGCCTTTACAGAAATGGGTAGCGTCACAATCTCAAAAGAACGGGGAATTGTTGATGTGACTGCTCCGGGAGTTGTCTTCTTAAATGCTTGGGAAGATGCAGGCCCAGGATTTAAAGTTTTGCCTAATCGGGCAGTGACAACTAATACACGTTGGTTCTACGATAAAAAGGCAAAAATTAATGATGCTACTTATTATCGAGTTTCCGGTTATGAATGGATTCGCGGTAATTATGTTAAAGTTGAATAGCATTAATTGATAATGGTGAATGTCGATGAGCTTACTCATCGGCATTTTTTTGTGAGACAGGACTTAAATTAGATTTATAAGTTCATATGCATAAGATCAAAAAAATTGGCTGAGCTAGATATTTAAGTGTAAGACACTACCCAATCCTGAAATATTATTAAGCAGCGGGAATTTTCAGCCAGTGCTTTGTTATTTTGGATTAAAGGATCAATTTCAGTTGATTATCGGTTTGTGAGAATTAATGAACCAAATACTATTTTTGGCTTAATCCTGGCTGGGCAGCATAAACAAAATATTCCTGATTCTTCAACGGAAACAGCTTATAAAGTAAAACGATTTTATTTCTTTTTAAGCTCTAGTGCATTGATGGGGGCCATTATATTATTAATTGGTGTTGCTATTTTTTTAAGTGGAATTTTGACACAACTTTCAATTGAAAAAGGTGGTTCCAGATATATCATTCAAGTTTCCTTCTACAACAAGCAGGGTATCATTGATATTCAACAAGCTATTGAGCAAGCTTTGTCCGCAGATATTGATAAAACGGATCAAAGTCTTTACCACCATCGTCTAAATAAAGAAGACATGGATGCAGTGGAATAAAACTGGGTAGGAGTTAGAAATGAATAAGCTTAAACAGGTTTCAAAGAAAACGTGGATTATTTTAGCAATTATTGTTGTAGTGATCCTGGGATCAATTTATTTTTATGATCATCGTAAGATATCTATTTTAGATAATGAAGATACTCAATTAACTTTTACCGGATATAACGGATCCGGTAGAGCAGAGTATGATCAAGATAAAATTTAGGATAAAATGCTAGCGGTGATGGTTAAACGAGCAAAGTTAAGTGATTACTTTAAGCATGAGTTAGAAGACAATTCTAGTTCTGATATTTTGGGGCTGGCTAGTTTGACATCTGAAGATAAGGACAAGTTAGCGAAGGTTTTACAATGGATTGATGAAACTAGCTTTAGTATCAACCGAGATGAAAACTTAAGCAATGGCGAAAAAGTCACTTTAAAAGTTACAGTAAAAAGTGATAAAACTAATCCAATTAAACCACAAACTAAAACTTATACGGTTAAAGGTCTTAAACATGTTCAGTCAATTAATACTAGCTCAATTTTTAAACACTTGAAAGTTCATTTTGCCGGTGTTAATCATCATGGTATAGTTTACTTAACTAGCGGAGATAAAGACAGTGACGATTTGGTCTTTGATGTCACAAATAATGGTAGTTTAACTAATGATCGAAAAGTAACCATTAAATTAGAAGACTCGAATGATGATTCTCAAGAAAAGTATGTTGGTAAGAAATCTATTCAAAGAAAAGTAATCGGCTTGCAAGATGTTACTAAAACTGAAAATTTGGCCGCTGTAAAGTCTGTAACTGATAATTTAGTTAATGATCAAAATAAGTCCAGTGACTTTGAGACAGTTACCAATACTTTTTTGAGTTTGTACTTGCAACCGGATGATCAAGAACATGATACAACGACTGAAGAATCTACCGTTAAAGTTAATGATAAAGAAGACGTAAAGCGTTTACCAAATCAATGGATTATTATTGCTTACTATAAAACGCAACGTGATGAAAAAGATGCATTTGATCCAGATGATTCTTCTCATACTGAGTATAATAAGGTTCAGATCAATCATATCAAATTAAATCATTCTAAATTAAATATTGACGAAGTTAATACAGATGATAATTCTAATAATGATAGTTTTGATGATTACAATGAGGTCAAAACAGATGTTCATAATGTAAAAGCGGATGGCGGTGTTAAACTTCAATAAATTTTGCTAGATAAAGGTTTAAATCATCAAAAGGGCAATTTCAAAGTAAGAACCTAGATATTAAATTAAAAATATGAATACTATATAAATAGTGCTGACATGGTAGTGACTTTCTTATTAAGCAAGTATTCCAGTTGGGCTATTTATTTTTGCTATTTTCATATTTGTCTTCAGTTATATTAACTAGTACCACGCGTGTTTTTATACATATTGGTTTGAATTTGCAGACATATTAAAATCATTAATTGTACATTTTAGCCAAATGAACATTGCGTCGTTTTTGAATAGAGTAATGAGTATAAATTTTTATATAGTGGCTTCAAAATGTTAATTCAATCTTGAACTAAATATTACAAGCTAGGAGATTTTTAGTTGCTCTTAAGGAGTTCTGACATTTCGAACACTTTTCTTGTTAGAGGTAATTTTAAAGTGGAACTTAGTCGGCATTTTTATTTCAATTATTTTAACTAACATTGTATGTATATAATCTTATAAATTTTATTCTTTTTTAGACCTTAATTGGAAATAAGCAAAAAAATAGGATTTATTTTAAATACTAAAGAAAATATTTTCTGTGAAATGATATCGATTTTTAACATAATGTTTTTTGGATTTAGAACATTTATTAAAGTAAACGGTTGATAAAAATTGATTAGTGGCTATAATCAAGTTAGGAGCACATTATGCTCTAGTTAATAAAAATTAGATTTAAAGAGGGGTAGTTTAACATGAATAGAAATATATTAAAACATTCTAGTGTAGTTATCGCTGCTTTATTAGCAGTTGCTCCAATTGCTACACAAGTACCCAGTGTATTTGCTGATAACACAACTACTGCAAGTACTACTAATAATACTGACTCTGATAGTAATGCAACTACTACAGGTACCGAAGCTAGTGATGTAACAACTATTAACAAATTTGTAAGTCACTTTTCTACAGATACGGCTAATATTACTACCCAACAAGCTGCTGCTATGGGTCTTAATGAAACGTTCTTAGATAGAAGTGGTGCTTTAGGAGTAACTAATGGTCAGGATGGCTTAGTTGATCAAGGTGGAAAACTAAGCGGAATGTCCAAACGTTTTTATAGTGGTGATACACAAAATGGCTCATCTGATGGTATTACAAATGATAATGATGACGCAGCAAATGTTTGGAAGATTGCTGATAAGTATAGTAAAAAGGTAACAGTTGAATTTAATAACGATTCAGCTAATACTTATGAGGTTACGAATGCTAATTTATCAAAGATGACTAACACCGTAAACGGCATTTTAGCAATTGGTGGTGATGTAGTAGAAAAGATTGCTATTTATCCTAACGATAATCCTAGCGAAACTGTTAATACTATTACCTTGAAACTACATGTTTCTGGTGCTCGTGATAATGCTAGTGGTAGATTAGAACAAATTTACAATCAAGCAGATGGTTCAATCAATCGTTTGAATGTTTCAGATAAAGTTAAATCAGCTGCTCATAATGCTGCTAAAGCCGTTTATGAACAATCTTTAAACGATGTGAAGAAAGCTAGAACTGTTGATGACATTACTGGTATTGAAAATACTTTACAATCTAACTTAGATAGTATTGGTTCTCAAGCACAAGTAGCTGATACAACACCAAGTAATACTATTCCTTCAGCACCTTCGATCTCAATTCCAACAACACCAGCTGAAACTTCTAGTCAAGCTACAAGTATTGCTAAACGTGGCGTTGTAACTATTACTAAATCTGGTAGTGCACAAGTATATAATAAAGATGGCAATGCTATTAATGGTACATTCTTAGCTAATGGTACTGATTGGAAGACATCAAGATTAGTTACATTGGCTGATGGTCGTCAATTGTATAAAGTTGCTGCTAATGAATATGTTTTAGCAAGTGATGTTAGCTTCTCATCTGACCAAACAGTTAAGACTAACAAGGAAAAAGGTGTCTTCACAGCCAATAATAATGGTACAAATGCTGCTGTTTATAATTTAGTAAATGGTAAGTTTACCATTGTTCCTGAACGTGTATTATTATCTAATACACAGTGGCGTTATGATAAGAAGGCTGTTGTTGGTAATACAACTTATTACAAAGTTTCACCAACAGAATGGACTTCTACAGCTTATGGTCATGCTACGGCTGAATAATGCTTATATGGTTTGAAATAAAAAAGAATTTCTCAAAAAATGAGAGATTCTTTTTTATTGTCATTATACTGTAAGCTAAGTGAAACTTTTGATTTAATTAATTCAAATATTTTTACTTTTGAAATATGATATTTGTGTAACAAAATATTTACGAATATATAATATTCTGCCTGTATAGTAAATATCGCTTGCAAAAGCTAGTATTTGAGTTAAAATAGCATTGTTGGTATAAAAGGTATTGACTGTAATTAGTTGATGAATTGTACAGTGACGACTACCAATTTACTATCATTTAGTGTACTTTTTAACAACTTTTTATATTTATAATATAGGTTCAATATCTTCTATAAAATTATAAATGATTCGAGGAGGAATACCAATTATGAAGAAAACTTCATTAATGGGCGCTAGCGTTGTAGCAGCTGCTTTGTTAGCTGTTGCACCAGTTGCTGCCCCAGCAATTAGCTCTGTTTCTGGTACACAAGTTGTTAAGGCTGATACCACTTCAGATGCAGGAAATGTTTTTAACAATATTCAAGTTACAAGTTTAAGCTATGATTTAAATAAGACTGCTGACTCAGATAAGATGGGTAGTCAAGCTTTTGCAACTGCTGCTAGTTCTTTGTCTACAGATTATAGTAAATCTTTGAAAGTTAAAGACTTGATGGGTACAGATAATAAAGCTTCAGGTTTCTTGGTTAATTTCCAAAATTCTGTTCCTGTTGGTGATCCTTTAGTTACTAAAGATATTCAAGACGATACAGTTAAAATTTCTGTTAAATCTGGTGATTTACAATTACAATCAGCTGCTGAATTGACTAATAAGATTAGTGATATCGAAGCGAATGGTGGTTCTTTAACAGCAACTTATACTATCTATGATGGTTCTAATAAAGAACTTGCTTCTAAGTCATTTACTCTTAATGCAAGTGCTCCATCGACTGCTGCTACAGTAACATCATTGTATGCTACAGCTCCTGCTTCTTTTGATGTTCAATCTGGTACCCCAGTAAGCAACTACAACTACGGTGCTACTGCCAACGTTAAAGCTGTTGATCAAAATGGTAAAACTGTTAATGTTACAACATCAGCTAAAGTTCAACAATTAAGTACAACGGTTGAAGGTAATACAACAACAAATACTTGGAACGATGCTACAGGCAACTTTGCTAAGGAAACTGATAATAACGGTGTAAAAACTGCTAATGAGTATCGTCAACAAGTTACTTTAACATTACCTGCTAATGCTAAGGACGCTACTGTATATGTTAATAATGTTAAATTGAATAATATTAATGGTAGTGCTGTATTTAATAGAGATATTAACGTTAAAGGCTCAGACGAAGCTAATGCTGACTTTACTATGGACAAAATCAATGGTGTAGTTACAGTTAAGAGCGACAACACAGCTGTTACTTTATACGATAAGAACGGTAAGAAGATTGATGAACGTTATGTTCTTGGTGGAACATCATGGTTTACCAATGGCAAGCGTACAATCTTATCAACAGGTAAGGTTTACTACAAAGTTTCACCTACAGAATATATTTCTGCTGATGATGTAGCATCCTATGTTGCTAATGGTTCTGATTCATCATCCAACACAACAACAGATAATGGTTCTGTAAAATTTGTTAAAGAACATGGTACTTTCACAGTTAATGATGGTGCAAATTACGGTAATGTTTTGTTAACTTACAAAGATGGTAAGTTCTCAACTATCGAACGTGTCATTGCCGCTAACTCACAATGGCGTTATGATAAGAAAGCTGTTCTAGGTGACAGAACTTATTACAAGATCTCACCAACAGAATGGGCTTCTACAGCTTATGGTACAGCCGTAGCTGACAAATAGGTCATTAAGTTGATTTGTAAAAGGGTTTCTCTTTCGATGAGAAACTCTTTTTTTACATAAATTACAATTAATATTTTATTTTGATTACAAAGATTAGAATTACTTGCAATCATTTACGAGGATTGTTACTATCGAATTGTAATTAATCTGGGAGGCATTTTTTTGAAAAAGAAATTCATCACCTCAACTATCACGGCTGCTGTTTTGACAACTTCTTTATTACCATTAGTTAATACTGTAGCTCAGGCGACAGACCAAACAGTTGATAATCAAAATGTTAATAATGATATCACAAGTTCGAGTAATGATCAACAAATTAATAATAACACAGCCCAACAAGCAACTAAGGCTAGTCAGAAACAATCTCAAGTAGTTTCTCCTCAAGGAGATTCAAGTGTGAGTCCGGTTTCTCCAGCAGCGACTCCTGCTGTTTCTACACGAGCAGCTACTCTGGGAACATTTGCAACAACTACTTCACAGCAAGCGTTTATTAGTCAAATTGCTCCATATGCACAACAAGCGGCTAATTCACGTAATTTATATCCATCAGTTATGATGGCTCAAGCTATTTTGGAAAGTGGTTGGGGGACATCTGCTTTGTCTCAAGCGCCAAATTATAATTTGTTTGGAATCAAAGGTAGCTATAATGGAGCTTCTGTGAATATGCCGACGTTAGAATGGGTTAACGGTCAGTATGTTTCTGTTGATGCATATTTTCGTAAGTATCCTAGTTATTTAGAATCATTTAATGATAACGGCGACAAATTGCGGAATGGTGTTAGTTGGGATAGTTCTTATTATAGTGGCACTTGGCGTGAAAATACGACTAGTTACCGTGATGCCACTGCCTGGCTACAAGGTCGATATGCTACTGATCCAACTTATGCAAGTAAGCTCAATAGTATTATTGATACTTACAATTTAACGCAGTATGATAATACTGCTGCTGCTTCAGCAACTATTCCAAGCAATAGCTCTAATTCTAATAATTCCGTTCCATCAGAAGGACAAGTACAGACTTTTCGTCACGTTGTGAGGACTTCAAATGTGTCTTCATATGCTTGGTTATATGATGATAACGGTAATTGGATTCAGGAACGTTATTTGCAAAAGAATACTGACTGGAAGACCGATAAAATTAAAACTTTGAATGGACGTCAGTATTATCGAGTTGCTGGCAATGAATGGGTTCTGGCTAATGATACAACGGTCATGAGTTAATAATTGAATTTTTTATAAATGACGTAAATATTAAGTAATCTTACTAGTAAAACTAGCAGGATTGCTTTTTTTGTTTAATCATGTTTCTCGTATTAATGTAAGAGTGAAATTGTTTTATTTTTAAGTAGATTAGTCGATTGTATTAACAATATATTATTAAATCATAAATAATTGCTAAAAATTAAAACGTTAAGCGATGAAAACATAGCGTTTAATTGGATTTTGTTAATTTTTTAATTTTTGGTGTTATAATTTAATCGGTTTCAAAATAAAGATAATTTAAGGAGGGAAAAGGCATGACTTTGAAATCGAAATTAGTAATGTCGCTGGTAAGTTTGACAATGGTTGCACCGTTGTTAACTACAGGTCTAACTAGCGTTGGTGCTGATACTGTTAATGATAATTCACAGCAAATCAGCACACGTAATATTAATGTTAGTCCTACAAATGGTGTTGTAACAGTTACCTCTAACTTAGCTAGAGTTTTTAACGATAACTTATTTAGCGATGGAACACAGGTGGTCAAGTATCAATCATCTTGGAGAACTGATAAAGTTGCTTATAATACTGCAACGGGAGAAGAATTCTTCCGGATTGCACCTAATATGTGGTTATCGGCTTATGATGTTGTATTTTCATCTTAAGGTATTTTATTTCCAGTAAATGGAAAGGCTTTCTCTTCACCTTGGAAGTTTCTGATCAGTTTTAAATTAAGGGTTATTATGACTTTGACATTATTAAAGTTAGGAGATTAAGAATGAAACTTAAATCAAGTTTAATGATGCTAATGACTAGTGCGATGGTATTATCACCTGTTATTAGTACAGGGTTAACTAATGTAAGTGCTGATACTGTTCAAGCTAATTCTGAACAGGTTCAAAGCAGTAAATTGCAACCACGATTTGACGGCCATAGTAATGTTTATTCGATTCAAGTTAAAAGTGGCGTAGTACAAGTTGTTGATGAATATAATATTTTGATTAACACTGTAGATATAGATGGTAATTACGTTAAACACGTACCGAGTGGATCCCAGTGGAAATATGATGAGATTTATTACATGATGGATGGAAGTACTTGGTATAGAGTAGCGGGAAATGAATTCTTATCAGATGATGTTGTTACTGTTATAAGATAATATTTTATTTTTAGGAGGAAATTATAATGAAACTTAAATCAGGTTTAATGATGTTGATGACTAGTACTATGATGTTGGCGCCTGTTATTAGTACGGGATTAACTAGCGTTAGTGCCGATACAGTGAATGATAATTCCACGCAAGTTAGCACCCGTAACGTTAGCCTTAGTCCTACTAACGGTGTGGTTACTGTTACGGTACGAATGGGTAGAATGTATGATGATAATTTACAATTTGAACCTGCCAGAGTTTTACCATATCAATCAGCATGGAAGACAGACAAAATTGCCTACGATTCAGCAACAGGAAAAGAATATTTTCGTATTGCACCGAATGAATGGGTAATTTCTGATGATGTAGTATTTTCATATTAATTTAGTTGTATTATTTGTTAATTTGATTGATAGAGTTAGAGGCTAAGAATTATGAAGTTAAAATCAAATTTAACCATATTGGCAACAAGTATTTTGATGTTAGCACCTGCTATCAGTACTAGTTTAACTAGTGTTAATGCAGCTACTGTTAGCAGCACTTCAGAACAAATCAGCACCCGTAACATGGTTATTAGTCCAACCAAAGGTACGGTAACCATAACTGCAGCAAATGGTCGAGTTTACAATGATAGTTTTGCTCTTGTCCAAGGGTTAACCTTCAAATATCAATCATCTTGGAAAACCGATAAAATTGCCTATGATACGGTTACTGGTAACGAATACTTTCGCGTAGCACCCAATAAATGGGTTAATTCTTATGACGTTGTTTTTTCATAATAATTGGTAAAGTTTTATTTGTAAGGAGGAGCTTATAATGAGATTCAAGTCAAGTTTGATGATGTTAGTAACTAGTGCAGCCATGCTTGCCCCTGTTGTGACGACTGGATTAACTGCTGTTTCAGCAGATACGGTTGCCCCCGATGTAACACAAGTTAGCACTCGAAATATCACGATTAGCCCAACTAAGGGCGTGGTTACTGTAACTTCTAACTTTGCTCATTTTTATAAGGATAATCTAGAAATGGTGCCTGATTGTGGTGTCTATTATCAAACAGCTTGGAAAACTGATAAAATCGCTTATAACTCATCCACAGGTGAAGAATTCTTTCGGATTGCTCCTAATAAGTGGTTGTCCGCTTCTGATGTAGTATTCTCTTAATTAATTAAAAACTGTAATGTAATTTTGTGATCACAATTTACTTATTAGCTTTAAAGACCTCTTACATAAAAGGGGTCTTTTTTATTCAATTTAATTACTTTAATTACTAATATAAACAGCTTGGTGGTTTTTGTAAGAAAGGTATGAATATAACTATGGTAAATAATAATTCTTTAAATCAGAATTTAACATCAATTAATGTTAATAACTTATTAATTCAATATCAGACTAAAAGAGCTGCTGTGATTAGGTATAATCTGATTTACTCTTATCTGATTGATGCGTCTCGTTCGCAAAAATTATCAGAATACTTGATGTTAAAATATTTTATCAATCAATGCTTTTGCAATATATGTGAAGAGATAATTATGCAAAGAATTTCTAATCAACAACATTCCCAAATCCTCCAATACACCTATTTAAAGCCCTTAAAGAATGATAGGGCTATCATGACAAAACTTAATTATAGTAATTCTAGTTACTATCGTCACAGAAAGTTAGCCCTATGTGATTTTGCGGAATTTTGGCCCAATCGCTTTGATTCGTTAAAAGTATATGATTAAACATTGATAATAGTTGGGATATTTTTGACACATTAAAGGAACACTCTTGGGATAATATCCATTGCATAATAGTATTGTTGAAAGTTTTGAAAGACATTACAAGGAGGTTAACAATGAGAAGAAGAAGAGAGTCACAATTACTTAATATTGAACAAACAGCTATTAATGCAGATAATATTTTAAGTCAATATCAACATAAGAAGGATTTACTTCAAAGATGGAACTTTGGTATTCAATCGCCTAGTTTTGAAACCGTTACCCAAAATGATCATTCTAAGAATCATGTAGAAGATCGATTAGTGTCACATATTGATGAAAAAACTTTTTGTGGTTGGTGTGAACAGATTATTAACGAGATGATTAATGACAAGCAGCATGCACAAATTTTAAAGTACACTTATTTAACTCCGCTAGATAGTGACCAGGAAATAATGGAGCGTCTACACTATGAACGTTCTAGTTATTATCGTCATCGTAAGTTAGCTTTGTGTGACTTTGCCGAATTTTGGCCACCTGTTGTTCAAGAATTAGTAGTTTACAATGAACAAGTGAAACAAATTTAAGACAAGTTTGAAACACCTATGATATTTAAATCATTGCATAATGATAGCGTAGAAAAAGATAGCTAGTTAAAGCACTTCTAATGAAGTGCTTTTTTTGTACCCAGAAAGGGGGTGATTGTTATGGATTAATTATATATTTCAATAATTTGGATGTAGAAAGGAGTTTTATAAATGGATAATTCAGGAATTGTGACTGTCTTAGAAAGTAAAGCCAAAGTTTATTCAGCTGTTGCTGGTAGTTTAACTGGCCAAACATTAGCTTTCAATACGCAATGGAAATACAATCTTACTTCTACTGACAGTCAAGGTAAGAATTGGTTTCATGTTGGTGGCAGTCAATGGGTTTGCGAGACAGAAGTTGGTGTGAAAATTCAAAGCGCCGTTCATACTAGCGGAACTTTAAAATCTAATGGTGCTTTTGTGCGGGTTTCACCGAATGGTTCTGGTGCAGGCTTTAATTTAACTGCTCAAGAGTCATATCGATATGATACCAAGGTAATCGATGCTTGGGGCTACACTTGGTATCATGTCGGTTTTGCTAATTGGGTTGCCGGCTTGGATGTCAATTTAAACATTTCGGGGGTTGTGACGGTTACGGAAAGCAAGGCCAAAGTCTATTCGTCCGTTAATGGCAGTGCTACTGGTCAAACTTTAAGTTTTAATACGCAATGGAAGTATAATTTGGTGGCTATTGATGGTCAAGGACGTAATTGGTATCACGTTGGTGGTAGTCAATGGGTCTGTGAAACAGAGGTTGGCAATCAGTTACAAAGTTTAACTCATGTCAGTGGAACTTTGTCCTCCAATGGCGCCGTTGTTTATCATGCGCCTCAGGGTTCGGGAGCTGGTTTTAACTTAACAGCAGGAGAATCTTATAAATACGATACTAAAGCTATTGATGTTAATGGTAATGCTTGGTATCACGTGGGATTTGCTAATTGGGTGTCAGCTAACGATGTCATCTTGGCTAGTTCCAAACCAGGTAATGGAGCGCGTGTGAAAGTTACTTTCTATGATCCAGCAGTTTTGGGATCTTCGATGGGATATGGTGGTGTTGCGGCCAACTTAAATGTTTATCCTAAAGGAACTAAATTGAAGATTGTTTTGGATCAACCAGTTAATGGACAAACAGTACTTTATCGTCAGGTGAATGATACTGGAACTTTTGTTAATCAAAATCCAAATCAAATTGATATTGCTTTGCCTAATTCGCAAATTCCAGCTTATGGCGTCACTTATGCAACGATTTATGTTCTTTAAGTTTATAAAATAATGGAGGAAAGGTATTATGGATAGTTCAGGAATTGTAACAGTTTTAGAAAGTAAGGCTCAAGTGTATGCTACTGTTAATGGTAGTAAAACAGGACAAACTCTAGCGTTTGATACGCAATGGAAATATAATAATACTTCTACAGATGACCAAAGTCGCAACTGGTTTCATGTTGGTGGTGGCCAATGGGTTTGTGAAACAGAAGTTGGCGTGAAAATTCAGAGTGCTACACACACGAAAGGAGTACTAAGTTCTAGTGGAGCCTTTGTTCGGATATCTCCTAATGGTTCGGGAGCTGGTTTTAATTTAGGAGCCAATGAACCTTACTCTTATGATACTAAAGTGGTTGACGCTTGGGGGTATACATGGTATCACGTCGGTTACGCTAATTGGGTTGCCGGCTTGGATATTACCTTAAAAACTTCAGGAGTTGTTACTGTGCTAGAGAGTAAAGCACAAGTCTATGCTACTGTTAATGGGAGTTTAACTGGTCAAACTTTAGCCTTTAATACGCAATGGAAATATAATTCTACCGCCGTGGATAAGCAAGGACGTAATTGGTATCATGTTGGCGGGGGCCAATGGGTTTGTGAAACAGAAGTGGGCGATCAAATCCAAAGTGCTACTCATGTAAAAGGAACCTTAAACTCAAATGGAGCTTTAGTTCGTTTTGCTCCGAATGGTTCTAGTTCAGGACATAATTTGACTGCGGGTTTAGCTTATAAATATGATACGAGAGTTGTTGATAACTGGAATTATAGTTGGTACCATGTAGGCTACGCTAATTGGGTTGCCGGTTTAGATGTAACGGTGAGTGGTTCTGGTAGTGAGATTGTCAATATTGCTGAAAGCATGTTAGGCTACTTCACTTATAGTCAGGTTCACGGAGTATCATATATTGGCTCGGTTGCCAATCCTAATCGTTATGGTCAAACCGATTGTTCCGGTTTTGTTTGGTTAGTTCTTAAAAAAGCTGGCTGCAATGTTCCGGACAATATGCAATGGTACACAGGATCTATGGAAAGTGATGCTCGTTATAATCACAATTGGTTAAAGCAGGTCTCAACTAGTGAAGCTCAACCAGGTGATATTATTATTATGAATTCCGGTTCGGGAGCAGGTAACAACGGACATACTGCGATCTTAACTAGTAACTGGAATGGCAATGCCACTTCGATTATTGAAATGGGTGGTAACCCTAATGCTAATGGTGTCAATACTTGGACGGTAGGTAATGCATTTTATAGTTTATTAAATGCTGGAGCATCGCAAGTATTGGCTCGACCTATCTAAATTAGGTAAATAAAGTGACTAGAATTAAATGAGGAGAAAAAGTGATTAAAGAAATAGAATTGCGTTTCTATTTGTTTGATCGCTTTTTTTGTTTTAGGAGTTAAAGGAGATGATCTGAATGAGTCTGTGGTCTTGGATTGAAATAACTATCGCCTTATTACCAATTCCAGCAGCCTATTTGGGATGTAAAAAAGCACTAAAATCTATGCATGATAATTCACGTGTCTCTAAAATGGATGCGCGCGTCACCCATACAGAACAAGCTATTCAAGCAATTCTGCATGATTCTTTGTATAAACGATGTACTTTTTTTATTAGTAAAGGTTCAATTTCCTTAACGGAGTTGGATAATATTGAGCACTTGTATAAAGGTTATGCAAGTGTCGGCGGCGATGGAACTGGTAAAACTCTCTACAATAAAGTGCTAGCTTTAAAAATTTTAGATGATGATAAGGAGTGATGATGTTGAAAAAAGTTTATGTGAATTTGTTTTGGGGAGTAGTTATGGAACTACTCTTTTTTACTACATCAGTTCAAGCTGCTAATACCGATATGGTGGACGTATCTAATCATAATGGCGATATGACTTATGCTAATTTTGTAGATATGCGCGACCATTATGGCGTTAAATCAGTGGTCACCAAAATTAGTGAGGGAACTGACTATCAAGACCCTACGGCAGCTAATAATATTAAAACTGCCCAGCAAGCAGGTCTATATATTAATGGTTATCATTTTGCGCGTTATCAAACGGTCCAACAAGCTAAAAACGAGGCAGACTATGCTTGTCAAACCGCTAAGGCTGATGGCTTACCTGTTGGAGCTGTTTTGGTAGCAGATGTTGAATCTTCTGAACAACAAGCACTGAGCTATTCGCAAAATCAAGCCAATAATGAAGCGTTTGAGAATGTTGTTCAACAATATGGTTATCGTCCTAATATCTATACGATGGCTAGTTGGGTAGGAGTCAAGTTTCCCGTATCTAAAGGGTGGATCGCTCAATATCCTGCTAATCCTTGGAACTTAACTTCTTATAGTAATCATCATGCTTGGCAATTTGCGTCAGATATGTCGTTTACTGGTAGTTATGGGCAGTTTGATGTATCTAATTTATATGATGATTTTTACACCGCTGGACAAAAGACTGTTAATACTATTAATAATGTCGTCACCACTCAAACCACGGATAAGAATGCTTCGACTATGTTTCACAGTGATAGTTCTGCTTTTGATACAACGCCGTTATTGAATAATACTAGTTGGGCAGCTTCGAAGATAATACCTGATAACAATAATCGTCCGATGTTTTTAGTCGGTGGTGATAGTTATCTACCACAAAGGAATACTAATCTTAAAGGCTTACTGACGATTAATTATTTAAACGGTTATGGTCCCAATGCTGTCGATAGTACTGGTAAGGAAATTGCAAATTCCAATCTAACTTTTAAAGGGGGAACACAATGGAAAACGAATGATAAACTGTATAATATTTCTGGGGTTGGCTATTGTTATAAAGTGGCAGCAAATGAATATGTCGCAGCGAAGTATCAAGTTGGATCTGGATTTAAAGGATAATTAATTGAAAATAAATGGCTTAACGTATTATTAATTATTTTCCTCCGAGTACGAATCAATATTAATGTTATGATGATTTAGTTCAATGTCAAAATCTAACATCTATATCTCAATGACTATTATCGAGATTATAAGTCTTTTGCGTTTATGTTACACAAATGTTAAAGATATTGTTCTGAAATTTATTTATTGTTAAAATGATTACAAGATTAAAAATGGAGGAAATAAAAATGCTGAAACGAAATTTAAAAATAATTATTTCGTTGATGTTTGGTTTAGTTATTGGCTTTGGCTTCACCAGCCAAAACACAAAAGCTGAAACAGTTAATGAATACATTCAGCGCAATAATATTCAACCAAGTAATATTCAACAGGTCAATGGAACTTTTGACCAAATGTTTGGTTATGAAAATGGTGTTGGTAAACCTGAAGGGGTCGTTATCCATGAAACTGCAACTCCAGGGGCTACTGCTTGGGATGAAGTAACCTACTTCAACCGCGAATGGCAAACCGCCCAAACTTATGTACATGCGTTTGCGGATGCTAACCACATTTTACAAATTCATAATACTGACTATGGGGTTTGGGGAGCTGGTTATTGGGCGAACCAACGCTTTATCCAAATTGAATTATGTGAAGAAAACACTTATGATGGTTTTGCTCGTTCGGTGAATAATCAAGCTTACTTTACTGCTTATATGTTGAAGAAATATGGCTTGAAGCCGTCATTGGCTGATCATACTGGTAGTGGTACGATCTGGTCACATAATGCGGTGAATCAGTATCACCCTTCGGCTGGTGGGCATACTGACCCAATTGGTTGGTTTAGTAAATGGGGTTACTCCATGGATCAATTCTATCAATTGGTTCAAAGTCAATATGATAAGTTGAACGATACTGCCAATAATGCGGCTGCTGGCAACAGTAAAGATGGTATTATTCAAGTTAATGATAATACAATTGGCGACATTTATAATTTGAAATCTGATGGTAGCTTTGAATTAGTTCCTGAGAGAAAATTATTAAAGTCAACCCAATGGATTTACAATAAGTCTGCAGTCTATAATGGTCATACCTACTTTAAGGTTTCCCCAACGGAATGGGCTATTGACACGCAAAACACGATCTTACGTTATTCCACACACTAAAATATCATAATTATTTAAAGACTATTAGTGATTTTTTGCTAATAGTCTTTTTTTGTGATCTTTTTTACCAAAAAGAGTAGTCTTTTTAAGTAATTCGCGTTAAATTGTTATTGTTGCAACCGTTAACACGCGGCTGCTCCAATCATAAGGAAGAGGTATTGGGATATGAAAGATTACGATTTAACCAAAGTACCAGTGATGAATAAAGAGGTGTTAAAAGCAGCGATTGCGCACCAACAATTACCCATTCGCCAGGAATTTCAATTAACGGCACAAACCATTGCTTTATTTGATTTACAAGGTCAAGCGGCATATCCAACCGTCATTTTTGACCGCCAATTGGGCTATTTTGGGCTTCGCCAAACGACTCGTCAAATTTGGAATAACTATTTTCACCAACATATCTTCGATTTGTACCATACCCGCCGCTTGATTCAATATCATGGGCACTCACGATTATTGGCGCTGTCCTTAGGTTCATTGGTGTATTTTCCATTAGGGGCGATTGGTCATGGCAACAGCGACTGGGTCGGTTTGCACGGGCAGATTGATTGTGCACAAGACCTTCAACACCAACAAGCAACTTTTTATGATGAGTCCGGACAGCAATTACAATTTACTTATAGCCGCCGGCATGATTTGTGGACGGCAATTCATCAAGCTGGCTTTTACGCGCAATATAATGTGCGGGCATTTGAACTGGCAGCTCAAGAGTTAGGCTTGGAACTTAAACCGATCGTTTGGAGTAGCTTATTGAAGCAGGTGATTAACTGTCACTGCTCCTTACATCGTCAATTACCAACCACATACTTAGAAGTTAAAGACTTTTTACAAAGTTTTCAGACTTGGTCTTTAACCCACTTATTAAAAGATCCCGACTTGGATTTAAATGAACAATTGCAGCAAGAGCAGCTGCGCTTTTGGCAAAGTAATTTACATGCGGCGCACTATTTATGGTAGTAATTGCGCCCGCGGTTGCAGATTAGTTGTGTGCAACCAGTAGTAATTAATTCACAAAAGGTGTATTCAATCCTTTGGTAGTCGTGTTTAACGCGTGTTTTATGGGAAGTTCAGGCTTGTTATCTTAAAGCTACACAAGCGCTTGTGCAAACTTAAGATGGGAGTTTGAACTAGTGAAACATTCGTTACGGCAAGGTTTTGATTTAGCCTTAACTAATCAACGCTTAATTGGTGGCGCCTTGAAACAAGCTGGGGTTTGGCGCAATAATCTGAATTATGAAGATTATTTTCAGGATGCCTTAGTACTGTATGCCACGACGTGGGTCCAATTTGAGCAATCAGCTGGTCAATTTGCACCGTATATTTTTCAAAAGATTGTCTGGCGCACGCAAGATCAATTGCGCCAAAGTCACCGCCAGCAACATGAGTTGGTGGAAGAACTCTTTTATTTACCCGCGCAACCGACCACGGCACTTAGCGACTGGCAGGTAGTGTTACACCAAAAGGCTCGGCAATTAGCACCATTAGAACGGCAAGTATTGCAAGCCTGTATTCTAGAAGTACCACTAACGCAATTGGCGAAACAAGTTCATAAAAGTCCGCGGTATTTACGTAAAATTCGCGCCCAAGTTCGTCAGAAATTAATATCATAAAGTGATTGATTGAAAAAACACAACTAAAGTTCAGAGACGTTTGAATAACTTTAATTGTGTTTTTTTTAATATTTTTCTAATAATTATCCTGCTTAGAATAACATAAATATTATTAAGGATTTTAAGATTAAATGAATTATGGTTTACTGCCAATATATACTCAGTTTGTTTGCCTTAATATCAAATAAAGTGATTTTTTAAAGGGGAAAGTTTCATTGACTTGGTGAATTAATGAGCACTAAAATGGAGTATCAATTGTTACGTAGTAGTTGATGCACAAACAGTTTATTGAACTTTTTTACAAAATAATTAATTATTTTTTGATTAAATGCTATAGCTAAATAAATTCTTTGATATCAAAGGCACTGATAATTTGTATTATTTTTCAAGTAAATCTTTACTGGAAAAATTGTTTAATTTTGCATCGAGAACTATGAGAGATGCAGTAAGAATAGGTGTAGTGATGTTAAAAAGGCAAAAAGTTTTCCAAATTTTCATGGGTTTGGTAACTGTTAGTTTAGTGAACATTATTTTATTTAATCAGCAAAATTGTAATCCCACAGTGGTGGCCGCGCAAATTTCGTCATTGCTGCCTTGGACTAGCAAGCAACTCGGCGGCAAAACGCCAACTGCCAGTTTGATAGCAACAGAGCCCTGGACGCGGAAGAGTGAACTTGTATATAACTCGCAGGTTTATCAACCGGCAAACTTTCGCTTAACTGGTACGAGTACTTGGAATCCGCAGTCGAAAAGTTGTGATGTTGCGTTAAAGTGGGATGATCTGACAGCACCAGCGGCACCATATCAGCTTAATGGTGGTTATAAAGTTTATTCTTCATCAGCGAGTAATGCGAGCTGGTTGATGGAACCAATCAATTATGGCAAGCACCTTAAAGTTTTGAATGTTTATCCGGATAAAGGGAATTTTTTGAAAAAATGGCTTGCTGGCTATGATAGAGATCCCTCTGACGGTTCGAGTTTGTTAGATATCACTGAAGTGCCACTGACGACTTTTAATAAAAATCCCGATTATTATTTATATCAAAATCATCAAAATGGTGCTTATCAATATGATTCTCTTTTTTTTGGCTCCAAAGATAGCAATGGGAATCAAGATATTAGTGATGTGGCGGGCCAAGCTGTGACCAAGTTTGGGAATACGGGTCGCGCAGTGATTATTGGTCATGATGTTGTCGCAGGCAATCATTCGCTAGCACAACATGCTAACTTCAACAAATATTTAGCCGATAAATTAGGAATTCAAGTCGTGGCAGTGCCTGATGGGCAAGTGCAGCCGCGGGTAGGCTCGACCAAGGTTAAATTTGTGAACGCCGGTTTTTTAACTGAGTATCCTAATGAATTACCTACGGATCAAGATTATACGATTTCCAAATCGCATACTTTTGGGCAGTACTATCTCTATGGCGGGCAAGCCCAACGCTGGATGCAATTTGATCAACCTTATTCAGATGCTGAAAATAGTCATTTCTTTGCCTTGAACGCTGCCAGTAATCCTTATGAATTAAGCAGTGGTCAAACACCAGCGGCGAGTGATTTAGGCGATAACAATCATTACTTAATTACCAAAAATAATTATGCGATGATTCAGACCGGTCACACTTTAGGAGCTTGTACACCTGATGAAGCGCGGATTATCGTGAATACCATTTATTATGTTTCGTCCTTAACGACGACGAATACCGCTAATATTAAAACCGCCAAAGATACAACGGCGCCCAATGAACCCGACGTGAGCCTGGCTAATACTAATCCTGGTAATCCGAACCGCCTCAATATTACTTTAGATAAGCATGTGGCTACTGGAATGAGTTATAACGCGCAAGACGGCGATAATGGTAATCTCTATAATTTTAAAATTACGGCTAATGTTGCCGGGAGGAATGAAGAACTGGATTCGGATGCTATTCATCAAAAGGTTGAAAGTGGTGTTTGGGGTTATCTCTACCAAATTGATAATCAGCCTACCGCCACTTTGACGCCCAATCATGATAGCTATGGGAATGTTACTTTAACCGACATTGACCGCAGTGATGGGAGTGGTGAACACCTGACACCAGATATTAATAATTTAAAAGTTAGTTTTACCGCCCAACGTTCACTCGGTCATTCGCAATTTTTGCATGTTGCCACCGTCGATCGGGCGGGCAATATTTCCACAACTAAAACGGTGAATCTGAATAGTTATAATTTGCCGTATCAAGGCACCTTAACGACAACAGGGCAAGTGGATGGACAGGCTGCTTCAACGACACCAACTTTTCGTCCCGGCGCGACTGTCCAGTTGAAGAGTGATTACCAGATGCAAAATCAAGCTTATAGTTATCAAGATTTACAAGCACCCATCCATTTCAGTGATCATTTACCAGTTGGCTTAACGTATGTGCCTAACAGCTTACAGGTAACACTGCGAACAACTAGCGGGCAAAGTTATACTTTGACGCCACAGCAATTACAGGCTAATCAGCCACTGGACTTTAGTTTATTAAGTCCAGATGGAACGGCTATTTTTCCACCGGGGAGTTTAATTGAAGTAACTTTTCAAGCCACAACGTCAGCGCAAGACAATTTAGTCCAAATCATGAATCATGCTGAAGTGACGGGCAAGAGTAGTGATCAACTATCCCAAAAGACCACTAGTGATCTAAAACTGACGCGGGCTGGTGTGTTAGAAATTACGAGTGTGCCCCAAGAGATTGCCTTTGGGACTGTGAAGAGCGCACCAGTCAACAATGATAATACTAAAACGATTGGGGATCTGAAAGTGCGGCATTTTAGTTCGACCACTGCTGCTAGTCAGCACTTCAATGTGCAAGTGGCGTTTAATCAGCAATTACGTAATTCACTGCTCACGCCGGTGACGGGGTGGAATTTACAGTTGGATACAGACAATGGTTGGCAATCGGTCACCTCTGCGACAAACTTGGGTCAACAAACGCAATTCAGTGGTAATGTGCAGGGAGGCATTGTCGATTTTGTTAAGCAAATTGGAGTCGGTAAATGGCGGTTAACCATTCCCCAGATACATCCCAAGAGTGATGATTATCAAGGAACCATCACTTGGAGTGTAGTCAATGGAATCAATTAAGTTAATGGCATTTTAGAATAGGCTGGAACAAAATAATTAGAGGTTGAGACAAAAAAGTTGTTCGTCAATTTCAACGGACATTTTCTTTTAAAGGTGCTTTAAACCTCGTTATTGTTCCAACCTTTTTCATTTGCAGTTTACATAATTTGTTAAAGTTAAGATCTGACAAGTGGCATTGAGGAGTTATTTTACAAAAAAGTGAATTCAAGTACAAAAATATGTGGATTTTAAATTAAATTTGCTTAGATATTAAAAAAACCATTTATTTCAATCAAGCTTTGCGTAATGGGTGGATTTTTATTGACTTTAATAATTATTTTGCATTAAAATTATTACGTAAATAATTCATGCATTTTTAATTAAAATTAGGCTTTATTTATTAAATAAATGCTATTTTGAAAATAATTTTCGGAAAATATTTTTAATTATTGTAAAAAATAATCTTGCTGGAATCGAATGTGAGTTCAGAATTGGTTGGTTTTAGTTGCTAAATGTCAGTTGCGATGAAAAAAGGTGTAATGATGTTTAAATTACAAAAGCTAATTCAAAAAACAATCATAGTGGTGGCGATCGGATTTTTAGGAATTAATGTTGGGGTAGAACCAGTTAGTGCCCAACCAGTTCAGGTCGCAGTTTCCGCTAAAAAGCAAACAGGCACTGATTTAAAATCAATGATTGACCAAGTGCAAAATTTGGGACAACCAGTTGCTCAGTCCACACCAACAACGCAACAATCGCCTACCAAAGCGATTCGCGTTGCTCACACGCCTACAAAAGCTGCTTCTAATTTAGCAAGAACGGCAGTTCCCGAGCCGGTCTATAACTCTACGACTTATGGACAATCCAAGTTTGGTTTAAAGGGTCATAGTACTTGGGATCCACAATCGAAAAGTTGTGATGTTACTTTGAACTGGGATGATTTAAGTTCTCCTAATTCTAAATATACGTTAAATAGTGGTTATAAGGTTAATTCGGCATTACAAGGTGCCAAAACTTGGACTATTGAGCCCATTAATTACGGGCGCCATTTGAAAGTCTTGAACGTTTATCCTGATGATGGTAAACACAACGGGCGTTTTTTAAAAAGTTGGTTGACGGGCTATGATAAGAATCCTGATCCGGCATCAGCTCATGAAAGTATGTTGAATGTAACGGAAGTTTCGTTGCCTGATTTTAACAGTAATCCTGATTATTATTTGTATACTAATCATAGTTCGGGTGCGTTCCAATATGATGCCATTTATTTTGGCTCACGAGATAGTAATCTACACCAAGATATTAGTACTACTGCTAGTCAGGCGGTGGCTAAGTTTGGTAATGCTGGTCGGGCGGTCATTATTGGTCATGATGTCGTGGCGGGTAATCACTCAATTGGTCAACATACCAACTTTAACCAATATTTAGCCGATAAATTAGGTATTAAAGTTGTTCAAGTGGCCGATGGGCAAGTGCAACCACGCGTGGGTTCACAACAAGTAAAATTTGTTCATACCGGTTTTTTGACCGAGTACCCTAATGAATTACCAATTGATCGCGATTATACGATTTCTAATTCTCATACTTTTGGTCAATATTATATGTATAGTGGTCAAGCAGAGCGCTGGATGCAATTTGACCAGCCGTATTCGGACGCAGAAAATAGCCATCCGTTTGCGATTAATAGTGCTAATAATTTGTACGAATTAGCGGTGGGACAGAATCCAGCGCCTAGTGATTTAGGTGATAATAATCATTATTTAATTACCAAAAATAACTATGCTATGATTCAAACGGGTCATACTACGGGAGCTTGTACACCGGATGAAGCGAGGATTATTGTCAACACAATTTATTATGTTTCATCTTTGTCAATGACTAATTCAGCCACGATTAAAACTGCTCAAGACAAGGCCGCACCGAACACGCCTACTATTTATGCTACTAAACCAACTGATCCAGACAAAATTCATATTACATTAGATAAGCAAGTGACAGCTAACAATTCCTATGCTACTCAAGATGGTGATAATGGGTCGGTCTATTGTTTTAAAATTCAAGCCAATGTTGCTCAATTTTCAGATAGTGAAATTGAATCGGATGCGATTAACCAAAAAGTGGAAAGTGGCGTCTGGGGCTATTTATATAAGATTGATGATCAATCTTCGGAAACACTCACGCCACGCCGTGATGCTTACGGTAATGTAACTCTGACAAATGTAGATCGTCCGGACGGAA
Organism: Bombilactobacillus sp. ESL1092; assembly: GCF_058107465.1. Classification (NCBI taxonomy): domain Bacteria; kingdom Bacillati; phylum Bacillota; class Bacilli; order Lactobacillales; family Lactobacillaceae; genus Bombilactobacillus; species Bombilactobacillus sp. ESL1092. Next base: position 614,509 of record NZ_CM176594.1, on the reverse strand, counting down.
GTGGTGAACATTTGGTACCAAACATCAATGATTTGAATGTGGGTTTTGACGCTTACCGTGCGCAAGGACGCTCGAAAATTTTACACGTTGCCACGGTGGATCGCGCGGGCAATGTTTCGAAAACTGTAGATGTGGCTTTTGGCGATTATTATAATGCGCCGTATCAAGGACAATTAACGCAAGCAACTCAAGGAGCAGAACAAACAAGCTATAATACCACAACGACCTTTCAACCGGGTGATCTAATCAATTTTAAAATGGATTATCAAATGGATGATAAGTCATATGCCTGTCAAAACTTGACTTCACCAATTACTTTTAGTGATCATTTGCCAACGGGTTTAACCTATGTTCCGGGCAGTCTCAAAATCAGTTTAACTAATCCTAGTGGAACTAAGTATAATTTGACACCAAGTGTTGCTGACGCAGCACAGCCCTTAGATTTTAGTATGAACAGCCCTTCCGGAACGATTTTTCCGCCGGGCAGTTCGATTGAAATTACTTTTCAAGCAAAAACTTCCGCACAGGATAATTATGTTAATTTAGTCAATCACAGTGAATTAAGTGGCACTAGTAGTGATGGTACTAATCAATCATCCGAAGCTAATGTAACTTTGACACGGACGGGCGTGCTGACGATTAAGGAAGTACCGTCGGAAATCAAGTTTGATAAAATTCGTATCCCCAAAGATAGTGGGACAAATGCTTCGACCGTGGGGAATTTAAAAATTCAACATTTTAGCCCTGACAGTACTAATGCGGCCACAGGTTCGCAGAATTTTAACGTGCAAGTTTCGTTTAATCAAGCTTTAGTCGGTAAAAACAAAAAAACTACTAAAAATTGGAGCTTAGATTTGAAAACAGATCAAGACTGGCTGCCAGTGGAGACTGGAACAAAGTTGGGCCAAAAGACTGAATTTACCGGTAATACTACGACGGATGGCATTGTTGATTTAACTAACAAAGTTGGGAAGGGCCAGTGGAAATTGACAGTTCCTAAGGTTCGCCCTCAAAATAATGATTACAGTGGTACTATCACTTGGACGGCAGTTAATGGACTGAGTTAAGTGTTAGAAAATGATGTGCATAAAAAGATCAGTATTCAATTAAGAGCTAGATTTTTAAAATTCTGGTTCGAGTCATAATAGCAGTGTTTTTAGTTTTCACCATAGTAATTGTTTGTTGGTTCAAAATAGTTTATCAAATTAATTTAAGAGATACAATAAAGTGGCTAGATCCTTGTGAATCAAGGATTTAGCCACTTTTGATGGTATACTTAATAAGTAAAGTTAAATGCTAAGGCAGTGGCTATTCCGAAAGGGAGTGGTGCTTATGGTGTAAAAACTGTAACCCCAGATCCTAAAGAAAGGAATAGCAAATTGTTTCATTTTAACGTCCACGATCTTTGCCAAATAATCAATACGATTATTGACGTGGCAAGTTTCTTCAAGTTTCTTTTGGATGATCATGCATGAATCAAAAAAATAGCTGTCCTTAGCCACGCCAAGCTAGATAGCTATTTAAAGTAGATTTAAAATTTTGAATAGTCACCGCTTTGGTAACTTTACGGAAAGGTTAGTGTTACAGCACTGACCTTTTCTTACATACAAATAATAACATAGTTGGAAATAGATTTCATGTCAAAGGATCGTATTGATGAGTTTGAGATTACTTTTCTATTATTAAATTTCGAATATTAATTATCCCTACTTTTCATATTTTGCTATAATGAAGCTTGTTATCTACATATGCATTAAAGCGCAATTCATTGGTCAAATAATGAGGGGATTATTTAATGAAGAAACAGCGAATTTTGGGAACAAGATTGCTAATGATTTGCAGTTTGTTGGGACTGCTGTTAGTTGGGTGTCACAAGCAGGCAGTTAATCAACAAATTACGCAATCGAAAACAGCTTGGTATTTATACCAAAAGCCCAATCAAAATGTGCAACGTTTGCGTTTTTATCGCAATCAGACAGTAGGGGTGCAACATGTTAGCTTATTGGGCGATCGCCATGGCTCAAGCGTGTTGAATGCTAAGTTTGCGAATCCTTCCTATCAGCTCAATCAAGATGGTCAAGAAATCACGATTAATACGACTCATCCGAAAATGATTTTAGCTGTTAAAAAAGCCTACCATGAACAAAAAGCTGGTTACACACTAACCGGCTTTGACGTGACTTATCAGGGTGAAAAGTGGAAGTTGGGTCAGATTACAAAAGTTAATCACGCTAAAAATAAGAAGTATCGCCAGTATCAAAAGCAACAGCGTCAAGCACAGTTAACGACGAAGCAATCAGATCAATTAGGGCCAACTTTATTAAAGCATTTGGTGACTCCGTCTTTGAAAAATGCAAGTAGCCAATTAAATAATCAATCAATTGCGGGCGAGTATAATTATCGCGCCTTGTTAGGCATGAGTCGAGTTTACGGGCATTTAAGTATTGATACCAAAGGGCATTTTACGAATACTTTATATGTTCACGCCAAGCAAAGCGTGAAAAATCCTAACCAAGATAATCCAGTGATGTTAGAGCAACAGACAATTTCTGGAATTTTAACAAGTTTATATGGTAAATTATATTTTAAGCCGGCTAATGTTTTAAGTGTCAAATACTTTACAGCGGGGCAAAATCCTGAAAATCCGGCGATTAAGTCGTTTAATTTGACGACTAATTCCAAGAGATATGGTCAAAATATTAAATTGGCCAAGTACCGCATTGAAAAAACGGATCAGGGGCTAATGCTTTATAATCAAGACTTAGCAGCATGGACTGATCAAAAGCAGTCCACGACTGACGGTGTTCAGCTCTATGAAAACGCCAAAGCAGGCCCCACTTTAAAGCAGCAGTACGATAGGTTGTATCAGCATTATCAAGATTTAAAGAAAGCGCCAGTTACCTCGAATGCAGATTTAAGGCAATATGTTGCAGTTAATGCTAGTCAACATGATAATACGTTAGCGGGAATTGGTATTAATTTGGCGGGCAAATTTAGCATTACACAAGATGCTAAAAGCTTTACCGGAATTGATCGTCAAGGTCATCAACAACCAACTCGCCAATACGTGGCGTTATTAGAACCGGCTATTTTGCAAGATCAAAAAAGTAAACACACCGTGAATACCCCCGCTGGTCAATTCTTGGTTTTTGGTGTTTATCAACAGCGTTTATATCTATTACAACAACCCGATAGTGATTCCACGACCACTACGTGGACGGGGTTTAAGAATCTAAAATTAAAATTACCAATTGCGAATATTACGTGGAATTAATGAGGTGACCACATGAAATTATATCGAGAGTTTTTACAAAATCAGCAACTGCGCCGGAGTGTGGTGTTGTTGTTATGCATTTTTGTTATTTGGTTAATGCGAGGGATCATGAGTATCGTCTTGTTAACGTTTATTTTTACTTTTTTGTCCATTAATTTTGTCCGGTGGGTGCAAAAACGCCTGCACTGGTCGCCGTTTTGGATTGTCACTCCGTTGTACTTAATTATTATCGGGGTGATTTATCTGTTTGCAACGCACTATATTCCTAATATCATTAATTCCACGGTGCAATTATCCAAAAAATTATTTAGTTTTTATAATAGTAATCAAGTGCAAAATAATTCGGTCTTGGCTTACATCGTCGATAGTCTGAAAAGTTTAAAATTAGATGATCAGCTCAAAAAAGGTGTTGCTCAAGTAGTGAAATATTTGACTAGTGTCGGGGCTTTAGGTGTTACAATCGTTTTATCCTTTTTATTGAGTTATTTTTATAGTTTTGATGCTGATAAAATGAATGATTTTGGGCGTTCTTTTCAAAAGGGACACTTGGCATGGTTCTTTCAAGATATTAATTATTTTGCCCAAAAATTTGTGAACACCTTTGGCGTAGTTTTAGAAGCCCAGTTGGTGATTGCGGTTGTCAATACAATTTTAACGAGTATTGTCATGATTATTTTGAAGTTTCCAGGTATTCCGAGTTTAGCAGTCATGATTTTTGTGTTGTCCATGATTCCGGTAGCGGGTGTAATTATCTCCTTGGTTCCATTGTCAATCGTGGCTTATTCTGTGGGCGGTTGGCAACCAATGATTTATATCTGGATTGCTGTTTTATTAATTCATACGCTAGAAACCTATGTCTTAAATCCCAAGTTAATGTCTAGTCGCACCAACTTGCCGATTTTTGTGACCTTCGTAGTGTTACTCATTGCCCAAAAAATGTGGGGTACTTGGGGGTTAATTGTGGGTATTCCAATTTTTACTTTCTTTTTGGATTTACTAAAAGTTAAAACAATTAAAGTCTGATGAAAGTTAGTGTTCTGTATATTACTTTTATGTTAAACTGATATTAGTTGGTAATAGAGTGAGGTATTTTATATGTCATTATTTAATAAGCAACATTCTAATAAACAATCGGATTCTAATCAGCCGCAAGAACAACAAATGGCTAATAATCAACAACCTAATCCGAATATGATGCCGAATCAGGCGATGAATAATAACAATTATGGTGGTGCTAGTCAGCAAACACAACAAATGCCGGTCCAAAACCCGAATAACGTAGCTTTGAATCAACAAACGCAGCAGATGCCAGTGCAAGATCCCAACGCGGCGTTGAATCAGCAAACACAACAAATGCCCGTCCAGGACCCGAATGCTTCCATGGGCCAACCGACTCAGCAGATGCCAGTTCAAAATCCGCCGGCCAATGATCAAAACGCGGCTAACGCCAATAATTCGGGTTATTTTCAAGATGTTGCTGAATATCCCGTGCAAAATCCTGCGCCTCAGAATAATGATACCAATTTATATCACTCCAGTAATTTTAATAAGCCCAATGTGACAGTTAATGAAGTCACTGAAAAAACGGCTTCGAAGAATACCGGTTGGGATCAGTGGCGTCAAACTGAAGAACAATTAACCAATCTCAAGTCTGAACAACAAGAATTGAAGCACGTATTGAAGGGGCAATTACTGAGCAGTCGGACTTTTTATCATCAAACGCTTCAAAGAAAGCAAGAGAGTGACGACCCATATGCTCAAAATGTTAATTACGACTTGCAACAAATTCAACAAATTAATGATTCTTTGAAACGCTGGTTTGGAACCGATGCTATTTCTGGTGAGGTTATGTTTGAAAAAGGACAACAGTATTTAGTTTTAGAAGAACGTTTGGCCCAACCGGATGATGAAAGTACTGATGATTTAGCTAATTTGAATTTTTATTTAGATTCATTTCATGTGTTGCCTAATTTAGTGACATTAAACTTTGATGAAGAATTAGCGGCCAATTGGCAAGATAACCTGGACGCAGGGGTTGTTAATCCCGAATCACAATTATTAAACTTGTACCAATATTTTCAAACTGAAGCAGACGCCAAAGCCAATGTGAAGCGTTCTGGGATGGGCATTGAAATTAGCCCTCATGCACGTGTAGAAACGGACTCGCAACAAAATATTGATCGCATTTATGAGCGAGATAGTTTAGTGATGAAGGTGGTCAAGGATGAAGACGGGCAACCAGCTAATATCTACCACTACTATAACGGTCAATTGTTAAGCTTAGACTATTTAAATGAAGCAGGAATTAATCTGGTAACAGAGTTTTTTGATAGTCGGGCGAAAGATCAATTGTTGCGTAAGAATTTTTATCGTTTAGATGGCACGTTGGCGGTGATTTTGAATTATCAAGAATCCCAACCGCGGGTTCAGGTCTTCAATCATAATAATTCTTTAGTCCAAGCTTTTGAAACGGAGCAAGATTTTGCAGCTTGGTGGCTGGTCAATAAGGTCTTAAATGATAAGACGACGATTATTGTTCCCCTGAGCTCACCGGTTTGCATGATTCTGCTAGAATATCCGGATGCTAATTATCAAGTAATGCCTTATATTGATGATTTTAAACAGCAACAAACTGAAGTTTCACAGTTATTGCCATTGACGGAACGCTTGAGTGCTGGAATTTTAGTTAAATCGGCTGATGATCAAAAACGTTTAAGTGAATTGACGCAAGGGCAAGTTAATGTTTCCATTGTGAATGCGGATGATGAACAGTAAGAATACTAAATTATAATTTATAAAAGCTGAGACAGGGCGATTAATGAAGCAGCATTAGTTGGTCATTAATTCGAAAGTCGCCAGCTTTTTTTTGCTGTTGCAATCCATGCTAAAATATAAAGTGATATCTATTTTGTTAAATAAGTTAGGAAAGGATCTTTTGATTAATGCGCAAGCAGCAAATTGATAGTCTGGATGCAATGAAAATCTTAGCTGCTTTAGCAGTAGTTAGTATTCATACAGGCTTTGTTGATGTTTTAGACCGCTTGAGTCACAGTCATTTTTTTACTTTGACAGTTCGGATGGCTGTGCCATTATTTTTTATTGCTGCAAGTTTTTTATTGGCGCGTCATATTAATGTCCATCATGATCGTTTGCCAGCTTTAAAAAATTATACGGTGCGGATTGGTAAGTTGTATATTTTTTGGTTAATCTTATACGGGTATTATATTGGGCGTGATGCGTGGGATAGCTTTCGCATATATGGTTGGAATTTGCCACGTTTTTTATATACTTGTGGTCAATGGTTACTGGTGGGTCCTTGGACCATGTTAGTAGGCTGGTATTTAAATGCACTCTTATTTGGAGTTTGGTTTGTTTATTGGTGGGGACGTAAAAGACCTAAATTGAGTTTTAGCACTGCCTTAATTATTTTTTTGACGATTGTGTTCTTTAGTGCCTATGTACCTGTGAACACCGGTATTTTAATCGCCTGCACACTATTTGTTGGTCCGATTTATGTTTATTTGGGCCAATTTATTGTCCATTTAACGACTTTGCCAAGTTGGAAAATCTTGGGCACGACGTTGGTTGCCGCGCTTATCATAGCTTACTGTGAGTTACATTTTGTCTTACAAGGACATGGTCACAGTGATCAATTAGTGAGCTACTTATTGTTAGCTCCCGTGTTATTTATGATAACTTTAAAAATACCGCTCCATTTGCCACATGCTAAATGGTGGCGCAATTTAAGTACGGTGATGTATTTTAGTCATTACTTATTAATGAAAATTGGTTACAATTTTTTGTATTATCAAATTCATAGTACAACGTTACGTTATGGCTTAGTCGTTATTGCAGCTGTGCTTTGTTACTTGTTGATACTTGGCTTACAGCACACGCGGTTGCGGTTTTTGGTCAAGTGGTCTTATTGACACTAGTTTACTGAAAACATATAATATCTTGTGAGAATGTAAACCTAATAAAAGGGGTATTGCGATTATGGCAAAATTAGTATTTATTCGTCATGGCCAAAGCCAATGGAACTTATCAAATCAATTCACTGGCTGGGTTGATGTGGATTTAAGTGAAGAAGGCGTTGAACAAGCTAAAAATGCGGGTCGGTTATTGAAGGCTGAAGGCATTGAGTTTGATCAAGCTTATACTTCTGTCTTGACACGGGCTATTAAGACTTTGCACTATGCATTGGAAGAAGCCGGTCAATTATGGATTCCGGAAGAAAAATCTTGGCGTTTGAATGAACGTCATTATGGTGCTTTACAAGGATTAAACAAGCAAGAAACAGCTGATAAATATGGTGATGAACAAGTCCATATTTGGCGGCGTTCTTACGATACTTTACCACCATTATTGGATGCCAGTGATGAAGGTTCTGCAGCACAAGATCGGCGTTATGCTGACTTAGATCCACGGGCTATTCCTGGTGGCGAAAACTTAAAGGTTACTTTGGAACGGGTTATTCCATTCTGGCAAGATAAGATTGCGCCGAAGTTGTTAGACAACAAGAATGTGATCATTGCTGCTCATGGTAACTCTTTGCGGGCTTTGACTAAGTATATTGAAGACATTTCTGATGAAGACATCATGGATGTTGAAATGGCTACTGGTCAACCTGTAGTTTATGATTTGGATGATCAATTAAATATCATTAGCAAGACTAAATTAGGCTAGAAAGACCTATATTAGAAAAAAAGACTGACAAACAATTTTCGTTGTTTCAGTCTTTTTTGTTTACAAAATTTAATTAGTTTCAAATTGCGTAAGTGCGTGTTCCAATAATTGAAAATCATTACATAAGTTGCAGTAGTAAGTGTCTTTTTACAGATACCTTTTACGATAGACGGTTTGTGACTTTTTAAGAATGCGTTTGCTAACCATTGGATCAGAAATGTAAAGATATTGATTAAGTAACATTCTGTCCTTTCGATTGTGATTGTTTAAATCAATATTCACTAAACTTAATTCAGTTGTTGGTACTGGTAACATGTTATTTAATAAGATGTAACCTAGGCGATTATTGATATTGTTCTTTTCAAATATTTTAATAATGACCCGAGATCGTGTTTTCATCCGTTGTTCTTTCTGTGGGTTGTAACTGGATAATGGTGCGAAATAATTGAATTTGCCATTTTGAAAAACGATTCCGCAATAATCACGATGATTTTGATATGTATTTTGAATTGAAACTTTTGGTGCTAATTGATGAGCATAATTAATATGGATATCAGAAACTGTGTATAAATCCATATTTACTTTTCTCCTATAAAAAAGTAGAGCCCTATTTTATCTCTACTTTTCAAGTCCAACTATGGTATGGATACACCTAATCTTTATACTTACACATTATAAATTGCTTTTGTTAATTTTCAAATTTACTAAGGTTCTTATTTTCGGCATTTTTGAAAATTTGTTTTTTCTTTATAGTGTTCCAAAAGTTAGAAGTTTTATTTATCTCATTAAAGTAAAAATTCTTACTTGAGCGTCGCACGTAGTTAGTATTCAACTTTAGTCTCCACTTATATAGTTTACAAAAAGAATCATGCGTAATTAATGGTTCTAGACTTAACTATTTGGCTAGATCTGCTACAATGATAGGTAATTAAGGATTTGGAGGAGAGACATTATGATTGAAGCAGTAAGTTTACGTGCTGGGATGACATTTATTCAAGATGGCAAATTAATCAAGGTAATGAAGGCTGATCATCATAAGCCAGGTAAGGGCAATACTGTAATGCGCTTGAAGCTTAAGGATTTGCGCAGTGGTTCAATTGTCGACACAACCATGCATCCAGATGTTAAATTGGAGCAAGCAGTTATTGATACAAAAGCGGCACAATACTTATACACGCAAGATGATGTAGCGGTGTTTATGGATTTGGAAACATATGATCAATATGAAGTTCCTTTGGCAATTATTTCCCAGGAAATGAAATTTTTAATGGAAAATATGGAAGTAAAAATTGATTTTTATGGTTCTGAGGTGGTTGGAATTAGTTTACCAACAACTGTTGTATTGACGGTGACGGACACGCAACCTTTAATTAAAGGGGCTACGGCAGCGGGTTCGAATAAGCCGGCAACAATGAATACAGGTTTGGTGGTCGCCGTTCCTGATTTTATTAATGTTGGTGAAAAACTGGAAATTAATACGCAAGACGGAAGTTATGTCAAACGTGCCAATAAGTAGACCAGATCAGCACTTCTTAGTAGCTGAAGATTGGTCCAGTTGGGGCAGTATGTCTTTGCAGGTAGCGACCACTGTCTTGCAAAATTTGGGAATACCTAGTGTCAGTTTACCAGTTAACATTTTGGCAACGCATCCAGGACATGACGTGCAGGCGCCTAAATTAGATGTGAGTCAATGGCTCCAGCAAGTGCTAACTTATTGGGATCAAGTCGCGTTTAGTGGTTTGGCACTTGGTTATTTGGGTACGAAGCAATTAGTTACTATTTGGCAAAAATATTTAGCAAGGCATCACTTGCCGTTAGTCGTGCTCGATCCTGCGATGGCTGATCATGGTCAATTGTATGGTTTATTGAATCATGATTATGTGAAAGCGCAACGCCAGTTATTACCATTCGCTGATGTTTTGACCCCGAATTTCACAGAAGCGCAGCTGTTATTAAATACCACAATTACGACTCCAGACCAATTAGTTCAAGCACTGAAGCAATTAACACAACAAATTAAAGGCAATCAAGTAGTGATTACCGGTGTCGCTAAGCAGGACAAGATTGGCTGCGCTTATCTCGTGGCAGGAAAATTACAATATTTAGCGTATCCGAAAGCTCATCATTCTGTGAGCGGTAGTGGTGATTTATTTACCAGTATTTTGGCTGGTTGTTTACTACAGCAAATGGATTGGTTAGCAGCAGTGCAAACAGCAACACGATTAACGACGAAGGCAGTAACATTAACACCAATAGAGCAAAGTGATGTCCAAGTAGCGACAATCGCGGCCGATTTAGAACAATTGAGGATGAGAAAATGACATCAAAAACATTACGGAAAACGATTTTTACCGGTTTGTGTGCCGCAATTATTTTTATTGGAATTAGTCTGTTTCGAATTTATTTGCCAGCACCAACGGGGCGGCCCTTTATTCATTTTGGCAATACTTTTGCGGTTATTTCAGTCATGTTGCTAGGCTTTCGAGCAGGTGCGTTAGCTTCGATGATTGGTCTGGGACTATTTGATATTCTCAATGGTTATGCGGCAACGTCGTGGTTAACCATTTTGGAAGCTTTGATTTTAGCCTTTGTCACTTCCTGGGTCTTTAAACGAGTACATTATGTAACTGACAAGCGGATCAGTAAATTGTATGTAGTATCGTTTGCCGCGGGGGCTATTAAGTTGTTAACTTCTTGGTGTACGGGAATTATTGAAGGGTTAATGGTTGGAACGCAATTACACGTGGCGATGATTAATGCGTTTGTTAGTTTGCCAGCGACTTTGATTAATTCGCTTGCGACTTTTATCATAGTACCGTTAATTTATGTAGCATTGGAACGAACCTTATTGAAACGGATGAAAATGTAATCATATGATTGAATTAGCTGATGGAACTAGAAGACGTCTCAAAAGTTCCGAAATGATTTTTTATTTGGGCTTTTCCATTATTTTAAATTCACTGGCCAATGGCTTAACAGTTGCTACTCATTTAGGTAGTGCTGTTTGGACGGCCTCAGCGGTTAATCTCGAAGGTCAAATTTCTTGGAGCTTAGGTACAATTTTGTTGGTTTATGCATTGCTAGTTCAGTGCTTAAACACTCTGATTAGTCAAAAATTAGATTTGACCATGTTTATCAGTAATATGTTGTTTGCACTGTGCTTTAGTTATCTCGTGCAATTTAGTAATCATTGGTTTACTTTATTGAAAGTTCCCCAACTACCATTAATTTGGCGCTTAATTCTCGATATTTTAGGTGTTTGCTTAATTGCCACGGCAGTGTCCGTGTATCAACGTGTGAATGTGATGTTACATCCTAATGATGAATTTAGTTTTTTATTACGGTTTCATTTTTTTCACGGAAATGCTGCGTGGGGGCAAATTGTTAGTTATATTATTCCAGTATTAATTATGATTTATTGCTGGGTACGTTCAGGGCAATTGCAGTCCGTGGGCATTGGAACTTTGTTCTCACTGTTTTGCCAAGGTTTTGTCATTGGCTGGGCTGATCACCACATTTTTAGCAAATTACAGCACCATTTTACAACTAAGCCGACTGAATAAACTAACTGCAAAATGTTAGTGTAGTTGTCTATACCACTAATTTTTGCGTGCTAAAATTAGGACATGATGAGAAGTGAGAGTTTCGGCAATTAATTAGAGTTTTGATAAGCTCTGAGACTTTTAATCTTCCAAATTAATCATTAAAATAACTTGTGTCTTATGAACATTATGTTAAACTTAGCGCGAGTAAATTAAAGCATATCTGTAATTTCAGATAATTGATAAGGTGTAGTAGACGATGACAATACTTGACCACGGGACGCCGATTACATTAGCTGCCATGAAGCAGAATCAAATTTGGCGTACTCAACAACAAGCAACTCTGACAAAAAATTACCGTATGGATGTACTTTTAACAATTCGGTTGATAATTCCTGGCAATGTCAAGAATAATGAAGCTTTACGTAGAGTTTTTATTGCAGGTTTAAAAGAACTAGAATTAATTTGTTCCAAAGAACAACTGCCTATAATTTATTTTGAGAACTATTTACATCGACTGACAGGGCCAGAAGCTTTTTTGATTTTGTCAGAAAGCTCAGTGCTAATTAAACGGCGAATGGTTCGCTTTGAAGATCAATTTACTTTAGGCTGTTTATTTAAAATTGATATTTGGCCGTATGGTTCAGACAAGTGTTTATCACGGACCGATGTTGGTCGTAGACAACGACAGTGCTTAATTTGTTCGCAACCAGCTCAACAATGTTGTCGCGAGCAAAAGCATAGCTTAGAGCAATTAAAATTAGCAGTTGATCAGTGCTATTGGGCATATTTTGGTCAATAATTTTTAGTAAAAGTATAAGACTGAAGCAAGCAAAGTTAGTGTTCAAAAATGAACCATTTCGGCTTGTTGCAGTCTTATTTTAGTGGTGAAAATTATAGTGCTCAGCTTTTGTTCATCCGGTGGTGTAGTCTGCTATTTGGGACTTGAACCCCCTTCCAAAAAAGTGTAGTTTAAAATTAGTTAATTTTAATGCTGAACATTTTAGGAGATGCTTAGGATGTGGCTGACAACAAGTGACGGAATCCAGTTAAATTATCAAGTCCGTGGGCAGGGACCAGTCTTAGTCTTTGTTGCGGGTTATTCTGGAACGCAGTTAGAATGGCAACAAGAAGTCGATTTTTTTGTGCAACAACACTATCAAGTAGTGACGATTGATCAACGCAATCACGGTCAATCACAACGGACGCGGCATAATTTACGAATTGCTCGCTTGGCCGCCGATTTGGCGGAATTATTTGCGGCCTTGGACTTACATAATGCAGTTTTAATTAGTCATTCCATGGGCGCAGCCGTGATGTGGTGTTATGTTAGTTTGTTTGGAACGCAGCGCATAAAAGCGTTAGTTGATGTGGATGAATCCCCTAAAGCTTTGAATACGCCGCATTGGCAATACGGAGCTTTAGATCTAACTTGGGAAACTGTGCGGCAACAGCAACAGCGCATTTTACAAACGAAAATGACTTATCAACAAGTACCAACACCAATTTGGCAAGCATTGAAAGCACAACAGCAGGCGCATCCATTTGATCCAGAATTAAATGTGCCCTTATTAACTAATCACTTGTTGCAAGATTGGCGCGATGTGATTGCTACCTGTTTGTTACCGCAATTATTTTTAGGTAGTGTGCATTCGCCGATTTGGCACCCCGGTTATGTCGACTTATGCTTGCAGTTAGCTCCCAAAGGTTATGCCCAGATTTTTCAAAATTCGGGGCACTTACCGCATTTAGAAGAAGCGTCGCAGTTTAATCAGTGGGTATTAACGTTTTTGCAAACGGTAATTTGAGAGTTATTGGTTCAAAAACGGGTTTAGCTGTATAATAAAAGCTTACAGAGTTTGCTAATAAGTTAGCAAGCAGAGTCTGATGGTAAAGAATTTCAAAAGACAACTGATTGTTCTAGGTAATCCAAGAAGGGAAGATTGACATGAGTGATTTAGAATCCAAAATGAGTACAGCTGCATTGCAGTTAAAACCACAAGATATTTTTTTGTTTAATGCTCAAGCTAATCAAACACCAGGCATTGTGAATATGACAGTCGGGGAACCAGATTTTATTACGCCCCAGCATATTCGTGAAACGGCTAGTCAAGCAATTTTAAATGATAAGATGCACTATACAATTCCGGAAGGCAAACCTGAATTAACACAGGCAATTGCGGACTTTTTAAAGACCAAATATGATCTACAATATGATCCCAAAACACAAATTGTCACTACAATTGGTGTGACGGAAAGTGTTTATACCACTTTAACAGCAATATTAAATCCTGGTGATGAAGTAATTTTACCGACACCTTGTTTTACTATTTATGAACCGGATATCTTATTAAACCAAGCAAAACCAGTTTATTTAGATACTTCACAAACTGATTTTCGGATTGATCCTCAAGTTTTATTAACGTTGTTACAACAACATCCGAAAGCTAAGGCTATTATTTTGAATTATCCGAATAACCCGACAGGGGTAACCTATGATCAACAGCAGCTACAAGCGTTAGCTGATGTGTTACGGCAATTTGAAATTTTTGTTTTGAGTGACGAAATTTATAGTGAACTATCTTATGATGTTCAACACGTTAGTTTAGCGAAGTTTTTACCGGAGCAAACAATTTTAATGAACGGTTTATCTAAATCGCATGCGATGACTGGTTGGCGCGTGGGTTATGTTTGTGGTCCCCAAAAAATTATGGCTCATTTGTTACATGTGCATGAATTAGTTACCACTTCCATTCCAGAAGTTAGTCAGGATGCGGCCATTGCGGCCTTGACAGCTGGTCAAGATGATACAAAAGCGATGAAAGTGGAATATCAAAAACGGCGGGATTACTTGTATCAACATTTAACACAGTTAGGTTTTCAAACTTCTAAACCGCAGGGAGCTTTTTACCTGTTTATTAAATTGCCAGCCAGTTTGCCGCAAGATGACGTCCTAGTGGCGCAAGAGTTAATTGCACAAGAAAAGTTGGCTTTATTACCAGGCAGTTTCTTCGGTTTAGGAGGTGCTGGTTATTTGCGGATTAGTTATGCTGCCAGCATGGAAAAAATTAAAACGACGGTCACGCGTTTAGCTGATTACTTGAAGAAAAAGGAAGGTTCTATTGCTTGATGGGTGCAACTTTCCAATCATGGATGACTAAAGTTTTAAAATTGGTTTTAATTGGCTTTGGTGGCTTGATGGTTGTCGGAGCCATTTTAAATAGTTGGACGCTGTTAAAAGAACAGGTAGGTACAGATCGGTGGCTATTGGTAGTGAGTTGGTGTTTGCTACTAGGCTTAATCACAGTTTGCACCTGGTTATTAGTCAAAATTCCCGATCAACCAATTAACAATTTAGTGGTGGTCACACTTTTATTAATTATTTTTGCGGGGCTTTTTTTAGCTTGGATTTATCAAACACCAACTAAACAATTTAGTGACTATCATAAATTTTGGCAATTGGGCGCTCAAGCAGTTCACGGACACCCGATTTATCATACTGATAACAGTTATTTTTCTAAGTGGGCTTATCAAACCGGTTTTTTAGTTTACGTAATGGGTTTTATTAAACTATTTGGTGTTAATTTGCGACTGTTTCAATGGTTCACGGTCGTACAACAAGTTGTGGTGCTAGCTCTAACTTATGTGTTGGCACAAAAGTTATTCCACCAAGTAACAATTAGTCGCCTTAGTGTATTTTTTATTGGGATTAATCTGGAATGGTGGGCACTGAACAATCGGGTGACCAGCCAATATTTGGCGTTAATCTTTTTCTTGTTGACCTTTATTCTGCTAATTGATGCTAGACCGTTTCACTGGTTAGCAGCGGGAATTTGCTTAGCACTCGGCAATGTCTTACGGCCCTTAGGGATCGTTTTTGTGGCTGGAATTATCGTATTTTGGCTTATTTATCGGTTGTGGACAGTACCAAGCAACTGGAAATCTTCAATAGCTCAGCTATTGGGTTTAGTCGCAGTTTATTTTTTGCTACTGGCTAGTTTGGGCTCTGCCATTAAATTATCTGGTTTAAACGCGTACGGATTAAGTAATCGAGATAGTGAATGGAAATTTGTCATGGGCTTAAATTATCCGACCGCTGGCGCTTACTCAAATGAAGTACGGCACCAGTTTAATTTACATGATAGCCGGCAAGTGATGTTACACAAAGAAAAAAATGTCACCCAGCAGCATATTCGTTATTTGAACAAGCATCACCTCTGGCTGAAATTATTTGTAAAGAAATTTTTTGTTCTATGGTCTAATCCGTCTAACACGCTGTCTTTTTCCCTTTTTGACCAAAATCATACGCCACGACATACTTGGTGGGTAACGATTATTGCTTACGGGATTAGTGTGATTGAGATGGGATTAGTGTTGCTGGGAGCTGTGGTATTGTGGTTGAAGCAGTCCAGTAATTCAAAGTTTAATCTCTTATTACTGGTGTTATTTGCCTACGTTTGCGCGCAACTAATCATCGAAGTGCAAGGGCGTTATCGCTTAGAGTTCGTGCCGATATTAGCGATCATTGCCAGTGTGGGTGTTAATCAGTTTTGGATGGGGATAAAAGAGTCGAGGTGCGGTCAGTGAGCACAAATAAATTAAGTATTGTGGTGCCCTGTTTTAATGAACAGGCGGTTTTGCCGCAATCCATTCCGGTTTTAAAACAAGTCTTACAAAAGCTGATTGTTCAACATCAAATCGCGACTGATAGTCAAATCGTTTTGGTAGATGATGGCAGTAAAGACCAAACTTGGTCGTTAATTGAACAATATAGTAATGCTGATCAAAACGTGACCGGAGTTAAACTCAGCCGTAATTTTGGGCACCAAGGTGCGCTACTAGCTGGCTTAAGTACTGTGGTGCATGATTCCGCTATGGTAGTGTCGATTGATTCGGATTTACAAGATGACCCCCAAGCCATCATTGAAATGGTAGGCAAGTATCATCAAGGCTACGAAGTAGTTTATGGTGTACGCAATAATCGCGCTACTGATAGTGCGTTTAAACGTTCAACGGCCGAACTATTTTATCGAGTGATGAGTGTTTTAGGAGTTAAAATGATTCCGGATGCGGCAGATTTTCGATTAATGAGCCAACGAGCTGTTCAAGTACTATTAGATTATCCCGAACGCAATTTGTTTTTACGGGGATTGGTACCATTAGTCGGTTTTCAGAGTGCTAAAGTCTATTACCGACGGGCAGCGCGTGTCGCAGGGGAATCCAAGTATCCGTTAAGTAAAATGTTGAAGTTAGCTATTGATGGCATTACTTCCTTTTCAATTGCGCCGATTAAATTAATCATGGGTCTAGGCTTTTTTATTGTGCTAGTAGCCTTGTTATTATTACTGTATACTATTGTGCAGAAAATACGGGGCGCCGTAGTATCTGGCTGGTCGTCGTTAATGATTTCAATCTGGGCGTTAGGTGGTGTGCAACTGATCTGCATTAGTGTGATTGGTGAATATGTGGGGAAAATTTTTCAAGAAGTAAAACAACGACCGCGTTTTACAATTGAGAAAGATTTGTACCATGCTAAAGAATCAGCTAACACAAAAGTAAAAAATTAGGGTCAATTTTCTAGTTAAAATTAGCTATAATGAAAGATAAATACTTGCTAAAGGAGTGAGGTTCGTGACTAAAAATATTATTGATGAATTAACTTGGCGCGGTGCCATTAATCAACAAACTGATGCAGAAGGTTTAAAGTCTTATGTTCAAGATCATCAGATTGCACTATATTGTGGGGTTGATCCGACCGGTGATTCGTTACATGTGGGTCATTTAGTAACTTTTATGATTTTAAAGAGATTTCAATTATTAGGTCATAAACCAGTGATCGTTATTGGCGGAGCAACGGGTTCAATTGGCGATCCGTCGGGTAAAAAATCTGAACGTGTTCTACAAACCATGGAGCAAGTGCAAAAGAACCAAGCGGCTTTAACTAAGCAGATGGTGGCTTTATTTGGAACTGATAACTTTGAAATTGTTAACAACTATGATTGGTTGTCAAAAATTGATTTACTCACCTTTTTACGAGATTACGGCAAATTATTTAATGTCAATACAATGTTGAATAAAGAGATTGTCTCTTCGCGCTTACAAGTAGGGATTTCTTATACTGAATTTACTTATCAAATTTTACAGGCGATTGACTTCTTAACGCTTTATCGCCAACATCAAGTTCGCTTGCAAATTGGTGGTGGTGATCAATGGGGCAATATTACCGCGGGCATTGATTTGATTCACCGAGTTGAAGGCAATGATACGCAAGTCTTTGGCTTAACTATTCCGCTCTTACTGAAAGCCGATGGGACTAAATTTGGTAAAACGGAAGGGGGCGCAGTCTGGTTAGATCCGAAGAAAACTAGCCCGTACGAATTTTACCAATTTTGGTTTAACACTGATGATCGAGATGTGATTAAGTACTTGAAGTACTTTACTTTCTTAGATCAAGACCAAATTTCGCAATTAGAACAACAAATGCATTCAGCTCCGGAAAAACGGGAAGCCCAACGCGTATTAGCTCAAGAAGTTACCCGCTTTGTGCACGGTCAAGCGGCTGTTGATGAAGCAGAAAAAATTTCAGCTGCCTTGTTTAGTGGAGATTTACTTGCTTTATCTGCGCAAGAAATTGAACAAGGTTTTAGCTCGGTGCCATCAGTGAGTGTTACTGGTCAAATTAGTAACTTGGTGGAATTTTTGGTTGATCAAACCCAAATTGAACCTTCAAGACGTCAAGCTCGTGAAGATATTCAAAACGGAGCAATTTATGTTAATGGTCAACGTCAACAAGACGTTAACTATGAATTAGATCCAACCCAGGCGTTTGATGGGCGATTTGTGATTATTCGTAAAGGTAAAAAGAAGTACACTTTGGTTCGCATCCAAGGGTAGTTAGAAAGAATAGGTAAAAAAGATTGCGACTTCCCCAAAATATTTATGAAATTAAGCGTCAAGCCCGTCTCAATTTAGCGAAACATCCGCGCAGTTGGTTGTATTTGGGATTAGTACCGACTCTAGTATTAATGTTGATTATTTATTTAATTTTTTGTTTAGCCGTAAAAATAACTAATCAATTACCTAGTGGGTTAGATTCACAGCAATTATATCGTGTTGTGCAGCAGTTCGTTAGTGCCAGCCCTAAATTATTATGGTATAGCCTTGAAGCACAATTAGCTTACGCTTTAGTAGCGATTGGCACTCAGTTCGCAGCTTTAAATTGGACGCGTGGTCTGAATTATAAAGGCGGCGTATCGCAAAGTTTACAAGTCTTTTCGGGAGTGTATTTCTTTCGCGTTTTGTTTTTATGGTTGATTTGCTATGGCATTTTTGAATTAGGCTTGCAACTATTATGGATTTTCGGGCTTTATTTTAGTTATGGTTTACGTATGGTTTACTTTATCCTGAAAGATCTTTCTCAAGTTCAAAAATTATCTTGGACCCAGACTTTGAAAACTCTTTGGTTTAGTTGGCAAATGATGCGGGGCAATAAATGGCGGTTATTTATGTTGGATCTGAGCTTTTTAGGCTGGGATATACTGAATGGTTTAACTTTCGGGTTGACTAACTTATATGTAGCACCTTATAAAGCAGCTAGTTATGCCGCCTTTTATCAAGATATTTTGGCTGTTCGCATGAAAGCTCAATTTTAGCTGAATAATAAGTAACAAAAAAACAATACCAGAAAGGACCATTAGTCTGAACTGGTATTGTTTTTTTTGTGTTCATTGTAATTTGAAGAAATACTTAATTGGTAAGCAACCTTACTCATGCTTCATTAACTGGTTCGACAAAAATGTAATTAGCTAATTTTTGACTTAAAGAAATCTTTTGTTGCTCATCAGTAATGATTAAAACTGAATGATCAAAGCTGGAGTGTTCCGTAACGGTAATAACTTGGTTTAATTTTAAGCCTAAGCTAGCAAAATGTGCCAAAAAGTCGCGATTATCAAAAATCCGCACGATTTTGACGGGCAGATTAGGTTTCACCTGACTTAAAATGAGATCATCGGCATCGGTTTCGCCTTGACCATTGCCCGGAATGATACCGCCGTGTGGACACTTTTGTGGAAAGTTCAAATAACGATTTAAAGCAGCCGTCATTTGGGCATCAGTCGCATGTTCTAAAGCATCGGCCTCCGGATGAACTTCCACTAATGGATAGTGTAATTTGTCAGCTAAAAAGACTTCCCAAAGTCGATGTTTCTGGACTAACTTTTCTGCTAAAGCTTGACCTTTGGCAGTTAAGGCAATGGAATTATATGGCGTGTGCTCGATAAAACCATTTTGACTGAGGGTCAAGAGCATTTCAGTAACGGATGGGGCACTAACATTCATCATGGCTGCCAAGCGCTTATTCGTAACTTTTTGTGCGCTTTGCTGTAATTCAAAAATGTTTTTTAAATAATTTTCTTGACTGGGTGACAAATTCTTGCTACCCCCTATAATTTAGGATACTATGCTCATTATAAAGTGTTCGTAAAAAACGTGCAATTTAATTTTAAAAATCGAGGCGAATAGTTGATGAAGACCCGGAAGTTTGATTTCTTTAGTCTAATTATTGGAATATTTTCTTTGTATGTTGGCTACTTGATTATGAGCCATCCTCTGACCGGCTTATTGTCCATCATTGTCGTAGTTGGTATTTTTGCGTTCGTGCGTGGCGTTTATCAATTATGGTTAAGCTATCGCTTGAGGAAAGTAACAAAACGGCAGACGGGGTGGTTAATTTTTGCAGCCATTGTAGATATCATTTTGGGCATTATCTTCTTATTCAATTTACCATTGGCAGTTTCTACTTTAATTTATATTTTTGCCATTTGGTTTATTGTTGATGGTCTGGCAGAAATTAGTATTGCGCCTTTATACCATACTATGGGCAAAAGTTATCATTGGCTAATTATTGGGCTGGCAATTTTGAGTATCGTTGCGGGCGTCAGCTTATTATTTCGTCCAATGTTAGCTGCCATATTGATCGTGGCGTTGGCGGCAACTTATTTCTTTGTCGCTGGTATATTAGAAATCGTGGAAGCTTTTTAAATTGTTAATGAGACTACCGACAGTTGACAATTCATAGTATAATTAATGCTGTCAATTTTGCTGTTTCAGCAAATCATTGATGGTACTACATATTAGTCAACAGAGGGGTAGTTATTAGCATGGATCTTTCATTAGTTATTGTGGCGTTGGCGGCTTTTTTGACACCAACGATTTTGGCGCGGTTCAAAGTTTCTTTGATACCGTCTAACATTGCGGAAATTATTGTTGGGGTGATTTTAGGCAAAAGTTGTTTGAATGTGATTCACATTAATTCCGTTTTAGATACGCTCGCTACTTTGGGAACCATCATGTTGTTGTTTTTAAGCGGGATGGAAATTGATTTTTCATTATTTAAAAAACCGGAACCGACCACCACTTTAGAAATTAAGCGGGCCCAAACAGCAGACAATGTCTCACCATTAAAAACGGCAGCCATCGCTTATGGCTCAACGTTAGTTGCTTGTATTGTTTTAGGAATTTTATTTGCCGTGGGTGGCTTGTTTAAGGACGTTTTCTTATCATCAATCTTATTTGCGACAGTTTCTCTAGGCGTCATGATTGGAATTTTAAAGGAAAATAATTTATTGGGTAATACTTATGGTCAAACATTATTATTGTTTGGTGTCTTAGGAGAAATTATTCCCTTAATGGGGTTGACGATTTTCTCAGCCATTAAAGGTGGCCATGGTACGACTTTGTGGTTATTGTCCTTAGTTTTTCTAGCAGCAGCCTTTTTGTTAGCACGTTTTCGGAATTTCTTTAAAAGTGTCATTAAGCTCAATAAATCGACGACACAACTAGATATGCGCTTTGCCTTTTTGGTAATTATTATTTTGGTAGTGCTCGCTATGTCGGTAGGGGCCGAAAATATCTTGGGGGCCTTTTTAGCAGGAATTGTGATCAAACTTTTGGAGCCACAGAAGGCAACGGAAGTGAAGTTGAATGCCATTGGCTACGGCTTTTTAATTCCCTTTTTCTTTATCTTAACGGGAGTTAAGCTGAATTTGATAACATTATTAAGTTCGAAAAAGACTTTAATTTTGATTCCACTATTATTAGTGGCCTTCTTAGTAGCTAAATTACCAGCTTATTGGAGCTTCAAACGTCTATTTTCTAAGTCGAACGCGATCGCGGGAACGTGGTTAGTGGAAACGACGATGACCCTAGTGATTTCCGGCGTAGCCATTGCGCAAGATATTCACGCTTTAACTAGTCAGCAAAGTGGCGCTTTTACTTTGGCGGCAATTATCACTTGTTTACTGGGACCGTTATTGTTTAAGAAATATTACCAACCGCAAGAACAAAAAGTGACGAAGACGAATGTGCATATTATTGGCACAACTGCGTTGGCAGTAGCCGCCGCTCAGCAATTACCGAAAGAATGGTATGAAGTGGCGCTTTATACCAACCATCAGGATAGTTATGACACATTTAAAGCTAGTTATGACATTACTTTACTGCCAGACTTAGATGTTTCCAAATTAATTGCCGCAGGCATTTTTGATACTGATATTTTGGTGATTTCACACATTCATTCAAATATTAATTTTCAATTAGCGTTAGCGGCTAAAAAATATGGTGTCCCGCGAGTCTTGGTTCGATTAGATAATCCAGATCCTGATAAATCTGGCACGATGGCCCAAGAATTGACGCAAGCTAATGTTGAGTTCTTCAATACCTTTGATGTGGGTGCAGGCGTTTTGCGTTCAGCCATTGAATCTTCACGAATTTTACCGTTAATTACTTCGAAGCATTCACGTATCTTTGAATTTAAATTGGTTAACCCTAATTTTGCTGGAACAACAGTGGCGCAATTGCCGAAAGATGTGGTGGTCAGTCGCATTATTCGCAACGGCAAGCCGTTAATTCCACATGGCGAAACGTTGTTGCAGCAAAATGATCACTTAATTTTGACGGGACCATGGGATTCGATTGTAAAATTACGGACGACTTTGGGTGAACAGAATTAAGGACACGGAGATAAAAATAAATTTGCGATAAATACAAATTGGGCTTGGCAAATAGGTAATTGTTTGCTAATATAAATAAGTGCTCAATTGCCATCTTAGCTCAGTAGGTAGAGCGCCACCGTGGTAAGGTGGAGGTCGTCGGTTCAAACCCGATAGATGGCTTATTATGTAATAGGATGAGATTTTTGATCTCATCCTATTTTTGTATTTAAAAGATGCAACTCCCAACTTAGTTGAGTGGGGCTGGATTATACAAAAAAGATTGCAACCAAAGTTGTTTCAAACTTGGTCACAATCTTTTTTAAACGGCATCAATTTAACTAATTATTTAAGTACACCGATACTTAACTTCTTACCTTGAACAACGGCGGTTACTTGGTAATGATTCAACTTCTGATTTTGTTGTTGTCCTTTATTACTTTTAGCTTTTTTAACGAGGTTATTCAAGTCAGCCCGTTTGATCTTCAACCCACTGGCAAAAGCATTGACGTTAGCTTTGACTTCATTACTCTTATAATCGTTGAAAGTTAAAGCAACCCGATAGAGGTTCGTTCCATCACTGAGCATTTTATAAGTCGTTGTTGGACTAAATAAAAGCTCCATTGGTTGATTTAATTTTGGCAATTTAGCAGCCATCTTAGCTTGCAGTTGCTTTGAATTATTAAAGTTATTAGCAAAATCTTGCAAGGATAAAATTTTCTTCGGCTTTTGCACCGTTACTTTAATTGGCTTTTTCAAAGCTTTGCTTTGACTAACTTTCACTTGACGCTTTTTAGTTGCTGCTGGTAAAGAGATCGTATACTTATCGTTTTTGACAGTCACACTTTGCTTAGGATTATCTGCAACTTGGTAATAAACTTTGCTACCTTTGTTGGAATTACCTGTAATTTCTTGTTTAAAAACTTTAGTGCCCGTAGTATTGTGTGCGCTAAAGGGCTTATTATCTGCGCTATTATTTGAATTTGAGCAGCCTGCTAATAAGAATGCAAAACCTGCCACAGCAACAGTTAATTTTTTATTAAACATTGTTGTTCTAACCACACTTTCATTTTATTTGTTAACAATCACATTATAGCAGTTTTTCACGTTTAGTCCTATGATGAGTCACAAAACTTTTGACTTTGATAATTAAGTTGTAGTCGCGACTTTGATAATGGTATAATTCGCTAAGGATAACTGTTACAAATGGAGAATAATATGAATGTTTTAAAATCACCAACTTTACGTGGAATTTGGTATGTCATCTGGTTAATAATGGTTGTAATTTCGCAGCATTTGGAACAATTAAGTATTGGTAGTAAGTCGATCCGTTGGGCTTATGCCGTGCTTTTTTTGATTGTTTCAGCATTTTTTTTGTTAATGATGGTCGGGCGCTATCGCCATGAGCAGCTATCGTTTGAAGGGTCAGCCCCCAACTTATTCGAAGGATTGGGGTTGTTTTTTGGCTTTGTGACTTTTATAGCGCTCATTATTGGTATTTTCTTATTCCTGATTAGTTATTTAAAAGCGCAAGGGCGGTTACCATCATTAAGGGTCTCCTCGGACTATCTGGATCGGGGACTGTTAGTTTTTTGGTTTGACTTGTTGGCCTCTGCTTTTATAGTGGCTGTGGAACAACAATTTGTTGTCACGGGCTTTTTCTTTAATTATTTCTTTCGAGAAAATACTTTAACCAATGCTTTATTAGGCATTATTATTAGTGGTATTTTGTATGGACTACTGAACATGGAAGTCTTTCATTTTATTAATTTCTTTATTTACTGTGCAATTGGTTGTTTATTAGCCGTGGTTTATTTAGCGACACAAAATTTTCAGATTAGTTTGTTATTAGGAATTTTTGTAGCTATTTTACGCGTGATTTTGATTTAAAAAAGGGAGACGTGATTGCATGACAGAGTCGAAGCAAGTTGATAGTATTTTAGTTTTAGATTACGGTAGTCAATACAATCAATTAATTACCCGGCGGATTCGTGATATGGGAGTTTATTCCGAGTTATTACCACACACCATCAGTGCGCAGGAAATCCAGGCAAAACAACCGCAAGGTATTATCTTATCTGGGGGTCCCAATAGCGTTTATGATCATGATGCTTTAACGATTGATCCGCAAATTTGGCAATTAGGGATTCCTATTTTGGGAATTTGTTACGGTATGCAATTGATGATGCATGATTTGGGGGGGCAAGTGCAAGCCGCAGGCAAACCAGAATATGGTCGGGCGCAAATTGAAGTTTCAGATACCACGAATTTATTATTTGCTGACTTGCCCCAACAGCAATTTGTTTGGATGAGCCATGGCGATCGGGTGACCCAAATCCCGGCAGAGTTTACGGCAGTAGCCGTGAGCGATAGTACCCCGTTTGCCGTAGTTGCTGATACCCAACGTCAATTTTATGGTGTCCAGTTTCATCCGGAAGTGCGTAATAGTGAGTATGGCTTGGATATTTTACGCAACTTCACATTTCAAATTTGCCAAGCTACGGCTAATTGGAGCATGCAAGATTTTATCACTGAACAAATTGCTAAAATTCGTGCCACAGTGGGTAAGCGCCGAGTTTTATTAGGCTTGTCTGGCGGCGTTGATTCTTCAGTGACTGGTGTCCTGCTACATAAGGCCATTGGTTCACAATTAACTAGTATCTTTGTCGATCATGGTTTGTTACGCAAAGGTGAAGCGCAGGAAGTAATGGCGAGCTTAGAGGGTAAGTTCGGTCTGAATATTATTAAGGTTGATGCCCAACAACGGTTTATGGACAAATTAAAAGGTGTTACTGATCCAGAGCAAAAACGGAAAATTATTGGTAATGAATTTATTCAAGTTTTTAATGATGAAGCACGTAAGTTAGATGGCATTGATTTCTTAGCGCAAGGTACTTTGTATACTGATGTAATTGAAAGTGGCACTAATACGGCGCAAACAATTAAGTCCCACCATAATGTCGGTGGTTTACCTGAGGATTTGCAATTTACCTTGATTGAGCCCTTGCGGACGTTATTTAAAGATGAAGTGCGTGAACTCGGCGAAAGATTAGAGATGCCCCACGATTTAGTTTGGCGGCAACCGTTTCCCGGCCCCGGACTGGGAATTCGAGTTTTGGGAGAAGTCACAGCGGATAAACTCCAAATTGTGCGGGACAGTGATTGGATTTTACGCGATGAAATTAAAAAAGCGGGCTTGCAGGAATCGATCTGGCAATACTTTACCGTGTTACCAGGTATGCGCAGTGTTGGTGTGATGGGTGATGGGCGCACATATGATTATACTGTTGGTATTCGCGCAGTAACTTCCATTGATGGCATGACAGCCGACTTTGCCCAAATTCCGTGGGCCGTGTTAGCCAAAATTTCTACGCGCATTACGAACGAAGTCGCCCACGTTAACCGCGTCGTGTATGACATTACTTCTAAGCCACCAGCAACGATTGAGTGGGAATAAAATTTGTTAATCTGTTGAATAGAAAAGGCAATGTAATCAGTTATTTTTGATGACATTGCTTTTTTGATTATTAAGTCAGATGTTGTTTAATATCTAAGGCAATTTGCACCATTTCAGTGGGCGACTTGGTAGCACCGCGGTTTAACCAATTAATTAACATCGCAAACATACCCCCAATGGCAAAATTTTGTAAATAACTGGCGTTGTCCGTGGGAAGGTTAGCTAAGGCACTCTGTTGTAAATTATCTAACCAAGAACGTTCTAACAAATGAAGTAATTTATTTTTTTGTAAGAGTAACAAAATTTGGCGATGTTGTTGCCAAAAGTTAAAAAAGTAAAAAACAATCTCAGTAAATTGTTGGTGATCTTCTTGGGCTAATTGACTGAATAAGGTACAAGTTAGCTGATTCAAATAGGTCATTAAAACATCTTCTAAAGATTGAAAATAATGGTAAAAAGTCCGGCGGGCATAACCGGCTTTGTTGACCACATCAATGACTCTTAAAGAGCTAAAAGAATGATCTGTTAATAAAGCTAATAATGCGCTGATAAAATCGGCCTGCGTTTGGCGGGCCTTAGTAGTTTGTTTAGCAAGATAAATTGGCTCATTATTTGACAATTGTGCAATTCTCACTCTCATTGGATTAAGTTACTATGCAAAATTATTTGCAGTTATTATAATCTAAAGTGACTAGCTAAACAATAACGAGTGAGGCATCAGAAATGAAGCGATTAGTTCAACATTGGTACCAATGGGCAGTTTATGTGGCAGGTTTGTTGACTGTCATTTTGGTTTGTGGCAACTGGACGTTGCTGCAACAAACGTTATTGGCTTCTTTAGTAGTTTTACATCTACATTTTTATGAAGAAATGGGTTTTCCCGGTGGTTTTCCCTGGATCGGGATGAAAATTGAATTGCATTTAACTGATGATAATTCTCGTCAGTGGGATTTAAATCAAGCTTCATCATTTTTTGGCAATGAATGGTTCGCTGTGGTCGTGTACCTCTTGCCATTATTTGTACCACAAGTTCACTTTTTAGCCTTGGCAGCAGTAATTTTTGCTTTTGCAGAAATTGCGATGCACTTGTTTTATTTCAATTGGGCCATGAAAGTTTGGTATAATCCGGGCTTATTAACTGCGCTATTGGGACTATTACCCATTTCGGTTAATTATTTATGGCGTGCGATCCCACAGGGGCAATATTCATGGCTCGATTTAGTAATGGCTGTGATTTGGATTGCCTTTAATTATTGGGTCGCTTTTCGTTCGCCAATCTATAAAAAATTAGGATCACTGAAACAATATTCTTTTACTACTGAAGAAGTGAACCGTGCGCAGTATTATATGAAGAAAATGAACAAGGAGTAATAGCAATGAAATTTTTATGTCGACACTGGCAGCACTTAGCTGCAATAATGTTTGTGGGATTAGCGTTTTATATGGGCTTTTGGGGTGGCCGTCAATTAAACACTCTACAAGTTTTTATGTTGATGAGTCTGATGGCTTTATTAGCGCACCAATCTGAAGAATACATTTTGCCTGGTGGTGCCGCCTTAGTGATTAATTTAGGAATTTATCATGAACCGCAGAATTATCGTAATTTCTCGGGAAATACTTTATCCTCCATGTTAGTTAATGTCATTTCGTGGTTGTTTTACTTGTTAGGGATAATTTTTCCCCACTGGATTTGGTTAGGACTAGGGATTATGTTCTTTAATTTGATCCAATTGCCCGGGCATGCTTTGATGATGAATAAAGCGTTAAAGACGTGGTACAATCCGGGCATGGCTACCGCGATTTGTTTGTTAATGCCAGTCAGTGTGGGCTATTTCATTTATATTGTAGAAAATAACTTGGTGGTGCCATTAGACTGGTTGTTAGGCGTTGGAGTATTGATTGTGGCAATGGTTGCAATTATTGTTTTACCAGTGCAGTTACTCAAAAATCCTAACTCACCATACAAAATCGCAGATTGGCAAGTGCAACAATATCGTAAAGTTAAAGCTTTTGCTAGCTGGCAAAAGTAACTCTGCGTAACAGATTATAATTCTAATTGCTTGGCAATTTCCCGCTTTTTAACTATCATAATCAATGAGGCTCAAAGGAAAGGGAGTTAAGTAGAATGTTTTTACAAGTTGATTCAGCTGCACAAACTAAATTGCAACCATATCTGGATGATCCAAATGCTTTGATACTATTAAACTTTGATGACGGGGTAAGTGATTATTCGCATACGCAAGCTAGTTGTACCTTAAATGTGAACTTTAACTTGACTGTGATTCAAAAGAGTGCTGATCATCATGATTTTCAACAGACGTTAACAACCTCGGTCGGCGACTTTTTAATCAAATCTTATTCACAGGACTTTTTAGACGAACAAATGCAATTAAAAGCTACCGCCGGTGGTGTTTTACAGTTGACCGGGACGCATGCGGGGATGATTGCTAGTCGCGTACCAGTTGTCGATGAACGTTAACATTTAGGAGTACCACTTACTTAATCTTAAACAAAGTGCGTGTAATTTTTTAATTACGCGTATTTTATTTTTTAAATAATTGCGACTATTGCAACACTGATGGAAATTGACAAATTGCTTTGTAGTATCTTAAGAAATTCTTAAACATTTTGCTTCACATTTGGCACAATTCGTTGTAAATTAGTATTAGTAAATTACAACAGGAATTGAGTGGAGATAAGGGATGATTTATGGTGAAACAATTGAATAAAGTTTTAGCAGCTGGTACTTTGATGGCGGCTGGTGTAGCGGCGGTAACGACTCAAACTTCACCGACTAAAGCTGATACTTACAATGCCAAGATTGCCACAACTAATGCGCAAACGAGTACGGTTAATTTATATAATAACCAAGGGCAAGTAATCCCTAATCGACAACTACCGGCCAATACGCAATGGCGCGTTGGTAAAGTTGCTTATTTTCAAGGTGGAAGTCAAAACTTACAAAATGTTTTGATGTATCAGGTTGCACCTAACGAGTGGTTACGCGCTCAAGATAGTTCTTTAAACGTCACGCCTACTAACGTGGTGACTAAGAATTTGGATACCGGCGTGACAACACCAGTCAGTCCAACGCCAGTTACTAATGCTGCCAGTGTGACCAATATTCCTGCCACCACTGCTACGCCAGTTAATAATGGTGATGTAGTGACAACGGCTAAGAGTATGCTGGGTTACTTTAATTATGGTGCGACTCATGGTATTGGTAACATCGGATCTGTGGCCAATCCTAATCCTGATGGTGTTACTGATTGTTCTGGTTTTGTTTGGCTAGCTTTAGCCAAAGCCGGTTATCGTGTTCCGGCTAATATGGGTTGGTACACACAAACCATGGAAAACGATGCTAAGGGTGCTCACCAATATTTACAAGCGATTGATCCTAGTCAAGCTCAAGCAGGGGATATTGTTATTGTTAATACCAATGATGGCTTTGGACAAAATGGACATACTGCGATCTTAGAAGGACCGTGGCAGAATGTGACACCTGGTAGTAACATGACACCAGTGATTCAGATGGGTGGTCGCACTACTGCTAAGGGTGTTAATGAAGATGGCTTTGCTACGTCATTTTTGAGTTTATTACAAGGTAATTATACGTTAACGATTGCGCGGCCAATTCGTTAAAATTGCTAATTAAAGAGTTACTTTGACATAATGTTAAATTATAAAGATTGGAAATTAATCAACCGAATAGTAATAATCTTCACTACGTTGGTGAGCCAAGGTAATTGAGACTTTTCTCATCAATTAATTACGTTTAAAAAAGGTAATAGGTGATTGATTGTTACTGCGGTCTAATGATAACTTTGGAACAATAGTTTCAAAGTTATTTTTTTGATTTTAATTTTAATTAAAATCTTGCAATTTTTGCTTATTATTTTATAATGTGAGTTATTAAATAAAGGAGGTATTATTTATGAACAAGCATAAGTCTTGGTTACAAGTATTAATTGTAATTTTGACGGTCATTTGGGGAGGATTGACGGCGACCACACAAGCGCAAGCCGCGGGAACAAATGGTCAAGTGCAAGATGACTATTTGCAAAAAGTGCAAGCTAAAAAAGAGCTAGTGATGGGAACTAGTCCTGATTTTCCACCATATGAATTCGTTAAAAATATTCATGGCAAATCAACAGTTGTCGGAATGGATGTCGAAGTCGGTCAAAAAATTGCGTCGGACTTGGGTGTGAAATTAGTTATTGAGCGGATGGATTTTGATTCGTTGTTGGTGGCTTTAGAGACCGGCAAGGTTGATATGGTCATTTCAGGTATGAATAACACGCCACAACGGGCGAAGAGTGTGGCTTTTAGCAAGGATTATTATCAAACAGGGCAAGATTTATTAATTCGGCAAGCTGATGTACATAGGTATCATAATTACCGATCATTTTCAGGCAAAACTATTGGCGCACAAACAGGTTCTATTCAGTATTCATTGATTAAACAACAGGCTAAAGCTTCGAAACTCAAAGGTATGGATAAAGACAATGATTTAGTTTTGGCGTTGCAGACACATAAGATTGACGCAGTGGCAGTTGATACGGCAACCGCTAAAGCCTTTGTCAAAAATACTAATGGTTTGGTTCGGATTCCTTCGGGTTTTAAGATTTCGTCAGCGGGTTCTGCAATTGCTTTTCCTAAAGGGGCCAATTCTTTAGTGCAAGCAGCCAATAAATCCATTGATACGATTCACAAGGATAATTTAATTAATAAAGTCTATTTACCCAAAGTTGGTAAATATATGACCAATAATAAATCTAAGAAAGCCAAGCAAAAAGCTAACTCTATGTGGGCTTATAAAGATTTCTTTGTTGCTGGTGTCGGTTATACCTTAATGATTTCCGCAATTTCGGTCTTCTTTGGGTTCTTATTAGGAATCATCTTAGGTTTAATGCGGTTAAGTCAGAGTTCTTGGGCGCAAAAGTTAGCAGGAGCTTATATTGAATTTGTGCGGGGCACACCGTTAATGGTGCAATTACTGTTTATTTATTTTGGTTTAGGTGTGGTTGTTAATATTCCCGCTTTATTATCGGGAATTATTGCGGTCTCGCTAAATTCGGCAGCTTATGTGGCTGAAGTGATTCGTTCCGGTATTAATTCGGTTAATGTTGGGCAAAGAGAAGCTGCCCGTTCGTTAGGAATGTCACGGGTTTTAACCATGCGGTATGTCGTCTTTCCACAAGCAATGAAAAACATTTGGCCCGCTTTAGGTAATGAATTTATTTCTTTGATTAAGGAAAGTTCGATTGTGTCTGTAATTGGAGTTAAAGATTTAATTTATCAATCGCGTTTAGTGCAGGCGGATACGTATCGTGGCGTAATGCCTTTAGTCATCACTATGATTTTGTACTTTATCATTACGTTCAGTTTGTCGCGTTTAATGAAATATTTTGAAAGGAAAATGGGCCATGGAAACGACTAAACAACAGCCAGTTTTGTTAGCAACGAAACAATTAACAAAAGCATTTGGCACCAATACAGTGCTCAAAAATATTGATTCACAAGTACACGAAGGTCAAGTAATTTGTTTAATTGGACCTTCAGGAGCCGGGAAAAGTACCTTTTTAAGATGTTTAAATTTATTGGATCAACCAACTTCGGGGGCGGTTCTTTTCAAAAATCAAGACTTAACACAGTTAGCGGATAAACAGCTGGATCAGTTGCGTCAGCAAATGGGGATGGTTTTTCAGCAATTCAATTTGTTCCCTCACATGACAGTTTTGGATAACTTGACCTTAGCACCGCTGAAAGTTAAGCAAATTTCAGAAACGGCAGCGACTGCTAAAGCACAAGAACTGTTAGAACAAGTAGGTTTGAGTGATAAACAAACGGCCTATCCGGCTAATTTATCAGGGGGCCAACAACAAAGAGTGGCCATTGCGCGGGCCTTAATGATGGATCCGCAAGTGCTACTTTTTGATGAACCTACGTCGGCCTTAGATCCCGAAATGGTGGGCGAAGTTTTGAAAGTAATGCAGGATCTGGCTCAAAAAGGAATGACGATGATTGTCGTTACGCACGAAATGGGGTTTGCCCGTAACGTTGCTGATCAGGTTTGGTTTATGGCCGATGGTGGCATTCAAGAGTCTGCTACACCAGCACAATTCTTTCAACATCCTCAAACTCAGCGGGCACAGGACTTTTTAGATAAGATTTTAGAGTCTTAGGGGTTATTTTATGGAACAACAACAAGCGTTAAAAATTTTAACTGATTTAATTGCAATCGAGACCGTTGATCAAAACGAAAGCCAGGTCGCCGACTATATTGCACAGCTGTTTCAGCCGTATGCCGATCAAGTAGCAATTCAACGCGTTAATTTTGCTCCGGGACGCGATAACTTATTAGTTACAATTGGACAAACCGGACCGATTTTGGGTTTTAGTGGTCATGAAGATGTCGTTGCAGCTGATGCTCATGCTTGGCAAACGCCGCCTTTTGCAGGAACTGTTCGTAATGGTAAAGTTTATGGCCGCGGTGCGAGTGATATGAAATCCGGCTTAGCAGCAATGATTGTGGCCATGCTTGATTTATTAGCGACCAAACAGCCGTTGGCAGGACGAGTCCGACTATTAGCCACAGTTGGTGAAGAGACGGGCGAATATGGTGCAGCTCAATTAGTCAAGTTGGGTTTAGTCGATGATTTATCCGGACTAGTTATTGGTGAGCCATCCAATTTACAGCTGGAAGTTACGCATAAAGGCGTCATTGATTACTGTGTCACTTCACGGGGAAAGGCGGCTCATGCTTCAACACCAGCAGCAGGCAAAAATGCGATTTGGCCATTAATAGACTTTGCTCAAAAAGTTCAAGCCTATTTTGCACAAGCTGAGCTAGCAGATCCTATTTTAGGTAAAATGACGCATGTTCTGAGTCAAATCCAGGGTGGTGAACAGATTAACTCCGTCCCCGCACAAGCAAGTTTAACGGGAAATATTCGGACAACGCCGGCTTACACTCATGAACAAATTTATCAATTTTTAAATGAGCAAATTCAACAATTAAATGCTCAAGGGGCAGATTTAACCATTGAGTATCGTTATCCGGAGTTACCGTTACCGGATCAATCGCAAAGTAAATTAGTGACCATAGCCCAGTCTGTTTTACAAAAGCAACTGCATTTGCCAGGCGAAATCATTGCCGGTCAAGGTGCAACTGAAGCTTCAGAATATATTCAAGTTGGTAAATTTCCGATTGTCATTTGTGGTCCGGGTGAAGGAGTGAGTGATCACCAAGCTAATGAATGGGTCAGTGTCCAAAATTATTTGTTAGGCTGCCAATTTTATCAAGCTTTGGCACAAAATTTTTGGCAAATGAATTAAAAAATAGTACTTCACAATAGTTGTTGTGTTAAGTTTCATTACTAAGAAATTTGGTTTCTGCTTTTTAAGAAAAAGGTTAACAAAAAGTTGTTGCTGTTTTAAAGTTGCAATAATTAAAAATTGCTGAGAAAAGATGAGTAAATATCACGCTAATTTAGAGAGTCACGGTGGCTGAAAAGTGATTTAAAACGG
This sequence comes from Bombilactobacillus sp. ESL1092, assembly GCF_058107465.1. Classification (NCBI taxonomy): domain Bacteria; kingdom Bacillati; phylum Bacillota; class Bacilli; order Lactobacillales; family Lactobacillaceae; genus Bombilactobacillus; species Bombilactobacillus sp. ESL1092. The sequence continues at coordinate 581,032 of NZ_CM176594.1, read as the reverse complement.
ATATTGAAGATGGTCTCGGAGCAATCTCAAGTTTAACTTGCGGTTAACAACTGATAACTTGTTTCAGTATGAAAGGTACTGATTAAGAGTAGTATTGTGAGATATTGCTAAAAAAAGGTGGTAACACGCTAAGTGCGTCCTGCATGAATTCATGTAGGACGCTTTTTTTTGATTTTCGCCAAGGCCGATTTCGCAGTAATTTAAGGAGAATAATTATGAAACAACAGGTTAATCCATTAGCAGCATTACATTATGATATCGTCGGTAGTTTTTTGCGCCCAGCAAATTTAAAACAGGCGCGCCAAGCTTTTACTGAACACAAAATAAGTGCCCGGGATTTAAAACAAGTTGAGAATCAAGCGATTATTGACTTATTAAAGCAAGAGGCGAATTCGGGCTTAAAAGTTGTGACAGATGGCGAGTTTCGCCGCAGTTGGTGGCACTTAGACTTTTTCTGGGGATTAAATGGTTTACAAAAGGCTCAAGCGCAAACGGGTTATCAATTTCATGGTGAACAAACTCGAAATGAGACCGTTAATCTGAGCGGTCCGATTAGTGGAGAACAACATCCGTTTGTGGAGCACTTTAAATTTACGCAGGCGCACACGCCGGATAATTTATTAGTTAAGCAAACCATTCCAGCACCGAGTCAATTATTAGCGGAGTTAAGTCGACCAGAAAATCAGGATAGTGTGCAGCAGTTTTATCCTCATGAGGATAAATTATTGCAAGCTATTACAACTGCTTATCAACAGGTTTTAACAGATTTAGCGGCAGCAGGTTGTCAGTTAGTTCAGTTTGATGATTGTTCTTGGGGGCAGATCATTGACTGGACGCTGCATCAAACGCAAACTCCAGCTCGTATTGCCCAAATTAAGCAACAATTTGTCGATTTGAATAATGCAGTGATTGCTTGTGCTCCGTCAGAGTTAACTATTAATACGCATATTTGTCGTGGTAATTATCATTCCACTTGGTTTGTGTCCGGGGGTTATGAGAGCGTGGCAGATGTTTTATTTAAAAAAGAGCAGGTTCAAAGTTTTTATTTGGAATATGATACAAAGCGAGCTGGCAGCTTAGAAGTAATTCAAGCTATTCCAGCGGATAAGCGCGTGGTTTTGGGCTTAGTGACGAGCAAGTCGGGGCAATTAGAAGACAAAGCCCAATTAATTCAACGGCTGCAGGTGGCTAGTCAGTATCATCCATTAGAAAACTTGGCTTTGAGTCCTCAATGTGGTTTTGCTTCAACTGAGGAAGGAAATATTTTAACCGAACAACAACAATGGGCTAAAATTCAGCTGCTTCAAGACGTGGCGCATGAAGTTTGGGATGCGTAGTTTAAAAAGAGCAGTATAATTAAAATATGTTTAATAAAGATGATGGAGGCAAGCAAATGGATAATGAAGAAGCGGATTATTTTTGGCAGCAAAAGCTAACTAATGGGCATACACGCGTTGGTTTGGCGCCTAAAGGACAAGAGGAAGTGGGAAGTGTCGGGTTTGTTGATTTGCCGCAAGTTAGCGAATTAAACGTCGGCGATTTCTTACTATCAGTGGAAAGTGATAAAGCAGTGACGGAGTTGCATACGCCCTGCGCTGGCCGAGTTGTTCAGTTTAATCAAGCTTTGGTAGAGCATCCAGAATTGTTAAACGAAACTGATCAGCAACATAATTGGATTGTAGAATTAGCTTAAATTAAAAGCTTAGTTGTTGATCAATCTTGCTGCTTAAAAGTCGTCCGACTGGTAGAAGCATTTTACTGAAAACAGGTATGCTATAATGAAAAGCAGTTGATTAAATTTTAAATTGTACAAAAAAGGTTGGCGAATTTAGTGCCTAATGATAAAAAATTACAACCCCATTTTCATTTAGCTGCGAAAAATCATATGGATATTCCCTGGTCCCGAGTTGTGGCCCAGCATTTAAAGCAAACTGCAGTCAATGCTTCCTTGATGGAAAAAGCTACGATTATTGGACGAGTGGGCATGATTATGTTAGCTTCCGGTACGGGAGCGTGGCGCGTGCGCGACTCAATGAATACGATTGCGCGGATTTTAAAAGTGACGTGTTCAGCGGATATCGGTTTGGTTTCGATTTCGTACAGTTGTTTTGATGGGCAAGATGAGTACCGCAGTGTGACAGAAGCTTTATCGTTAGCTAGCAGTGGGGTAGATACGACTAAATTAGCAGCCATGGAAAATTTTGTAGCGCTTTTTGAAGAAGAAGGCGCTTTTTTAAGTGTTGGCAAAATTCATCATTTACTGGATAAAATTCAACAGCGACCCAAAAATTATTCTCCTTTGATATTGGGGCTAGCCGCGGCAGTAGCTTGTAGTGCCTTCGTCTTTTTGTTGGGCGGTGGTCCAGTCGAAATGTTTTGTACTTTTGTCGGGGCTGGTTTAGGTAATTATGTCCGGTCGTTAATGAATAGTAAGCATTTAACACTCTTTGCAGGTCTAGCAGCAGGGGTAGCGGTGGCTTGTTTAACTTATTTAGTCATTTCCAGAACCTTAGAATTTAGTTTGCATATCAATGTGGCACATGAAGCGGGTTACATTGGTTCGATGTTATTCGCTATTCCGGGATTTCCGTTTATTACCAGTGGTTTAGATATTGCTAAATTGGATATGCGCTCGGGCATTGAACGCTTTGTCCATGCTGTCACGATTATCATGGTCGCGACCTTAGTCGGCTGGATGGTCGCCTTAGCCAGTGACTTACGGCCCGATAATTTTGTGCCCTTAGGGTTGAATCCGTGGTTGTTAGCAGTGCTTCGGTTTCCGGCCAGTTTTTGTGGAGTGTTTGGTTTTTCTGTGATGTTTAACAGTTCCAAAAAAATGGCGACTCTGGCCGCTTTTAATGGCGCCATTGCCAATACTTTACGCTTAGAATTAGTTGATTTAACCACATTGCCGCCCGCTGCGGCCGCTTTTGTTGGGGCCTTAGTGGCCGGTTTATTAGCATCAATTATCCATAAAAAGTTTCATTATCCGCGGATTAGTTTAACCGTACCTGCTATTGTAATTATGGTTCCCGGTTTATATATGTATCGAGCAATGTATTATTTAGGCGTCGGTGCGATTTCACAGGGTTCTCAATGGCTATTGAATGCGATGATGATTGTCATCTTTTTACCACTAGGTTTAATCTTAGCGCGAGTCTTGATGGATTCTGATTGGCGACGGGCGAGTTAAACTCAAAAGTGCAATTTTTTCAAGAATGGGGTTAATTGGTCTAGACTAGCTCGGCGCGTTTGCCTATTCTTGAGCGGATTTGCGGGTAAATAAATGACAACTTAATTATTTTAGAGTAAAATTATGACTTAATATTTATTATGCTGAAGAAGCGTTAATGGTGTATCATTAAACTTTAATTTAGAATAATTTAGCAAAGGAGATGTTGAAGTAGTTACCACTGAGTCTTTAGGAATTAATGGAGGGTTTAAATTTATTTAATAAATGGAGTGATATTGATGAAAAGTCATTTAAAAACACTAAGTAGTTGGTTAGTGTTGATATTTAGCTTCTGGACATGCTTTAGTCTTACTAGTCATCATGTCCAGGCTAAGACCTACCAAATTGGAACCGACGTTACTTATCCGCCGTTTGAATTTGCAAACGATCAAAATAAATATATCGGCATTGACATTGATATTATTAATGCCGTCGCTAAAGAAGAGGGCTTTAAAGTCAATACCAAACAAGTTGGTTTTAATTCTGCTGTGCAGTCCGCACAAGCAGGACAGTTGGATGGTGTCATGGCCGGAATGACAATTACTCCGGAACGACAGGCCAAGTTTGATTTTGGAACCCCCTATTTTAAAACTGGGGTTGTCATGGCTGTTGGTAAAGATAGCTCCATCAAAGATTTTAAACAGTTAAAAGGCAAACGAGTAGCGATTAAAACAGGAACAGCGGCTGCTCAATATGCTACGAAGCTGAAGAAGCGTTACGGCTTTAAAACAGTCACGTTTGATGATTCTAACAACATGTACCAAGACGTTGTAACGGGCAATTCGGTGGCCTGTTTTGAAGATCAACCAGTGATGCAATATGCGATTAATCAAGGTATGAAATTAAAAATTGTTACCAAACCAGCGCAAGGTGGTTGGTACGGTTTCGGTGTGAAAAAAGGTACGCATCAGGAATTGCTCCGGCAGTTTAATGCCGGCTTTAAAAAGATTAAGGCTAATGGAACCTATGACAAAATTGTGGCCAAGTATTTGGGCGGTAAGACGCACTCCGCAGTTAAAGGTCAGACTTTTACCATTGGGACTGATGTGACTTTTCCACCGTTTGAATTTGCCAATAAAAATAACCAATACGTCGGTATTGATATTGATGTTGTCAAGAAGATTGCTAAGGATCAAGGCTTTAAGGTAAAGATCAAACCGCTTGGCTTTAATGCTGCTGTGCAAGCTGTTGAATCTGGCCAAATTGACGGGGTCATGGCCGGCATGTCAATTACACCAGAACGTCAAGCCAAATTAGATTTTTCCGATCCGTATTATCATTCTGGGGTCGTCATGGCTACTTCGGATAAGGGTCGAGTAACTAGTTTGAGCCAGTTACGTGGTAAAAAAGTAGCAGTTAAGACGGGGACGGCTGGTGCGCAATACGCTAATAGTATTAAACACAAATATGGTTTTAAGACAGTCACGTTTGATGATTCCAATAACATGTACCAAGATGTGTTAACTGGTAATTCGGCGGCTTGTTTTGAAGATCAGCCAGTCATGCAATATGCGATTAAAAAAGGCACTAATCTGAAAATTGTTACCAAGCCGGCATTAAAAGCACCGTATGGTTTTGCTGTTAAAAAAGGCCAAAATCAAGAATTACTGAAAGCTTTCAATCAAGGCCTAACCAATATTAAGGCTAGTGGTACCTATGATGATATTAAAGCTAAATATCTTGGTGGTAAGGCAGATAAAGGCGTTGCTAAAGCAGGAGCTGATCATGAAGATCGGAGCTTTATCGGTTTGTTGAAACAAAATAAAGGTGCGCTGTGGTCCGGTTTTGTTGAAACCATGTGGTTAACCGTAGTTGCCATTATTTTTGCAACAATCTTTGGCGTCATTATCGGTTTATTAGGTGTTGTGCCAATGAAATTCTGTCATTGGATTTCTAGTACAGTGATTTATCTGTTCCGGGGCATGCCGCTATTAGTCTTGGCATTATTTATCTATACTGGAATTCCTAGCTTAACTGGCCAAAAAATTCCCGCCTTTTTAGCTGGAACGATTACGTTAACCTTAAACGAAGGCGCGTATATTGCCGCTTTTGTTAAAGGCGGAATTGAAGCAGTTGATGTGGGACAGATGGAAGCGGCTCGTAGTTTAGGTTTGCCATTTGGTAAAGCAATGCGTAAAGTTATTTTGCCGCAAGGAATTAAGATTATGATTCCGTCATTTATTAATCAGTTTATTATTACGTTAAAAGATACGTCCATTTTATCTATTATTGGAATTTTGGAATTAACCCAAACCGGAAAAATTATTATTGCTAGAAACTTAGAAGGCTTTAAAGTTTGGACCATTATTGCGATTATTTACGTCGTTGTAATTACTCTATTAACTTGGTTATCTAATTGGGTGCAAAGGAGGACACAAGGATGAGTACCAAAGTCGAAGTGAAAAATTTAGTTAAAACCTACGGCACTAATGAAGTGTTAAAAGGAATTGACTTAACAGTTCAAGATAATGAAGTTGTGGTCATCATTGGTCCTTCTGGTTCTGGTAAGAGTACGCTTTTACGGACACTCAATAAGTTAGAAGAACCAACTTCAGGTAGTGTTTTAGTTGATGGTATTAATATTGCTGATCCCAAGACGAATATGAATCAAGTGCGGGAAAATATTGGGATGGTTTTTCAGCATTTTAACTTGTTTCATAACTTAACTGTGGGCCAGAACATTATGTTGGCGCCAGTCGAATTAAAAAAGCAAACCAAAGAACAAGCGCAAAAGAGTGCCCAACAATTGTTAGAAACGGTCGGTTTGTCCGATAAATTTGATGCGACTGTGCAGTCTTTGTCAGGTGGGCAACAACAGCGAGTGGCGATTGCCCGCGCTTTGGCGATGGATCCGAATGTCATGTTATTTGATGAACCAACCTCAGCACTAGATCCGGAAATGGTTGGGGACGTTTTGGCAGTTATGAAAGATTTAGCCAAAAGAGGAATGACCATGATTGTGGTGACGCACGAAATGGGTTTTGCCAAAGAAGTTGCCGATCGGGTAGTCTTTGTGGATTCGGGTAAGATTCAGGAACAAGGCGAACCCCAACAAATTTTTGAGCATCCACAAAATCAACGTTTGCAGGACTTTTTAGATAAAGTTTTGAATGTTTAAAAATAAGATTTAAAAAATTAATACTATATTATTAGCCAACTTGGTCTAAAAAAAGATCAAGTTGGCTTTTTGTTCACAAGCGTTTTAATTTTATTTTGGGTGGAAACGCTATATTATGAATGCGTATTAAGAATGTTCTTATTTTTTGAACAATAGACATAATGGAGGCTGGATGATGTCGAAATATACAAAATATACGCAAGACCAAAAAGTTCATTATAAAATGTACAAAGCTAAGAAGCACTGGGTGTTTGCAGCAATTACGACGTCAACTATTTTCTTGTTTGGCGCTAATTTAAATAATATGACAACGCAAGCAGCAACCGTAAGTGGTGATGATGCCAAAAGCGTCGATCAAGTATTGGCTAGCAGCAATTCTGATAGTTCTACTTCATCTGTTACACCATCGGTGCCAACCGAGCAAGAAAAGCCTGCTCCAGTGGTGCAAACGCCAGCATCTGCCACTCCTATTGCTGAATCTGCTGCGACAGTTAATTCGAATACAACAACTACTAATCAAGATTATAATCAAATTCCGGCAGCAACAGCAGTTCAGTCGAATAATACAGTTCAGTCAACTACTGATTCTACAACTAATAATCAAACTGCTATTCATGAGCCAGTAACTACTACTTCAGCAAGTTCAACGGCTGTACAGTCGAACGCCACTAATTCTTTATTACGTAGCACTACTGCAACAGCACCCCAACAAGTTTCCTATCAAGATGTTTTACGGGATTCGGGGATTGACCAGAATGGGATTGCCACCGTTACCAAAGATAATTTCTTAGATTATTTTGATTACAGTGGTAGTGGTTCCTACGATCCAAGTACAGGTTTGTTTACTTTTACACCAGATGATCGTTCTCATGTCGGCAGTTTTAGCTTAAAGAAAAAGATTGATTTAAGTAATGACTTTTCGTTAAGTGGCAAAGTTCGTTTGGGCGATAAGCCCAGTTATTATGGTGGTGCTGATGGTGTCAGCTTTGCCATTCATACTGGTAATACCGATGATATTGGAGCCTTTGGTGGTAACCTCGGGATTGGTGGTTTACAAAATGCTTTTGGCTTTAAGCTAGATACTTATCCAAATGAAGATTATCAAGCCCCCGATCCAAGTAATTCTGATAATGAGTTTGGTTGGGATGCTGATCAGCCAAATGGTTATTACGCTTATGGTGCCTTTGTCACGACTTCTTTTAAAAATGTCAAAGGAGCTGATGGTAAAGATTATCCACGTTGGTGGGCTACTGTTGACCAAAAGTCTGTTCAAGGTTTGGCCGATAATAATTTAAATAATTCGCTACATGATTTTACGGTAACTTATACCGCTAGCACTCGTGAATTAAAAATTACGTTCAAGACTACTAATGGTGTCACCATGGTTTGGACGAAAGACATTCCAGATACCGATATGTATCGTTCAGTATCCTTAATGATGGCGGCTTCGACAGGTTGGAATACGAACTTACAAGAATTCCAAATTGATCAATTTAAATTCAAACCTGCCCAATTTGTCAATTTGAATTATGTTGATCTGAACGGTAATCCTATTGGCAAAGGAACAGTTTCTCAAACAGTTACGATCAGTGCAGATGGTAAGACTTATACTGCCCAAGAACCGCCAGAGATTGCGGGTTATCAATACGTAGCTGTAGATTCCACGGGACTGCCAAAAACCGGAACTTTAGACAGTAGTACGAGTGGTAAGACGGTTACTTATGTTTATAAACCAGTAGCACAATCCGGCCAACAAGTCATTACTGATCAAGATAATTTAGTAGAAGGTAGTAATTTACCAGGAACTAGTGTTGCGGCCCCCGCAGAAGCTTATAAATCCAACTTAGTTGTCCCAATTACGCGGACGATTAATTATTTAAATGGTGCAACTAATCAATCAATTGCGCCTACTGTGACGCAAACAGTTAATTATTATCTCTCAGCAGTTGTGAGTGATGACGGGACCTTCTTAGGCTACGATACTAATGGTGATGGCCAAGCGGATACGAAAGATAAAACCCAAGCATTGCAGACGATTGGGGCAGCAGGCTCGACAACGAATCCTAATGCTAAGAGCTTTGCTGCAGTAACTTCACCGAGTGTTGAGGGGTACAATGCGCCCAGTCAAGCGGTGGTAGAACAAGCCATTGCGCGTCAAGAAGATGAACCATATGATGTTGATGTTTATTATGTTCAATCTAAGCTCCCCGATACTGGTTTAGCAATGGTGACGACCGGCGATGATTTACCCGATACAGTAAAAGCTGATGATTTAGTAGATACCGTTCATCGTACCATTCATTATCAAGATCAAGCTAAACCGGGGATTCCGATTAGTCCGGATGTTGTCCAACAGGCTGATTACCAATTAACGGGAGTCATTGATAAAGGGAATAATGATCAATTCTTAGGTTATGATACCGATAACGATGGCAAAGCTGACGTCTTGTTAAGTGATTTTGCTTCTACTGCTGACGCGAAAGACGCGGCGGTGACGAAAGTCGCTAAAAACTTCCAACAACAAGAGTCTCCTAGTGTGTCAGGTTATTCCACTCCGGATCAGCCATTTGTAACTGCTAGTTCGGCTGTGCCTGGGACTAAAGATGTGACAGTTTATTATTCTAAATTACCAGTTTTGAGTGAAGATACAATTCAAGCAAACGCTGCAATGGATTTACAACCAGGTTATCTTGTTGATCAAGATGACTCTGATAGTCCTCAATGGCCACAAGAAGCCATGGCAAGCAATTTAAGAAAGAAAATTACGCGCACGATTAATTATGTTGATAAAGATACAGGAGCTCAAGTCTCTAAGCCAGTCACGCAAATTATTGATTACCAGGTGATTGCACAATTTACCGAAGAGAAGACTGACGGTAAAGTTACCGGCATTCACTTTGATGGTTACGTTTTACCAGATGGTTCTTTAACCACTGATAAGCAGACAGCTATCAATCAGAACTATCCACAATCATTAACGGCGGCAGCTGTTGTTTCGCCGAACTTAAGTGCTCAAGATTATGGAACTCCCGATGTGGGCACTGTAGCAGCTGTAGCAATTCCTTATGATAGTAGCGATCAAACTGTAACAGTTAACTATACGAAAAATCGCTTTATCCCAGTGAAGGATTCTGCTAATGCGAAGGGTGATACACCAGTAGAAACTGACAGTTCGGTGAAGATGCCCGAAGAAGCTTGGAAAATTAACTTAACTGGTAATGTACAACGGACAATTAATTATGTATTACCCGCTGATGATCCAGCTGCTTTGAGTGAAATCAAGGAAGCTTTGGGCAAGCAAAAAGAGCCTGATGGTAGTGTTGGTGTGCCATATCTAATATTAACTGATGATGATGGCAATACGGTCGTTTCAGTGCCGCAATTGGTGGATTATCATTTAACAGCCGTGGTAAATGCGAATACTGGTGCTTTTGTTGGCTATGATACCGATGGCGATGGTAGTACCGCCGAAACTAAAGATAAAAAAGCTGCTGTCACTTCCTATATTAATCAAAATCAGCGTTCATTTTATGCTCAACCAACACCAACGGTTGCAGGTTATACACCTGATCAAGCAACTGTCGCTGCTACTGACGCAAATATGGATAATTTGACCGTAACTGTCAAATATGCAAAGAATCGTACGATTGCCATTACTGGTGGTGATCAAACTACTGATGATTTAATTGAACCTGGTAGTCAGTATAAGGTTCCAGAAGAAGCTACAGGGGCTAACTTAAATGGTACAGTATCTCGGAATATTATTTATGTCGTCCCGAATAGCGATAGCGACAAGGCTTTGAATGAAATAACGTCGACTTTAAATAAGCAGATGGAAGCAGGTGGTAGTACACATATTCCTTATCAAGTTTCAGGTGACAAGACTACAGTTACAGTTCCGCAGTCAGTTAATTATCAATTAACTGGTGTTGTGGATGCCACTACCGGTGAATTCCTTGGCTATGATACCACAGGTAAGGGAGTGGCAGATACTCAGGATAGAGATACGGCGATTGCGGCTGCGTTAAAAGATCGGACTTTCTATGACCAACCAACCCCGACCGTAACTGGTTATACTCCAAGTACGAAAGAAGTAGCTGCGAGCCGTGATACAAAAGATATTAAAGTTTATTACACTGCAAATGATTTGATTCCGGTTAAGGGTGCAGATTTAGCTAATGATGCTACGACCATTGATTATGAAGGCACAACGATTACTTTGCCAGATGAAGCTAAGCCAGCAGTATTGAATGGAACTGTTAAGCGTACTATTCATTATAAATCCAAAGATGGCTCCAGCTTGCCTGACTCAACGGCTGCGAACGATCAAGTTCAGACTATTGAGTATCATTTAACAGCAGTTGTGGATTCCACCGGTGCCTTCATGGGTTACGATACAACTGGTGATGGACAAGCTGATACGCAAGATAAAGATTATGCGATTGATGAATATTTAACAAAAAACAAGAGTGAGTTTGCAGCGGTAACCTCACCAACACAATTAGGCTATTCAGCAGATACACCAATTGTAGCTGCTAGCCCAGTAACTCATGTTCCTCAAGAAGAGACAGTCACTTACACTAAGAATCGGACGCTACCAATTTCCGGCGGGGCGGCTCATAGCGTGGGACAACCAGTGGAACCTGGTAGTAAAGCAACTACGCCAATAGAAGCTACAAAGGATAATTTAACAGGAAATGTGACACGGACGATCAAGTATGTCATGGCTGATGGCAGTCCTGCACCAACCCCAGTGGTGCAAGTAGTACCGTATAGTTTGACGGCTATTGTGGACTTTACCGGAGCTTTCTTGGGCTATGATACCAACGGTGATGGTGACGTTGATATTGTGGCTAATACTACTGATGCTAAAAACGAGGCTATTAAAGCGGCAATTAATGGTCGAACTTTCTATGAAGCTCAATCGCCAGAAATTGCTAATTATGCACCTGATCAAACAGTTATTGCTTCAGAAGATGCCAATTTGGATGCTGAAACCGTAACAGTCACTTATACACCGCAAGCAACTGTTACGATTAAAGATAGCGATAATCATGATAAAAATACGCCATTGCAAACCGGTAGTAATTTACCAACACCAGCGGCTGCTTGGAAGGAAAATTTGACTGGTTCTGCCAAATTAGTAATTAAGTATGTGAAAGCTGATGGTACGGAGGTTGCTGCGGAAAATTCGCAAGAAATTCCTTATCATTTGACGGCGATTGTCAATGCTATCACGGGAAAATTTATTGGTTACGATATTGGTGATGGCAAAGTTGGTACGACGAACCAGCAAGATGCTATTCGGCAATCATTTGGTGATCAAACATTTGCAGCTGTAACTTCGCCAACTATTACTGGCTATAAACCTGATAAAGCAGTGATTGAAAATGTTGCACCAGTCTTAAATGGTAATGCTGATAAAAATGCTGCTGGTGACGCTGCTGCTAATCAGAATACTTTAACAGTGACCGTCACTTATACGCCTGATGACATGGCAACTGGTACAATCCCAGTAACTGCTGGTGATAAAGCTAATGGTAATACCCCAGTCGGTGATAGCACTACGTTGAAAATGCCACAAGAAGCATGGGCAAGTAATTTAACGGGTGAAACTACGAGAACGATTAATTATGTCAAAAATGACGGCACAGTAGTTTCTGACCAAGTTGTTCAAAGTAAGACTTATCAGTTAACAGCAATTGTGAATAAAGCAGATGGTAGTTTCTTAGGCTATGATACTGATGGTAATGGTACAGCTGATACCAAGGATAAGACAGCTGCGATTGCTGCTGCCATTACTCAAGATCCATTTGCTGCGGTAACTTCACCAACAGTTTCAGGTTATACACCAGATCAAACCACAGTAGCCGCAGGCACGCAAGCCGGAACAGTGACGGTAACTTATACTGCTGATGGTACAACTCCACCTGAAGAAAATGATACGATTCCAGTGACGGCTGCTGATAATGCCAATGCTCAAACCCCAGTCGGTGATAGCACTACATTGAAGATGCCACAAGAAGCTTGGGCAAGTAACTTAACAGGTGAAATCACGAGAACTATCAATTATGTCAAGAGTGATGGTTCTCAAGCAGCTACCCCTGTTACTCAAAGTAAGACTTATCAGTTAACAGCAATTGTGAATAAAGCAGATGGTAGTTTCTTAGGTTATGATACTGATGGTAATGGTAAGGCTGACACGAAAGATAAGACAACAGCGATTGCTGCTGCCATTACTCAAGATCCATTTGCTGCGGTAACTTCACCAACAGTTTCAGGTTATACACCAGATCAAACCACAGTAGCCGCAAGCACACAAGCCGGAACAGTGACGGTAACTTACACTGCCGCTGATAATGGTGGCGGAACTACACCGCCAGTAACGGATACGACTTCAGTCAAAATTAACGGTACGGCTACCAGATCTGTTTATTATGTCATGAATGATGGTAGTTTAGCTCCGGATTCACAATTACAAACGAAAGATTATAGTTTAACTGCGATTGTTGATAAAGCGGGTCAATTGTTGGGTTATGATACCAACGGTGACGGCTCAGCTGATACGACTGATAAAGATGAAGCTATCAAAATTGCTTTATTTATGGTACCGTTTGATGCGATAGATTCGCCAAGTGTTTCTGGTTATGATCCAAGTCAAACTACGGTTGCCGCAAGTAATGACCCTAATGATATAGTTGTTGTTTATACAAAGCCGGGCACCGCCCCAGCAACAGGAACTACTGCTGTAACTATGCACGGTACTGCAACAAAGACTATTAGTTATGTCATGAGTGATGGAACTACTGCTCCAGCTGCTAAGCAAGAAAGCCAAGCTTATAGTTTAAAGGCAATTGTTGATAAAGCAACGGGTCAAATTAAGGGCTATGATACTGATGGTAATGGGTCAACTGATACCACTGATAAGAATGTGGCAATCAAAACAGCTTTGGCAAAGACCCCATTTGCTGCAGTAACGTCGACACCAGTTTCAGGTTATAATCCAAATCAACAAGTTGTGGCTGCAACTAGTGATCCTAGTGATGTTATTGTTCTTTACACTAACGATGGCGGTCCAGTTACTCCACCCGAAGAAACTGGTACGATTCCAGTAACGGTTGCTGACAATGCCAATGCACAAACACCAGTCGGTGATAGCACTACACTGAAGATGCCACAAGAAGCTTGGGCAAATAATTTAACGGGTGAAACTACAAGAACCATTAATTATGTCAAAAATGACGGTACTCAAGCAGCTACTCCTATTACCCAAAATAAGACTTATCAGTTAACGGCAATTGTGAATAAAGCAGATGGTAGTTTCTTAGGCTACGATACTGATGGTAATGGTACAGCTGATACCAAGGATAAGACAGCTGCGATTGCTGCTGCCATTACTCAAGACCCATTTGCTGCAGTAACTTCACCAACAGTTTCAGGTTATACACCAGATCAAGCTACCGTAGCAGCAAGCACGCAAGCCGGAACCGTGACCGTCACTTATAAAGCTGATAATAATGGTGGTGGAACTACGCCAACTGTACCTGATAATAATAACCAGCCAGGTGACAATAATGCTGACAACAATGGTAATGATATTATTGTTGTTAAACCAAGTGATAATGTTAAACCAGGTCAATCAATTGACAGCAATAATCCAAGCGTTGTTTGGCCGACAGGAACTGCGCAAGAAGATCTGCAAAAGACAGTTACGAGAATTATTAAGTATCAAGATCAATATGGTAATACTTTGAGCTCACCAACGATGCAGCAAGTTGTTTATCAAATTGCTGCTGTGGTCAATAAAACAACCGGTCAATTGTTAGGTTACGATACTGATGGTGATGGTCAAGTTGATACCCAAGATTTAACTGCAGCATTTGCCAAAATCAATCGCACGCAAAACTTTGCTACACAAGTAGTGCCAGATTTAAGTAAGCAAGGTTATGTTCCAGATACTCAAGTTGTTGCCAGTGCAGTGGCTGATACTAACGATCCGGATGTGATTGTGGTTGCTAACTATCAAAAGACTGCTTCAGGTAATGATTCAACTGGAAATACTCCAGGTAATAACACTACAGGTGCCAATGGTAATGGACAAACTCCAAATTCTGCGGCAACTAATCCTAATGGAACGATAACTGGCGACCAATCTGCAGCGCATAATCTACAATTTGATCCGAATGCAGTAACTGGACAGAATTTAAAGAAAGCACAATCTGCTGCTCAAAATAAATTACCACAAATGTCTGATGATCAACAACAAGACCGCACCGCATCATTATTGGGATTCGGATTGTTAGGAACATTATTAAGCTTCTTTGGTTTAGTAAATAAGAAGCGAAAAGATGAAAGGAATGAATAGTTAAAAGGATTATTAATAAAGGTTAACTGAAAATGCTTCATAGCTAGTTGGAAATTTAATCAACTGCTATGAAGCATTTTTTAACTTTTCAATTGTGAATTGTAGTTATAACATCTTTAAGAACACAGAAGCGATAATGACTGAAGCCACCGAAACAGTGGCAAAACCGCCCACTAACATTTTGGGAAGCATTTGGTCATTTAAAACTGCTTCTTCCTTAGGATTGGTAGCTAATTGACTACAAATTTCAGTAGTTAAAATATAATCAGCGGGAAAACCGAATAAGGCAGTTAGAGAACAAGCAAAGGCCATCGCAGGACTCATCTTAAACGGTTTGGCTAAAATCCAAGATGCTAAAAACATTCCTAAAAGACCTAAAGCAATTAACACAATGATTTGTACTAAAACGCCAGCGATAATTTTGGGTGTGGTAATACTTAATTGGGAGAAAATATAAGCTAATAATCCATACATTAACCATTGAAAGACGCCGGCTTTGTTTAAAGCATTGTCTTCCAAAAAGCCTAATTGATGAGCAATTACGCCAAAAATTAAGCAAATAACATTCGCATTAATCGCGTTATGAATTAACATGCTACAGCCATTGGCTAATAGGGCGACAATGAGCACCCGTACAATAATAAAAGCTGAAGTTTGATAATCACTTGGAATGCCGAGCACATTTTTTTGAGTGGCTGAAGTATTCGCATTTTGCGTTTGCTGTGGATCAGCAATATTGCCGGCCCGGTACTCTTTTAAAACGCGCCGACCTTCTTTTTTGAGCATGACAGAAGTTAATGGATAGCCCACAACTGAATGTAAGACAAACATGGCTACTGGTAAAGTGACTAAAGTACTAATGCCCGCAGCTTTTAAGCCATTCGTCATTAATAAAGCGGCAACTAAACCACCAGTTAACGGTGGAATAGCAGCAACCACGGTGCGCCAATCAAAAATAGCAGTGCCGACAGTTAAGGTTAAAGCAATAACACCGATGGTTCCTAATAAAGCAATACAAACCGCGCGCCATTGTTGTAATAGTTCTTTTAAATCCATTAAAGTTCCTAAATGTACTAGTAATAATGAGATGCAGATATTGGCAAAATTAGTGTTGAAAGAAGCTTTAGCAACAATATCTTTAGGCAAAATTGTCCAAAAGCCAATCACAAATAAAATGGCGGTAATAAAGACGGATGGTAAATAAGACTTGGTAAATTTGGAAACCCATTCTCCAACTAGTAAAAATAACATCACAATGCCTAAAGCAACTAAAGAATTCATTGATAAAGCCCCCTTGTATTTTTGTTTTAAAATTAATAAAAGCAAATCTAATTAATTTATTTTTAATCATAAAACGACAATATAAAAAATTCAAGCGTGACTTTATGCGATTAACGTGGTAAATTACAATGTATAAATATTTAATTGTATTTTAATTAAAAGGGAGGGTTCTTTAATGACAACAGTCTATAAAAATTGTAACTTGTTTGTGGGTACTAAAGATGAAGTATTGGCGAATGCCTGGTTTGAAGTGGATGACCAAGGTAAAATTACACAAACTGGAACGGGTACGGCACCTCAAGCTCAACAAACGGTTGATTTAGCGGGTCAATATGTAATGCCGGGAATTATTGATGTGCATACCCATATTATGATGGATCCAAATGACGGCGATATCTCATTCGTCAATGAAACGGATGCAACTGTGGCGGCTTTGCAGAATCTACAAGCATTGTTAAGAACAGGTGTCACTTATATTCGTGATTGTGGTTGTGTCTTTGATGTTGATATTAAATTAAACAAAATCGCACAAGCTGGCGTCTATCAGATTAAGGGCCCGAAGATTTGCCCGTCAGGACGACCAATGTCGATGACTGGTGGTCACGGAGATTTTCAAGAAGGAACGTATGGTGAAAAGAACTGGGGTTATTTAACTGATTCGCAAGATGAAATGCGTAAAGCTGTGCGCACCGCATTTAAACATGGTGCTAAAAATATTAAAGTGATGGCGACCGGTGGGGTAATGTCACCGACGGATCAAATTGATGATACGGAGTTGAGTTTGGCAGAAATTCAAACTGCGGTTGAAGAAGCTCATTCTAAACACATGACTGTCGCAGCCCATGCCGAGGGACGTCAAGGCATCCATAACGCGATTGTTGCGGGAGTGGATTCCGTGGAACACGGTTCTTATGTGAGTGATGAAGACATTGAGTTAATGTTAGAAAAGGGAACTTTCCTAACGCCAACCTTAATTGCTGGTTATACGATTCCGACCTATGGTCAGGGCAAGTTGCCCCAATATATGCTTGATAAAGCGAGTGCTTTTTTAGATGATTATTTTGCTAATATCGGTAAAGCTATCAAAGCTGGTGTGAAGATTTCTTTTGGAACCGACTCAGGAACGCCATTTAATGATTTTACGGATGTCCCAGTAGAATTTCAATTAATGACGCAAGTCGGCGCCACGAATTTTCAAGCATTGCAGGCAGCTGGTCAATCCGCGGCCCAATTGTTGAAGATTGACGCAGAGTATGGAACTTTGGAAGTTGGTAAATATGCGGACTTTCTCGTTTTGAAGCAAAATCCTTTAGCTGACATTCAAGCTATTGCCCAAAAGGACAAGCAGGTCTATCAACAAGGGATCCGCCAATATTAAATTTAATGAAAAATAGGCTAAAGCATTGTGTAGTCGGATTAATAAGAAGTGAATCAAAGTTCAACTACTTGTTAAAACTAACTGCAGATGCCATAGCCTATTTTTGTCTAATTAATTACAAAATTAATCGGTGAAAACTCACCAAGACTAATGCCAGTAAACCAATGATAGCTAAACTGGTGGTGCCTACGCGTTCGCTCGGAGATAAGGGAGTATTTAATTCGTGATGGTTAACATGATAGTATAAATAAATTCCGGGCAAATAAATAATGGTGCAGACTAGTAAATATTGTAGTCCGGATAAAGTAATCCCGATAATTTCAAAACTGATGGTTCCTAAGCCCAAACAGCAGGTCCGCCAATTTTTTTGTTGCCATGAAAACTTAATTTCAAAAGCGGCGACAATGATGTAACAAACAATTACTGCTGCGGTACTTAAACTATAAGCTAATTCGTAAGCTTGGTCAGTAAAGAGCAGGGTTAATAAAAAGATTTGAACCATTAAGCCGGTGACAATTAACGCTAAAGTCGGCGCTTGATGACGATTCTTCTTACCTAAGATTTGGGGCAGGAGATGATGCTGTGCCATGGTACTGAGAGTTTCAGCCGGCAACATGGTCCACGAAATCCAGGCGCCAAAAATGGAAATTAAAAGACCAATACTAATGAAAGTTCCACCCCAAGGGCCCACAATTTTTTGAAATAAGTAAGCCATCACCGGTTGCTGCGCATGAATTAATTGAGCTCGACTAAAGTAACCATAAGGTAAGATAGAGGCTAGAATATAAATCAGCAACAAACAGCTAACACCAATAATTGTTGCTTTACCAGCAGTTTTTTGACTCTTAGCGCGTGAAGACAATACGGTCGCGCCTTCAATACCGACAAACAACCACATCATAATCATAAAACAGCTTTTAACCTGGGGAGCAACACTACTCCAGACCAAATTGTTGTGCAGATTACCCCAAAACTGAGAACTAAAGACATGGGTATTAAAGATGAGTAAACATGCCACAATAAAGGCGAAAATAGGAATGAGCTTACACAAGGTAATTAAGGAATTAATCAAGGCAGCATTTTCCACGCCTTGATTCACTAATAACGTCAGTAACCATGAGCACAGGCTGGCTACTAAAATTGCCGGCCAACCGTTGGCTTTTTGAAAAATGGGAAAAAAATAGCCCAGGGTACTCATGAAAACGGTTGAAAAAGCTACATTACCAAGCCAACCGGACATCCAATAGCCCCAACCACTGATAAACCCCCAAAAATTGCCAAAGCCAGATTGACCATAACTAAAGATTCCCTGTAAATCGGGCCGCTTTTGTAAGAGATCGTTGAGAGTCATAGCTAATAATAAAATACCACCGCTAATGATTAACCAAGCAATTAATGCTGGACCGGGGGCGGCCGCTTTGGCTAAATCACTACTTAAGGCAAAGATTCCCGAACCAATCGCAGTAGTGACAACCAGCGTTGTTAAGGTAAAACCGTTAATTTTTTTTGCTTTATTTTCCATGAAAGCAATTTCTCCTTAATACTATTTCAAATGATGAAAAGTTGATTGATCAATAGCTTCAGTTTTTCCAGAACGTTTGAACTTTGAGATGATTTGTAATTGAGGTTGAAAACTAAGCCTTACTATCATAGCAAATTTCAGCAGTTAACTAAAATCTTTTTGAAAAATCCATTGACTTTTACATTTTAAATCAGTAATCTAGGTCATAAGTTTAGTCCTTTTAACCTAATCCTGTGAGATTAAGAAGGGAGCACAGTTTCAGTTCTGCTCGGGGGTTTGAACTTGCGAGCTTTTTTTGTACCTAAAATGACAAAGGAGAATTTAAAATTGGGATTTAAACAGCAAAACGTCATCAGCAGTTCTGAACAAAATATGTCTAATTGGGATATGTTTGCCACTTGGATTGGGGCAAACGCCAATAATGGTACTTGGTATGTAGGCGGGGTCATTGCCGCTTGTGGTTTTTTGACTTCGTCAACGTTACTCATTATTGTGGGGATTATTTCCTATTTGTTATTGGCTTTGGTTTCATTAGCCGGATATCAAAGTCGCTTAAACACGATGACGTTAATGCGCGGTTCCTTTGGAGTTAAGGGGTCGATTCTACCGTCATTGATTAATATTGTTCAGTTTATCGGTTGGGCTGCGGTTAATACTTACATTGCGGCAGTGTCTGTAAGTTATATTTTGCGGGAAATTTTTGGTTGGTCCTCGCACAATCAAACGTTAAATCGGTGGGGCTTATTTGCTGGCATTCTGATTATGTCCTTACTACATTTAGGTAGTATTTCGTTAGGCGAAAAGTCAGTTAAATGGATTGAACGCATTGGCATTATTTTGGTCACCATTTTTGTTCTTTGGGAATCAATTATTGTTTTAAGAATGGTGCCCTTGAGCCAAATTTTATCTTGGCAACCACCGGTTAAATTACATTTAGCTAATGGTGTAGCGATTGATACGATTGCTGCCTTTAACTTGGCTTGGGTCACCGCCGCTGCGGACTTTAGTCGCTTTGCCAAGAAAAGATCGGGCGCCACTTGGTGGTCATTTATTGGCGCCAACTTGGGTTTAGTTTGGTTTGCTTTAATGGGTATTGTTGCGACCATTGCGACCGCGATTAGTCTGAATAAATTTGATCCCAATAACTCCGATCCAAGTACGATTGCTACCAAATTGGGCTTGGGTGCATTAGCCTTAATTGTGATCATGCTGACTAGTACGACGGCGAATGCGGTGAACTTGATGGCCGCTGGTTCAGCGGCTACGAATATTTTCCCAAAATTAAAATTAAAGGTTGCACTGTGGATTGTGACCTTAGTTGCGACAGTAGTAACATTTATTCCGGCTTATGTGACAACTTTCTTAGAAACTTTTGAACTCTTTTTAGATGGAGTGGGCATGTTCTTAGGGCCCGAAATTGCAATTTTCTTAGTGGATTATTTCATTTTAAATCACCGACAATATCAAATTGATGACTTTGATCAGCCCAACGGTCGTTATTGGTATTATCACGGTATCAATATCAATGCTTTTGGAACTTGGATTGTAGGAGTGATTTTGTATTTTGTTTTGCGGCGCTGGGCAATCATTAATGACAGTGTTGGCGCAACATTTATTGCCATGTTAGTGAGTGCTATAATTTATTGGGCTTTAATGAAAAGCAAGGTAGTCAGGAAAAAAGCTTAATCTCTTAGTAGGTAAAGTTGGGATCATCAGGTATTAATAACGGGTCTGCGGACTTTTTATTAAGCTGATTGTCCCAACTTTTTTAATTCTTGACAATCGTTTAGTTAAGTGTAGAATATATTTTTTGAAAGGTTAGCTAGCTAACGTTTGAAATGTGAGGTGAATCTAGTGCGCAACACTGGTCGGTTATTACAAAAAGCTGCGCGGCAAATGACGAATGATTTTGACCAATTTGCTAAAAAATATGATTTAACTAGTATGCAGATGTCATTTATTGATTACTTAAGTGATCATTCGCAGATTGAGGTTTTACAACGGGATTTGGAGCAAGAGTTCAATATTCGGCGTTCTACGGCGACTTTAATTTTACAGCGTATGGAAAAAAAGCAATTAGTGGTGCGCCAAACTAGTCAAGTTGATGCGCGCCAACGGGCAGTATTTTTGACTGAACATAGTCAAGCAATTGTGCAAGTGATTAAGCGTTATATGAAACAGGAACAAGCACAATTAGAACAACATTTTTCCACCCAACAGGTGCAAATATTTGAAGAGATTTTAACTTATTATCAACAAGGAGGACGCAAAAAAAATGAAAACTGATAAAGCCATTACGCCGAAAGTCATCGGCGCCATTGTAGCTGCGGGGTTAATGTCATTTTGTGGGGTGGTTGTGGAAACGGCCATGAATATTACTTTTCCCACTTTGATGCGCGAATTTCACATTTCCACAGCTACTGTTCAATGGATGACGACGATTTATTTATTAGTGGTGGCAATCGTAGTACCGCTATCGGCTTTGTTAAAACGAAACTTTAAAACTAAAAAACTCTTTTTAACAGCTAATTTTTTATTTATTGTTGGATTAATCATTGATGCCTGTGCACCAATTTTTCCAGTGATGCTTTTGGGACGGATGGTTCAAGGACTAGGAACAGGGATTGCCTTACCATTAATGTTTAACATTATTTTAGAAGAAGTTCCGCCGGCAAAAATTGGATTTATGATGGGAATTGGTTCCTTAATTACCGCAGTAGCACCAGCCGTTGGGCCAACTTTTGGCGGAGTGGTCGTTAATCTGTGGGGTTGGCGCTTTATTTTTGTTTTGTTACTGCCAATTCTAGTAATTTCTTTAATTTTGGGTTTAAGTTGTATCCAGCAAGTCAGTCAATTGGTCAAAACTAAATTTGATTGGTCGGGGATCATTAGTTTACTAATCTTTTTTGTGGGCTTAATTTTTGGTTTTAGTAATTTAGGAACCAAAAAATTGTGGAGCTGGTCAGTTAGCGGTGCTTGGCTATTAGGAATTATTGGCCTCATCTTATTTATTATTAGCTATCAACACACTCAAGAGCCGGTCTTAAACTTAGGTTTATTTAAGCAAGCTAGTTTTAGTGGACATCTAATTAGTTTTTTCTGTTTTCAAATTATTAGTTTAGGGACTTCATTTTTATTACCTAATTATATTCAATTGGTGAATCATCAAAGTACCACGATTGCCGGTTTATTAGTTTTGCCAGGCGCAGCTTTAGGAGCTATTTTGGCACCGTTTGGCGGCCAATTGTTAGATAACTTTGGTGCTCGGAAACCAATTTTGAGTGGTGCTTTGTTAGCAATTGTGAGCTTGTTGATCTTTACTCTAGCAACCGCTCATCTGAACTCAGGATTATTAATTTGCTTATATGTTCTGTATATGGGTGGCGTTGGCATTGCTTATGGCAACATTATGACTAGTGCTTTACAACAGTTAAATAATCAACAACAGGCGGATGGTAATGCTTGGCTGAATACTTTGCAGCAATTAGCGGGTGCTGTGGGCACTTCTTTAGTCGCTGCGATTGTGGCTCAGAGTCAATTACAGCAGAATCTATCTTTGACTCAAAAAACGATTCAAGGAACACAGCATGCCTTTATTTTGTTGTTAATTTTAGCTATTGTAGTCTTCGTTATTTTGTGGAAATTCTTACCTAAAAAGCAGCGTTAATTCATTTTTTGAGCACTATAACGGGAAAATATGTATAAAGTTATGAAACTGTTTTTTCTTGGCATAGTATCATCTTGATGTTTAAAATCATATTCAAAAAATAAGTTATGTGTTAAGATAGTAGTGAAAGAGGGACTGGTGTTCGAGCGCCAATCCCTCAGCGATCCGCTTTAAAGGCGGTGACTTATTACAAAACTACTTAAATCGTCCTATAACTTGCCAAAGTTGTGATAGGACGATTTTTTATTACTTTTTGTTGTTCATGATTGTGGCAACTAATGTGCCAAAAGCAATCATCAACACCAATACCTGATAGGTATTCAAGTAAGACTGGATATCCTTTCTGTTGATTCTTCCGTATTCTCATACGCAAGCACCTCCTTGAGAACAAACAGCCACCGCCCATAAAACTTATCGCACTAACTATTGTAGCATATTTTGTTTCTGCTTTGATTAAGCATAAAAAATTTAATCTCAAATTTTTATATAGAATGCCCGTTAATTAAGGCGGTTCGGATAAACTATTCTTCAGCTTTTTATTAGTTTGCTACTAAAAGCTTTATTTTAGATGAATCAATGAAAAATAAGCAATTAAGTCGTTTTTTGGCTTAACTGCTTATTTTTTTAGTATTCAACTTCTCAGTGTTTCTTGTCACAACTTAATTAAACTAGCGTTCCGTTATCCATAAAGGCTTGCACATCCGGTTGCATGTGTGCATATTTCTCAACGGTACCGTCAAAGTCAATGAAGTACAATTGGTACCAAGTTAAGAAAGTATAGATGTTCCAAATTTGCCGCCGAGCGTCAATTTTTTCATCGTAATTATCTTGCAATAATTGTAAAATTTTGTCTTGATCAAAGAACTCACTGACCCAGTCTTGGCTAAATAAGTCTTGAACTTTATCAAAGTACTTATCTTCCCGGAGCCAGGTTTTAACCGGAACAGGGAAGCCTAATTTAGGACGTTTGGCCCAGTCTTCTGGTAAGTGACGATTGGCAGCCTTACGGAAAATATATTTAGTATCATGCCGATTAATTAATTTTTTCGAAGGAATGGAGTTAGCTAATTCGGCTACTTTTTTATCCAAGAAAGGCACTCTTAATTCTAAAGAATGAGCCATGGAAATCTTATCGGCTTTTTGCAAAATATCATTGAGCATAAAGTGATGTAAATCAATATATTGCATTTGTTTAACTTCTTCAGCATCTTGGACCTTGGCAAAGTCTTCTTGATAGATACCATTAACTGTTAAATCATTTTGATACGGTTTTTGTAAAATAGCATTGGCTTGCTGTGAGGTGAAAATAGTCGGTTGTTGTAAATCAAAAATTAAGGATTCACCAACGTAATAATCTGATGGTTGGGCGCTTTGGCAATATAAATGAACTTTTCCCGGGAAATTAGGCGCATGCTTGATGTCCTTAGCCAAGTGCTGACGGATGCCTTTGGGCAATTTGTGTAAGCCACTGCCAAAGACTTTAATAGTCATATTATGCGAATGCATTCCGTAATTAACATAGCCAGCAAATAATTCATCAGCCCCTTCACCTGATAAGGCGACGGTTACTTTTTTGCGGGCTAAGCGGCACAAATACCAAAGGGGAATCACCGAAGGGTTACTATCTGGTTCGTCTAAGTGGTATTGCATTTCGGCAAAGTCATTAAACGCTTCGTCACCATTAACGGTGACTTGATTAAAGTGAAGGCCTTCTTCATCCGCTAATTGCTTAGCAACACTAGCTTCATCGTAAGGACCGTTATCGAAGTTGACGCTGAAAACTTCTTGTGGATGTAAAACGGAAGTGACATAACTGGAGTCCACTCCCTCAGATAAGAAGCTCCCCACGGGCACATCAGCGATATTGTGCAATTTAATAGAATCTTTGATTGTTTTGTCGATTTCAGCGACTGTTTCTTGATCTGAACGTTGGTGGTTAATCTGATATTGCGCATCCCAATATTCATGAATTTGCAAGTCTTGATCATGTAACTCAAACCAATGCCCTGCTGGGAAGCGATAAACATTTTTGAAGAAAGTTTCTTTCAAATCATTATATTGATTCATCAAAAAAGGTTTGATCGCTTCTTGGTTTAATTCCTTCTTAAAATTAGGGTGCTTCAAGAAAGATTTAATTTCAGAACCGACAATAAAGGTTTCACCATTTTGATAATAATATAGCGGCTTAATACCGAAGAAATCTCGCGCACCGTATAAAGTCTGTTTATTATTATCCCAAATCAAATAAGCAAACATGCCGCGCACGCGTTCTAGCGTGCCAGCCATACCCCATTCTTCATAGCCATGTAGCAATACTTCAGTATCTGTTTCAGTAGTAAAAGTATGACCAGCTTTGAGTAATTCGCTACGTAAATCTTGATAATTGTAAATTTCACCATTAAATGTCACTAAAATTGAATTGTCTTCATTATAGATTGGTTGCTTGCCACCTTGAAGGTCAATAATACTTAGTCGGCGAAAGCCAAGGGCTACTTGGTCGTTGGTATAAAAACCGCTGCCTTTGATATTAGGACCACGGTGTTCAATCATTTTCATCATGGACTGGATCGTTGTTTCTTTGTCGTCAACAGTCGGGTCGCTAAAAGCGATAATGCCGCACATTAAATATTCCTCCTATATACTGATATCATCAGTTTAATTAATGATAGTCAGAGTGTCAATTTATCAAAATTAATTTTAAGCTGTTCCGCCAAGCTTTTAAAGGGGTTTAAAAAATAAAATATTGATAATCAGCTAAGGGATTGATTCGTTGAAAAAATTTTAGTGAGCGAGAAGTGTCATAGTTCAATTTAATTGAAACTAGTATTTAACTGAGCACGTCCGGAACAAAAAAAGTTTATCAAAAAATATGAAAAATGCTAATTAACTATGACAGTCAATATACTGAGGAAACGTTTGAGAAGTTAAAATTCAACCGCTAAATATCTTTTACATCAATTGCGCTGGAACAATCAAATTAATTAGTGAAAAATAGTGCAAGATTTTTTGCAATAAATTGATTAAATAAATATGTCACAAAATATTACTTTTGTAGCACTTGTTTGCGAACTATTCATTTTTACAAAACCTAGGTTAATAATAAGCAATATTGCGAATTGTTATGTGATGATGAGAAAATTATTAATTTAGGTTGGAAGATAAGTAATGATGAATAAAAAGCGGTTAATCTGGTTTTTTAGTATAATTTTCAGTTATTTGGTTCTGTTAATAGTTGTTACACCAGTCCAAGGCAGGGTGCTTTTCAAAAGTAATCCAATACTGCAATCTCAGGCTAGTAGTTTATCGGTTCATAACTTTTTATCGCGTACAGCATTACCTAATTATGAAGTGAACGACTACGATCCAACTACTTTAAATGGTGCCAAAATTAGTTTAATTGAATCTCCGCAAGGAACGTTGAGTAATCCCGCGGGGAGTAACTCCGCTGTCACCATCGATATGATCATCACGCACAAAAATCGAGCACAAGTGATTCCCGCTAATACCAAGTTTACGATGAGCATCACAGCTGGCAATAGTGCTCATCCAGTGAGTAGTGATAACTTCTTGCGGATTTTGTCAGTCAGTTTACCGAGTGATCAAACTGGTAATAGCTATTTTAGTTATGATAAGCAGAGTGATGGTTCGGTGATTGTTACAACTACTAAGGACGTGCCCCCGGGAGTGGATGAAATTCATTTTAATTACCAAAGTGGTACCAATGTTTACAATTGGGATGGTCAAAACAAAGGAACTCCCATCCCGGGCAAAATTCAGACGCAAGTGCAGACTGCTGATAGTCCCGTTAATTTACCCGACTTAGATTATTATATTAAAACCACTCCCAAAAGTAATGGTAGTAACAGTGTCCCCGGTTATCTGTCAGCCATTGATCATTCCGCTGCGTTTATTGATCCTTATTATCCTAATAAAAATTTAGGTAGTCATACTGCCAATATCAATACAAGTGGTGCCAGCGTTGGTGGCTCGATATGGTCATCTTATACATTCAATGGTCAAGATAAAAATGGTGCTGGTCAGTATTATTTTGGTTATGAAGTTAATTACCAAGCATCAATTGGCAAGCCTGATGGTGCTAAGTTAGGTCTCAAATCACAAGACCCGATCGATTTACAACACGTTCACTTATTAAAGCAAATAAAGGATCATGACAATACTGTCTGGGTAGATATTACGAAAGATCCCACTTTGAAATGGACCACGACAGCTAATTCAATCCAAGTCGATGCCAGCAAATATGCAGGTCAAGTTAATTATGCCCCATTATATTTACAAGTTTATGTACCTGAATCCTCGTTAAAGAATATCAATTATGTCAACGCAACAGTAGGTTTTTTTAAAGAATTTTCGATGGCGGCTTATTTTAGTTCAATAACAGATAAACGAACGGTTTATTTTATTGATCCAGATAAGACTATTTATGAGAATCAAACTTATGATCCTTATACAGATATTACAGCTATGAAAGGTAATAGTGCATTAGCTAAAAAGCAGATTACAATTACCGATTATGATGGCTATCCAACAGATGGTACTAATCTAGTGCCTGGCAACTATTCTTTACAGTATCATGCCGTAGATCCAAGCGATGCTACGAATGTTGCTGATACAACTCGGAAAATTACAGTTTTGAAGAATCAAACTAGCTTAAAAGCTCAAGATAGTCAAATTATGCAAGGTAGTTCGTGGCAAAAGTACGATAATTTATTGGCTGTGACTGACCAAGATGGTAAAGTTTTGAATGCTACAGATTATCCCAGTCAAGTGCAAGTTAATGCTAATGTTAATACCCAAGTTCCAGGTGATTATAATGTTTTTTACACCTATATCGACTCCACGGGCAAACAAGTTTCTAAGTCAGTAACGGTGACTGTCTTGGATGCTCCTAGAATCAAGACTTGTCCCAGCTCTCTTGATTTTGGAACCCATTATAGAGGAGCAAAGACCACATTCTTAAATCCACAGTTGAATGCTAATTTGACAGTGGAAAGTGGTATTAAGTTAAATTCTAATTATCAATTTTTAGTTCAGGCACAGAGCAATTCACAATTAGCTGGTAGTTTACTTTTAAAAGATCAAACCAATCAATGGCAGAATTTGTCAACACCCACTTTGCTACCTGTACCAGTGCCAACGCAAACAGCTAGCGATAACTATCCGTATACTTATGATTTTTCCACCTTAATCAAGTCCGATAAATGGAAATTAATGGTCCCAGTTACCGCTCAAAAATCAGGACTGGCTAATCGAACTGTTACGTGGACTATTTCGAACTCGTTATGAGTTCGTAAAATTGAGCAGTAATTCAATGGCAATATTCAAGACGTCATGGTCTGCTATTTTTAAGCTGGATGTCATGAGGAAAAAGCAATTAGCTGCGGCGCAGGATTAAAACAAAAACTACTACTTTGAATTAGTAACGAGCAGGAGTAAACGATGAATGGCAAAGAACAAACTAAAGAACAATCACGTCAATGGTTATGGCAATCATTTCTCCAACTGTTGACTGAGGAGGATTATTCACAAATCACAGTCAAAGAAATTGCCGCTAATGCTTTGTTGGATAGACGGACATTTTACCGCTCTTTTGCTAATAAGGGGGATTTAATCGACTGGTATTGTCAGACAACCTTTTGTGAATATCGCCAAATTATTTTAGCAGAAGACTTTCAAAAATTGACTGTGGAAGAATCTCTGGGTAATTTGTTTAATTTTTGGTGGGATAAACGCCAAACAATTAGAATTTTGATTCAACAAAACTTGGCAGATCATTTTTTAAAAATTTGGAATGATAAGTTTATCGACATATACGATGATTTGAAACTACCAACTCATATACAAGGTACACGAACAGAAATTGAATATTTACAAACTTTTACTTCGGGGGGATTTTACTTTGTCATTATTACTTGGTTAGCTAAAGAAAATCCAGAGCCACCGAGTTATCTGGTGCAATGTTTTGCGCAGGCATATAAACAGATTTGTGAGTAAGAGAACTAAGTGAATTTTGATTACTAACAATTAGCTATAGTAGCAAAATAAGCAATTAAGTCAAAAATCGACTTAATTGCTTATTTTTGTGTATTACATTGTTATCCATCATTTTTAATTTTATTTTGAGATATTTTTATAGGTACTGACTTTAAAGTTTTTGGTAAAATCATTCCATATTTATTTACTATACGTATTATACGTACTAAAATAATCTTTGTCAGGAGGTAAAGTGCACATGCCTATGACACAAAAGGAAATGGTTAATTTGCTTCAAGCCCATGGTTGGAAAAAGACCAAGGGTGGTAAAAGTTCGCACATTAAAATGAGTAAACCCGGCAAAAGACCTATTACTGTTCCACACGGAGAATTAAATAAATTTACCGAACGTGGAATCAGAAAAGAAGCCGGTCTCATGTAGTCGGCTTTTTCCTTTCGGAAAGGGGAAAAATTATGTTATCAAGTTATCCAGCGTTATTTTATTATGACGATTCAGACTTAGAATCAGTTCCATTTTTCATTACTTTTCCTGACTTTGAAAATTCAGGTACACAAGGTGAGAATATTTCTGATGCATTATTCATGGCTTCTGATTGGCTAGGAATAGTTGTTGCAGATTATATAGATAATTCAAAAAAGCTTCCTAAACCATCAAGAATTCAGGATTTATCCTTATCTAAAAATAATCCTTTTCCTGAAGAATTAAATTATGATAAAGGTCAATCATTTATTTCAATGGTGTATGTAGACGTTACTAAGTATGTAGAAAATAATAAGTTGGTCAAAAAGACCTTATCCATTCCGAAATGGGCAGATAATTTAGGCAAGCAAATGAACATTAATTATTCGCAGACTTTAACTAATGCTATAGCAAATATGAATATCAACAAATAGACAAGTATAAGAGCACTCTATAGGGTGCTTTACATAGCGATATTAAGATTGAATTAGCTTATTTTTGCATGACTCTCGCAAAGTTTTTAACTACAATAAAATTAATATGCTTAAATATAGTTTTAAGAATTTTATTATAGTTATGTCCAAGTGTTAAGCAAATTTGCTGCGGATTTTTTAATTGCGTTCCAAGAAGCAGAAGTTTGTGCCTAGCATAAAACAAATAGCCAAGCCAGAATTAGCTTAGCTATTTGTTTTAGGTTAATGCTCAATTTCTAAGAGCTTCTTGGCGCAGCTTGATAATTGCACTCACAAAACTAAAAGCTTGTGCCTAACTTAGATCAAGCTTTCAAGTTAAAAACCAACTTAAAAGTTTAATCTAAGTTAGTTCTCAGCTTTTGCCCAGTTTTGTTCGCAGCTTGTTAAATAACTTCACCCTCGTATAATTTAGTAGGTAATAGATTGAAGTCATAAGATTTTAATTCATCAACGTTAGTCAAGTATGCTTTAATCCCTTTGACTAACATCAAATTGAGACCTTCTTTTTGCACATCATCTTCGCATACTAGGATGACGGGCTTATGAATAGCTTTCATATAACCCATTTCCCAAGCGGTTCCCGTATCTGGATCACTGTTATCCCAAGAAACGACGGCAATATCCGCTAAGTTCATAGCTGTGATATCATTTTGATAGGTCTCATTAGCCCATTCGTAACTACCAAAAATGCCTTCTGGATCGTGGTCGACACTGGCACCTTTGTATTGATGGTCGCGGGGACTATGCAAATAGCCCACGGTTGCATTTTGTTTTAAGGCTGCTTCGACGCGATCTAACAAGGCAATTTGTTTGGGGGTAAAAAAGCCACCAGCAAGATAAATGTGTTTTTGCATGAGAAGATCTCCTTTATTATTAATTGTCTTTGTTATAATTTTAATCTAAAGACCAACTAATTCCTAGTCTTTTCAGGATGAATTTTAAATATCGGGTGAAAGAATGTACATTAAATTTACTAATCAGCAACAGCAGTTAACTTTAAAAAAATTTTTACAGCAGCAAGGCATTAGTCATCGTCTTTACCAAAAGTTGAAACAACAACCAGACAGTTTCTTGGTTAATCAGCAAAGGGTGTTAGGCAACTACCTGGTGCAACCCCAAGAGCAAGTGCAAATTAAGCTACCGACGGAAGTTGACGATCCCCAAGTAGCAACGAGCTACCGACCGCTAACTATTATCTATGAAGATGATAATTTTATGGTGGTTAATAAGCCCCAGAATTTGAGTTCGGTCCCAGGTCCCAGTAATCGGGAAGATACTTTAGTTAATCGCATTAAAGGACACCTGAAACAAGAACATTCTGCTTATTTAGTACCGCACTTAATTACGCGTTTAGATTTTGACACCCAAGGTTTAGTCTTGGTGGCTAAGCATTTGCTGGCTAATAGCTTGGCTAATCAATTAGTGGCCCAACATCAAATTACTAAGTATTATTACGCGTTGGTTGCTGGCAATTTAGAGCAAGATCATGCGGTGATCAATCAACCAATTGGGCAAGTTCCGGGCCAAATTGCTCGGCAAGTGCTACCTGATGGTAAAGCAGCCGTGACAGAATATTGGGTTTTGCAGCGTTTTTTGGACAAGACTTTAGTTAAAGTGCAATTGCATACGGGACGCACCCATCAGATTCGCGTGCATTTTGCCAGCTTGCAGCATCCACTACTAGGCGACCATTTATATCAGGGCCCCTTAGATCAAGGTTTTCAACATCAGGCCTTACAGGCGTATTATTTACAATTTTTTGATCCGCTTGCGCAATTACAGCGCACCTTTGAATTGGAAAATTGTTTAATTTAAGTTATCAGTTGGTGAATACTAAGTAATCAAGTATACTAGTAAGTAAAAGTGTTTGATGGAGGATTTTTGATGGATGCGTTAGTGAAATGGCTTAATAAATATTTAGTACCAATTGCTGCCAAAATTGGTTCCATTCGCTGGTTAGTGGCGTTACGTGATGCTTTTATTGCAATTATGCCCGCCACGATGGCTGGGGCAATTGCCACAATTTTGAATGTTTTTGTGCGGGATATTCCCCAACAAATGCATCTCAATAGTTTTGTCAAAGCAATGGAGCCCATTATTGGGATTAATACACAGGTGTGGACTGGTTCCTTAGCCATTCTTGGTTTGATTTTTGCGTTTACCTTTGGTTATCAAATGGCAATTCAGTATAAGGTCGAACCGATTACTGGAGGTATTGTGACGCTGGGAACCTTTTTAATGACGTTGCCGCAAACCTTTACTTTACCGCTCAAAAAAGCGTTAAGTGCTGCTGATGTGCATACAATTACTCAAGCAGGAGCAACTGTCAGCAAAAACACGATCAGTGGTCCAGGGTATTTTAATTTTAATTCTTACTTTGGGGCGACCGGCTTCTTTACCGTGATGATCATGGGGGGCGTTGCCATTGCCGTTTATATTTGGCTCATGAAAAAAAATATTACGATTAAGTTACCGGACTCTGTCCCGCCCGCTATTGCGTCTGCTTTTACGGGTATTATTCCGGCAGCGGCCGCTTTATATGTTTCGGGAATTGTCACATATTTAGTCACTAAATTAAGCTCACTGACTTTAATTGAAATTATTTCGAAAACCATTCAAGAACCGTTATTGAACTTGTCGCAAGGTTACGGAGCCGTTTTATTAATGACTATTTTGGTTCAAGTCTTTTGGTTCTTTGGCTTGCACGGAACGAATGTTTTAGGACCGGTGTTAGATTCTATTTGGTTTACTGCGCAGGTCGCTAATATCAACGCTTTTGCCCAGCACAAAGCTTTGCCATATTTTTGGACACGAAATTCCTTTGATTTGTATGCGTGGATTGGTGGTGCTGGTTCGACATTACTATTATTGATTGCCATTTTGATTTTTAGTAAGCGAGATGATCAGCGTGCAGTTGCAAAAATGGCGATTGCGCCTGGCTTTTTCAATGTGAATGAACCAGTGATGTTTGGCTTACCTGTGGTCTTAGATCCAATTTACTTTATTCCATTTGTTTTAGCACCAGTGGTCATGGTCAGCACTTCTTATTTTGCATTATCTCAAGGTTGGGTTTCGCCCGTTAAATCACAGATTGTCTGGTCAATGCCGCCGATTATTAATTCGTTAATTGCCACATTAGATTGGCGAGCACCAATTTTACAGATTATCAATGCTTTCATTGCCTTTATTATTTATGTACCATTTGTGAAAGCTGCTAATAAGATTAAACCGCAGGATTAAAAATAATGAAGCATAAACAAAATCGAACGTTGTTTGCTATCAGTGGTGGTTTGCTGATTATTGTTGTGAGTCCACTTTTGCGTTCTTATTCAGAATTTTTTTATTACATGTTTTTATTAGCCGGGGTCGTTTTAGTCTTTTCCAATACGTATCTCTGGTGGAAAAATCGGAAGCATTAACACTACGGCTAAAGGGGCAATGATTGTTTGTACTGTTGAATTGTGAAGCGTCATTGTTCGCAGCTTATGAAATTGCACTCCCAAAGTCAGCAAATTGCGTTTAGCTACAACTAAGAACTTAAGTTAAGAACCAACTTAATCACTTAGTCTAGGTTAGCTTCCAGCTTTGAAGCGGCATTGTTCGCAGCTTGTATCTTTAAAAGGGGTTTTATTATGAAAATGACACTGGACTTTGCTGTTCCGGCACAATATTTATTTGAACAGCTAACTAATTCGGTTTTATATGATATTAAACAGCAAACTGGCAAGAATGTTAAACCACGACAATTGCCTAACTTTAAGTTTGACAAAACCTTTAATAATCAAGTTACAGGACACTTTCAAATAACAAAATATCAACCTGATCAAGATTATGCCTATCAATTAAAAACGAGTAAGAACACTTATCAAGTTAGTTATCATTTGACACCGTTAGATGCAGACAATGTTAAGTTTGAATATCAAGAAATCATTCAAGCAAAGACTAAGACTGGTGATGCTAATAACAACTTATTACAGTTTTTAATTGGCTGGCAACGTAAAAAACGCTTTAAAAAAATGCGCCAACAGATTGTTCAACAGTACCAAGCTAGTCATTAATTAATGGAGAACGATAGCTTTCGCAAATAATCGTCAAACTTTTTAGTAAAGTTGGATGATTATTTTTTTATGAACACTAATTTATGAATTTAACTTAAAGAAGTGTAAAAATCTGTTGCAATTATGCGAATTGTTGCTTAAATTAATTGATGATAATTGTTATTTTTACTAAATTTGAGTAAGATTAAATTATACTGATTGTCGATTGTAATAACAAAGATAATTAAATATTATGGGGGATATTGGGGTGGATTTTTCATATAAAACACGAACAAATATTATCCAAAATTTACAAACTTCGGAATTAGACTTGTTAATTGTTGGTGGCGGTATCATTGGTGCGGGTGTGGCTTTGCAAGCAGCGGCTAGTGGTGCAAAAGTTGGCCTGATTGATATGCAAGATTTTGCAGCAGGAACGAGTTCCCGTTCTACCAAATTGGTTCACGGTGGCATTCGTTACTTAAAGAATTTTGAAATTGGTGTTGTGTCAGATATTGTCTCAGAACGACAAATTGTGCAACATATTGCGCCACATATTCCACGGCCATTTCCAATGTTGATGCCGATTTATGACTCTAAAGAATCAACTTTTAATATGCAAAATATTAAAGTTGCGATGAATCTTTATGATCAATTTGCGGGAATTATTGGGGGACAATATGCTAATAAGTTGTTAACGCGCGATGAAGTATTACAACGCGATCCCTATCTCAAAGCTGAAGGTCTTCAAGGTGGCGGTATTTATTTAGACTTTGTGAATAATGACTCACGCTTAGTAATTGAAAATATTAAAGGGGCCGTCGAACTGGGGGCACTAGCTGCTAGTAATGTCAAAGTAGAACAAATTACGCATAATGACTTAGGTGTGGTTAATGGCGTTATTGCCAAAGATTTATTGACAGATGAGACCGTTAAGATTCGCTCTAAGTTATTGTTAAATGCTACAGGTCCGTGGTCGTCTAAATTTATTGGCCTTGATGACAAAAATGGTTTAGGCCAGATTATTCGTCCCACTAAGGGCGTCCATTTAGTTGTGGATCATCATCGCTTACCGGTGTCCCAACCCACTTACTCAGATTCGGGTGAAGGTGACGGGCGCATGTTATTTGTAGTACCGCGTGAAGGCAAGACTTATTTTGGGACTACAGATACCGACTATTATGGCGATTACCAGCACCCCAAAGTTGAGCAAGAAGATGTTGATTATTTATTGCGCGCCATTAATAATCGCTTTCCAACTCTGCACATTACGTTAAATGATATTGAAGCTAGTTGGGTGGGGTTACGGCCACTGTTGGAGTCCAATGGGAGCTCTGATTATAATGGTGGAACTTCCAATATGGGTAAAATTACGGACGAAAGTTTCAATTTATTAGTTGAGATTATTGATGATTATAATCGAGGGTTTGCCAAACGGCGTGATGTGGAAAAAGTTATCAGTAGTTTGGAAACTACGAATGCGGAATCTCAGCTCAATAACGATCAAATTTCACGCGGTTCTTCGTTAGATGTGGGTGATGATGGTTTAATTAGTTTGGCCGGTGGTAAAATTACCGATTATCGAAAAATGGCAGCGGGCGCCATGGCAAAAATTCGGCAAGGTTTAGCCAATAATTTTAATGTTCAACTAAAAGATATTGATTCAACCAAATTACAGGTTTCTGGGGGCCACTTTGATCCGAATCGTGTACAGCAAGCGTTGGATTACTATCAACAATTATTTATTCGAAAAGGCATTAATCAAACGGAAGCCAAAGAATTAGCTAATTTATATGGTTCTAATTCGAATCAAGTGGCCGCTTATATTGGCAAGATTTCGCCAGCTCCGGGTTTAACCTTAGCAGATACGATTAGCTTACATTACGCCATCGACCATGAGATGGTGCTGACCCCTGTTGATTATTTGGCTCGGCGCACGACTTACTTATTATTCCATCAAGATCGTTTAGCACCGAAAAAGCAAGCCTTTGTTGACGAAATGGCGCATGTTTTACACTGGTCGACCACGCAAAAGAAACATCAAGAACAAACCTTAGAACGATTAATTTCCCAAACGCGGTTAGATTATTTAAAAACAGATTCAGCAATGAATAATATAAATTAAATATTTTTATATATTATGATATTTAATGGCTTGAAATAGTTAAAGCGAGCAATTGACTACACATTAAACAAAAATTATTATATAATTCTGTTATGCTAAGTAAAATTAGCACAACAAAACAGCAGGCAGTAGAAAAACTCCTTGATTTTCTCCCTTTCTTAAAAAAGATTGTCAAACCTCAATTGTCTGCTGAATTGTTTTGAAAAAGGACTAGTGCAATACTAGTCCTTTTTTGCTTAGTTGAAATTGTCGGTTAGTTCAGAAGTTCATGCTGGTTGTGCTTCTTTTTGTAGGTAGCGGCCCACCAACCAGCCATGATTAATCCTAAGCTACCCATAAAGGCTAAGATATTAGCCCACCGCTCTAACCAAGTTGGTTGGTAAATAATTTGGAGCTGGTTGTGACGCGAGGTGGTGTGAATTAAAAACGTTCCACGGCGTGAAATACGATACTTGATAGCATGCCCATTATTCAATACTTGATAATTAGGACCGTTGACTAAGAAGGGAAGGTCAAACGTATTAGTAGTTTGTTTGGTATTTAATTGATACGTCATTTGGTTAAGCCCCGGTTGTCCTTGAAAATAACACTTTTGGTGATTGATATAGCCAGTTGCCTCTGACAATTCATTAATATAAGGGCGGGCTTGTTTGGGATAGTAGTCGACTTTCGCATTTTGAACTCCAACGGTGATGGGGTGCGCAAAAGTGGTTTGTGTTAAGTTGAGCTCATGCCAATCTTTGCGATAATTAACGACTTCAACTAAAGCTAGGAAAGTCAGCATTACACTTAAAATAACTGTCCAACTCATGAATAGTTTTTGCAGTGGCAGGGGCTTAATTAAAGTTAAAAATTGGCCCAATAAGAAGCTCGCTAATAACGTATAAAATGGTCCAAAGCGAAAGGCAAACTGGATTACTGTGACGGGTGTGTGGTTGAACCAAGACCAGGGAAATGCTGGTGTTTGTAACCATAAAGTAACGAAGAGCATAATTGCTAGAATGGTAGTGGTGGCGGAATACTTGCGGTAGTGAATGAGAAAATAGCCGCTCGCTAGGAGTCCGCCGAGTAATAACATTAAGCCCACAGTATGTGGGGTAAAAGTGCGATTTTTTAATAAAGTCGTCAATTGGTCTGACCAACTGGACACCAAAACGTGGTTGAGTTGATAGTTAGTCGGCTGAAGTTTGGAAGGCATCAAATATGTGTGTTGCAGCACGGGCGCCCAGTAACCAAAACTCACGACGAGTGTCGCGGCACTAATTTGCAACCAATGCCAGATCAGTTGCCGCCGGTGTTGATCCAAAATTAATTGGACTATTAAGACCAAGCCCACTAATACACTAGCTAAAACAGCTGTTAATAAGTGCGTGTACAATAAGCCACTGAAGGCAATAATGGTTTGAGTGCGGCCCCCTTTTTTGTGTGCCACTTTGATGACGCCGACTAATAAAAGCGGTAAAAAAGTCATTGCTAAGAATTCACCAATACCAAAATGAGCATAAATGGCTGCCATGCGGTAAAACGAAAAAGTATACAGTAAAGCAGTGGTGATACTTTGGGACCGCTTTTTAGTTAATGAATAAACAGCGTAGTCAGTGATTATTAACGTGAGCAAGTTGACTAAACCTAAATAAAGATATAGGGCCAGAAGATCGTTATGAATTAACTTCATTAAGATAATGAGTGGGTATAAAAATTGTGTTGGATAAAATAAATTAACCAAAGAACCAATGCCAGCAAAAGTATGGGTGGTGATGTAAGGAAAAGCACCAAGTTTAGTTTGGGCTAATTCACTAATGCGTTCAATGTGAAATTGTAAGTCACTACTCCAAATAAAATTATGATAACAGTACATATATTCAAATAAACCAGAAAGTATTAAATAGAGGAGCCCCAGACTGCAGTTTTTCCAGAAGTTATTGGTTTTCATGATTGTTTAATTCCTATCCCTTTATGATAGCTTCATCATAATATATTTATTTACGAATGATAAACCAATTAGATAGAAAAATTAATATTTTTGGAGCATTGTAAAATAATAGGTTGTGACTAAAGTTGCTTGAAGGTTGAGTGCAATCAAACACAAGCGGCTGACTTGGAAAACACTATAAAAAAATGTTCGTATCAAATACGAACATTTTTAAGAAGAATTTTTATATCATTGAATTTTGACTAAAAGCCAACCGACGAATCCTAAAATAACTAATAAGAGCACATTAATTTTTAAAGAGACACCCAAAAAGTGTGTGGCTTCTGTTTTGTGGGTGAAAAAGGAATATTGTTTGTACGATAATAAATTAGCCATGGAAGCAATAATCGTTCCTAGCCCCCCAATATTCGATCCTAAAAAGAGCGCGTGAATATGGTGTGTAAATTTAGCTACTAGAATAGTCGTAGGAACATTACTGATTGCTTGACTTAAACCCAACGAAGTCCAATAAGTGGAGGTCGGACTGGCTACTAAATTGTTAATTACTTTGGCGACAATCGGGAAGCGACTGATGTTGCCGACAGCGATAAAGAAACAAACGAAAACTAAGATAGTAGCGTAGTCAACTCTTTTTAAAGTTTGCGGGCTGACGATTAAAGCAAAAATAACAGCGGCAATTGTCGTCCACCAAACCGGAATCACTTTAAAGATTCCCAAAAAAATAAACGCAGTTAAGACTAAAGTTGCCGTTAATTTACCTAGTTGAATTTCAAAGGGCGTAATTTGAACGTCCATCGGTTCCGGTTTAGTTAAAAGATAAGCAACAATGACTAAGATGATTAATTCAATCAGCATGAGGGGTGTGGAAACGCGAAAGAAATGACCCGCTGTCAAATTGAAATGGGAAAGTAAAAAGAGATTGTGGGTGTTACCAAACGGAGTAAACGAACTACCCAGATTGGCAGCCACGGTAATCATTGTCATAGTTAGCGCCCGACTTAGAGGAACGTCGGAAGCAATTTTAAAGAATAGCGGTGCTAGAATTAAGATGGTGACATCGTTAGTAATGAACATGGCGCCAAAAAAAGCCAGCAAGACTAATGCTTCCATTAGCTGCCGGGAGTTTTTGGCTTTGACAGTTAAGTGCGTTGACAAGAACTGCAATAACCCGATATGTTCTAAAATTTGGACGAGAATCATCATTGATAATAGTGAAAAGATTGTATGAAAATTAATGTCCGCTAATTGTGGTTTACTAACTAAAGTGGATAAAACAGCTACCGTGGCTGCTATCCATAACATCTTATCCATAAAAATATTTTTGAGAACGGCCATGTATAAACCTTCTTATCTACGGATTGGATCATTAACTTGAAACCATTAATATTGTACTTTAATTAGCAAGCAGAATAAAGAGAAAACTTTATGGTAGCGCTTGTAATTGGAAGAAATTCAACCAATACGTAATTAAAAGGGGAATTTGCTGAATTATTTGACTCTTTAGTTAGGTTATTGTACCAGGGTGATTTGATTTTTGCCGTGCTAGCCAGAAGAAAAGTTTAAGTAATTTGGCTGTAATAATTCTACGACAGTTCAAAGCTCATGCAAAATTATCATGGCTTTTCATCATTCGTTTCATAATAATTAAGAAAACGGTATAATATGCTTATTCTTTTATTGGAGGATTATGATTTTATGACGGAAAAGTCCGCAGCAACAGCCATTGTTGAAACAATGATTGAGTATCAGATTGACTATGTGTTTGGAATTCCCGGTGCCAAAATTGATCGGCTCTTCGAAGAACTAGAACACAATGAAAATGTTCATAAGCCTAAATTAATCGTGGCGCGTCATGAACAAAATGCTGCCTTTATGGCGGCAGCAATTGGGCGCTTAACAGGCAAACCCGGGGTGGTATTAGTAACATCAGGCCCCGGAGTTGCCAATTTAGCCACAGGTTTAGTTACCGCTACGGCGGAAGGTGATCCGGTAATTGCTTTAGGTGGTCAAGTTCCGCGGGATGATTTAGCGCGGTTAACACATCAGAGTATTCCTAATCAATCTATTTTGGCACCTGTGACCAAGAATAGCGTTGAAGTTCAAGATCCTAATAATCTGTCTGAAGCTTTTGCAAACGCTTATCAAGAAGCGACCGATACCAAAAACGGTGCGGTATTTATTTCAATTCCCCAAGATGTGATTAATGAAAATGTGACGCGGCCAATTATGAAGCGCCATCCGACAGTAGAGCAAGGGGTTTTAACTGCCGATAAATTACAGGCAGTAGTTCTGGCCATCAAACAAGCTAAAATGCCCGTGATTTTGGCCGGCATGCGCGCTTCGCAACAAAAGGTCACGCAAGCTTTACGTAATCTTTTACGACATACCCCGTTACCTGTTGTTGAAACTTTTCAAGGTGCAGGGATCATTTCCCGTGACTTAGAGAATTTATATTTTGGTCGGGTGGGGCTCTTTCGCAATCAAACTGGCGATATCTTATTAAAGCAAGCAGATTTGGTGATTGCCATTGGCTATGACCCGATTGAATATGAGGCTCGTAATTGGAATCAAGATCGCCAAGGTCAAGTCATTAATTTAGATAATGTCGTCCCTGAATTGACCCAAGATTACCAACCTGATTTAATTTTGCAAGGCAACTTAGCGGCGACGCTTCAAGAATTGACTACGTTGTTAGCAGATTATCAATTGTCAGCAGAGACTAAGGAACATTTGCAAGCTATCAAGCAGGAATATGATCAAAAAGATGTTCCTAACGTTTCAGCTCAAACTACGGGAGTTCAAGATCCGTTGGCCATTGTGCAAGAATTACAAAAACACGTTGATGATTCAATGGTTGTGACAGTCGATGTTGGTAGTCATTATATCTGGATGGCCCGGCATTTTCGTAGTTATGAACCACGGCATTTATTATTTAGTAACGGGATGCAAACCTTAGGTGTAGCCTTACCTTGGGCCATTAGCGCCGCGTTATTAGACCCAAAGCGTAAAGTGGTGTCTGTAGCTGGTGATGGTGGATTCTTGTTTTCTAGTCAAGAATTGGAAACGGCGGTGCGCTTACACGCTAATATTGTGCAATTAGTGTGGGTAGATGGTTATTATGATATGGTGCGTTTTCAAGAGCAGTCTAAATATGGCCGCGATGCGGGTGTGCAATTTGGTCCTGTTGATTTTGTCCAATATGCGCAAAGTTTCGGGGCTGCTGGTTTACGTGTTGATCAAGATCATAGTTTGGCAGCTGTCTTAGATCAAGCATTTAAAATGTCTGGGCCAGTCGTCGTTGAGATTCCGGTCGATTATAGTCGTAATTCTAGTTTGAACCAGGCATTGTTACCTGATCAATTCCATTAATAATTACTGCTACAAATGCTGGTTAAAAGTCGAGGACTAACCTAGGATAAACAATTAAGGCAGTTTGAGACTTGAGTTTTTGGTTGTAGTTAAACGCAGGCTTTTGGTTTTTGGAACGCTAAATAAAATACTGTGACAAAAGCGGTTAGCAGTTGAGTATAGCTTAGAATAAGTACTTAAGTTTTGTTTTTTAAGCTTAGGTACTTATTCGTAGCTAGACGCAAACTACTGCTTTTGGAACGCTAAATAAAATACTGTGACCAATAGTTTAAAAATTGAGCGATTAAATTAATAGGAGGTAAAAAGGATGAATGATGTTTTATATCAACATGGCACACTAGCTTTATTAGTACCAGGTTTGTTAAAAGGAACTTTAACAATCAAAGAATTGCTGCAACACGGTGATACTGGGATTGGTACTGGTGAAGGTTTAGATGGTGAATTAGTCATCTTAGACGGGACTCCTTACCAAGTCGATGGGCAAGGACAAGTTAATATTGTGTCAGGCGATTTTACGGTGCCATTTGCGACAGTGCATCAAGCTGATTTTCAGCCATTAGTAAATTTAGAACAGTTACCAGCTGCCGCAGTTTATCAACAAATTGCCCAACAAACGCAATCCGCCAATATCTTTTATGCGGTGAAATTAACCGGTGTGTTTCAACAAATGAAGACTCGCACAGTTGTGAAAGCACAAGAGCCTTATCATACTTTAGTGGAAGCATCGCAAAAGCAAAGTGTTTTTGAAGCACAAAATATTGCCGGCACTTTAATTAGCTATTATTCACCCCAAGTCTTTGATGGAGCCAGCGTCGCTGGTTTTCATAGTCATTTTTTGGCGGCTGATCATTCGCTGGGAGGGCATGTTTTGGACTTTACCCTGCAACAAGGCCAGGCTTTATGGCAACCA
Source organism: Bombilactobacillus sp. ESL1092 (assembly GCF_058107465.1). NCBI lineage: Bacteria > Bacillati > Bacillota > Bacilli > Lactobacillales > Lactobacillaceae > Bombilactobacillus > Bombilactobacillus sp. ESL1092. The sequence goes on along the minus strand of NZ_CM176594.1, from coordinate 539,150 downwards.
TTTGCGACTTTGCAACAACATTTGCCAGTTACTGATTCAGCTTACATGCAGCATGATTTCACTAAGGATCGAGTTACCGAAGCTATTGATCAAGCTGAACGCTAGGCCATAATTTTGTTGATTAGCATGAGCGGACTTGAGTGTTGTAGTTATTCACGGTAAAATTAAGTCAAAATAATAAGGGAGTAAATTTATGTCAACCACGTTAATTATTATCTTAATTGTTATAGTTTTAGTTGTGGTCTATGCCTTGCTATATAACGGCTTAGTGCAAAAAAGAAACCAAGCTCAAGAGTTTCAAAGTCAAATTGCCGTGCAATTAAAGCGGCGCACAGACTTAATTCCTAATTTAATCGAAACTGTTAAAGGCTATGCACAACATGAAAAGCAAACTTTGACTGAAATTGTTAATTTGCGAAACTCGGTAATGAATGCTGATTCATTACAAGAAAAAGTAGACGCCGACAGCAAGTTAACGACTGCCCTGGGACCGATTATGGCCTTAGCTGAAAATTATCCGGATTTAAAAGCTAATCAAGAATTTGGAAAATTAATGGAAGAGTTAACCAATACTGAAAACAAAGTTGCTTATGCCCGCCAAGCTTACAATAGTTCAGTCCAGTATTACAATACGGCAACGCAGACTTTTCCACGGAATTTAGTAGCGAAGTTACATCACTTCTTGCCGATGGAATATTTACAAATTCCCGAAGCTGAGCAAGCAGTTCCTCAAGTCAAATTTTAAGAGGTTAAGCCATGCTATATCAACAAATAACACAAAACAAGCGTCGTACTTATTTAGTTTTGGCGCTTTTTTTCTTAATTCTTGGTTTAATTGGTGGAGTAGTCGGGCAACTTTTTTGGCATAGTTATCAAGTCGGAATAATCGGTGCGTTAGTAATTGCCTTGTTTTATGCTTTAGGCACTTACTTTCAGTCAACTGAGCTAGTGATGAAAATGAACCACGCACAGCCGATTACCAGTAGTGACCAGGCCCCTGATTTATGGCATATTGTGGAAGATTTAGCGTTGGTCGCACACATTCCACAACCAGATTTATATTTCATTGATGATCCCAGTCCCAATGCTTTTGCCACGGGGCGTGATCCTAATCATTCGGCCGTGGCGGTAACGAGTGGCTTATACCAAATGATGGATCGCGAAGAACTGGAAGGGGTCTTGGCCCACGAATTATCGCATATTCGTAATTATGATATTCGCGTTTCCACTGTTGCTTTGGCGTTATCTTCTGCTGTTGTTTTTTTGTCCTCTATGTTATCGAATATGTATCGGTGGGGCTGGCTTTTTGGCAGCGATCGCGATGACCGTGAAGACTCTAATAGTAATAACTTAATTCAGTTGGTGTTATGGTTAGTCGGATTAATATTTTCGATTGTGGGTCCTCTAGTAGCTTCATTGATTCAATTAGCCATTTCGCGTAACCGTGAGTATTTGGCGGATGCTTCAGGCGTGGAGCTAACACGTAATCCGGCAGGGTTAATCAGTGCGTTACGTAAATTGCAGCAAAATGAACAGCCCATGCATCAAGTTGATGAGGCTAGTGCTGCTTTGTATATTACTAATCCGCTAAACAAGAAACATTCTTTGGAACATCTCTTTGATACGCATCCTCCATTAAGTGAGCGGATTGTGCGTTTGGAAAGGATCTAATGTAATGCGTAATGCTAGTTAAAAATAGCAGTTTAGATCGTGAGAAATGTTTATGCACGTGTTTGGTGTTTAACTTATAAATAAAAAAGTAGCCCTTTGAGCATATCAGAACTCAAACGGGCTATTTTGGTGTTGGCTTAGAATTAATGGGCAATTAATTTTAAAATATCTTGTGGTTGTTCAAAGATATAATCAGCATCACTAAAGTCGTCTTGATCGTTAGCGCCCCATTTAGCGAGCCCAAATTTTAAACCAGCATGATGCGCACAACCAATATCATTGCGGGAGTCTCCAATTAAGAGCGTGGTTTGGACCTGGGCATGCAACAATTCTAAGGCTTTTTGTGCCGGTTCAGCGGCCGGTTTAGGATTTTGGACGATGTCGGCAGTCACAAAATGTTTAAAATAAGGTTGCAAGGCAGTTTTCTTGAAGATGGCGGTCACTTCGCGTGAATCTTCCGAAGTAACAATGGCTAAACCAATGTGCTGATGAGCTAGTTGTTGCACTGTCGAGACGATTCCAGGAAAAGGTTGCACTTCATCAATAAAGCCAAAGGCATTTTTGAACACACTTTGAGCCGCTTTGAGATGCTCTTCTTTAGGAATTTGAAAATAATTGAGAGTATTTTCCGCTGTACCAGAAAAAGCAAACTCCAAATCAGCCAGTTCAGTTTGAATATGATAATCCTCTGCTAAAGTTTTTTGTAAAGCTAGTAAACTAGCCTCTTTTGTGTCTAATAATGTACCGTCAACGTCAAAAATAATATTCGTAAACATTTCAGTTCTCCTTTTATGAAAGGTAGCTATGAGTGCTATTATAGTATTGTGTCAGAGTTTTGGGCAATAGAAAGGGAGAGATTTTATGAATTTTCAACAGACAACGGCTAATTATGAAGCACAAGGACTTTATTTTAGTGGTCGTTGGGCACAAACGAGTCATGGGATGTATACAACTAATTTAGGTGCCCGGATTATTACGCAAGTGCAGGGTACAACCACTGTGCAATGGTCATTTTCAACCAAAGCCAATGCGGGGGATACTTGGTTAGCTTACCAGATTGATGATCAGCCTTTTGAACGTTTGGCATTGACTAGTGAACCATTTACCGTGACACTGCCTGATGAACAAAGCCATGTTTTACAAGTCGTTTATAGTGGTAATTCAACTGAAGATAACGTTTGGAAAAGACATCAAGGCTTGTACTTCGACCAAGTACAAACAACGGGGCAATTACAAGCAGTGAAACCTACAGGCACACCTTTAGTGTTTGTGGGCGATTCGATTACGGCGGGTTCTTGGGTTGCTGGAACGACTCCTGGTCAAGATTATCGTGCTGAAAGTAATTATGCAGCTTTAGTGGCTGAGCATTTTAACCGTGAAGATATTCGAATTTGCTATCCGGGTACTGGTGTGGTTAAGCCCGGTACTGGTGGTGTTCCTAATGCCCAAACATTCGTTGATCATTTAGCTGATCAAATTGATTGGCAACCGGATTTTCAGGCTGATGATGTGATTGTTAATTTAGGAACGCCTGATAAAAAGATTAACGATAATGATTTTCGGGTTGGTTTTGAAGTTGTGATGCAAAAGTTGAAATTGCAATATCCCAAGAGTCGTTTGTGGGTCATGATTCCGTTCAGCCAAAATCATGCTGCTGTTATTCGTGAAGAAACTCCTGAATATGAAAATACACGGTTGATTGAAACCAAAGATTGGGACTTGACCTTTACTGATGGCATGCACCCAGATTTAGCTGGTAGTCAAAAAGCAGCTGACTATTTAATTCAAGTTTTAAAACCAACTTTAGGTTAAGCAAGTTGTAGTTAAGTGGCGGTCTTTTGTTGCACCTGAAAAGTTACGAGCTTGACTTTGAATTTGTTCTAAATGCGAAGTTCTCCTGATTGATTTTTGTCAGTTAGGAGAATTTTTTGTATAATAAAGTTTCATTGTTAGTAGATCGAGGAAAATCAAATGGATCAATCAAAGACAACAGCAACTAAAACGCTGAAACAAGATTCATTATTGTCTGGCTCAGCTTGGATCACGGCCAGTGGGATCGTTTCGCGCGCCTTATCAGCTTTATATATTATTCCGTGGAACATTTGGATGGGTTCGGCGGCGACGGTGGCTGCAGCTAATGCGCTATATGGCAAAGTATACAATATTTACGATTTTTTCTTACTTGTGTCGACGGCCGGCTTGCCGAGTGCCATCTCGAAACAAATTGCGCATTATAATGCGTTAGGTGAGTATGAAGCCAGCAATCAATTATTCAAGCAAGCTTTGAAAGTAACGGCAATTATCGGTGTGATTTTTGCCGGAATTATGTATTTTGGCGCTAATTTGGTAGCAGATGTCTTTACCAATGGTGATCCACGGAGTATTCCGGCGCTGAAAGCTTTAGCTATTGCTGTGTTATTGTTACCAACGTTAAGTATTATGCGGGGTTATTTTCAAGGCCACGGTCAAATGGGGCCATCGGCAATTTCCATGATGCTAGAACAATTAGCGCGTGTTAGTTATATGTTATTAATTACGTATATTATCATGCAAATTAAACATGGTAATTACGTTGACGCCGTCACCAAATCAACGTTTGCTTCCTTTATTGGGGCGGGAATTTCGATGTTGTTTTTGTTATGGGGCTTTTGGCGTCAGCGCAAGCCGCTAACCCAATTGGCAGCCACTGGCAGTCACGAGATTAGTTTTACGGCCAAAGATTTTACCAAAGAAATCTTGTTACAGGCGATTCCGTTTATCATTATTGATTCCGCCATTACAATTTTTAAGTTATTCGATCAGTCGACTTTTAATCCGATGATGCAGAGCTTTATGCACATTTCGCGGCAACAATTGGACTATTATTACTCACTCTTTGGTTTTCAAGCTAATAAATTAATCATGGTCGTGGTTTCTTTGGCGACAGGGGTCGTATCCTCAGCTATTCCGATTGTTTCCTCTTTATATACCACTAAAGATACGGCCAAGATTCAGGCGCAAATTGTGAATATCATCAAAATGTTTGCTTTCTTTATGTTGCCGGCAGCGTTGGGGATGTTAGCCGTTTCGCGTCCGTTATGGAGTGCCTTTTACGGTTTTGACGCCTTAGGAATTAAAATCATGCAATTATCTTGTGTGATGGCGTTGCTATTAGGCTTTTTCATGGTCTTGGCAGCTATTTTGCAAGCACTATATCGTAATGTATTAGCCATTAAATATTTAGTAATTGGCTTTCTATTTAAAATAGTAATTCAGTGGCCCTTAGTTTATGTTTTTCACGAATATGGTCCGATTGTGGCGACGATTTTGGCTATGGTTTTAATCTGTTATTTAATGTTGCAAAAAATTCATGCCTTATATCCGTTTAATTTGGCAACTTTATTTAAACAGGATCTTGGCAAAATCTTACTAGGAGCTGTAGTGATGATGATTGTGGTGCTCCTGGTGGATAGTGGTTTTTACGGCTTTGATCACTATATTGGGCGCATTAAAGCAACTAGTTACATGTTAGTTGAAGTAGTCGTGGGCGCTGTGATTTACGGCTTCTACGTGTTAAAAACGCGGTTGATGGATCAAGTTTTGGCAAAAGATTTGACACGTTTACGTCAAATTTTGCATATTAAATAAGTTGGTGAAAAAATGATTGCAGTTAAAACTGTTAATTTAAGTAATGGAAAAATGGTGTATTTAACAGAGGACCTAGGGGCAACTGCAAATACAATATTCTTGCCGGATTTAACGCAAAGTGTGAATAGTTGTCTTCAGATCATGACGTTTAACGGCCTAACGAATAGTTATGCGCTGGATTGGCGCTACCATGGTCAGTCAGTAGCTCAAGGTTCAGTTGATGTCATGAGCTTTGCTCAAGATTTACAAGAATTTGTAACGACCCTCCAGTTAAAAAATTACCAAATTGTCGCAGCTGGTTTAAGCTTGTTTGTGGCATTACAAGCAATGCAAACTGGTCTCAAACCGCATCAAGTGGTGGTTCTAGATCCCCAGTGGCAGCCCGCGTTGCCATATAGAACTACACCTCAGATTGCGACCTATCAAGATTTAATAGCTTTTGGCCAACAACAGGTGCAAACTTTACAGCAAAAACAGGACTTAGATGATTATCAACGCCAAATGCTCTTAAATGCTGTCATGGCCGATTTTCATCAAAGACCGGGCGGCTTTGGCTTGTATGTTGATTCAGAGTTGCAAGCGGAATTTGTGCAAAGTTTACCTAAGAAATTATTGCTAAATACGAAAGTGCCAATGACGTTACTGATTGCCCAATCAACGCAAGATCAATTGCCTAAACAATTAGCGCATCATCCACAATTGCGTACGATTTATCAGCACTTTAGTCAAAGCTATGTCTTACAAACGATTTACAGTAAGCAGTTGTTACAGGTAGCACCGTTAGAAATTCTCAATTTTTTGGCATAATAAAAACCTCCAACAAAATGTTGGAGGCTTTTTAATTTAAATTATTGAGGGGGATTCAAAATTTAAATATTGAGGGGGAGAAGTGAGATTTTTTCTATCTCATCAACTTACAAACTATATATTACACAGAACATATGAAGAAGAAACTTTTAAAATGTGAAGAAATTGTGAATATTTGTTAAGTTTAAGTAAAAGTTAGCAAGGGCAAGGCTTGGCGGCTTTCAAAAGATAAAAAAGCGCAAAATGACGGCAATGCAGCTCAATCAAGACCTGCTTTTTAGTGAAAGGCGAACATTATTACTGCTAAAGTTTAAAATATATCGTAAAATACTAGATTTTTGACATCTTAATCCGTATAATAAGAGACGTTGTTTCTGAAAAAAGAAACTATTGGGAGGAATTAAGATGAGCAAACAGCCGCAGGGACTGTTAGAAAAAGTTTTTGATTTGAAAGCCAACCGAACCAATCCGCGCCAAGAAATGATTGCGGGTACAACGACGTTTATGGCGATGTCTTATATTTTATTTGTTAATCCCAATGTTTTAGGCGATGCAGGGTTGAATCAGGGAGCGGTCTTTGTAGCCACGGCGTTGGCGGCCATTGTTGGTTGCTTAGCGACCGCCTTGATTGCTAATTATCCGGTGGCGATTGCACCTTCATTAGGGAGTAATGCTTTTTTTGCTTATACAGTGGTTTTGGGCATGAAAATTCCGTGGCCGACGGCTTTGGCTGGGATTTTTGTAGCTTCTATCTTATTCATGTTAGTCACAGTGTTTAAAATTCGAGAAAAAATCATCAATAATATTCCCGCTGATTTGAAATCAGCGATTGCGGCCGGGATTGGTTTATTTGTGGCCTTTGTCGGCTTACAAAATGGTGGCTTGGTCAAGGCTAGTTCGTCAACCTTGTTGACGATTACCGATTTTCATAATCCAACGGTTTGGTTAACCGTTTTTGGCTTAGTATTTACATTAATTTTGGTAGCTTTAAAAGTGCCAGCTAATTTTTTGTTGGGCATGGCGGCAACTTCGATTGTGGGCATTTTAACCGGTTTGATCAAGATGCCGACGGCAATTGTCGCCGGCGTGCCAAGTTTAAAACCAACCTTTGGTCAAGCAATTTTTCATGTACAAAATGTTTTTACACCGCAAATGATCACCGTGATTTTAATTTTCTTCTTAGTGGCCTTTTTTGATACGACGGGAACTGTAGTGGGCTTAGCAGAGCAAGCCGGGTTTATTAAGCGCGGTGAAAAAGTACCGCCACGTTTAAGCAAGACACTATTAAGCGATGCTTTGGCGATGACGAGTTCTTCCATTTTTGGTAGCTCACCAACTGCAGCTTACGTTGAATCGTCAACAGGGATTGCTGTTGGTGGCCGAACAGGGTTAACTTCTTTAACAGTAGCCTTTTGGTTTGCGTTAAGTTTATTCTTCTCCCCATTATTAGGAGTCGTGACTTCCCAGGTCACAGCCCCGATCATGATTATTGTGGGTTCATATATGGTCACTTCATTGGGTAGAATTGACTGGAGTAAATTAGAAAGTTCTTTCCCAGCATTTATGACAATTATTGGAATGCCATTTTTCTATGATATTGCTTACGGTTTTGCTTTTGGGGTCATGTCTTACGTTTTGATTATGGTCTTTGAAAAAAAGGGTAAACAAGTTCATCCAATTATGTATGGTGCTTTTTTCGTATTCCTGTTCTTATTAATTGCCATGAACCAAGCACATTATTGACCAAATAGATTAAATTAAAAAAAGCTATATCTTAATAGGTATACAATTAGGATAAACTTAAAGGACTAACTGACGATATTTAATCGGAGCTAGTCCTTTTTGCCTGCTAGCTTGTTACTTTGATTCAACAAAATAGATAAATATCTACGACTGAAATAATCGCAGATATAAAAATGACCGCCAAAGTTATTCGAATTTTGAGGGTCATATCATTAATATGGACATTTTTTATAGTATTCAACTGTTAAGTGTTTTTAATCTTGTAGCTTCATTTTTGGTTTTGTGGAAATTATTAATCTAATTTGGCACCAATTAATTGTTCTTTACTGTGAATTAATTGGGTTAATAAACGACATTCAGGAGTCGGAATGCCATATTTTTCACCCTTACGCCAGACGGCACCATTAATAAAATCAATTTCGGTTAAACGATGATGGTTGACTAAGTCTTGGTACATAGAGGGATAGTGATTAGCAATGTTGCCATAGAAAGTTTCATCAATATGGTGGAACACTTCATCTTCGTCAAGATCGGTACCTTCATGGCGGGCAACGGCAGCAAATTCAGCGATAATATCCTTCAAGTAAGTTGTAGCTTCTTTAGTTTTACCGAGTTCGCCCATGTTACATTCCAAAAGTGAACATAATGAATTTAAAGTTCCATTCACACAGGCTTTACGCCAAATTGAGTAACGAGCACTATTACTATAAACGGACTTAAGACCGGCATCATTGAAGACAGCAATTACTTTTTTCGCAAATGATTCGCCTTGAGGGCCTAAGTTTTGAATTTCAACGTTGCCATCACCAAATAACTGTGCATGTCCCGGTTTGTCATAACCAGCAGTAAACATCGTGACCCCAATTAATAACAAGTTTTGATCAACATACCGTTCAAGAATTTTTTCGTGACCCATTCCGTTCATCAAGCACAAAACGTAAGTTTTGGGGGTCAACAAAGATTTAATTTGGTCAAAATACTCTTCTAGTTGATAGGACTTAGTAAAGACAATAATTAAATCGGCAGGATCTTTGATTTGGTCGCTTTCATTAGGATAGTAAATCGGCAATTTAGCACTGACTTCAACGCCATCTAAATTGGCAGAAATCCCATTTTGGCGAATAGCTTCAACGTTCGGTTTCCAGCCGTCAATTAATGTCACATCATTACCCGCCTTTTGCAATGCGTAACCAAAACGGGTACCCATACCGCCGACACCAAGCATTGTGATTTTCATAAATGATGCTCCCTTCGTAATTTGTAATTACTATCTTAGCACCATGATTAATTATTTGCCATCTATTTTTAATAAAAAGTTAATTAAAATGAATATTAGCTAGCGATTTAGCTGATTTGAAAAAGATCTATTATTAATTTTAATTTAATAAAAAAGTTTAACACAGTGATAATTATTTGACATTTGGTCTATGAAATTTTATATGCTTCTGCTCACAGGTTTAATATAATTGCGTTCGCAAAACTAAAAGCTTACGTCTAACTACGATTAAGCTTTCAAGTTAAGGATCAAACTTAAAAGTTTAATCTAGGTTAGTCCTCAGCTTTTGCCCAGTTTTGCTCACAGCTTGATTTAATGATGACTAGTTCGGTAATGTGGCTGACTCTGATGTTTGCCGGGTAAGTGTTGATACTTAGGGGTGGAAGTTTGAGTTAATTGGTAATTTTTGATCTTACCAGTGACAATTTTGCCCTGTAACTTTTGTTGTTGCCAGAATTGTAAAGTTTGGATTAAAGTTTGCGCTTGTTGTACTCTGGTTAAATTCTGTTCTTGTTGTTGAGCCACTGGAATGACTTGCTGCTGAAGATATTGAATTTGTTTTTGATTGTACTCTAATAGTTCTTTGGTTAAAGGAGAATGTAAGTATTGGTTGGCCAGTTGCTGAATCATGCGCAAGGCATCTTTGGTGTTTTGTGGTTGATAAGAATTTGACATAAACTTATCCTTTCTGCTAATAATGTCATTATATTATAATAGAATTAAATTAGTAGGAAGAAAAGGAGTTTAATATGCGCCAAGTTCGTTTGGTTCCATTGTTAGGGGTGGCCTTCTTTAATGAAACGGCCTATAGCATGATGTGGCCGTTAGCAACCATTTATATTAATACTATTTTGCATAAATCATTGACGGTGGCAGGCATTGCGTTGATGTTTTTTTCGGCTGCTAACGTGTTAGGTGCGATGGTTGCCGGCAAAATGTATGACCGGTTTAATCAATTTTACCTAACAGTGGGGGCCATGTTAGCCTGTTTAGCAATCTGCGTTATTGGCATTTGGTTCACTGGTTGGCCCAATTATGCCTTGGTGTTGACGGCTTTTGGCGTGACAACGGGTTGGCTAACCACGGCAGTGAACGTCTACGGCACATTATTGCCCCATATCTCAACCACTAAAGCTTTTAACCTGATTTATTTAGTCTTAAATGTAGGCTTGGTCTTGGGCACAATGCTGATCAGTGAAATGTTTAAACGATCAGTTGCTCCGATTTTTATTTTGGCAGCAGTTTTATACTTATTGTCTTTAATCATTCAAATCGTTTGTTTTCCTAAGCAACGCTTGGAATACCAAGTTGCTGCAGCAAAGCACGCTAACAGAACTCCTAAAAAACATCCGCAAGCGCGTGTGCGCCAATTATTTGTGGTTAGCTTTTTAACATTAGTAGTCATGTGGACGATGTATTCGCAATGGGAATCGAACTTTTCCGTTTACTTAATTGATAGTGGTTTTGCCTTACGCGTTTATAGTTTATTATGGGCATTAAATGGAGTAATCATTATTATAGTGCAATGGCTATTGACGTGGCGACCACAAATTATCAAAAACTTGGATCACCGAATTGTGATTGGCTTATTCTTTTTGACAATTTCTTATTTTGTCACGATTGCTAGCAAACAAGTCGCCTTGATTTATTTAGGGATGATTTTGTTGACGATTGGCGAGGCTATTTATGTCCCGACAGTTCCAGTTATTATTGACCAATGGACGCAACCGGAAGATAAAGGGCGCAGCCAGGGATGGGTCAGTGGCTTTTCTTCACTGGGCCGCGCCATTGGACCAGTCTTTGGGGGACTAGTGATTGATCATTCTTCTTTTAAGATGCTCTTTATTATTGCGGGAATCTCGATGATTGTGATTACACTGTTAAATACGTGGAATATTCAACATTACCGAAAGAATAAGACTAACTAAAAAAGCAAGTTCTGAAGTCTGAATTAGGCTTAAGAACTTGCTTTTTAAGTGCCAAACCAGTGCTGATTAGGCATTAATTTTAAAAATTTCTTCATTATAATAGCTTACAATATGTTCGGATGAAAAAATCAGCACTAAATTGTGTATTGAACACTGCTTATTCGTTTTGATCTAATTGAGCCAAAACTTGGTCATAATTAGGTTCATTGGTCATCTCGGGCACCACTTCTTGGTAGCTAATCGTTTGATCGGGTTCAACAATCCAGACGGACCGGGCTAATAAACCACTGTCGGCCATTAACAAATGAGTTTGTTGACCGAAATCCTGTTTGACGTCAGAAAGCAATTGCATTTTTTTAACGCCTTGAGCTGCACACCAACTAGCTTGTTGCTCAGCGGTGTTCGTTGAAATAGTGACAAAATTGATGTTAGGATATTGATCCATTGTTTGATTAAAATGTTTCGTCTGTAAACTGCAGACACTGGTATTAATATCGGGTACTACACTAATGAGCAAGGGTTTGTTCAATAATGATTTTAAAGTAACGGAGTTTTGATCTTGATCAAGAACCGTAAAGTTGGGCATCTGGCTGCCAACTTGGGGAATGTCAGTGAGTGTACAAAAGTCTTCACCATGACGAGTTATTTTCATTTTTCTTCACCTCTATCTTAGTATACTATGTTTGAAATCTTCCCGTAAAAGAAAAGGTTTTGTTTGCTATAATAAACTTCAGAGCAAAGGGGGCATAGTAGCATGAATTTTTTTTAACGATGGATTTATCTAATATTTCGGCTGGCATTGAGCATTCTGAACTGAATCGCTTGCGCTTATTTCAACAACATCAAGTTCCAGCCAAGATTGTGACGACTTATTATCGCAATGATTGGGCCGCTGGTCCGGGCAAGTTTGGTTTAAACTTAGATGACGTTATTAATGTCTTTGACTACTTTGGGGAAAATCATGTGGATTTTTATCAAACGAATACTGCCCAAGATTATTGTCGTACGCATAATTATCAATTAGTGCAGGAGTTAGGCTCTGATGGTGCAGAACTGGGTTTTAAAATTCAAACACACGACGGCCGGCAAGGTCTTATTCGGGCTGATGAAAAATCGCAACAATTGACTTCGGTGGTCTTTGCTCCCTTGGGGAGTCAAGTGCCGAGTGTTGCGGAAGGCTATGATACCCGCGGTTTTTTGTCTAGCAAGTATTACTACGATCGCCATGGCCAGGTCACCAAGCAAGAAGTGCTTAATCAACAAGGCCAAGTTACTTGTACGCAAGTTTATAAGGCTGATCAAAAGAGTGTGGCTTTATATAAGCTAAAGTATCACGGCAAGAAGTATCGGTTTACGGATTTGCGTGATTTCCAGGCCTTTTTTTATGATTGTTTAAATCAAGACTATGGTTTGAACAATTTATTTATTGCCGACCGTGTGGAATGCGTCGAGAGTTTGCCACGAATGCAAACCGCAGCTCAAAAAGCATTTTATATTCATAATCAATTCTTAAATGGTTGGCAGGCTGATGTCATGACGGGGGGATTAAACTATAACTATGAGTATGGTTTAACCCATAATGAAGAGTTTGATTATATTATCTGTCCGTCCAATTGGGAGAAGCAAGAGATTAATCAACGCTTTCACATTGGAGAGAAAGTGGTGGCTATTCCGGGTAAACCCAGCCAAATTGATGTTCCTCAAGTTGAATTCTCCCAACGCGATCCGCACTTGATTATCATGGTGGCCCGAATTTCACCCGAAAAACAAGTTGATCAAGCCTTAAAAGTTTTACAGCGCGTGCGCCGTGAAGATCCGCTAGCGCGCTTAGAGGTTTATGGGGGCATTACTTATCAGCAAGAAGCAAAAAAAATTAATCAGACCGTATTGAATTTAAAATTACAAGATGCTGTGCAATTTAAGGGTGTCGTGGCCAATATGGCAGAAGTTTATGATCGAGCTCGCGTTTTAATTTTGACTTCTTTTGCGGAAGGCTTTCCTTTGACGTTATTAGAAGCAAGTAGTCATGGGGTACCCATGGTGAGCTATGATTGCCGTTACGGCCCTCGAGAAATTGTGCATGATAATGAAAATGGTTATTTAGTTCCACAAGACGCAGTATCCACTGCAGCCCACAAAGTGATTGCAATTTTGCAAAATGATCAATTAGCTCAAAAATTAAGTCAAGGTGCTTATCAAAGTGCACACCAATTTGAGCCGGAAGCAGTATGGCAATTGTGGCAACCATTAATAAGCTGAAAGTTGTTCAGTTATAATTAATTGTGTTTGAACTTCACAAAATTAAGTGCTATATTAACAGTGTGTCTAGAGCTTCTAGTCTTACGAAAGGAGTCGTGATTTTTGGAAAAGCAAACTCACAAAGTATCAAAACGACTCCCTTGGCGTAAGGTAACTGGTTTAATTGTTGCGGTAATTGCTACTGTGGCAATTGTGATTGGCGCTTATTCGACAGCCATGTGGGCGGGAACCGATTACGATTATCAAGGTAATGAAGTTGCCCAGGCCCTACCAGTTACTCAAGGCGCTACTCGAGGGGGAGGTAGTTCTAACTCACAATCTAAGTCATCAACTGCTTCAGTAATTATTCCACAGTCTAACACGGGCGCTAATAGTCAACAGGCGAAAACTCCTAAGTTAGATCAGTTGAATTACCCACAAACTGGCGGTGCGGATCAAAACGGACCAGTGCAAGTTGTGGGTACGCCATCATATCCACAAACGGGAAATGATGTCAGCTATGGAGCAATTGCGTTAGGTGTTGGTTTACTGTTTGGGTTAGGATTATGTTATCGTAAGCAGTTCATAACATTTTTTGATAATTTTAAGCGAATTTAGTTATTCTTTGAAAATAAACTATTGCAAGATTAAAAAAAAGTGTTATTGTATTTATGTACTGAGAATACCATTCGGTATTTGAAATTTTTTGGGGGGATTTACTAATGAAAATGAATAAATTATTTGCTTCTGCTGCTGCCGCAGTTTTAGCATTGACGGCTGTTGCACCTGTAGCTACTGTAGCTAATGCTGCTACTAATGGAGTTCCTGGTGGACTTGGTGAAACTTCAAAAGATAGAAATGATACTAGTGGTACAGCTAGTGGAAATTCTATGGCTAGTGTTAATGTTCGTGATGGATTTTTATCATTAGATGATGTTCCTGATCTTTCATTTAATCCTGCTGTTAAGGGCTCAGGAGTTGCTTCTTTTAGTGATAATAATAATTTGGGTTCACAAACACATCAAATTTCTGATAATGGTAACTCTCAAGGATTATTAAGAATTACTGACTCACGTCATAATACGGATGCCTCTGGCTCTGAGACCGATCGTAGTTTAGGTTTTCATTTAACAGCTAAGTTAGGTGCTTTCACTAGTGATGCTAGAGATACCAGTCATGATATTACTTCTGGTTTCAGTATTGTTTTCAATAAGAACATTAATGAAACTAAGAATGCTGCACAAGCTATCCAAAAGGATTCTACTATTTCACAAGATGCTGACAATACTATTTTAACTGAACCTGCAAATAATAATCGTCAAACATTTAGTTATTATTTAGGCGGAAAAAGCTTTGATAAAGATAGTATCAGCTTGAATATGCCTACTACTCTTGATGAGGGTGCATATACTGCTCCTATTACTTGGACATTGTCTGCTGCTGTTCAATAATATGTATAAGAAGGAAAGTACTTCCTTGTTGGAAGTGCTTTTTTTTTATGAAAATATAGACTTTTAGTATTGTTATTATTATTTATTTTTAATTAGCACATTGACTTTTAATCTTAAACGCTTAATATAAAAAAGTAGCATGTATATTATTTTAATTATTGGGGTGTAAATGACTAATGAATCATTTAAAAAAGATTTTAATGACTGTTTTATTGTCTACAGTAACAGTTGGGTTATTTATTGTAAATTTATCTACTGCTAAAGCGTCAGTAGGCAATTATGGTATCAAACCTAATTATGGACAAAATCAAGTTGCTCAAGATGGGCAAATTGATATTTATGGTGCACCAGGAAGTACTCAAAGCGTATCACTAGGAGTAGTCAATAAAGATACTAAAAGTCATCGGTATACTGTAACGGTAAATACTGCTGGTACTAATAGTAATGGCTCTTATGTCTATGATAAGAAAAACATTTCTGATTCATCTCTAAAATTGAAAATTTCTGGTTTTGTTACGCCTAGAGTGCAAACCGTGAATGTCCCTGCTAATGGTATTGTTAATGTTAATTTTCAAGTTGAAATTCCTAAGCAGAAGTTTTCAGGCTATTTAATGGGTGGTGTCGTTGTTTCACCAGCTAAGGGTGAAAAAACTGTTAATTCACTAAGTCAACATGGTACTTTATTAAGAAATAAATTTGCTCAAGGTTTACCACTAAAAGTTCGTCAAGATAAAAATTCAAAGAAGCAACCTAAATTTAGAGCTCGTCAAGTTGTCCCTTATGCTAATTTGAGAGGACATAATAGTCGTGGTGTTAATGCTAATATTCAAAATTATACCAAGGGATTTAATAACAACATTAATGCTAAAGCAACAGTTACTAAGAAGCCTAATGACCATAAATTTAAAAAGACCGCTACTTTAACAGCTATGTCACCAGCTCCTAATTCTAACTTTAATTACGCTATTGATTGGGGTAACACACCATTACAGGCAGGTAATTATCATCTTCATGTTAAGATGACTTCAAGCGATAAAGTTCAGTCTTGGGTCTTAGACAAAGACTTTACGATCACTTCTGCTGATGCTGGCAAATACAACAAGTTATCTGGTATTAAGCCAAACTACATGTGGCTATGGATCTTAATTGCCGTCTTAGTCATCTTGTTAGTCTTAGGTTTAGGTATTTACTTCGGTCGTCGGAACAATAACAAGAATAATAATTAAACTTAAAAGTGTTTAATAAAATTGTGTGGATACTTAACAGTATCCACATTTTTTTGTATAATTATGCTATCATTAATCCGTTATGGGGGATCTATGAAAAAATTTAGCCTATTTATCATTAGCGTCTGTACTTTGCTTTTGGCGCTCACACAAATACAATCTGTAAAAGCGGATGTCAATAATATTTCGGTTACACCAATTGTCGATAATTCGAACGTCACGGACCGTTTTCAAATTGTAGCTAAGCCTAATCGCGTGTACCAAGTTAAATTATCAATTACTAACTTTGGCGCAGTGAATACCAAGGTGCGGATTCGTCCTACCAATGCTTCCACGACGTCGCAAGGTGGGATTACTTACCAAAAAGTTGTTCATTCGGGCGACAGCGATTTGCGTTATGCTTTTAAAGATATGACGCAAGCTAAGATTATTAAATTAAAAGCTAACCAAACTAAAGAAGTAGCATTCAACATTCAAATGCCACCCAAGGCCTTTAAAGGTTTGATGCTCGCCGGTTTTTATATTTATGATATTAATGATTCAGCTAGCCAAGGCTTGAAAGTTCCTGTGTGGCTCACGGAAGATAATCACCCAGTGGGTGGGGTTTTGGTATTGAATAATGTGACTCCTCAAGCAGTCGAACATAAGCCGTTTATCAATGTTAATCTATCCAATAATCAACCAGGATTGATGAAAGATGTCGTGGTGCATATGACCTTGAAACGCAAGGGACTGCTCGAATTGTTTGGCATGGGGTTCAAGCCCGTGAATGTGGATCAAGTTTATAAGAAGATTGCCCCTAATTCTAACGTTCCGATTGCGTTTGATCAGCAATCACTGCCAATTAAACCAGGCATTTATCAAGCCGTGGGAACTGCTAAGAGTGGTAAGACGCACTGGAAGTTTTCCGGAACGTACCACATCACTAAGAAACAAACTGATAAGGTTAATAACGATTGCAAAGGTTTAACGCCTGATAAGACAGTTTTGTATTTGATGATTGTGTTAGGTCTCATCATCTTAATCATGTTTGTGGTTGGTGGTTTATGGAGCCAATCTAACAAACAAAAGAAAGCACAACAACAGCGTCAAAACCAGCAGCAACAGAATCAATCACAACCCAATAATCAAAATAATAATTTTAATCAATATCCGAGACAGTAAGCTTTAGATTTAAATGGGGGAATTTATTCATGAAGCAACGACGGATTTCAATGATAGTGATCCTGACGTTACTATTGGGGGTTTGGACGCTTTCCACCAATTCAGTGGCAGCAGCCAAAAAATTACCGACGCAGGAACGTTCATTTACTGTAAAGGCGATTTTACCCAAGAATCAAACGACGGATCAGGAGACGTTTTTTGATTTACAAACTAAGCCACAACAAAAGCAACACTTACGCTTATTAGTGTCGAACATCGGCAAGAAGCCTTTGAATATTAAGGTCCAGATCAATGATGCTTATACTTCCGGCAATGGGATTATTAGTTATGATCGCCCAAAAGTGAAGTTATATAAGCCGCAAAATCCTGCTTTATCTAGCTTAATTAGTAGTAAACGCACTTATCACGTGCATGTTAAACCGCAGTATTCCAAGATTGTGACCTTTACCTATCAAGCACCCAAGACGGAGTTTCAAGGAATTATCTTGGGGGCGATTGTTGCAACTGCGGGAGTCAGTTCTTCGAAGAAAAGTGAGTTTGCTATTCAAAACCAAGTTCAATACGTCACAGGTGTGGTGTTGCGTTCCAAAAAAGATACTGTCAAGCCAGCAATTACCATGGGTAAGCACGTAATTGCTACGACACGCGCACAACAGACGGGGTTAGGCTTTACTTTGTATAATGCTGCGCCGATTAATGTTAGTCAGCTGAAGATGACTAGTTCAGTCAAACGCAAGGGTCATAGCAAAGTCATCACGAAAAAATTGCATAATTTGCAGATGGCACCAAGCTCGACGTGGAATGTGTTATTACCACAAAGTAAGATTCATCCTGGTTCTTATACATTGACTTTGCATTTGCAAGCTAAGAATCATTATCAAAAAACTTTTGTACGGCACTTTACAGTTACTAAAGCCAACGTCAATGCAATTAAGAAAGCTACACAGCCAAAGCACTATAATCGCTTGTTGCCGTGGATCTTTATTGGATTAGTATTAATAATTGTCTTAGGATTATTATATTTACTGTGGATTTATTTAAAAGGTCAAAACAAAAATGGACGTTCTTAGTTCAAGTTGCTATAATGACTTCGAGGGGTGAGATCTTGAAAAACATGGGGAAAATGATCATCTCAACTGTTTGTCTCTTAATTTTTGGTTGGGGAGTTAATGAACAATCTTTAATGGTACAAGCTGATAGTGATGTGACGCGGAGTGATACTGATCCAACTTTACAAGCGGGTGATGTTTCCACGCGCGACGGTGATAATAGTACTGATGGTACGACGGGCAGTACAAATGTAACGGTCACTTTTATCAACGGCAGTATTTACATTGTCCAGATGCCCAACTTTGATTTTGGTACGGGGCATGATTACCGGGATACGAGTTTTAATTTGAACAGTCCTAGTAGCAATAAAAAAATTGATCGTTCTTTAATCGTTAACTCACCAGATAGTGCAGTTGGCTTTTATGTGTCAGTTGCTAATTACGGTAGTACATTGATTGATTCTAGTTCAAAAGCAGATGTAACTAGTTCTGCTGGCTTGTCAAATACTAAACTCGGTAGTTTAGATTTGGATAGTGGTGTTAATGATAATCCAGTTTCAACACAAACTGGTTTGCCAGGAACTGATAGGGCTCCTGTAACAGCAGGTTATACTTATGGAAATAATAGTACTAAAAATCCATTCGGTGAAATTCCTCTTACCAGTGACCCATCTAAGTCAGTGACTCCTATCACAGTTTTAAATGCTGATAGTGGCTTTCAAGGCTATATTCGTTTATCATTTGTTGCTCCAACTAGTGCTACTTTGAATTTAAATAGTACTGTTTTAGGGAATGTACAAACTTATATTCATGATAATAAAATAGATAATGCTACATTCATTTTTCCATTGCATTGGACGGCTAATTTGAATAATGTAACTAAAACAATTGCCAATGAACAAATGTAAGTTTTTAAAAAATTGGGCTTGGTTGGTTATCTTGTTGGTAGCATGTTGTGGTTTGGGTAAAAGTCAAATCGTTCACGCGGCGGGGGGCACATTCAGTGTCGAACCCGAGCAGTTAACAAATCAAATTGGTTCAGTTAAGGGTGGTTGGTACTTACATGTTCAGCCAAATCAAACGTATCAATTGAAGTTTAAAATTCTCAATTTAACTAACCAGTCCAACGTTATTACGGTCAAGCCAATTCCTGCTCAGACTAATTCAGATTTACAGTTGATGATTGATAATCCCTATGCTAAGCCGGGACCCAAGGCCCAGTTTGATTTACGTAAACTAGTTACTCCTTTGAGTGTGGAAGTTCCAGCTAAAAAAGAAGTCGAAACGTCCGTAACATTAAAAATGCCACGGCAACGGTTAATCGGACTTATTATGGGAGGGCTGTTGTTTCAGTCACAGACTGACTTCCAGCAACAGGAACAACAGGCTGTTAAGAGTAAACAAGGTTCGGCAACGATCTCAACAGCCAATATTAGTTATGGTTTGAATTTGCGCCAAGATGATGCCATCTTATTACCTCATTTTCAAGTGGGGACACCAATTTTAACTTCACAGGCTAATCGGGTGGTGATACAGACACCAATTAAAAATACCGCACCATATCCTTTTTTAAAGGGACACTTGCGAGTTAAGATTAGTAAAAAGAATTATTCACGGGCGAACTGTACCATGGTTTTAAAAAACGTTAATTTTGCACCTAACTCGCAGACTAAGTTATTATTACCTTGGCGTAAGGGTCGCTTGATGCCGGGAACATACAATGTTACTTATATATTGGATCATCATAAGCAACATTATGTATTTCACCGCCATATTATTTTGAGTCCACAGCAGTCTAAAAAGTTAAATTACTTTTTGCCACGAGCACAACGCAAGTATCGAAATGTGATCATTATTTTAGTACTGTTTTTGGTGATTTTGATGGGCTTAATTTCTTGGTGGGTTTATGCTTATGGGCAGAATTTATCGAAGAAAAAGTAGCGCCGATTTTGGGGGATTAAAATGAAGAATACTTATAAGACAGTAATGTTCACCAGCTTAGTTTTAGCAGCAGTAGCAGGTGCTAGTGTTAATGAGTTGAATGTTCAAGCAGCAGGTAATGCGCTGGATGGCGTGTCAGGAGTAGATCCTGGACAAGCTTTAGGAGCTAATAGTGGCATTGATTTTAATAGCGCTGCTGCAAATCCGTCTGATGCAGCGACTGATAGTGCTAATAATCATGACTTTCAATCTTTCGGTGGCATTGATTTTGCAGAAGATCGGATTTCACGGCCAATTTTCTTAATGGAAGTTCCTAATTTTGATTTTAATATGAAAGTCGGTGCTACTACTGCTGAAATGACGGCCTCTTCTGGTAATCGGTATTTAGTGGTCAATGATACTAATGCTGGCTCTGGCGTGCATAATCTATGGGAGGTGGATGTAAAAGTGGGTTCTTTTTATAAAACTTCCGGTTCTGCTCAGATTAAATTATCTAAGATTACGCCGACAATACCGTCAATTAATTTACCATCTACTAATGTAGGCAAGCGAACGAGTTATGGAAATTGGAGTGGTAGTGGTTATACTCCGTCTAAAATATCTGGTGCTTTACAGGGTCCACCAACTCCGGCAGACAATTCAAAGCCTGATGGTTTGATTTTGTTAGCTAAGGATGGTAGCGACGCCGATCCTAATCCTTCGCAAAGGGTCATGCATATAACCGGTAGTAATTATGATTCTCATTATTATGGCTTAGATTTTAACGATCCTAGTTATGCTAAATTAAATGATTTTCCCACTACTAAGATAGAAAATTTAAAAGATAAGTACGTTGCTCCAATTACTTGGACTTTGCAGTTTACGCCAACTGGTCAGGCTTCCAAATGAAAAATAAATTACGTTTTGAACAGTTAATTTGTGCACTAGTCATGGTCTGTGGTTGGTGCCTTTTTTTTCAAAAGCAACTGGTACAAGCTGATCCCGGTTCACCGGTACAGGTACAATTACAAGTTCCAAAGGAAAATCAAGTTCCGGCTAACAGCGGTGTTGTGCAAGTTGATTTAAAGCCTAAGAAGTCCGCAAAATTTGCGTTATACTTAAAAAATTTGACTGATCAACCAGTGCAATTAAAGATTTTTGGTGGAACGGCACAAACTACGGAACAGGGTGGCTTGAGTTTAGCATCAAATAAACATTTGTTGATGGATCAGTCGTGGCAATATAGTTTGGCAGACCTGGGTTTAAAAACGCAATACTTAGTGCTCAATGCCAATCAAGAACAGGCTGTACCCTTAAAAATTAAAGCGCCAGCTCATTTTAAAGGTTCAATTGCGGGTTCAGCGGTTGTGCAGACTTTGTTAACCAGGCGATACAATAACCAAGTAAATAATTTTCAAATGGCCTTTGGGGTGTTAGCTAATGTGGGCGCTGTGGATAAGTTACAACCTAAGTTACGTCTAGGGAAAGTGCGTGTGCGTTCATATGCGGGACAGCCACAAGTAGTGGGTCAAATTCATAATCAACGTCCGATCTACTATGGTAACGGAGCGGTTGACTATGATATTCGCGTTCGCGGTTTAACCAATAACTTTGACAAGCATTTGAATATTCCCCAAGGCGCCTTGGCGGCCAATTCGATTGCGCCAATCGCTATTACGTTAGGTAATAATCCTATTAAAGCCGGCAATTATCAGTATAGCGCGCAGGTAAATGTGGGCAATCGGAACTTTCATTTTCAACATAACTTTACGATTAGTCCCAAGCAAGCTTGGCAGTTGAACCGCCAAAATCCTAATATTAAGCGTACCAAATGGCCATTGATTGTCGCTATTGTCATTTGTGGTTGCTTACTGTTTGGTTTATTCTTGTGGTTGTTGTTCAAGTTTGCCAAGAATCGTGGGCGAAAACAGAAATAAATAATAAGGACTAAATACAAGGTCACTCCTAACCAAATTAGGAGTGGCCTTTTTCGTGTAGTAGTTTAAGTTATTTGTAATTGTCTTGCACCATATATGAAAACATTGTGACTTTTTTCACCTTGAATTCTTCCAAAATGAGATTTAAAATTAGCATGAAATTGTTTTGAAACGATTTCAAAAATAATATGGGGGAATAAAGAGTGAATATAAAGCAAAAAAGTTTTACGACTGCCGGAGCATTATTAGGACTGGTCTGTGGTTTAACTTTAATTCAACAAAATGTGCAAGCTGCTGATAATGAGCAAGTAGCGAATGTTTCAGATCAGGTAGAACCAGTAGCTACTGATCAAGCTTCAACGAGTTCAGCACCGACAAGTACAACAGTAAGTCCTGCTTCCAATACGACTTCTGTGGCGGAGCAAACGCCACAAACTAACACCTCAGCTAATGGAACGACAGCAGTTACTAACGATGTACCTGCTACAGAAAACCAAGCTACCACTACAACGGACGTTAATTCAGCAACGGCTGCAGCTACGAACGATTCAGCTACACCTGCTAATAATTCTAATGCAACGGTATCAGTAACTAATAATGACACGCAACCAGTGAATGCTGATGCTACAGCAGATAATAACGTTATTACTAGTGGTGTTTGGGGAACTAGTAAGTGGGAATTTGTTCATGAAGGTGACGATTATACCCTGCATTTTCACGCAGGAACTTTAGGAAATGATTCTGGTGAATATTTTATTAACGGTCATAGTTTTGGTGGAATAGGTACAAAAGTTTTGAACGGCAATTTCACATATAATAATGAATTAACAAAAGTTATATTTGATCCAGGAGTGGTTGCAGACACTAACTTATCTTGTTTATTTTCAGATTTAAATAATTTAAAAATTATTGAAGGGTTAAACAATCTTGATACATCCCAAGTAACCAATATGTCTGGTATGTTTTATTATTGTTCAAGATTAACAAGTTTGGATTTAAGTGGTTTTGATACATCTCAAGTAACCAGTATGTTTGATATGTTTAGGGAATGTTCAGGATTAACAAGTTTGGATTTAAGCAAATTTGATACTTCAAAATTAACTAATATGAATACTATGTTTTATGATTGTTCAGGACTAACAAGTTTGGATTTAAGTGGTTTTGATACATCAAAAATAACCAATATGTCTTATATGTTTTATGATTGTTCAAGATTAACAAGTTTGGATTTAAGTGGTTTTGATACATCTCAAGTAACCAGTATGTTTGATATGTTTAGGGAATGTTCAAGATTAACAAGTTTGGATTTAAGTGGTTTTGATACATCTCAAGTAACCAGTATGTTTGATATGTTTAGGGAATGTTCAAGATTAACAAGTTTGGATTTAAGTGGTTTTGATACATCAAAAGTAACCAATATGTCTTATATGTTTTATGATTGTTCAGGATTAACAAGTTTGGATTTGAATGGTTTTGATACATCAAAAGTAACCAATATGTCTTATATGTTTTATGATTGTTCAGGATTAACAAGTTTAGATTTAAGTGGTTTTGGTACGTCCAATGTAACTAATATGTATAATATGTTTTATGATTGTTCATCATTAACAAATTTAGATTTAAGTCAATTTGATACATCAAAAGTAACTAATATGTCTTATATGTTTTATGATTGTTCAGGATTAACAAGTTTGGATTTAAGTGGTTTTGATACATCTCAAGTAACAGATATGGGTAGTATGTTTTATGATTGTTCAGGATTAACAAGTTTGGATTTAAGTGGTTTTGATACATCTCAAGTAACAGATATGGGTAGTATGTTTTATGATTGTTCAGGATTAACAAGTTTGGATTTAAGTGGTTTTGATACATCAAAAGTAACCAATATGTCTCATATGTTTTGTGATTGTTCAGGATTAACAAGTTTAGATTTGAATGGTTTTGATACATCAAAAGTAACCAATATGTCTTATATGTTTTGTGATTGTTCAAGATTGACAAGCTTGGATCTGAGTCAATTTGATACATCTCAAGTAACCAATATGTCTTATATGTTTTGCGATTGTTCAAGATTTACGAGCTTGGATCTGAGTCAATTTGATACACCAAAAGTAACCGATATGTCTGGTATGTTTGAAAGTTGTTCAAGATTTACAAATTTGGATTTAAGTGGTTTTGATACATCTCAAGTAACCGATATGTCTGGAATATTTTATGACTGTTCAGGGTTAACAAATTTGGATTTAAGTGGTTTTGATACATCAAAAGTAACAGATATGGGTAGTATGTTTAATGGTTGTTCAGGATTTATAAATTTGGATTTAAGTGGTTTTGATACATCAAAAGTAACCGATATGGGTAGTATGTTTAAAGGTTGTTCGGGATTAACAAGCTTGAATTTAAGTCAATTTGATACATCAAAAGTAACCGGTATGTCTGGTATGTTTGAAAGTTGTTCGGGATTAACAAGTTTGAATTTAAGTCAATTTGATACATCAAAAGTAACCGGTATGTCTGGTATGTTTGAAAGTTGTTCGGGATTAACAAGTTTGAATTTAAGTCAATTTGATACATCAAAAGTAATGAATATGGGGTATATGTTTGAAGGTTGTTCAGGATTAACGAGTTTGAATTTAAGTCGATTTGATACGTCCCAAGTAACTTATATTTATGGAATGTTTGAAAATACTAACGAATTATATCAGTTAACGTTAGGATCAAAAACAATTCTGAACGAAAACGTTTACCTTCAAGCCGTTCCAGTTGAAGGTACTAAAGTATCAGGTACTGATAAAGTTATTACTTCACCATATTGGGTCGCAATGGACGGCACTAATTCAAGAACAAAGTATACTTCTGGAGAATTAATGAAAATGACTAATCGTTCTGAAGTAACGACTTATGAGTGGGATACTCAACCAGCTATGATCAATCGAACTCAAAGAAAATCCGTTACTCGAGTTATCAATGTTCATCAACCAGATGGACAAGTTAATACAGAATTACAAACTGTTACCATTCAACGTAATATTAAGGATAATGAAGATGGAACGGTGACCTACGGTGATTGGTCCAAAGCTAATTGGACATTGTACACTGTGCCAGAAGTTGCAGGTTATCAGGCAAGTCAAACTGCGGTATCTGAACAGGCTGTCACTGGTGACACTAAAGATCAAACAATTGATGTATACTACACACCAATTGAACAAACAGTAACAATTGAATACTTGTATGACGGTGACGCAGTTGACACGCAGCAGTTAACTGGTTATGTCGGTGATATCTTAAATATTAATTATCATACTCCAGCTGGTTATGAAGTTATCGATCAACCACAAACAACGGTAACGGTTGATGCTTCAGGACAGCAGATTATTCAAGTTGCTGTCGATCATCAGATTATACCTAGCTTAGAAACTAAGACCCTTACGCGAACAATTAATTTCCATTATCCAGATGGACAAGTTAAGAGTCAAAACCAAGTGGCAATTTTAAAACGTAACATCTATCAAGATGCAGTTACAGGCGACAGGGTTTATGGTACTTGGCGCGGTGATACTTGGGATGCTGTGATGGTACCAAAGGTTAGTGGCTATACTGCTAGCCAAGATACAGTGGCTGAACAGGCGGTTACTACAGATACTACTGATCAAGTGATTGATATTTTCTATCAAAAAGCGTAGTGCTTGCGAAACTTTATCAAGTGATTTTTGAGGCATGAGTCCATGAGAAATGGGCTCTTTCTCATTTGGCGCGCTGAAAAAATTGATTTATTTTTAAGAATTTAAGTGCTTTGTTGAAAAATCTATTGTATAATTAGTTCGATGTAAATAAGTAAAGATTTTTTTAAGGTGGGGGACTTCTTTATGAAATTAAATAAATTATTGAGTATGGGAATTTGTGCTACTTCTTTGTTAGCTATTGCCGCTCCAATGTTGGCACAAACTGTTAGTGCCGCTGATGCTACTTTGGTAAATGGTGCTGGTAATACTGCTACTTCTAGTGCAAATGCTTCAGGATCTTCTCAAGCGTCAGTTGGATTTAAACCAGGTGATTTGATTTTATATCAAGTGCCAAACTTCAATTTTGGTACGGGTAAAGTTGCAAAAGCTGGTGCAATTGATATGGCTGGTTCAGCTGCTAATCGATTGGCTGTTGTTGTTGATAATCGTTCTACTGCTAATGCATCTGGTAAGGGTAATGTTAATCCATGGACTTTGAATGTATCTGTAGATAAATTTAAAACTTCTTCTACTGATACTGGCGTTGAAATTCCGTTGGGAATTAATGATAAATCTGATACGTCTGCATTTAAAATGTTGAATTTAGATCAGTCCACTTATAGTTATTCTAATAGTGATGTTTATAGTACTGCTGATAATAAAGCTACACCACTTGATGATTCTATGGCTAAGGGAGATATTTCTGGAGATACTAAGCTTGCTCTGGTTTCTGGTTCAAAACGATTTGGCGTAACTGGATTTGATTTTACAGATCCAGCTTCTGTAAGATTGCTATTAGATGCAAACAACGTATCTAAAGTTGATCCTCATAGTAATTATACTGCCACGGTTAATTGGAATCTGTCTATTGATCCGACAACCCCAGCTTCAGCTCCAGCAGGCGGCGCCGGCGCATAGTATTAATAACCAAAAACTTCTAGTTTAGAGGATACGATTTTGCGAAAATTATTACGTCCATTGATTTTTTTGATGGCTTTAATAGGTAGTTTCTTTATTATTCATCCCGTGTCAGCGGCAATTACTGGTGCGGCTGGTTTTTCCGTTGAACCTGAGGGCAGTCAAGGTGCTGCACAATCGGATTACTTTTTGTTAAATGTGGAATCTGGTAAGAGTTATCCACTAAACTTAAAGATTACTAATAGTAAGAAATATCCCATTGACGTGGTGGTTAAACCAACAGTTGCTGGGACGACTAATCAAGGTCAGATAAATTATGCTAATGTAACTAGTGTTCGTGACTCCAGTTTGAAGTATGACTGGACCAAAATGGGACCAGTTAAACAAAAGGTCACGATTCCGGCTAAGGGCTCTCAGACGGTTTCAGAAACCATTAATGTGCACGCACCCAAGTTTAATGGTGTACTGTTGGGTAGTTTTTATATCTATTCACCAACTATTAACCATAAGATGCATCATAAGAAGTCTAAAGGCATGAGTTTAACTAATAACTATTCTTATTCAGTTAGCACATTGTTTAAAGTTGGTAATGTTGATAAAGTGCAACCAGATCTGCGCTTAGTTCGGGTTCGGCCGACTTTATTAGGCATTCAGCCTGCTGTGAATATTAATTTGCAAAACTTTGAACCTAAGTACATTACTAATAATGATATGCGGGTCAAGGCGAAGATTTATCCGGCTAGGAGTAACAAACTACTCTTCCAGAATAGTCAAAAGCAAATGAACTTCGCGCCGAATTCTAACTTTAACTTTCCAGTTAGCTGGGGTAATAAGCCGATGAAAGCTGGTAATTACCAAGCTCGCGTGCGGATTAATACTTCAGGTAAGAGTTGGTATTTCAAGAAGAACTTTACGATTTCGCCAGCGGATGCTAACCGGTTGAATCGCAATAATCCAAATACAAAACGTAATTATTGGCCATTAATTATTACGATTATTGTCATTGTTTTACTATTGATTGGCGTATTATTCTATTGGTTCTATAAGCGAGGACAAAATCAAGCAACTAAATAGTTATGGGGGGGATAACTTGAAAGTAGCAAGATTTAATGTTTTATTAATAAGTTTAATTGCTGCCATCTTCATCTTTAGTACTCCCACTATGGCTGCGGATGATGCGAATGTCGTTAATCGACCGGCGGATGCTACTTCAGGCGCAGTAGAAGCCAACAGCTCAGCAAATGTTGGTTTTGCGCCAGGTAAGCTGGATTTACGAGTTCCTAATCCCGAGAATGTTGGTTTTCCAAATTTTGGTACGCAATATGTATTTGCTAAAAGCATCTGGAAATATCAACCAGTAATCCAAGCCGGACAAACCGAAGCTAAACCGATGCTAGATAATACGATTATTGTGACTGATACTCGGGGGGCTGAGAGTGGCGGTTGGAATTTGAGTGTTTCTTGCTCTAAATTTCATAATACCGACACGAGTGTTGCTCCTGATGAACAAGTGCAGCCCATTTCGTCGCTAGATTTTACTAGTGCTAAAATTGTACAAGCCAATGTAGATAGTGCCGATAATTTTTCCTTAGCGCAAAATTTTGATTCGAGCTCATCGGGAATTACTGGTTTGAATACTTTAACGGGTTCGCAGAATTATCCTTGGGTTTATCCGAGTGATGATATCAATGATCCTAATACGACAACTACTTTATTTACGGCACAAAAGGGGACCGGTTTAGGTTATTGGGGCTTATTCTTAACAGGAGCGCAGTTAGTAACTCCAAGTCAGAATGGGCAAGTTGCTGGTAATTTTAAGGCAACGTTAACTTGGACACTCAATGGTGGTAATCCTACGACACAAGCGTAAACTTCTCGTGTTAATTTAACTTAATAAATGAAAAAGGACATGTTTCATGTCCCTTTTTTGTATAGAACATTTTTTATAAAAATCTGTTTTAAATTATTTTTTATTGATTGTTTTTAGTAATAATAGTTGAAATCTGTGTTATCTTGGATTACATTAAAATTGGTTGTACATTATAATATTTATTATATAATGATTATTATTTGTTAATTTTAAATGCTTAAATCTTAAGTAATGAAATTAATTAATGGGGGGTATCACATTGGAAAAAGAACAAGACTTATTTTTGTCAGTTTCTGATATGGAGAAGTTACGCTTGTTTGAGCGGGTCAGACAATTAAAGATTATGGAGATTTCTTATCGCGATGATCTCAAAGCTCATCAAAGTCTAGATTTTGATATTAAAGATATTAATTTTCGCCAAGCAGCTGCACAAATGAATAAAAGTTACGGCAGTATCTATAATACTTACGATGGTATTATTCAAGATATGAAGGAATTATTGGGGAAAGATGATCCAACAATCGAAGAAATTTTTTCTGTTGACAATGATCAGTATCACTTTTTTTTAGTTTCCCATTCGGATGCTTACAACTTTATGATGGCGATTTTGGAAGATACTTGTCAGTCATTTGATGATTTTTATCAAGAGTGTGGCAATAGTAAAGCAACTGCTTTGCGCCATTTAAAACCGATGCGTTTATTTTTGAAAACTTTTAACGTACGAATTACTTATGAAAAGATGCGCTTTGTCGGGGAAGAAACAGATGTTAGATTAGCAATATCCGCGATGTTTTGGGAAGCAACACGGGGATTTGCTTGGCCTTTTAAGACTATTTCTGAGGAAGAAAGCGAGTGGCTCGTCAATCAAGGCTTGGAGGCTTTTCAAGTAGTAGCGCAACCGAATCCGATGACTTTTCGGGTTTATCAAATTTATGCCACTGTCAATTGCTTACGGATTTATCATGGCCATTTTGTGGAACGCAATGCGAAAATCGACTGGGTACGTTATCCAAATCTGAATGTTTATGAAAGCTTCATGACCGAAGATAGTTATGAACGATTTGCGGACAGTGACTTTGCTAAGATCATTCAGTATTATCGAGATTTGACGCCTGCCCGTTTAATGAATGAATCTTATAATATGTATAATTTGGTTAACTGTTCATTATCCATTGTTCCTTGTGGCAATGAAAAAGCCGATGAAATTCTTGACCATATTCAAGAGTATGATACTAAGATTTACGACTTTGTGGGGGCATTCTTACAATCGATGCCTTATAATATTCAGCGACAATTTAATTTATCCGATGAAATTGTTAAGCTCTATCGCATTGCCTTGATGCGGGTCTTAATCGGGGGCTTGGCGTTTGGTAATAGCTATTACCAAATGGTAGAAGTCTACACGGGAGAAAAATCAGGGCTATCCAGTATTGATTTGCCAGAGTTTAAGAAGACCATTCGGAATATTTTGCAGCATTTATTTGAGCAAAATGAATTTCAAGATTTTCAAGATAAAGTTAATTTGCTGACCAATGCGGTTTACAAGATTTTGCTTCGAGTCGTGGTCATGTTTTCTGATCATTTTGCAGTTCAAGTCTACCTCAGTATTGAAGAAAATCAGTTGTACCGTTTTGATATGGTAGAAACAATTGATAGTTTGCCTTACGTGCAATTAGTTCAAGATCCTAATGATGCAGATTTGATTGTGACGACTTCGAGTCATTATACGTTAGATCCTACACAACATGACATTTATATCTTTAAGTGGGAACATGATGCTAATAGTGCCCAATATGGCCAGTTGATAAGTTTAATTCGGGATATTTGGACGGAGAAAAAGATTTCCAAATAAAACTTGCCTTTTAATGTTAGTTATATTACTATCAACCTAGATAACGTAGATATCTTACCGACTTTACAGAGAGCTAGTGCAGTGCTGAGAGTTAGCAGTTGGTGTTCCAATATCGTTTCAAACGGATAATGAATAAATTATACGGTCAGCCCCGTTATAGCTGTTAGAGCGTAGTGTGAAACACTAAAATTGGGTGGTACCGCGATGAAGAGTTGATTCGTCCCTTTAATGGGGATGAAGACAACTCTTTTTTATTTAAAGGAGGAAATTATGTTAGATTTAAAAGTGATTCGCAATAATCCTGATTGGGCGAAAAAAAAGTTAGCTGAGAGAAATATTGCAGGGGAAGAGATTGATCATTTACTAGACTTAGATGTTAAGCGTCGCCAAGTGATGGCGCAAACTGAAGATTTGAAAGCTAAGCGCAACGAAGTTTCGAAGCAAATTGCTCAAACTAAGCGACAAAAGCAAGATGCTACTGCCGCGATTGCTGCCATGAAAGAAGTTGGCGCGCAAATTAAAGATTTGGATGAGCAATTAGCAAAGCTTAATGACCAAACGGATTATATTTTAGTCCGCTTGCCCAACTTTCCCGATGATTCAGTGCCTGTTGGCAAAGATGAGTCTGCCAATGTGGAAGTTCGTAAGTGGGGCGAAATTCCGCACTTTGACTTTGAAGCCCAAGCTCATTGGGATATTGGTGAACAATTGGGGATTTTGGATTTTGAACGGGCTGCGAAAGTTTCGGGTAGCCGCTTCGTTTATTATTTAGGTGCCGGTGCGCAATTAGAACGGGCGTTATACAACTTTATGTTAGATGAGCATCAAAAAGATGGTTATACAGAAGTTATTCCACCTTATTTGGTCAATAGTGATTCCATGTTTGGTACTAGTCAGTTTCCTAAGTTTAAAGAAGATGTTTATACCATTGTCGATGAAGAACGGCCATTGACTTTAATTCCTACTGCTGAAGTTCCCCTAACTAACTATTATCGTGGCGAAATTTTGAGTGAAGACCAATTACCAACTTATCTTACGGCTTTGACACCATGTTTTCGTTCTGAAGCCGGTTCTGCTGGCCGTGATACCCGCGGTTTGATTCGCATGCACCAATTTAACAAGGTGGAAATGGTTAAATATGTTAAGCCGGAAGATTCTTGGGATGAATTAGAAAAATTAACCGCAAATGCGGAAAATATTTTACAGAAGTTGGAATTACCATATCATGTCATTACTTTGTCCAGTGGTGATGCTAGTTTTAGTTCTGCAAAGACGTATGATTTAGAAGTTTGGATGCCCCAGCAAAATATGTATCGGGAAATTTCGAGTTGTTCTAATTGTACAGATTTTCAAGCACGGCGCTCACAAATTCGTTATCGTGATAAAAATGGTAAGTTACAATTTGTTCACACCTTAAATGGTTCCGGACTTGCAGTTGGTCGAGCAGTGGCGGCCATTTTAGAAAATTATCAAAATGCTGACGGTAGTGTCGATATTCCTAAAGTTTTAGTTCCATATATGAATGGTAAAACTAAAATTACTAAGTAATATGTAGGCAATTGAATCCTAAGAGAAGATGAAATATCTTTTTTTAGGATTTTTTTATATCGTAAAAAAGCAGTCATACCAAGGGATAGAGCAATAAGTATCAAAAAAGAATAAAAAAAGATGGGCAAAGGGGTTGCAAAAGGGTAAAAAAGTTGATAATATATTTTCTGTTGTCAATGAGTCATGCGCGTCACTGTTAAGCAAATAAAAAAAACAGTTGACAAGCTCATGATAAGATGATAAACTAAATGAGCCGCTTAATCAAGTGGTAATCAACAAAAAGTTAAGTAGATCTTTGAAAACTGAACAAAGTTTCTTTAAAAGCCAAGTGCTGGGTTCTTGAAAAAGAACCTGTCAATTTAAAAGTAATAAAGAAGACAAAGAACGTTAGAGTTCTAAGTCTGAGTCAACAAACTAACAAAAAATGAGAGTTTGATCCTGGCTCAGGACGAACGCTGGCGGCGTGCCTAATACATGCAAGTCGAGCGAGCAGAAGTAACGGAATACCTTCGGGTAGGAAGATATGGACGCGAGCGGCGGATGGGTGAGTAACACGTAGGTAACCTGCCCTTTAGCGGGGGATAACAATTGGAAACAGTTGCTAATACCGCATAAAGTGCTTAATCACATGATTAAGGAATGAAAGACGGTTTCGGCTGTCACTAAAGGATGGACCTGCGGCGTATTAGCTAGTTGGTGAGGTAAAGGCCCACCAAGGCGATGATACGTAGCCGACCTGAGAGGGTAATCGGCCACATTGGGACTGAGACACGGCCCAAACTCCTACGGGAGGCAGCAGTAGGGAATCTTCCACAATGGACGAAAGTCTGATGGAGCAACGCCGCGTGGATGAAGAAGGTTTTCGGATCGTAAAATCCTGTTGTTGAAGAAGAACGTGCTTGAGAGTAACTGCTCAAGTAGTGACGGTATTCAACCAGAAAGTCACGGCTAACTACGTGCCAGCAGCCGCGGTAATACGTAGGTGGCAAGCGTTGTCCGGATTTATTGGGCGTAAAGGGAGCGCAGGCGGTTTGAAAAGTCTGAATGTGAAAGCCCTCAGCTTAACTGAGGAAGTGCATCGGAAACTGTCAAACTTGAGTGCAGAAGAGGAGAGTGGAACTCCATGTGTAGCGGTGAAATGCGTAGATATATGGAAGAACACCAGTGGCGAAGGCGGCTCTCTGGTCTGTAACTGACGCTGAGGCTCGAAAGCATGGGTAGCGAACAGGATTAGATACCCTGGTAGTCCATGCCGTAAACGATGAGTGCTAAGTGTTGGGAGGTTTCCGCCTCTCAGTGCTGCAGCTAACGCATTAAGCACTCCGCCTGGGGAGTACGACCGCAAGGTTGAAACTCAAAGGAATTGACGGGGGCCCGCACAAGCGGTGGAGCATGTGGTTTAATTCGAAGCAACGCGAAGAACCTTACCAGGTCTTGACATCTCCTGAAAGCTGTAGAGATACAGGGTTCCCTTCGGGGACAGGAAGACAGGTGGTGCATGGTTGTCGTCAGCTCGTGTCGTGAGATGTTGGGTTAAGTCCCGCAACGAGCGCAACCCTTGTTACTAGTTGCCAGCATTAAGTTGGGCACTCTAGTGAGACTGCCGGTGACAAACCGGAGGAAGGTGGGGACGACGTCAAATCATCATGCCCCTTATGACCTGGGCTACACACGTGCTACAATGGATGGTACAACGAGAAGCGAACTCGTGAGGGCAAGCAGAACTCTAAAAACCATTCTCAGTTCGGATTGCAGGCTGCAACTCGCCTGTATGAAGTTGGAATCGCTAGTAATCGTGGATCAGCATGCCACGGTGAATACGTTCTCGGGCCTTGTACACACCGCCCGTCACACCATGAGAGTTTGTAATACCCAAAGCCGGTGGGGTAACCCTTCGGGGAGCTAGCCGTC
The DNA here is from genome assembly GCF_058107465.1 of Bombilactobacillus sp. ESL1092. NCBI lineage: Bacteria > Bacillati > Bacillota > Bacilli > Lactobacillales > Lactobacillaceae > Bombilactobacillus > Bombilactobacillus sp. ESL1092. Next base: position 505,292 of record NZ_CM176594.1, on the reverse strand, counting down.
TAAGGTAGGACAAATGATTAGGGTGAAGTCGTAACAAGGTAGCCGTAGGAGAACCTGCGGCTGGATCACCTCCTTTCTAAGGAAAAATAAACGGAAAGCAGTTGGCAAGAAACTTTGTTTAGTTTTGAGAGGTCTACTCTCAGGGCACCAAGAGACAAGCGCGAAAGAAATCGGGCCTATAGCTCAGCTGGTTAGAGCGCACGCCTGATAAGCGTGAGGTCGATGGTTCAAGTCCATTTAGGCCCATAGAAATAGTACGGGGGTTTAGCTCAGCTGGGAGAGCACCTGCTTTGCAAGCAGGAGGTCATCGGTTCGATCCCGTTAACCTCCATTGACAGGAAACTGTCAAGGACATTAGTACTTTGAAAACTGAATATTATGAGAAGAAAGACACCGAGAATCGAGAGATTCGAAAGTAAGAAGTAATAAGTAAGGTTAAGATAATAAGGGCGCACGGTGGATGCCTAGGTACTAGGAGCCGAAGAAGGACGCAACGAACAGCGAAATGCTCCGGGGAGTTGTAAGTAAACGAAGATCCGGAGATATCCGAATGGGGGAACCCGGCTAAGGTAAAGCTTAGTCACACTGCGACGAAAGTTGTAAGTGAGGAAGACGTGGTGAACTGAAACATCTAAGTAGCCATAGGAAGAGAAAGAAAAATCGATTTCCTGAGTAGCGGCGAGCGAAACGGAAAGAGCCCAAACCAGAGAGCATGCTCTTTGGGGTTGTAGGACTGGGACGTGAGATAGTCGAAGATAGCTGAATCAGTTGGGAAGCTGAACCAGAGATAGTGATAGTCTAGTAGGCGAAATCAGAGACACTCTACCAGTATCCTGAGTACGGCGGGGCACGTGAAACCCCGTCGGAAGCAGGGAGGACCATCTCCCAAGGCTAAATACTCCCTAGTGACCGATAGAGAACAAGTACCGTGAGGGAAAGGTGAAAAGCACCCCGGAAGGGGAGTGAAATAGATCCTGAAACCGTGTGCCTACAAGTAGTCAGAGCTCGTTAAAGAGTGATGGCGTGCCTTTTGTAGAATGAACCGGCGAGTTACGATTGCGTGCGAGGTTAAGTTGAGAAGACGGAGCCGCAGCGAAAGCGAGTCTGAATAGGGCGAAAGAGAGTACGTAGTCGTAGACCCGAAACCAAGTGACCTACCCATGTCCAGGTTGAAGGTGCGGTAAAACGCACTGGAGGACCGAACCCACGTAAGTTGAAAATTGCGGGGATGAGGTGTGGGTAGCGGTGAAATTCCAAACGAACTTGGAGATAGCTGGTTCTCTCCAAAATAGCTTTAGGGCTAGCCTCGGAGAAGAGGATCTTGGAGGTAGAGCACTGTTTGGACTAGGGGCCCAACATGGGTTACTGAATTCAGATAAACTCCGAATGCCAAAGATTTTTCTCCGGGAGTCAGACGGTGAGTGATAAGATCCATCGTCGAAAGGGGAACAGCCCAGATCACCAGTTAAGGTCCCAAAATCCATACTAAGTGGAAAAGGAAGTGGAACTGCACAGACAACTAGGATGTTGGCTTAGAAGCAGCAACTCATTTAAAGAGTGCGTAATAGCTCACTAGTCGAGTGGTTCTGCGCCGAAAATGTACCGGGGCTAAGTATGGTACCGAAACTGTGGATGTGCATCGAAAGATGTACGTGGTAGGAGAGCGTTGTAAGCACGAAGAAGCCAGATCGAGAGGACTGGTGGAGAGCTTAGAAGTGAGAATGCCGGTATGAGTAGCGAAAGACCAGTGAGAATCTGGTCCACCGGATGACTAAGGTTTCCTGGGGAAGGCTCGTCCGCCCAGGGTTAGTCGGGACCTAAGATGAGGCCGAGAGGCGTAATCGATGGAAAACAGGTTGAGATTCCTGTACTGTTCAGTGTTGTTTGAACGATGGAGGGACGCAGGAGATGAATTGTGAGCATGCAGCTGGAAAAGCATGTCTAAGCAGCGAGTCTGGATATGAGTCAAATGCTTATAACCGCGAAGGATGAGTTGTGATAGGGAGCGAAATTAAAGTAGCGAAGCACAATAGTCACACTGCCGAGAAAAGCTTCTAGTGAGACACTGAATACCCGTACCGCAAACCGACACAGGTAGTCAAGGAGAGAATCCTAAGGTGAGCGAGAGAACTATCGTTAAGGAACTCGGCAAAATAGCCCCGTAACTTTGGAAGAAGGGGTGCTGGTGTAAGAGCCAGCCGCAGTGAAAAGGCCCAAACAACTGTTTATCAAAAACACAGGTCTCTGCAAAATCGTAAGATGACGTATAGGGGCTGACGCCTGCCCGGTGCTGGAAGGTTAAGAGGATGAGTTAGACTTTGGTCGAAGCCCAGAATTGAAGCCCCAGTAAACGGCGGCCGTAACTATAACGGTCCTAAGGTAGCGAAATTCCTTGTCGGGTAAGTTCCGACCCGCACGAAAGGCGTAATGATTTGGGCACTGTCTCAACGATAGACTCGGTGAAATTATAATACCCGTGAAGATGCAGGTTACCCGCGACAGGACGGAAAGACCCCATGGAGCTTTACTGTAGCTTGATATTGAGTTTTTGTGTAACATGTACAGGATAGGTAGGAGCCGTAGAGATCGGTACGCTAGTATCGAAGGAGGCGCTGGTGGGATACTACCCTTGTTATATGAAAGCTCTAACCCGCGCCGTTGAAGCACGGCGGGAGACAGTGACAGGTGGGCAGTTTGACTGGGGCGGTCGCCTCCTAAACAGTAACGGAGGCGCCCAAAGGTTCCCTCAGAATGGTTGGAAATCATTCGTAGAGTGTAAAGGTAGAAGGGAGCTTGACTGCGAGACAGACAAGTCGAGCAGGGACGAAAGTCGGGCTTAATGATCCGGTGGCACCGTATGGAAGGGCCATCGCTCAACGGACAAAAGCTACCCTGGGGATAACAGGCTTATCTCCCCCAAGAGTTCACATCGACGGGGAGGTTTGGCACCTCGATGTCGGCTCATCGCATCCTGGGGCTGTAGTCGGTCCCAAGGGTTGGGCTGTTCGCCCATTAAAGCGGTACGCGAGCTGGGTTCAGAACGTCGTGAGACAGTTCGGTCCCTATCCGTCGCGGGCGTAGGAAATTTGAGAGGATCTGTCCTTAGTACGAGAGGACCGGGATGGACATACCACTGGTGTACCAGTTGTCTTGCCAAAGGCATAGCTGGGTAGCTAAGTATGGAAGGGATAAACGCTGAAAGCATCTAAGTGTGAAACCCACCTCAAGATGAGATTTCCCATTCAGTAATGAAGTAAGACCCCTCAAAGAAGATGAGGTAGATAGGTTGCGAGTGGAAGTGTAGTGATACATGGAGCTGAGCAATACTAATCGGTCGAGGGCTTAACCAAGGGTGTCGAGTAAGAACATAATATTCAGTTTTGAGAGGACTAAGGTTCTTTCAGAAGGTAAGAAGAGAGCAAGTGTGGTGGCGATAGCGAGGAGGAAACACCTGGAATCATGCCGAACACAGAAGTTAAGCTTCTCAGCGCCGAAAGTAGTTGGTGGGAAACTACCTGCGAGGATAGGTCGTTGCCATGCTGCTCTTATTCCGGTTTAGCTCAGTTGGTAGAGCATCTGACTGTTAATCAGGGTGTCGTCAGTTCGAGTCTGACAACCGGAGTTATAGTCGGATGTTTAACCGGCTTTTTTTATTAGTTTCGGATTGTTCGCCAGCTTAGCTCAGTTGGTAGAGCATCGGTATCGTAAACCGAGGGTCACAGGTTCGAATCCTGCAGCTGGCAGTATTATTATAAACAAAATAAAAAACGTTATATTAAGTTATAGCGTTTTTTATTTTGTCCATATTTATTTGATTAAACAGCTTTAACCATTTTATGGTGTTTGATACCAGCATCTAAAAATTGATTGCCTTCGACCTGATATCCTAAATTAGTATAAAAATTTTGAGCTTGATCTTGCGCATTTAAGACGAGAGTTTTAATTCCTTGCGTTTGAGCGTGTTGTTCAATCATCTGCATTATTTGACTGGCAAATCCTTGATGCCGAAAATTTTGGCGAACAGCAACTCGTTGAATATGCCATTGGGTTGGCGTTTCTTTTAAAACGCGCGCTGTGGCAATTGGCTGGTCGTTATGTTCATCGTAACCTACATAATATTGACAATTTGCTTCATCCTGATCAATTTCTAGATCAGCCGGAACATGTTGTTCTTGAATAAAAACTGTTTTTCTTAAAACTAAACTATCTTGATAAATTTGATCATTTAAATCGTCCGTGAATTTGATAATCATTTTTTCTTCCTTTCTTAACGCAAATTAGTTGACGAATTTGTTTTTTTAGCTCAATAATTTAATTGGATATTAAATTGCAAGACTTAATAATATTAGTTCTGTTTAACCATTGTGAAAATAGAGCTAATGTTTTTAATTTTACCATAAAGTATTTAGAAAGGAGGTTCTTATGAGTTCAATTACAGCATTTTTAACCAGTCAATCAACGATTCAATTAGCTCAAGATTTGTTAGGACATGAATTACAGTATCACTCTGCCTATGGTTTAACTGCTGGTTTGATTGTTGAGACAGAAGCATATTTAGGTACGCCGGATTCTGCTTCACATGCATATCGTGGTCATCATTCTCGCGCTAATCAAGCACTTTATCAAGATCCAGGAACCATTTATATTCATTCACAGCGCGGACATTACTTATTGGACATTGTTGTTCAAATGTCAGGACAACCAGAAAGTATTTTGATTCGGGCTCTGCAACCGACCAAGGGGTTAACTATTATGCGAGAACTACGGCAACAGACAACGACGACTAATTTAACGAATGGACCTGCTAAGTTGACCCAAGCGTTAGGAATTACGTCGCGTGATTTAAACCAAACCCCCTTGAGTTTCAAGACGCTGAGTTTAAGTGATCAACGAATTAAAACGCCCAAAATTATTAAAACTTCTGCGCGGATTAATGTTAGTCAACGTGGTAATTGGGCACAAAAACCTTTACGTTTTTTTGTTGCGGGTAATCCTTATGTTTCTAATTGTCGCAAAAAAGATTGTTTATTTACTAGTTTGGGCTGGAATCGCTAAATTGGGCATTGTTTTTTGACATTATCTATTAGAAAGATTAAAATGTTAGGGCATTGTTTAATATTTAGGGAGAATATTTATGGATACAAAAAAGGAAAAGACGTTCTTTGGTCAGCCTATGGGGTTAAAGACCCTATTTATGACTGAATTTTGGGAACGATTTAGTTATTATGGCATGCGGGCAATTCTGTTGTACTACATGTACTATGCGATCAAGCTCGGTGGCTTAGGCTTTAAGCAAGAAACTGCTGCGTCCATTATGTCTATTTACGGGTCATTGGTTTATATGACCAGTGTTTTAGGAGGTTATATTAGTGATCGTATTCTAGGTAGTCGGCGAACCGTCTTTTGGGGCGGGGTTTTGATCATGTTTGGTCATATCTTCTTGTCGTTGCCGCTAGGTTCTACCACGTTATACTTGTCGATTTTGTTCATTACAATTGGTACTGGTTTGTTAAAACCCAATGTTTCGGACATGGTCGGTGATTTATATAGTGCTGAGGATAACCGCCGTGATGCTGGATTTAGTATTTTTGTCATGGGAATTAACTTAGGTTCCTTAATTGCGCCCGCAGTGGTTAGTCAAGCTTGGAAGAGTTTTAACTTCCATGTTGGCTTTTCACTAGCTGCGATTGGGATGTTCTTTGGTTTAATCACGTATTATATTCAAGGAAAGAAATATTTACCAGCAGAAACGTTGAAACCCACTGATCCTATTACTGATGCTGAAAAAAGTAAACTTTATAAAAAGGTCATTGTCTTTGTCATAGCAATTGTCGTTATTGTTTTATTAATGATGGTCATGAAGTTAGCTAGTTTACAGAACTTTATTAGTTTAATCAGTATTTTTGGCATTATTTTACCAATTGCATACTTTATTATTATTTTAAGTAGTAAAAAGGTGACTAAGATTGAAAAATCGCGCGTTTATGCTTATATTGGCTTATTTATCGCTGCGGTAATCTTCTGGGCCATTGAAGAGCAAGGTTCTTCTATTTTGGGCTTGTTTGTTGCTAATAATACGCAATTGCATTTGGGGAGCTTTGAATTGAATCCAAGCTGGTTCCAAATGTTAAATCCATTCTTTATTATTATCTATACACCATTATTTGCTTCACTTTGGACTAAACTAGGTAAAAAGCAGCCTTCGTCACCGACTAAGTTCTGGTTAGGCTTAGTCTTTACCGGTATTTCCTATTTAGTTTTGGTTCTACCGTTAATGGGCGGTTCACACGGCAAAGTTAATCCATTATGGTTAGTTTTGAGCTGGGGCATTGTAGAAATTGGTGAAATGTTAATCTCACCAATTGGTCTTTCAGTTACGACTAAATTGGCGCCCAAAGCTTTCTCATCCGAAATGATGAGTATGTGGTTCTTAGCAGATGCTGCGGGACAAGCTATTAATTCCCAATTAGTTAGATTTTATCCACACCACGAAATGGCTTACTTTGGTGTAACGGGGTTAGTAGCAATTGCCTTTGCTATTCTCTTGATTTTCTTTACACCAAAAATCAAAAAATTAATGTCCGGAATCAATTAATAAAAGTTCACCTTTTGGTGAACTTTTTTCGTTTTTTAAAAGAATTATTGGTATAATATTCGTGGAATGTTTCGGAAGTTATCAATAGAAAAATAAAAAATTTGTTATAACCTCTTGCAAAATGGAACAAAATTGGTTATTATATTTAATGTCCTATTGATATGTTGGAAGGGTAGCGAAGTCTGGCTAAACGCGGCGGACTGTAAATCCGCTCCTTCGGGTTCGGTGGTTCGAATCCACTCCCTTCCATTGATTGGGTTATAGCCAAGTGGTAAGGCAATGGACTTTGACTCCATTATGCGCTGGTTCGAATCCAGCTAACCCAATAATTGACTGAAACGTTGGTTTCAGTCTTTTTTTATTTTTAATTTGAGGGGGGTAATCTCCGTGTCCGAAGTACCAATTTATGTTCAAATTCATAACCAAATGAAATCCGAGATTGCCCAAGGAAAGTGGCAAGTAGGCCAAAGAATTCCGTCAGAGCGCTGGTTAGCACAGCATTTTGCTGTGAGTCGCATGACCGCACGGCAAGCCATTCAGACCTTGGTTGATGAAGGAATCTTGTCACGTAAGGTTGGTTCTGGAACTTATGTTGCTAGTCAAAAAGTTCAAGAAAAAATGTCCGGAACGACTAGTTTTACAGATATTATGAAATCACAGGGCAAAAAGCCGGCTAGTCGCGTTGTTTCCTATCATCTTGCCGAACCGACGCTCAGTGAGAAAGAGCATTTACAATTAGCCGATAAAATTGATGTTTTACGAATGGAACGCATTCGCTTGGCCGATGGCGTGCCCATTTGTTTTGAAATCACTACTGTACCGTGGAATCTCGTTCGAGATTTAAGTCAACAGCAAATTACACAATCGCTGTATCACGCTTTAGAGCAAAAGGGCTTAAAGCTCGGACACGCTCAACAGAATGTGTCAGCAATGTTAGCCTCAGAAAAAGTAGCTGAGCTTTTAAAGGTCAAGCGAGGTGCTCCTGTGCTAAGATTACGGCAGGTTACCTTCTTAGATGATGAGCAACCGTTTGAATATGTTCGTTCACAGTATGTGGGTGAGCGCTTTGAGTTTTATTTAGAAAGATAAAAGATAATGGAGAATTATTGTGAAATCTAGTTCAATTCAACGTTTTAGTTGGTATTTAATGATTTATTTTTTAATACAACCAATTTTGGATGTGATTACCGGTTGGCAAATGAAAGTATTGCCTAACTTTAGTTTGACACTGGGCGTAGCGATTCGTGCAATTATGCTAGTTTTAATTGTTGGCTTTATTTTAAAAGTTGCGCACCAGCGTGATGATTGGCTGGATCGTTATGTGCCGTGGTTCTTAGGACTATTATTAGTATTAGTTGTGATTAATTTGGTGGTTAATTATTTCAATAAGCCCGCTTTTTCGTGGTTTACAGAAATTTCGGCGTGTTTTAAAAGTCTGCATTACTTAATTATTATTTTGGGCATGTACTACGCGTTTAAGAATTTATCAGCACAGCAATTAAAGCGTTCGGTGCCGGTTTTTGTTTATTGGGCACAAATGATGATTAACGTGGTCATGATTGTAGCAGTTATGACCAAGACGGCTTTTCATACCTATCCCCAGGGAAAATTAGGAACAAGTGGTTGGTTTAATGCTGGCAATGAGTTAAGTGCAATTTTGGCAATTGCCTTTCCAATTGTTTTGCTATATGCGCTAGAAAAGTCTCAGCAGCAACATAATTATTGGTACTTTGGCGGCGTGATTCTATCCGTCAATTCTATTACAATGCTCGGAACGAAAAGTTGTTTCTATGGGATGATTTTAGCGCTCATTTCGGCCTTCTGTTTGCAGTTAATACGAATCTTTGTGACGCATGAAAAAAAAGCTGCCAATATCATTAATACGGTTCTAATTGCCGTTTTATTGGGGGGAGTTTTAGCAATTTATCCGCATTCACCAGTTCATGATAATAGTGTGATTCAAAATCGAATTATTCGCGAAAATCAACAAAATAAAAAGAAAATGTTGTCTGATAAAAAGCACAGAAAGCATATGGATCATTACGAGCGTTTCTTATTGCAAAATAAGGAATTAAGTAATCCGCTACTAGCGAAGTTATTAAGCGGCCGGACCAATTATTATCGCCTAAATAGTTATGAATATAAAAAATCTGCCTTGGCCCAAAAATTATTTGGGATGGGCTACGGGGGTAATTATCGTAAGCATCCACGAACTGTGGAGATGGATTGGTTAGACTTCTTCTTCCAATTTGGAATTATTGGTTTCGTGATTACAATTTTGCCGTTAGTCGGCATTATCTTCTATTTATTGTTTGAATTCTGCCGTTACTTTTTCCAACCAAAAATTCAAACCAATTTATTATATTTTGTGGCCTTTGGCTTGGGAATTTTTATGTCAATCTTTTCAGGGCATGTTCTCAATGCGCCCGGAGTTAGCATGTATTTTGGTTGGGTCACAGCATACTTGTTGTTTGTCTTACAAAAACCCAAACCACAACATCTAGCTTCTCGAAAAACTAAAGTTATGTTTCCTTAAAGCTGAAATTTTTTCTAAGTAATCAAAAATTCCGTTCTTAAAAATTAATTTAGGAACGGAATTTTTTTGCGTCGTTGGCGTAATTTGAAAGGTAATGATGCTGTTACAAAAATTAAAAAGATATTATTAGGACACTATTAAGTGCGGAACTACTCAAAGATTTTTAGGGTTAATGTTGCTGCTTAACTAATTTTAAAAAGCGCGGTAAAGCTAAGAAACGTTTAAAACGACTAGGATGGCTTAATAAGCGATAGAGCCATTCTAAGTGCCAGTTTTGAATTAATTGCGGGGCGCGTTTGACCGTTCCAGATAAGACGTCAAAACTGCCTCCCACGCCAATCCAAATTGCAGGCGTCAGTTGGCGGTGGCGATAAATAAATTCTTCCTGTTTGGGAAACCCTAAAGCGACAGCCACGATATCAGGTTTAGTTTGTTTTATTTCTTGGACAATGGGTTGTTCATCTTGAAAATACCCGTCATGTGATCCGACAAGTTTTAGTTGGGGATATTTTTGGTGAATATTTTGGACGGTTTTAGTAATAATTTCGGGTTTAGCACCTAATAAATATACTTTTAGGCTACACTTATTGGCAATTTCTAGTAAACTAGTAAGTGTATCAAAGCCAGTAATTCGTTCAGAGAGTGGTTGATGCATCATTTGTCCTGCTTTAATAATCCCAATACCATCAGGAGTGATGTAGTCGGCTGTTTGAATTAATTTGCGATATTCTGGATGATCGTAAGCATAAACTGCAATCTCAGGGTTAGCAGTAACAATAAAGGTATTTTGATGATTAGCGATACGTTGCTGGAGTAACTTTATAAAATTTTGATTAGTAGTACTAATAAAAGGCAAATCTAAGATTTTAATTTGTTTTGGCAATTTTTCTAAACTCCTTTTTTAATACCTTTAGTTTACGATAACTAGATTTGTTTAACAATTTATTGTGAGGATTTAATTTATGAAAACTTTACACGTGAACGCCGGGAATGAAAATGGCGGCGGACGAACGATTATTATTAATATTCTACGGGGCTTGAATCAACGAGATATTGATTCGCAGCTCTTAGTTTTTGAACGGGGTCCAGTTTCTGATCTAGCAAATGAATGGCAAATTCCCACTACTATTATGAACCAAGATGGGCAGTTGGATTTGCGGGTGCTCGGGCGTCTCAAGAAGTTCATTAATGATAATCAAATTGATATTGTGAATACGCATGGTCCCCGGGCTAATTTTTTAATGAGTTTGATTTATAAGCATGTGCATGCAAAGTGGATCATTACGGTTCATAGTGATCCTTATGTGGATTTTGCTGACAATTTCAAAGGAAAGTTAATGACTTCTTTAAATTTACGGGCCTTGAAAAAAGCTGAGCTATTGATGCCAGTAACTGCTAAATTTAAGCCAATTTTAGAACAAGTGGGGATTGCCGCAGACAAAATCAAGCCGGTCTTTAATACAATGTACTTTCGCGAAAAAGCGCCCCAAACGACGCGACAAGATCCGTTTACGCTATTGAATGTTGCTCGTTTAGTGCCTGTGAAAAACCAACAATTACTCTTAAAAGTTTTAGCAGAGCTAGATTTTGACTGGCGCTTAAAGCTAGTGGGTGATGGAACTTCGCGGCCCCAATTGGAACACTTAGTACAAGAACTAGATTTGGCACAAAAAGTCGAATTTATCGGCTTTCAAGACAAAACAGAGCAGTATTACCAAAACGCGGACTTATTTGTCCTACCATCATTATCGGAAGGCTTTCCACTAGTTTTACTAGAAGCAGCTAATAATGGTTTACCCGTGGTCGCTAGTGATGCTGGTTCGGATGCGCAAGCCGTTCAACCGGGGCTGGGTTGGATTACCCCTATTAATGATTTTGAAAGCCTAAAACAGGCGTTAATTCAAGCTCATGACTTGTGGCAAAAAGATGAATTACGCGCTTTGGGCCAGAAATATTATGAATATTGTGCTGCCAATTTTTCTAACGAACGTTTGGCTCAAACAATCAGTGAAATTTATCAAACTGTGTTAAAGTAATTGTATTTGAGAAATGAGGTTTTAAGATTGCGTCCATTACAAAAAGAAATTATTGCTTTTGAAAAAGTTGCGCCCCAGATTGATCCCGAACAAGAAGTACAGCGGAGTGTGGACTTTTTAAAGCATTTTTTACAAAAAAATCAATTAAAAACATTAGTGTTAGGAATTTCTGGTGGTCAAGATTCGACTTTAACAGGTCGCTTGGCCCAGTTGGCTGTGAGTGAATTACGAGCAGAACACCCCCAATCTAGTTACCAATTTATTGCCGTTCGTTTGCCTTATGGGCAACAAGCTGATGAATCAGATGCTTTACAGGCTTTAGATTTTATTCAACCGGATAAGACTTACCGGGTGGATATTAAGCCAGCAGTAGATGCAGTCGTGGCTAGTATCACACCTAATGGCTTAGCCATTAGTGATTTCAATAAGGGCAATATTAAAGCGCGTCAACGCATGATTGTACAATATGCGATTGCTGGTGAAACTAAGGGCGTTGTAGTGGGAACCGATCACGCCGCGGAAAATATTACGGGTTTTTATACTAAATACGGTGATGGTGCCGCCGATGTTACGCCTTTATTTAGGTTAAATAAGCGCCAAGGCCGTCAATTATTGCAATACTTGCAAGCCCCGGCCAATTTATATACTAAAACCCCGACGGCTGATTTAGAGGATGGTCGGCCAGGCTTAGCTGATGAAGTTGCTTTGGGGGTAACGTATCAAGAGATTGATGATTATTTGGAAGGCAAAGAAGTCACAGCAGCAGCGGCCCAAAAGATTGAAAACTGGTATTTGAAGACTGCTCATAAGCGGCAGTTGCCGTATACAGTTTTTGATCAATTTTAAGGAGGCAAAGACATGGTTAATAAAGCACAACAACGGGCGATCAAGTATGCACAAACGTTAAATGATGTTTTACAACGGACGCAGGAAATTCAAGAAGAGTTGAATCCTAAGTTTCAAGAAATTAAAACGGCTTTGCAAAAAAACGAATTAGAGCAAATGCAATCCGCTCATTACTTGGCAATTCAGGGTGATTTTCAGCATGGAACTGATGAATATGCTCAATTAACCCAACAATTAGCCGATTTAAGAGCTCCAGCACGTTTTATGGGCATTCATATGAATTTAGTTCAAGCCTATCAAGCTTATGTTCAAGCTTGTCAGCAAATGATTGATAGTATGAAAGATAATCGTACGGTGGACTTGGATCAATTTCAACAGTCTGAACAAGATCAAGACCAAGCAACGGCTGAGATTGCTAAGTGTTTACAGCGCTTAGGTTAAAATTTTTTGTTCCAGCTCCCAATTGGAGTTAGATGCCAGTTGCCTCATAAAAATAAAAGATTTGTGTTAATTGATGCTAATTTATTTTTGCCGCAGTTGCTTGCAAAATTTGCCCATTCATATTATGATGAATGAGTATTGTTTTTGCGGGCATGGCGGAATTGGCAGACGCGCAAGACTAAGGATCTTGTGGAGAATTATCTCCGTGGAAGTTCGAGTCTTCTTACCCGCATCTTAATTAAAGTAGCTACGGCTACTTTTTTTGTTGTCATATATGAAAATGATTGAACAAAAATCGCTTAATACTCAATTTTTGGCGAATATTTAAACAAGTGGCACTACGACAATTTGGATAAGAATATTATTCACTTTACTAGATTTTTTAATTTTTTGATTGCTGGTTTCTTAATGTGAAGAAGTGGTTCTTGTTAGGCTCTAGGAGCGCAAAGAGCTGTTTAAAGTGTGCTTTCCATATTAAAATAAATTTAATAAATTTAGCAAAACTTGATTGATTATCTTTTGTGAGCATGTTAATATAAAGACGTGTTTTTGAATGGTTATGGTTCGATGGTTCATGTGTAACTAACTTCCATATCGGCCACAAAGAAATGCAAAAAGTGTTTTGAGGAGGATGTTCACATGGAACATGGAACAGTAAAATGGTTTAACGCTGAAAAAGGTTATGGTTTTATTACTCGCGAAGATGGTAGTGATGTATTCGTACATTTCTCCGCTATCAACGGTGAAGGCTATAAGACTCTTGAAGAAGGTCAATCAGTTACTTTCGATATCGAAGAAAGTGATCGTGGACCACAAGCAGTTAACGTTAACAAAGACTAAGCTTAAACTCTTAGTGCTGACCAGCCCACGGGCTGGTTTTTTTTTACATAAATCTTGGGTGCATGTTATCATAATTATGAGAAAGATATCGGTGAAAAATTTGGCAAAAAGGCGTAGCCGGGCAACTCAGCAAAATAATTTTGCGAATGGCTTGGTGGCAATTTTAATCTTAGGTTGTGGATTTGTTTTAGCGGTCATAATGATTAATCATTGGCGACAAGAAGTTGTGAACTCGCAGCCGAATATTCAAGTACAGAATCAATTTCGGCAAAAACAGCAATTTATTAAAAAGTTAGCGCCAGCGGCTGTTAAATACGGGCAACAGTATCATGTATTACCAAGCGTGACGTTGGCCCAAGCCGTTTTGGAAAGTAATTGGGGTCAAAGTAGTTTGGCTAGTGATTATCACAATTTGTTTGGCGTGAAAGATGACAATCCCCAAGAGTCGCAAGAATTACAAACTCAAGAGTACCAAAATGGACAGTGGGTCACAGTGACCGCCCGTTTTAAGGTTTATACTAATTTTGAAGCATCCATTGCCGATCATGATGCATTGTTGGCAAACGGTACTACTTGGAATAAGCAGCAGTACCAGCACGTACTAGCGGCTGACAACTATGTCGAGGCGGCGCGAAGTTTGCAAAAAGATGGTTATGCTACAGATCCAGATTATGCTAAAAAACTAATCAAAATTATTCAGACTTATAATTTAGATGAATATGATACCAAATAAATTAAAGTATTTCACTAATGCAGTGATAATGGTAATCTTAAAGTAAAGCTTAGGGAGGCACCACAATGCGTGAACTAGAAGAACGAATCAAGCAGGATGGTCGAGTTTTAGGCCAAGATGTGCTCAAAGTTGACAGTTTCTTAAATCATCAAATTGATCCGCTGTTAATGCAAAAAATGGGTCAGGCTTTTTATCAGCATTTTCAAAAATTGCCGATTACCAAAATTTTAACTGTTGAATCTTCGGGAATTGCGCCCGCCGTTTTAACGGGCGTTGCTTTTCAAAAGCCAGTGGTTTTTGCTCGGAAGCATCGTTCTATTACAATGAGTTCGGATTTATATGTTGCGGATGTTTACTCCTTTACTAAAAAAGAAACTAATCAAATTAGTATTGCTAAAAAGTTTTTGACTGCTCAAGATCACGTTTTAATTGTGGATGATTTTTTGGCTAATGGACAAGCAGTTTCCGGCTTGACCACGATTATTCAACAAGCAGGGGCGACGTTAGAAGGAATTGGAATTGTCATTGAAAAGACTTTCCAAAAAGGGCGGCAGCTGATTGATGAACAGCAGATTCCGATTCTGTCCTTAGCTAGAATCAGTGGTTTTGAGAACGGAAAGGTAATTTTTGCAGAAGAATGAGGCAGAATTAAGCATGGAATTTATGGAACCGAACAGTAAATTAGGAATTATTCATGGTGGTAGTAGTGATCAGCAATTGGCCATTCAAGCGCAAAATATGGGCTTTCAGGTGACAGTTTTGACTGACCAGCCGAAGCAATGGACTAATGTTGTTAGTAAATTAATCGTGGGTGATTACCACAACTTAGAATTGTTAGAACGCTTGTTTCAAGCTGTGGATTTAGTTTTATATAATGATAGTCAGATCGAATTACCTGATCCGCAACAATTAGCCCAGCCGGAAAAATTAGTTCAAGGTACTGAAATTCTTGATTTGATGCAAGATCGTTATTTAGAACGGTGCTTTTTGAACGAACATAATTTGAATATTACTCCGTATGTCACGGTTGTGAATAAAGCTGACTTACAAATGGCTGTTTCAGAAATTGGGTTTCCATGTCTTTTAAAACCGATTCAACGCGCGGTGGATCCTGATTTTCAAGAAACATTTTATAATCAAGCACAAATTGACAATTATCAATTGCCACAAGGCTCCTTTATTTTGGAATCATTGGTCGATATTCATCAAGAAGTCTTTGCCATGGTTACGAAAGATTACACGGGCGACATTAAAACTTATCCGTTGATCAAGGTTACACGCCCGCAAGGCTTGAAAACGGCTTTAGTTACGAAAACTGATGAAGTCGCTTTGAAACAAGAAGTGCAAGAAATTGCCCAAACCATTGGCAGTCATTTGCATTATCAAGGCTTGTTTGCGATTAAATTGTGTACTACCCAATCTGGAATGCTCTATGTTGAACGGTTATATCCGGGAACCGTGTTTTCCGCGCAAATTTTTGCAGCGGTGACGCAAACCTCTCAGGAAGAATTGTTAATCCGCAGTTTGTGTAATTGGCCCCTGCCTAACTTAACCCCCTGGATGAATGGCTGTGAGTTACAGGTGACTAAACAGCATTTGTCCACAGCGGTGGCTTTGATTCAGCAACATCCACAATGGCAATTAAAATTTAATCATCGTGACTATTCGTCTGCCACAGACCAAACAGAAGTTGGAACTTTAGTGGTTTTTGCGGAAAATGAACAACAATTACTCAATTATGTGAACGCCACAGAGTTGTGGCAGATTTAAAAATAGCGGTAGCTTTACAGTTAAGGGATAAAGGAGAAGTTCATGGTTATCAAACGGTATCAGAATCCAGCAATGGCCCAAATTTGGAGTGAGCAAAATAAATATCAGGCGTGGTTAGAAGTGGAGATTGCCGTTGACCGGGCTTGGAATCGTCTCGGAAAAATTCCGGATGCTGATTTAGCTGCCATTGAACACAACGCTAGCTTTCAAGTAGCAGATATTATCGCAATGGAAAAAATTACGAAGCATGATGTGGTAGCTTTCACACGGACTGTTTCCAAAAGCTTAGGTCCAGAAAAAAAGTGGATTCATTTTGGAGTTACTTCGACAGATGTCGTCGATACAGCGTATGGCTATTTGTTAAAACAAGCTAATACTTTGTTGCGCCAAGACTTAGTGGAGTTGTTACACGTAGTGGCTCAAAAAGCGCAACAATATAAAACAACGGTGATGATGGGCCGGACTCATGGTGTTCATGCTGAACCCACCACCTTTGGCTTAATATTGGCCAATTGGTATTCAGAATTAAAACGCGATTTACAACGGTTTGATCATGCTGCTCAAGGCGTTCAAGCCGGGAAGATCAGTGGTGCAGTAGGAACCTTTGCTAACGTGCCTCCCGAAGTCGAACAAATGGTGTGTGCCCAATTAGGTTTGACAGCGCAGGAAATTTCTACACAAGTGTTACCGCGTGATTTGCATGCTGAATATATCATGACGTTGGCTTTGATTGGGGCTTCCTTAGAACGTTTTGCCTTAGAAATTAGACATTTACAACGCACTGAAGTGCGCGAAGTCGAGGAACATTTTGCGCCAGGACAAAAAGGTTCCTCAGCGATGCCTCATAAGCGTAATCCGATTGGTTCAGAAAATATTACGGGTTTAGCACGTGTTTTAAAAGGACATGTTTTTACCGCACTAGAAGATATTGAATTGTGGCATGAGCGGGATATCTCGCACAGCTCAGCGGAACGGATTATTTTGCCAGATTCCACGGAAATTTTGGACTATATGTTACAACGTTTTACTAAAATTTTAAGCAATTTAACCGTTTTTGAAGATAAAATGGCTGCTGATTTAAATGTTACGCATGGCTTGATTTATTCACAACGCGTGTTGTTGAAGTTAATTGATGCGGGGTTAAGTCGAGAGCAAGCCTATGATTTGGTGCAACCCAAGACGGCTCAAGTTTGGGAAGAGCACGTGGACTTTCGGCCGTTACTAGAAGCTGATGAGCAAATTATGCAGTATTTGAGTCCCACTGATTTAGATGAAGCCTTCGATTATCACTGGCATTTAAAACATATTGATGAAATTTTTACCCGAGTGGGCTTAAATTAGAGTGCTGTGTGACAAAACTGACTTGTTTGAAAATAAAAAATAATAAATCAAGGTTGGGGTCAATCAGCCTAATGATTGTGCGCGATCATTAAGTTGATTGAATTAAAAAAGCCAGCAGTTCAGTTCAACCTGAACTGTCAGATGACTTTTAGCCCAGCCTCTTTGTTTGGAATTAAGCTGCAGGGATGCTAAATTTTTGGAATTAGACGCACTGAAAAATTGGTGGATAATTTTTGCGCTTGTATGATAGATATTCTTTTCGTGTGGCTGGATTGTCCGCAAGAGTTTGCTATAATTGAGACTGTAATTCAGAAAAGAAAAGGAAGAATTTAATGTCAGAAACAGCTATTTTACAGGGACTAAACGATAAACAAAAACAGGCAACAACGACAACAAATGGTCCCTTGTTGGTTTTGGCTGGAGCTGGTAGTGGTAAAACGCGAGTTTTGACACACCGGATTGCTTATTTAATCGAAGAACAAGAGGTTTTGCCGTGGCACATTTTGGCGATTACGTTTACCAATAAAGCTGCGCGCGAAATGCAAGAACGGGTTCAAAAATTGTTAGGTGAACATGCACAAGGAGTTTGGGTCTCAACCTTTCATTCGATGTGTGTGCGAATTTTGCGGCGCGAGGCAGAAGCAATTGGTTATAGTCGCGCTTTTACAATTACGGGTTCATCAGAGCAATTAACTTTGGTGAAGCAAATTTTAAAGCAGTTAAATCTTGATCCCAAAAAATATGATCCGCGGGCTTTATTAAGTGTGATTAGTGGTGCCAAAAATGAGTTACTAACGCCTAAAACTTATGCTCAACAAGCTAATAGTCCGTTTGAAAAAGTTGCTGCCCAAGTTTATGAACAATATC
The DNA here is from genome assembly GCF_058107465.1 of Bombilactobacillus sp. ESL1092. Classification (NCBI taxonomy): domain Bacteria; kingdom Bacillati; phylum Bacillota; class Bacilli; order Lactobacillales; family Lactobacillaceae; genus Bombilactobacillus; species Bombilactobacillus sp. ESL1092. Next base: position 487,287 of record NZ_CM176594.1, on the reverse strand, counting down.
AGGCGCGCTTACAAGATAATCAAAGTATGGATTTTGATGACTTGATTATGCAGACGACGATTTTATTTGAGCAAAATCCGCAAATTTTAGATTCTTATCAAGAAAAGTTTCATTACATTCACGTGGATGAATATCAGGATACGAATGATGCTCAGTATCGCTTAGTTAGTTTGTTAGCAGCCAAATACCAAAACATTTGTGTCGTGGGTGATGGCGATCAGAGTATCTATGGTTGGCGCGGTGCTAACATGGATAATATTTTGAATTTTGAACAGGATTATCCTCAAGCACAAACAATTTTATTGGAACAGAATTACCGCTCGACCAAAGTGATACTACAAGCAGCTAATGATGTGATTGCCAATAATAATAATCGGCAACCGAAGAAATTATGGACAGATAATCCGCAGGGTGAAAAAATTGCTTATTATCGTGCTGCTTCCGAACGGGATGAAGCGTTGTATGTAATTGACCAAATTGTCAAATTACGCCAGGCGGGAGATTATCAGTTAAAGCAAATGGCCATTTTGTACCGGACTAATGCACAATCGCGAATTTTCGAAGATCAATTGTTGAAGGCGAACCTACCATACAAAATTATTGGTGGGCACAAATTCTATGATCGCAAAGAAATTCGGGATGTTTTAGCCTACCTACAATTGGTTGCTAATCCTAAAGATTCTTTAAGTTTTCAACGAGTAATTAATGAACCTAAACGCGGGATAGGACAGGGCTCCTTGGCGAAGTTGCAGCAAGCTGCCGATCAAAAACAAATTAGTTTGTTAGAAGCAGCTTTCAATGCCGATACCATTACAGGCTTGTCAGGTAAAGTTAAACTCAACCTGCAAAATTTTGCGCAGATGATTCACAAGTTGCAACAACCCAAGGCTTATGCCAATATGACTGATTTAATGCAAGCGGTGCTTGAACAAAGTGGCTATGTGGCTAACTTAGAGCGGCAAGATAGCCTTGAGGCTCAAACACGTTTAGAAAATATTCAAGAACTATTAACGGTGACACAAGATTTTGATCAAAATTATGAACCAGAGGATGAAGCGGCTGATTTTTTGGTCGATTTTTTAGCAGAATTAGCGTTAGTGAGCAGTGAAGATACGGAAGCTGACCAAAGTGATCAGCTGACGTTGTTAACATTACACGCGGCAAAAGGTTTGGAATTTCCAGTAGTCTTTTTAGTGGGCATGGAAGAAGGAATTTTTCCTTTAAGTCGCTCACTGAATGATGCTGAGCAATTGGAAGAAGAACGGCGGTTGGCTTATGTCGGCATTACCCGGGCACAGGAACGGCTATATTTGACCAGTGCCTGGTCCAGAATGTTATATGGTCGTACCCAGAGTAATCCTCAATCGCGATTCGTTGACGAAATTACCCCTGATTTATTAGAACAAAAAGCTGTGCAACCACAAGCTAATACGACGCAATACCCGTTTGATCAACGTCGCTCTATTCGTCGGCCACGTAAACCCCAACAACACCCACAAGCTCCGAGTGTGGCGAATCAAAGTGCTGCTGGTCAAGTTCATTGGCAAATTGGTCAACAGGTGCAGCATAAAGCTTGGGGCATTGGGACGATTGTAAAAGTTACGGGACAAGGCGAAAGCGCCGAGTTAGATATTGCCTTTGAACAACCGACCGGCATTAAACGCTTATTAGCTGAGTTTGCCCCGATTAAAAAAATTGAGTCAGGAGAATGATATGGATCAATCTACAGCTCAAGAGCAATTAACTAAGTTACGCACACAACTGAATCAGGAGCGGGCAGCTTACTATACTAAAGATGCCCCCTTAGTTGAAGATTATGTTTATGATCAACAATATGAACAATTATTACAATTAGAACAGCAGTTTCCCCAATTAGTAACGCCAGATTCTCCTAGTCAATTGGTCGGCGATGCTGTTTTACCAGAATTTTCAAAAGTTAATCATGCCATTCCGATGTTATCAATGGGTGATGTTTTTTCATTTGAAGAGCTGCAAACTTTTAATAATCGTTTAAAAATGGCTTTAGGTCATCCTGTAGATTATTGTGTGGAGTTAAAGATTGATGGCTTGGCGTTATCACTGCGCTATGAACAAGGAAAATTAGTCCAAGCTTCCACCCGTGGTGATGGTCAAGTAGGTGAAGACGTGACAGCTAATGTGCGAACAATTAGTGATATTCCTCAGACTTTAGCTCAGCCTTTGGATCTGGAAGTTCGTGGTGAATGCTACATGTCCAAGGCTGCTTTTCAACAATTAAATCAAAAACGTGATCAAAACGGTGCCAGTGCTTTTGCCAATCCGCGCAATGCTGCTGCGGGTAGCTTACGGCAATTGGATGCGCAAGTCACGAAACAACGGCAATTAAGCACTTTTATCTACACTTTGATGCAACCGCAAGCTTTAGCTGTGAATAATCAAGCCCAAGCTTTGACGACAATGCAAGATTTGGGCTTTCAAACGAATCCTGACCATTTTGTCAGTCATGACTTAGAAGGCGTGCAAGATTTTATTGCTAAATACCAAGAATTACGGACTGATTTACCCTATGGCATTGACGGAGTAGTTTTAAAAGTCAATGACCTCCAAGCTCAAGCAACTTTGGGCAATACGGTCAAAGTTCCACGGTGGGAAATTGCTTATAAATTCCCCCCCGAGCAAGCTAAAACACGGATTAATGAGATTGTCTGGACTGTGGGGCGGACAGGTGTGGTGACACCGACTGCTGTGATGGATCCTGTACAATTGGCGGGCACGACAGTGGCGCGAGCCACGTTGCATAATCCAGATTTAATTAAACAAAAAGATATTCGCTTGCATGACGTGGTATTGCTTCATAAAGCGGGGGATATTATTCCCGAAGTTTCGCAAGTTTTGGTTGATCAGCGTTCTCGTGATAGTCAACCATACGTCATTCCACAACAATGTCCTTCTTGTCAATCGCAACTGGTGCATCTGGAAGAAGAAGTAGCTTTACGTTGCATTAATCCAATGTGTCCGGCGCAGGTGCAAGAGGGCTTAACTCATTTTGCATCACGGAATGCCATGGACATTACAGGTTTAGGCCCGAAAATTATCCAACAGCTGTGGCAAAAACACTTAGTACGCGATGTCGCTGATTTGTACCGGCTAACAGCCAGTGACTTGACGGAAATTCCGGGTTTTAAAGATAAATCCATTCATAATTTGTTAACAGCTATTGACCGCTCGAAAGCTAATTCCTTAGAACGCTTATTATATGGTTTAGGGATTCGCCATGTTGGTGCGAAAGCGGCGTTGTTATTAGCACAAAATTTTCAAACTTTAACCGCGTTGATGGCTGCTTCCAAAGAGCAAATTGCGCAGATTGCAACTTTAGGGGAGATTATTGCGGACAGTGTGACTGTTTATTTTCAAAATCCGAAAGTACAGCAACTAGTTACAGAATTAGCCAAGTTACAAGTCAATTTAACTTATCAAACTGCTGGTGCTTCAAGTGATAATACCATCTTTAATGGTAAAACAATTGTCTTGACGGGCTCTTTGCAACACTATACGCGGGCGCAATTGACGACACAACTAGAACATTTGGGAGCGCATGTTACTAGTTCCGTTTCCAAAAAAACCGATATTTTAATTGCTGGTGCAAAAGCAGGTAGTAAATTAACGAAGGCTCGGCAATTAGGAGTAGCTATTTGGGATGAAAGCCAATTACAACAACAACTTGAGGAAGTGTAAATATGCCAAAAAATAAGATTGCGGGGATTTTTACTGTCGTTTTGACAACGTTATTATTAGCTGGTTGTGGTAACTTAAATAATTCCACTTTGTCTTCACATAGTAATGAAAAAAGCAGTAAGATGACGACTACCGGGGCTTCGAAAACCGGACAATATAGTACCTTACTGAACAATGGCAAGTATCATACCAGCCCGATTACGGGTTTAACGGCTGATAGCGATAGTGATAATGATGGTAATCAAGCAGCCTTTGAAAGTGGCCTACTGGATATTTCGAAGAAGGAATTTTCTACTGACCGTTATTCTTTTCAAGAAGGTAAAATTATTTCAGCCAAAATGGCCCAGAATTGGTTAGATCGTAAATCAGCCAAAAATCCGACGGGATTAAATCCGGAAGATAATGGTTCACTAGAGCCCGATAAGCGCAATCCTATTTATCTGCAGCAATTATTGGAACAGGATTTTTATACACAAAATGATAAAAGTTATACTTTATCCGGTGTGACAATTGGCTTGGCAATGAATGATGTCGATTATTATACTAAGGAAAAGTATGGCGCTCAGTTTGAAACGAAAATTACCCCGGAACAGCGTTTGGCGCAGGGGAAGAAAATGGCTGATGAGATTGTTACGCGCTTACGCCAAAAAGCTAGTTTAAAAAATGTGCCTATTACAGTTGGTTTGTATAAACAAAATGTGAATGACTCGCTAGTCGGAGGGACTTTCTTTAGTTATGGTGTGAGTCAGCCGAAGCAAAAGCAAGTTGCTGACTGGAAAGCTATTAAACAACAAAATCAAGTTTGGCCGGTGGTTAATGATGAATCACCAATTAATAGTAGTGATGCCGATAGCTTCTCTAACTTTAAGAACCATGTGCAAAGTTATTTCCCTAATTTAAGTGGGGTAACTGCGCAAGCTCATTACCAGGATGGTTCTTTACAAAGATTAGCTATTACAATTACGACTCAATTCTACGGTGTGGCACAGATCAATAGTTTCACGCAATTTGTCCAAGATTCAGCTAATCGATATTTACCACAACAACCAGCCGTAGAAATTAAAATTCAAACCGTTCAGGATTTGCAGTCGTTGTTAACAAAAGATTATAATAGTAAACAGTATAGCAGTCATGTTTTGACTTCTTATTAAAGTTAGAGAGCTCATTTATTAAATATTGTGTTTATGAAGGGATGATTTAATGCTTGATAAAGAATTAGTGCGCCATGTGGCTGACTTATCAAAGTTAGAATTTGATGATGCCAGTTTAGAACATTTTACGGTGCAGTTAGACGACATTATTCGAATGGAAGATGAATTAAGTCAAGTGGACACGGCAGGAGTTGCGCCAACGACGCATATTGCACGGCAAGAGAGTACTTTTCGACTTGATGAGCCTCAAGAAGGTCCGGGTCGCGACACACTTTTAAAAAATGTTCCAGAACAAGAGAGTGGCTTTATTAAAGTGCCATCAATGTTAAATCAGGGGGACAAGTAACGTGAATTATTTTGATGAAACAATTGCGACGCTCCATCAAAAACTGGCTACGAAACAAATTAGTAGTCAAGAGTTAGTACAAGCAACTTTAGAAAATATCCAGGCACTGAATCCACAGTTGAATTCCTTTATTACTGTCAATGACGCTGCAGCCCAATTGGCACCAGTAGCGGTGGGTCCTGATGAAACCTTAAAGGGAATTCCGTTGGCCATTAAGGATAATATTTTAACTAAGGGCATGACCACGACTGCTGCTAGTAAAATTTTAAATAATTTTGTGCCAACTTATGATGCCACGGTGACGCAAAAAGCGTTTGAGGCTGGTTTAATTAATATTGGTAAAACCAATATGGATGAATTTGCGATGGGTTCTTCCAGTGAAACATCTTATTTTGGACCCGTTAAAAATGCTTGGAATACGCAAAAGGTTCCCGGCGGTTCTTCTGGTGGTTCGGCCTCGGCAGTGGCTTCAGGTCAAGTTATTGCTGCTTTAGGAACTGATACTGGTGGTTCCGTGCGCCAGCCGGCTTCCTTTAATGGTGTTTTTGGAATTAAACCGACTTATGGTCGCGTTTCGCGTTGGGGCGTGATTGCCTTTAGTTCAAGTTTGGATCAAGTGGGCGTTTTGTCACGCCACGTGGCTGACTCAGCTCAAGTTTTACAAGCGATCAGTGGTTTTGATCAACATGATAATACAAGTACCCAACAACCAGTGCCTGATTGGAACATTCAAGCTGATGTGCGTGGCTTAAAAGTTGCCGTTCCCGAAGAGTTTATGGGTGAAGGTGTCGATGAACAAGTCAAAGCGCAAGTTGAACGGGGCATTCGCATTTTAGAACAAAATGGTGCCACGATTGATACCGTCCAATTACCACATGCGCAATATGCGGTGCAAGTTTATTATATTATTGCATCAAGTGAAGCTTCTTCTAACTTACAACGCTATGATGGCATTCGGTATGGTTATCGAGCACAAGATGTTCATAACCTGGATGATGTTTACGTTAAGTCACGTAGTGAAGGTTTTGGTGATGAAGTTAAGCGCCGGATTATGTTAGGTAGTTTTGCTTTATCAGCTGGGTACTATGATGCTTACTTTAATAAGGCGGCACAGGTGCGGACATTAATTATGGATGATTTTAATAAAGTCTTTCAAGATTATGATTTAATCGTGGGACCGACCGCACCAACAACAGCCTTTGATTTAGGGAGTCGGATTGAAGATCCAGTAGTTATGTACATGAATGATATTTTGACTATTCCGGCCAACTTAGCTGGTTTACCAGCAGCTTCAGTGCCTGTGGGCTTAGCTGAAGGAATGCCAGTGGGCTTACAGATGATTGCCAAGCCTTTTGCAGAACAAACCATTTTTAATGCTGCCCAAGTTGTCGAAGATGAATCAGCATTTTTACAGCAACGTCCACAGTTAGGAGGCAATAATTAATGAACTTTGAAACGACAATTGGCCTAGAAGTGCACGTGGAACTTAAAACAAAATCCAAGATGTTTAGTCCCGCCCCTGTTTCCTATGGTGCTAGTCCCAATACGATGACTAATGTGATTGATTTTGGGATGCCTGGAACTTTGCCGACCGTTAATCAAAATGCTTACCGTCTAGGAGTTATGGTTGCTTTAGCTTTGAATGCGGAAGTTGAACACCATACGCATTTTGATCGGAAGAATTACTTTTATCCAGATAATCCCAAAGCTTATCAAATTACGCAAAAAGAAAAACCGTTGGCTCATGATGGCTGGATTGAAATTGAAGTCAATGGACACAAGAAAAAAATTGGTATTGAAGAAATGCATGTTGAAGAAGATGCTGGTAAAAATACCCATGCGGATGATGGTTACTCGTATGTTGACTTGAATCGGCAAGGTACACCATTAATTGAAATTGTGTCCAAGCCTGATATTGCTTCACCAGAAGAGGCTTATGCTTATTTAGAAAAATTGCGGCAAATTGTCCAATTTACTGGTGCTTCAGATGTCAAAATGGAAGAAGGCTCCATGCGGGTGGATACTAATATTTCTATTCGCCCCATTGGCTCAGATAAATTAGGCCAAAAAGTTGAATTAAAGAACTTAAACTCGTTTAGACATGTGTTAAATGGTTTAGCTTTTGAAACCAAGCGGCAATCCGAGATTTTAATGGCAGGGGGTTCAGTGGCGCAGGAAACGCGGCGTTACGATGAGGCTACAGCTTCAACGATTTTGATGCGGGTCAAGGAAGGCTCCGATGATTATCGTTATTTCCCAGAACCAGATTTGCCAGATTATCATATTACTAGTGAATGGATTGAACAAATTAAACAAGCCATTCCAGAAATGCCTGATAAAAGACGGCAACGCTATATTGACGAATTGGGCATTCCAGAATACGATGCGGGTGTTCTAACAGATACCAAAGAAATGTCAGATTTCTTTGATCAAACCGTCGCTTTAGGTGCTGATGCCAAGCAAGTTTCTAATTGGTTGATGGTCAATGTCAATGCTTATTTGAACGAAAACGATTTGGATTTGGCGCAAACGAAGTTGACACCGCAAAACTTAGCGACAATGATTAATTTAGTTAAAGATGGCACGATTTCTTCGAAAATTGCGAAGAAAGTTTTTGCAGAAACGATTGCTAACGGAACTGAACCGAAGGCGTTCGTTGAGGCTAAGGGAATGGTTCAAGAATCTGATCCTAACGTGTTGACACCAATTATTAATCAAATTTTGGATGATAATGAACAATCAATCGTTGATTTTAAAAATGGTAAAGATCGGGCTATCGGCTTTCTAGTTGGTCAGATTATGAAACAAACGCGTGGTAAGGCTAACCCTAAGATGGTGAACCAAATTTTAAATGCAGAAATCAAAAAACGCTAAGAGGTTAATGAATGAAAGCTCGGTTGATTTATAATCCAACCTCGGGAAATGAAACAATTTTAAAAAGTGTTGCGGGCATTTTAAATGTGTTGGAAGAAGCGGGGTATGAAGCGAGTGCTTTTCAAACGACGCCAGAACCGTTATCTGCCCAAAAAGAAGCCCAGCGGGCAGCTTTAGCAGGGTTTGATTTAATTGTGGCTGCTGGGGGCGATGGAACCTTAAACGAAGTGGTGAACGGCATTTCACCATTAGATAAGCGCCCACCCATGGCAGTGATTCCTGGTGGGACAACGAATGATTATGCGCGGGCTTTGAAAATTCCCCGCAATGATCCCGTAGCTGCGGCCCGCGTCATTTTAAAAAAGCAATTATTGCCAATGGATATTGGCAAAGCAGGCGACCACTACTTTATGAATATTGCTGGTGGCGGCTCCATCTCGGAAGTGACTTATGAAGTACCGTCAGAATATAAGTCCATTTTGGGGTATTTAGCTTACTTAGTTAAAGGCGCTGAGATGTTGCCCCGAATCAAACCAATTAACATGCATATTGAGTATGACGATGGCGTCTATGATGGTGATGTAACACTGTTCTTATCGGGATTGACGAATTCCGTTGGTGGCTTTGAGCAAGTTGCTCCCGATGCAGAATTGGGTGATGGTAAGGCATCTTTGTTAATTGTTAAAGGCGCCAATATTGCCGAAATTCTAGTATTAATTGCCAAAGCTTTGAATGGCGGTAAGCATATTGATGATCCAAAGATTATTTATACTAAAACCAAAAAGCTTTTTGTTCGCCCCAATGATGATCAGCGGATTATGATTAATTTGGATGGCGAATATGGTGGTGACGCACCGATGGAGATCAAGGTTTTACGGCACCATATTCAAATTTTTGCCGATATTGATGCCATCCCGGATCACTCGTTAAATACAGAAACGCCTGATGAAAAGCAAGCTGAAGAACAGTTTGTTCAAGGTGTTAATTCATTAAAAGAATAACTATTAAAGTTGTCTCGAAGTTGTTAGACTTCAACTCAGCAAATGATTTTGTTGGGGGAGACAACTTTTTTAGTCAAATTAGGTAAAAGGAAAAATTATGAAAACAACCAATTTAAAAAAGAATCAAGTCGTGACGTTGGAGATTTTAGATTTATCCTATGAAGGCTTAGGCGTGGCTAAAGTTGACGGTTACTCGTTATTTGTGGAAAATGCTTTGCCACAAGAGCAGGTTAAAGCAGTAGTCACGAAGGTAGGTCGCAAGTTTGGTTTTGCTAAAACTTTAGAAGTTTTACAAGCTTCACCAGATCGGGTGAGCCAATATGATCCCAAATATATCCAAACGGGTATTGCACCGCTCATTCATTGGCGTTACGAGCGGCAGTTAGAATTTAAACGGCAACAAGTGGTGAATAATTTTCAAAAGCATCATTTAGACATCGCCGTTCAACCGACCGTGGGGGCGACGCAGCCGCTAGGTTATCGCAATAAGGCACAGATTCCAGTACGGACGCTTCAGGGTCAAGCCACGACCGGTTTCTTTCGCAGTCGCTCCCATGATTTAGTGCCATTAGATGATTATTTGATTCAAGCGCCAGCAATTGATGCGGAAATTAATCAAATTCGGGACTTATTACGACAATTTGGTTTACAAGGCTACGATGAGATTCACAATCGTGGTCAAGTGCGTCATATCATGGTGCGGCGCTCTGCAACAACTGGTGAGCTGTTGGTAGTGTTGGTCGTTATGTCTGATAAAATGAAACAGTTGCCACAGTTATGTAAAGCAATTATGCAAAATGCTACTGTTAAGTCTCTGTATTTAAATATCAATGCGAAGAAAACGAACGTGATTTTGGGTTCGAAGTTTGAATTAGTAGCAGGTCAAAGTTATATTACGGATCAAATTTTAGGAAAAGAATTTCGCATTTCGCCGCAATCTTTTTACCAAGTTAATCCGGAGCAAACGCAAAAATTATATCAATTAGCGATTGACGCAGCAGCTTTAACGGGACAAGAAATCGTTGTGGATGCTTATTCTGGGATTGGAACGATTGGTTTGAGTTTAGCCGACAAGGCGCAGCAAGTGATTGGCATTGAAGTAGTCAAACAAGCCGTGCACGATGCGCAAGTTAATGCCGCGATTAATCAAATTGATAATGCCCAATTTATTGTTGGTAAGACAGAAGATGTCTTACAAAAATGGGCACAAGAACAACGCCCAATTGACGTGTTAGTGGTGGACCCACCACGCAAGGGGTTAGATTCTAGCTTAATTGAGAGTATTCACAGCTTAAAACCCCAGCGTATCGTTTATATCAGTTGTAACCCAGCTACGCTGGCTCGCGATGTAGATTTATTACGTACGGATTATCAAGCCAAAATTAGCACTCCAGTCGACATGTTTCCAATGACTAAGCACGTGGAAAGTGTTACCCGGTTAGAGCGAATTAATTAATTGGGTTAGGTTCAAAAGTTCTGTATGAGGAGGAACAATGAATGGATCAACGACCAGAATTTAGTTCCCAGTTAACTAGTACAACTTTTTTGCAATATTATTGGTATAAGCAAGAATTACAATCTTTTTGTCGTCAATATCACTTACCGACTTATGGGACTAAGGCTGAATTAACCCAATATTTAGTCCAATTTTTAGATGGAATACCAGTAGCACTGATTAAACCGCGACGTAAAGTTCAATCTAATAATTTAAAATGGCAAGATTTGCAGCCGACGACTAAATTGTTAGATAGTGGTTTTACCTTGAATAATGAAGCCCGGAAATTTTTTGCGCAGTATTTTGGGGTGGCAAAGTTTTCGTTTAAAAAGGCGATGGCTATTAAGTTGCGTTCCGTTCAGCTTGATCAGGATCATGAGGCAACGGTTCAAGATTTAATTGATGCTTATCAATCTCCGTCTTGTACGGTTGTTACGGCTGAAGAGCAGACCTATCAATGGAATAACTTTGTAAAAGATTTTTGTCAAGATCCATTAACAAAAGACTACCAGCCTAAAATGAAAGTAGCCGCCATTTTGTGGCAACACGTTAAACAACGGCGGGGTTCTAAAAAATATCGGTCAAAATTATTGGCAGAATTTGCGGCGGAAATTAAGGATTATCAAAAGGCTGGGACAGTATAAAAGAGAAAAAATTGCGCCCTCAAAAATTTTTAACTAGGGTGTCATGCTGTGGTTTGGGTTACTATGTCGATAAAAAATGTAAAGCAATGACACAAAATTTTGGCGTAAAAACTCTGGATTTATCAAAATAGAACTAATTAATTAAATTTAACAAGTAAATTTAAAGACCAAAGTCAGATAAATAAAGTTTGAGATGGTATTTAATCTATTTCAAAGTTCATATTTATTTTGATTTGAGGTCTTTTTTGCTTTTATTAGATAAATACGTATTATATATATAGATTATACAATTTATAGTTCTGTATATGCGAATTATGTTCTGGTTTTATACTGATATAGTTCTTGAATTAGTAGTATAATAAGATTGAATTATAAAAAATAAAGGAGATTGTTATCATGACAGTTGTTGATCAGCTTTTTATCAATGCACAGGTTTTTAATGTTTACTTAAAAAAATTTCAAAAAGTCAATATTGCCGTGAAGGACGGGCAAATTTATTGGGTAACGAAGGAACAGCCACAAGCCCAGCAAGTGATTGATTTAAACGATAAATTTGTGATTCCCGGCTTAGTTGATGCACATATGCACATTGAAAGTTCAATGACCACCCCCACGGCTTTTGGCGCCCAAGCCGCCAAATTTGGCACCACGACGATTGTGGCGGACGACCATGAAATTGCTAACGTGGCTGGATTGAGTGGACTGAAAGAGTTTATGGATCAACCGAGCTTAATTGATATCTTTTTTGCTATTCCGTCCTCGGTGCCGTCAACTAATTCCCAGATGGAAACGACGGGAGGAGTCATTGACGAACAAGCAGCCAGTCAATTATTAGATGATCCGCGGGTGGTAGTTCTGGGCGAAGTTATGAACTTTAAAGGCGTAGTGGCGCAACCGGATTCTCTGATTAATAAGTTAATTGCCGTGTGTCGCAAAAAACGACCGACGATGCCGCTGGAAGGACATTGCCCCAAGTACTTAGACGAAGATTTAGCCCGCTTTATTGCCGGTGGGATTACATCGGATCATACTCAGCAGACACCCACGGGGATGTTACAGCGCATTGCTAACGGAATGTTTGTGGAGATTCAGGCCAAGTCGTTGAAGCCGGAGATCATTCAAACGATTATTGATCAGCAACTGTACGAACATGTTTGTTTTGTAACCGATGATGTAATGGCTGATGATTTACGCGAAGGCCATTTAAATAAATTGGTGGCACAAGCAATTAGTTATGGTCTCAGTCCAGAAATGGCTATTTATATGGCAACTTATACACCTGCTCGTCGCATGGGACTATGGGATCGAGGTGCGATTGCCCCGGGCCGGGTGGCCGATTTAATCGTTTTAGACGACTTAGCAACTTTTAAAATTAATTCAGTGTATAAAAATGGTCGCTTGGTTCAAGATATTAAACCCCAACCAGTGCATTTTAGTGAACAATTAAGCCATTCAGTACAAGCTAGTCCCTTAACGGTCAAGGATTTAGATTTAACAGTTGCCCAAGAAAATGGGCAAGTAACGGCCAATGTCATTGCAATTGAACCAACCAGTACCTTTACCAAATGTGAACCCACTACCTTACAGTCAAAAACCATCACGTACAATGGCAAGCGGCTGGTTTAGCTTTATTAGTAGTCCAAGAGCGTTATGGGCACCATTATCCATTACAATTTGCTCTGATCAAAGGTGCTATTAATCACCCCGGCGCAATTGGAACCACATGGGCACATGATCACCACAATTTATTAGTTTTGGGCACTGATTTAAAAGATATGGTCGTAGCACAAAATCAATTAGTACAACAGCAAGGCGGTTATGTAGTAGCTAAAAATCAGCAGATCATTGCTAACGCGCCACTACCAATTGGTGGGGTGGTATCTAATGCTCCGATTCCAGAACTGGGGCAACAATTAGCGGAGGTGCGTCAAGGAATGCAAAGCTTAGGCTATCATCATTTTAATGAAATTATGTCTTTGTCGACGTTATCGCTCTTGGTTTCACCGGCATTAAAGATTTCTGATCAAGGAATGTTCGATGTTAAATCACAACAACCAGTACCGTTATTTCCAGCTGAATGATTGATATTTAGTTTTTATGGGGGATAGACTTAATGCAAATTATTCTAATCTTGTTAATTAGTTTAATCGCAGTCAGTATTTTAGTTTATATGTTGATTAAGAAGAACGATATTAAAATGACATTATTACTGTTGGGGCTAATTTTGATGTATGTTGCCCTTATATTGGGACAAAAAGTCAAAGTTACTGTGCCAACGGGAAATGTGTGGCTCAATCCGTTTCAATCATTAGCTGATCAATTTAGTAACACTTTGGTGGGTCCAGGATTTGTGATTTTGTTATTGGGTGGCTATAGTTCTTATATGAACCAAATCCAAGCTAATCAAGTAACTGTTGATGCCTTAAGTAAGCCCATTAAAAAGATTAAATCTGTGTATATCTTAGTGCCAATTGTCTTTTTATTAGGCACCCTCATGTCCTTAGTTATTCCCAGTGCTGCTAATTTAGCCATTATTCTGTTAGCAACTTTATATCCAGTTTTAAGAACTGCGGGCATGTCCAGGTTTAGCGCGGCGGCTGTGATTGCTACTTCTGCGACCATTGTCCCCACGCCCTTAGGGGCCGATAATGTGGCTGTAGCAGCTCAGTTGCACTTACCGGTTAGTACCTATGTCTTTAAGTACCATGCTATTATCTCTATTCCGACTATTTTAGCGATGGCAGTCGTGCATTACTTTTGGCAAAAATATCAGGATAAAAAGTATCCAGAAAATTTATCTTATTCAGCGGAATTGGCGCAAAGATCAGACCCCAATCAGGTCAAAGAGGTTCAACAAGTTCCAGATTATTCTGGGGGCTGGCGCTTGATTTATGGAATCTTACCATTATTGCCAATTATTTTATTATTAGTTGTCTTTTTTATCAATTTAGGACTGAAACACCAATTGACTTTAAGTGTTCAGGTCGTCTCAATTATGAGTTTTATAATTGCGGTCTTTGTTGAATTTTGTAAAAAGCGGCAAATAAAAATTGTGCTCAAGGAAACTAATGAGTTCTTTAATGGGATGGGCAACGTAATGGGTGTGGTAGCTCTGTTAGTATCAGCACAGGTCTTTGTCCAAGGTTTGACTTCTATGGGCTTAATCAATCTGATCCAAACGATGATGCACCATTTAACAGGAGCTGGTTTTATCCTGCCAGTCATTATGGTTATTTTTACAGCAGTAATTGTTTTACTAAGTGGTAGTGGTATGGCCTTAATCTTTGCGATGATTCCCTTAATTGTGCCATTAGCTAAAGCCGCTGGGATTGCGCCAATGGCATTATCGGTACCGATGCAATTAGCAGGCAATTTGTTTCGAGCAGTTTCGCCCGTAGCGGCAGTAGTCTTGATTGTTGCAGGTGAAACTCAGTTGGCACCTTTACAAATTATTAGACGCACTTGGGTACCAATGTTTTTTGGTGTAATAATGATGTTGATTTTGTCGTTAATCATCTTGTAAAGCAATAATTGGAACAATTACAAATAAAAAATATCCATTAATTGAATTTCATTAGTATTAACTAACTCAGAACATTCAATCATGGATATTTTTTTAGAGGTATTTTACAATTTATTCGCCCTTAAAACTGTTAATCGTTGGTTCGTCAATTGATTCAATAATCTTGACGGCTAGTTTAACGGCGTTTTCAAAATCATCAAGATTTGCCCAGTTGAAAGCTGTGTGTTCATAGCGCACTGGAATGCCAATGACAATAGTTGGAGCTCCGCGATAGTATAAAATCGGAGCGCCATTAACACCGCCGCCGGTCCGGACCGAACGAGTATGCGGAATATGATTTTTGGTAGCTAAATCATCAGCGTATTGTTCAAATAATGGATTAGCAATAAAGGATGTATCCATATCACGGAGCATTGGTCCGCGTTTGAGACCAGTTTGCGCTAACCAATCAGGCGTAAAAGTATCATCACATGGACAACCTTCAAAGACAATTGACAAGTCAGGGTCAATGTTACGCACAGTAACTTCAGCCCCGCGCGTTCCAACTTCTTCTTGAGTTGACAAAGCCATGGTTAAATCAACATTTAAATCTTGATCAGCTAAATCAGATAAAGTGGCAACTAAAGCAGCGGCACCAACGCGATTATCAAAGTCTTTGCCGAAGAACATGCGGGTGGTGTCAAAGTATTCGCAATCAGCATCCACCACAATCGGACAACCAGTGTTAATTTTGAAGTCATTAATAGTTTCTTCACGACTAGTGGAACCAACATCAACCGATAAGTCGGCAATTTGGGGCACAGCGTTACGTTCGGCGTCAATCATAAAATGTGGTGGCTTAGTGGCTACGACACCTTTAATATATTGACCGTCTTGATTGCAAACCCGCACCCGCATGGCTGGAATATTAGTTGGAGCCCAACCGCCTAACGGTACGAATTTAATTAAACCATTTGGTCGAATGGCTTGAACAATAAAACCGACCGAATCGGCATGTGCATCCATTTGAATCATTGGGCGTTTGCCAGTATTTTGCTGGCGACTGACGTAACTATTAAACATTCCGTCAATTTTGGTTTGCCCAAAGGGTTTAGTTTGTTCTTGAAAATATTTAGCGACTTCCATTTCAAAACCGGAAGCACCATTTAAATTGGAAAAATGTTTAATTAGTTCAATTTCTTGATTTTCTTTCATTTACACTACTCCTAATTAGTCTTGAGTACCAGCTAACATAACAATGGCAATAATTTCATTTAACAGAGCTTTCATGGATGGGCATTGAACTTCCACTGTGCGCCCATCAACGCGTGTTACATCTTGCATTTGTTCAACGGCATCTGCCTTAGCAGTATTAGCTAATTGAATCTTTAAAGTTAAAGGTGTGCTTAATGGTTGCACAGCAGTATAAGGCGCCGGATTGTCAATTACTTCTTTGGCACCATTGATAATATCAGCTTTAACTTGTTTGCGCGGATAACTCATCGCGGAGAAGCGATTTAAGGATTTTTTTGTAACAACTACTTTAGGAGTTGGACACATTTTTTCGTCGACGAGTTGTTCTTTAAGTGCCGAGTCACCAATGACTAAAGTTACCGGAACACCCAATTCGTTAGCATAAGCGACATTAATAGTCGTTTCGTTTTGATATTGACCATTAATCCAGACATTATAAGCAGAACGGGCACTGTAACTATGATCCATATTGCCGTGTAATTTACCAATTCCTGAGTGGTAACCAACAAAGAAAATTTGGTCAAAGGAATCATCCAAGCCACTCATCATATAATCTTCACGCGGATAACCACTAATTAAAGAGATCCGGTCGTCAATATCTGATAAATAGTCATAATCTAAGTTCGTACCTCTGGCGTGCGAATCAGAAATCAAAATTTCATCAATTTGACTGTTGTTCGTTGCTTGTTGAATGCCTTGAAGGGTCCAAGCAACTTGTTCGTTATAAAGCTTCCGGAACTTGGCAGTATCGTGATCGTCCATGTTCCAATCAGTAATACCTGCTAAACCTTCGACATCAGTAGAAATATAAATTTTCATAATTGAATTTACTCCTAATAGTTATTTTTTATTTCATGTAGGCATTTTTATAATATGGGAAGCCCATGGGACCCATGACAACATTCTTTAATTTTGGATTAATTAAATAGACCATTGAGACATAATACATAGGAACGACGGGCGCTTTTTGAACCACCATCTTATTAGCAGCTTGCAAACTATCCCAACGTTGTTGTGGTTGTGTAGCATATTGTCCGTTAGCATTGTCGACTAACTGATCGTATTTACTATCGCTGAATTTGCCTTCATTGTTCTTGTTGCCGGTCTTTAAGAGGTTCAAAAAGTCAGTAGGGTCATTAAAGGTTGGTGTCCAACCATTAATGACGGCATCAAAATCTCCGGATTGACTGGATGATAACCGACTATTAAATGGGACTGATTTGACTGAAACTTTGAGACCAGGCAGATGCGTCTGCAGTTGTGACTGTAAGAATTCATCGACTTTTTTAGTTTGATCATCGTTGCTAGAAAGAATAGTGAAATTAGCCGATTTGAGCCCCAATTCGCTCAACCCACTTTGCCAGAGTTGCTTAGCTTGTTTAACATCATATTGGTTTAATTGCCCTGCTTCTTTGGAGAAATCTTTACCAGTCTGTTCGTTTTTAAAACCAGTTGGCACAAAGCCAGAAGCTGGAACTGATTTATCTTGTAAAACTTTGCCGGTCAGTTGTTGGCGATCAATAGCCATGGACATGGCTTGGCGAATTTTTTCATTACTAAATAATTTGCGTTTAGTATTGAATTCCAGATACATAGTTCCCGGAAGTTTACGAACATATAATGATTTGCTCTTAGCGTGATTTTTAATCTCCTGCCCGGTTAAGGGCACCATTGCCAATTCTTTGGATTCAAATTGGTAAGCACCGGTATCCTGACTTTTAATAACGGAGACTTTGATTTTGTTCAAGTGGACGTGCTTTTTATCCCAATAATGGGGATTCTTGACATAGGACCAAGTGTCACTAGTGCCATCCCAATCTTTTAAGACAAACGGTCCATCATATAAAGTATGTTTGGCATCGGTACCGTATTTCTTACCTTGAGCTTGAACATACGGTTTATACAATGGGAACGAAGCACTCATCGCTAAAACGGATGGGAAGTACGGCACGGCTTGATTTAACTGAATTTGCAGTTGATACTTACCAGTGGCTTTGATGCCGAGGTTACTCGGAGCTAACTTACCACTATTAACTTCTTTATAGTTTTTAACGTTTTCCAAAAAATAAGATTGCTGTGATTTAGTTTTGGGATCAACAGTCCGTTGCCAACCATAAACAAAGTCTTGCGCGGTCACAGGCTTGCCGTTGCTCCAGTGACCATTATGTCTCATGTTAATCGTATAAGTAGTTTGATTGTTTGACAATTTCGGCTTACTCGTGGCTAATGCTGGAATAATTTCACCTTTTTTATTGAAATTATATAAGCCCTCATTGACTTGCTCGGCAACTTCGGCAGATTCATTATCCATCGCCAGTGAAACATCGGCAGTGCTTAACTCTGCGGAAGTCCCAATGGAAATGTCTTTTTTGTTGGTGGCATTATTATGACCACAACCAACAAGGCTTAGGCTACTAAGTAAGGTCAAACCCATTAAATAGATTTTCTTCATGAACATCCCTCCTTAAATAATTTAGAAATTAATTTTATTCTAATTCGACATTAATTTAATTGCAAACTAAAATTAAAAATAAATGTAAAAAGTTTTTAAAAATTAAATTCAGAAATTTAAAAAATAATAATAATAATTTGGCTAATAATTTTTTGACTAAGTGACTGAATATTCATGCCTAGACGACCTTGGCTAAGCATTATACTTCATAAAAAAACTGCGTTTCAGCTAATCGGATTGGATAATCAACAATCTTGATTGTGTGCTAAAACGCAGTTAAATTAATTAAAAATAGTCTTTATTATTAATATCTTTTGGTCAATTGGTAATTTTATTTTAATTAACCAATGAATTTAATTAGTTCATGATGGCATTTTTGTAATATGGAAAGCCCATAGGTCCCATCACAATACCTTTGAGTTTGGGGTTAATCAAATAAACAAGAGATAGGTAATACAAGGGAACGACTGGCGCTTTTTGAACAACTAGTTTGTTGGCGGCTTGCAGATTATTCCAACGTTGTTGTGGCTGCGTAGCATATTGATTATTAGCAGTCTTGACTAACTGATCATATTGGCTGTCGCTAAATTTGCCTTCATTATTTTTGTTACCTGTTGTTAAAAGATTTAAGAAATCTGTCGGATCGGCAAAAGTTGGTGTCCAGCCATTGATGACGGCGTCGTAATTGCCAGCTTCACAAGAGGCTAGGCGACTGTTAAACGGGACTGGTTTGACGTTAACTTTGAGTTTGGGTAAGTGGGTTTGTAATTGTGACTGCAAAAATTCGTCCACTTTCTTAGTCTGATCATCGTTACTAGATGTAATAGTAAAACTAGCCGATTTCAATCCCAGTTCGCTGAGTCCACTTTGCCATAATTGTTGCGCTTGCTTGACGTTATATTGGGTTAATTGTCCAGCCTGTTTGGCAAAATCTTGATGAGTTTGCGGATTTTTGAAACCGGTAGGAACGAACCCTGTGGCTGGTACTGATTTGTCTTGTAAAACTTTGCTCGTCAATTGTTGGCGATCAATGGCCATGGCCAGGGCTTGGCGAATTTTTTCGTTACTAAAGAGTTTACGCTTATTGTTGAATTCTAAATATTGCGTGCCGGGTAACTTGCGGACATATAAAGCTTTACTTTGGGCGTGATTTTTAATTTCTTGACCAGTTAAAGGTACCATGGCTAATTCTTTAGATTCAAATTGGTAAGCACCAGTATCTTGACTCTTGATCACAGAGACTTTAATTTTGTCCAAGTGGACGTGCTTTTGATCCCAATAATGCGGATTTTTGACATAAGACCAAGTATCGCTGGTGCCGTCCCAGTCTTGGAGAGTGAAGGGACCGTTATATAAAGTATGTTTGGAACTGGTACCGTATTTTTTACCTTGGGCTTGGACATATGGTTTGTAAAGAGGGAAGGAGGCGCTCATGGCTAAAACTGATGGAAAATATGGGACGGCGTGTTCTAGTTGAATTTGCAGTTGATACTTGCCAGTAGCTTTAATGCCAAAATTTTGTGGGCTCATTTTGCCGGAATTAATTGCTTGATAATTTTTAACATTTTCTAAAAAGTAAGATTGCTGTGATTTGGTTTTGGGATTGACAGTTCGTTGCCAGCCATAAACAAAATCTTGGGCGGTGACAGGTTTACCATTACTCCAGTGGGCGTTATGGCGCATGTTAATGGTATAAGTAGTTTGATTGTTCGATAATTTAGGCATTCCGGTGGCCAGTGCGGGGATAATTTTGCCTTTTTTATTGAAGTTGTAAAGTCCCTCATTGACTTGTTCGGCCACTTCGGCAGATTCATTATCCATGGCTAATGAAACGTCGGCGGTACTTAATTCAGCTGATGTTCCAATGGCGATTTCTTTTTTAGCATCTGCATTCTTATGACCACAACCGACTAATCCAAAACTGGTGAGTAAAGTAAGGCCAATTAAAGCTATTTTTTTCATAAGTAGCACTCCTTTAACTTTAAATTAACGCAATTCTAATTTAAAGCTAATTAAAAAGCAAGGAGTTAGTCGCAAAAACTTGGATATAACAATGTTGATTATTGCAGCCTAAAATTAAAATACTTTTAAATGGATTTTAATTATTAGCTAATAAGATCAAAAAAATGCTCGGAAATCATGTTAGATTGCCGAGCATTGCTGAAATTAATTAGAAAATTAAAGTAATTGAGTATAAATATCACAGACATCTTGTTGAGTTAAAGTGATGGGGGAATTAATCATTAATCGTTGTTGATTGTCCATCACTGATTGGGCAAACTCTTGGCAAGTTGGTTCAGTCATGCCAATTTGACTTAAACTTTGATTGGGTAAAATTTGGTCAATTAGTTTTTCTAGTTCAGAGAGCGTAGCTTTAGGAGCAACAGGTAAAACCGTTGCTAAAATATTTTCTAAAGCAGATAAATCAGCTCCCAATTCTTGATATTTTCTGAAGGTGCCACTAAATACTAAATAATTGGATTGGCCATGAGCGATATGATAAGTTGCTCCGATCGGGTATGCTAGAGCATGAACGGGGCCGCAACCAGCATTGCCGAAGGCTACACCGGCCATAGTACTGGCTTCTAAAAAGTCTAAGAGTAATTGACCTTGAGGTGTTTGCCCGACTTGTTGTTGGATAATAATTTGATTGTAGCCTTGAATAATTGTTGTCATAGCCTGCACAGAAAACAGTTTACTAAAGCTAGTAGCTTTGGGTGACAAGTAAGATTCAATTGCGTGGACTAACGCATCAATGGAACTAGTAGCAAACACTTTATAAGGCATAGTTTTCGCTAATTGCGGCACTAGATAAACTTGATCGGCATACATTTGCGGGTAGGCTAAGCCAACTTTAGTTTGTTTAGCTAAAAAGTTGAAGACGGCAACATTGGTAACTTCGCTGCCGGTACCAGTGGTCGTTGGCACAATAATCAATTGCCGCTTTTTAGTTAAATTAGCGCCGTTTGCAGCAATTTGCTGCATATTAACTCCAGCACCGTAAACCAGTAATTTAGCGTTATCAATCACGGAACCACCGCCAATAGCAAGAATGCGATCATAATCTTTGGTATTGACTTGTTGTAATAGTTGATCGGCCGCTTGATCAGTGGGTTCACCCTGAATATAATTTTCGAGATAAACCACGTCGAGTGGAAGTTGATCGAGGTCCAAATGGGGTTCAATAATATACTGATTAGTTAAGAGCAAATCATGTTGACCCACTTGTAATTCTTGAAATAAAGTTGGTAAATCAGGCACACTAGTAATTGCGGGTTTGATACTAAATTCATTCATAAAACTTTGCCTACTTTCTGTTTATTAAAGAGAAATCGTAACTTGACCAAGTTTGTCAATTAACTTCATATTTTCGGAGTAATCAACGGGACAAACAATAACATTGACTTGTTGATTATTTAAGCTAGCTTGCAAGGTTTGTACTAAATCTTGCCGGCTTTGGACTAGATGAGCATTAGCACCAAATGATTGAGCGTAGCTAATCAAATCGGGATTTTTAAAATCAACCTCGGAGTGATGACCTAATTCCATATCCATCTTCCATTTGATTAGGCCGTAAGATTGATCAACCCAGACTAAGTTGGTCATTGGGACTTGATAACGTACGGCAGTTTCGAGTTCTTGCGAGTTCATCAAAAAGCTACCGTCGCCCATAACCGCCAAAATATTTTGGTCAGGACAAGCAAGTTTGGCACCAACAGCCCCTGGTAAAGTCCAAGACATTGTCGATAAACCATTATCAATTAACACGGAGTTTGGCGTGTAACTTTGATAGAGACGGGCCATCCACATTTTGACAGCACCAGTATCTACTAACACAATGCCTTGGTCATCGACGGCTTCACGAGTAGCAGTGACAATTTGTTGGGGAGTGAGGGGAACTTGACTTTCTTGTTGACCAAAAGTTAATTCAGCTTGCACAGCTTCTTTGATCGTAGTTTTTAAGGCAGGTACTTGAAAGTCAGTGAGCTCAGCCTGTAATAACGGAACAGTAGCTTTTAAATTACCGATTAAATTTTGACTAATGGTATAATGCGCATCGGTATCTTCTTGAAAATCATTCAAATGAATAATCTGTTTGTCACCCTGTGGATTAATCCGGCTAGGATCAAATTCTGATAGTTCATAACCAATCGTAATGATAACGTCGGCTTGATCGTAAGCAAAGTTTTCATAGTCGTGGCGCATGAAACCAATGACACCGAGAGCTGATGGTAAACGATCATCAATTGCTCCCTTTCCCATAAAAGTGGTGGCTGCTGGTAAATTAGTTTGTTTGATGAAATCATTGACGACTTGACTAGCGTGATCGCGAATGACCCCCATGCCAATTAAGGCAATCGGATGTTGAGCTGTTTTGATAATAGCAGCAGCGGCCTTTAAATCGGTTGTTTGTGGGATAGTTTGATTGGCGGGAGTGGAAGCAGCTAAAGGAATGTTAGGCACGGCCTTTTGCGGTTCAATATCCTGGGGAATGCCCACATAAACGGGACCAGGACGGCCATTGACAGCTTGATTAAAGGCTTTGTTGATGATTTCTGGAGCGGCCTGAGCTTCATAGATATTTTCGGACCACTTGGTCACTGGCTGAAACATAGTTCTTAAGTCAATCACTTGGTGTGATTCTTTATAAATTCGATTCAAACCACCTTGGGCAGTGATTGCAATCAGTGGTGTCGAGTTGGTCTGGGCATCAGCAACACCTAAAAGTAAGTTAATTGCGCCCGGTCCCAAGGTAGCGGTAGCAACGCCTGGTTGCCCTGTTAAGCGGCCGTAGACGTCAGCCATAAATGAAGCACCTTGTTCATGGCGAACCAAAATAAATTGAATTTTATCTGAATCATGGATGGCATCGACGATGCGAATATTTTCTTCACCCGGGATACCAAAAACATATTTAACGCCCCGATCTTCTAAAACTTGAACGATTTGTTGTGCAATATTCATTGAAATAAACTCCTTTATTGATTAAATTAAATGCCTAAAAATACGATAATAAAACCTAAGGTGATGACTGATAAAACGGTACTTAAGAACAGTGTTGAAGCCATCTCGCGCTCGGCTAAGTGATATTGGTTAGCAAAAATTGTACAAATAGCAGCGGTGGGGATGCCCAGGGAAACCAGAGATTCTTTTAATGTCTGCGGTGCTACTTGGCACCACTTCATGAGTAGATACATAATTGCGGGGATAATCACGATTTTAGTTAATGTGTTGCCCCAAACCGGTAATGATAGTTTAGGTTTTTTCTCAAAGAGCACAATTCCTGAAGAAAAGAGTGCTAAACCACCAGTAGCTTGACCTAAGACAGAGAAGCAACGTTCCCAATCAGGAGAAATAGTGAGGCCACACATGACTAAGATAAACGCCAAAATTGGGGCCCAGACCACTGGCTTTTTAAAGGCATTTTTTAAGTTAGTGCCTAAGCTGATCTTTTGATTAGAATCACTGGAAAGTAAAATCACGGTTAACGGCACTTGAATAATGTTCATGACTAAACCACCAATTGAAACTAAAAGGGCACTTTTGTCTGGAAATAAAGCTCCCAAAACAGTGGGACCCACGAAGGGAATTGCCGGTCCAGTAATAGCTAAAGTTCTCAGTGCTGCAAGTGAGAGGCTATTTTTAAACATGTAGCGTAATACTAATAGGACAATTACATAACCGCCAACCATTCCGATAAAAATCCATAATGCAACTTGCACATTTTGCAATAAAATGTGGCCATTAGTGGCTACAATACCGCCAAATAGGCTGAGCGGCAAAGTATAACTCATGACTAATTTGTTAATTTCAGTTGCGCTATTACCGTTAAAATCTTTGCGAAAGCCGGCATAATAGCCCAGCATTAAAGTGACAACTACAGGTAATAAGGCGCTAATTAAAGTAGAAATCACTAAGGTCATCTCCTTTTGTTTGTAAAAGTTAAGTAGTGAACGTTCACAATGCAACAATAGTTCTTTGTGAAAAAATTGTCAATCACTTTTTGCAAAAAATATTTAATTTAATTAGTGAAATAGTATTCAAAAAAATTGCCAATTACTTGTAACAAAAGTGGTTAGCTAAATTCACATTTGGCCGTAATTTTTTCTTTAAAAAATTTCAAATTAAGTGAGTCATTTCAAAAATCTGTCAATAAATCGTGAAAAATCTGGTAAACTAAATTTAAAGGTAGGTAATTAAAAAAGATGACTGATAAATTTTATCCGGGAGATTTCGCACAATATTTTTCTGTGATTCACCGGGCATTTTTACGAGATACACATGCGGCCTATCAACAATTACATTTGAATGCCACGAGTGCTTATATTTTAGTTTTGTTATGTAAAATAGGCTCCCAAAGTCAAAATGATATTGCCAAAACATTATTGATTAGTAAGGGCCAAATTACCCGGGAAATACAACGTCTAAAAGCGCTGGAATATGTAACACAAGAAGTTTCCGATCAAAACCATACGCGAAATATTATTTCGATAACTAAAGCAGGACAGCAGGTTTTGTCGCAGGTGCAAGTGATTCGAAATGATTGGTGGCAGCAACAAATTACTCAAAACCAAATTACGAAACAATCGCTGTTTGAACCCACCTTGAAGCAAATTACCCAAAAATTAATTGCACGTTCACAAAAAGAAAAGTAATTAAAAAAGTCAACTTCAAAAGCTTGCCATAATTGGTAAACGTTGGAAGTTGGCTTTTTTTGATTTAAAGATAGTTAAAATAAATTTCCTATGATCCAGAATTAATGAAAAAAGTTATTGCTAATTTGTGTAAAGATTCAGATGCTAATTGTTTACAATTGTATTATTGCAATACTTTCTTACAAAACGTTTTATATTGCTCAATTAACGTAAATCATGCATTTTAATTTGATCCATATCATCATACGTTTGATTTTCGCCACACATAGCCCAAATAAATGAATAGTTTTCAGTTCCAACACCGCAGTGAATGGAGTAGCTAGGATTAACAACAGCTTGTTCGGATTCTAACCAAATATGTTTTGTATTAGCAGGTGTCCCCATAATATGCATAACACGTGTATCTTTGGAGGCAAATTCGCAATAAAAGTAGGTTTCCATACGCCGAGCGTGAGTATGAGCAGGCATTGTGTTCCAAGAGCTTCCAGATTCAAGAACTGTGTAGCCCATTTGTAGCTGGCAAGTCTTCATTTGCGATGCATCAATATATTTATGAATAATCCGCTTGTTCATATGTTGTTGATCACCTTTAGGCAAAGCAAGAGAATCTGCATAAGGCAGCTTTTTATTGGGATAAGCATGATGGGCTGGGGTAGAAACTACGTAAAACTTAGCAGGATTATTTGGATTACCTGACGCAAAGATAATTTGCTTAGTGCCCATTCCAATGTAATAACCATCATGAGGGGCAATATTTTCCTGTTGACCATCAATGGTGATTGAACCGCTACCACCAATATTAATAAAGCCCAGTTCACGGCGTTGCAAAAAATATTGAACGCCCAATTCTTTGCTTAGAACGATTTCTAAAGGTTTATTGGTAGGATAAACGCCACCAAAAATCATTCGGTCATTGTAAGTGTAAGTTAGATGAATCTCTCCGGGAACAAAAATTTTTTCGGTTAAAAATTCCGTTCGCATTTGTTCGGTATTGTAATGGTCTATATCTTGTGGACTATGTGCATATTGAATTTTCAGGTCTGGTATCATAATATTTTCTCCTTAATAATTTTTATAAAATTAATGATTTTGAGTTTTGGGTTCTGAAAATAGCAAAAAGTGGTGAATAGTAATCCTTAAGAATTGTCTATCCACCACTTTTAGTAATCAGTAAATTATTTGTGATCTTTGTTAATTGCTTCCCATAAGCCATTGAGATAGGTAATCCCCAAAGCACGATCATATAATCCATATCCAGGGCGTCCTTGTTCACCCCAAATATCGCGACCATGATCCGGTCTGATATAACCATCAAAGCCCGTATCGTACAAAGCTTTCATAATTTGATACATGTCTAGAGAACCTTCAGAAGACAGGTGCGGTGATTCATGAAAATCACCGTTGTTCCCCATAAATTTAATATTACGTGCATGAACGAAAGGCACACGATCTTTGGGAACAAATTCTCTAATGATGGCAGGAACATCATTCTTAGGATTCTCACCTAAACTGCCTGTACAAATAGTAAAGCCGTTATATTTTGATTCATATAGCTGTTCAATGGTTAACATATCGTCCCGGTTTTTAAAGATCCGCGGTAGTCCAAATAATGGGCGGGGGGGATCATCTGGATGCATGGCCATGCGAACATCATATTGTTCACAAACAGGAATGATAGCATCTAAGAAATATTTCAAATTGTCAGTTAACTTTTGCGTGTCCACATCTTTATATAATTCAAAGAGATGCTTAACTTCCGCTAAACGCTCAGGTTCCCAGCCGGGTAAGATATAACCGTTGGAGTCTTTTTGCACAGCAGCTGCAATTTCATCAGGACTACCTTCGACGTATTTTTGCTCAAAAGCTAAAGCATGAGAACCATCTTTTAATTGATAATGAAGGTTAGTTCGTACCCAATCGAAGATGGGCATAAAGTTATAACAAATAACTTTGATACCATAGTAAGATAAATTTTTAATGGTTTCTTTGTAGTTCTCAATATACTTATCTCTAGTTGGTAAACCAATCTTGATATCATCGTGAATATTAACCGATTCTATCACTTCTAATTTTAACCCAGCAGCTTCGACTTCGTCTTTGAGATTTTTGATTTTGTCTTTTGGCCAAACTTCACCTACGGGCACATCATATAACGCTCCAACTACTTGAGTTGTTCCGGGTATCTGACGGATATCTTGTAACTTAATTGAATCATCATCAGAACCAAACCAGCGAAAACCCATATTTTTCATTTATATCAAACATCCTTTGTCATATTATATTTTACAAATTAATAACTTTTATTAGTGACTGTTTCATGCAACGTTTTTCTAATTGCTCCTTGGGAACTAATCATTTCTGTAAAGTAATTTTCAACTTTATCGCCCAAGCCAATTTCGTATAAATTGTTACCAAAAATACTCTGATTCTCTAAAATTGGTTTTAAAGCTTGATGAACATCATTATTTTGGCTACCTAATTGAATTTTAACTAAATAGTGTTTTAAAGTTTCCAATAATGGATCACGACTTTGTTCGAAAGCTTTGCCTTGGTCATCAAGTCCCATTAAATAACGACACCAACCAGCTATGATGAACGGGATAAATTCCAAATCCCGCGGATCACGATCAGGGTCATCAATGTAGCGTTGTAATGTCACACCATAACGAATTGGAATTTTTTGGGAAGTATCACTAGCAATCCGTTGTGGAGTATCTGGAATATTTTTATTTGGTAAACGCTTATTAATTAATTCATCGATGAATTGTTTGGGATTGATAATTTTAGGATCTGGAACGACTGGTAAGTCCTCACCATAACCTAAATTTTTAATTAAGGCTTTTAAATCAGCATCAGCTAATTCACTAGAAATGGAATTAAAACCTAGTAAGCAACCAAAAATTGCTAGTGCAGTATGCAATGGATTCAAACAAGCCGTAACTTTCATTTGATCAGCATCATTTACTGTTTTACGATCCGTTAAAATTACACCCGCTTGCTCCAGAGGAGGACGACCATTAGGAAAATTATCTTCAATCACAAGATAATGGGTTTCTTCAGTATTCACAAAAGGAGCAATATTAGTGTGTTTGGGTGTGTGAATGATGTTGGTATCTTCAAAACCCTCTGCTTTTAATTGTGCTGCTACCTTTTCGGATGGATTAGGGGTAATTCGATCAATCATCGTCCATGGAAAAGACACTTTCTGTGGATTCTTCAAATATTCAATAAAACCGGAATCCACAAATTTGTTATTTAACCAGCCGTTGGCAATTCTTAAAATTTCAGTTTCTAATTTTAGGCCATTTTGTGAGAAATTATCGGTACTAACCATGGCTATCGGTAGTTGGCCGGCTTGATAACGAGCCAGTAGTAAATGAGCCACAGCGCCCATATTAGTAGTGGGATTACTTGGACCATTTTGAATATCTAATTTGGCGTCTGGCGTTAATTCATCATTAATATCGGTTAAAGAATAGCCTTTTTCTGTAATAGAAAAGGTCGCTAATTGTAGAGATGGTTTGGTGAAAATATCAGTTAATTGTTCCCAGCCACTTTGATTATTTTGATTAAAATACAATGCTTTGGCGACACTGGCAAGAACTTCTTGTTCTAAACTTTCATCAGCTTTCATGGTAACGCTCAAAATCCGATTATGATATTTATCGTAAACTTGGTCAATTACATTTTCATCATAAGTTTCTGCCACAATAATACCACTATTAAGTTGATCTTGATTTAATAAATCTTGGGCAATTTTAGCATGAAAGCACCGAAAAAGATTACCACCACCAAAATGCACCCAAGTTGGCTTGGCTAAAGTGTTATGGGTAATGGTTTGAGAATCATAATTTGGTGTTTTGATATTTTTTTCAATAAATAAATGTTTGTCTGTGAGATAATCATCTAATAATTTAACCATATTAATCACTCCTTTAATAATAGTAAAAAATTGCTTTTGGTATACTAATATATCACTTACTTTTGCTACTAATGTATTCGTTTTATGTATTGTTGTCAAGCCATATGAAAGTTGATTATCAAGTTATCTGGTAACGAAATTTCACATCAATGTTTATTTTTATCATAATTCTTGTCAAAACTAACTTATGATTATTGTGGTTTAATATATAATAAATTTTTTGTAGGATTCATTTAAGCATTAAACGGTATGTGATCAAACCTCAATTTGAAAATTTAATGTAACTTTTTATCTACAGTGAGATTAAAATGATGTTAAGATTATTATCGATAGTGAAGTATTTACTTATTAAGTAATGAGTCGGTTTAGGTATTAATGCTTATTTTGAGATACGAATTAAATTTGGACTTGTTTTATTTTTAGAATAGGAGTTAAAGAATTGATAGCAATTCAAACGATGAAAGATCAAGTGTATAACATTATTTTGCATAGAATTATCAATTTATACTACATTCCTGGTCAAAAAATCTCGGAAAAAGATTTAAGCAAGGAGTTAAAAGTTGGTAGAACCCCCATTCGAGAATCTATCTTGCAATTAAGACAAGAGGGCTTGGTTAATGCAGTTCCACAATCGGGTACGTACATTTCAAAAATAAATTTGAAAATGGCTAAAGATGCTCGTTTTATGAGAGAAAGTGTGGAAGTTAAGGTTATTAGTGAAGCTGTGAAAGTTTTGAAAGATTCGGATTTTACTTTGCTAAAACAAAACATTGAGCGGCAGACATTGGCTGAAAAAGAAAATAATAAATTAGAAAAATTTTTTAACGAAGATGAAGCTTTTCATCATTATTTTTATACCATTACTTCTCATGAACAATTGTGGATATGGTTACAACTGATTAACATGAATTTAAATCGATTTAGATTTTTACGTTTAAAAAATAAAGATTTATCTTGGGATTCATTAATTAACGAGCATTTAGATTTAGTTAATGCATTAGCGGCTAAAGATGAATCTAAGTCAGTCAAATTGGTTTCTTTGCACTTGCATAGAATGTTAGATGAAGAACCCAAATTACTCAAAGCTTTTCCGGAATATTTTGAATAGCAGAAAAATTATTGATTAAGTGAATAATTTTAAAAAACTGTTTTTATTAATTCTATTGGATTATTAAAAACAGTTTTTTTATGCTTTGAAAGATCACTTTGTTTAGTAAATTGGTCTAGAAAGTGATGTTAAAAAACAACTCATAATCGAAATACCATCTTCTGAAATTGTATAAATAAAGAAATGATTAGCCCTAAGCAAATTACTTGACTATTGACAGATTGATTTTTGTAAGATATTATGAAACCGTTTTAAAGATATACTAATATATCACTGCTTGAAATTGGTAAACTTTCTGACGTTTGATTTTTAAAGGAGGATTAACAATGGTTTTATTGAATAAAGATTTTTTGTTAACAAATGATTTTGGAAAAAAATTATTTCATAATTATGCCGCTAAAATGCCGATTATTGATTTTCATTGTCATTTAGATCCTAAAGAAATTTACGAAAATAAAAATTATCCTAATCTAACTAGAATTTGGATCAATGATGGTTCAGCCGGAGACCATTATAAATGGCGTTTAATGAGAGCCAATGGTGTGCCAGAAGAATTAATTACCGGTGATGGTGATGATTATCAGAAAATGTTGGCTTGGGCTAAAACTATTGAAAAGGCAATTGGTAATCCATTGTATGAGTGGACCCACTTGGAATTACAAAGATTTTTTGGAATAAAAGCTCCTTTAACCAGTAAAAATGTTCAAGAAGTTTGGGATAAAGCCAACAAAATGTTAGCAACTGCTGATTTTAAGCCGCGCAATTTGATTAAAAACTCGAATGTCAAAGTAGTATGCACGACTGATGACCCTGCGTCTGACCTCCATTATCATGAATTGTTAGCAAAAGAAGAAGACAGTAATGGTTTTAAAGTTTTGCCGGCAATGAGACCAGATAAATCCTTTGATATTCAAAGTAGTTCTTATAAAGATTATCTTCAAAGTTTAGGAACCGCAGCTAACGTGACGATTACTGATTTTGCTAGTTTAGTTACAGCTTTAGAACAGCGGTTTGAATACTTTTCTAATCATGGCGGAAAATTATCAGATCATGGTCTAAATACCTTCCATTTTGTGAAAGTTAGTGCAGAAGAATTAGATCAGATTGTTGCTAAGAGACTTACAAATCAACAATTATCAGCTACTGAGGTTGATGCTTATACTACAGGCTTAGTGGAAGCTTTAATGCGCTTAAATAAAAAATTTAATTGGACGATGCAATTTCATATTAATGCGGTGCGTAATGCTAATAAACCAATGTTTCAAAAGGTTGGCCCGGATGCTGGCTTTGATTCTATGGGAACTCAACCCGATATTGCTGGACAAATGATGAACTTATTGAGCGATATGCAGAATGAAGATAATATTCCTAAAACAATTTTATATTCTTTAAATCCGAACGATTGGATGCAGTTAGCAACCGGTATGGGCGATTTCTATGAAGGCAATGTGCAGAAGATGCAATTAGGTTGTGGCTGGTGGTTTAACGATACACGTGAAGGAATGATTAACCAACTCAATACGATGGCACAGCAAAGTTTATTAGCCAATTTTGTTGGAATGTTGACAGATTCACGGAGCTTTTTATCATATCCACGACATGAATATTTCCGCAGAGTTTTGTGCAATTTAATTGGTGAATGGGTAGAACGCGGCCAAGTTCCAGAAGATTACGATTATTTGGGGAAAATTGTCGAAGATATTTCTTATAACAACGCTAAGACGTATTTTGATTTTTAACAATCTAATCATTAGCTATTGAATTTTAAGTAAAATTTGTGTTTTGAAAATTAAGTTGAATGGTCAAACTGCTAAAGCTTGGGTTCAGATTTTAGCGACTAGTAGTTGAGATTTTTTCAGTTTAACTTTTGTTTTTAAATGAGATCAAGATTTAAAAAAGATTGTCGTTAACAATTAATTGTAATCGCTTTTTTGTGTTTTGAACGAAAAGTACTCTAAATATTTAGGAAGGAAACTAAATTAAATATGAAACTTTCTGAGAAAATTTCAAAAAGAATTTACACTCCACGAAAGATTAATATGTGGACATCTTTAGGGTTTGGAATTAATGATTTTGTCGGTGGTGGTGGAATGACCATCATGGGCGCGTGGTTACTGTATTTCTTTACCACTTTTTGTGGGTTAACTGCGACGCAAGGTGGTATAATCATGGCCACTGCTCGGGTGCTCGATGCCATCTTAAGTTTATTCGCTGGTGCTTTGACCGATAATTTTTATAAAACTAAGTTGGGTAAAAAATATGGTCGTCGTCATTTTTGGTTAATCTTTGGTGCACCATTTCTATTTATTTTTGCCATCATTTGGATTCCTAAAATGAACTTTTGGTATTACATGTGTATTTACTGTGCTTATGATCTATTATCTAGTTTTTTGTTAATACCATGGGAAACTTTACCTACAGAAATGACTAAAGATTACAATGAGAGAACGAAATTGTCATCTACTAGAATGTTCATTTCGGCTGGTGGAACTTTTTTGGCCACATTTATTCCGGGACAATTATTCAAGATTTTGGGTCAAGATTCTCCAAGTCCCTTCTTTATTAACGGTTTAATTTTTGCAATTATTTTTGTGATTGGGATGTTTATTTCAAGCTTTTCTACTTGGGAAAAACCAGTTAGTGAAGTGGAAGCGGAAGCCAAGGCTGCTAAGCTTAATTCTGATAATACTAATGAAGGTAATAGCATTAAGAAAATGCTTAAGGAAACCTTTGGTGGTTATGTTGATGCCTTAAGAATCAAAGCTTTTCGGCAACACTTATGTATCTATCTATTTTCATTCACAGGTAAAGATGTTTACAATACAGTCTTTACGTACTTTGTTGTTTTCTGTTTAGGTGCTACAGCAACATTATCTGCTAATTTGTTATCGCTTTCGATCGTTGGTGTTTTAATTCCATTAATTGCGGGACCGGTTATGATTAAGTATGGTCCACGAGTACTTTATAGCTTTTCTTATATTACTATGATAGTGATGCTTGGAGGCTATTACTTCTTGTTCAAATCTAATATTAAAATTGTAGGAGTGATGGTAATTGTCATCTATATAATGTCCTTTATTTATCAGGCAGCACGGGCTACATTGGAGTTTACACCGTGGAATGTTTTCCCATTTGTTCCGGATTTAGATGAAATGGTTACAACTGAAAGTCACTCAGGCGCTTTTGCTTCACTAATGAATTTTGCTAGAAAATCAACTGTTGCATTGTCAACAGTGGTCGTAGGAATGATTTTAGATCATAACGGCTTTGTTAAGAACAACTTACACCAAACTATGCAAGCACAAAATACGATTGCTAATATTCTTTTGTTTGGTGCTGGTGGGTTATTGTTAATTGCGTTAATTATTTCTTGGACGTTCCATTTAAATAAAGATACCCATAAGATCATTACGGACGAAATTGAGCGTTTGCGTAATGGCGGTTCCAAGGATGATGCTACAGAATTAACCAAAAAAACTGTTAAAGATTTGACTGGTGTTTCCTATGAAAATGCATGGAAGAAAAGATAATTTTTAATTGGCTTTTGGGCAATTGTTGAGGAGATAATTATGATTTTTACTGTTGAAAAAATACAAAAAATTGCTGATGATTTGGGAGAATATCGCTATAAAAATAGAAAGCATATTTCTGGTTGGAAGTGTTTGAATGCTTCTCCTCAAGTAGAAAATGAGATCCCCGATGACAATCAAAATTGGAAGGAAATTGCTTTAGGTCATATTTGGAGTGGAATTGATCAATATTTTTGGATTAAGTCTCAAGTAGAAATTCCGAATAGTCCTGATGACCAGGTTTTGTTATTTGATTTAGGCTTGTTGGGAAATTTAAAGCATACTGGCATTGAAGCACAACTTTATATCAACGGTGAGATGTATCAAGGAATTGACGCTCATCATAAAGAAGTTTTTTTAGATCAACAATATAAGGGTACTGTGATTCAGTTAGCTTTAAAGTTATGGACGGGCTTGCCAGGGAGAAAAGGCGATTCTTTAGATCCAATGTTGCACATTTTTAAAATGGCCGATTTAGTTTCTTTGGATAAGCAAGTAGATAATCTGTATTTCTTAGCTAAAAATGGTATAGAGACTGTTCAACTATTAAATGATGATGATCCCCGCAGACAAAAATTGTTGAATTCTTTGGACTTTTCCTTAAAAAAGCTAGATTGGTCCAATCCAGGTTATGATGAATTTTATAATAGCTGCTATCAAGCTCAAGAAACATTAGAACAGCAATTACAATCTCAAAAAGAAGATAAAGAAAATTATACGGTCAACGGCATTGGACACACGCATATTGATTTAGCTTGGTTGTGGCGTGTTAAAAATACTAAAGAAAAAGGTGCTCGTTCTTTCAGTACAGTGCTTAAATTAATGGACAAATATCCAGAATATACATTCTTAGCATCAACGCCACAACTATATGATTATATTAAACAGGATTATCCTCAGTTATATGCTCAGATTAAGTCAAAAGTTGCAGAAGGACGTTGGGAACCTGAGGGTGCAATGTGGGTGGAAGCCGATTGTAATATTTCTTCGGGAGAGTCTTTAGTTCGTCAAATTCTCTATGGAACTAGATTTTTTAAGAAAGAATTCGGTAAAACATCACATACTCTCTGGCTGCCAGATGTTTTTGGTTATTCTTGGGCTTTGCCACAAATCTTAAAAAAATCCGGGATTACGACTTTCATGACAACTAAATTGAGTTGGAACGAATTTAATCGGATGCCCCACGACACCTTTTTGTGGAAGGGGTTAGATGGAACTAAGATTTTAACGCATTTCATTACTACTCCGGATCCTAATGATAGTAAAGGTCCATTTTATTACACTTATAATGGAACGATGACTCCTGAAACGGTTAAGGGAATTTATAAGAGTTACCAAGATAAAGATGTTAATTCTTCGTTGTTGTTGGCTTACGGCTATGGTGATGGCGGTGGTGGTACAACCCGGGATATGATAGAAAATATTCGGGCCATGAATCAATTGCCAGGTTTACCGAAAATTACAACTAATGCCACTGGCAAATATTTTAAAGAATTGCACCATAATATTGATAATGCTCTACAAAATGGTCAATATGTTCATACTTGGGATGGAGAATTATATTTTGAATATCATCGGGCAACATATACTGGCCATGCAGCTAATAAAAAAAATAACCGTAAAATAGAAATTCTCTTGCGTAAATTAGAATTATTAGAAGTTATTATGATGTTGAATAATGATAGTTGGCAATATCCATCTGAAATTCTTGAACAGTCTTGGAAATTACTTCTAAAGAATCAATTTCATGATATTATTCCAGGATCAGCAATCCATTCGGTTTATGAAGATAGTCAAAAAGATTATCAACAAATTTATGATAACTTGTCATTGTTATTGAAGGATATTTCTGGTAAATATCAAACTCATCCAAATGAATATTCTATTTTTAACTCTACAGCTTGGAGTATGAACGATCTTGTCACAATTTCTGAACCTAATAGCGGTTTGTTTTACGATGAATCAGGTCAGCAATTAGTTAGTCAAAGAGTTGGTGACAGTTATTTGGTGGCGACACCAAATATCAGTCCGTTTAGTAGTCAAAAAATTAAATTTGTTAATCAGTCAAAGGAAGCTTCCGTTCAGCAGTATGATGAAGCTCAAGTTAAAGATAATGTCTTGAAAAATAAATTTTATCAAATCGCATGGAATGCTGATGGTCAATTATTAGAAATATTTGACATTCAAAATAATCGCCAAGTTTTGGCTCCCCATGAATTAGGAAATGTTTTAGAAATTTTTGAAGATCGACCGCGCGAGTATGATGCTTGGAATTTGGATATTTCATATAAAGAAAAAAAGCAGGAATTAAAAGCTAACAAAATAGAAATTATTTCCCAAGGACAATTATGTACGATTGTAAGATTTTATTATCACTTTAATCAATCTAGTTTGAAACAAGATATGATTGTTTACAATAACCAACAGCGGATTGATTTTAAGACGCATGTTGATTGGCATGAACGGCAAAGAATTTTAAAAGCATCATTTTATACCAATGTTAGATCGACGGAAGCCACTTATCAGATTCAGTACGGTAATGTTAAGCGGCCAACTAATTGGAATAATAGTTGGAATATGGCAAAGTTTGAAACTGTTGGTCATCAATGGGCTGATTTGTCGGAATACGGCTATGGTATTGCCTTAATGAATGAAAGCAAGTATGGTTATGATATTTTTGACAATAAGATGAGCATTTCACTGTTAACTGGAAGTGTTAGCCCAGATAAAACAGCAGATATTGGAGCACATGATTTCACATATAGTTTATTGCCACATCGAGGAAGTTTTGTAGATGGCAATGTCGAAAAAGAAGCTTGGCTATTAAACGATCCATTAACTGTTTTCCAGGGCACCGATTTGAATAAGGATTCTTTAATTAATATTTCTAATTCAAATACTGTGTTTGTTGATGCTGTGAAGAAAGCTGAAGATAGTGATGATGTAATTGTTCGACTACACGAGTACGCTGGTGGTTCGGAGCAAATTTCTTTAATGCCACACTTTAAAGTCAGTTCAATTAGCGAAACTAACTTAATGGAAGAAAAGGAAGCTTCACTTTCAATGGCTGCTGATGATACGGTTAAGTTAAGCTTTAAGCCTTATGAAATTAAAACTTTGCTGTTGAAACGATAAAGCTTGACTTCAAGTATCAAAATGTTTGGACAAAATGAAGACGTTCGTATTGAATACGAACGTCTTTTTTAGTGCAATAGATTGGCATTTGAACTGACGTTAGTAGAGGTAACATTGAAGAAAAGAAAAAACTAACTGGATCAATTTACTGATCTAGTTAGTGAATGAATCGTTCTTACTAATTGATAACAATTTTATTTAAGTGAGTGAAGTTGCTATTCCCAAATTATCTAACGACCCGCATGCCATCTTGTTTGTTCATAACAGACATGATTTCCGAATCTGTGACTAAATTTAAGTCGCCACTAATAGTGAGTTTTAAAACACTAGCAGCGAGTGCATAGTTTAATAATTTTTGAGTATTAAAATCATGTATCAACCCATGAATTAAACCAGCGGCAAACGCATCGCCACTAGCCACGCCTTCCCAGACATGCATGTTATAACTAGGAGTCTCTAACACCTCATTTTGATTGACTAAAAGAGCCATCCATTGAGAATCTTCGACAGAATGAACGTTTCTTAAAATGCTAGCCACAGTTTGACAGTTAGGATATTTTTTCATAATTTGCTGCATACCGTGAATAAAATCAGCTTTTTGATCAATACCATGAGCCATATTACCATCAAAAGCCTTAATGCCTAGAGCGGCCTCAAAGTCTTCATCATTAGCTAAACAAATGTTTACATAAGGCATTAATTGATTCATCGCTGTTTGCGCAGCTTCTTTACTCCACATTTTAGCGCGATAATTCAAATCGCAAATGACGGTAATGTGATTTTTTTGACAAAAATCTAAAGCAACAAGTAAAGTTTGGTATATTTCTGACGAAACTGCTGCTGTGATACCAGAAAAATAAAAGTAGTCAGCATCTTTTAAAATATCTGGCCAATGATATTCGTTAGCCTGAGAAGTGGCAAAAGAACTATTTTGACGATCATAAACAACACTAGTATTGCGAATGCTGGCACCTTTTTCAAAGAAATATATTCCTAAGCGCGGGCCACCTACCATAATATTAGTCGTGTCTACACCATAGCGGCGTAAGGTTCCCAAAGCTGACTGCCCGAGGGCATTATTTGGAACTTTGGTAACAAATTGTGAGTGATCACCTAAAAGAGCTAAAGATGTAGCAACATTGGCTTCAGCTCCACCATATAATCCAGAAAATTGATCAGTTTGAATAATTCTTTGGTTTTCAGCCGGTTTGAGCCTGAGCATTATTTCGCCAAAGGTGACTATCTTTTGCATTGTTAATCACATTCTCCTTGAATACGCAAGATTTCTTGATGATAAGCTTCAGCCCGCTTTTTAATGGAAGCAAAATCTTGTTGACGAGCAGCACCAGTTAAATCACTACCAGTTCCAACTATCACGGCGCCTGCTTTAAACCAACTACTCATGTTGTCTAAGTTGACACCACCGGTAGGCATGATATTGACATAAGGTAAGGGAGCCTTAACGGCCTTGACAAAGTCCCAGCTAACAGTACTTCCAGGGAAGACTTTAACAACTTCGGCACCATAACGCATAGCAGTTTGAATTTCGGTAATTGTCATACAGCCCGGCATATAGGGAATTTGATATTCGTTGCATAATAGAGCGGTTTCTTTGTCAAAGGCAGGACTAACTATAAATCTGGCACCCGACATGATAGCAATCCGAGCTGTAATAGCATCTAAAACAGTTCCTGCGCCAATAATGACATCCTTATCAGGAGAATACTTTTTATTTAATTCGGCAATAATTTGATCAGCTGCGGGAGCTGTAAATGTTAATTCAATTGCTTTGACACCACCATCAATACAGGCTTCCGCGGTCTTATAAGCTTCATCTTTGGAATCACCTCGAACTACGGCAACAATTTTTGCAGTTTTTAATGCTAATACAGTCTCAGTTTTTTGCATAATGCCCTCCTTGAAATATTAATATATTACTTTTACCACAATTATGGTAAACCTTTACTTCGTTAGTTTCAAGTGTTTTGAAGACTATCAATTAATGACTAGTTATGGTCAGAACTAAAAAAACCCCTTCAAAATAATTTTCTTCAATCGAAATGTCTTTGAAAGAGATTTATTGATTTGAAACGGTCAATTTAAACGTGATTTGCTATTATAATTAACCTTAAGGTGTTAAAGCAAATGACTATTATTATAACTGCGAATAAAATCTTTAAAATAAGGTAATGAAAAAGTGACCTTGCCGCGCTCAGGGATTGTGATTAATTGCGAATCTTTTAATCGCGCACGATAAACAGAGAGGTAATTCTTGGGCTTGCCCAATGTGGTTTGAACAAAACTAATCGGTACAATTTTTTGTGTGTAACTAGCCATAGCTTGTAAAAATTTTTGATCAGTGGGAGACAATTCAGTGTAGAGTTTTTCATAAGAATTACGGTAAAGGCCTTGTTTAGTTGCAGATATAGTTTGTTCAATTACTGTTTGGTTAATAACGTCTTTACTGAAG
Source organism: Bombilactobacillus sp. ESL1092 (assembly GCF_058107465.1). Taxonomy (NCBI): domain Bacteria; kingdom Bacillati; phylum Bacillota; class Bacilli; order Lactobacillales; family Lactobacillaceae; genus Bombilactobacillus; species Bombilactobacillus sp. ESL1092. The sequence goes on along the minus strand of NZ_CM176594.1, from coordinate 447,994 downwards.
CGCTAAGCATAATAACCAACTGTTTGAAACGCGTAAGGATATCCGCCAGCACTTTTTGCCAGCAATTCTAAGTCTAGTGGGTCAATTAATTTATTTCCCTGTTGAAAAGTCATCTGGTATTTATTGATCACATCATCTTGCGCTAATTGGCTGAGGTAAATGCGATTACTTCTCAATAAAAAGGTTAGGACTTGATCATTTTGTAATTCGGATAAGCGATTAGGTAGTCCAGTCATTAATAAAGCTAAGTTATATTCTTCGCCAATCAGCATTTGGTACATGGAAGCAAATGCGCGAACATCGGAACTGACTTCCATTTCATCAATTTCGATTAAGACAAAAATGTTCCTCTTCTTAAGAGAACTCAGCATTTGTTCTAAAATTCCTTTATAGTCAATTACTGGCGTTGAGCTGTTACTTTTAAATGTAATACCAAACATACTAAAATTTAATTCTGCAGAAAAATGTTTCAAAACTTGTTTCCAATTAATACCCTCAATTTTTTGTAAACCCAGAATTAATTGCATTATTAAATTATCCTGGCTGAGAGTTAATCTGAGACAATACCAGTTTTTTAGTAACTTTAAATTTTGTTCAACATTAAGTAAAAAAACAGTTTTGCCTGATCCGCGAACACCATAGACCAAGGAAGTTTGGTATTTGCCATCTTGACTAGTTAGTCCAGCCAAATAATCATGTAGGATGCTTTCTTGGTTTAAAAGGATTGTGGGTAAACGGCCAAAACTAGGAACAAATGGATTTTGGGATATTTGGGTATTACTCAAGCTTAAAACCTCCAATTTTATACTTTCTTTATACTTCTAATTTACATTTTATACTTCTTTTATACTTGCGAAAAGAATAGTATTAAGACGAAAAGAATAGTATTAAGACAAAAATTATTTAACTTGGATGTACATTTTGTCCTATTAAAAATTAGCCAAAAAAATAACCTGCAGCCATCTTAGTCACAGGTTATTTGGTTTGACGTTAATTTAGATAAGCGATATCTTCATCATCTTGAACTTTGAAAGTCCGATAATCAGTTTCTTGCAATAATTCTGGTGTTAAACGAACGCAATTAATGCGTTGATTGCCATAAGTGGAGTAGTAGTAACTGCGTGATTCTGCACAGATATAAGCACTGTAACAAGTGTAGTCGAAAGTATCATCAGTGGTTACTACAATTCCGCGCGGAATGCTGACGGGTTCTAACATATGATGGGCGAGACTGACACCGGCAGCTTCATCAGCGGCTTGTTCGACATTTTGCTTCATAAAAGCAGTCCGGACAAAGCGACTGACAGGTGTGTAGTCACCAGGTAAACCAAAAGTACCAGAACCTTGACTAAATGGCTTGAGAGTTTTGCCTAAGAAGTCCACATCTTCATGTTGCTTAGGCGTAACAGATAAGTAATTACGTAAGTTAGTTTCATGCCAGTGGTAATCAGGACTATTAGTCATGACGCCAATTGAATTATCAATCAAATGCACGCCGTCAGCTTGAGGTTCGACGATTAAACTAGCACCGGTCGTGTCGGAGAAGATATAGTGCAGTGGTGACACAACTTTTAAAGTTGGATTGGCATCATTTAAAATGGTAATTTGTTCTTGGAATAATTGTTTGATATCAGCTAAATTAGCAGCTTGTGACAAAATAACAGAAATCACTTTGTCAGGGGAAACGCCCCAAGTATTAGCAGCAGCTTCGTCTTGATAGCTACAATAACCAGGAAAATAAAGGGTGCCACCCATCACGCCTTGGTCATTAACACCATCAAAGGTAATTGGTGCTTGATTTTCTAAAGTTCCCATACCTAAGAAGGCATGCTTACTAGTAACCTGTTGGTCACTGCTGTAAGCCGAAGCAAACGTTTTGTTCTGCGGAACGAAGACAACTTCTTGAGCCATCTCCATCATAAAGTCCATGGTGCGCGAAAAGAAGTGTTTCTTATCTTTAGTTTCCATGGTAAAACTACTACAACCGATCATTTTATCACTCCATATTCAATTAGTTGGTAAGCATTATAAGCGTGTCAAAGCGGGAATGCAATCGTCAATTTGAAATAATTTTACAACCTTAATTATACTTGGTACAACTGCAATTGAAATTCATAGTTAATGAATTTCAATTAAAAAGCATGACCGTTTTATAGTATAATTACTTGATAATTTCTTTTGTTAGATGGAAAGAAGGATACATATTGTCAAATAAAAGAGTTTCCGTTATTGATGTAACTTATAAAGAAGCTGAAAATTTTTTCTTAAAACCTGAATCTTATATAACCATAGACTTACCAGTTTATTTTGATTTTAGTAATGTATTAAAACAAGTTACAAAAAAATTTAAAAATGAAAATACCACGATCTTAAACTTGTGTAATAAAAAAAAGCTTATTAATACTGATGTTAATTACACAATGCTTCTTAATAAAGATGGTTTATATGATTGGCGCCCTATAAAAATTGTTAATCCATTTTGCTATGTAGATTTAGTTAAATTACTTACAAATGAAGAAAACTGGAATGAGATAATTAAAAGGTTTATAGATTTTAGGAGTGATGAAAATATAATTTGTATCAGCTTACCTGTAATTTCGAAAAGTGAAGAAAATGATAAAGCAGAAACAATTTTAAATTGGTGGGAAAATTTAGAACAGGCGTCTATAAAATATGCTTTGAATTATAAGTATTGTGTTAAAACTGACGTTACTAATTGCTATGGTTCGATCTATACCCATAGTATTGCTTGGGCAATAATGGGTAAGGAAAAAGCTAAAGTAAATAGAACAGATGATTACCTAGGAAATAAAATAGACCATTGTATACAAAGAATGCAATGTGGCCAAACGAATGGTATTCCTCAAGGAGGGACTGTTTTTGACTTTATTGCTGAAATAGTTTTGGGATATTCTGATCTGCAATTATCTCACAAACTGAATCATGAAAAAATTTCTGATTTTAAAATCATAAGATATAGAGATGACTATAGAATATTTACTAATTCCAAAGATTTAGCCAATCAAATAATGAGATACTTATCAGATATTTTAGCTGATTTAAATATGCATTTTAATTCAAAAAAAACCATGATTACTACAGACATAGTTGGAACCGCTGTCAAACCTGATAAATTGTTTTGGACTAAACAACGTTCGTTGATTCAATTCAAAAAAGGTAAGAAAAAAATTTATAATTTATCTATACAAAAACATTTATGGCAAGTCTATGAATTGGCTAAGAAGTACCCTAATTCAGGTAGTGTTAAAGTTGCATTGCAAGAATTCACATATAGAATATCTAAAGATGACAGTTTTACTAATGAACAATTAGATAAAAACTTTTTTGCGTTAATTGGAATATTAGTTTCTATAATTGAAATTTCACCTAATTCGATTCCTCAAGAAGTATCTGCCATTAGTATTATTTTAGATAAATGTAAAGGAGAGATTAAGGTAGGAGATGTTATTAAGCAAATATTGAAGAAGTTAAAGGACATACCTAATACTAGCTATATAAATGTTTGGTTACAGAGACTTAGTATAACAGATAGTATTTGTAATGAAGAAAGTGAGCACATTGATAAAGATCTTTTATGTCAATCTGTTAAAAAAAATACGTCTATATGGAATTTTAAATGGCTTAATGATGAAGAATTTAAATGTGATAGCATTATTAATGCGAAAAAGCTACACGGTTTGTCTTCATCTGTAATACCTTATGATGAAATTAAAGTTTTTAACGACAATTATTAGTATGTAATTTTGTATGTTGGACTTATAAATAAACAAGCTGAAATCAACTTCAAAACATGTATAGTATTTTTGAATATTGCTTTCAGCTTGTTTTTGTGTAAAATTATTTCTGATCTGTAACTCTTTTTATATTTGTTCTTGTTTAGCGAGCAAATCCAAATCAACTTTGCGAATAAATGGATAGTAAACAATCGTTGATAAGATAATGATAATTAATTGCCATAGAGCTGTTTTCCAGCCACCAATTAAAAAGCCTGAGATGATGGGCGGCGTGGTCCAAGGAACCATCACTCCAGAAAATAACGGTAAGACTCCCCATGCCATTAACCAATAGCTGGCGGCACCAACAATCATTGGAAAGGCAATAAAGGGAATAATGAGATATAGATTTAAGACAATCGGTGTTCCAAAGATGACGGGTTCATCAATATTGAAAACATTAGGCAAGATAGATAATTTACCTAATTCTTTGAGCATGCTTGACTTGGCAAAAAAGGTCATATAAATGACCATGCCGACGACGATCCCGGCTCCCGTCATGCAGAGATAATTATCCCAAAACTGCTGGGTAAAAATGTGACCACCATTCGAAATTGTTAACTTTTTGCCGGCATCGAGTAATGCTTGGTTGGCCGACATATTAGATTGGAGAATGGGGGCTAAAATGGCACCACAAATTGCACCACCGTGCACGCCACACCACCAAAGCAAAGACATGACCATCGACATGATTAAGACACCACCAAAAGAATCGGTGACGCCTTGCAGGGGCGTTTGAATAACAGAATAAATAATTTCAGTAAAACTGATGTTGGCAGTAAATTTAAAGATCGCGTAAACAATACCGGCAACGATTAAAACAACACCTGATGGAATTAGGGAAATAAATGAATTAGAAACTGCTGGTGGAACACCCGCTGGCATTTTTATTTGCCAATTTTTGCGGATACAAAAGCTGTACAACCAGCCAGCCGCTAAACCAACGATGATAGCAGTTATCATACCTTGACCAGCAGTCCAATCTTTGGAAATAGCATTGGTAACCACGACGCCTTTAGCAGACTTAATTTTGAAAGGCATGAGTAAGATAAAAGCTCCTAAGGCGCTTAAACTGCCAGCAAAGGCGGTTTCAATTTTGTCATTTTTTAAATAAACATAGGTAATTCCAGTTACCGCAAAGAAAGACATAAGGGCAAACGAACTAGCATAAATTTGATTGAAGACGTTAGCTAAACCACAGTTGGTGATAGCCTTAGCAACTGCTGGGATAGGAATGTTGGCTAATAACAGAAAAAGTGAGCCGACAATCAGAAATGGTAAAACAAACATCATGCCATCTTTGAGAGCCTGAATAGCTTTAGTATTAGTAAACTTTACGACAATGGGAACTAACTTTTCATTGAGAAATTTTTTCATTTTTGCGCCTCATTTTTAACTCCAAGACAAGCACCATTGGTGGCAATGATATTTTTGTACCAATAAAATGATTGCTTTTTATAGCGCTTGAAAGTTTGAGCATCGACATAAATAAAGCCATAACGTTTTTCAATTTCTCCAGTCGATGCACTAATTAAATCAATCGCGGACCAAGGGGTGTAACCGAGCACGGCAACACCGTCCAGTTCAATGGCTTTGAGCATTTGGGTGATGTGCTGTTGTAAATAGTTGATGCGATAGTCATCATTAACTTGACCGTCAACTAATTGATCATAAGCACCAAAACCATTTTCTACGATAAATAAAGGCTTTTGATAACGTTCATAAATCACATTTAAGATATAGCGTAAACCAATCGGATCAATGGCCCAGCCCCAATCACTTTTGGGAACATTGGGATTAGCAACTTCAGTAAAATCATTGGTAGCGTTAAATTTGGCAGTAGTTGATTTGTAATAACTAAAACCAACATAGTCCACGGTTCCGTGCTTAATTGCCGCTAAATCTTGTTCTGTAATATCTAAGTTGAAATGTTTACGCTCCCATAATTTGGTAACGTAAGTAGGATAAGAACCACGAACTTGTACGTCACTAAAGAAAAAGCGCCGATCCATTGCCTTGACACTGGCCATAACGTCTTGGGGCTGACAAGAATACGGGTAAATTGGACCAAAGTGGAGCATACATCCGATTTGCAACTGTGGATTGATTTTTTTGGCGGCTTGAACAGCTAAGGCACTAGCAACGAATTGATAATGACTGATTTGATACATGGTTTCTTCGGCATTTTCATCAGCTTGATATAAGACACCGGCACCAGTCCAAGCGTTGAAGGGATTATCAATATCAATCAGATTGTTAATTTCGTTAAAGGTCATCCAGTATTGAACCTTGTTAGCGTAACGGTTGAAACAAGTGGTAGCGTAGTGGACAAAAAAGTGAATCAGTTTACGATTACGCCAGCCGCCGTACTCTTTAGCTAAATGGTAGGGCATTTCAAAATGCGAGAGGGTAACCACTGGCTCAATACCATATTTATGGCATTCGTCAAAAACGTGGTCGTAAAACTCTAGCCCCATTTCATTAGGATATTGTTCATCGCCTTGCGGAAAAATGCGTGACCAAGCAATACTTAGCCGAAAACATTTAAATCCCATTTCGGCCATTAGTTTAATGTCTTCCTTATAATGATGGTAAAAATCAATTGCTTGGTGGTTAGGATAGATTGCGTTATCTAAGACACCAGCAGTGATTTGACGAGGATGCTTGACGTCGCCTTTAGTCATGACATCAGTGACACTAACACCTTTGCCCGCTACATTCCAAGCACCTTCGTATTGGTTGGCAGCAACGGCACCACCCCATAAAAAATTACTTTGCAAAATTATTTTCCTTCCTTTGACTGATCAACTTGGTGTGAGATACATTGGACTGATTGATAATTGGCTAACATTTTAAAAGAAACCAGAACATCAAAGAGATACTGTAAGGCGGCCACGTAGACCACGTTACTTAAATCCAGTGTTCCTTTGGTAGTCATAATGACAATTGTTTCATCACAAAATTGGCAAATTGAGCGTTGTGTGCTATCACAAACAACTATGGTGCGATAGTTTTGGTGGCGCAATTGTTGAGCAACTTGATACATTTGCTCATTGTTGCCCGTGTGTGTCAAAATAAAAGCGACTATTGGTTTTTGATTAGCTTGAGCCGTATTAGTGTGCATCGGATTGGGCGCATTATAGGCATTGGCATTGCAACCAACTTCTTCTAATTCCCAACAAAAACTCCGCGCTAATTCATAATTTAAACCCTGACCGTAAATTTCAATACGCTCAGCTTGTTGAACCAGCTTAATGACGCGTAAGATAGTTTGGGCGTCTAATAAACTGTTGGTATATTCAATGGCGCGTTGATGAATTTGCTCCACGCGTTGAAAGACGTCCGTGATAGATACACTAGTATCTAGTGGTTTGACATCTAAGTCTTCTCGTAATTTGATAATATTGGGCAGTTCTGAAGCAAAATGATACTTGAATTGAGAATAGCCACTAAACCCCGCCTTTTGACATAAACGAACCACGGTTGCTGCACTGGTATAACTATCCTTGGCTAGTTGGTTGATGTTTAATTCCAAAATTTTTGTAGGATTGTGGATAATATACTCTAAGACTACTTGTTCCTGTGCTGTTAAATTAACAATCGCTTGCATCTCATCTAAGATCATAAAATTTCAAGTTCCTTTCCAGTCGACATGGAAGAGAGGCTATAGCTTTAATACAACCTCACAAGTATTATAAGAGGGTAAAAATAGCGATTCAATGGTTATTGATTATATTGGTAATCGTTTTCAAAAAAGCGCGGTTTTTATTTTAAAATTGGAAGATAATTTCAAAAATAGGCTGAGACACAAAAGGATTAGTCGATTAATGTAACCTAATCTCTTGGCCTCAGTCTTTTGGGCAATAAAGAATTAAACTAAAATGTTGGTTTTGATGTTGAAAAATCAATTGATTGGCTGGTTAACAAGAAAGTAATAATTAAAATGGAGGGATTAATGCACCAAAGCATACACAATAAAAAAGCTAGTCATTAAGATTAGCTTTCGGTTAGTCACCACAATCCTAACTAAGTATGTTCAGTACTATTTTCAAATTGGATTAGAGACTAGTTATAGATTATAGATTTGTTTCAATAAAATAATTTGTGGATTGATACAAGATTTATTCGACGTCTCGAATAAATGGTATGAACTCACGACGAAATTTTTTCTGTTGCTAAATCTTTAAGGGTACAAAAACATATACCATTTGTTTACAACAATTAATAAATAATGGTAAATATGTACTGTAATAATAGCTTGTTTTATATGATTTGTCTATATACCATTTAGTTTACACTAAATATAATTTGTAGCATACAAGAGCCTCCTTGACTTTTGATTTTTAATAGGTAATATTAGATTAAAGGTTATGAGGACTTTAACATCTTTTATTGATATGATATCACTTTTATGGACTTATATAGCAATCAAAATCGAGGACCTGATTTTATGCGAACAGAAGAAGAACCGATTATTAGAAATTTAGATGGTACTGGTAAAAGACTGGTCATACCTGTTTATCAGCGAAATTATGATTGGCAACGAGCTAATTGTCGGCAATTGTATCAAGATTTGTTAACAGTTATTAAAGAAAAACAAAGCAATCATTTTTTTGGCAGTATTGTCCAAATTCATGACGAAGGCTCGTCTGGTGATGAGGTTATTATTGATGGCCAGCAACGAATGACAACGGTTTATTTACTATTATTAGCAATCGTTAATCTTTTAGATGCAAAAAAAGTTGAAAGTCATGATTTACAATTGTTACCACGAATTAGAGAGAGTTATTTAATTGATAAATATGCACCTGAAGGAGCATGTTTAAAACTTAAACCGATTTATGATGATGAATTGGCGTTACAAAAGCTAGTAACAGGACAAGTCGGTGACTATATTAAAGCGTCTAATGTTACAACTAATTACTTATATTTTTACGATACTATTTTACAAAATAAAGTCGATATTGATGAACTATTTGCAGCTATTAATAAGTTACGGATTGTTAAGATAACTCTAGATCCACGCGAAGATAATGCTCAATTGATTTTTGAAAGTTTAAATTCAACGGGAGTAGATTTAACCGAAGCTGATAAAATTCGTAACTATGTTTTGATGAATCAGTCCCAAAGACTGCAAGAAAAATATTATCAACAATACTGGCACAAAATGGAGCAATTAACGCAGTATCAAGTGTCTGATTTAATTCGCGATTTTTTGACCTTGAAGTTAAAGCGTGTTCCTAAAATTAATCAAGTTTATCCTGAGTTTAAAAAATACGTTCAAAAATCTAAGCTTGAAATTGAACCAGTTTTACAAACGATCGAAACGTTCATTTTTCGGCGGCTGATTTGTGACTTATCAACAAATTCACTCAACAAAGTTTTTGCCACTTTATATAATGATATTACTAAGTTGGCTGCTAGTGCTGAACAGTTTGTGCCTGTCCTTAATTATATTTTACTGAATAAACAGGATTCAGGACGCTTGCCAAATGATCATGAATTTTCTAATGCTTTAGCAACTAAAGATATTTATCGCATGCAATCTAAAAATAAGCGTTACTTATTTAATCGGTTAGAAAATCAGAATTCACGTGAACGGGTTAATGTGCTGGAAAATATGAATAATGGTACTTATACAATTGAACATATTATGCCACAAACTTTATCTACGATTTGGAAGAAGGAGTTGGGGGCCAATTATCAACAAATTCACGATCGGTGGCAAAATCGATTGGCGAATCTGACGTTAACGGCCTATAACAGCAATTATAGTAATCGCTCTTTTGCAGAAAAGAAGACCATGCCAGATGGGTTTAATCACAGTGGTTTTCGAATGAGTGAGTTTATGAAAAACTGTGATCATTGGACGGAAAAAGAATTATTGGAGCGAAACGATTTATTAAAGCAGCAGGCTTTAATATTATGGTCTTATCCAATAACGAATTACGTTCCACCGGTTAAGATATATGAACAACATACCATTGATGAAGATTATCAATTTACCGGTAAAAAATTAGTATCATATACTTTTCAAGGTACGACGTATCCAGTTAAGTCTTGGCGGGAAATGTATATTGCCATGATTCATAATTTTATGGAAATTGATCCAACCCCGATTTATAAATTGGTCGCTAGCAAAGCTACTAAAGGTTTGGGATTGCATTTTACTAGTGAGTCTGTTTCTGTAACTAAAGAAGTAACAGATGGAGTTTATGTCAACGTTAATACTGATACTTGGAATAAAATTCACATGTTGCGCAAACTATCTGATCTGTATCAGGTTGATATGAATGAGTTAGTGTTGGAAGTGAGATAGATGAGGAAAATTTATTAGTAATAATTATTGAATATTTGGATCTAAGTACTTATTCAATATAATGTAGAGGAAGAGATAAAAGATGCAAAATAAAGGGATAAAAATTAATTGGTCATTTATTGTTTCTGTTATTGCCTTATTGGTTTCTTTATATGCATATTTTTTAAATAGAACTAATGAGCCGTTGAATATTGATACAGATTATTTTTCAGTAAAACCTGGTGTTGATGGAATTATAGGTATATCTACAAATATTAAGCAAGGAAAATTGGGCTCAATTTATATAGCAAGTGCAGACGGGGATGGTGTTAATGCATTGAATATCTCTAACGATATTAACCATAATATTTTTGATAGAAAATCATTATCCCAATCTCATGAGAAAGACTATACTGTTAAGATTAATTACGAATCTAAAAAAATTTTATTGCATAGCAATGACGGCAATAACTATATATATGGATTTGTAATATATAAAGATGCTTATAGCAATTCATTTCAAACAGATTGCTTATATATTCCTCTGAGACCGGGGCATAAATCTATAGTTGATTTTAGGAAAAATATGGGATTTATGAAATACAAAAAAGAAGACTTAGATGGTGCAATTATAACTAACGACTATTTAGTATCCAAATTTAACGTAGACAAATCTGTAAAAAGTGTTGATGAAGAAATAAAAAAACAAAAAATGACACCGGATTACAGTATCAATTATCGTAAAATAGAGCATGATAGAAAGAATATATTATGTTATTTTAAAACTAAATTTAATGATAATTATTAAAAAATTATTTTATAAATAATTTTTTATTTACATAAAGGCTTGTATAGTCCTGACTTATTATATTTTATTTTTTCACCACAAATAAATACTCATGTGCCAATAACAAAAAATCACGCTGTTGCTTATTTTTCCATTTGCTAGAGCCCTTACAGTTAAACTGTTCTTTAATAATAATTTCTTTCAGTTGGAATTTGTTTTTTAAAAAAGTATTTAAAACTTCAAATCCCAGTGGCATAACTAATCCATGTTTTCGAATGTCACCAATTAAGATAGCACAATACTTGTTTTCTTTGAGTATTCTTCGACATTCTTTTGCTACTAAATTCATTTTCTGTAGAAATTGCTCATAATTTAGTAACGATAAATCGTCTAATTGTCCTTGGCTGTAGTGAATAATGTCAGCATAAGGCGGATGTGTACATATTAAGTCCACTGATTGGTCAGGAATAAAATCCAATTTGCAAGCATTACCTTGTTTAAGATAAGTTTTATAATCGTAATTCCATTTGAAGTTTAATTTTTTGCGTGTAATTTGTAAAGCTCTGTCATTAATATCAACTCCTAGACCAATTCGATTTAATAATTTGGTTTCTACAAGAGTAGTTCCACCACCCACAAACTGATCTAAGACAATGTCACCTTCTTGTGAATATTTCAAAATGATATTGCGGGGTACATAGGGACTCCAATTACCACGATATTTACTATCGTGTGTTGCCCAATTTCCATGTTCAGGAAAAGACCAGATTGAAGTTTGTTCTAACTTGAAATTATCAGGTTGCATTTTAGTCATTATGTCAATTACCTCTTCATTTTTTAATTACGCGAAAGTAGGTGATTGACTTTTTTGATAGTTTGACTATGATAAGATGTTTACAGATAATGAATTATTTAGGAGAAACCACTTTATCATGACTTTATCAAAAGCAAACTCAAAATTAAGCCCAGTTACCAAGTGGGTTGGCGGTAAACGCCAGTTATTAACTGAGTTACATGAATATCTGCCTGCTAGTTTTAATCGTTACTTTGAACCATTTGTTGGTGGTGGGGCATTGTTATTTTCGTTGGCTCCTAAACAAGCAACGATTAATGACTTAAATACCGATTTAATTGCTTTATACGAAACTATTAAAAATAATCCCGAAGAATTAATTTCTTTATTGCAGAAACACCAATTAAATAATAGTAAAGATTATTATTTGAAATTGCGGGCGTTAGATCGTAGCGATGCAATCACTAGGTTAACTAAAGTTGAACGTTCTGCGCGGATTTTATACATGTTAAAAGTGGATTTTAATGGGATGTATCGGGTCAACTCTAAGGGACAGTTCAATGTTCCTTATGGTCGCTATAAAAATCCTAAGATTGCTAATCAAGATAACATCTGTGCCGTGAGTGAGTATTTTCAAACAAATGAGATTACTTTTTTAAATGGAGATTTCGAACAAGCAGTAACTGATGTGCAAACTGGTGATCTAGTCTATTTTGATCCACCATACATTCCGTTAACTGAGACCTCATCGTTTACTGCTTATACAGCAGATGGCTTTGAGTTCACTGATCAGCAGCGTTTGCGAGATGCTTTCTTTGTTCTTGCGGATAAGGGAGCTTATGTTATGCTGAGTAATTCAGATACTCCGCTAACGCGTGAGCTTTATCGAGATGCTAAAATTCATCCGGTTGCTGCTAATCGTTTTATTAACTCTAACTCAAAGAAGCGTGGCAAAGTTGGTGAGTTGATTATTACTAGTTATTAACTGGGAGGCAAAGTTGAAGACTATTTTGGCTGATGAAATGACAACTTTAATTCAAGCTGATAGTTTTTATTATTTAAAAAATTCGGCGGCTGAATCAATAGATTTAATTGTGACAGATCCGCCTTATTTTTTAAGTAATGATGGCATATCGAATCACAGTGGGCACATGGTTAGTGTTAATAAAGGTGACTGGGATCAGCTGCAAGCAGAACAAGTGGAACATTTTTATCAAAAGTTAATCCAAGAATTTCAACGTATTTTAAAACCGGATGGGACCGTTTGGATTTTTGGTACAATGCATAATATTTATTTGATTGGTTATCTTTTAAAACAATATAATTTTAAAATTTTAAATAATATTACATGGCAAAAAACTAATCCAGCACCTAATTTAAGCTGTCGAATGTTTACGCATTCTACAGAAACCATTTTATGGGCTAAAAAAAGTACTGGAAAACAGTACTTTAACTATGATTTAATGAAACAAGAAAATGGTGGTAAGCAGATGAAAGATGTTTGGACCACTTCAACGGTATCCAAAAGCGAAAAACGCTTCGGTAAACATCCCACGCAGAAGCCATTGTCGGTTTTGTTAAGGATTTTGCAAGCATCTGCCAAATCTGGTGACTTAATTTTAGATCCCTTTATTGGATCGGGAACAACAGCCGTTGCTGGTAGAATGTTAGGCTTCAAAACAATTGGAGTTGATAATTCTAGTGAGTATTTAGGAATTGCAAAGCAACGAATTTTAGATTATCAAAATGAAAGAATAGGTAAAATTAAGTGAATACACTAGGTAATATTAGTTATGCTCAATATTTGAATGCACCAGTCGATGATAAATTTAACTATTTTATGAGTACGCTTTTTCCAACTAATCGAACGCCATCATTTTGGGTTAATTGGGACAATGTTGTAAAAAACATGCAGGAACATGAAATCAATTTAAATACGTTAAATTATTTAGTTGGCAAGCCTGATATTGAAACTAAAGCTATTCAATTATTCAAAGAACAACCACAATTACTCAAAACTGTACCAATTTTGTTAGCTTGTCGTGATAAAGAGTTAGCGGTGCTTGATGTTTCTTCTACCGGTAGATTAGGTACATATAATTTGAATTTTGAAGAGCCCGATTTGAATAAGTTGGATAATTACATTACTTTTTTGCGTGAATCAGGCTTATTTGTGTTTTTACAAAGTAATTTGAACAAATCATTAGTTGACTATGTCTATGGTGTTCAAGCTGGATTAGATAGTAATGGACGAAAAAATCGTGGTGGTACCCAAAATGAAGATGTTTTGGAAATTAACTTAAAGAACTTAGTTGCTAAGTTTTCGAATTTAGAATATACAACACAGGCAACGCGTGACCATATTGAGAAAAGTTGGCATATTTCAGTTCCAGAAGCGTTAGATAAAAGTAAAAAAGGTGGCCGTAGATATGACGGTGCAGTTTATAATCAAAACACTGGTTGTATCACGGTGATTGAAACCAATTTTTATGTCAGCAGCGGTTCAAAGTTAAAATCTGTTTGCGGTGAATTTAGTGAGATGTATAGTTCTTACTTAAAATCAGCATCTAATGTGAATTTTGTCTGGATTACTGATGGTCCAGGTTGGAATCAAGCTAGGAATCCACTGCATGAAGCATTTACAATCATTCCCAAAATTATTAATTTAAATATGATCAATGCGGGTTTTTTGGAAAAGGCAATTATTTAATAAATGGTGAATTAAAAATGACTAAAATAGATGATAAATGGGAAGAAATTTTTCGTAAATATAATATTTTGAGCATACTTGAAAGGGATAATAAATTTCCAATTTGTGCTGATCAAATCAAGAAGTTTTATGAACCACGATTAATGACAAAATTTGATTTTGGCTCTTCGTTACCCAAAATATTTCGTGATAATAATTTGTCAATTCTGCCTGACTCTCGTGGAACTTATTTAATTGGCAGATTTAAAGCATATTATCATTTTGATTATCAAGAATTAAAGCCAATCCGCGTTCAAATTCCTAATTGGGTGCGAACTTTTGATAATCTACCTGTAAGTTCTGAAGCATTGGCTATTAATGTTGCTCAAATGACTGGCATGATAGATTATGTGATGAATAATAATGATAATCAAATATCAGCAATTAGTACACTCAATGGTCGCTTATCTTCTCAAAAGTTTAGTTACTATATTGATCTAAAAGATAGTACCCCAGTAAAAATCGATGTTGAAAATAGTCAAATGGAAATTGATGGAGCATTTGAAACTTCCAATTTAGCAATGATTATTGAAGCTAAAAATACGATTCCTAATGATTTTATTATTCGTCAATTGTATTATCCTTTTAGGATGTATAACAATATTATGAGTAATAAGCTAATTGTTCCAGTTTATTTGACGCATGTTGACGGTATTTATGGATTTCATATTTTTGAATTTAACGATATTGATAACTACTCTAGTATTAACAAAATTAAACAAATTAATTTTATAGTGGATCAACAACTAAATCTGGATTTAATGGATGTTAAGTCAATTAGTGATCATAGCAAGAATCTTCCTGAAAGTAATACGCAGGTATTTCCTCAAGCTGATAGTCTTAGTTTGCTTATGGAAATGTTAAGCAATTTAATTAATTCTAAGGATAAATATGAATTAGTTAAAAACTGTGGATATCAAGCGCGACAAGGTGATTATTATGGAAATGCACTAGTTTATTTAGGTTTTGCTGAAAAGATTGAAGGAAAATTTCAAAGAACAGAATTGGGGAACAGAATAGCTAGAATGTCCAATTCTAATGATCGTAATCGAATAATTATTCAGCAAATCATTAACCATAAAGTTTTTAATGTAGTATTTAAGTACTACCTCAAACATAATGAGCTTTCTGATGACTATATTGATAAGGTTTTAATTGAGCATTTACCTAACTTGAGCTCAGAGACTATTAAAAGACGTCGTAGTACCGTAAAGTACTGGCTTAATTGGATTATTGATGTTGCCGCTTAATAATACTTATGTAGATAAAAGGTGCCGATAATTAATTGAATCAGCACTTTTTATTTTTATTCTCTTCCCCGATCATCCGCAAAACCTTCATCTTGCTGTTGTTGAGCTAATTGGTTAGAACGATAATAATGCATATCCGTCCACATTCCTGCACCACTAGCTGCAAATAGGACGGGCGTTTGTTGGCCATCAATGTTTTCATTCATAATGTAGTAATATGTTCCATCACCAGCACTTTGGTACCAGCCACGTAAGTCAACAATTGGCGAAAGTGGTGCAGTATCAAAATTTGCGGTTTGTGGATCGATAGTAGATAAAGCGACCCAATTTTGCATGCGATTTTGTTGCTCTGCATTTAAAGAACTTGTGCCCGTATTTAAAATTGCTTGGTCGTCAGCAGGGCGCACGCTGCCATCGTAAGCATAACTATCCTGACCATCGACACTAATCTTATTGCCCATAAAAGTAATGGATTTAACAGCATCAGAATCTTCATCATAACCGTACCAAGTGCCCTGCATACTTGCTGGAAAATCGACTTTTTTAAATTCACTGTCACTCGTAGCTGGTTGGGATTGCGTTTTGGCGGTTGACGTTTGCTCATTTTGTGCAGTTGCCACTTGAGGTTGTTCGGGATTAGGGTTAGTCGTCCATAAATTGGCAGCAATTTTGGCTAATTGCTGTCCATGAATGTTCTTGGTTGTTATGATTTGCCATTGACTACCTGCAGCTAACAATTTTCCTAGTACCTTGTGACCATTGGTAGAATAGAGGTTTGTCGTTTTAGCAGTTGTAGTCAGTTTGGCAGCTGTTAGTGGTTGTTTATGCAATTGGCTGCCACCAATACTTAATAAGGTAGCACTAAGTAACATATAAATTGTTCTTTTCTTCATCTTAAATCCTCCTTAAATTATAAATAGCACTTTGTGTAATTAATTTCAAATGAAATTAGCAGTGCTCTGCAGAATTAGAACAATTGATAATTTTTTCACAATAAAGTATTGCTTTTTAAAACCAAAGCGATTACAATTTCTGTGTAAAGTTAGTTAACCGTTTTAGTAAAAAAAGAATAATTAATAATTATTTATTAGTTGCTATTTATTGACTTACTACACAAAAAAGTGAATTTAATTAATATTAAACGATTAACTAAAAATAATTAAGACAAACCGGTAGCTTAATTTGCTTTACATTAAATAAGTTAAGCGTTTAACTTTAGCTCAATTAAAAGGAGGTAAGTGTTGCCATGTTATTAACAAAACTCAGCGATTATCAAGCCTGCGACTATCAAAAATTAGCTAGGGCCATTCAGTTTTTACAAGTAACAGATTTGACAAAGACGCCGTTAGGAAAAAGCCACCAACAAGGGGAGAGCTTTTATTGTCAAACATTGGAATATACGACTCAAAAAATTACTGATTTTAATTTTGAAATTCATCAGCAGCGCTTGGATCTGCATTATCTAGTCGAAGGTACTGAAGAGATTGACATTGCGACGGATACCAATGTGCGATTATTAGGTGCTTATAATGCGCAACGGGATTTGCAATATGTTCAGCCACCGACAAATTATCAAAAAATAATTTTACATGCTGGTGATTTAGTTTTAATTGGGATGCATGAACCACACCGCACCAACGGTTTAGTTCATGAACCAACACACGTACGCAAAATTGTTTTGAAACTTGGCAGTGAGGAGGAATAAAAATGTCTGAGTCTGCAACTGGTAAATGGAATGCCAAGCAGATTTTAATTCTAGCAGGTATCTGGTTCGCTTTTTTAATTAGTTTTATTACGCGGCTATCGTGGTCAACAATTATGCCGGCGGTGATTGATTCGTTACATTTCACAGTGCAACAAGGTAATTCATACGTTACGGCCTTTTATATTGGCTATGCAATTACGGTTTTGCCAGGAGGGATGCTGGCTGATAAGTTTGGTTATCGTAAATTGTTATTGACTGCGGTGGCTGGCAATTTGGTAGTTATGTTTGCCATGGTCTTTATGCGCGGTTATTGGGACGGGCTGATTTTACGTTTTGTCTTAGGTTTAGTTAGTGGTCCTGATTTATCAGCGTGTTTAGGCATTATTACAGAATGGTTTGATGGTAAGAAACGTGCCACGGCCACTGGAATTTTCAATACTTGTACCTCGTTTGGTTTAACCGTCATCAACCTATATGCGCCCACTGTTTTGGTTCATTATGGTTGGCGGGCAGCTCTAGCAGTCACGGCTTTGTTTCCGTTAGCAGCGTTAGTTTTTTCCTATTTTACTTTAAAAGGAACACCACCATTTCCGCAACAATTTAAGGTGAAAACTAAAACTGGTCAAGTGAAAGAAGAATCAGCTTTGATGCGTTTGAAACACGCCATTAATAATCGCAGCGTTTGGTTATTAGCGTTGACCGGCTTATTTGCCACAGGCGCCAAGTGGGGCGTGACTAATTGGGCTAATTTATTTATTGTGAAAAGCTTGAAGTTTAGTTTGGTGAAAGCCGGTACCGCCATGTCCATCTTTGGTATTACTTCGGTAATTTCAATGGTCGTAGCGGGATGGATTTCTGATCATTCCAA
Source organism: Bombilactobacillus sp. ESL1092 (assembly GCF_058107465.1). Classification (NCBI taxonomy): domain Bacteria; kingdom Bacillati; phylum Bacillota; class Bacilli; order Lactobacillales; family Lactobacillaceae; genus Bombilactobacillus; species Bombilactobacillus sp. ESL1092. The sequence goes on along the minus strand of NZ_CM176594.1, from coordinate 429,750 downwards.
ACTATCGCGCCATCTTTGGGCAGCAATTTTTATGGCAATTTTCACACCCACAATTATTGGTTTTGCTTTAATGCCACACGGCAACTTAGCCTTGTTGTACTTTTGGACGGGTGCAATGGGTGTCGGAGCATTTATGTTTAGCACGATCACCAATAATCTGTCCGTGGAAGTGGCTCCCGCCGATCAACGTGGGACGGTTTCAGGCTTCATCAACGTCTTTAATCAAGTTGGTTCTTTTATTGCGCCCGTAATCTTAGGCCAAATTTTGGCGGTTACAGGCAGCTATGTGACTTCGTATTTAATCATTGCCGCGTTTCCGTTAGTTGCGGTAGTAGCACTTTTATTTGTACGCGAAGAAAAAGAATAGAGGAGAGAATAATTATGGAATTTGGAGCAAGTAAACAACATCAATTTAATACGACCGTTCAAAAACGGATTCAAACAGCTTTAGATTGGCTAGATGCGCGTTCAACCCAGGAATTGTTAGCTGAACCGTTGGGTAAAAAGCAAATTGCACCGGGCGTCGAATTACGATTTCAAGAATATGACACCCGAGACTATCAGACGATGAACTACGAAACCCATCGGGAACATATTGATATTCACTACATGATTACGGGTGCTGAATGGGTGCGTTTTAGTGATGCGGGAACTGCTAAACCCGTTAGTCCTTATGATCCTAAAGAAGAGATTCAATTTTTTAGACATCCTAAGACGCATGGTAAAGCTTTATTGACTGAACGACATTATGCAATCTTTTATCCGTCGGATTTGCATGCTGCTCATGGGATGGTTGCTAACAAAGTAGGACATAATCATAAATTGTGTGTCAAAATTGCTATTAATTAAGCATTTTAGTTAATCGCTTAACTACAAAATAAATGAAGCATTATTGGATTACAGTAATCTAATAATGCTTTTTTTGTGTGATGGTGCAGTACTTGCACCAAGATTTCGTTGGATTTGCACTATTAAAGCGCTTTTATGAATGGTTAAATAAAACGTGAACAGAAATAGCAGCCAAAGAGAAAGGGGGGAAGTAAAAGTTGAATCTTTTGAGTTCTCAGTTAGTATTTGCGCAAGTTGAAGCAAAAACTTCATCTGAAATCATTCAATATTTGGCACAACAGCTGCAAATGTTTGGCAAAGTACAACCAAATTTTTCTCAGGCAGTTCAAGACCGAGAGCTTAAGCAACCGACGGGGTTACCTAGCGGTAAAATTGCGGTTGCTATCCCACATACAGACGTTGAATACGTCAAGCAACCGGCGTTAGCTTTTGCGACCTTAAGGCGGCCTGTCAAGTTTCATAATATGGCCGTTACTGAACAACTGCTGGATGTGCAAGTTGTGGTGATGCTGGCCTTGAAAAACCCGCATAGTCAGGTACAGATGTTACAAAAGCTGATGACTTTGTTTCAAAATCAAGTTTTATTAGAACAACTAGTTCAAATTCAAGACCAGCAACTTTTGTTTCAACAGCTTGTGGCAAATTTTTAGTTAATAATTGAGGAGATAGGTATGAAACCGATAATTAATTTCATTATGTATATTGTTGGACTGGGGCCAACGGTTTTGATTCCCATTATTATGTTGATTTTTGGTTTGTGCGTGCGGGTACCTTTTACTAAAGCTTTACGTGGTGGCTTAATGGTCGGTATTGGTTTTATTGGCTTAAATGCCACGGTTTCGATTTTGACCAGTGTCATGAATCCTGCCATTAAACATATGATTGCCGTGATGCATTTAAATTTACAGGTCATTGATGTTGGGTGGCCATCTGCTTCAGCGATTGCTTACGGAACAGCAGTCGGAGTCAGTATGATTCCCCTCGGAATTGTGATCAATTTGATAATGTTAGTTACGAAAACCACTTCAACTATTGATGTCGATATTTGGGATTTTTGGCATTTTGCTTTTAGTGGTTCTTTGGTTTACGCTTTAACTAAAGATATTGTCTTGAGCTTGTTCTTGGCGAGCGTCAATATGATTGTCATTATGGTCATTGCTGATCGTACCGCTCCGTTATCTGAAAAATATTTAGGGTTACCGGGAATTTCTATTCCACATGGTTATGCTGGTTCCTTTGTTCCAATTGCCATTGTTTTTAATTGGATTTTAGATAAAATTCCGGGAATTAATAAGATCCATCTAGATGCCAAAGACTTTAACAAAAAGTTTGGCTCTTGGGGTGAACCAACATTATTGGGCTTTATTATTGGACTGGTGATTGGTATTTTGGCTTATGGCTTTATTCCGGGCATGACGCTGGCTACTAAGTTAGGCAAAATTATGTTAATGGGGGTTACGCTTTCCGCCGTCATGATCATTACGCCTAAAATGGCAGCGCTATTATTACAAGGCGTCGTACCTGTTTCTAATGCGATTCAGTCTTTTACGCAGAAAAAATTTTCCGGTAAACGCAAAATCTATATTGGAATGGACACGGCAGTGGGCATTGGTAGTCCGGTTGTTTTGGCCTGCGCGACTTTAATGATTCCAGTAGCATTGTTGTTTGCTTTTATCTTACCAGGTAATCAGTTCTTACCAACCATTGGCTTAGTTGGTTTTGTCTTTATGTTTCCATTAATTGTTTCGATTACACACGGGGATTTTTTCCGGTCCTTTATTATTGGCGCAATTAACGTGGTGATTGGTTTATGGATTGGGACGAATTTAGCCCCCTTGATTACGAAATGTGCTCGGGCGGCGCACTTTGCTATTCCCAAGGGTTCGTCATTAATCTCCAGTATTGATTATGGTTCTAATCCATTTCCATGGTTATTTGTTCAAATTGCACCTTTCAAGTTCATTGCTTATGTCATCGGAATTATTCTTATTGTTGGTTTGTGTTGGTGGAATCGTTCGAAAATCATTGCTGAAGAAAAAGCACTTGATCAAACAGAAACACCTACCAAATAATTTAGTTGAAGGAGTGTCTTTATTATGAAGAAAATTTTAGTAGCTTGCGGTGCTGGCGTGGTTACAAGTACGGCAGCCATGAATAAGTTAGAAGAAGAATTGGCTAATCGTGGTATTTCCAAGGATGATTATACTTTAGGTCAAGCTTCTGTGGCCCAAGTAGAGTCCATGGCTAGCGACTATGATTTAGCAATTACGACCACGCAATATGATAATGATGCTGTTAAAATTCCAGTAATTAACGGTTTGCCATTATTAACCAATATCGGTGTGGATAGCGTCATTGATGATATTATTGCTAAATTAGATTTAGGAAAATAACAATCGAAGTAAAACTTTTAAAGGATGATGGATGTGATTACTGGAGAGGTTGCAGCCACAGCGACAGGTTATCATAAATTATTGAATTATTTGCTGGTATCTTCAGGTTACGTTAGCTTAACAGAAATTATGACAATGTTTAATGTCTCGCGCAGAACAGCCTTTAATTGGTTGGCAGCCTTGAATCAGCAATTACAAAGCCAACACCTTGAAGAAATTGTTAATGTTCCTCGCTATGGATACCAATTAACTGATCATACCAAGCAAGTTTTAAAGCAGCAACCTAGTGTTAAGTTGGATGAGCGGGGGATTCACTTTAGTTCCAGGCAACGCCAGACATTAATTATTTGGACATTGTTGGATGATTCTAAAGGAGTGTCTATTAACCAGTTAACACAGCGCTTTGCTTGTTCGCGCAATACGATCATTAACGACTTTAAAGTCTTGAGAACGCGTTTTCCAAAATTAGAAATTGTCAGTACCCATCAAGGTCACCAAATTCATGGTAATGAACGAGCAGTGCGCTTAGTTGTTTATGAATTACTACAAAATAATGATGCCACACTTTTTCAGTGTATTCAGCAATTAAACTACTCATTTTCACAATTTGAGAAACAATTAACTATTTTTCAGACAGCTTTAAAAATTAGTTTTTCGGAAAATGCGTTGCAACAATTAATTTATTTATTAATGTTTACTAAATGGCGTTATCAACAAGGAAAAGAATTGGCTACTGAGCCCGGACAAGCGTGGTTATCTAAAAATACAACCGGGATTTTGCCGGCTTGTCAGAAACTATTGGAAACTATCTGCCAAAAAACTGTAACTAATAATGAAGTAGTCTTTTTAAGCAAAATCATGCTGTGCGCACAAGCAACCGCGGTTTGGTGTGTTAGCCCCAGATTATATGATAAATTAACACAAATTGCCCGGGAAATAATTTTTCGGTATAAACAATTAACCGGAAATCCGATTTCTGATCGACATTTTGTCGAAGTATTGTGTAACCACTTGTATGCGACTTATTTTCGAGTAATGTTTAGGATTCCATTTGTTTCGGATGAAATTGCAGATATCAAAAGAAATTATCCGCAGTTACTCAAATTAACTACAATTGCCTGTGCCCCGTTAGAACAATATTTAAAACAGGAACTGCCTGTTAATGAAATAGCATTAATTTGTTTATATTTTGGGCCTCAAAGTGATGTCGTTTACCAAGACTGGTCGGTAAACAAAACGGATAAATATCAACTGGCCGCCTTGGCTGAGGTGTTAGTTGTGTGTTCCAGCGGTATTGGGACTTCTGTAATGCTTTATCATGAATTAATGCAAGCTTATCCGCTGATTAAATTTTCGCCACCACTCAAAATAGCAGATCTAAACAATATTTTTCAGGCTAATTATCAGGCTAAGTTAATTATTAGTGCGGCCCCATTAGGGCAAAGTTCTTACCCAGTCCCCGTTTTAACTGTTAAAGCAATCTTAACAGAGCATGATTATGGTCAAATTGAAAATTATTTACGCACGCAAGTGCCACAAAAAATTGAGCACAATAGTAATGCTGTGAATCAACTACTGACTATTATTAAGGAATACGCGGATGTAAAAGATGAGATGGGTTTACGTTCAAGTCTAGATAAGTTTATTTTACCAGCTAATGATTTAGCTTTGACGGATACTTTGCCTTCTTTAGCTAGTCTTTTACCTGTGCAACATATTAAGTTGTTGCATCATTCGTGCAATATGCAGTGGCAAGCGGTATTACAATTAGGCTGCCAGTTATTAGAGTGCGATCAAATTATCAATAGTTTTTATTTTTCTGATATTACCAATTTGATCAATAAATACGGACCGTATATGTTGATTGCAGATCATGTTTTTTTAGCCCATGCAGCACCCAGTTCTCATAGTCAAACAGTCGGTTTGGCATTGGTGGTACTAGATCAACCAATAAAGATTTGTGCCCAACACCAAACAGTTGCTATTAATTGCTTATTTGTTTTATCACCAGGGACAAATCATGAACATGAAAAAGCGCTAACTGAATTAATTGATGTTGTGAAAAATCAGCATTGTGTTGAGAGCTTAGTCAATGCTCAAACAAAGCAAGAGGTCAGAAATATTTTGATTTAGTTATTGAATGGATTAATTTTGAGCTTAATTAATAAAATTGGTACCGATATAAATTTCGTTCCGCATTTATATTGGTACCAATTTTTTTGATAATTATTTGAAGTGTCTTCCCAAGATTTATTTAGAATATGTTCCAAATAAATAAGGCTAGAATTGAATTGTTGACTGTTTGGATAATTTATTCATCCAATTAAGTTGTTCTAGTCTCATTTTTAAGTTTCAAATACTAATCGTCTTTTGAATGGCGTTCACCAATTTGAAATTCTGCTTGGTGTTCAAACATGTAACGCACAGATATCGGTTGACTACCTGTTAATTTGTAAAAATCATTGGTATAGGTATTCATTTTACCTTCACGAATGGCCTTGGAAAAAGTGACCATGCCATCAGATGAGAAGGGTGCTTCAGAATCTTTTTTAAATTGGCCATCAGTGGTTCGAGGTACACCCATGGCATCAAAGATTTGGTAATTTTCTTCATCACTAATGGCGTGATATTGAATAGAATTGCCTGTGACGTCATTAGCAATATTGATAAAATCGCTGATGGTTAGTAAATCTTTACCATTGATGTTTAAAATTTGGTGGTGCAAATTATCAGCTAATAAGGCATACGCAACGGCTTTGGCACAGTCTTTACGTGAAATATAGGCCATTTGACCGTCCCCTTGGCTATTGGCTAAATCTTGTCCTTGTTTAACAAAGGTAAAGTAGTTGGTGATCATAGCTTCAGCATATTGTGAATTACGTAAGAACAGATAATCAAGTCCACTCTTTTTTAAATAGTCTTCGGTATAAGCATGGTCAATTTTTTCGATACTAGGATTACTAGGGTCGCCGGCATTGACTAGTGAAGTATAGACAATTTTAGTTACACCGGCTTGTTGAGCAGCATCAATGACATTTTTATGAGCTTGCTGGCGTTTAGCACCCACAAAAGGCATGGAAATCAAAGCAAGGACGTCACCGCCAGTAAACTCTTCCACTAAACCAGCCTTAGAATTAAAATCAGTTTGGCGAACATCAATTCCTTGCTGTGCATAGTTGGCGAGCACGTTAGGATCATAACCACAAAAGATGAGTTGTTGTTTATTGGCTAATTGGATTAGTTCTTGCGCAGCTTGACTACCTAAATTACCATCGACACCTGTTAAGATTAACTTTTTCATGAATTTTTCCTTTCTAGATAAAGTGGAAACAAGCTTGTTAACTAACCGGATTAAATATCAAGCGGCGTCACTGTACCTGCTTTCAACTTTTAATTAGCTTAATCATATGTGATTATTTGAGCAATTGCCAATATAAAAAATAACTAGGTTAGAGGTTAAACCTCTGCTGAGATTGAATGAGCTTGGTGAATAATTTGTGCTAATTTAGCATGATCAAAATCTTTCCGATAAGCTAAGACGATTTTAAAATGATGATGGGTTTGGTTAATAGGCAATAATTTTAAGTTGGAAGTTTGGTTGGTCAGCGGGTAGTTGTCCGGAAAAAAGCCGATCAAATGTTGTGTTTGAATCAAAAAAAGTTCTGTTTCTAAATCCTGTACTGTTGCTTTTATTTGAGGTGTAAAGCCATCTTGCTGGGCATGCTTTAACATTAGTTGATAAGATTTACCAATTGTCTGTGGAGCAAGCATGACGAGTGGATAGTGATATAACTGTTTCAAAGTGATTGCTTGGCAGTGATATAGAGGATGATCGCTATCAATAAGTGCACAGTATTTTCCTTGATATAAGGTAATGGTTTGCAATGAGGTCTCATTGTGAAATTCTGAATCAAAACTGATGGCTAAATCGTATTGACCATTATTTAAGTTATGAGCCACGTCTTTAAGTTGCTCTTTTTCTAATTCCAAAATTAAGTGTGATTGCTGCTTTAAAGTTTGCGTGATTTTGATTAAAAAATTTAAATCAATAAGTGAAGTATATTCTAGGCGAATACGTTGCTTGTCAGTACAAAAATCGGCCATGTCCTGCTCTAATTTTTGATACTGTTGACAAATTAAGACAGCTTTCGAGTAGAACAACTGTCCTGCAGCCGTAGGAACAATTGGTTGTACACTGCGATCAATTAATTGAACATTGAAATGATTTTCCAATGAACGAATTTGCTGACTAACACTTGTTTGTGCAATATGATTTTTTTGTCCAGTTTTCGTAAAACTGCCAGTATTTACTAGATCAATAAAATATTGCAATTTGTCTAAATTCATGTAAAAACCTCTCACAACCTTGGACTTAGGTCTCAATATTGTCTTAGTGATAAATTGACTGAAATTGGTTTTAGTTTAATCAATAATTAATTTAACTACAAGCAGCCTTAATTTTTCAGAAATTTACATATAATTTACACAATTAATAATAAAGTTTTACATTGGTTTGCTATACTGCTCCCGGAGGTTGAACCAATGAAAAAATTAAATTGGGGATTGCTATTGATCATGGCTGGTCTGCTATTAACTGGCTGTCGGCGTAGCCATCAGGAACAGAGCATTACAGCAGTGGGTTCGTCGGCGTTACAACCCTTAGTGGAAGCAGCTGGTGATCAATATAATCAGTCTCATCCTAATTCTTTTATTACAGTTCAAGGCGGTGGGAGCGGTACCGGATTATCGCAGATTCAACAACGAGCAGTGGCGATTGGCAATTCAGATGTTTTTGCAGAACAAAAGACCGGGATTAAGGCTCACAAGTTAATTGATCATCGTATTTGCGTGGTAGCGGTCGTGCCTGTCGTTAATTCTCAGGTAACGATCAAAAATGTTACTTTGCAGCAACTACAAGAGATTTTTGCAGGTAAAATTACCAATTGGCAAACTTTGGGTGGCCCTAATTTGAAAATTTCAATCGTTAATCGGGCACCAGGAAGTGGCACTCGCATGGTTTTTGAACAACAGGTTATGCAAGGACTAACTAGCGTCAAAGCGCCCGAACAAGATTCTAGCGGGATGGTCCGCCAAATTGTGAAAAATACGCCGGGAGCGATTAGCTATGTAGCTTTACCGTATTTGACGCATGATTTACGAACTTTGAAAATTGACAATATCGCGGTCTCCGCCAAAAACGTGCAAACCAATCGTTGGAAAATTTGGTCGTATGAGCATATGTATACCACTAAAAATCCTAATTTATTAACTAGAAAATTTATTGATTATCTATTAAGCACGGCTTTTCAAGAGCGTGAAGTTAAGCAAATGCACTATATTCCAATCCAGTCCATGCAATATCAACAAGATGCTCACGGTAAAGTCACGAAAGTTAGGGGAAAGTAAAATGTCAGATTCCATTACGAAAAAGCTAAATCGACCTTCCGTATCTGCCAAATTAGAACAACGGGGCAAGTTAATAACACAATGTTTAACTGTTTTGGTCGTTTTATTGGTTTTGGTCATTTTAGGTTTTATTGCCACCAAAGGGGTAGCAGTTTTTTTTCAGGATCATGGTAGCTTGGTGGATTTTTTAACAGGGAAAACTTGGAGTCCCGAACAAACTAATGGACATCATGAACCGTTGATTGGGGCATTACCGATGATTGTCGGTTCTTTTGCGGTGACCTTACTGGCAGTTTTTGTGGCTACGCCGTTTGCCATTGCAGCGGCCATTTTTATGACTGAAATTGCACCGCATAAAGGTAAGCAAATTTTGCAGCCAGTGATTGAACTGTTAGTGGGGATTCCGTCGGTTGTTTATGGTTTTATTGGTTTAGAAATCGTCGTACCCATGGTACAAAAAATTGCTGGTGGTAGTGGCTTTGGGATTTTGGCGGGAGCCATAGTGTTATTTGTCATGATTTTACCAACAATTACCTCAATGACGGTTGACGCTTTAACTGCAGTACCGCGTTATTACCGCGAAGCGTCACTGGCCTTAGGAGCGACCCAGTGGCAAACAATTGCCAAAGTAGTGTTAAGAGCAGCAGCACCGAACATTATGACGGCCATTATTTTTGGGATGTCGCGGGCTTTCGGTGAAGCCTTAGCTGTACAAATGGTGATTGGGAATGCTATTTTAATGCCTACTAGTTTGGTAGCGCCTGCTACGACGTTAACGAGTGTCTTAACGATGAATATGGGGAATACAATTATGAAAACAACGGCTAACAATGCTTTGTGGTCCTTGGCCTTGTTATTGTTATTGATGTCTTTGTTGTTCAATATGCTTGTCAAATATTTGAGCAAACGAGGTGCGTTGAAATGAATCCACAAAAAGTTAATAAAATTATGACAGTGATAATTTATTGCCTGTCGGGGCTGATCATTTTAATTTTGTTGGCGTTATTACTATATATTTTTGGCAAGGGAATTAGTGTGATTAATTGGCACTTTTTAACTAGTCCAGCTAAAAGTTTTCAAGCTGGTGGGGGAATTGGGGTGCAATTATTTAATTCACTATATTTATTGGTCTTATCAATGGGGATTTCGTTGCCCTTCGCTCTAGGAGTGGCCATCTATTTGTCTGAATATGCACAAAATCTCCGTTTAACGAATTTGATCCGTTCAGCAATTGAAGTGCTCAGTTCTTTACCATCAATTGTGGTCGGTCTATTTGGCTTTTTAGTTTTTGTAATCAATTTACATTTACAATTCTCAATTTTATCCGGTGCCTTAACGTTAATGGTGTTTAATTTGCCCTTATTAATTCGGAATATGGAAGACGCTTTGCAAACAGTTAGTCTAAGCCAACGTGAAGCCGGCTTAGCGTTGGGCTTGTCGCGCTGGGAGACAGTGCTGCATGTTGTTATTCCGGAGTGTTTGCCCACGATTGTAACTGGCGTAATTTTAGCAGCGGGACGAGTTTTTGGCGAAGCAGCGGCTTTGATTTATACTGCGGGGCAAAGTGCGCCACCGTTAAACTTTAGTAACTGGAATATTTTGAGTTTAACGTCACCACTTAATCCGTTGCGGCCCGCGGAAACTTTAGCCGTTCACATTTGGAAAGTGAATTCCGAAGGCTTAATTCCGGATGCACAGGCAGTTTCCTCGGGAGCATCGTTAATTTTAGTATTAGTGGTTTTAAGTTTTAATCTCTTGGCGCGCTATTTAAGCAAAAAACTATACCAGCATTTAACAGGAGAATAAGGTGATGGCAGAATTATTAACTTACACGGCTGCCTTAGCTGACCAGGCAGAAGTAGCGTTAGCAACCAAGAATTTGTGTGTCAGTTACGGTGCGAAAGAAGCTTTACACGAAGTGTCTTTACAATTCGAACGTTATAAAATCACATCATTAATTGGGTCTTCTGGTTCGGGCAAATCGACGTTTTTACGCGCGCTCAATCGGATGAATGATACGGTTTTTAGTGCGCAAGTTCAGGGAGAAATTATGTATCGCGGAGTTGATATTAATGCTCCTAAAGTCGATGTTTACACGGTTCGTGAACAAATTGGCATGGTTTTTCAGCGTCCAAATCCGTTTGCGAAATCAATTCAAGATAATATTACTTTTGCTTTAAAACGGCGGGGGGTGACTGATCCACAAAAGTTGTCTGAAATTGTAGAAACTTCATTAAAGCAAGCGTCTTTATGGGAACAAGTCAAAGATAATCTGCATCAGAGTGCTTTATCATTGTCCGGTGGGCAACAACAACGCTTGTGTATCGCTCGAGCCTTAGCTTTGCAGCCAGATATTTTGTTGATGGATGAACCAGCTAGTGCCTTGGATCCGATTTCAACGGCAAAATTGGAGAATACGATGCAGCAACTAAAGCAAAACTATACCATTATCATTGTGACTCATAACATGCAACAAGCGGCGCGAGTGAGTGATTATACAGCCTTTTTTCATTTGGGAAAGATGGTTGAGTTTGACCAAACGCGTAAAATTTTTACGCGGCCGAAAGTGCAATTAACTGAAGACTATGTATCGGGGCATTTTGGTTAAAGGAGGAGTATATGACAGCAGATATTTTAACGGCGCAAAATGTACATGTGTTTTATGGTACGAATGAAGCGTTGAAAGGAATTAATTTAGCCATTAAACAGCACGAAATTACTGCTATGATTGGTCCTTCCGGGTGTGGCAAATCAACTTTTTTGCGCTGTTTAAATCGGATGAATGACTTAATTGCAGATGTTAATATTCAGGGACAAATCGAATTAAAAGGACAAGATATTTATGCGCCTACTATGAATACTGTTCAACTGCGAAAACAAGTTGGCATGGTCTTCCAGCAACCCAACCCGTTTCCATTTTCGATTTATGATAATGTGATTTACGGATTAAAATTGGCGGGGATTCGTGAGCGTCAAGTTTTAGATGAAGCTGTCGAGACTAGTTTAAAAGCCGCGGCTGTTTGGGACGATGTTAAAGACAAACTACATCAAAGTGCCCTGGCCTTATCAGGTGGTCAACAACAGCGAGTTTGTATTGCACGGGTTCTAGCAGTTAAGCCCGAAGTCATCTTATTAGATGAACCAACTAGTGCTTTAGATCCCATTTCAGCCACTAAGATTGAGAATATGTTATTGGAACTACGCCAGAATTACACCATGGTAATTGTGACCCACAGTATGCATCAAGCGTCTCGAATTTCTGATCAAACGGCGTTTTTTTATCAAGGTGAGTTAATTGAAATGGATCAAACTAAAAAAATATTTCTGAATCCACAACAGCAAACAACCGAAGACTATATTAGTGGACGGTTTGGCTAGAAAGAGGTTTTTATGCGGAGTGATTTTACAACAGAATTAAATAATTTACATGTTCGCTTTGCGGAGATGGCAATGATGGTGAATGAAGCTCTCAAAAAAGCGATGACCGCTTTTATGCAGAATGATTTAACCATGGCACAAGCAGTAATTGATAATGATCAATATATTAATAATCGTGAAGTCAACTTAGAACAAAAGTCATTTGAAATGATTGCTTTGCAGCAACCTGTGACGTCTGATTTGCGGATGATTGTAACTATTTTAAAGGCTAGTTCAGATTTAGAGCGGATGGGAGATCATGCGGTTCGCATTGCTCGCACGACCTTGAAACTTAAAAATAAAAATGCAGTTGGCCAAGTGAAACTACAGTTAGAACAACTAGCCCAACAAGTTGAAGTTATGTTTAATCAGGCATTAGATGCGTATTTAACCAATGATGCGCAAAAGGCGATAGTTGTTGCTCAGCAAGACGAACAAATTAATCAACTGGCTCATGAAATTGATCATCTTTGTGTGGCAGAAATGAAAGCTAATGCGCAAAGTATTGATGATGGAACTTCTTATTTATTAGTGGCGACCCATTTGAAACGCATTGGCGATTATGTCACTAATTTATGTGAGTGGGTCGTCTATCTTCAAGAAGGAAAAATCTGCGATTTAGGTTAACCAAAAGTTGCTGTAGGCGGGTTAGAACAATAGTTAAAAAATGTCATTAGAAAGTTTTAGACTAGCTGGTGGTGTTTTTACAGACTTTGTTCTAACCTGTTTTTGTTTTTTAGCAGAAAGATAAATTTTGTTAAAGAATTAACTTATTTCATCTAGAATTATTTTGAGCAAAGTGATATTATTTACATGTTGAATACGGTTGCATTAAAAAGCAAATAAATAAATTATGCAGCGATATCTGACATTTAGTTATTGAATAATTGGGAGGCAAAATCATGAAAGCAGCAAGAATCTATGGTAAACAAGATTTACGAATCGAAGATGTTGAATTAGATGAGCCAAAATCTGACCAAGTTCAAATCAAGGTGAAAGATATTGGTATTTGTGGCAGTGATATTCATATGTACCAAGAAGGCACTGGTATCCCATATAAGAAGCATCCGTTAACCGGTAAAACTGTACCAATTACTGAAGGACATGAATTCTCTGGTGAGGTTGTGAAAGTCGGCTCCGACGTAACGAATGTTCAAGTTGGTGATCATGTTTGTGTTGAACCTATTATTGCCTGTGGCAAATGCGAATTTTGCCGTAAAGGCTTGTACAACTACTGTACACGTGGTGTGGGTCCTGATGGTAGTTTGCAATTTATTGGTTTTTCCGATGATGGTGCCATGGCTGAATATGTAAATGTGAAAGATATTTATACGTTCAAGTTGCCTGAAGGCATGGACTATGAATTGGGTGCCTTAGTAGAACCGACAGCTGTCACTTATGAAGCAGTGCGTGATAGTGGTTTGATTGCTGGCCAAACAGTTGCTGTTATCGGTGCAGGCCCAATTGGCTTGTTAACAGCTTTGGTAGCTAAATATGCTGGTGCAACTAAAGTTTATATTGCTGATTTATCACCTGAACGTTTGGCTAAAGCTAAGGAATTAGGCTTTAGTGACGTTATTAATTCTGGCGAAGTGGACCTAGTTAAACATGTTTATGAAGAATTACCACAAGGAGTGGACGTAGTCTTCGAATGTGCTGGTGCGCAACCAACTTTAGACCAGGCGGTGCAATTAGTTGCTCCAGCTGGTGTTTTAGAGATTGTGGCTTTATTTAATGGCGATTATAAATTCGACATTACCACTTTACAGAACAAGGGTGCTGATGTGCATACGATTATGGGTTATGCCAATGCTTTCCCACCTTCCATTGGAATTATTAACCAACACCGCGACGTCTTCAAACAATTAGTAACTAAGAAGATTAGTTTGGATGATGCTGAAGAAGGTATTAAGTCATTGATGACTGATAAATCACAAGTGAAAGTAATGATTTCTCCCGAACTTTAAAAAATAGTTTTTGACTAGCTGATTTTGATTTGTTTCATACTATTGCCTGATGTCTATTAGGCGCAGTTGATACAAGTTGAGATCAGCTTTTTTTTATTATTGCCATTGAAAAAATGATTGCTTTTCAATTGGAGCAAAAATGATTCGAACGTTGTTCAAACAGAACCACGGTGATGTATGCGGGATATGCTATAATGAAAAAATAATGTTAAGGAGAGCCGAGCTTTGAAATTAATTTATCAGACCGTGATTAATACTTTGCTATTTATGGCCATTGCCAAAGTCCTGCCAACACTGTTTTATCTGAGTGATTGGATTACTGCTTTAATCGCTGGTTTTGTTCTAGTTTTGTTGAATTTAACAATTAAGCCATTACTGAAGATTATTTCTTTTCCAATTACGCTACTGACCTTTGGCTTGTTTTCGATTGTCATTAATGCCTTAACTTTAGAGATCATTGCCACCTTAGTTCCAGGTTTTGTATTTCATAATTTTTTAGCCGCAATGTTGACGGCTGTTCTAATGTCATTTGCAAATTCATTTGTTGGTTATCATGTTTTTCAAAGATAAAGTTGAGAGAGGATTTAATTGATGGTAACAGTTCAAGATTTAATCGATCATACGAATATTCAAGTTTACAGTGGAGCAGAATTTTTAAGTGAACGCAATATTACAGAAAGTGAAATTTCTCGACCAGGATTGGAACTAACTGGTTATTTTGATTATTATCCGGCGGAACGGGTTCAATTATTTGGTCAGACGGAGACCTCTTATGCGCAATCAATGACTTCCAAGAATCGTTACCATATTTTACGAGAAATGGCGACTGATCAAACACCAGCGTTTGTTTTTTCTAGAGGCATTCAGCCATCAACGGAGATGCAGCGTGCCGCGAAAGAACATCGTATTCCTATTTTGACTTCACCTTTAACGACCACTCGAGTTTCCAACATTATTACGCAATATTTAGAAAAGGTTTTGGCGCCCCGGAAAAGTATTCACGGTGTCTTGATTGATGTTTATGGCTTAGGAATCTTGATTAAAGGTGATTCCGGGATTGGCAAAAGTGAAACAGCCTTAGAATTAATTAAAAATGGTCATCGTCTAGTAGCGGACGATCGCGTCGATGTTTACCAACAAAATGAGCATACGATAGTTGGTGAAGCTCCCCAAATTTTAAAAAATTTAATGGAAGTACGCGGAATTGGCATTATTGATGTGATGAATTTGTTTGGCGCAAGTGCGGTCAGAACCTCTATGGAAGTGCAATTAATTGTTAATCTAAGCGCTTGGTCAGAAGATCAGAATTATGATCGGATTGGGACAGACAATCAAACGGAACGGATTTTTGATGTTGATGTACCTTCAATGGTGATCCCGGTCAAAGTCGGGCGAAATATCTCTAATATTATTGAAGTGGCTGCTATGAATTATCGGGCTAAAAAATTAGGATATGATGCTGCCGCCCGCTTTGAAAAACAATTAAATAATTTAATCAAAGAACATTCAGAAAGTGAGTAAGTATGAGTTTAGCTTTAAATCCAATTTTTGTGCAATTTGGCCCCTTTGAGATCCATTGGTATGGGGTCATTATTGCTTGTGGTGCGATTTTAGGAGTTTTGTTAGCTTTAAACGAAGCTCCTAAACGGCAAATTATGAAGGATGACTTAATTGATCTAGTGCTCTGGGGAATTCCGTTTGCACTCATTGGTGCACGTATTTATTACGTGGTGTTTCAATGGTCTTTTTATTCGAAATATCCGAGTGAAATTATTAAGATTTGGCATGGCGGTATTGCCATTTATGGTGGCTTGATTGCTGCTTTTATTGTGGCAATTATCTTTACTTATGTTCGACAACTACCGTTTTGGTTAATCTTAGATATTGCTGCGCCGAGTTTATTAGTGGGACAGCTGATTGGGCGCTGGGGCAATTTTATGAATCAAGAAGCTTATGGTGCAGTGACTTCAGCACATTTTTTGCATGCTTTACATCTACCACCATTTATTATTCACCAAATGTATATTGCTGGGGCTTATCGCCAACCAACGTTTTTATATGAATCATTGTGGAACTTAGTCGGTGTGATTTTACTATTGAGTTTGCGTCACCGACCGCATTTGTTTAAGCAAGGTGAAGTCTTTTTAAGTTATGTATTATGGTATTCTTTTGGCCGCTTTTTTATTGAAGGAATGCGGACTGATAGTTTATACTTATTGAACATTTTAAGAGTTTCTCAAGTTTTGTCGTTAGTTTTGTTTATTGGCGCTGGTGTCCTAATATATTATCGGCGTAAAAAAGTGCAACCACCAGATTATTTGGCCGGAAGTGGCTTAAAATTTCCCTATCAACGTTAGTGGAAAGCACAATACTAGCTTTTGGTCAATTTAACTCTTATGATTATTATGTGATAAAAAGTAGAAAGTGTGGCTCAAATGCAAGAATATGATGTAATTGTAATTGGCGCGGGACCTGCCGGCTTAACGGCCGCTTTGTATGCTTCACGGGCTAACTTGAAAGTCTTAATTTTAGATCGGGGCATTTACGGCGGGCAAATGAACAATACCGCCGAGGTGGAAAATTATCCCGGCTTTGATTCCATTATGGGACCGGATTTAAGTGAAAAAATGTATCATTCAACTATTCAATTTGGTGCCAAGTATCAATACGGAATGGTGACGGATGTTGAGGATCATCAATCTTATAAAATCGTTAAAACCAGCGATGAAACTTTTAAGACGGGAGCTTTAGTGATTGCTACTGGCTCAGAGTATAAAAAAATCGGGGTTCCTGGCGAAGAAGATTATTCCGGTAAAGGTGTCTCTTATTGTGCTGTCTGTGATGGGGCTTTCTTTAAAAATGAAGATTTAGCGGTCATTGGTGGTGGTGATTCTGCTGTTGAAGAGGGAATTTATCTAACTCAACTAGCTAAATCAGTCACCATCATACACCGGAGAGACCAACTACGGGCCCAACCAATTTTACAAAAGCGGGCCTTTGCGAATGACAAAATTAAGTTTATTTGGAATGCCGACGTGGAGGAGATTCAGGGCGACCAAGCAAAAGTCACTGGTGTGAAATACCGTGATAAAATCTCTGGTGCCGAGCAAGTGCTACCAGCTAGTGGTGTGTTCATTTATGTTGGTATCCAACCTAATACACAGCAATTCAGTGACTTAAAGATTACTGATGAAGCTGGTTGGATTATTACGGATGATCAAATGCAAACCCCAGTCCCAGGAATTTTTGCGGTGGGTGATGTGCGCAAAAAGACTTTGCGGCAAATTACCACAGCAGTTGGTGATGGTGGCTTAGCAGGTCAAAATGTCTTTAATTATTTACAAACTTTGGCTGATGAAAAATAGCTAGTTTAGTTAATTATTTGAATTATAAGAGCAAGTCGCGTGGAAAAGTTTTTAACTTTTGTACGCGGCTTTTTTGGTATCAATTAGTATTTGTAGCTTTTTTGAGAGCAAGTACTTGCATTTAAAAACTATTACTGATACGATTCATTTGTGTTAGAAAGGAGTGGCGACAATGTATCAAAAGTATATGGACAATGAGCAATTTAATTTTCAAATTAATCGTTTTTTAGAACCGTATGAAAAGGACGTAGCAGTACAAAAGGTTATTGCACGAACAGCTTTGCAGATTAAAAGTCGTCAAGATTGGTATGAAACTTGGAATCAGCTAGCAATGAAGACGGCACAAAAAGCCACAGCAACTCAGCAAATGAAAGATTATGGCTTAGCTTCGACTTATTACCAGTTGGCAGATTTCTTTTTGACTGAGCAAGATGAACGCAAGCAAGCAACTTATCGAGGATATGTTGATAATTTTTACCACAGTATTGACACCACTAACTTGATTTCTGAAGATGTTCCTTATCAAAAAGGTATTTTGCCAGTAGTTCGAATCAATCATCCGCATGCGCAAAGAACTTTACTATTTCATGGTGGTTTCGATTCTTATTTGGAAGAAATGCTTCGTTTAGTCTTTCAATACGGTTTAGATGATCAATTACCAAATTATAATTTTGTTTTGTTTGAAGGTCCTGGTCAAGGACGAGCTTTACGTTCAGGGTTAGCTTTAACTTCTAAGTGGGAAGAACCCGTTGGGTATTTGCTTGATTATTATCAATTAGACTCAGCTGATTTATTGGGAATGTCTTTGGGCGGATATTTATCCGTGCGAGCCGCTGCTAAAGATCATCGAATTCGGCGCGTGATTGCCTATGATGCAATGTTGAATTTAAGTGATGCATTGGTAATGAAGTTGCCCCAAGCTAGCCAATATTTAGACCATTTAGATGATCCGAAAATTGCGACTAGTTTTAATGACTTTTTGGTTAAATTATCCAATAATAATGTTGATTTAGCTTTTAAAATGCAAAAAGGCATGGATATTACGTTAACTAAGCAGCCTGTTGATTTTGTAAAAGAGGCTTTAAATTATACCTTGAAGGGAGTATTAGATGAAGTAATAGCAGATGTATTATTAATAGGCGGGACTAAAGATTTATACGTTCCTGCAGCTGTTACTTTAAAAGAAGCAGCAGGTCTAGTTAATGCCAGATCTCTGACGGTGAAAATTTTAACGGAGGCTAGTGGCGGTGCTAGACATTGCCAAGTTGGAGATAAGAAATTGGCTTTTCAAATATTAACTGAATTTTTAAGTTCGAATAATTTAATGACGAATAAAAATTGAGTTGAATTAATTTCTTAAGTTAGCCACTCGAAAAGTAAAGGGCACCGAGATAAAAATTCAGCATCATTGTTTTAACAAAACTCCCAGCAGTTAAATTATTTCTTAAATATTTGGAACGGTCGCGTTTTTTCATTTAGAATAATTAAGTTGTCGTAACCACTTTTCTTAGTTGAACGGTATAATGAATTAGGAAGCTTTAAATAACTAACAAGGTGGAGGCTGAACCATGAGTTGGCAAGATAATTATCAAGTATGGGCACAATATCCGCATTTGGATCCGACTTTACAACAACAATTAACGAAATTAGCAACAGATACGAAACAATTGGAAGCCGCTTTTTATGAACCATTAGAATTTGGAACGGCTGGCATGCGGGGGTTAATGGGCCCAGGCATTCATCGGATGAATTTATATACTGTTCGCCAAGCAGCAGAAGGTTTGGCCAAATTGATGGATACTTTGACACCACAAGAAAAAAACAAAGGCGTGGTCATTAGTTTTGACTCTCGGTACAATTCTCTTTTGTTTGCACAAGAATCGGCGCGGGTTTTAGGTCAACATCAAATCCCAGTTTACCTATTTGACAGTTTGCGACCGACACCGGAATTGTCATTTGCCGTCCGGCATTTGCAAACTTATGCAGGCATTATGATAACGGCCAGCCATAATCCGGCCCCTTATAATGGCTTTAAAATTTATGGTCCTGATGGTGGGCAAATGCCACCGAAAGAATCAGATTTGATTACCAAATATGTGCGCCAAGCAGCCGATTTATTTCAAATTGCTGTGGCGGACTTACATGAATTACGGCAGCAACATTTATTAACAATGATTGGCGAAGATGTAGATCAAGCTTATCTCAAAGCTATTCAAGCAGTTTCAATTGACCGCCAGTTACTGGCTGATTATTCGCAAATGAAATTTGTTTATACGCCATTGCATGGAACGGGTAAAATGTTGGCGGGTCGCGTTTTTGAACAAGCTGGACTGAAAAATATGCAGTTAGTGAGTGAACAGGCGATTTTAGATCCCGAATTTGCCACGGTTCAATTTCCAAATCCGGAATTCGCGGAAACATTTAATCTAGCGATTCGCGATGGTCAAAAGAGTGCGGCTGATGTTTTAATCGCAACAGATCCCGATGCCGACCGCCTAGGAGCAGCTGTCTTGCAACCAGATGGCAATTACCAATTAATGACGGGCAATCAAATTGCTTGTGTTTTGTTGGAATATATTTTAAAGACTAAGCAACGCTTGCATCAATTACCTAAGAATGCGGCAGTGGTTAAATCAATTGTCTCTACCGAATTAGCAACGAAAATTGCCAATCATTATCAAGTCCAAATGATTAACGTTTTGACTGGTTTTAAGTTTATTGCGGAGCAAATTCAACAATTTGAACAAACGGGGGAACATCAATTTTTATTTGGGTTTGAAGAAAGTTATGGTTATTTGATTCAACCGTTTGTCCGGGATAAAGATGCGATTCAAGCTAGTTTATTATTAGCTGAAGTGGCCGCGTATTATAAGAGTCAGAATTTGACTTTGTATGATGGCCTACAACAAATCTACCAACAATACGGTTACTTTAAAGAACAAACGATTGCGAAGACGTTTGCTGGTGTCGACGGTGTACAGCAAATGCAGACTTTGATGCAACAATTTCGTCAGCAAGTGCCCCAAACCATTAATGGGACCGCTGTTGTTAGTGTCCAAGATTTTCAAAGTGGTCAACAAATAAATTCTGATGGAACCCAAGCAACATTAAATCTGCCCCAGTCCAACGTCTTGAAATTTATCTTAGCAGATGAAACTTGGATTGCGGTGCGGCCATCGGGTACAGAACCCAAGATTAAAAATTATGTGGGAGTTTGTGCCGATAACCAGGCCACGGCTGATGCTAAATTAGCTGCTTACGCTCAAGTGGTTAATGCGTGGTATGACTAAGTTTAAAACTTTTTGACTGCGGATTAGTTTAAGGTTATATGTTAATGGCGAAAATATGTTCGGAGTGGTATGATATGAACCACTAGGTTAAAAACTTTATGAAGAGTCAAATTACTAAAGTAAGTTTATCCTTTAGAATTTGGCTTTTTTGACTTTAAAGATTTAAAGTGAGTCGCACTTGAGACGAAAAGAATGCTCGTATTGATGTTAAGGAGGACTCAGAGTGATTGATCGGATAACAGATAATCAATTTGAATTAGTTTCTAAGTATCAGCCGGCAGGTGATCAACAACAAGCTATTGATCAATTAGTAACAGATTTTCAAAAGGGTAACCGTACGCAGGTGTTAAAAGGAGCTACCGGAACTGGAAAAACTTTTACCATGGCCAATGTTATTCAAAAATTGAACAAACCGACGATCGTGATTTCCCATAATAAAACGCTGGCTGGTCAGTTGTATGGTGAATTTAAGGAATTCTTTCCTCATAATGCGGTGGAATACTTTGTGAGTTATTATGACTATTATCAGCCAGAAGCTTATGTGCCTTCTAGTGATACCTATATTGAAAAAGACTCCAGTATTAATGATGAAATTGATAAATTACGTCATGCGGCGACTTCGGCATTACTAGAACGTAATGATGTGATTGTGGTTGCTTCCGTTTCGTGTATCTTTGGTTTAGGTGATCCGCGGGAATATCAACAAAGTGTCATTTCCTTGCGGTCGGGGCAAGAGATTAGTCGCGATGAATTACTCAAGAACTTAATTAATAATCAATTTGAACGTAATGATATTGACTTTCAGCGGGGCCGTTTTCGGGTACGCGGTGATGTGGTCGATATTTTTCCAGCGTCACGCGATGATCATTCTTTACGCATTGAATTTTTTGGCGATGAAATTGACCGGATTTTAGAAATGGATCCATTAACTGGGGAATTAATTGGCGAACGTCCGCAGGTTTCGATCTTTCCGGCAACGCATTTTATGACTAATGAAACACAAATGCAGGCCGCTTTAGAACGCATCTCTTTGGAATTGGACCAACGTTTAAAAGAATTAAAACAGGCTGGTAAATTGCTGGAAGCCCAACGCTTGGAGCAGCGTACTAATTATGATATTGAAATGATGCGAGAAATGGGATATACGTCAGGCATTGAAAATTATTCGCGACACATGGAAGGGCGTAGCGAAGGCGAACCTCCGTTTACATTACTTGACTTTTTTCCCGATGATTTTAACATTATGATTGATGAATCTCATGTGACGATGCCGCAAATTCGTGGTATGTATAATGGTGATCGCGCCCGTAAGCAGATGCTGGTTGATTATGGCTTTCGCTTGCCAAGTGCTTTGGATAACCGCCCGTTAACTTTAGCGGAATTTGAACAGCATGTTAATCAGATTTTGTACGTTTCTGCAACGCCGGGTCCTTACGAAATGGAACAAACTAACGAAGTGGTGGAACAAGTAATTCGTCCGACTGGTTTGTTAGATCCTGAAATAGAAGTACGGTCGATTATGGGCCAAATTGATGATTTAGTAGGGGAAATTAATCAGCGTATTGAGCAACACGAACGGACGTTGGTGACGACTTTAACTAAAAAAATGGCTGAAGATTTAACCGATTATTTAAAAGATTTGGGCATTAAAGTGGCCTATTTGCACAGTGATATTAAAACTTTGGAACGCACGGAAATTATTCGGGATCTGCGGTTAGGCAAATACGATGTATTGATTGGCATTAATTTATTGCGTGAGGGCATTGATGTACCAGAAGTGTCCTTAATTGCAATTTTGGATGCTGATAAAGAAGGTTTCTTACGCTCTGAACGGCCGTTAATTCAAACGATTGGACGGGCTGCGCGGAACGTTCATGGTCATGTCATTATGTACGCTGATCATATCACCGATTCAATGAAAGTAGCGATTGAAGAAACTAAACGGCGGCGGCAAATTCAGCAACATTTCAATGAAGTCCATCATATTCAACCACAAACAATTCAAAAGCCAATTCGCGCAGCGATTACGGCCTTAAAGACTGTTGATAATAGTAGCAGTCAAGAACAAGCAATTACGCAAGATCCGTTTGATTTTAATAATATGACCAAAAAGGATCAGACAGAACTGTTGACGCAATTGACTGATCAAATGAACCAAGCTGTCAAAAAATTAGACTTTGAACAAGCAGCCAATTTACGCGATACAATTTTAGAATTGAAAGCAGAGATTGATTAATGGTAAACGAAAATATTGTCATTCACGGTGCCCGTTCGCACAATTTAAAAAATGTCGACGTCACAATTCCACGCAATAAATTAGTGGTCATGACCGGTTTATCCGGTTCTGGTAAAAGTTCTTTAGCCTTTGATACTTTGTATGCTGAAGGACAAAGACGGTATGTACAAAGTTTATCTTCTTATGCCCGCCAATTTTTAGGACAAATGGATAAACCGGATGTGGATTCAATTGATGGCTTAAGTCCCGCCATTTCTATTGATCAAAAAACAACATCCAAAAATCCGCGTTCTACCGTCGGCACTGTCACTGAAATTAACGATTATTTACGATTATTATGGGCGCGTGTCGGGACTCCGATTTGTCCGAATGATGGAACACCGATTACGAGTCAATCAGTGGAACAAATGGTTGATCGGTTATTACAATTACCCGAACGTACCAAGGTGCAAATTTTGGCGCCAGTTATTCGTGCCAAAAAAGGCCAGCATAAAAAAGTTTTGGTCAAAATTGCTAAGCAAGGTTATGTCCGTGTCTTAATTGACGGCGAGCAGCATGAAGTTAATGAACAACTAGAGCTCAACAAAAATCAAAAACACGATATTTCTGTTGTGGTGGATCGGGTAGTTATCAAAGAACAGATTCGTTCGCGGCTGTTTGATTCGATTGAATCGGCCTTACGGTTATCCGATGGTTATATGACCGCCGATGTGATTGGTCAAAAGGCGTTAGTGTTTTCAGAGCACTATGCCTGTCCTTTATGTGGTTTTGGCGTTGGCGAGTTGGAACCGCGCTTATTCTCATTTAACGCTCCGTTTGGTGCTTGTCCGGAATGTGATGGTTTGGGGATGAAACTAGAAGTTGATCCCCAATTGGTGGTTCCTGATCCTGATTTGACGATTGCACAAGGGGCAATTGTTCCTTGGAGTCCAGAGCATTCTCAATATTATCCACAGGTATTGGAACAAGTTTGTGAGCAGTTGCAAATTCCTCAAGATGTGGCTTTTGCCAAATTATCACCTGCACAACAACAGACCGTTTTATATGGTAATGATCAACAAGAAATTCATTTACACTTTGATAATGATTTTGGCAGTGTCCGTGATGTTGATACCTATTTTGAGGGGGTCATTCCTAATATTAAACACCGGTATGAAAAACCTTCCAGTGCTTTTATGCGGGAAGTGATGCGGAAATATTTTACAGAGCTACAATGTCCGCTTTGTCATGGGCAACGGTTAAACCAAAAAGCCCTGTGCGTTCAAGTCAATGGTCAAAATATTGCCGCTGTGTCCGATTTAGCCATCAAACAAGCTTTGCCGTTCTTTCAAAGTGTTAAGCTGTCGCCACAAAATCAGGTGATTGCGCAACCAATTTTAAAAGAAGTTATTGATCGTTTATCCTTCTTACAAAATGTCGGTTTGGACTATTTAACTTTATCACGAGCAGCGGGAACTTTGTCTGGTGGTGAAGCTCAGCGGATTCGTTTAGCCACGCAAATTGGTTCCAACCTCTCCGGGGTTTTGTATATTTTAGATGAACCCTCCATTGGTTTACATCAACGGGATAACGAACGTTTAATTCGCTCCTTAAAAAAGATGCGTGATTTAGGCAATACGCTCATTGTGGTGGAACACGATGAAGATACGATGCGGCAAGCTGATTATTTGATTGATGTCGGTCCAGGCGCTGGTGCTGCTGGGGGCCAGATTGTGGCAGCAGGAACGCCGGCAGAGGTTCAGGCGAACCCGCAGTCGTTGACAGGACAGTATTTAGCTGGTAAAAAATATATTGCCTTACCAGCACAACGGCGCGCAGGTAATGGGCAATATATTGAAGTAACTGGTGCGGCGGAAAATAATTTAAAAAAGATTGATGTACAATTTCCGCTAGGCAAATTTATTGCGGTGACTGGTGTTTCGGGTTCCGGCAAGTCATCATTAGTTAATACGATTTTACAACGCGCTTTAGCTCAAAAAATCAATCATAATTCGCAACGCGCCGGTCAATATCAAAGTATTACGGGTTATCAACATCTAAAATCTTTAATTAATATTGATCAAAGCCCGATTGGTCGCACTCCCCGGAGTAATCCTGCAACGTACACAGGGGTCTTTGATGATATTCGGGGCTTGTTTGCGCAAACTAACGAAGCCAAAGTGCGGGGTTATACAAAGGGCCGGTTTTCTTTCAATGTCAAAGGTGGTCGGTGTGAAGCCTGCAAAGGTGACGGCATTATTAAGATTGAAATGAATTTCCTACCAGATGTTTATGTTCCTTGTGAAGTTTGCCATGGGACCCGTTATAATTCAGAAACCTTGGAGGTAACTTATAAAGGCAAGACGATTGCTGACGTGTTGAAAATGACGGTAATGCAAGCTTTAGAATTCTTTGATCATTTACCAAAGATTAAGCGGAAGTTACAAACGATTGTTGATGTGGGGCTAGGCTATGTCCAATTGGGCCAATCAGCAACAACTTTGTCTGGTGGTGAAGCTCAACGGATGAAACTAGCTTCTGAACTATACAAGAAAGTTGATGGGCAAAACTTTTATATCTTAGATGAGCCGACAACTGGGTTACACGTTGATGACGTCAAACGTCTTTTGGCGGTTTTACAACGCTTGGTAGATCAAGGAAATACCGTTTTAGTGATTGAACATAATCTGGATGTCATCAAATCGGCAGATTGGTTAATTGATTTAGGACCTGAAGGCGGTGACTTGGGTGGTCAAGTTGTGGCCACAGGAACCCCAGAAGAAGTAGCTGCTAATCCGCATTCATATACCGGGCATTATTTGCAACCTGTGTTAGAACAAACACCACGGGCAAAAGACTTGGATTAATATCCAAGTTTTTTTAATACTACGGGCTAATTATTTAATCGATAAGAATTGTTAATTGATAAAATAATCTCTATAATAAGTTTGTTAATTTCAGTAAGAGTAGTTGAAGTTTAAATTTGCTAGGACTTGTCAGTAAAAATTTTGCTGTCAGGATAGATACTGCAACTTAGTGGCGAGTAAAGGAGCGGATGACTGAGTGACTAAGCAACAAAAAAAGACGGATTTAGTAATTATTTCCGGAATGAGCGGTGCTGGTAAGACAGTAGCGGTTCAGGCTTTTGAAGACATGGGTTATTTTTGCATTGATAATTTACCACCAGCTTTATTAGGTAAATTTATTCAGCTAGTTCAAGAAGCAGGTAATATGAACAAAATTGCTGTAGTCATTGATTTACGGTCACAGGTTTTTTATGATCAGCTTTTGAGTAGTTTAACGGGACTAGAAGATTACTCAACGATTCAAACAAAAATTTTATTTTTAGATGCGACTAATGAAGAGTTAGTGGCACGTTACAAAGAAACTCGACGCTCACATCCATTGGCTATGGAAGGACGCTTGATTAATGGCATTGTCAAAGAACGCCGTTTATTAAAGCCACTATACCAACGAGCGGCTTTAATCGTTGATACCACTAATTTAACACCGCGCCAATTACGCGCCGAAATTTTTCATCAATTTGATCAACAACAAGTAACGCCGTTTCATATTGTGGTCATGTCCTTTGGCTTTAAGTATGGTGTGCCTATTGATGCAGATGATATGATGGATGTGCGCTTTTTACCAAATCCGTATTATGATCCAGTGATGCGGCAACAAACGGGGCTTCAAAAAAATGTTGCGGCTTATGTTTTTAGCCAAACCGCGGCACAGCAATTTTATCAACAATATTTTACTTTAATGAAAACGATCATTCCCCAATATCAACAAGAAGGCAAAACGATGTTGACAATTGCCATTGGTTGTACTGGTGGCCAGCACCGTTCGGTCGCCATCGCTCAACGATTAGGAGAAGATTTACAACAATTAAATTATGATGTCAAAATTGATCATCGAGATATCAATCGACATAAGGAGTCGGTGAATCGTTCATGAGAGATACTACGAAGACTATCAAGGTTATTAAAGGGCGGAAGCCTAAAATCACGGTAATTGGTGGTGGAACAGGCTTACCTGTTATCCTACACAGTTTACAGCAATTAAATGCTGACATCACAGCCGTAGTGACTGTAGCAGATAATGGTGGCTCCTCCGGAGCTATTCGTAATTATATTAATGTGGTTCCCCCAGGAGATATTCGTAATGTGTTAGTTTCTTTGTCTAATTGGGAGCAATTACCGTTAGACGTTTTTCAATATCGCTTTAATAGTGATGATTCTTTTTTGGCGGGGCATGCGATTGGCAATTTGGTGATTGCGGCTTTATCAGAAATGTATCAAAATGATATTTTTGATGCAGTGCAACAGTTGGCCAAAATGATGGAGGTGGAAGGACACGTCTTTCCAGTATCTAATTCACCACTGACTTTGCATGCTGAATTTACAGATGGTACGCAATTAGCTGGTGAACACGAAATTACTTACGCAGGTAAAAATATTCAACGCGTCTGGGTGAGTGATACCAATAATCCCAAGCAAAAGCCCGCGGCAGTTTTGCCGGTCTTAGCAGCTATTATGCAGGCCGATGTGATTGTGTTAGGACCGGGAAGTTTATTTACGAGTATTTTACCGAATTTAATGATTAGTAATGTGCAGCAGGCTTTGCAACAAACTTCAGCAGAAGTGGTTTATATTTGTAATATTATGACGCAGATTGGCGAAACTGTTAATTTTACAGATGCAGATCATGTGCGGGTGTTGAATCGTCATTTGGGCGGGCACTATATTAACACCGTGTTAGTTAATGGTAAGCCAGTTCCGAGTGATTATATGGATCATGAAAAATACAATGAATATTTGGCGCAAGTTAAGTCGGATTTTGCAGGCTTACGGCAACAAGGCTGTCGTGTCATTACGGATGATTATTTATCGTTGCATGATGGCGGTGCCTTTCATGATGGTGATAAAGTGGCGCGAGAATTGTTAAACTTGGCTTTTCAAGCGGGCACTAGAAAACAATAAAAATGAGTTTTGTATGTAAAAAAGGTGGTATGTCTGATGGCTTCTTATGCCAGCACTGTCAAAAAAGAATTAACTAGTCTAGAAGTTCATCCAGAGCATGCGCGGGCCGAATTATCGGCTTTAATTCGAATGAATGGCAGTTTATCGTTAGTTGATCATCATTTTATTTTGGATGTTCAAACAGAAAATCCCGCGATTGCGCGGCGGATTTACGCGTTATTGCAACAGTTGTATACCGTGGAGGCGGATCTAGTGGTTCGTCGCAAAATGAAATTGAAAAAGAATAATCAGTATATTGTACGCTTGCGCCGGCAGGTGCAGCCTATTTTAGCCGATTTACGTATTGTAGAAGTTAACGGCTTTCAAATTCGGACTGATATCCCAGCAGATGTGCTGAATTCCAAACAACGCGCACGGTCCTATTTGCGGGGAGCCTTTTTAGCGGGGGGAAGTGTCAATAATCCGGAAACTTCTAGTTATCATTTAGAAATTTATTCCTTATATGAAGATCAGAATCAGGGAATTTTGCAATTGATGAATCAATTTAACTTGCATGCGCGGGCGACGGCTCGGCGCAGTGGTTATATTGTTTACCTGAAAGAAGCTGAAAAAATTTCGGACTTTTTACGGGTGATTGGCGCCACGTCAGCAATGTTAAAGTTTGAAGATATTCGCATTGTGCGCGATATGCGGAACTCGGTTAATCGTTTAGTCAACTGTGAAAATGCCAATATTAATAAAACAATTAAGGCGGCGAGTCAGCAAGTTGAAAATATTAAATTTTGGCAAGATAATTTTGGCTTAGAAACGTTACCCCCGAAGCTTAAGGAAATTGCGGAATTACGTTTAGCTAATCCGGAGATGTCTCTAACCGAATTAGGACAGCTAGTACCCAGTGGCTCAATTTCTAAGTCTGGAATTAATCACCGCTTACGCAAACTTAATGATTTGATTAAAAGTAAAAGAACTGCTGGATTAGAAGTTTAAGGAGATAAATTAATGCGTGTTTTAGTGGTAGGAGCTCATGGTCAAATTGGACGATTAGTAGTTCAACAATTACAGTCAGAACCACAAATTCAGGTTGTGGCGGGTCTAAGACAGTCTGCGCAAATCGCTGCTTATCAGGCTCAAAGTGTGGCCACGCAATTCATTGATTTGGCCGGTGAGTTAAATCAACTGGTGCAAGCAACCCAAAATATTGATGCAGTGGTGTTTGCCGCGGGTTCTGGTGGCAAAACTGGGGCAGATCAAACCATGATGATTGACTTAGATGGGGCGATTAAAATGATTCAAGCTGCTCAGTTAGCGCAGACCCAACGTTTCGTGATGGTTAGTGCTCTCCAAGCTGACAATCGTGGATTATGGTCTTATCAACGGCAGGAGTTATCAACGGGAAATTATTATTACGCTGCTAAATATTATGCTGATCAATGGCTACTGCACAGCGGCTTGAATTATACGATTATTCGCCCGGCAGTTTTAACTAATGCTGTTGGGCAAGGACGTATCCAACTAGCATCACGGTTGAGTTTACAAACTGATGCGGGCTTGCGCTCTATTGCCCGCGCTGATGTAGCGGCAACTATTGTGGCTTGTTTAAAAAATCCGCTCACGATTAAGCAAGCATTTGACCTCAGTAGTGGGGAACAACCAATTGAGCAAGCAATTGCCAGTTTTTAAGTAAAATTATTAATTGAAAAATTACAGCTAGGATCAAAGCTGTCTAACCATTAGACACTAGAGGTCCTAGCTTTTTTAGTAATTTAAGCCAGTAATTGTGATAAAAAATATTGCAAAAAAGTTTGAAATTGATTAAGTGTTAGCTTATTTTATGGTTCAATTAAAAATATTTTGTATTTTAAGTAATACTTTCGTTTTTGAATTTGTTCACATATGTTATTATTAAACTAAAATAAAGTTTTTGTGTATTTTTTAATTAATGAATTGAAGGGATAATTTTTGAAAAAAGACAAATTAATTTATTTAATTCAAGCAGAAATCAGTAGCCTTAACCAAAGTATCAATGAAAATAATCTATCAACTATTGTGGTGCGGATGCAGGAACAATTAAATATTTTATCAGCCATTGATAAAGCTACTTTTTTGGATGCTGACGTGCCTCTATCGGCACGGGATTTGCCAGCAGAATTATCAGCTGGCGGTCCTAAAGCACAGGAGGTTACGGGATATTTTAAGCAATTATTACGCGGAGGAATGCTTGATCTAACTCAACCTGTTCCAGTTCCGGAAGCAGTTGTCCGGCAATTAAATTTACGTTCAGGAGATCTTGTCCGCGCCACTTTGACATCAGAAACTGTTAATGTGCAAAACACTGTAGAATCACCATATCAGTTTGAAGTTTTGGATCGTAGTCGTGAAGTCGCGTTGGCTGTGCGAGAAGTTAAGTCGCAATTATTAGTGCAACAGCAATCTGATTCTGATCAATTGTATATTGAATTTAATGATGATTCTGGAACGCAAAAGATTATTTTATTAACTGATGAAGATATTGAACCTTTTCAATTGGCAGCAGGAGATGTGGTTGATTATGCCCACGAAATTAATAATCCAGCATCTGGCAAAATCATTTGGAAATATTCAAATACTGAAAATATCACTAGGCCCGTGCTCGAAGCGACCACTGCTAAACATAAACGGCGCAAGTTTAAGCCCCTTTTTAAGGGATTAAAGATTTTAACTATTGGTAGTAAATTGGCGGAAACGAAAGATACAATTACTTTAAGAGCTGGCGATTATCGCTCCTTAACTGGTCAGGAAGCACCGCAAGTTTTAGCAGAGCAGATTCAGGATGCAGATTTAATTGTGGTCTTTAATAAGAATCTTAGTTCCACTGAATTAAAAACTGTGCGGCAAATTTGTAAAGAATATCAGAAAGTGACGACTTATACCAAAGATTTAACCGGAACGCCCTTAGCCACCCGATTATCATTAATGAAAAAGCAGCTGAATAAATAAAGTTGAGATATTTTTTGGCTTTAAATAATTAAAATCTAATCAAATGATTATAAATAGATTAAAATGATTTTGATTATGGGCGAAAAGTAAGCGTTAATAAAATATTGCTGACTAATTTAATTCTTGGACTATAATATCAGTTATAAGGGAGGTATTTATTATGTTGAAGAATTTATCAGATACAGAATTACAAAAAGTTACCGGTGGTGCACAAGCTTCTACAATGGCAACGGTAGTTGCACCAAATGAACCACTTCATGAATGGATATGGCACTTAATTCACAAACATGGATAATAGATGATTTTTGTTAATTTATGGGTTGATATTTTTGATAATTTTTTTATCTTATATTTGGTGTTAAATCTTATTCATTACTTTAATCGTAAATATCATTTGTACTTTATTCTTACGGATCTATTAGTAGCATTCTTTTGGGGGTGTATTGGTAGTGAAGTAGGTAATTTGTATTTTTTATTATGGCTAATTTCTTCTATATCTTTTTCATTTATTAAATATAAAAAGTTGGATTATTTTAGCTATACTATTAAGACTGTATCTATTGTCCTTTTAATTTTTATCAGTATTTTTGTACAATTTATATTTAGAATATCTAATGTTTACAATCTTTATAATAATGTTGGGGTGGTATTTTGGGCTAACTTTATTACCTTAATTTTAATAGTTTGCTTTATAAGCATAGATGCTTTTTATAAATTTAAAATAACAAATTTTTTATTTTATTTTAAAACTATGGATTTATCTAAGTACTTGTTTATTTTTATTTTTACGCTGTTTCTTATTGTAGAAGCTATTTTAGTTACTAGTGATAAAGTTAAATCCACTTATACTGCATTATCATTAATTTTGTTATTATTTGTGGTCTTTGCGACATGGACAATAGTTTACGCTTGGCTATTTTTTAAGGCTTATGTAGCGCGGCAACAGGCCGAGCAAAGGGTTAGAGAAGATCGCCAACTGCGTGCAGATTTATCTAGTATTGAACAGCAATATTCAGAGTTACGCAAATTTAAGCATGACTACCAAAATATGTTATTGGGTTTAGAAGGTTTTGTCAAAAATGGTAATAATCAACAATTAACTGATTATTATCAAGAGCTACTAAAGCAACAACCGATTAAGCAAGATTTGAAGCAGATGACCATTGCGAATATTGATTATTTAAAAAATGATCCAATTCGTGGCTTGGTTATCCAAAAGTTTTTAACAGCTCAACATGCCGGCGTTCAATTACGGCTTGAATTAACTCAAGAAATTCGATTACAACAAGTTAATATTTTGACAGTTGTTAGAGTTCTGGGAATTTTGTTAGATAATGCGATTGAACAAGCACAAAAAGAAAAAGATCAAGTTGTTGGCTGTTCGTTTGTGGCATCTACTGGTCAAGTCGAGATTGTGGTTGATAATGCAGCATCGAATATTAAAAATGTGCATCAATTATTTGAATCCGGGTATACAACGAAAGCTGCTCATCAAGGTGTGGGATTAACTAATGTCCGGCAGTTAATTAGAGATGATGAACAACTTTGGTTAGATACGCAACTAGGTGAGAACCACTTATGTATTACATTAATAATTACAGAGGAGGGATAGTGATGCTCCCAGTATATTTGCTTGAAGATAATCAAGAACAGCAAATACAGTACGCTAAGATTATTCGTAGTGCAATTAGTGATAATCATATGGACATGGAGTTGATTTGTCAGACACTATCGCCACTGGAATTATTATCAATGGCTCAAGAAAGCGATAGCAATTACGGCTTGTTTTTCTTAGATATGGAAATTAATAACAATACGCATGCTGGTCTGCAATTGGCGGTAGAAATTCGTCACTTATTACCACAAGCTAAGATTGTTTTTATTTCTATCCATGATGAATTAGCCGTGATGACTATTGAACGGCGAGTAGCACCATTAGATTTTATTGATAAAGATCATGGCTTGGATAGCGTTGAAACCAAAATACGTGAAGATTTACATTTAGCCATTGTGGACTATCAAGCGATAGAACAACCACAACAGCGAATGTTTTCTTACCGAATTGGTAGTCGTTATTTCACGGTTCCGTTAGATCAGGTATTATATCTGACGACGGCAGAAGTTGCTGCTGGTCATGTCTTGTTGCATACCAAAACGCGGGAAACTGAATTTTTAGGTAGTTTGAATAATTTGGCACATCGTTATCAAGAGCTGTTTCGGAGTGATAAGAGTTATTTAGTCAATTTGCAACAACCTTGTAAGTATGATAACAAAACTAAACAATTAAGGTTTCAAGATGGTAGTAGCGCATATGTTTCTTTGCGTCGGGCGCGAGAATTGATTAAATATTTGCGTTAATTAGTGAAGAATTGCAGTAATAAAAAATGTTCGTGTAATCTGTTAAGATTTGCGAACATTTTTTGTGTAATTATTGCTTAATTACAATGATCTACTAAAATAAAAGTTATTAAATTGGAAAGGGTGAAGTTAGATGTTCTGGCCTTGGTTACATTTAATTGTCGTACTAATTTTAATAATTGCAGTCATTAGTGGTTTACGAAAAAATGGGCAACATCCCAAATTATGGGCAATGATTGCGCGGCTAGGTTATTTAGTATTGTTAATCAGTGGAGTAGTCATGTTACCTTATCCGTGGCATGAACATCCATTATTAACAATTATCAAACTTTTGGCAGCGTTGGTCTTAATCGGAATTATTGAAATGGCTTTTGCGAAAAAGCAGCAACATAAATTAACTAGTAACTGGTTATGGCTGATGCTATTGGGAGCTGTCATTGTCATTACCTTAGGCTTTTGGCTCACTAGTGGTTTTCCATTATTTTAAAAAGTGAGGATTATTTTGTATGAAAGTAACTAGAAGTAGCCAACGAAATGTACGGCACATTGCAGTTTTAGTTGGTTATTTTTTATTGTATTCGTTGGCGCAAACGCCTATTGCTATCCCCTTATTGCAACGACAAGTGTCAAGCTTAGAATTGATCCTACTGCTTGTCTTATTGTTCATCTTGATGGGAGCATTGATTGCTGCATTGTGGAATAAATACCGCCACTTACCAGCTTTGCGAACAACTTGGCCACCTGTCAAACATGCGGGGCTTACTTTTGTCGGCTTATTTATTATAATGTTCTTGATTGGTCTTTTAAGTAATTTGTTTCCGACCTCTGCTAATCAACAAGAACTGGATTTATTGGCTAAAAAATCGCCAATTATGTTGAACTTGTTTACGATTATTTTTGGTCCCATTATCGAAGAATTCATTTTTCGTGGATTATTTTTTAAATATTTTTTTCCAAAGTTAAAAAATAATGGACAAACGGTCTTAGCAATTGTTTTGTCAGGTGCAATTTTTGGATTGATGCATGCTCCGGCTTTTAGTTTAGTAGTCATTCCCTATATTTTAGCTGGTTGTTTGTTAGCAACCACGTATGTTTTGTATCAAGGCGATATGCGCTATAACATTGCTTTACATTTTTTGAATAATTTAATTGCATCATTGTAAGGAGAATCATATGAAAATTTTACCAATTGGCTCAGTAGTAACCTTAAAGGGTGATCAGGAAACGCCCTTAATGATCGTGAACCGTGCAGCACTGTTTGAAGAAAAGAAAAATCAAATTGGTTATTTTGATTATTCGGGTGTTTTGTATCCCAATGGTGTCGATGAAACCGAAGATTTTTGTTTTTTTAATCAAGAAGATATCAAAGAGGTACTTTTTGAAGGGTATCGTAACCAAGAAGAACAAGAATTTGCTCAGCAATACGATCAATTGGTGGCGCAAAGTGGCTATCCTAAGTTAAAGAGTACGTTATAGTTATGACGGCAATTGAGCAGCAGAAGGCGCAGTTACGTCAAGAACTTTTAAAACGGCGGGCGCAGCTATCACCGAGCTATCGTAAACAAGCAACCAAAGTTATCACGAACTTGTTAATTAATTTGCCACAGTTTCAAATGAGTCACACGATTTTTACTTATTGGTCCGTGGGTTCAGAATTGGCGACGCAGCCTTTGGTTAAGGTGGCGCAAAGTGAGCAGAAGGTGATAGCCTTACCGCGAGTTTATGCACAACATCGGATGCAAGCGCAACTGTTTCAAGGACAACGAGCACTACAAAAAAGTTCTTTAGGAGTTTTAGAGCCACCAATCACAGCGCCTATTATTGCTCCAGCAGAATTAGATTTAGTGATTGTACCGTGTTTAACTTGCTCCTTAGTGGGCAAACGTTTGGGTTATGGTGGCGGTTATTATGATCGTTATTTACAACAACAGTCGTTAACAGCAACGACAGTGGCATTATGCTTTGCGCAGTTGCAAAGCGCACAAGTACCAGTAACGTCGCTAGATTATCCTGTTGATTTTGTGATTACTGAACAAGGTGTTGGTAAAGTGATTGAATAAAAAAACACGGCCATAAGGTCGTGTTTTTTGTAATGATTAATTTGCCCAATTATTTATTTGAATTGTTAGTCATAATATCATCAATTAAGCCATAATCTTTAGCTTCTTGAGCGGTTAAATAGTTATCACGTTCAGTATCGCGTTCAATGGTTTTGATATCTTGGCCAGAATTATCTGCTAAGATTTTATTTAAACGTTTGCGGGTCTTTAAAATCTCTTCAGCCACAATTTCAATTTCGGTTTGTTGACCTTGAGCGCCGCCAGAAGGTTGGTGAATTAAGACCGTGGAGTTTGGTAAAGCAAAGCGTTTGCCCTTAGCACCAGAAGATAATAAGACACTAGCCATTGAAGCAGCCATTCCCATAGCAATGGTTTGCACATCGGCTTTGACAAAATTCATAGTATCCATAATTGCTAAGCCGGCGGTTACAGAGCCACCAGGAGAGTTGATGTACATATAAATATCTTTTTCAGAATCTTGAGCATCCAAGAATAACAGTTGGGCAATGACCGTATTAGCTAAATCATCAGTAACTTCGCCCGATAACATAATGATGCGGTCTTTTAATAAACGAGAATAAATATCGTAGGCACGTTCACCACGTGAATTTTGTTCAATAACTGTAGGAACTAACATAAAAAAGCCTCCTATTGCTTATTAGCACTCTATACATTACTCTGCTAATTTATCATATATTTAAAAAAAGTCAACTCTCATGACTTCATTTTCAGATTGCTTAATAGTAATAAATTGATTATTAAAAAAAGGACTCTAAGAGTCCTTCATGTGCGAACTTGAAAAAAGTTCTGATTGAATATCTTAATACCGATTGATCAATTCAACAAATGCATCAACAATGGATTGTAAGAATTGCTTTGTATTGTCATTATTAACTTGACCATTGTCATCTAAGTAATTCATTACATTGCCTAGGTAAGCTTCAGGCTGTTGCAAAGTTGGCATGTTTAAGAAGACTAATGATTGGCGTAAGTGGTGATTAGCACCAAAAGCACCAGGGGCACCAGGTGAAACACTAACAACTGCAGCAGGCTTCTTATCCCAAACGCTTTGTCCATAAGGACGAGAACCGACATCAAGGGCGTTCTTTAAAACAGCGGGCGTGCTGCGGTTATATTCTGGGGTAACGAATAAAATAGCATCCATGTCTTTAACATCATTACGGAAACGGCTGTAACTAGCTGGCTCTTCTAATTCACCATCTTCAAAATCTTGGTTGAAGATTGGCAAGTCACTGATATCGATTAATTGTGCATCGTAGCCTTCAGGAAACATTTCTTTCATTGCATTAGCGATTGCCTTGGAAAAAGATTGCTTACGTAAACTACCGACGATAACTCCAATTTTTTTAGTCATAATTTTTCCTCCCAAATTTTATTACAAGAACATAGTATACATAACATTATTGGAAAAGAAAGTTTTTTGCTTCAAGAAAAAGAACGATTAGATACCATTGCAAAGCTAAAAATACCGTCATTAATGGATTTGTCCACCATTTTTAGTACTTGAAATTTATTTTCCAAAATCATTTGAAACTAATCAATAGATTTAAGTAGTAAGCACCCAAAATGAAACTTATCATTTTACTATGAGGTAAGATCTGCAGTTAAAGTGTTG
Source organism: Bombilactobacillus sp. ESL1092 (assembly GCF_058107465.1). Classification (NCBI taxonomy): domain Bacteria; kingdom Bacillati; phylum Bacillota; class Bacilli; order Lactobacillales; family Lactobacillaceae; genus Bombilactobacillus; species Bombilactobacillus sp. ESL1092. Next base: position 392,833 of record NZ_CM176594.1, on the reverse strand, counting down.
AAAATAATTAATAAAAAATCTATTTAGGTATTGCCAAATGTTCTTTCATCGTGTAATATATTTCATGTATTGCGCCGCTAGTGTAATGGATAGCACACAAGATTCCGGTTCTTGGGATCTGGGTTCGACTCCCAGGTGGCGCATAGTTGGTGGTTCATTACAATTTTGTGATGAACCATTTTTTTCTGTAAAAAAGTGGTTTTGTTTATTGCAAATTAAAAATTAAGTTGTTATAATCTTGTTGTGAGTTGGAAATGTTACTCACATATATTTTTTGATTGGATGGGTCTTAATATGCCACACAGGGACAAAATTAGTCCCACGGCAAATGCATCGTCAGTCAACGATGAACTTGGTTGGATCGAAGCCATTGCACCAGATTTTTTAAGTACCCTGCGAAAGCGTTATCGAATTTTGCAGGAAATTCGCTGGATGCAACCAATTGGTCGGCGGATCTTGGCAAGTGAGTTGGATCTTTCAGAACGAGTTTTGCGGCGGGAAACAGATTTGTTTAAAACTAGTGGCTTAATTAGCTCCTCTAAATCAGGGATGATGTTAACCGAAAAAGGCGAAGAGATTGTTGCTCACCTCGATGTGGTTATTGGTAAGTTAAATGATACTTCCGTTATTGCAACGCGTTTAGCTTCCTTTTTAGGAATTGAACAAGTTATAATCATACCGGGTGATAGTGAACATCATCGACGGGTCTTGGAACTAATGGGTCAAGAGTTAAATCAGATGATGGATCATTTTTTGCCTAGCGGACGTTCAACCATCGCGGTAATGGGTGGTACAACAATGGCTGCTGTGGCGCAGGCATTGACTCCTAAGTTGTCACAGGAACGGAATTTATTGTTTGTACCTGCCCGTGGTGGTTTGGGCGAAGGAGTTTCAATTCAGGCCAATACGGTCTGTGCTGAAATGGCACATCATGCTAAGGGACATTATCGTGCACTCTATGTTCCTGAAGATATCAGTGCTAAAAGTGTGGCCCCTTTACTGGAAGAACCTGTAGTTAAGTCGGTTTTGGATTTGATTAACCAAAGCGATGTGGTAATTCACAGTATTGGTCGTGCCAAAACTATGGCCAATCGGCGCAACATGTCGTCGAAAGAAATTGAGTTATTGGAAAACAAACAAGCTGTTTCAGAAGCTTTTGGTGTTTTTCTGGATGCTCAAGGTAACGTCGTTTATAAGATACCGAAAATTGGTTTACAGGTTTCGGATCTAATTAATGTTTCACATGTGCTAGCAATTGCTGGTGGTGCTAGTAAAGCTGCCGCAATTTGCTCATATATGAAAATTGCTCCTCAGCAGACGGTTTTAATTACTGATGAGGCAGCCTCAGAAGCGATTTTAAGGGATAAAAACCTTTAAAATAAAATATTTTATTTTTCCTGAAGGAGGAAATCTTACATGACTACAAAAGTAGGTATTAATGGTTTCGGACGCATTGGACGTTTAGCTTTACGTCGTATTTATGAAGTTGCAAATGATGACTTGGAAGTTGTTGCAATTAACGACTTGACATCACCAGATATGTTGGCTCATTTATTAAAGTATGATACAGCTCATGGTAACTTCAAACATGAAGTTTCAGCTACTGATGATGCAATCGTAATCGATGGTAAGAAGATTCCTGTTTACGCAGAATCAGATGCCCGCAACATTCCTTGGGTTAAGAATGACGGTGTTGAATTAGTACTTGAAAGTACTGGTTTCTACACATCAAAAGAAAAGTCACAAGCTCATATTGATGCCGGTGCTAAGAAAGTTTTGATTTCTGCTCCTGCTGGTGATTTAAAGACTGTTGTTTATGGTGTAAATGACGACACAATCACTAAAGATGATCAAATTATTTCTGCTGCTTCATGTACTACAAACTGCTTGGCACCACTTGCTAAAGCAATGAACGATGCTTTTGGTATCCAAACTGGTACAATGACAACAATCCATGCTTACACAGCTACTCAAAAGTTACAAGATGGTCCTGATCGTGGTGGTAACAAGCGTAATGCCCGTGCTGCTGCTCAAAACATCATTACTCACTCAACAGGTGCTGCTAAAGCTATTGGTTTAGTTATTCCTGAATTAAAGGGTAAGCTTGATGGCCATGCACAACGTGTGCCAGTTATTACAGGTTCTTTAACTGAATTAGTTGCTATCTTGGATAAGAAAGTTACAGCTGATGAAATTAATGATGCTATGAAGAAAGCTACTGATGGTAACGAATCATTTGGTTACAATGGTGACGAAATTGTTTCTTCCGATATCATTGGTACAGAATTTGGTTCTGTCTTTGATCCAACTCAAACACAAGTTGTTGAAGGTTCAAACGGCGAACAAATCGTTAAGACTGTTGCTTGGTATGATAATGAATCAGGCTTTACAGCTCAAATGATCCGTACTTTGCAAAAATTTGCAAGTATGTTGTAATACCTTAGCTCATAGTAGATGAATTACTGAAGAAGGCGGAGGGAGGATTTCTCCTTCTGCCTTTTTTGATTGAAATGATGCAATCGTAATTAAAATTATAATTTGAGATAAAATCCTTAATAGTTTGAATTTTTGAAGAGAGCATTTTTCTAAGTAAATTAGGAGGCCAATTATGGCAAAATTAATTGTTTCTGATGTTGATGTCAAAGACAAAAAGGTCTTAATGCGGGCAGATTTTAATGTTCCGTTAAAAGACGGTAAAATTACTAATGATAACCGGATTGTGGCAGCTTTGCCAACGATCAAGTATATCTTAGATAATGGTGGTAAGTTGATTCTATTGTCTCACTTAGGTCGTATTAAGAGTGACGCTGATAAAAAAGAATTAAGCTTACGTCCAGTTGCCGAACGTTTAAGCGAATTATTAAAGAAAGATGTCAAGTTTGTTCCTGAAAACGAAGGTCAAGCTGTTGAAGATGCTATTGCTGCAATGCAAGATGGCGATGTAATCTTGTTAGAAAACACACGTTTCCAAGACATTGATAATGATTTTGGCAAGCGTGAAAGCAAGAATGATCCTAAGTTAGGTGAATATTGGGCTTCTTTGGGCGATGTATTTGTTAACGACGCTTTTGGTACAGCTCACCGTTCGCATGCTTCTAACGTCGGGATTGCTACTGCTATGAAAGCAGCCAACAAACCGGTTGCTGCTGGTTTCTTGATGGAAAAGGAAATTAAGTTCTTAGGTAATGCCGTAGAAAATCCAGTTCATCCATTTGTGACAATTTTGGGTGGTGCTAAGGTTTCTGATAAAATTGCTGTGATCGAAAATTTAATTCCAAAATCCGACCATATTATTATTGGCGGTGGCATGGCTTATACTTTCTTAGCTGCTCAAGGTCATAAAATTGGTAAGTCATTATTTGAAGAAGACCGTGTGCCAATGGCTAAAGAATTATTAGCTAAAGCTGGCGATAAGATTGTCTTGCCAGTTGACCATGTTGTGGCTACTGAATTTTCTAATGAGGCACCGCATGAAGTTACTGAAGGTGTCGATATTCCCGATGATATGATGGCTTTGGATATTGGTCCGAAGACTATTAAGTTATTTGAAGATACTTTAAAAGGTGCTAAGACTGTGGTTTGGAATGGACCAATGGGTGCTTTTGAAATGAGTAACTTTGCTAATGGTACTTTGCAAATTGGTCGAGCTTTAGGCGACTTGCAAGATGCTACGACAATCGTTGGTGGGGGCGATTCAACTGCTGCTGCCCAACAATTAGGAATTGCTGATAAGTTAAGCCATATTTCTACTGGTGGTGGTGCTTCCTTGGAATACTTGGAAGGTAAAGAATTACCAGGTATTGCTGCTATTTCTGATAAATAATTTAAAATTAAGGGAGAATTTAGTTATGCGGACACCAATTATCGCGGGTAACTGGAAAATGAATAATGCTCCAGCAGATACCACGAAGTTTGTTAATGCAGTTAAGGATCAATTACCTGATTCTAATAAAGTTGAATCAGTCATTGCTGCTCCTGCTGTTGATTTACCAGCTTTATTAGCAGCTGCTAAAGGTAGTAATTTAAAGACTGCTGCTGAAAATTGTTACTTTGAAAATTCCGGTGCTTTCACCGGTGAAACTAGTCCTCAAGTTTTGGCTGAAATGGGCATTGATTATGTTATTATTGGTCATTCTGAACGCCGGGATTATTTCCATGAAACTGATGCAGAAATTAATAAGAAAGCACACGCAATCTTTGCTAACAAGATGTTACCAATCATTTGCTGTGGTGAAACTTTAGAAACTCGTGAAGCTGGTCAAGCAGAAGAATGGGTTAAAAACCAGGTTACAGCTGCGTTGAAAGATTTATCAGCACAACAAGTATCCCAATTAGTGATTGCTTATGAACCAATCTGGGCGATTGGCACGGGTAAGACGGCTACTTCTGATCAAGCTCAAGAAATTTGTCACGTTATTCGCCAAACTGTTGCTGATTTATATGATGAAACAACAGCTGAAAACGTCCGGATTCAATATGGTGGTTCAGTAAAGCCTGCTAACGTGAAAGAATTAATGGCTAAACCTGATATTGATGGTGGTTTAGTTGGTGGCGCCAGCTTAGATCCAGAATCTTATTTACAATTAGTTAATTATCAAGATTAAGCAGTTTAATTAATTTAGTTTAAATGTTAAAATTAAGTGTGTTGATCATTTAACAAAAGGAGAATATTAAATGTCTGTTATTACTGATGTTTTAGCTCGTGAAATTTTAGATTCACGTGGCAACCCAACTGTTGAAGTTGAAATGTATACTGAATTAGGTGGCTTTGGTCGCGCCAGTGTTCCTTCTGGTGCTTCTACCGGTGAACACGAAGCTGTTGAATTACGTGATGGCGACAAGTCCCGTTTTATGGGCAAGGGCGTTTTGAAAGCTGTTAAAAATGTTAACGACGTAATTGCCAAAGAAGTTATTGGTATGGACGTTACTGATCAACGCGCTATTGATCAAAAAATGATTGAATTAGATGGTACTCCAAACAAGGGTAAGTTAGGTGCCAATGCTATTTTAGGTGTTTCTTTAGCTGCTGCTCATGCTGCTGCTGATGAATTAGGTTTACCTTTGTACGAATATTTAGGTGGACCAAACAGCCATGTTTTACCAACACCAATGATGAATGTTATTAATGGTGGTAAGCATGCTAACAACAATGTTGACTTCCAAGAATTCATGATTATGCCTGTTGGTGCTAAGAGCATCCATGAAGCTATTCGGATGGGTTCTGAAACTTTCCATAACTTAGCTTCTATTTTAAAGGAACGTGGCGACTCTACAGCTGTTGGTGATGAAGGTGGCTTTGCACCAAACAACATGAAGAATAATGAGGAACCATTCCAAGTTTTAGTTGAAGCTATTGAACGTGCTGGTTACAAGCCTGGTGAAGATATTGCCATTGCTTTTGACTGTGCTTCATCTGAATACTACAATACCGAAACTGGTAAGTATGATATGAAGGGTGACGGCAAGTCTTACACGGCTGAAGAAATTGCTGACTTGTTATCAGACTTAGTTGACAAGTACCCAATCGTTTCCATTGAAGATCCTTTGGATGAAAACAACTGGGAAGATTGGCAAATGTTGACCAAGAAGTTAGGCGACAAAGTCCAAATTGTTGGTGATGACTTATTTGTAACCAATACCGATTACTTGAAGAAGGGTATCGATATGGGTGTTGCTAACTCTATCTTAATCAAAGTTAACCAAATTGGTACTTTGACCGAAACCTTTGAAGCAATCGAAATGGCTAAAGAAGCTGGCTACACAGCAATTGTTTCTCACCGTTCTGGTGAAACTGAAGATACCACGATTGCTGACTTAGTTGTTGCTACAAACGCGGGTCAAATCAAGACTGGTTCTATGAGCCGGACAGATCGGATTGCTAAATACAATCAATTAATGCGGATTGAAGAACAATTAGGTTCCGCTGCTGAATATAAAGGTGCTAAGAGTTTCTACAGCATCAACAAATAATCAGTAAAAAATAAAAGCAGTGTTGGTGCGTTCACGTACCGGCACTGTTTTTTTGTATAAAAAAACTTAATTTTCAACTTACCGTCGAAAATTAAGCTACATAATCATACAATTTTTCTATTGCTAAATCTTTAAGGATACAAAAACTATATTGTGTACCATGCATTGAATCGGATTGTTTTTCTATTGCTAAATCTTTAAGGGTACAAAAACGAAGTTAAGGCTCGTGTTGGAATGTCGTCCGTTTTTTTATTGCTAAATCTTTAAGGGTACAAAAACAAGTCGGCACAATCTATACAGTTCAATTAAGTTTTTCTATTGCTAAATCTTTAAGGGTACAAAAACGATTAATGAGAACTTAAAAATTGGGCGATAGTTTTTCTATTGCTAAATCTTTAAGGGTACAAAAACATGACACTACTATCGTTTTCATTTTTAGAGGTTTTTCTATTGCTAAATCTTTAAGGGTACAAAAACTTTAAAGTGGTTAACAGCTTTTGAGATTCCGTTTTTCTATTGCTAAATCTTTAAGGGTACAAAAACACTTCAATGCTGATTCGGTTACATCCTTACGTTTTTCTATTGCTAAATCTTTAAGGGTACAAAAACAAAACTACCTGTCGGTCCTCTTCATTCTCGGTTTTTCTATTGCTAAATCTTTAAGGGTACAAAAACCTCAAATTTGCTCTGAGATTTTAGATACCCTGTATTTGAATTATAACATAGCAAGTAAAAGATCTTTAATACAATTTTATCTTGCGAAAATTTATTATTTTGATTATAATGAAAGCGTTAAAAATATAAGCAAGGGGTGCCAACTTGGCTGAGACAGATCTTTAATCTGAACTCTTTGAACCTGTAAGTTAGAACTTGCGTAGGGATGTGCTATTAAAATTAAGACTATTGATTAATAGGCGTCTCAATTGAGGCGTCTTTTTTAATTGCATTTTTACGAGAGCAATTAATTTAGAAGTTCTGTGCATATTAGGAGGAATTTTAGATGAAGTTATCATTGTTAGATGATTTGCGTAAACAGAATCCGGTTGTATTGAACATTTCTAATTTCGTGACTGTTCAAGATGTGGCCAATGGTTTGAATGCATTGGGAGCATCACCAATTATGTCAGAGGAAATTGCAGAAACCAAAGAAATGGTGGGAATCAGTAATGCTGTTTCTTTAAATTTAGGTGCTTTTACTCAAGAACAAATTGAACACTTAAAGACGATGGGCCAAGCGGCTAACGCTGCTCAAAAGCCCGTTGTTTTGGATCCAGTGGCAGTCGGAGCTATTAATTATCGTAAGCAAGTCGCGCTAAAGTTGTTACAAGATTTTCAGGTATCGGTTATTCGAGGTAATGCTGGGGAGATTGCAGCCTTGGCAGATTTTGATTGGCAAGCTAAAGGGATTGATGCAGGTGCTGGAACTGGCGATGTGATTGAAATTGCCAAAACTGCTGCACAAAAGTTTCATTGTGTTGTTTTGATGAGTGGTGCAACGGACTATATTACCGATGGTCAGCAGGTAGTGGCTGTACACAATGGTACGCCACTATTTGCGGCCCATGTTGGTTCGGGAGATATGTTGACTAGTATCGTTGGCGCTTTTTGTGCAATTAGTTCAGATAATTATTTTGAAGCAGCGCAAACGGCGGCATTAGTTTTTGCAGCAATCGGTGAATTAGCAGTCGGTAATCAAAAAGTTGGTCCCGGTAGCTTTACTGTAAATTTATTAGATCAATTAGCTTGGGCGACAACTGATCAAATTAATTCAATCGCTCAATATGAGGAATTATAATATGATTGAAAAAATTAATTCTTTTCCACAAACATTAACGATTGCTGGAACAGATTCTGGTGGTGGTGCTGGGATGATGGCTGATTTTAAAACGATGCAATCATGTCATGTTTTTGCCACAGGTGTCGTAGTGGCTGTCACAGCTCAAAATACTTTAGGCGTACAACAATCGTTTATGTTGCCTGAAGAAATGGTCAATGCCCAGTTTGCTTCGTTGGCCGCGGATTTTCAAATTCGTGCTTGTAAAACAGGGATGCTAGGTGACGCTAACCATGTAGAATATGTTGTTCATAATTTACAAAAATATGATTTTGGGCCGTTGATTGTTGATCCGGTCATGATTGCTAAAGGTGGATCTGCCTTGTTGACTGATGATGCGATTGAGGTTGTTAAGCAACAGTTATTACCGTTAGCAACAGTAGCTACACCTAATTTACTGGAAGCGCAACGGCTAGTCGGACATGAAATCAAAACTTCAGCTGATTTTCAACAGGCCGCTTTAGAAATTCAGGCTATGGGCACCAAAAATGTGCTGATTAAAGGTGGTCATGCTCAAGGCGATGCAGTGCGGGATTATTGGTTATTTCAAGATGGAACGGATTTGTGGTTAAGTGCCCCCCGTATTGCAACCAAGCGAACTCACGGAACCGGTGATACTTTATCATCATGTTTATGTGCCGAGTTAGCAAAACAAAGACCGCTCAAACAAGCAGCAAAAATTGCTAAAGACTTTACGCAAACTGCAATTAAGAATACTATTCAAGTCGGTCATGGACATGGTCCGCTGAATCACTGGGCGTATCAGGAGGAAAAACAAAATGACTAATTTTCAAGCAAGTATTTTAAAAGCATATTTTATTTGTGGAACGCAAGATCTTTTGCCTACTAAAACTTTACCTGAAGTAGTCGAACAAGCTTTAAAATCTGGCATTACTGCATATCAATTTCGCGATAAAGGTCCGCAAGCTATTAGTGATAAGCAACAACGTTTGTTAATGGCTCAACAATTGCGTCAACTATGTAGTCAATATCAAGTCCCCTTCATCGTTGACGATGATGTTGAATTGGCACAAGAAGTTCAAGCTGACGGTATTCATGTCGGTCAAAGTGATGAAAGAATTCAACAGGTTATCAAAGAAGTTGGTGGTCAGATGATTGTGGGACTATCTTGTTCGAATGAACAAGAAATAACATTGGCTAATCAAATTCAGGGAATTGATTACTACGGCTGTGGTCCAGTATTTGCTACAAACTCTAAGGCTGATGCTTCACCCGTGATCGGAATAAAAGGCTTAATTCAATTGAATCAACTGGCGCAACGACCGATTGTCGCCATTGGCGGCATTGCGGCAGATAATGTACGGGAAGTAGCTCAAACTGGAGTGGCAGGTAGCTCTGTTATTTCAATGATTGCTCAAAGTCAAGATATTGCAGCAAGTGTGCAATTATTAAAGGCAAATTAGCGTAAAAATCAACCATAGTAATTACTGATAATTTGACGGATAACAACCAATCAATTATGTAAGGGACAGTAATGAAAAAGATTTTTTGAGAATCTGGAAGAAATTGACTAAAAGTTGATTATGCCAAAGCAAATGCTTGTTTCCAATTAATCATTGGATAGGTATTTGCTTTTTTATTTGGTAATTATTTAAAAATAATTGACGAATGAATTAGGCTAGTTAGGTTGCAACTAGTAAATGCTAAATCTTTATGTTATGCTATCAGTAGTGCCATAACGGAGGTTATAAACGTGTACAGTTTACTAACAAATATTTTAGTTATTGATTCTATTTTGATTGTTATTGCCGTTATGATGCAACCACAAAAACAGCAAGACGCGTTGAATGCTTTATCTGGCGGAGCAGGTGATTTGTTTAACACGCAGAAGAAACGTGGCTTTGAAGCATTTATGGAAAAAGTTACGACAATCTTAGCAATTATTTTCTTTGTTTGTGCGCTTGCATTGGCTTTTATGTCATCAAAATAAACTTAAATCCTCCTGTTTTTACAGTGGGATTTTTTTATTGAGTTTGCGAGGTGTAAAGATGAAGCGAGTTCCTCCCAAAACGTTGTTTGTTGATCAAGGTGAACGAACGGTTATTTTTTTACATTCATATACAGGTAGTCCCAATGATTTTTTGTCATTGACTCGGGTTTTAGCCAAACAAAATATCAGTTCTTATTTACCGCTATTTACAGGTCATGGAACTTTAAATGCGGTCGATATTTTACAACAAGGTAATCCAGCAGCTTGGTGGGCGGATACTAAAGCTGCCATTGATTTTGTCCGTCAAACAAAGCGAGGTCCTATTAGTATTGTTGGGTTATCGTTAGGTAGTTTGTTTGCCCTGAAGGCGTTAGCAACGATGCCAGATTTAAAAAGTGGTGCGGTGTTAGGTTGTCCAATATTTAATGATGATTTAACTAATGTCTCAGCTGGATTTTATCAATATGAAACCTATTTAGAACAACAACAAGAATTAAGCGTTGGCCAAAGAGCCATGCGCAAACGCCAAGTGGAACAATTACTACCGCAGGCGTTGGCAGGAATTAAGCAAACTGCTTTGACAGTCCGCCAACAATTAGACAAAATTAAGCAGCCTTTATTTATTGGTCATGGTCAAAAGGACCAAATGGTTGATATTCAGTCAGCCCAACGTTTAGCAGCTATTTTGCCACCAAAACAAGTAGTGACACACTTTTATCAAAATGCCGGCCATGTCATTACAGTGAACCAAGCACGGCCCCAGTTAGAACAAGATTTAGAAAACTTTTTATTGGTAAATTAGGAGTAAAAATTGAATGGCTTTAGAAAAAAATAAATTAATTTCAGATGTTTTAGAAGTATTTCGTAATTATCCGGATCGCAAATATACTGCTCAAGATATAGTAGATTTATTGAGATTACACGGTTCTGAATCTTATAATCACGTTTTAAAAGCGTTAGCTGTGTTAGAGGGTGAAGATAAGATCACTGCTCATGATCGTAACCAATTTAAGATGACACCCATTGATCAAAAAGTTAGTGGGACTTTTCGGGCTAATGACCGCGGCTTTGGTTTTGTTCGGTATGACGATGAAGAACCAGACATCTTTATTGCGCGAACCAATACTTTGAATGCGATCAATGATGACGAAGTTGAAGTCCAGATTTTAAAACCTGCTAATCCTTGGGGAGATAATGGGGCTGAAGGCAAGATTACTCAGATTTTAGATCACGGCCTGAAACAAATCGTTGGTGAATTTATGCCTTATAGCGATGTGCAAGTTAAAAAGACCGGGTTAGTCGGTTATGTCAAGAGTCATGAAAAAAAGATGGCCAATAATCCGGTTTTCATCAAACAAACGGGAATCACGCCCCAAATGGGCGACATGGTACAAGTAGAGATTACTAATTATCCAAGTGCCGACTTTCCACGCAGTATGGCAGGCATTGCACTGAAAACTTTGGGTAATAAAAATGATCCCGGTGTCGATGAATTGTCCATTGTTTATCAAAATGATGTGAAAGATGAATTTCCAGAAGCAGTTTTGGCAGCTGCTCAACAAGTTCCAGATCACCTAACCGAAGCGGATTGGCAAGGTCGAGTAGATAATACTGAACAAGTAACCGTAACGATTGATGGCGATGATTCGAAAGACTTTGACGATGCCGTCACTTTATGGAAATTGGAAAATGGCAATTTTCATTTAGGAGTACACATTGCTGATGTAACCCATTATGTTAAGCCCGGCAGTCCTTTAGATCAAGAAGCTTACGAACGTGGGACGAGTACGTATCTCGTCGATCGGGTTATTCCAATGCTGCCATTTCGTTTATCAAATGGTATTTGCTCTTTAAATCCGGGTGAAGATCGTTGTGTTTTGACCTGTGATATGGAGATTAATCCGCAGGGAGAAATTATCAATCATAAAATTTATCCTAGTGTTATTCGCTCACATGCGCGTTTGACGTACAATAATGTGAATAAAATTTTAAATGGGGATGCTCAAATCCGCGCCCAATATGCCGATTTGGTACCAATGCTGGAAGAAATGGCGCAATTACATGAGATTTTATTTGCTATGCGACATCAGCGTGGGGCAATTGATTTTGAAGAAACAGAAGCCAAAATCATCGTTGATGATCAGGGACATCCTACAGATATTAAATTACTGGAACGTGGTACAGCGGAAAAAATGATTGAATCCTTTATGCTGGCAGCCAACGAAACAGTTGCAGAACATTTTAATAAGTTACACGTCCCGTTTTTGTATCGGGTGCATGAACAACCGGATCCGGAAAAGGTAAAGAATTTCTTTGAAATTGCTAGTTCGTTTGGTTTATCAGTTCCGGGTGATGCTAAGCATGTTACCCCCAAGATGTTTCAAACTGTTTTAGAAAAAGTAGCTGGTAAACCCCAAGAAGCAGTAATTACCACGATGTTATTACGGAGTTTACAACAAGCTAAGTATTCTCCGGATCCATTAGGCCACTTTGGCTTAGCGGCCACTTATTATACGCATTTTACGTCCCCAATTAGACGTTATCCTGATCTAATGGTACACCGGATGATTCATAGTTATGCTGATGAGGGTACCAGCGAAGATATTCAAAACCAATGGGCAGAACAATTACCAGAAGTTGGTGTTCACACCTCAGCTTGTGAGCGAAAATCGATTGATGTAGAACGAGCAGTTGATGATTTGAAAAAAGCTGAGTTTATGGCTGATAAAGTGGGACAAGAATTTGAAGGTGTCATTAGTGGTGTTACCAGTTTTGGCATGTTTGTTAGCTTAGAAAATACGGTAGAAGGTTTGATTCATATTTCTAATATGCTAGATGATTATTATGAATATAATGAAAAAGCCTTATCCATGATTGGCAAACGCACCCATAAAGTGTACACAATGGGTGATAGTATCAAGGTAAAATTGATTCGTGCAGATGCTCAGCAACGCCAAGTGGACTTTGAGCCAGTGCTAAGTCCAGAGGAACAAGAACGGGCCGATGCAGAAAAAAAACGCCGTGAACAGGAACATCAAAAATTCTTGCAACGGCATAAAAATTCAGGACGACGTTCTCAAAAAAATACTAAACAGCGCTCGGGCAAATACGAACGAAATAATCAAAAGTCCCGTCATTAGGGGGATTGATAGTTATGAAGAAGCATCATCAAAAAGCAGCGAATGAAGTTGCCAACAACAAAAAAGCGCGTCATGATTATAATATTTTATCCACGTATGAAGCTGGGATTGCTCTAACAGGTACCGAAATTAAGTCAGTGCGCGCTAGTCGGGTTAATTTACGGGATGGATTTGTGCAATTTCGACGAGGAGAATTGTGGTTAGCTAATGTTCATATCAGTACTTATGACCAAGGTAACCAGTTTAATCATGATCCCTTACGCGATCGTAAATTATTACTACACAAAAAAGAAATTAAAAAAATTAGTGGTGAATTGTCTAAAAAGGGAATTACAGTAGTTCCACTAAAAATGTATCTCAAACACGGTTTCGCTAAAGTTTTAATTGGTGTGGCTGAAGGTAAAAAACAATACGATAAACGAGAAACTATTAAACGTCGTGATCAAGATCGAGAGATGCGGCGCAATTTAAAAAATGTTTTACGATAAAAGATGATATATAAATAAATTTATTCGAGGAGTTAATGATGAAACGTGCAGTAACCATTCATTATTTAATCCAGCATTTGGAAGAATTGCTCAAAGCAAAAGCGACTAATGTTTTGACCGTTAGTGACTTAACTAATAATTTGTCGATTAGTCGCAGTACTTTTTATCGTTATTTTCCGAATGGAACTGCTTCTATTTACCAATCGCTGATTCAAGAGCACTTGGCAAAATTACAGCAGCGAACTTTTAGTGATTGGCATCAACTGGTGAGTTACTGCGTATTTTATTTAAATAATCATCAAACAAGTTGTCGTTTAATTTATCGGGTGCTGTGCCAGCAAAATTTATTAAATTGGTTTTATCATGAAATTTTAAATTTTTTAAATACGTATTCGACGGATAATTTAGCTATTTTGGAAGTTTTACAAAATAATTGGGATGAATTGGAGTTAATAACTAGCGCAATTTTTCACCAATTAAATAGCTGGTTGGAAACAGATTTTCAAATTGAAGTAACTATGGTGTTAAAAAGGTTAGATGTGGTCGGCTATCTGTTAACATGTCAAGCCATTAATGAAGCAATGTGATCTAAATGTATCAAAGTAAGGCGTTTAGGGTAAATTGTTTCTTTTTTTATCATTTATTCTTTTGTATATTATATTTATATCATGATATAAATAAAAAAATCAGGAGGAATGGATTTTTAAAGAATTCAATTTAAAATAGAGTTTGGACGAAAGTTTCGGTCAATTAGAAAAAACGAATAACCTCTGAGAGGAAGATGGGAATTTTTTCTAGCCAGAACTTCTAACAACAATAAGAGGCAGACACCAGCTTGGTAAAGTTTTGGAGAAAACCTACTTGTTGGTCCAAACTCTATTTTTTTGGAATTGGGTACTTGACATTTAATTTTTAGGATTTATAATTTCACTATATGTTAATATTTTTTAATCTAAAAGATGAGTAAATTAGATTATTCTTACAGAGAGACATTGGTAGGTGTGAAATGTTAGGTAATCTAGTTGAATATGGTCTTTGATTAAGATTAATTGCCGAGTTCAAGGAATAAGGTAATTATGGTGATGGCCATTAGCACATAATGAAGAATAATAACCTAATCGTTTCGAGGTTGTGTACAGACCAAGGTTATTGTTATTCATAAGCGGTTTTATTTTTAAGATCGAAAACCAGGTGGTACCACGTCTTTGTCGTCCTGCAAGTCAATAATTGACTTGCAGTTTTTTAGTTTGGAGGAAAAATTAATGACTCATCAATGGAAAAGTTTTTGGGGAATCTTGCTCTGTACTTTGGCTTTAGGAACACAGGCTAATTTACAGATAGCGCAAGCTAAAACCAAAAATACGTTGAATTGGACAGAAAGTTCTGAATTGGCTACTGCAGATATTTCGCAAGCTTCTGACACCTTAAGCTTTGACGTTTTGTTGAATACGCAAGAAGGTTTGTATCGTTTGGATGCTCATGGCAAGGCGCAACCAGCTTTGGCTACTAAAACCAAAGTTTCAGCTGACGGATTAACCTATACGTTTAATCTTCGACCAAATGTCAAGTGGTCCGATAATACGCCCGTTACCGCTCAAGATTTTGTGACTTCGTGGCGGCGGACGGTAGATCCCAAAACGGGTTCCAGTGATGCGTTTTATTTAAATCAAGTACAAAACGCGAAGCAGATTAATGCCAATAAACTACCAGTTGATAAATTGGGAATACAGGCTTTAAGTAAGCATAAATTACAGGTGAAATTAACTCAGCCGGTACCATACTTTAAGAAATTGTTAGCGTGGCCGTTGTTCTTCCCTCAAAACCAAGCAGCAGTTAATCGTTGGGGAAAAGATTACGGTACCACTTCTGCTAAAACGGTTGCGGACGGACCATTTATCTTAAAAGGTTGGAATGGCAGTAGTGATAATTGGCGTTTAGTTAAAAATCCGCATTATTGGGATAAAAAACATGTCCGTCTACAACAAGTTAAGGAGGATGTCGTTAAGGATCCGCAAACCGGGTTAAATTTGTATCAATCCAATAAAGTGGATGAAACAATTCTTTCAGGCACGCAAGTTCCTAACTTAAAAGGCCAAAAAGATTTCTTAGTGCGCAAATCGTCTAATATGACTGATATGAATTTGAATCAAAACAAAGTACCAGCCTTTAAGAATCAAAAAGTACGGCGGGCCTTTTCTTTAGCAATTAATCGGCATCAATTGGTTAAAGGTGTTTTAGAAGATGGTTCTTTAGCGCCCAAAGGTTTTGTACCACAAGGATTAGGATCTTATCAAAACAAAGATTTTGCACAAGTTAGTCAAGTTCCTAATTCGACGAGCTCTAACTTAAAACAAGCTAAAAGTTTATTGCGTCAAGGATTGAAGCAAACTAATACCAAGCAATTGAACTTAAGTTTACTAATTGATGATACGACTACTTCCAAGCAAACGGGTGAATTTATTCAAGGCTCATTAAATAAGTTACCCCATGTCAAAATCACATTGAAGACTTTGCCCAAGGTGCAGCGTTTAGCTCGGGAACATCAAGGTGACTATGATTTAGTGATTACTAGTTGGCAATCAGTATTTTCGGATCCTATTAACTTTTTGGATATTTGGGAAAGTGATTCATCTTATAATACTTCTAAATTCCATGATGCTCAGTTTGATCATGATTTGGATTTGTCGGAAAACAAGCTTTCTCAAAATAAAGCCCAACGTTGGCAATATCAAGTCAAAGCTGAAAAGCGTTTAATGAAATTACAAGGAACAGTTCCGTTATATCAAGGTGTCAAAGCGCAATTGTTGAATACCAAAGTTAAAGGTTTAGTTTACAATGGTTCTGGTGTTCCTTATGACTTTAAGACCACTTATTTCAGTTCAAAGAAGGATTAGTGAATGAAGTACGCAATTAATCAACAACAATTACTAGATGATTTCTTAACTTATGTAAAAATAAATACGCAATCTGATGCTTCGCAAGCCTTAGATCAAGTGCCGACCACTGCCGGTCAAACGCAGTTAGCACACTTATTAATGCAGCAACTGCAGGATTTAGGTTTGCACGAAGTTAAATTAAATCCGCAAAATAGTTTTGTGACAGCTTTATTACCAGGAAATACGCTGGCCATGCCCGCTATTGGTTTTATTGCACACTTGGATACTGCGGCTGACTATTCTGGAGCTCATGTGCAACCACAGGTTCATGCTAATTATCAAGGGCAAGTAATTGAGTGGGCTAACGGGTTAAAGTTAGATCCACAGCAGTTTCCTAATTTACAGAATTATATCGGTCAAACTTTGATTACTGCCGATGGAACGACGCTCTTGGGAGTTGATGATAAAGGCGGGATTGCGGGATTAATCGCGGCTTTGCGCTATTTGGTTAACAATCCTCAGTTGTTACACGGACCGATTAAAGTGGCTTTTGGTCCAGATGAAGAAATTGGGCGCGGTGCAGATCGCTTTGATGTACCGGATTTTGCGGCTGATTTCGCCTATACGTTGGACAATGGTTTAGTCGGAGATATTGAATATGAGACATTTAATGCTGCACAAGCCGTAATTGATATTTCCGGAGTTAGTGTTCATCCTGGACAAGCCTATGGTCAAATGGTTAATGCGATTAGTTTGGCTGAACAAATTGATCAACGATTGCCCCAAAAAGAACGGCCAGAATTAGTTCGAGGCTATGATGGCTTTTATTTATTAAATCAATTTCAGGGTGACGTTTCCCATGCGCATTTGGTTTATATTATTCGTGATTTTTCGCGAAGTGCTTTTGAACAGCGCAAACAAGATCTGCAAAATATTGTCGCCCAATTAAATGCTCAATTTGCTCAACCGCGGATTCAGTTAACACTGACGGATCAATATTACAATATGGCAGACATTATTAACCAAGATCGTTATCCAGTGACCTTGGCGAAAGGGGCTTTAAAGAATTTACAAATAGATCCACATGTGAAACCTTTTCGTGGTGGGACAGACGGTTCTAAGATTACCTATTTAGGTATGCCGACGCCCAATTTGTTTAATGGTGGCGAAAATTTTCATGGCCCGTATGAATTTGTAACAGTAGAGGCCATGGCCCAATTAGCTCAGACAATTATTGAAATAGCTAATCTCTACGCTCAAGATCATAAGCATGTGACAGATTAGTCTGCAACCGATGCAGTGGCCAATTTTTGATTGAACGTTGATTTTTGGATAATCGGCTGGTTTGGTTTAAAACAGCAGCTAATAAAAGTCCAATTTGCGCATCTACTTGAGGACTGATTTGGAGTAGGTAGCCTTCATGACCATTTTTTAAATAAATGTTATCAACAGACATGATTAAATGATGGTGAAAATCATGGACCAAGTAATTATTGGTTAATAAATTACCAGAAACTAACCAATGTAAACTAGGAGCAATCATTAACTGGCGGCGATGATTAGTGATATGAATTAATTTAGTGATTAAAATATCGGCTAATTTAATTTGGTAATTAGCCCATGGATGCGTGCTAGTTTGAATGATATCACCCAACTTAGTTTGGCGCGGTGTTAATAGTTCATAATTAATTTTCCAACGGGGAGCTGTGCGAATAAGATAGTAGCACAGCTCTTGTTGTTGATTAGTAACTTGAATGACTCCTGGTAAATTAGCGGCATTAAATTGGAGATAATAAATCATTTTAAATTGGCTGCTTGCTGTTTATTTAAAGCAATCGCATGGTAAATAGCTTGCGCAACGCCATTTTGACTATTACTGCTGGTTTGGTATTGTGCTAGTTTCTTAATTGGCGCAATTGCATTGGCCATGGCGACACCAATTCCTGCCGCCTGGATCATTGATTCGTCATTTAAATTGTCACCAATCGCCATGACCTCACTCATCTGTAAACCTAGCTTATGAGCAAAAGTGGTTAGTGCGCGGCCTTTTTGGGCCTTAACATTATTGATTTCAATATTATTGGGTGATGAGGAAGTAATGACAATTTCGGAATTTTGTTGTAATTGTGCTCTTAATTGTTGCAATTTTTGCGGATGACGGTCACTAAAGACTAACAGTTTCATCACATTGATTTGAGGATCATGCAAAAGTGCGTCAAAACTTTTCACATAATTGATGTTCATTAATTCGGCCCGTGAAGTAGCACGTGCTACGGCCATTTTATATAAGAGATTGGGGTTTAATTTGACCAATAAATTAGCCGTATGTTGAATACGCTGAATGCGACTATTGGAATAAATTCCTTGATCGGTAATGATTTCAAAATAGAGTTTACTAGTTTTAATATGCGTTAAACATTGTTTTAAATTAGAACGATCAATGGGGATTTTGACGACAGGTTCACGGTCTTGATTATAAACTAAGGCTCCATTTAAAGTGATAAAGTCCGGTTTGACCGTTAAATTGCTGACCAACGGAGCCGCTTCACTTAAACCACGACCAGTGGCGACAACAAATTGAATTCCTGCTTGGTTTGCAGCTTGAATTGCGGTAATATTTTCTTTAGAGACAATTGATTCACTATTTAATAACGTTCCATCCATATCTGAAGCAATTAGTTTAATTGTCATAAGTTCCTCCTATATCAATAATCAAATTTTACCATAATAGGTGGTGTGAAGTTGAAGCAATTAATAAAAAATGATTGGCAACAAATTCTAGAACCGGAGTTTGAAAAAGATTACTATCGACGCTTACACCAATTTTTAAAACGTGAGTATCAAGAGCAAACTGTGTATCCAGATATGTATAATATTTTTCAAGCTTTTGATTGGACCTCATTTAAACAAACTAAAGTGGTTATTTTAGGTCAAGATCCCTATCATGAGCCAAATCAAGCTCACGGACTGAGTTTTTCGGTTTTGCCGGGAAACAAAGTACCGCCATCTTTACAAAATATTTATAAAGAATTGCAAGCTGATTTAGGTTATCCACCAGTACAACATGGTTATTTAAAATCGTGGGCTGATCAGGGCGTTTTGTTGTTGAATTCTGTTTTGACGGTTCGCCGTGGCCAGGCTTATTCCCATCAAGGTAAGGGATGGGAACAATTAACTGACCAGGCAATAAAAGCGCTCTCGCAAAAAGGTGGTGTCGTCTTTATTTTATGGGGAAAGGCTGCTAAATCAAAGATGAACTTAATTGATACTAATAAAAATACCATTATTAGTTCAACTCATCCCAGCCCTTTTTCCGCTAATTATGGTTTTTTTGGCTCACGACCATTTTCTAGAACCAATGAAGCTTTAAAAAAGTATGGTGAAACGCCAATTAATTGGCAATTACCACAAACAGTCACAGAAAATTAGGAGGATTGAATCATGGAATTATTTGAATCGTTGAAGCAAAAGATTAGTGGTCAAAATAAGAAGATTGTTTTTCCAGAAGCTACTGATGAACGAATTTTAAAAGCTGCTGTGCAATTACGACAAGATCAATTATTAGAACCGGTTTTTTTAGGTGACCCTACTCAAGTTCAAGCGAAGGCGAACGAATTAGTCTTAGATATTTCAGGAATTAAGATTTTAAATCCGCAAGATTATGACCAATTTGATGAAATGGTCACAGCTTTTGTCGATCGGCGTAAAGGTAAGAATACTGCTGAACAAGCACAACAAATGTTACGCGATCCTAATTATTTTGGTACTATGTTAGTTTACTTAGATCAAGTAGATGGCATGGTCTCTGGAGCAATTCATCCAACTGGTGATACGGTGCGCCCAGCTTTGCAAATTATCAAAGTTAAACCAGGTTTAACGCGGACTAGTGGGGCCTTTATTGTTCAAAAAGAGCAGCAACGTTATTTGTTTGCTGACTGTGCAATTAACATCAATCCAAGTGCAGAAGAGTTAGCCGAAATTGCGGTTACTTCAGCTAAAACTGCCAAACTATTTGACATTGATCCTAAAGTTGCGTTATTGAGTTTTTCAACTAAAGGTTCAGCGAAGAGTGATGAAGTAACTAAGGTTGCTCAAGCAACTAAATTGGCTCAAGCACAAGCACCCGATGTTCCTATTGATGGTGAATTGCAGTTAGATGCAGCTATTGTGCCTTCAGTTGCTGCGCAAAAAGCTCCTGGTTCTAAAGTTGCTGGTCAGGCAAACGTCTTTGTCTTTCCAGAACTACAATCAGGTAACATTGGTTACAAAATTGCCCAACGGTTTGGTGGCTTTGAAGCTATTGGACCGATTTTGCAAGGTTTAAATAAACCGATTTCTGACTTATCTCGGGGAGCCAATGTTGAAGACGTATATAAATTAGCTATCATTACGGCCGCCCAAGCATTATAATCAAATAATGGAAAAAATAACTTATAGTGCATCCGAAACGATCCAGTATGGTTGTCAATTAGCGCAACTTTTATTACCTGGTGATTTATTGCTCTTAGATGGCGATCTGGGAGCTGGCAAAACGACTTTTACACAAGGAATTGCCCAAGGGCTAGGGATTAAGCGCCCAGTTAAAAGTCCGACTTTTACGTTGATTCGCGAGTATCCGCAAGCTAAATATCCGTTGTATCATATGGATATGTACCGCTTGGAAAATGCCTCGGCTGATGATTTAGGTTTGCAGGAGTACTTTGATGGTTCGGGGATCGTAATTGTAGAGTGGTCACAGTTCATCAAAGAACAATTGCCACCGAATTATTTGCGGATTAATATTGAGCGGATGGATGAAGTAACCAGAAAATTGCAATTTCAACCACAAGGTACGCGTTACCAAACGCTGGTACAAAAACTTGCGACAATTAATTAACTAAAAAATCTCTGTTGAATAAAAATATTTGACAGAGATTTTTTATTAATCTTTTAATTGAATTAAATCTTGTAATGCGTCAGCTCCAAATTGTGCTTGTGTTTGTAATAAAATCTCAGCACAAGCTAATGTATCATCTAAGGCATGATGGTGATGTTCTAAATCAATTCCTAAGGCTTCACAAACGGTATTTAAACGATGATTTGGTAAATCGGGAAAAAATTTACGAGAAGTTTTGAGGGTATCAATTACGTGATAACATGGCGGAGTGATTTGATACTTTTGTAAGCAGTTTTTTAAAACGCGGGTATCAAAGGCAGCATTATGCGCCGTGATTAAATGCTGCTGATTAAATAATACTTTAATGTGCGACCAGACTTGCTCAAAGGTCGGTGCTGTTTGGACATCTTGTGGGCGAATGTGATGAATCGCAATATTACGCCGATTAAAGGGTGCCTGGGGATTGATCAATGTATAAAAAGTATCGATAATTTGATTGTTTTCAATTAAAGCGAGCGCTAAAGAACAAGCACTATCAGCTTGATTATTGGCCGTTTCAAAATCCATTGCCACAAAATCCATGGAAAAACCTCACAATTACAAACTTATTTTTAAAATTCATTATATACTATAATGGTGTTATTAGGGAAAACAGTTAGTTAGGAGATTGATCATGCAAGACAAAGTAAGAAATCAATTTTTAGATGATCTACAATTAAAAAAACAATTATTAGCATTACCAGTGGAAATTAAAGTTGCTGATTCCCTGAGTAACTATACATTTACTAAAACCGGTGGTCCGGGCGATTATGTTGCTTTTCCACAAACTTTGGCGGAATTAC
The DNA here is from genome assembly GCF_058107465.1 of Bombilactobacillus sp. ESL1092. NCBI lineage: Bacteria > Bacillati > Bacillota > Bacilli > Lactobacillales > Lactobacillaceae > Bombilactobacillus > Bombilactobacillus sp. ESL1092. The sequence goes on along the minus strand of NZ_CM176594.1, from coordinate 370,856 downwards.
AATTATTGACTGACTTTGCGCGAGAAAAACAATTGCCGATAACGGCTTTAGGTAATTCCAGTAATTTAATTATTAAAGATGGTGGTATTAAAGGTTTAGTCATTATCTTAACTAAATTAAACCAAATTGCAGTGCACGAGCAGCAAATCACCGCTCAAGCGGGAGCCAGTTTAATTGAAGTAACTAAAGCTGCGAGTCAAGCGGGGTTAAGTGGCTTAGAATTTGCCGCGGGTATTCCGGGCAGTGTCGGCGGAGCCGCTTTTATGAACGCCGGAGCTTATGGTGGTGAAGTTAGTACAGTAATTACACAGATTCAAGAAATTTTACCTACGGGTCAATTAGTAACTATTAAAAAACAAGATTTAAATTTTGCTTATCGCCATAGTGTGGTACAGGACAATCACGGCATTGTGACAGCTGTGACGTTTACGTTAGTACCTGGCGATGCACATAAAATTCAAGCTAAAATGGACGAATTAAATGCTTTAAGGCGGGCTAAGCAGCCACTAGAATATCCGTCTTGTGGGAGTGTTTTTAAACGTCCAGAGGGTTACTTTACCGGTCCCTTAATTATTAAGGCGGGTTTACAAGGGAAGATTATTGGTGGTGCGCAGGTTTCACAGAAACATGCGGGCTTTATTATTAATTTGGGAACAGCGACTGCCAGTGATTATTTGGCGTTAATTAAATTAATTCAAGCCACTGTGCAAGAAAAATTTGGTGTTGCTTTAGAAACTGAAGTGCGGATTATCGGTGAAGATCAGAGGTGAAAGTAAGCGTGCAAAATTGGTTAAGCCATCTTTTTACGTTAAATTCTTTAACAAATGTTATTGATATTTTATTTGTGTGGTTTTTAGTTTATAAATTATTAATGATGATTCGGGGCACTAAGGCCATTCAGCTATTAAAGGGACTATTTATCATTTTGATCATTAAACTAGTCAGTTGGTTCTTTAATTTACGGACGATTGCCTATTTGACAGATCAAATTTTTAATTGGTCAGTCATAGCAGTTATCATTATTTTTACTCCAGAGATTCGTCGCGGCTTAGAAAAATTGGGCCGTTCGCCATTGTTTTTTTCCATGCGTGACGAACAAAAAGATTTAAGTAACAATTTAATTGATGCCTTGGATAAAGCAATTCAGTATATGTCCAAACGCCGAATTGGGGCTTTAATTACGTTAAAAATGAATACTGGCTTAGAAGAATATGTAGAGACCGGAATCAAACTTGACGCTGATGTGACCGGCGAGTTATTAATTAATATTTTTATTCCTAATACGCCTTTACATGATGGTGCAGTTATCATCAATCAAAATAAAATTGAAGTTGCTGCGGCGTATTTGCCGTTGTCAGAAAGTAATGCCATTCCGAAAAAATTAGGCACTAGGCACCGAGCGGCCGTGGGGATTAGTGAAGTAACTGATGCTTTGACGATTGTGGTTTCGGAGGAAACTGGTGGGGTGATGATTACGCATAAAAATCATATGATGTTAGATCTTAGCCGGGATGATTACTTGAATTATTTACGGGCCCAATTAGCTCCCACAACGCCACAATCCAATTCAATTTTTAAGAAATTTTTGGCACATTTCCAGAAAGGAAATAACTAATGAAAAAGTGGCGCAAATTCATTGATTCTAAATATTTTTATTTGTTATTATCCTTTTTGGTAGCGTTATGGCTGTACTGGAGCGTCTCCTTGCCTAGTATTGGCAGTACCCGAAATGGAGTAACTGCTGGCAATGTGGTTAATGCTAACAAAACTGTTACCTTTAATATGAAATTACAGGTAAATTCCGATGCGGAAAATTATTTTATTACTGGTTATCCTAAACAAGTACGCGTCAAATTGGAGGGCCCCTCAGCCCTAGTCACGGCAACCAAGAACACACATAATTTTACGGTTTACATTAATCTGCACAATTTAAGTGTAGGTCATCATCGTGTTTTAATTCATCAAAGTGGTTTAAATCGCGATTTAAAGTATTCGATCAAGCCGCATTATGTCGAAGTTGATATTGAGCCAAAGGCTCAACAAGTATTTCCGATTCAAGCTAAATATAATGCAAAGCAAATTGCTCCGGGTTATATCGGTGGCGATGCTAGTGTGGATCCGCAGGTGGTTCAAGTCGTTGGTGCACGCAGTGAAGTTCAGCGAATTAGTCAAGTGGTGGCACATGCTAAGTTACCTCATGGTACATCAACCGATTTTCATCAAGAAGTTTTATTGCAAGCGTTAGATGCTCAAGGGCGCACGTTATCAGTCCTGTTAACTCCACAGACTACCCGGGTTAAAGTTCCTGTCAGTTTACCGAGTAAAAAAGTAAACTTAAAATTTGTACCAAAAAATCTACCCGAAAATAAAAATTATCACATCACTTCGGATGTCGCTGCAGTACGCGTTTATGCTAAGAAAACAGTATTGGATAATCTTAATGAATTAGAAATTCCAATCGACGTTTCTAAGATGGGAACTAAAAAATCAAAAGTTGTTACAATTAATCAAGTAAAATCTGATATTATAGATTCGAGTCCACGAACTATTAAGGTCTATTTAAAAACTGGTGATGATCAATCTTCAACAGTTAATCCAGCTTCAATAAATAATTAGAATAAGAGGATAAAAATGGTTAAATATTTTGGTACTGATGGTGTCCGCGGTATTGCGAATAAAGAATTAACACCGGAGCTAGCTTTTCGCTTGGGACGTGCTGGTGGGTTTGTATTGTCCCAACAAAAAGATAGTGACGAAGATCGAGCAGTAGTTTTGGTGGCACGTGATACTCGTAAATCGGGACAAATGTTAGAAACAGCATTAATTTCCGGATTATTATCGGTCGGGATTGAAGTTTTAAATTTAGGAGTGATTACGACTCCAGCAGTGGCTTACTTAGTTAAAGTCCAAGGAGCTGATGCCGGCATTATGATCTCGGCGTCACATAACCCAGCCAGCGATAATGGTATCAAATTTTTTGGTCCAGATGGTTATAAGCTCAAGGATGCTACTGAAGAAGAAATTGAACACTTCTTGGATCAACCAGAAGATTCTTTGCCGCGGCCTTCAGCTGAAGGCATTGGTACTTTGGAGGACTATAAGGAAGGCTCTTTGAAATACTTAGAGTTCTTACGGCAGAGTATTTCTGATGATTTATCAGGAGTAAAAGTGGTGTTAGATGGTGCTAACGGTTCAACTAGTCAATTAGTCAGCAAGTTATTTGCAGATTTGAACGTCGATTTTACCACGATTGCTACTAATCCTGATGGGGTTAATATTAATAATGGTGTTGGTTCTACGCATCCGGAAAAATTAGCGCGAGAAGTGGTTAAGCAGGGGGCGCAAGTCGGATTAGCTTTTGATGGTGACGGTGACCGCTGTATTGCTGTTGATGAAAAGGGGAATATTGTTGACGGTGATAAAATTATGTTTATTCTGGGCAACTATTTTAAAGCCCACGGTCGTTTGAAAAAGGATACTATTGTTACTACAGTGATGAGTAATTTGGGCTTATACAAAGCTATTGAAGCGAACGGTATGAAGTCCGTTCAAACGGATGTTGGTGATCGCCATGTGGCTGCTGAAATGGTTCAGAATGGCTATAACTTAGGTGGCGAACAATCAGGTCATGTGATCATTTTTGATTTGCATAACACGGGTGATGGGATGTTAACCGGTATTCAGTTGTTAAACGTTGTTAAACAAACTGGTCAACAATTGTCGCAACTAGCAGCGCCAGTAAAAACTTATCCACAAGTATTAATTAATGTGAAAGTGCAAAATAAAAATGATTGGCAAAATTATCCTGCCATTCAAGAGGCCATTGATACAGTTGAAAAGGAAATGAATGGTGATGGTCGAGTTTTAGTTCGCCCTAGTGGGACTGAAGCTTTACTCCGGGTAATGATTGAAGCTGCTACTAGAGAAGATGCCCAACGTTTTGGCAACCAAATTGCGAGTGTTGTTCAAAAAGAAATGGGATTGGATGCTTAAATTATTTTGATTGATTAAACAGGCTAGCCTCCGTGAAAACTAAAATAGTAATTTACGGAGGCTAGCTTTTTTATTGCTCTCATAAAGATTAGTTAATTGTTGACAACTACTAGATTTAGTAGTAACCCAAAGTTGAGCTACAATATGTGTGGGGTATGTGCTATTATAGATAAGGATTTTTTAAGGAGGGCAAACATGATGATAGTTTTAAGTGGTATGATTGGGGCAGGTAAAAGTAGCCTAGCAACGCTTGTTTCAGAGCATTTAGGAACACAAGCTTTTTATGAACAAGTTGATGATAATCCCGTCTTACCCTTGTTTTATGATGATCCTAAAAAGTATGCATTTTTATTACAAATTTATTTTTTAAACAAGCGTTTTGCTTCTATTAAGCGAGCTTTGTCTGATGATAACAATGTTTTAGACCGTTCAATTTATGAAGACTCTTTATTCTTCCATATCAATGCCGATATGGGACGAGCTACTAAACAAGAAGTGCAAGTTTATGATGAATTATTAGATAATATGATGGAAGAGTTGCCATATGCTGCTCATAAAAAAGCGCCTGATTTATTAGTACATTTGGATGTTTCTTATGAGAAAATGTTGGAGCATATTAAAAAGCGGGGGCGTTCTTATGAACAACCTGAGAATGACCCTTCACTAATTGATTATTATCATAATTTGTTAGGACGCTATGATCGGTGGTACGAGGATTATCATTATAGTCCTAAAATGAAGATTAGTTGTGATCAATATGACTTTGTTGAAAATGAAGAGGATCGCAAAAAAGTTTTACAGTTAATTGATAATAAGTTACAAGAGCGTGATTTGTTATAAAAAAATTTGAGACAGTTTGGAGAACTCCAGGAAAACCTGTCTTTAAACAAAGATGATGGAGGATTTATTTTGAAAAAATATTTTGCAGAGTTTTCAACTCATGATTGGATTTTAAATGCGCTAATGGCAGCAATTTATGTGGTATTGACCATTACCCCACCTTTAAATTCTTTAGCCTACGGCAATATTCAACTACGCATCTCAGAAGTTTTGGTCATGTTACCTTTTTACAATAAAAAGTTTATTCCCGGCTTAACCTTAGGCTGTTTTATTACTAATTTATTTAGCCCGACGGCGGCGGTGGATATTTTTGTCGGAACTTTTGCGTCGTTACTAACTTTCTTATTAATAATTCATCTTCACAAAGGCTATTGGGTCCCCGTGATTGCTGGCATTGTTAACGGTGTGATTGTGGGTTTGGAACTCAACATTATGACGAAGGCACCATTATTTTTAACGATAGTATATATTTTTATTGGTGAGTTTATTGCAGTATTGATTGGATATATTTTGTTTTCCATTTTGTGGAAAAATCGGCAATTTAAAAAGTTGCTTTCCTAAAGCAGTTGAAAAACTGCTTTTTTTATTACGATAATATGTTTTGGCGACTTATTTTGTTATAATTAGGCATATCAACCTGATTTAAGGGAGTATGAAATAATGAATATTGGGATATTTACGGATACTTATTTCCCCCAAGTTAGTGGTGTAGCAACGTCTATTCAAACTTTAAAGAATGACTTAGAACGTAAGGGAGATACAGTTTATATTTTTACAACCTCTGATCCGCATGTTGCTAAAAATACTGTGGAACCTAATATTTTTCGTTTAGGCAGTATTCCGTTTATTTCGTTTACCGATCGGCGTATTGCGTATCGTGGAATGTTTCATGCATTAAAATTGGCAAAAGAATTAGATTTAGATATTGTGCATACGCAAACGGAATTTTCACTGGGACTGATTGGTAAGTTTGTTGCGCATAGCTTAAAAATTCCGTGTGTGCACACGTATCACACGATGTATGAAGATTACTTGCACTATGTTTTGAATGGTCATTTATTAAAGCCAGCACACGTTAAGCAAATGTCCAAGTTATTTATTTCCGGAATGTCTGGTGTGATTGCGCCTAGTCAACGCGTTTATGATACTTTACGCGGTTATGGTATTAAAACGCCGATGCAAATTATTCCGACCGGAGTTGATTTGTCGGCTTTTACCCAGCAACTTGACCCACAACCGTTGTTACAACGTTGGCAACTAACTGATCGGCATCCTATTTTATTGACGCTCAGTCGTATTGCCAATGAAAAAAAGATTGAATTATTAATTCAACAGTTACCACAATTAATTAAATATTATCCCGAACTAATTTTAGTCATTGTTGGTGGTGGCCCTGATAAATCTGATTTAGTCCAACAGGTTCAACAGTTAAGTTTACAGCAACACGTTTTATTTACTGGTGAAGTTGATCATGATCACGTGGCGCCATATTATCAAATGGCAGATTTGTTTGTTTCCGCTAGTGATACGGAATCACAGGGCTTAACATTTATTGAGGCATTAGCTTCTGGTTTAAAGTGTGTGGTGCGTTCGAGTCCTTACACTGATAATTTACTTGATGATCCAGCACTTGGAGTCACTTATGAAGATCCCAAACAGTTCGCTAATTTAGTGTTACAATATTTGGATCATCCAAGAGCTTTTGATGATCCGGAACCACGAAAGAAAAAATTACATGAAATTTCAGCCGATTTATTTGGTGATCAAGTCTTAAACTTTTATCAAGATGCTTATAAATATTTTTTACGTAAAAAATTAGCTAATGAGCCATTAAAGGACGGTCAATATTACGATGATTAAAATCACGATGTTTTCGTCATCACAAAAAGTAGCAGGTCAAGGAGTTGGCAGTGCTTATACTGAGTTGATGCAATTATTAAACACTTCTTTAAGTCAAGATTTTCAAATAAATGTCAATGACTTTGTCCACACCAGCGATATTAGTCACTATCACACCGTTGATCCGCAGTTTTATGCTTCTACTTTTATGAAAAATCGCGGCCGAAAAATTGGCTATGTTCATTTTTTGCCAGAAACACTACAAGGTAGTTTGCGAATTCCTAAAATGGCACAAGGGCTAGTTAGCAAATATATTATTTCATTCTATCAACGCATGGATCATTTGATTGTGGTTAATCCGAGTTTTATTCCTAAGTTAGCACAACATGGGATTGACCCACAAAAAGTGACGTATATTCCAAATTTTGTCTCGAACATGGAATTTTACCGGTTTTCTGACAAAAAACGGAATCAAGTTCGGGCTCAATTGGGTTTGGCTCCAACTGATTTCATGGTTTTTGGCGATGGTCAAGTGCAAAAACGTAAAGGTATTGATGATTTTTATCGCTTAGCGGTGGAAAATCCTGATGTCCAATTTATTTGGGCCGGTGGTTTTTCGTTTGGCGCAATTACTGACGGCTATGACCGTTATAAACAGATGATTCGCCAAGCACCGAAAAATTTAACTTTTACAGATATTATTCCGCGTACGCAATTAAATGAATATTTAAATGCGGCTGATTTATTTTTATTACCTTCGTATGATGAATTGTTCCCAATGTCGGTGCTAGAAGCCTTTAATACAGGCACACCAGTAATGTTGCGTGATTTGGAACTTTACCAAGCAATTATTGCTGATAAATATCGTCCAGCTCAGGACTATGCAGCCATGAATCAAGCTTTACGAGAATTGCAACATGATCCAGAACAATTAGCGGCTTTAGCACAAAAAGCGATTAGTGCTGCTCATTATTATTCACAAGAACATTTGAGCCGAATTTGGCATGATTTTTATTTAAACCAATTTCAACAGATGAGGAACGATTAATGAATCGTAAAAATTTTGGAGCAATGTTAGTAATGCTCGCGATTGGCGGGGGAATCTTTGCTTTTGAAATTCATAAAACTAACTTGCAATCATTGTTGCATCAAGCAACCACTATCAATTGGTGGTGGCTACTGATCGCTTTTGGATCAATGTTTTGTTCGTTCTTTTTTGAGGCTTTAGTTTTAAAAGTTTTGTTGCAGAATCGTGATGATGAGTTACATCATTGGTGGAATATTTTAAGAATTCCTTGGATCCAAGCTTTATTTAACGCGATTACACCTTTTTCTTCGGGTGGACAACCCGCACAAATCGTTTCTTTAGTTCAATCAGGGGTCGAGGTAGGCCGTGGTAGTTCAGTTCTATTAATGAAATTTGTTATATATCAAACGATTGTTTTAATTAACTTTATCATTGCAATGCTTTTTCAATTTGACCAAATTGCGCACCATTTTGCCGGATTAGCTATCTTGATTGTTTGTGGTTTTTTGTTACACGTTGTGACAATTGGTGTATTATTAATGATTATGTTTTATTATCGTTTTACGTGCCAAGTAACATTATTAATCATGAAATTTGTCGGTTTGTTTGTTAATACAACCAAAGTACAGCATTGGACAACTAAGGTGCTTAATAAAATTGACAATTTTTACCAAGAAAGTTTAATTTTAAAAAAAGAACGGCGAAAAGTTTGTAAAGCAGCTGTTTTGACTTTTATTCAATTAATTTTTTATTATTTAGTGGTTTATTTCACTTTGTTGGCTTTACACGTGCAACATGTTAATATCATTAACGTTTTAATTACACAAGTAATGATTGTCATGATCACATCCATTTTTCCTATTCCGGGTGGTACAGGTGGCGCTGAATATAGTTTTCGCACTTTATTCTCACAGTACATTAGCTTGCCAAGTCAACTGGTTTTAGGCATGTTTATTTGGCGCTTTATAACTTATTATTTAGGCATGTTTTTAGGAATTATTGCCATTGCATTTAAACCAATTAATGAACGTACTCAGTATTCGGTACGTGGAGGAAAGATTTCAGAATGAAGAACTTCGGAAAAAAATTAGCAAAAACTTTCAACACTAAGCTAGGCTTTTTTACTTTAGCGGTGGTTTTGTGTTGGATTAAAACTTATTTGATTTGTTTGAATAAGTTTAATTTAGGAATCAAGACGAGCATGCAGGCGTTTTTGTTATTCTTAAATCCTATTCCAACAACCATTTTATTATTAGGAATTGCGCTTTATTTGAAGGGGCGTAAATCATACATTTACATGATGATTATTGATCTAATTACGTCAACTTGGCTCTTTGCTAATATTTTATATTATCGAGAATTTTCGGATTTTTTAACTTTGACGTTAATTAAGGGTTCTAGTTCTGTTTCGAATAATCTGGGTACCAGCATTGTAGGAATTATTAGACCAACTGACTTTTTAGCTTTTGCAGATGTTTTAGTATTAATTATTTTGTTAGCTTTTAAAGTTGTGAAAATAGATATTCAAAAGTTAACTACGAAAATCCCTTTGACCATTACAGGTATTGCTATTGTTAGCTTTGGGATTAACTTAACTTTGGCGCAACAGGATCGTTCAGGCTTATTAACCCGGACGTTTGATAATAATTATATTGTGAAATATTTAGGCTTAAATGCTTATTCGGTTTATGATACAGTCAAAGCTGCGAAAACTAGCGCAGTCAAAGCTAGTGCTGATAGTTCTGATATGAAGACAGTTAAGAACTATATGAGTAACAATTATGTTGCTCCGAATGTGCAATATACCGGAGTAGCTAAGGGTAAAAATGTTTTTGTGATTCATTTGGAAAGTTTCCAACAATTTTTATTAGATTTTAAATGGGATAATCAAGAAGTTACTCCTAATTTGAATAAGATTTATCATGAAAGTAATACTTTGAGTTTTGATAACTTCTTTAATCAAGTAGGACAAGGTAAGACTGCAGATGCCGAAATGATGATGGAAAATTCTTTATTTGGCTTGCCTGAAGGGGCAGCGATGGTAACTGACGGTACATCGAATACCTTTCAAGCTGCGCCAGCTATTTTAGATCAGCATGGTTATACAACCGCATCTTTTCATGGCGATGTACCTAGTTTTTGGAATCGCGATAACACTTATAAATCCTGGGGGTATAACTATTTCTTTAGCTCCAATTACTATAAGCAAAAGAAAAATTATAATGTTGGTTATGGTATGAAAGATAAGATCTTTATGAAGGATACTGCTAGTTATATCCAACAGTTGCCGCAACCTTTTTATGCTAAAGTGATTACCGTTACGAACCACTATCCGTATTTGTTAGATAAAAAGAATCAGACCATTTCTAAAACTAATACCGGTGATAAAACTGTTGATGGTTATGTACAAACAGCACATTATTTAGATCAATCAATTGGTGAATTTATGAATTGGTTGAAAGCTACAGGCTTAGATAAAAACAGTATGGTAGTCTTTTATGGGGATCACTACGGTATTTCAGGTAATCATAAGAAGGCTGTTGCTAAGTTATTAGGTAAGGACAAATTTAACGATTTTGATAATGCCCAATTTCAACGGGTACCATTTATGATTCATATGAATGGTTTGCAAGGTGGAGTTAATCACACGTACGGTGGCGAAATCGATGCATTACCAACAATTTTGAATTTATTGGGTGTTAATAATCGTAATAATATTCAATTTGGTTCTGATTTATTGTCGAATAAACATCCACAATTAGTTGCCTTTCGGAACGGAGACTTTGTATCCCCAGAATTTACGAAGGTCAACGGTGCTTACTACTATACTAAGAATGGTAAAGCGGCAAAAGACTTGACCCCAGAACAAAAAAGTCGTGTTGATGCTATGTCTAATAAAGTAGCAACTGAATTATCATTGTCGGATAAGATTATTACTGGTGATCTGCTGAGGTTCTACACACCAAAGGGGTTTGACAAAGTAAATAAAAAAGATTTTAATTATTCTAAAAAGAAATCCTTAAAGAAATTAAAGGCTCAGAATAAAAAAGATAAGTCTAGCTTGGAATATAAGAATAATAATAAATCATTAATGAATCTCTATCACACAGACGCTCCAGAGCTAGCTAATTAAGAAAGGAGTGGCTAAGTTTGGATACTGATCAATTTGAAGAAGAATTTCAGGAACAAGTTCAAGACCTAAGGCAACACAAAGTAAGGATGACTGAACAGAGATTGCTTATTTTGAAATATATGATGACCCATCAAAATCATCCTACAGCGGAAATGGTTTATAACGATCTCAAAGATGAGGTCACTTCCAATGTTAGTATTGCTACTGTCTATAATAATCTCAAGTTTTTGTCTAAAATAACTCCAATTAATGAATTGACCTATGATGATAGGTCAATTCATTTTGATTATTATCACCAAGAACATTTTCATGCAATTTGCCGAATTTGTGGGCAAGTTTACGATATTAATTATCATGATTATGAATCTTTAAAACGGCGGTTAATCAAGGATTCAGGGTTTGAAATAGAAAAAATCGAATTAAATATCCAAGGAATTTGCAAAAAATGTCAAAAAGGGGTTGCAAAAGGGTAAAAAAGTTGATAATATATTTTCTGTTGTCAATGAGTCATGCGCGTCACTGTTAAGCAAATAAAAAAAACAGTTGACAAGCTCATGATAAGATGATAAACTAAATGAGCCGCTTAATCAAGTGGTAATCAACAAAAAGTTAAGTAGATCTTTGAAAACTGAACAAAGTTTCTTTAAAAGCCAAGTGCTGGGTTCTTGAAAAAGAACCTGTCAATTTAAAAGTAATAAAGAAGACAAAGAACGTTAGAGTTCTAAGTCTGAGTCAACAAACTAACAAAAAATGAGAGTTTGATCCTGGCTCAGGACGAACGCTGGCGGCGTGCCTAATACATGCAAGTCGAGCGAGCAGAAGTAACGGAATACCTTCGGGTAGGAAGATATGGACGCGAGCGGCGGATGGGTGAGTAACACGTAGGTAACCTGCCCTTTAGCGGGGGATAACAATTGGAAACAGTTGCTAATACCGCATAAAGTGCTTAATCACATGATTAAGGAATGAAAGACGGTTTCGGCTGTCACTAAAGGATGGACCTGCGGCGTATTAGCTAGTTGGTGAGGTAAAGGCCCACCAAGGCGATGATACGTAGCCGACCTGAGAGGGTAATCGGCCACATTGGGACTGAGACACGGCCCAAACTCCTACGGGAGGCAGCAGTAGGGAATCTTCCACAATGGACGAAAGTCTGATGGAGCAACGCCGCGTGGATGAAGAAGGTTTTCGGATCGTAAAATCCTGTTGTTGAAGAAGAACGTGCTTGAGAGTAACTGCTCAAGTAGTGACGGTATTCAACCAGAAAGTCACGGCTAACTACGTGCCAGCAGCCGCGGTAATACGTAGGTGGCAAGCGTTGTCCGGATTTATTGGGCGTAAAGGGAGCGCAGGCGGTTTGAAAAGTCTGAATGTGAAAGCCCTCAGCTTAACTGAGGAAGTGCATCGGAAACTGTCAAACTTGAGTGCAGAAGAGGAGAGTGGAACTCCATGTGTAGCGGTGAAATGCGTAGATATATGGAAGAACACCAGTGGCGAAGGCGGCTCTCTGGTCTGTAACTGACGCTGAGGCTCGAAAGCATGGGTAGCGAACAGGATTAGATACCCTGGTAGTCCATGCCGTAAACGATGAGTGCTAAGTGTTGGGAGGTTTCCGCCTCTCAGTGCTGCAGCTAACGCATTAAGCACTCCGCCTGGGGAGTACGACCGCAAGGTTGAAACTCAAAGGAATTGACGGGGGCCCGCACAAGCGGTGGAGCATGTGGTTTAATTCGAAGCAACGCGAAGAACCTTACCAGGTCTTGACATCTCCTGAAAGCTGTAGAGATACAGGGTTCCCTTCGGGGACAGGAAGACAGGTGGTGCATGGTTGTCGTCAGCTCGTGTCGTGAGATGTTGGGTTAAGTCCCGCAACGAGCGCAACCCTTGTTACTAGTTGCCAGCATTAAGTTGGGCACTCTAGTGAGACTGCCGGTGACAAACCGGAGGAAGGTGGGGACGACGTCAAATCATCATGCCCCTTATGACCTGGGCTACACACGTGCTACAATGGATGGTACAACGAGAAGCGAACTCGTGAGGGCAAGCAGAACTCTAAAAACCATTCTCAGTTCGGATTGCAGGCTGCAACTCGCCTGTATGAAGTTGGAATCGCTAGTAATCGTGGATCAGCATGCCACGGTGAATACGTTCTCGGGCCTTGTACACACCGCCCGTCACACCATGAGAGTTTGTAATACCCAAAGCCGGTGGGGTAACCCTTCGGGGAGCTAGCCGTCTAAGGTAGGACAAATGATTAGGGTGAAGTCGTAACAAGGTAGCCGTAGGAGAACCTGCGGCTGGATCACCTCCTTTCTAAGGAAAAATAAACGGAAAGCAGTTGGCAAGAAACTTTGTTTAGTTTTGAGAGGTCTACTCTCAGGGCACCAAGAGACAAGCGCGAAAGAAATCGGGCCTATAGCTCAGCTGGTTAGAGCGCACGCCTGATAAGCGTGAGGTCGATGGTTCAAGTCCATTTAGGCCCATAGAAATAGTACGGGGGTTTAGCTCAGCTGGGAGAGCACCTGCTTTGCAAGCAGGAGGTCATCGGTTCGATCCCGTTAACCTCCATTGACAGGAAACTGTCAAGGACATTAGTACTTTGAAAACTGAATATTATGAGAAGAAAGACACCGAGAATCGAGAGATTCGAAAGTAAGAAGTAATAAGTAAGGTTAAGATAATAAGGGCGCACGGTGGATGCCTAGGTACTAGGAGCCGAAGAAGGACGCAACGAACAGCGAAATGCTCCGGGGAGTTGTAAGTAAACGAAGATCCGGAGATATCCGAATGGGGGAACCCGGCTAAGGTAAAGCTTAGTCACACTGCGACGAAAGTTGTAAGTGAGGAAGACGTGGTGAACTGAAACATCTAAGTAGCCATAGGAAGAGAAAGAAAAATCGATTTCCTGAGTAGCGGCGAGCGAAACGGAAAGAGCCCAAACCAGAGAGCATGCTCTTTGGGGTTGTAGGACTGGGACGTGAGATAGTCGAAGATAGCTGAATCAGTTGGGAAGCTGAACCAGAGATAGTGATAGTCTAGTAGGCGAAATCAGAGACACTCTACCAGTATCCTGAGTACGGCGGGGCACGTGAAACCCCGTCGGAAGCAGGGAGGACCATCTCCCAAGGCTAAATACTCCCTAGTGACCGATAGAGAACAAGTACCGTGAGGGAAAGGTGAAAAGCACCCCGGAAGGGGAGTGAAATAGATCCTGAAACCGTGTGCCTACAAGTAGTCAGAGCTCGTTAAAGAGTGATGGCGTGCCTTTTGTAGAATGAACCGGCGAGTTACGATTGCGTGCGAGGTTAAGTTGAGAAGACGGAGCCGCAGCGAAAGCGAGTCTGAATAGGGCGAAAGAGAGTACGTAGTCGTAGACCCGAAACCAAGTGACCTACCCATGTCCAGGTTGAAGGTGCGGTAAAACGCACTGGAGGACCGAACCCACGTAAGTTGAAAATTGCGGGGATGAGGTGTGGGTAGCGGTGAAATTCCAAACGAACTTGGAGATAGCTGGTTCTCTCCAAAATAGCTTTAGGGCTAGCCTCGGAGAAGAGGATCTTGGAGGTAGAGCACTGTTTGGACTAGGGGCCCAACATGGGTTACTGAATTCAGATAAACTCCGAATGCCAAAGATCTTTCTCCGGGAGTCAGACGGTGAGTGATAAGATCCATCGTCGAAAGGGGAACAGCCCAGATCACCAGTTAAGGTCCCAAAATCCATACTAAGTGGAAAAGGAAGTGGAACTGCACAGACAACTAGGATGTTGGCTTAGAAGCAGCAACTCATTTAAAGAGTGCGTAATAGCTCACTAGTCGAGTGGTTCTGCGCCGAAAATGTACCGGGGCTAAGTATGGTACCGAAACTGTGGATGTGCATCGAAAGATGTACGTGGTAGGAGAGCGTTGTAAGCACGAAGAAGCCAGATCGAGAGGACTGGTGGAGAGCTTAGAAGTGAGAATGCCGGTATGAGTAGCGAAAGACCAGTGAGAATCTGGTCCACCGGATGACTAAGGTTTCCTGGGGAAGGCTCGTCCGCCCAGGGTTAGTCGGGACCTAAGATGAGGCCGAGAGGCGTAATCGATGGAAAACAGGTTGAGATTCCTGTACTGTTCAGTGTTGTTTGAACGATGGAGGGACGCAGGAGATGAATTGTGAGCATGCAGCTGGAAAAGCATGTCTAAGCAGCGAGTCTGGATATGAGTCAAATGCTTATAACCGCGAAGGATGAGTTGTGATAGGGAGCGAAATTAAAGTAGCGAAGCACAATAGTCACACTGCCGAGAAAAGCTTCTAGTGAGACACTGAATACCCGTACCGCAAACCGACACAGGTAGTCAAGGAGAGAATCCTAAGGTGAGCGAGAGAACTATCGTTAAGGAACTCGGCAAAATAGCCCCGTAACTTTGGAAGAAGGGGTGCTGGTGTAAGAGCCAGCCGCAGTGAAAAGGCCCAAACAACTGTTTATCAAAAACACAGGTCTCTGCAAAATCGTAAGATGACGTATAGGGGCTGACGCCTGCCCGGTGCTGGAAGGTTAAGAGGATGAGTTAGACTTTGGTCGAAGCCCAGAATTGAAGCCCCAGTAAACGGCGGCCGTAACTATAACGGTCCTAAGGTAGCGAAATTCCTTGTCGGGTAAGTTCCGACCCGCACGAAAGGCGTAATGATTTGGGCACTGTCTCAACGATAGACTCGGTGAAATTATAATACCCGTGAAGATGCAGGTTACCCGCGACAGGACGGAAAGACCCCATGGAGCTTTACTGTAGCTTGATATTGAGTTTTTGTGTAACATGTACAGGATAGGTAGGAGCCGTAGAGATCGGTACGCTAGTATCGAAGGAGGC
This sequence comes from Bombilactobacillus sp. ESL1092, assembly GCF_058107465.1. Taxonomy (NCBI): domain Bacteria; kingdom Bacillati; phylum Bacillota; class Bacilli; order Lactobacillales; family Lactobacillaceae; genus Bombilactobacillus; species Bombilactobacillus sp. ESL1092. The sequence continues at coordinate 355,176 of NZ_CM176594.1, read as the reverse complement.
GCTGGTGGGATACTACCCTTGTTATATGAAAGCTCTAACCCGCGCCGTTGAAGCACGGCGGGAGACAGTGTCAGGTGGGCAGTTTGACTGGGGCGGTCGCCTCCTAAACAGTAACGGAGGCGCCCAAAGGTTCCCTCAGAATGGTTGGAAATCATTCGTAGAGTGTAAAGGTAGAAGGGAGCTTGACTGCGAGACAGACAAGTCGAGCAGGGACGAAAGTCGGGCTTAATGATCCGGTGGCACCGTATGGAAGGGCCATCGCTCAACGGACAAAAGCTACCCTGGGGATAACAGGCTTATCTCCCCCAAGAGTTCACATCGACGGGGAGGTTTGGCACCTCGATGTCGGCTCATCGCATCCTGGGGCTGTAGTCGGTCCCAAGGGTTGGGCTGTTCGCCCATTAAAGCGGTACGCGAGCTGGGTTCAGAACGTCGTGAGACAGTTCGGTCCCTATCCGTCGCGGGCGTAGGAAATTTGAGAGGATCTGTCCTTAGTACGAGAGGACCGGGATGGACATACCACTGGTGTACCAGTTGTCTTGCCAAAGGCATAGCTGGGTAGCTAAGTATGGAAGGGATAAACGCTGAAAGCATCTAAGTGTGAAACCCACCTCAAGATGAGATTTCCCATTCAGTAATGAAGTAAGACCCCTCAAAGAAGATGAGGTAGATAGGTTGCGAGTGGAAGTGTAGTGATACATGGAGCTGAGCAATACTAATCGGTCGAGGGCTTAACCAAGGGTGTCGAGTAAGAACATAATATTCAGTTTTGAGAGGACTAAGGTTCTTTCAGAAGGTAAGAAGAGAGCAAGTGTGGTGGCGATAGCGAGGAGGAAACACCTGGAATCATGCCGAACACAGAAGTTAAGCTTCTCAGCGCCGAAAGTAGTTGGTGGGAAACTACCTGCGAGGATAGGTCGTTGCCATGCTGCTCTTATTCCGGTTTAGCTCAGTTGGTAGAGCATCTGACTGTTAATCAGGGTGTCGTCAGTTCGAGTCTGACAACCGGAGTTTTTATTTGGAGAGTTGTCCGAGTGGCTGAAGGAGCATGATTGGAAATCATGTATACGGGCTTTTACCTGTATCAAGGGTTCAAATCCCTTACTCTCCGTTAGCTTTTAGCTGACCCGTTGGTCAAGTGGTTAAGACACCGCCCTTTCACGGCGGTAACATGGGTTCAAATCCCGTACGGGTCATTTTTGGAAGATTAGCTCAGTTGGGAGAGCGTCTGCCTTACAAGCAGAGGGTCACAGGTTCGAGCCCTGTATCTTCCATTTTATTTTATAAATAAATATTTGTTCTGACCCGTTGGTCAAGTGGTTAAGACACCGCCCTTTCACGGCGGTAACATGGGTTCAAATCCCGTACGGGTCATTTTTGGAAGATTAGCTCAGTTGGGAGAGCGTCTGCCTTACAAGCAGAGGGTCACAGGTTCGAGCCCTGTATCTTCCATTTTTAATATCCTGGTAAAGCATTGATAATTAATTAATGCTTTTTTTGTGTTTATACTAGGTTTGACTAAAAGTGTTAAAGTTATTTGACATTATGAAGTGGAATACAATATGGAAAATAAGATTGCCAATTTTAAAAAAACAGCGTTATTCACAGGCGCAGTTAGCTGAATTAGCTAATGTTATACGGCAAACTGTTAATGCTATTGAAAATAATAAGTATGATCCGTTGTTGTTGGTTTGGGAGTGGTCATATGTTTTTGCATATTGTCACTTGGACCATTAAAAAATGTATACAATCAAAAATGGCACTTCCTAATTAGAAGTGTCATTTTTAATTCAGGTTTATGTTGATAAGCTAGACTATTTTGTTATCTTTGCTTTTATAAGGGAATTTTTCCTTTAGCGTTAGCTTCTTGTTTGCGAGTGGTTTAGTTACTGCTAATTATTAAAATTAGATCTGGATTACCAGCCAGACTGTACTTTTACTTTCGCAAATATTTTAGCATTAAAATTTAAATGAAGTAATTTAAAAAACTAAAAATTCCTCGCACAATATCTAATTGGTAATCGTTTAGTTTTAAATGGAGTAAATATTTAACTATTAAAATTATTAAAAAGCAACCTAAATAGCTCACAACTGCTAAGTTGGTTAAATAATGTAGTAGGTATAATCCCAATAAAACTACTCCAATGCAAAACCCACCGATAAAAATCTGGTGCGAGTTGTTAGTTAGTGTAGTCAGTAAAGTAAAAAAATTAATTAAAATAATATTTAAAATAATTTGGGCGGATAAAAAATGAAGTATTGGAAAAACAATGACAATACTACTAAAAATCGGCAGAAAAAAATTCCAGATAAAAGTTGAAACAGAATTATTAGCAATAAATAAGCAAATTAGTAATTCGCATAACCAAAGAATAAAGAGGTAGTGAGGGTACGATTGCAATTTTAACAAATAAGCAATTGCCAGACTGAATACGAAATAAATAAGATTGAAATATTTATTGGCTTTTAAGGGGTGGAAAATATTACTATAAACAACAATCAGAATTGTTAAGATTAACGACACCATACTATTGTGATCATAGTTGGTGGGGTATTTTAAAGTTAAAATCATCGGATAAATTAACAAACTTATGAGATTAGTTGCGGAATTGATTAGTTTCATTGCTGAACTCCTTTATGAAGACTAGTTTAATTTTACTAAATTTGAAGATTATTAGCTAATGGTGTAATGTAGGACTATTGGATTGAGAAATGAGGTCAATAATCTATGTTAGAAAAAACTTTTTATAAAGAGTTATTAAAAAATTCGTTTAATATTCCTCTTAAGGTAACCTATTGGGATGGTAAGACTGAAACTTATGGTACTGGCGATCCCCAAATTCATATTACTATTCATGAAGCTATTCCAATTAAAGAGATTGCAGCTAACGCTTCAATTGCTTTAGGTGAAGCGTATATGGATAAGAAAATTGAGATCGATGGCAGTATCGAAGATTTAATTTTAGCCGCTTATCAAAGTAAAGATAGCTTTTTATACAATAAAAAATTTAAACAATTTGTTTCCAACCGTCAACATTCAGAGAGTAAAAATCAAGAATATGTTCAAGATCATTACGATATTGGTAATGACTTTTATAAACTTTGGTTAGATGAGACGCTAACTTATTCTTGTGCGTATTTTGAACATGAAGATGATGATTTAAAAACTGCACAGTTGAATAAAGTTAATCATATTTTGAAAAAGTTAGATCCTCAACCAGGCAAAACGTTATTAGATATTGGTTGTGGCTGGGGTACTTTAATGCTGACTGCTGCACAAAAATATGATTTAAAGGTTACGGGCATTACTTTAAGTGAAGAACAGTATAAATATGTGACTGCACAGATTGAAAAATTAGGTCTGCAAGATCGCGCAGAAATCTTATTGACGGACTACCGTGAACTGAAGGGCCGTCAGTGGGATTACATTGTTTCTGTGGGCATGTTTGAACATGTAGGTGAGGAAAACTTGCCAGGTTATTTCCAAGATGTTAGTGATTTCTTAGTTGACAATGGTAAAGCGTTGATTCACGGAATTACGATGCAAACACAACATGGTGGTTCCAATGGCTGGATTGATAAGTGGATTTTCCCAGGTGGGTACATTCCCGGCTTAACAGAAAATATCCAAAATATTATTGGTTCCGGATTGCAAATTGCTGATACTGAAATGTTACGTAGACATTATCAAAAAACCCTTGAAATTTGGGATCATAATTTCCAAGCTAAATTACCAGAAGTCATTGAGATGATGGACGAACGTTTTAGTCGCATGTGGGATTTGTATTTACAAGCTTGTGCTGCTTCCTTTGCCTCCGGACATATTGATGTTGTGCAATATCTGTTAACTAAGGGTCCTTCTGGAACTGGCTTGCCAATGACTCGTGATTATGTTTATAAATAATTAAGTATTAATGTTTTTAAATATGTGATAACATATTTTAGTTAACTAAATTCCCGATGGGGCTATTTAGCTTACCTGTAACCTAAATTCAAGGGGGAAGTATTTTTATGGAAAAAGAACGTCATTTCTTTACATCGGAATCTGTTTCAGAAGGACATCCAGATAAAATAGCTGATCAAATTAGTGATGCTATTTTGGATGCTATTTTAGCTAAGGATCCGCAAGCACGGGTTGCTTGTGAGACTACAGTGACCACTGGATTAGTTTTGGTTGCTGGCGAAATATCAACGACCGCTTACGTTGATATGCAAGCTATTGTACGTCAAACGATTCGTGAAATTGGCTATACGGATTCGGCTTACGGTTTTGATGCTGATACTTGTGCCGTGATTATTGCGGTTGATCAACAATCGCCTGATATTGCGCAAGGGGTGGATGACGCCTTAGAAAAAAGAGATTCAGACAATGATACTGATCCGCTAGATCAAATTGGTGCTGGCGATCAAGGCTTGATGTTTGGTTATGCTACCAATGAAACACCGGAGTTTATGCCTTTGCCGATTATCTTGGCTCACAAGTTGGTTTACAAGGTGACTCAGGTCCGCAAACAACATGAATTGACTTATTTACGCCCGGATTCAAAGGCGCAAGTTACTGTCGAATATGATGATAACTGGAAAGCTTTACGGGTTGATACAGTTGTTTTAAGTACGCAGCATGATCCGGATGTCAAGTTAGCTGATTTACGGCAAGATGTGATTGAAAAAGTGATTAAACAAGTTATTCCAGCTGAATTATTGGATGCTGAAACTAAATTCTTTATTAATCCAACTGGACGCTTCGTTTTAGGTGGTCCAAGTAGTGATACTGGATTAACTGGTCGTAAAATTATTGTCGATACCTATGGTGGTTTTGCTCATCATGGTGGTGGAGCTTTCTCCGGTAAAGATGCGACTAAGGTTGATCGTTCAGCTAGTTATGCGGCACGTTATGTGGCTAAAAATTTAGTTGCTGCTGGGGTCGCTGATCAAATTGAAATTCAATTAGCTTATGCGATCGGGGTAGCACGTCCAGTTTCTATTAATGTTAATACCTTTAATACAAGTGATTATAGTGATTCGCAAATTGTGCAAGCTATTCGGGAAGTCTTTGATTTAAGACCAGCCGGAATTATTGAAATGTTAGATCTAAAGCGGCCAATTTATAAGCAAACGGCTGCTTATGGCCATTTTGGGCGCACTGATGTGCAATTACCATGGGAACAATTAGACAAAGTTACAGCGATTCAGCAAGCTATTCAAAAGTAGGGATATTGTGAATTCAATAGTAAAAAAAACAAACGTTAAGTGGGTCACGGTTGCAGTCTTTGTAGCAACTTTCATGACAGCCGTCGAAGGCACGATTGTTTCGACGGCGATGCCGACAATTATTAGTGATTTACATGGCTTGAAATTAATGAATTGGGTCTTTTCAATCTATTTATTAATGAGCGCGGTCACGACGCCGATTTATGGTAAATTATCTGATCGCTATGGTCGTAAAATTTTATTAAATATTGGCTTATTAATTTTTGTCTTGGGTTCTTTTTTATGTTGTATTTCGCATTCTATGTTGCAACTAATTTTGTCACGGGTTTTACAAGGACTAGGTGCTGGGGCAATTCAGCCGTTGACGTATACCGTTTTAGCTGATATTTATCCGTTAGAAAAAAGGGCCAATATGATTGGCTTAAATGGGTCTGCCTGGGGAATTGCCTCAATTGTGGCGCCTTTGTTAGGTGGTTTTATTGTTGAACAACTGTCTTGGCATTGGGTCTTTGCCATTAATATTCCCATTGGTTTGATTACAATTATCTTGATTCAATTATTTTTGCATGAACCTAAGCGCAGTCAAGCTGTGCGTGAGCCGGTTGATTTTCAAGGTATTATCTTATTAACGTTCGTCTTAGTTTGTTTAATGCTCGGGCTACAGAACTTAAATAATGCCCATGCTTGGCTAATTAGTTTAATTTTGTTAGTAGCAGCCGTATTAGGTGCTTTTGTATTTGTGAAGGTCGAACGGCAAAAAGCAGATCCAATTTTGCCGTTAAAATTATTTAAAAATCGTACTTTTGTTGTACAAAATGTGTCGATTCTATTAATTTCTGGTTTTTTGATTGGTTTTGATGCTTATTTGCCAATTTGGATGCAGAGCGTTTTAGGACTGAAGCCGTCGATGGGGGGCTTTGTGGTTACACCTAGTTCGGTAGTTTGGTTATTTGGTTCTTATATTTCTGGTAAAATGATTGCTAAATATCCACCGCATAAAATTACGTTATTTGCACTTAGCTTTCTAGTGGTTGGCTGTGGGTGCTATCTGTTGTTACCGTTAAAAACGGCCTTTGGCATTTTTCTAATTATCTCTGCGGTGGTTGGTTTTGGTTTTGGTTTGTCGATTACAACTTCCACGGTTACTTCGCAAAGTGTAGTCACAGCAGATGAAGTGGGAACGGCCACCAGTTTCAATACGTTAGCTCGTAATTTGGGGCAAACCTTGATGGTTTCCGTCTTTGGAATTGTGATGAACCTAAAAATGGCACAAGGAGTACAACAACATTCAGGTTTAACTTTTAAAATGTTGGATCAAATGATTAATTCTTCGACCGCGCATTTGTTAGCAAAACAATATTTAGCACCAGCTAGACAAATTGTTTATGAAGGCTTGCACTGGATTTTTGTAGTGGGAATTATCATTTTAATTGTGGCAGTTATTCTCAATTTCTTTGACCATAGTGATTATTTGTTAAAGGATTTTCAAAAAAGCCAAGGTAAATCAGCAGAGTAATTCCACTAGCTAAACAGGTACCTGCTAAAACGTCAGAAAAATAATGAACGTGTAAAATGGGACGACTGATAATAATGATGAGGGCAATTACCATTAAAAAAAATGGTAATTGCTTTTTTTTCGTAGTTTGGTAATAGATGAGAATTAAACTCCCAATTAAAGCAGTGGTAGCCATAGCATGACCGCTAGGAAAACTAAAGCCAGTTGCTTGGACGAGATGATTTAAGTTGGGACGAGGTCTGTGAATGAGCGCTTTTAAAACTTGGTTTAATAATAAATTACTTATTACGTTACTAAGCAGAAAAAATCGTTGGCGTTGATTCTTTAAAATGAAGCTAATAAGGATAGTTAGACTAAAGACGACTTTAGGCGCGCCAATAGTGGTAATGTATTTGAAGAAGGTTCGATTATGTTCACTCAAAAAAGCTAAGTGTTGAAAAAACCAGAAATCACAGTGCCGTAATGCTGGCTGATGATGAAATAACATCATTGTCAAAATTAAAAAACAAGAGATAAAGAAAATGCTAAGAAAAAGTAATAGTTTTGATAATTTCATTAATAATCTCCTAAAAAATAATTAATTTTTTGGTAAATCTTACCGGAAAGGGCATTGATTAAGTTCATTGGTGACTATAATTAGCTTGAAGTAGTGGGAAGTTTAACTAATAAATGAGATTGGGACAAAGACCTTAGTATATTTTTATCCCAGTCGCAAATAAAGGGGGTCTGTTTGATGAAAAAACATTTAAGAAGATCAGTTAAACTAGTTGCAATTAGTTGCTTAAGTTGTTTAACTGCATTAAATGCTTTAAAGCATAGTAGTGTGACGAGTTATGCTGATAGTTTTGATCAAGTGACAATTAACGTCAATGATGCTGATAACTTGGAAAATGTGGTCACATCGTCCGGATATGGGGATCAAACATTTTTAAATTATTTGGGTTTATCGGCGCAAAAGTTAGCCAATAATAATGATCTTTATGCTTCAGTTATGTTAGCCCAAGCACTCTTAGAAAGCGGTTGGGGGACAAGTACTTTAGCCCAGGCGCCTAATTATAACTTGTTTGGTGTTAAAGGCAGTTTTCAAGGATCAGCGGTTAATATGGCCACGCAAGAAGATGATGGCAGTGGTAATTTGTATGGTATTCAAGCTAATTTTCGCAAGTATCCCTCCTATCGTGAGTCCTTAGAAGACTACGTTCGTTTACTGCGCGATAATGGCATGTATTCTGGAGCTTGGCGTAGTAAAACTAGTTCCTATAAAGATGCTACTAGCTTTTTAACGGGGCGTTATGCCACGGATACATCATATGCCGATAAATTGAACAGTTTGATTGAAAAGTATAATCTAACGCGGTTTGATCAACCAGTTGATGCTACTAAACCAAGTGTCAATGACATTGTAGTCAATAATGTTAGTTTAGTCACAAATGATGTGAACCATAATTCTACAAGGAATACTTATCAAAATCAACAAGCCCCGGTAATTGTGAGAAATAAATTTCAAAATCCAGCAGCTGATGCTTCAGCTACTAGCGAAACACAAACGCCGGCTTTACCGGTTATTGTTAATAATTCCCTGAATGAATTAATTAATACCAACAAGGAAATATTGCAAGCTCCTAGTACTAAACCAAGCAATCGGCCTAAGGATGCAAAAACTGAAACTGATTTTTCACGGACAATTCCTAGTGGAGATCATGCTGATCCAGCTGCTGTTATTAAAAAAGCACCAGTTGTGCAGGCTAAAGCAGTTTCTAATACTAAGTCAACCCCAGCTACTGATAATTCAATTCAAGTTTCGCCACAGGAAGCTGCAACTGAAAATTCGTCAGACTAGTTGCAATTAGCGTGATTTTTATTTATAATATGCGTCAGATTAGTTTTTACCAAAGGAATAGTAATTGAAAAATTGATTATCAGAGAGTGGAAGGTTAGTGTGATTTCACAGATATTTTTTAATGAACTCATCTTTGGAGTTTGATTACTGAACTAATAGTAAGTAGTCACGGGGTATCGTTAAATACTTGAGAGTTATATAGTTAATATATAAAACTTAGGTGGTACCGCGGGTAAATTTCGTCCTATTGCAAGAGCAATGGGACTTTTTTTGTAGGAGGGTAATTATGGGTTATAATCACAACGTTATTGAAAAAAAATGGCAAGCCTATTGGGCCGAACATAAGACGTTTAAAACAACAGAAGATCCAAATAAGAAAAACTTTTACGCGTTAGATATGTTTCCTTATCCGTCTGGTAAAGGTTTGCATGTTGGTCATCCAGAAGGGTATACCGCGACCGATATTATTGCCCGGATGAAGCGGATGCAAGGCTACAATGTCTTACATCCCATGGGGTGGGATGCGTTTGGCTTACCCGCTGAACAATATGCGCTGAAAACTGGACATAATCCCATTGATTTTACGCAACAAAATATTGATACATTTAAGCGACAAATTAATTCGCTAGGTTTTTCTTACGATTGGGAGCGCGAAATTAATACTACTGATCCCAATTATTATAAATGGACACAGTGGATCTTTGAACAATTGTATAAACAGGGGTTAGCTTATGAAGCCAAAGTTCCTGTTAATTGGAGTCCAGATTTAGGTACAGTAGTCGCTAATGAGGAGATTGTCAACGGTAAAACTGAACGTGGTGGTTTTCCAGTTTACCGTAAGCCAATGCGACAATGGATGCTCAAAATTACGGCTTATGCGGATCGTTTATTGGATGATTTAGATTTAATCGATTGGCCCGTAAATATTAAGGAAATGCAGCGCAACTGGATTGGCCGGTCAGTCGGTGCTGAAGTTAAGTTTGAGATTGCCGATCATGATTTAACGTTTAATGTCTTTACGACACGGCCAGATACGTTATTTGGTGCTACTTATGTAGTCATGGCTCCAGAGCATGAACTAGTGGATCAAATTACTACCCCACAACAAAAAGCACAAGTTCAACAATATCAGGAAGCAACTGCTAAAAAGAGTGATTTGGATCGGACCGATTTAAATACTGAAAAAACAGGTGCTTTCACAGGCGCTTACGCTATTAATCCGATTAATGGCGATCGATTACCAATTTGGATTTCTGATTATGTCTTGGCTAGCTACGGGACGGGTGCTATCATGGCTGTTCCAGCACATGATGACCGGGATTTCGAATTTGCTAAAATGTTTGACTTACCAATTAAAGCAGTCATTGCGGGTGGTGATGTCAGTGATCATGCTTATACAGGTGATGGTGAACATATTAATTCGGAGTTTTTAAATGGTTTAAATAAACAGCAGGCAATTGATAAGGTTTTGGCGTGGTTAGAAGATCATCAGGTTGGCCAAAAGAAAGTTAATTACCGCTTGCGAGATTGGGTCTTTTCACGGCAACGTTACTGGGGTGAACCCATTCCAATTATTCATTGGGAAGATGGAACCACGAGTTTAGTTCCTGAAGATGAATTACCATTACGTTTGCCAGCAGAACATGATATTAAACCTTCAGGTACGATTGAAAGTCCGTTGGCTAACTTGACTGACTGGGTCAATGTGGTTGATAAAAATGGCCGCAAAGGTCGGCGGGAAACCAATACAATGCCACAATGGGCTGGTAGTTCTTGGTATTTCTTGCGTTATGTAGATCCACATAATGATGAAGCAATCGCTGATTATGAAAAATTAAAACAGTGGATGCCCGTTGATTTATACGTCGGTGGAGCCGAACATGCTGTGCTGCATTTACTGTATGCAAGATTTTGGCATAAGTTCTTATACGATTTAGGTGTTGTACCGACACCAGAACCGTTCCAAAAATTATTTAATCAAGGAATGATTTTGGGTAATAATCACGAAAAAATGTCGAAGTCCAAAGGCAACGTTATTAATCCTGATGATGTTGTCGATGAATATGGTGCTGATACGTTACGTCTTTACGAAATGTTTATGGGACCGTTAGATGCTTCCATTTCTTGGAGTGAAGATGGCTTAGCTGGTTCTTATCGTTTCTTAGAGCGGGTTTGGCGCTTATATATTAATGCAGATGATGACAACACTTTGCGGACTGATTTTATTACCGAGCAGCCGAATGCTGATTTGAAAAAGATTTATAGTGAAACTGTGAAACAAGTTAGTGATCATTATGAAAAGTTACAATTTAATACGGCAATTTCGCAAATGATGACTTTTGTCAACGCTGTGCAAAAGCAAGATCAGTTTCCAAAGGATTACGCTGAAGGTTTAATTAAAATGTTAGCCCCAATCGTACCGCATATTGCTGAAGAAATTTGGCAAAAATTAGGTCATGATGAATCCATCACTTATGCTCAATGGCCAACTTACAATGAAGAAGATCTAGTTAGTGCTGAAGTCGAAGTTATTTTGCAAGTTAATGGTAAGTTAAGAAATAAGATTACGGTGCCAGTTGATATTTCCAAAGCTGATTTAGAACAAAGAGCATTAGCTGATGAAAAGACACAATCATTTATTGCTGATAAAAAGATTGTAAAAACCATTGTGGTTCCGCAAAAAATTGTGAATTTTGTGGTAAAATAATAATTCATCAATTTTAGAGAGGATCAATTTGATGGATCAAGATGTCGAAGAGAATACAGTGACAACTGCGGTAACTGGTGGCAAAAATGATTTAATTAAGGGTTCAGCTTGGATGACGGCGGGAAGTATTTTTTCGCGAGTCTTGGGTGCTATTTATATCATTCCGTGGAATATGTGGTTTGGTTCCGTTTTAACGGCTACCTTGGCCAATGCCCTATTTGCTAAGGGCTATAATATCTATAGTCTGTTTTTGATAATTTCGACGGCGGGTATTCCCGGGGCAATTTCCAAACAAATTGCGCATTACAATGCTTTAAACGAGTATGCGGCGGGAAACCAGTTATTTAAACAAGGCATCAAAATCATGGCTTGGATGGGCATAATTAGTGCAGCGCTGATGTATTTTGGCGCACCGCTTTTGAGTGATTGGTTTGCTGATGGCAATGCCAATGCCATTCCAGTTTTAAGAGCCTTGGCGATTGCGTTATTAATCATTCCGTTGATGAGTCTCATGCGGGGCTATTTTCAAGGCTATTCACAAATGGCACCTTCAGCGGTTTCTCAATTAATTGAGCAAGTGGCGCGCGTAATTTATATGTTAGCGGCAACGTATTTAATTATGAAGGTGCAAAAGGGCAGTTATGTTAGTGCCGTAACGCAATCGACCTTTGCAGCTTTCATTGGTGCGGTCTTTGGTTTAGGAGTGTTGGTAATTTACTTTTTAAAGCAATTACCGCAAATTCGCCGTCTATCACGACAAAGTAAATTTGAAATTGATACACGTCATCAGAATTTTTTTGGAGAAATTATTCGCCAAGCAGTTCCTTTTATTATTCTGGATTCTGGCATTATCTTATTCCAATTATTTGATCAGTCGACGTTTAATTCAATGATGTCGTCGTTTCAACATTTTAGTAAAGACACATTGAATGCCATGTATGCTCTATTTGCCTTTAATGCAAATAAATTAATTATGATTGTGGTTTCTTTATCAACAGCGATGGCTGTTACTGCGATCCCCTTATTGTCAGCAGCTTATTCGCGTCATAACCAAAAAGAAATTCAAGATCAAATTGGTAATATCTTACAATTGTTTTTCTTAGTTATGTTACCGGCAGCTTTAGGCATGTATGCAGTAGCTAAGCCTTTGTATATTTTGTTTTATCGATATGATCAGTTGGGGATTTACTTGTTACAATTTAGTTGTGTAGTAGCTATCTTGTTAGGGTTATTTACGGTTTTGTCAGCTATTTTACAAGGACTATATCAAAATAAAATGGCGATTAAATATTTTGTGATTGGTTTTATTGTTAAAATGCTTGTACAATATCCATGTATTTTAATTTTTAGTAGTTTTGGGCCCTTAATGGCGACTGCTATTGGCATGGCGGTCACGTGTTGGCTGATGTTGCGATTATTGTGTGTGAAATTTGAGTTTAAATTACAGCCGACCATTAACCGTACTTGTGGCATTTTTATGTTAACAGTTGTGATGTTAGTATCCATTTTAATCTTGGATTTTGTTGCATATCATTTGGTGAATAATCAAGGTCGCCCGTGGGCTATTGTGTTATTATGCCTGGAAGTTGTATTAGGTGTTGGGATCTATGGTTATTTAATTTTAAAATCGCACTTAGCGGAGAAGATTTTAGGCTCCAAAGTTGCTAATTTACGGCAAAAATTGCATATCAATTAATCTGTTTTAAAAAACAATAAGGTTGGAACGCAATAATGAATTAATGTTCGTTTACTTCTAGATAGAGTACGATCATTAATCTTATTGTTCCAACCTTATTTTTTTGCTATTACAAGTTGATTAGAATCAGAAACAGTGGCTGAAAGTCTGAATAATTAGCGATTAAACGGTGGTATATAATATGTTAGTAATAAGCAATTTACCAAGCATGGAACGCTATTGATAGAATGGTCTGAAAATAATATGGAAGTAATTGATTTAAAAAAATATACGACTCCTCTTCAAAAAGTTAAGCAGCATCCGAAGTTGATTAACGTACAAGAAGTCGCAGAATCAGGTTTTTATAATACAATGTTTGCACAAAAAATAGGCCGCTTAAGAAAGCGCGTCTTCGTTTTGTTAGAACAACAGCAACCAACTGCCATTATCACTTCCTTAATTCCCAACCGCTTTTTACCACAATTGGATCAAAGTGATTTAATGGATTTGGAAAATCTAGTAGATTATCAATGTCAGGTTAATCAAATCACTCAAAATGTGATGTTGACATGGGCTAATGAACAGGAACGTAAATTGTTCAAACAAGAAGTTGACCGCTTACAAGTTTTGGTAGAAAAAGCAATTTTTCGTAACAATCAAGGAACGATTATTCGCTCGGAAGAAACAGTGCTGTTGCCGGACCAATTTATTTTTCAAAAAGGAGAAGGAGATTGAAGACCTATTTGTATATTGAAGCTAAGGAAAAAATTCTCAATTTAATTACTAGTGGGACTTTTAAATTTAATGAACGGATTTGGAATGAACGAACTTTAGTTAGTCAATTAGGTTACAGTCGTACAACTATTAAAAATGCGATTAATTCATTAGTTGCTGATAATATTTTGGAAAAAAGGCGCGGTGATGGGACGTATTTAGTGGAAGTGGGCACTAACAATTTGGTGAAAATTGGTGATGATGCGCCCAATTCGTTTACACAAATTATGCGTATTAATAAAATAAATACTACTAGTCGTGTTTGGTCATTTAAAGCCATTTATCATTCTCCCAAATTGCAATTGATTTTTGATAATAAATATGAAGATTTTTACGAGTTAATTCGGACTAGAATGGTGTCACAACAAGTAATCGCCTTTCAAAAATCTTATATTCCGTTTAGAGAATTTGAAGATGCCCATCGCTATGATTTTGGAAAATTGTCGTTGTATGATTATATGGCTTTTAGAAATAAAAAGCCAATTATGTTTCATACGATTTTTCAGGCCCAATCTGTTGAAAAAGCGCCCTTTGTTGCGGAGCAGTTGAAGTTAGCCGAAGAGCGTTATTTGCTTTATTTTGAATATCAAGGTTTTACTAAAAGAAAAAAAATAGTTGAATATACACAGTCATGGTATAATCCTAATTTTATTAATTATAAAAATACAATTCAGAGATGATTGGTCCCTAAATTGGTTTTAAAAATGAGGTCATTTTAAGAAATGGTCTTTTTTTTATTGCCTGAATTTGAAAATAGCTCTAGATTTAATAAATGAAGATATGGCTATAAAGAAGGTGAAAACTGTGGAAATAGTACTGGCAAGTCATTCAACTTTGGCGTTAGGAATGTATCAAACGGTGTCATTAATTATGGGGCAACAGCCGAAATTACATTATATTACAGCTTATGTTGATGACAATCTTAGTTTTCAGAAGCAATTATTGAAAACCATCACGCCCATAAAGAATGAACAAATTATTTTCTTAACTGATGTGTTAGGAGGATCTGTGAATAATGAGTTAGTTCAATTTGTCCAAGGAGAAGATAACTACTTTTTGATTACCGGAATGAACTTGCCCTTGGTCTTGGAACTGATCAATTACGTTAATGTAACTAGTCAAGTTGATGCGGTCACATTAATGCAAAAATTACAGGAATTAGTTTCCATGGGCAAGGATGGTTTACAGATCGTTATGGATGTCGCAGATTCCGTCGAGGATGAAGATTTTTAAGGAGAAACGAGAATATGATTGTAATGACTAGAATTGATTACCGTTTGTTACACGGCCAGGTGGCTTTTGCTTGGACCAATAATTTGTCTGCGAATGCGATTTTGATTGCTAATGATGCAGTAGCACAAGATACTTTTCGCAAAAAAACTTTACAATTAGCCAAACCAGCTAGTGCCAAATTGATTTTTAAATCAATTGCAGATTCTGCCAAAGCAATTAAGAGTGGTGTGACGGATAAATATCGAGTGTTTATTATCGTGGAGACAATTAATGACGCTTATCGCTTAGCTAAGTTAACACCAGATATCAAATTAATTGATTTAGGTTTAGCTAATAAAACAGAAAATAGTCAAAATATCGCTAAATCAGTCTATGTAACGGCAGCTGATGTGAGACAGTTAACGGATTTAGAAAATAACGGGGTTAAAGTGGTAGTTAAGCAGGCACCTAATGATCCGGACACTGAATTTTCAGCTTTAATTAAGTAAAGGAGAAAGTAATGATATTACAAGTTATCGGCATTTTCATTATTTCCTTAATTGCTAATATGCAAGATTTTTTGGGATCATCTTTTATTGGACGGCCAATTGTAACCGGTTTTTTGGTAGGCGTTTTGTTTGGTGATATTAAGCAAGGACTATTGATGGGAGCTACTTTAGAGTTAGCTTTTATGGGCTTAATGGGAGTTGGAGCAACTGTCCCGCCAGATGAAATTATTGGAGGAATTTTGGCAACAGCCCTGGCTTTAAAAAATGGTTACGGCGTGAGTGTTGCCTTGACATTGGTTTTACCAATTGCCACTTTGGGTTTACTAGTTAAGAATTTGTTGTACGTTGTCGTCTTTCCAGCCATGACACACAAAGCTGATCACTTAAGTGATGAAGGTAAAATCAAGGCTGCGGGCAACATGCATCTCTGGGCTGCCTTGACTAGAATTTTAGTTATGACTTTAGTGACAACGATTTCTTTTGCTTTGGGTAGTGGTTTGGTTAAAGCATTCGTACAAATCATTCCGAAAGCTTTAATCGATGGGATCACGATTACAACTGAAATTTTACCGGCAGTAGGTTTTGCAATGCTTATCAATATGTCGTTTTCCAAAAGTGTTGCGCCCTTCTTTTTCTTAGGTTTTGTCTGTTCCGCGTATCTAAAATTAGATATGGTTGCTGCATCGATTATCGGGGCTATTTTTGCCGGAATAATGTACCTAATAATGAATGAAATTCATAAAAATTCAACGACTAGTGCGAATACGCAGACGGAGGTACAAGAGGATGACTTCTAAGTCTCAAGAGCAAAAAAAGTTAACTAAAAAAGATTTACGTGGCATTTTTTGGCGCAGTATGCCCATGGAAGCGTCGTTTAACTATGAGCGGATGATGAGTATGGGCTTTGCTTATACGATGTCTGGAATTATTGATAAGTTATATGATCGTGTTGAAGATAAAACTGCTGCCTTAAAACGGCACCTAGAATTTTTTAACTGTACTTCAGCAACTTCGCCGTTTATTGCTGGTGTCTTGGCATCGATGGAAGAAAAAAATGCCAATGATCCTGAGTTTGATCCGAGTGCTATTAACGCTATGAAAACTGGATTAATGGGTCCTTTATCTGGCATTGGTGATTCTGTTTTCTGGGGTAGCTTGAAAATTATCGCTAGTGGAATTGGCATTTCTTTAGCGCAAAAAGGCAGTGTTTTGGGACCCATATTATTTATTCTAATTTATAATATTCCCAATTTATTAGTTCGCTACTATGGAACGATGTGGGGCTATCAATTAGGCAGTGCTTTTGTGGATAAAATGGCCAATGGTCTCATGAATATGATTACTTACGCCATTAATATTTTAGGTAATACGGTGATTGGGGTCATGGTGGCTTCCATGGTGGTCATTAAAATTCCGGTAGCAATTAGTGCAGGTAAGCATCCTGAAACAATTCAATCGGTTTTAAATTCAATTATGCCGGACTTAATGCCATTGCTGGTTACCTTCTTTATTGCCTGGCTGTTAAAGAAAAAGCATATTAAAATGATTTGGATTTTATTAACAATTCTAGTCATTAGTGTTGTCGGTGCATTCTTTGGCTTCTTGAAGCCTTAGTTAAATGAGGAGAATAAATCAATGTATTTTGATAAGCAAGTTTTTATCACCAATTATGAAGCAGCTGTCAATGAATTAGAACATGTTAGTACTGTGGCTGAGCAATTACAAGCAAAGCCCATTAGTAAAATTATTTTTACAGGATGTGGTGGTACCTATACGAAATTTGTAGATCTACGGCCCATGATGTTCAAACAGTTAAAAATGCCGTTTTTAATCGTTAGTCCCGAAGAATTAATTTCAGAATATTTTTCAGTGATTGATGAACAAACTTTGATTATTGCTGGCAGCAAAACCGGTGCCACTCATGAACTAATCCAAGCGTTAACAACTATTAGAGCGCAGAAAAAATGTCTGATGATTGGATTTATTGGTGATGACAATAGTCCTTTGGAACAGGCTGATTTGTTAGATGAACGCTTAAAGTCTATCGACACTGACGCTAATTTAATTGAGTTAGGTTGGTTAATTTTAAATTTATCAGGCAATTTGGCTAATGTTCAGGTGACCACCATCCAAAAGCAATTGTCTACTTTAGATACTAATTTAGTTCGGGGAATGGAAACTTTAATGCCCCAAGCTTTAGATAAAGTTAATAATACTGATTTAAAAGCACATCAGTTGTGGGTCGGTTCAGGTTTAATGTGGGGTGAAGTTTGCTGCTTTGCCAATTATTTATTAGAGGAGATTCAACGGATCAAAGCGCAAGCGGTTCATTCTGGAGAATTTTTCCATGGGCCAATGGAAATCGTCGATCGCAAGCAAAATGTCAATATTGTAGTTAACAGTGGTGGCAATCGGCAGAATGATTTGAGAGTGGTGAATTTTGCCAAGCAATTTACGAATGATTTGTTGGTAGTTGATATGCAAGCCTTTGAATTGGATCAATTAGACCAATCTTTGCGCGATTTTATTGAACCATACGCGTTAAATCACTACTTTGATACTTTGTTTAATATGTATTCAGTTAAGACGGGGCGCTCCGCCAAAACTCGTAGATATTATCGTTTATTAAATTATTAATTCAACAAAAAAAGCTCCCAATGTGGGAGCTAATACATAGGCTTTACTCATATAATATATGTTAAACTGATGTTGAAAAAAATTAATTCATAGTTTTAGCGGACATATGGTGAACCAATGCTTGCAAAACGTTGATAGATCAAGCGATTTTATGCCGTTGACAGGAGTCGAACCTGCACATGGTAACCCATACAGCGACCTGAACGCTGCGCGTCTGCCAATTCCGCCACAACGGCTTTACAAACAATTATTATAACAAATTTATACCAGAAAGTAACTAAGGATTTGATAAAAATGGAAAAATTAACAACAAAAATTTTACAAACGGTCATTCAACCACGGCCAGTTGACTCGTATAAAGGTACTTTTGGCAAATGTTTGATCATTGCAGGCAGTCAACAATTTGGTGGTGCGGCTTTAATGGCAACTGGTGCGGCACTTTATACCGGAACCGGATTAGTGACTTTAGCTACTGATCCAGAGAATCTCACTAGTTTAAGAACCACATATCCAGAAGCGATGGGCTTAGACTTGAATGATCCAAGAGCCATTTTAACAATGGTCCGAACTGTTGATGTCGTAGCGTTTGGTCCGGGATTACAAATCACAGCACCAATGGGCGATTTGTTAATTCAAATGGCGACCTTGTTGACGTCCAAACAAACACTGATTTTAGATGCTAGTGCTTTTGGATTGATCGCGCAAACTAAACTGAATTTAAAAAAAATTCAGGCGCATTTGATTTTGACACCACATGTGATGGAATGGAAAAAGCTCAGCCATTTATTACCATCACAACAACAGTTTGAGCGCAATCAGGCGACGCTTGATCAATTAACATTACCCCAAACGGCTTTGATCTTGAAAGGCGCCCCTAGCCATATTTATTTTAGTGGTAGTCAACAAATTTTTGAAAATACTGCTGGAACTCCTGCGATGGCTACCGGTGGCATGGGTGATACCTTAACTGGGATAATGGCCGGCTTTGTAGCCCAATTTGATTGGAGTCCAACAACTGTGTTGGCGGCTACTTTTGCACATAGTTATTTGGCAGAGCAATTAGCCCAAAAGCAGTACGTAGTTTTGCCAACACATTTAATTCAAGCGTTACCTCAGTTTATGAAATTGTGGCAATAATTGTTTTAAACTGGTTCGTGGCAAAGCCAAGTGCCTTTTTTCCAGCGCAATAAAAAAGAGCCCCTCAGGCTCATTGGTCAGTAAAATTATGAAGCGGATGACGAGAATCGAACTCGCGACGCCAGCTTGGGAAGCTGAAGTTTTACCATTAAACTACATCCGCAAAATATAAAATTATTATACACCTATTTAAACAAAATAGATATTTTTTTTGATATTTTTTTCAATTTCAGGCATAATATAGTTATGATAACAATTAGAAAAAACAAATACATCAAAAAAATATCGCGAATTTTGGGCGTGCTAGTGGGCCTGGAATTAATTGCAGTTAGTGTTTCAATGTTCTTCGATCCTCATAAAATTGCTGCTGGTGGGGCCACAGGAATTGCTATTTTAGTTAAGCAATTGTGGCAGGTGCCGCTATCCATGACACTTTTAATCTTCAATGTATTTATGTGGATTTTAACTTTGATCTTTCTTGATAAGGTTGCTGCAGCTAAAATCACGTTTGGCAGTTTGGTATTGCCACTCTTTTTAGCGATCACGCCGGATTTAATGATTATTAAAAATCCGCTGTTATCGGACATCATTGGTAGTATTGTTTTTGGCTTTGGTTTGTCAATTATTTATCGCTCAGGTTATTCAGCAGGTGGTACCACGGTTCCACCCATGATTTTTAATAAATATTTTCGCATCCGCAATGCCAATAGCTTGTTTGTTATTGATGGTATTGTCTGTTTGGGGAATATTTGGGTTTCGGGATTTGAATATTTCTTCTTAGCTATTTTATCAGTTGGTATTTCCACAATGGTGATGAATTATATTCAAACCGGTTTAGATAAAAAATTAGTTGTTTATGTTATGAGTGAGCAACACCAGGATGCTATTCAGACTATTTTGGAGCAAGAACTACAACTAGGAAGTACGGTGTTTGACGTTCGTGGTGGTCGTTCTAACGAACCGAAAGAAATGTTGATGATTGTGACCGATACGCAAAATTATCGGAGTATTTTAGATTTGATTTTTGATATTGATGCTGGTGCGTTTATTTTGGCGGATAGCATTGCTGAAGTGCATAATGGCAGTTTTTAATCCCTAATTAAAAATTTGCGAGGCGTTAACTTTTAAATTAGAGCTGATGCATGATTGGTAAAAGTTCAGAGTTAAGGGCGAGCAGAATTTCTCGTTAATTTAGTTTAGATAACGTTTCAAAAGCCAGAAGTTGGTGTTTAATTGCGCGCAGCACTAAAGTAAAAGTTCGTACTTTAATGTTGGCCGCAGTTAATACTCAACTTCTTTTTAATATTTTTGATTAATTCTTTAATTTATTTGTTAAAATAAAATTATTAAAAGGAAACGGAGCAAGGTTATGGCACAATCAATCAGTCTAGGCTTAGATATTGGGGTATCATCAGTTGGTTTTAGTGTCCTGGATTATCAAAAAGGGCATGTTCTAGAACTGGGCTCCAGGTTGTTTAACGCAAGCATTTCGGAAGAAAATGAGACGCGGCGTGATCGGCGTGGAAGTCGGCGATTGTTAAGACGGAAAAAACAACGCCGAATTGATACGGTTAATTTATTTGAACGTTCCAAGTTACTTCCTACACGTTCCAAAACCGATCCGTATTATATTAATTTGCCGCAAAATGTGAATCCGTATGCTTTACGAGTTAAAGGGTTAACGCAGCAGCTAACTCAATCGGAATTAGTAAGCGCTTTATACAACATCGTTAAGCACCGAGGAATTAGCTTTACCTTGGATGATCTAAAGAGCAGTAGTGACTATAGTCAGAGCTTAGAAATTAATGAGACTGACTTACAAACACAGACGCCAGCGCAAATTCAGCTGCAACGATTGCAAAAATATAATCAAGTACGTGCAAAAATTGAAAATACTGAGAATAATCAAGTTTTACTAAATGTTTTTCCCACCGCCGCTTTTGTCAAAGAAGCGCGGCAAATTATTGCTACCCAGCGGCAATTTTATCCCACCATTTTGACTGCCGAATTTGAAGAACAATTTTGTAAGATTTTACAGCGTAAGCGGGGCTATTATCAAGGACCTGGTAGTGAGAAATCACGGACGGATTATGGCATTTATAAAACAGATGGTCGGACCTTGGATAATTTGTTTGAGGAGTTGATTGGGCGTGACAGAATACATCCTGAAGAACTGCGGGCTTCGGCCGCTTCTTATACCGCGCAAGAATTCAATTTATTAAGTGATTTAAATAATTTAACGATTACCACTTATGAAGATGGTAAGATGCCGCCAGCTGATAAATTGCAGTTAATTGAGCAGCTACGGCAAGCTAAGGGTAATCCGTCAATGATGAAATTGATTAAAAAAATTAGTCATTGTGAAGAGCAAGATATTCGCGGTTACCGAGTGGATGAAAACGATAAACCAGAACTGCATTCCTTAGCTATTTATCGGAAAATGCGCAAAGCTTTTTTAAAACAAGATATTGAGATTAATACTTGGAGTACGGCTTTTCTTGATGATTTAAGTTTTATTATGACGCTTAATACTGAAGATGGTGAGATTAGAAAACAACTGCATCAACGGCTGCAACCCCAATATGATTTCTTGGACGATAGTTTAATTCAGGCTATTATTGATAATAAAGCAGCGTTTGAAATCAAAAGTAACAATAAATGGCACCGCTTTTCCATTAAAACAATGCGCGAATTAATTCCTGAAATGCAAAAGCGTCCAGTGGAACAAATGACCTTGCTTCAGGAAAAAGGTTGGTCTTTGCGCGATCAACATCGTTTTCAAGATGACGAGTATTTGCCCTACCGTAAGATTACGGAGGATATTTATAATCCGGTTGCCGCTAAATCCGTGCGGGAAGCGTTAAAAATTGTGAATGCTGTAACAAAAAAATATGGTCAACCAGATTATATTGTTGTGGAAATGCCGCGTGACAAAAACGAAAAGGATATGAAAAAGTATCTGGATCAATTAAAAAAGAATAATCGCAAAATTAAAGATCAAGCCATGCAAGAATTTATAACATCGGTTGGCAGTAAACAAGACGTTGATGATGGTTTACGTAAACAGGGTGGTAAATTATATACCAAAATTCGCCTGTGGTATGAACAACAACATAAGTGTTTGTATAGTGGCCAAACTATTGATGCATATGATTTATTACATTATCCAGAAAATTTTGAAATCGATCATATTATTCCCCAGTCAGTATCCTTCGATGATAGTTTAAATAATAAAACGTTGTGTTACAAAGAAATGAATCAACAAAAAGAAAAACAGACACCATATGAGTTTTTTAATATGAACCATGGTCAAGGTTGGAAAAAATTTGAAGCTCAAGTGTTAAACAATACCAATTTTTCTAAAGCCAAACGCGATAATTATTTATGCGATGAAGATTTAAGTGATTTAGAAGTGCGGCAGCGCTTTATCAGTCGTAACTTAGTTGATACACGTTACTCTTCACGCGTGGTCTTGAATAGTTTGCAAGAGTTTTATCGAGAGAAAAACCAAAAGACGAAAGTAGCCGTCATTCGGGGTAAATTCACGTCTAATATGCGTAAGCATTGGCATTTACCGAAGTCTCGAGAAACTTATCATCATCATGCAGTTGATGCGACGATTATTGCCGCGACACCGTTTTTGAAGTTATGGAAAAAATCAGGTGGTACGATTTTTCCAGTGAAAGTGTCAGAACATACGATTGATATCAAAACAGGTGCTATTTTAGACGATAAAGAATATGATCAGCAACTACTGAATTTGCCTGATAGTCATTTGGTGACAGAATTACAAGAGATAAAACCACGAGTGCAATTTTCGCACCAAATTGATAAAAAGATGAATCGTAAGATTAGTAATGACACTATTTATTCAGTCCGTAATGGTCAATTAGCTAAAGATAAGCAGCCAGCAGATTATATCATTGCTAAAATTAAAAATATTTATGATGCTACGGATTATGCCAAATTCAAAAAAGTGTATGATAAAGATCCATCTAAGTTTTTGATGGCTAAATTAGATCCACAAAGTTTTGCTTTGTTAGAGCAAGTGTTGCAACAATATCCTGATCAAATAGAAGAAATTGATCAAGCAGGTAAGGTGAAACCTAAAAATGTTAGTCCGTTTGAACTATATCGACGCGATCATGGTTTTTTGCACAAATATGCGAAGCATAACAATGGTCCGATTATTAAGCAATTGAAGTATTATGATAAAAAGATGGGCTCAAAAATTAGTGTTACGCCTCAAAACGCGCGCAATAAGCAAGTTATTTTGCAATCTTTGAAACCATGGCGCACTGACGTTTATTTAGACGAAGCTACTGGTGAATATCAAATCATGGGGATTAATCATTCTGATTTGAGTTGTGTTCATGGCACCTTTGGAATTAAAAGGGCTGATTATCTCGAAATCAAGGCACGAGAAGGGGTTCAGTCTGATGCAAAGTTTTTATTTTCGCTGTACCGGAAAAATCGGATTAAAGTGCAAAATTTAAAAACGAAAGAGCAAATGGAATTACTATTTTGGTCACGGACAACCAGCAATAAGAATTATGCAGAATTAAAATTATTAGATTCGTATGATAATTATTTGACGAAGATTCCACTATATGGTAACGCTAAAGAAGGCAAGCAAATTATTAAGCCGCTAGTACCCAAGGACTGTAAACTTTGGAAAGTCAATACTGACATTTTAGGTAATCCATACTACCTAGAGCA
The DNA here is from genome assembly GCF_058107465.1 of Bombilactobacillus sp. ESL1092. Taxonomy (NCBI): domain Bacteria; kingdom Bacillati; phylum Bacillota; class Bacilli; order Lactobacillales; family Lactobacillaceae; genus Bombilactobacillus; species Bombilactobacillus sp. ESL1092. The sequence continues at coordinate 331,239 of NZ_CM176594.1, read as the reverse complement.
AGAAGAAAAACAGCCACAAAATATTCTTGATTGATTCTAATAAAGGTGTTATACTTACTCCCGTAAGGGACGCCTTATATGTTTGAATGTTCAAGCGACTTAAAGTTTTTCTATTGCTAAATCTTTAAGGATCTACAAAAATAAGGGTTCATCCCGAATTTATTGACTGCCTTTGGCAGTCATTTTTTTTACATAAAATTTTCCAATGTAGAAGTTTTCTTAATTTTTGACAAAAAAAAGATTGTCAAAGAATAAAATAAGCCTTATCATGAAAGCGATAACACTAAAAAGAGGCGTTTATTTTGGGTTGGCGGATCGTACATATTAAAGAAGGAGAATTATTGCGACTTAAATTAGATAATGTAGAAATTGTCAAATTATCTAAAACAATCTATATTCCGTTATCTGATATTAATACCATTATTTTGGAAGGCAATCGCACCACGATTACAACCAAACTGTTGGTGGGTTTAAGTCATAATAATATTGGCTTAATTATTTGTGATGATAAATATTTACCAGTAGGCATGTATCTGCCATATGGTCAATACCATCATTCGGCTCAAAGAGTAATTGCTCAAGCTAATTGGACTAGTCAACAGAAAGCTAGAATGTGGAAACAGGTCATTGCACAAAAAATGCTGAATCAAATTGCATTTGCCCGTTACAAGGGAGTGGAATTAGAACGCTTAGAAATGATGGAACAATTGGTCATGGAATTAACCGATGGTGATTTAACTAATCGTGAGGGTCAGGTAGCTAAAGTTTATTTTGATTCGTTGTTTGGCAATTCATTTACTAGAGATGCTGAGGTGTTAGTTAATTATGCAATGAACTTTGGTTATGCAATTGTCCGCTCGTGCGTGGCACGGTGTGTGGTAGCCGATGGCTTAAGTTCAATGTTAGGCATTTTTCACCGGAATGAATTTAACAGTTTTAATTTGGCTGATGATTTAATGGAACCCTTTCGGCCATTGATGGATTATTGGATTGATCAACAAGTCTTGTCAACAACCGACTATTTGAGTTATGAGGCGCGGATGAGCTTAATTAATTTTATGAATCAAGAAATGTTGATTAGCAATAAGAAAATGACGATGGATCATGTGATTCAGGAATTTGTGCAATCGTTTGTGAACGCCATGAGTACAGATGATCCACAAGCTTTGTTGACGATTAGCTTGCAAGATTTTATTCAGGCAAATAGTGCTGAGTAAACTTTTCATATTGGTGAATTGGTATTGTTAATTTATAGGAGGATCAGGTGAAATATCAAAATATGCGCTTACTTTGTATGTTTGATTTACCCATGGAAACAATTAATGAACAACGGCAATATCGAATTTTTCGCAAAGAGTTAATTCGCAATGGTTTTACCATGCTACAATATTCAGTTTATTATCGGACTTTACCCAATCGTGCAGCTGGTAAAAAATATGAACATAATATTCAGACTTTTTTGCCTAATCATGGTGAAGTTCGCTTATTAGCAGTTAGTGAGAAACAATTTGATGATATGAAAATTTTAGTTGGTAGTCGCAGTAATCAGGAAGCCTTGGTAGGTAGTAAAAAGCTGGTGCAAATATGAATTTACAAATTGAGTATCAAGATCAGCAATTTGTGGAAGTTGACTTAGACCAAATTCTTTATTTCGTGGGTCCTAATCATGATATGCTGTGGAAAATATTTCGTAGTTTTTATTTTTATCGTCAAAAGTTGGATGTTTCTGAGGCCAATATTTATGGTGAAAATGGTATTGAGTTACTGATTGATGATCATTTAATTGATTTAAAACATAATCACTTTTATTTTATTAATAGTCGTCAAGCGATTTATCAGCAAGTTATCTATCATAAACCATCTTTGTTCTTTGATTATCTGAATCAAAAGGAAAACGAAGTAGCTGTTACTCAACATTTAGAGCATATTAACAATGAATTATATCAACTATCTTTTTTACTACAGGATTATGTTGATAATTTTGCAGATAGTCTGCAAGTGGATTTAAGGGATCTAAATTATTTAGAGTTGTTAAAAAATAATTTGGTAGTCGGTTATCAAGAAAATCAAATCATGACACCAATTGAATTGATGAGTACTGATGAATTAGTGGATGAGTATCTCAATTTAATTACGGCTGTTGCCCAACGAACGGCTGATAAAATGTGGTTAATTATGTATAACCCTACGAGTTATTTATCAACTGATAAAATTGAAGAATTAGTAACTAAGTTAAAACAAATTATGCTTCAAACTAATTTACAAGTTATTTATATAGCGAATGATTTTCAAGGCGTCAGATTAGATAGTGCTGATATTCATAAAATAATTTTGGTTGGTCCTCATATTGAACAATTACCACCATTTGATGTTGTTATTCAAAGTCTAAAAAATCATTATCCCAATATGATGAATTTGTCTAATCAGCAAATCTTAAAATCTTTAGCCCAGTTACTACCCTTGATAGGTAGTAAGCGAGAGGTTGCATTATCATCAAAAGATTTGGTATTATTAAAAATAATAAATGATTTGCTGGATTATGAGACGTCATTTAATTTAGAAGATTATTTATTAACTGATGCAGAAATCTCTTTTTTGAAAAATCAATGATTATTTTCAATTTGAGGTTTTTGTACCCTTAAAGATTTAGCAATAGAAAAACTGCGAAAAGGAGATGGTGGCATGCAAGCCCGTTTTTGTACCCTTAAAGATTTAGCAATAGAAAAACTTTGGAAACTTACACGCCGTTAGAAATTAAGTTTTTGTACCCTTAAAGATTTAGCAATAGAAAAACAGCTACCTATGAGAACTATCAGTTGACGCAGTTTTTGTACCCTTAAAGATTTAGCAATAGAAAAACAAACGGATCGAAAATAATGTTTTAGGTTACGTTTTTGTACCCTTAAAGATTTAGCAATAGAAAAACGTTCTAGCTTACCACCCTATTGAAAAAGGAGTTTTTGTACCCTTAAAGATTTAGCAATAGAAAAACATACATGTACTAATGTACACTTGTAATAATGTTTTTGTACCCTTAAAGATTTAGCAATAGAAAAACCTTTGTCCGCTTCGGATTGACCGAAATATGGTTTTTGTATCCTTAAAGATTTAGCAATAGAAAAACAACGTGGAGACCCAAGGTGGATTGATTTGTGTTTTTGTACCCTTAAAGATTTAGCAATAGAAAAACACAGTACGTTAATGCGTTGGTTGAGGAATTGTTTTTGTACCCTTAAAGATTTAGCAATAGAAAAACATTAGAACTTTCTTTTCCTAATCCATTCATGTTTTTGTACCCTTAAAGATTTAGCAATAGAAAAACATTAAAGATACGGATATTGTTACCTTGATTGTTTTTGTACCCTTAAAGATTTAGCAATAGAAAAACTGGATCCGATGTCGATTTAACTGGCTATACGTTTTTGTACCCTTAAAGATTTAGCAATAGAAAAACATCTACATGATCCGAATCTGCATACTTAGTGTTTTTGTACCCTTAAAGATTTAGCAATAGAAAAACGTCCATGTCGCCACTGGGTCGTAACTAGTTGTTTTTGTACCCTTAAAGATTTAGCAATAGAAAAACTGGATCCGATGTCGATTTAACTGGCTATACGTTTTTGTACCCTTAAAGATTTAGCAATAGAAAAACATCTACATGATCCGAATCTGCATACTTAGTGTTTTTGTACCCTTAAAGATTTAGCAATAGAAAAACGTCCATGTCGCCACTGGGTCGTAACTAGTTGTTTTTGTACCCTTAAAGATTTAGCAATAGAAAAACGACGACAAGCTCTGGTTCTTCAAACACATCGTTTTTGTACCCTTAAAGATTTAGCAATAGAAAAACAATCATTAAAAATTGGCGGTATCAATTATCGTTTTTGTACCCTTAAAGATTTAGCAATAGAAAAACAATCATTAAAAATTGGCGGTATCAATTATCGTTTTTGTACCCTTAAAGATTTAGCAATAGAAAAACCACCATTGGTGTAAGCTATTCCACCATTGGGTTTTTGTACCCTTAAAGATTTAGCAATAAAACAACTATTTTTATTAAAACTCATTGATTGTAAAAATAAAATAAATTTTATTCTCTAAGTACAATTGTGAAATCAAAGTATTACGTATTTGCTAATTTAAACAATATGCACTATGATGAAATTACGCTTAAAATAAAAGCGCTACCAAAAGATCTATCACGGGAGATGTTTATTTGAAATTTGAGAAAGTCATTACTGTTTTAGGATGGATTGCTTCTATAACTGCCATTATTATGTACGTAGCGTATATTCCACAAATTATTAACAATTTACACGGTGTGAAAGGAAGTCCGATTCAACCGTTGGCAACAGCTTTTAACACATTGTTGTGGGTAATATATGCACTATGCAAAAAAGATCGTGATATTCCACTAGCATTGTGTAATGGTGCGGGAGTAATTTTTGGTTTGATTACTTTCTTAACAGCTTTATAAAAATAATTTAGAAAGGATTAGTTATGAAAACTATTAAAATTAGTGATACCTCTAAAAAAATCAAAATTAATGTGCCAGTTGTTTTTTCAGTTACAGAAGATCTCTCAGGCGATTTGTGGTTAGCTCATGATCAAGAAAATCATGAAATTATTTGTCAACGCTTACAAAAAGAAACTGATAAATTTATAGCAATAGTGTCTTTTGCACAAGGTGATGTTCAACTGCAATTAGATCATGTCTTGGAGCCTAGTGAAGTAGACGGCATCCAGGAGATCACATCAACTCAAGAGACTGATACTTATGTTCATTTGAATACAGGTGTTTTTGATTTGGAATTGTGCCGTGGTAATGCTCAAGGTGAGGGTTCCTCCAAATGGGGTTTACGTCATTTTAAATCAGTTCAGGAAGACAAAGATTTATTACCATCAGGTAATAATGCAATGGGCGGATTTTATGGTCCATTCTTCACCCCTGATAATGGTTTAATCAATCCTGCGGAACACTTGATTGTAGATATTCAGGCTTTGGAAGATGGCCCAATTTTTAAAAAATATCGTCTATCTGGCAGAATTCCTGACGGGTTAAAACCGGAACTATATGGTAAGCATTTTAGCTTGGATTGGTCTTTTTATTATAATGTTCCGTTCTTTTCACGGGTTTACCATGTGGATCATTTTCAAACAACAGTTAATCATCGTTCCATTACTGATAAGATTACCGTCGGTGATGAATTTGAAAGTGGAATCGGTCATCAAGTGTTTGATCGCTTTATTACCGATAGTGGCGTTTGGTATCGTGCCGGTGATCCGTATGCCAATGATTTGGCTGATAAGGTTCAAACGTTAGTTAATGATGGTCAAACGCGAGGAACAGCTTTTGAAAAGTTTCGGTCTTTGTTGACTGGCGATATGGCATCAGCACATTGGGATTTATATTGGCGGTTGTTTTCAGTTTGGGAAAATGCTTTGGAGCGCTCGGAAGATGAAGCACAATTGGCAGATATTCGAGCTCAAGCATTTGTAGAAGCCGAAACTAACGATCGACCATGGACTTATTCAAAGCAACCAGTCGATGTTAGCCAGGTAGCTGATCAAACTATCTTTGCGGGACCAGCAACTAAGTCAGCCGAAATTAATACGCAAACGCATCAAGCAATGATTTGGCAAACTGCGCAAGCAGCCGGTGCTTTTCAAATTGTTCAACGTCCTAATTCCGGTTGGCAGAATTGGGGTACTAACGGTGAAAATGAGTGTCCCGCTTTGCCGACCAATACTTCGATTCAGACAGCTTATGGGCCTTTCGAGGATAATTGGCAAGACGTTGCTGATAGTTTGGAAGCTTTAGCAAAAGTTGCTGTACAAGTTCAATAAAATAGTTCAAATGTTTTTGCTTGACATCCTAATATGTTCTGAGTAGAATAAGCAGAATTATATCTAGGAGGTAATGAGCATGAAAAAATTACGCATTCAACTTGATACAGCTTCACAAACGTTCATTGCCGTTGATCCCAGCAGAAATGTCAGTGGACAAGGCAAGACAATTCAAGAAGCTATTATGCATTTAAAACATTAATTAAAAACTATTTTAAAGGTTACTAATTTTTACCGTTGCTTGAAAATTTAACTTGAATCCTTTAAAATGAGTTTTGCAGAGAGTTAAGGTACATTTGGTTGTTTTAGTGAGGTCTTGTGAGTGTGAAAAGGCTACAGTCAAGTACCGTCGTGTCTTTGTGTTTTTTAAAATATGTTTAAATTAAAGTGGATTACTAATCAATTAGAGTGGTACCGCGGGTTAACTCGTCTCTTTCATATTTAATATGAAAGAGCTTTTTTTATGTTATGGAGGATCAGATAATTATGGATTTACAACAAGCCAAAGTAAGTATCCAAGAAGCCTTGCAACCAAATTTAACGAACAGTGATTTGACTGCTGACCAAATTTTGAATTTGATTGAAGTGCCGAAAAATACGCAAATGGGTGATTTTGCTTTTCCAACTTTTCAATTAGCCAAACAATTACATCAATCACCAGTGGTCATTGCGCAAGATTTAGTCAAACAAATTGATCCAAATGCCTTTGCTAAGGTGGAGGCTAAAGGACCTTATGTCAACTTCTTTTTACAGCGTCCAGCCGTAGCACAAACGACTCTGCAACAAATTCTTAATGAACAATTGAATTATGGTGCAACGAAACAGGGCAACCAACAAAAGATGGTGATTGATATGTCATCACCTAATATTGCAAAACCGATGTCGATGGGCCATTTACGTTCCACTGTAATTGGTAATTCTTTGGCCAAAATTTTAGCCAAGTTAGGTTATCAACCGATTAAGATTAACCACTTGGGTGATTGGGGCACGCAATTTGGTAAACTAATGGTGGCTTACAAAAAATGGGGTTCTGAAGCAGAAGTTAAAGCTGATCCGATTACCAATTTACAAAAATATTATGTTAAGTTTCATCAATTAGATCAAGAATACCCTGAATTAGATGATGAAGCGCGAGAATGGTTTAAAAAATTGGAAAATGGTGATGCTGAGGCTACGCATTTGTGGCAGTGGTTCCGCGAAGAATCACTCAAAGCTTTTACCAAAGTTTATGACGAATTGGGAATTAGCTTTGACTCTTATAAGGGTGAAGCCTTTTATAATGATAAAATGGACGAAATTGTTGATTTATTGGAACAAAAAGGTCTATTGCAAGAAAGCCAAGGGGCCGAGATTGTTGATTTAGGTGAACAATTACCACCAGCGATGATTAAAAAGTCTGATGGGGCTACTTTGTACATTACACGTGATTTAGCAGCGGCTTTATACCGTAAGCGAACTTACGATTTTGATAAAGCTTTTTATGTTGTTGGTAGTGAACAGAGTGTGCACTTTGAACAATTAAAAGCAGTATTAGCTAAAATGGGCTTTGATTGGGCAAAAGATATTGAACATATTAAGTTTGGTTTAATCACTTCGGGCGGTAAAAAATTATCCACACGAGCAGGCCGGGTGATCTTATTAGAAGACGTGTTGCATGATTCGGTGCAATTGGCCCAAAAACAAATTGCCGAAAAAAATCCTAACTTAGCTAATTCAGAGCAGGTCGCTCAAGAAGTTGGTGTCGGTGCTGTAATTTTTCATGATTTAAAAAATAATCGGACCGATAATTTTGATTTTCAATTAGATGAAGTCGTGCGTTTTGAAGGTGAGACTGGCCCTTATGTTCAATATACTCATGCACGAGCAATGAGTATTTTACGTAAGGCAGATTATCAAGCCCAAACTACAGAAATAACAGCCGCCACTTTAAATGATGAAGCTTGGAACATTGTCTTAACCTTAGCCAATTTTCCTAAAACGATTCAACAAGCTGCTCAACAAAAAGAACCTTCAGTCATTGCCAAGTATGCATTAAAGTTGGCGAAGTCGTTTAACCATTATTATGCTCATAACAAAGTTTTAGTGGATGATGACCAATTGCAAGCACGCTTAAACTTAGTGCAAGCACTAGCTTGGGTTTTGGCAGCTGCCTTAGACTTGTTAGGGGTTAAAGCACCTGATGAAATGTAATTAAAAACTTTATCTAAGCAGCAAACTATAATGTAAAAGTAAGGATGATTGGGATAAAAAAACTAGTCTACAATTAAGACTAGTTTTTTAAATACTCTAAAAATTAAATTTTTGTTGTTAAAAATGCTAAACTACAAAATAAAATTCTTTTTTAAAATTTATTGCAGTTGGTAGTTGATTGCTCCATGAATTTGGTCCTAATCGCATTTTATCTAATTAATTAACTAGTTAAGTCTAAAAAATCTGGCGGAATTTTGGTGGTAACTGTCTGTGTTTGCCAATCAAAGGGTTTTTGGTATTGTAATTGGTAAGCATGTAAATACATTCTGGAAGCTTTCAGTGGACTGTACAAGGGATCACCTAGAATTCCCACTCCTACAGCTTGTAAGTGAACGCGAATTTGATGGGTTCGCCCCGTTGTTAATTGTAGTTGCACTAAAGCCCAGTTTTTATTATGTTGTAAGATTTGATAATGTGTGCTAGCAAATTGGCCTTTGGGATCAATGCGTCGTTTGCGAGGATCTAAAGGATCACGGCCAATGGGAGCAGTAATAGTTTGAGTTGAGGGTAAAGTGGAACGATAAGGAATCACGGCCACATAAGTGCGTTGGAGTTGTTTCAAGGCTAATTGACGCTCAATAATAGGGACGATTAAAGGATCCTGCCCAACCATGATTAACCCACTAGTCAACATATCTAGCCGGTGTAACATAAGTGGTGGGCTTGGCAAAATAGCGGCTAAATGGTTAAATAAAGTATGAGTTTCTAAGGGTTGATTGGGATGTGTTTTAATACCGGCAGGTTTATCAACAATAACTAAATCTGAATTTTGAAAAATAATTGGACAATTGGTTGTCAATTGGGCTGAATAATGTTGCGGCGTGAGGTTGGTATTAAAGGCCAAATCAATTTGTTCGCCATTATGAACTAATTGATTGAAATAACGATAATGATGATTCACAAAAATTGAACGCTGTGTTCGTAGTTCGTGCTGCCACTTACGTGGTAAATACCAATTGTTTAACAATTGACGAATAGTGAAAACTTGCGGTGCATGTTGTAGAATTAAATGACGTTCTAATATCAATGAGTTACTCCATTTTTTGAAAAAATTAGGTTTGAGGGATACGATGAAACACAGTGAAAAATTTGACTGGTCTGCCGGAATCAAGTATTTATTGGCACAAATTGGTCACGGACTCCATTATATAACGAAAAGATTCCACTTGTTACGGTGGTTATTGTTAATTACGATGACCATTTTTTTGGTTTTTAGTGCAATTTTAACTTTTAAGGCGAAAACTGCTAACGTGAGTCATTTAAAAGCTTCTTTACAAACGACAACCACTATTATGGACGTCGACAATCATAAAGCTGGTTCGTTGTATTCACAAAAAGGAACGTATGTTGGTTTGCGGCATATTTCAAAAAATATGCAAAATGCGGTAATTGCTACTGAAGACCGCACTTTTTGGACCAATCATGGTTTTAGTCTGAAAGGTTATGCCCGTTCGGCGATTGGCTTATTACTCCACCATCAAATCGTGGGTGGTGGTAGTACTTTGACACAACAATTAGCGAAAAATGCTTTATTAACGCAAAAACAAACTTTAACTCGGAAAGCAGAAGAATTTTTCTTAGCCGTTGAAATAAATCGTGTTTATAGTAAACAAGACATCCTTTCCATGTATTTAAACAATGCTTATTTTGGTAATGGGGTGTGGGGAGTCGAAGATGCTTCCAAAAAATATTTTGCTGAATCGGCCAGTGAATTATCGCCAGCACAAGCAGCCACTTTAGCGGCTATGTTACGTAATCCCAGTTTTTATGATCCGTATCGCCATCCAGATAATTCTAAAGCTCGCCGCAATTTAATTCTGAATTTAATGGTGACTAACAAGACTTTGTCGAAGCAACAAGCCCAGATTAATCAACAAACGGCCTTAAGTTTAGATGATGGTTATCATAAACAAAGTGGTTATCGCTATCCTTCTTATTTTGATGCGGTCATTTCTGAAGCAGAAAGTCGATATCACTTAAGTGAAAATCAGATTTTAAATAAGGGTTATACGATTTATACTAGCTTAGATCAAACCGTGCAACAAAAGATGCAAGCTAGTTTTGATAATGATTATCTCTTCCCGCAAAGCGCTAGTGATAATACTTTATCGCAAGGTGCCTCTATTGCATTGAACCCGCAAACAGGTGGTGTTAGTGCAGTTGTTGGGGGGCGTGGTCCGCATGTCTTTCGTGAACTTAATCGTGCTACACAAATGAAACGGCAGCCGGGTTCAACGATTAAGCCATTAGCGGTTTATACCCCCGCCATTGAAAGTGGTTATAAGATTGATTCACCATTGCCTAATCAAGTGACGAGTTTCGGTAAAAATCACTATACGCCGACGAACGCTGATGGTTCTTATACGACTGAATTACCATTATATCAAGCACTCAGTAACAGTGAAAACGTGCCAGCAGTAGCTTTGCTGGATAAAATTGGTGTGAAAAAAGGCGTCGCTTCAGTGGAAAATTTTGGGATTAAAGTGGCTAAAAGTGATCAAAATTTAGCCTTAGCCTTAGGCGGACTACAGACCGGAGTGACACCTTATCAGATAGCGCGGGCTTATACAGCCTTTGCGAATAATGGTAAGTTAGCTAGTACGCATTTTATTACGAAAATTGTGGATGCTACAGGAGCGGTGGTTGGTCAAGATGAGCAAACTGCGTCTAAACCGATTATGAGTAAAAAGACTGCTCAAACAATGACTAGTTTGCTGCTGAATGTCTATGATCAAGGAACCGGCGCCGTCGCTAAACCAGCCGGTTATCAATTAGCGGGCAAAACTGGTTCCACAGAAGTACCACAAGATTATGGTAATGGTACGAAGGATCAATGGATGGTGGGTTATACACCGGATATTGTTGTGGCTACTTGGGTCGGATTTGACCGAACTGATCGCCAACACTTTTTACAAGAGGGTAGTGAGCAAGGAATTGGGCCTTTGTTTAAGAATGAAATGACGAATATTTTGCCGACTACTAAAAATACTAGTTTTGAAGTCAAAGATGCTGCTCAAATGGTGCAGCAGCAAAAGCATCATGCAACTGGTAATTGGACCCAGGGATTTGGTGATAATTTGAAGCACAAAGTCCAAGATACGATAAATAATTTTAATAATGCCAAACAAAGTGTCAGTCAATGGTATAATCAGATAAAAGGTCGCTGGGGCCAAGAATAATAAGGAGAATTTAGTATGGTTAATGTGTATGATACTGCTAATCAATTAGAAAAAGATTTGCGTCAATCAGAAGAAGTTTTAGGATTACAGGCTGCTTTTAATCAAATGAAAGCTGATCCGATGGCTTACCAAATGTTTCAACAAATGCAAACAATGCAGGATAAATTACAGCAAAAGCAAGTTAATAACCAAGAAATTACGGATGATGAAATTAAACAACTGCAAACTCTGTCTGGTCAATTAGCTAAATTTGATTCTGTACAAAAATTGATGGACCAAGAACGTAAAATTAATGCGATGATGGAAGAATTAAATAAAATCATTTCTAAACCGATTGCTGATATTTATAATAGTTAATCCCAAAAAACGATACCTTGGTGGGTATCGTTTTTTTTGTTATCTTGAGTTTATAGTTTAGTCACCTGATTAGACGATTGCATTTAATGGTGACGTTTATTAAACTAAGCTTAAATAAGAAGCTTGGGTGTTCTTTGCTCTATTTTAGATTAGAAAGAGGATGAAACATAGTGACTGATAAATTAGCTGCTTTACGCACTGGCGATACAATAGATGCTCCGGTTTTAATTGAACAAATGCACGTGCGTACTGCCAAGAATGGTAAACAATTTTTAGATTTAGTATTTGCGGATACTTCTGGTAAAATTTCAGGTAAATATTGGCAAGCTAGTGCAGAAGATGCCCAGAATTTTGTAGCGGGACAAATTGTCCAGTTAAAGGGGCAGTGTGAAACTTATCGTAATATGTTACAAATCAAAATCGAAAGTTTGAAGTTGACACCACCTGATAGCTATTCCGTTGCGCAATTTATGCAGCATGCACCATTAACCAAACAAGAGTTACAAGATCAAATTAATGAATTAATTTTAGAAATTACCCAACCCCATTGGAATCGCATTGTCCGGTACTTAATTAATCAGCACCAAGATAGTTTTTTTGAATATCCTGCAGCTAAAAGCAATCATCATGATTATGCAGGTGGTTTGGCTTTTCATACTGTTAGTATCGCGCGATTGGCTAACAATGTTTGTCAGCAATATCCGCAAGTTAATCGTTCATTGTTAATTGCGGGAACCATTTTACATGATTTGGGTAAAACCCGAGAATTAAGTGGTGCTGTTAATACCCAATACACGCTTGAAGGTAATTTGTTAGGACATTTAGTGATTATGGATGCGGAAATTGTGGCGGCTTGTCAGCAATTAAAATTGGATACCGAAGCAGAGGATATTGTCTTATTAAGACATATGGTCATTGCGCATCATGGCTTGCTAGAATACGGCTCAGCTAAGCGCCCCCAAATATTAGAGGCGGAAATTTTACATGCGCTGGACGAATTGGATGCGACGATTACGATGATTACCAAGGCTGAACGTAAAATTCAACCCGGAGAATTTAGTGAACGGATTTTTGGCTTGGATAATCGGCGCTTCTATCGTCCGCTTGAGCATACCACTAAGGATTAAAAAGGGCATTGAATTGAAACATTGCACCCAGTATTTTTGAAGAAGCTGGTAAGCTATAATTAAATGATTTTATCGTACAAAAAAACGCATCGCAGTTTGTTCACTGAAATACGCTTTTTTGTAATTAATATTTAGAACTCTTATTTAGAACCACTAGTGGATTTAGCATTATCTTTCTTGTTATTGTTAGATAAGAATCCAGACAAGACGTTCTTTAAGTCGTTATCTTTGATAGAAATATCAGAACGCTTCAAGACTTTCGTGATCACTTTTTGCATAGTTGCTGAATCATTCATCCGAGAAGCATAAATTTGATTCTTCAAAGTTTGTTCATGTTGCTTCATAGTACCTTTAGCTGGACGCTTAACCATCTTAATGACATGGTAACCGTAAGATGATTTGACAGGTTCTTTAGTATATTGACCTTGCTTTAATTTTAAAGCAGCTTTCTTAAAGTTAGCATCTAAAGAAGTGTCATTGTTATTGAAGGCTGGTAATTTACCACCTTTATTCTTAGTACCAGTATCTGTGGAGTACTTCTTAGCTAATTTATCAAAGCTTTGACCAGCATCTAATTTAGAGATTACTTCTTTGGCTGTTGCATCATCTTTAACCAAGATATGTTGTACTGTAACTTTTGGTGTATATTTTGCCCATTGTTTCTTTAATTGCGCATTAGAAATGTTGGTTTCCTTGCGAATGGCCACTTTGGTTAACAGTTGGGTCCGAATGGTATCTTTGAAATCACTCGCATCCATACCATTTTGTTGTAACAATGTATTGAATTGAGAACCATATTTATTCTTATATTGGTTAAATTCTTTGTTAACTTCTTTATCGCTAACTTGTTTACCATATTGTGACTTCAAAGCCTGAGCAATCACCATTTGTTGCAATTGCTGTTGTCCAGCTTGAGATTTTTTCATTTTTTGGTAAAGCTGTTCTTGAGTGATTTTACCACCCTTCATAGTTACCACAGCCTTATTGCCGGAACAACCAGCAACTAAGGTAACGGAGAATAAGGCAACTAAAGTCAAGATCCATTTACTAAACTTTTTTGACATAATCTACTTACACATCCAATCTTATTTTATCTTGAATTAAGATAACAAATACAAAGATAACACATTTATTATCTTTTTCCTACAAGTTAAATTATAAATTCATTAAAAAATCACAATTTAGTCGGAAAATCTTGCTGTAACTGTTTCAATTGTTGTTGTAATTGTTGCAAATCGGCAACAATGGGTTCTTTGCCCTGCATTAAAGTGGTTTGTAAATCTTTGAGGATCGGTAATGATTCGTCAGTTAATTGTTGCTTCAATTTTTTGAGTTCCAAATTTAAATTCTTCCAAGCAGCGATGCGCGGACGTTGTTGTTGCATAATTCTGTTGGCTCCAGCGAATAAACCAATGCCTGTTAATAAACCGAGGTTAAAACTTTTCATGCTTCATCTCCAAAATTCGTTTGAATAGTTGTGGCGATCTGATCTAACTTAGCAGCATCATACTGATCAGTATTGTCTGCCCATTTCATAGAAAAGCCGTCTTCTTCATTATAACGCGGAATTAGATGAATGTGGGAGTGAAAGACTGATTGATAAGCAATCTTGCCGTTGTTAATACAAATATTCATGCCCTGAATTTTCGGATCAAGTTGTTTAATCGCGCGGGCAATTTTGGGAATTCGGCTAAAGACCAAACTGGCCTGTTGGCTATCATAATCAAAAATATCTTTAATATGTTGCTTGGGAACAACTAAAACATGGCCTGGGGTGACTTGTGATAAGTCTAAGAAAGCTTTAACGACATCATCTTCATAAACGGTGTGACTGGGAATTTCCCCAGCAATAATTTTGCAAAAAACACAATTTGGACCTAGGTTGGTCATGATTTATTCCTCCTTAAGAATAAAAAATTATATCGGGTTAATTTCATGCTATCATAAATACAAAGCAATAACAGAGGGTAGGTAAAATTTTATGGCTTTAGTAGTAGAGCATTTAACTGGGGGCTATGGACGTATCCCGGTGATCAAAGATGAAAGTTTTACAGTGCGATCTGGAGAGACGGTAGGGTTAATCGGTTTAAATGGTGCCGGCAAATCAACAACAATTAAACATGTCATTGGTTTGTTAAAGCCACAAAAAGGGACGATTAGTTTAAATGACACTCAATTAGACCAAGACATTACCGCTTACCGCAGCCAAATTGCGTATGTCCCAGAATTACCAGTCTTATATCCTGAGTTAACTCTGAAAGAACATTTGGAGTTAACGATGATGGCTTATGATCTAAATCATGAAGCTGCTTGGCAAGATGCAAACCAATTACTCAAAACTTTTCGTTTAGCTGATAAGTTAGATTGGTTTCCGATCAATTTTTCTAAGGGAATGAAGCAAAAAGTGATGATTGTTTGTGCTTTCATGACTCAAGCGAAGCTATTTATTATTGATGAGCCCTTTACAGGCTTAGATCCGTTAGCTGTGAACGATTTATTGAAGTTGGTACAAGCCAAAAAACAAGCGGGTGCGGGAATTTTAATGTCCACACATATTTTGGCGAATGCTGAACAAAGTGCCGATCGTTTCCTTTTGTTAAATCATGGTCAAGTCAAAGCTCAGGGCACCTTGGCTGAAATTAAAGCCCAATTTGGGGCGCAGGATGATAATTTAAGTGACTTGTATTTACGTTTGGCTGAGGAGGGCTAAGTTAGCATGAAATCTCTATGGCAACAACGCCTGACACAGCATTTAAAAGAACAAGCCAAGTTTTTAAAATTGGTCTTTAATGAATATTTTATTATTGCCATTATCTTTATGATTGGCGCTTTTGGCTATTGGTATTCACAAGCTTTGACTCATTTGACGTTAAATTCGTGGTGGGTCAAACCCTTAGGTATTATTATCTTAACGGTTTGTGGATTATTTTTTAAAGTGGCGACGTTAATGCAATCCGCGGATACAACTTTTTTATTACCTAAAGAAGTGGCTTTGCGCGAATATTTGGTCAAGGCCCGTAATTATAGTTGGTGGTTACCGTGCTTGACTTTAATTTTGGTCAATTTTTTCTTAACGCCTTTTTGGGCTAAGGGCGCAGGTTTTAAGCCAACCACTGTGGTATTGATTGCATTGGCCACTTTAATTTTGGAAGTTGGCGTGATTAACAATCGCTTAGCTAGTAATTATGTGGAACAACCTGCTAAACTGTGGTGGGAAAGTTGCATTAGTTTTGTGGTGGTTTTGATTGTGGCCTTGTATTGGCTGCCGTTAGTCGGTGTTCTTTTAGCTTTAATCGTAACGGCGCTCAGTTTTTATCAATTACATCAACTCTTAAATCAACGGCCATTGCAGTGGACTTATTTAGTGCAGCAAGAACAGCAACGTAGTTACCAGCTGAAAAGATTTTATAATTTGTTTACCGACGTGCCAGGAATGAAGGGCAAATCACGACGTTATCGTTGGTTAGATGGCCTTTATCGTCCTATTAAATTGCAACAGGCGCAGAGTGGTCTCTATCTTTTTAGTCGCGGCTTTGTACGTAATACTGACTATAGTGGCTTATTTTTACGTTTAACCATTGTTGATTTGGTATTAATTGCCTGTTTGAAGAATGTCTGGCTGATTAGCATCATGAGTTCATTGTTTTTATATTTAGTCGAATTTCAATTGGTGCCACTATATAAAAGTTATGATACGAATGTTTTATTTCAAATTTATCCGTTGAGCACACACCAAAAGCAGCATAATTTTCAAACATTACTCAGTGTAATTTTAATGAGCCAATGGTTGTTAGGATTAGTAGTTTTAGTTATTGTCTATCATCTGCAACAAGTAACGCTCATTGCTGGTTTAGTCGGATTAATTATGGTAATATTTTTGCTTAAAGTTTATTTACCACACCAATTAAAAAATTTGGAAAGATAGGAATTATGTAGTTATGCGTTTACGAAACAAACCTTGGGTGCGAGGCTTGATTGCCGAACATCCTGAATGGATTTTAAATGAACCTGAGCCCCAAAGTATTCAAGGACAGTGGCAACAGCGGTTTACAAAGAACCAGCCGATTGAATTAGAATTAGGTTCAGGCAAAGGCCAATTTATTATTGCAAAGGCACAACAAAATCCAGAGCGAAATTTTATTGCAATGGAATTACAACCAGTTGCTGCAGCGATGATTCTGAAGAAACAGTTGCAGGCACAATTGCCTAATTTACAAATTTTAGTAGCTAATGGGCGGCAGTTGCCAGAATTATTCGCTACTGGAGAAATTAGTAAATTATATTTAAACTTTTCGGATCCGTGGCCCAAGACACGCCATGAAAAACGTCGGTTAACGGCACCCAATTTTTTGAAATTGTACCAATCGGTTTTACCGGCACACGGTGTTATAGAATTTAAAACGGATAATCAAGGTTTATTTGAATACTCCTTAGGCAGTTTTAATCATTATGGAATGCAATTTGATAAAATTAGCTTAAATCTCCATCAGAGTCCGTGGGCTGAACATAATATTATGACAGAATATGAAGCTAAATTTTCGCAAAAAGGCCAGCCCATTTATTATTTAGTTGCACATTTTCCTAATTAACGGTCAGTTTTTAGTCAAAGTCAATTAATTGCAAGTTGATAGTAAGAGTTGGTAGTTTTTGTGTACTGGTAGTTATAAAATTCAGATTATGTAATAAAAAAACACCAATCCGGAAATTTTCCAGTGGTGTTTTTTTAATAGTTAAACGCGTTGAATGTCTAATAGTTGTCCTGTTAAAGCTGATGCAATAAAATGATATTGTGCTTCTTCATCATCTTGCACAGCAGTAACGCCACCAACTAAAGCCCAGGTATCAGAGCCTTCAACATTAACTTTTTGGAACATTGGTTCAACCCAAGTAGTAATAATGTTGGTATCAGAACCTAAATTATTTTTAATTCGCTCAATTACTTGTTTACTATCAATTTGATGTATTAAGTATAAAGCACCAGCTCCGACAACAGCTGCTGTTGTTGAAGCAACGAGGGTTGATTTAACTAATCCCTTTAAACTCATAGATCTAACCTCCTCAGTTTATATATCTATTTTATCATTATATTATAAATAACGTTGGTAATTGACAACTTTTTTTTAGTTTGTAATATAGTTTATAGGTCAGAAAGGAATTGAAGACAATGAAAAAGCTAGAAGATCAAGCAACAACAAATATTGAACAATTAACGAAAGATGGTAAATTTATTTTATTTTTTGAAGCCGATTGGTGCCCCGATTGCAAATTTATTGAACCCGAGATGCCAGCAATTGAACAAGATTATCCAGAATATGAATTTATCCAAGTTGATCGAGATCAATTCTTAGACTTAGCCAAAGACTTAGGAATTATGGGTATTCCTAGCTTTGTTGCTTTTTCTAATGGCCAAGAAATTGGACGTTTAGTTAACAAGGAGCGCAAAACTAAGGCGCAAGTAGAGAGTTTTATGGATTCTTTAAATAAATAAAATTTAATTGGGAAAGATATGGTGAAACGATTGCAGATTAGTGTTTACAATCCAGCAGTTTTTGGTGACGTAGTTTTGATAATTTTAGGAGCCAACACTGCGGAGCAAAGTACAGTACAAAAGGGTAACATTGTACAAATTTTAAATGATCAAAATGAAGTAATTGGCTATAACTTCTTTGATGTGTTGGCCAAGTTGAATTTAAGTACACAAGCAGCGGGCCAGTTTCATTTGACTGCACCACAAATTCAAGTGTTAAATCAACAGTTACAAGCCGCAGGTTTTGCTGAGCAATTGGAAGTAGATACGACTGAGTATTTTGTGGCAGGTTTGGTCAAAGAAATGACCCCTCATCCTGATTCTGATCATTTGCGTGTTTGCCAAATTGAATTAGATCAAGGTCAAGTTGAGCAGATTGTTTGTGGTGCGCCCAATATTGCCGTTAATCAAAAAGTTGCAGTAGCCAAAGTGGGAGCCATGATGCCCGCGGGCCAGATTATTTATCCAGGTGTTCTTCGAGGTGTCAAAAGTAATGGAATGGTTTGTTCACCTCGTGAACTAGCCTTAGCTAATGCCCCACAAAAACGTGGCATTTTAGTTTTAGACGACCAAGTACCTACGGGTTCAGCGTTAGACTTTGACCAATTGAACCAAATTTTTGTGAAATAAGTAAATTTTACAGCAGAGGTAAACAAATGGAACAACCAATTTATCATTTTATCGGTATTAAAGGAACCGGTATGAGTGCCTTGGCGTTAATCTTGCATGATTTAGGATATGAAGTTGAAGGTTCTGATATTAGTAAACAAACTTTTACGCAAACTGGTTTGCAACAAGCGGGCATTCAGATTACCGATTTTGCAGCAACTAATATTCATCCCGGTTTGACGATTATTTTAGGAAATGCCTTTGGTGATGACAATCCGGAAGTCGCGCAAGCCCAAAAATTAGATTTACCAATCTTTACTTATCCACAAATGGTGGGCAAGTTGGTGAATGAATATACGTCGATTGGGGTAGCTGGTGCTCATGGTAAAACTAGTACAACGGGCCTATTAGCTTATGTTTTACAAGGAATAGCTCCTACTAGTTATTTAATTGGTGATGGTACGGGGAAAGGTGACCGGCAAAGCCAATTTTTCGTCTTTGAAGCTGACGAATATCGGCGCCACTTTTTGGATTATGCACCGGATTATTTGATTATGACGAATATTGATTTTGATCACCCAGATTATTTTGCCGACATTGATGATGTCTTTTCAGCATTTCAACAAGAAGCCAATCAAGTCAAAAAGGCGATTTTTGCTTGGGGTGACGATCCTTTATTACAGAAAATTCAAGCACCTAAAGGTACACAGTTATTTTATTATGGTTTGAATGATCGCGATGATTTTCAGGCAATTAAGATCCAAAAAACGACGCATGGTTCCAGCTTTGAAGTGCTGTATCATGGGCAAAATTTGGGGCAATTTCAAATTCCATTATTTGGTCAACATAATATTTTAAATGCGTTGGCGGTAATTGGTGTCAGCTATTTAGAAAAGATTGCGCCGGCAGAGATTCAACGAGAGTTACAAAGTTTTCACGGTGTCAAGCGGCGCTATAGTGAAAAGAAAGTGGCAGATATGGTGGTAATTGATGATTATGCTCATCACCCTTCCGAAATCAAAGCCACGATTGATGCAGCGCGCCAGCAGTATCCAGATAAACAAATTTTGGTTGTATTTCAACCACATACCTATAGTCGCTTGCTGGCATTATTACCTGGATTTGTGCAAAGTTTGGATTTAGCAGATCAAGTCTTTTTAACGGAAATTTTTGGTTCGATTCGGGAAAATCAAGGCCAAATTTCTAGTGCAGATTTAGGAGCACAATTACAGCATGGTGGGCAAGTAATTACCCAAGATCAGATGCAACCTTTATTAGACTACCATGATGCTGTGGTCATCTTTATGGGTGCAGGTGACATTCAAAAGTATGAAGTTAGTTATGAGCAACAATTAGCGCAACGCTAAAATTTGAAAATGAAGATTGAAACGAGCACTGAGACAGTTCAAGTTAATGGATTAAAACTGTTGATTAGCTTTCGCTTCAATTTTTTTTTATTATTTTGAAAAAGAAATCTTCAAGTTCTTTTGTATTTTCAAATCTATTTAACGAATAGTTTGTTAAAATTAAAGTATTAGAAGATGAGGTACGATGATGAAACCAACAAAATTAGTTTTAGTAGACGGTAATAGCATTGCTTTTCGAGCTTTTTTTGCGATGCATAATGTCCTAGATAAATTTGTCACACCAGATGGATTGCATACTAATGCCATTTACGCGTTTAATAATATGTTAGATTTGATTCTTACTAAAAGTCAGCCGGATGAAATGTTGGTTGCGTTTGATGCAGGAAAAACGACTTTTCGCACCAAAATGTATTCGGAATATAAGGGAAATCGTCCCAGTACGCCACCGGAGTTTCGCGAACAATTGCCTTTTATTAAGCAGTTGTTAGTGGCCCGGGGCATTAAAACTTATGAGTTAGCTAATTATGAAGCTGATGATATTATTGGTACTGTGGCCAAACAAGCGCAAGCTTTGGGCTATGAGGTGCTAGTCGTGACCGGCGATCATGATTTGACACAACTAGTGACGGAGCAAATTACAGTTGCGGTAACTATTAAGGGTGTTTCTGATTTAGAATTTTATACACCTGAGCATTTTCAAGAAAAATTAGGAATTACTCCTACACAATTAATTGATTTAAAAGGTTTGATGGGCGATACTTCAGACCATTATCCTGGGGTTAATAAAGTTGGTGAAAAAACTGGACTGAAATTATTAAAGCAATATGGTTCGATGGAAAACTTATACGCTAACTTAGATACTATGAAGACCAGTAAGCTCAAGGAACATTTACAAGAAGATCGTGAAATGGCCTTTTTATCTAAAAAGTTAGCAACGATTGATTGTCAAGCACCAGTGACGATCTCTGTTGATCAATTAAGTTATGACGGTGATCAAACGGAAATGTTAATTGAATTTTATCGTAAATTGAATTTTCAATCATTTTTGAACAAAATGGATGTTCCACTAAATCCCATTGCCCAAGAAGCTAAAAAACAAGCTGCTTATCAAGAATTGACGTCTGCAACATTAGCTAGTTTTATGCAGGATCACCAACCAGCTAGCATTATTATTGAAATGTTAGATGATAATTATCATGAAGCACCAGTCATCGGCATTGCATTGGGCAATCAAGATACGATTTTAGTAACTGATCAAATAGCAGTTTTACAAAATTCTCTATTGAAAGACTGGCTCCAAGATCCGCAACAGGAAAAATATGTTTTCGATTATAAAAGAGACTTAGTAGCATTAAATCGTTATCAAGTTCAGTTGGCTGGTGTTAGTTTTGATGGGTTACTAGCGTCTTATTTGATTGATGTGAATGACAACGCTAATGATTTAGGTGAAATTGCCCAATCTTATGGTTATAATGATTTATTACCCGATGTTGAGGTATACGGCAAAGGTGCCAAGCGCGCTGTTCCAGAAGCTAAAAAATTATGCGATCATTTAGCCAATAAAGTAGCGGCTTTGAATTATCTCCAAACACAATTGCCGCAGCAATTACAACAGCATGATCAAGACCAATTGTTTGATGAAATCGAATTACCTCTAGCCCGAGTTCTAGGGAAGATGGAAATTGCGGGAATTAAAGTTGACGCGACCACCTTACAGCAGATGAAAGTGCAATTAGATGAGCGGTTAACAAATTTAGAAGCAGCTATTTATGATAAAGCTGGTCAAAAATTTAACATTAATTCTTCGCAACAATTAAGCAAAATTTTATTTGAAGAGATGGGCTTAAAGCCCATCAAAAAGACTAAAACGGGCTATTCCACTTCTGTAGATGTTTTGGAAAAATTAAAAGATCAAGCACCAATTATTGCGGATATTTTGGAATATCGCCAGGTCGCCAAAATTCAATCAACGTATGTGCTTGGTTTATTAAGTGCGATTGCCCCTGATGGCCGGGTTCATACTCGTTATTTACAAACACTGACGCAAACGGGACGGCTTTCGTCAATTGATCCCAATTTACAAAATATTCCTGCGCGTGATGAAGGACGTGCTATTCGTAAAGCGTTTGTACCTAAAGAGTCATCTTGGCAATTATTTTCCAGTGACTATTCCCAAATTGAATTACGGGTTTTGGCTCATTTATCAGGTGATGAGCATATGCAACAAGCCTTTCAAGCTGATTATGACATTCATGCGCACACGGCCATGAAAATTTTTAATTTGGATAGTATTGATGATGTGACTGCGAATATGCGCCGGAAGGCCAAAGCAACTAATTTTGGGATTGTTTACGGGATTAGTGATTATGGCTTAGCCAAAAATATTGGCATTTCCCGCCGTGAAGCGGCGGAGTTCATTCAAGCCTATTTTGAACAGTATCCCAAAGTGAAACAATACATGGATCAAATGGTGCAAAAAGCCCGCGAAGATGGTTATGTCGAAACAATTATGCACCGCCGGCGCTATCTGCCAGATATTCATGCAAAGAATTTTCACTTACGATCTTTTGCGGAACGGACAGCCATGAATACCCCGATTCAAGGTAGCGCTGCTGATATTATTAAGATTGCCATGATTAATATGCAACGGCAGTTGCAACAACAACATTTACAGGCACGAATGTTACTACAAGTGCATGATGAATTGATTTTTGAAGCTCCTAGTACGGAAATTCCCATTTTGCAAGAATTGGTGCCACACGTGATGGATACCGCTGTGAAGTTGGATGTACCTTTGAAAGTAGAATCAGCAGCTGGTCAAACATGGTTTGACGCGGAAGGATAAAATAATGCCAGAATTACCAGAAGTAGAAACAGTCCGTCGAGGCTTAAATCAATTAGTTAAAGGACAAAAGATTGTTAATATTGAGGTGCTGTATCCGAAGATTATCGTCAATCCCTTACCAGAATTTAAGAAAGATTTGATTGGTGCGACGATTACCGATGTGGGGCGCCGTGCTAAGTATTTACTATTTCATTTTGATAATGATTTGACAATGATTAGTCATTTACGAATGGAAGGTAAATATCAAGTTCGGGATCAAAAAAGTGATTTTGATAAGCATGTGCATATTATTTTTGAGCTAGCCAATGGCCAGTATTTAGGTTATCGTGATGTTCGCAAATTTGGGCGCATGGAAGTTGTGCCCCGAACTGATGAGTTAACTACTAAAGGAATTGCTAAACTAGGTCCGGAACCCTTAACGCCGCAGTATACCTATGATTCATTGGTTAGCGGTTTACAGCGTAAAAAGAAAAATATTAAAGCTGTGTTACTGGATCAGCAAGTAGTTTCAGGCTTAGGTAATATTTATGTCGATGAAGTTTTATGGATGGCTAAAATTCATCCCGAGCAACCAGCCAATCAATTAACTGACGAACAATTACAGGCATTATATCCGGCCATTGCGGATGAAATAAAAACCGCCATTGCCGCTGGCGGAACCACGATTCGCAGTTATGTTGATGCTACCGGTCAAAAGGGTCAATTTCAATTACAATTAAAAGTCTATGATCAAGAGGGCCACCCCTGCCAACGTTGTGGCACGGCCATTGAAAAAATTCGCGTGGCGGGCCGAGGAACACATTATTGCCCGCATTGTCAACGGTTGAATTAATGGGGCGTGCGATTGGAATTACCGGTGGTATCGCGAGTGGCAAAACAAGTGTCCGTCAATTACTTAATCAAGCGGGCTTTTTAGTAATTGATGCTGACCACATTGCTCACCAAATCTTGGATACCAAAACGCCAGCTTTTAAAAAAGTGGTCCAACAGTTTGGAACTCAGGTTTTAACTGCTGATGGGCAGTTGAATCGCTCTGCTTTGGGGCAAATCGTCTTTGCCGATGCGAAACAATTGGATTGCTTAAATCAAATTGTGCAACCAGCAATTCGTCAAGAATTGGTACGACAAATTCAACAAGCACAAGCAACTTCACAAACTGTTTTCTTTGAAATTCCACTTTTATTTGAGCAACATTATGAACAAATTGTGGATCAAGTTTTAGTGGTTTATGTAACCCAGCAAGTTCAATTACAACGTTTACAAGAAAGAAATCATTTAACAGTTCAACAAGCATGTAGTAGAATAAAAAGCCAATTACCACTTCAACAAAAATGTCAATTAGCCGATTTTGTTCTTGATAATACTGGTGATTGGCAGCACTTACAGCAACAAGTTGACCAGTTTTTACAACAAGTAATTAAGGAGTAAATTATGATTTGTCCTCAGTGTCAAAAAAATTCTTCTCGGGTTATTGATAGTCGCCCGAGTGACGAAGGCCGGGTGATTCGTCGGCGCCGTGAATGTGAAAATTGTGGATATCGGTTTACAACTTTTGAGCGGATTGAGCATACTCCCGTTTTGGTCATCAAAAAGAATGGTAATCGTGAAGAATTTAGTCGTGAAAAAATTTTACGGGGCATTGTGCGTGCCGCTGAAAAAAGACCAGTGACTTTAGAGGCGATGAATCAATTAGTTAGTAAAGTCGAAGCTAAGATCCAAGCAACGGGTGAAAGTGAAATCAATTCGCGCCAAATTGGTGAATTTGTGATGCAAGAATTAGCCGGTGTCGATGATATTGCCTATATCCGCTTTGCCAGCGTTTATCGTCAGTTTAAGGATATTAACGGTTTGATGCAGGAAGTACAAGAAATGATGTTAGCTCAAAAAAATCAGGCAGAAAGCGAGACAACTGACGATGACGCAAGCGATGATTGATCCACTGTGGGGCTATTGGGTAATTGGTAGTAGTACGCTCACACAATTGGATTATCAGGTTTTAATTGACTTATATCAACCCATTATTGGGAGTGATGCTTTGAGCTTGTATCAGTTATTGTGGCAGCATCAAGTCCCCTTAGTTTCCCAGCGCAAAGCGCATTCTCAACTTTTAAATTTATTGGATCTTGATAGCCAGCATTTTTATCAAGCGCGGATTAAATTAGAAGCCGTCGCTTTACTGCAGACTTTTCAAAGTAAAGATAGTTGGGGTGATTATTTAATCTATCAATTGCAAAGGCCACTAGCAGGTGCTAATTTTTTTCAAGATAGTATTTTAACCACTTATTTACAAGAAAAAATTGGTCAACCCGATTTTCAACAGTTATTTAAAAAGTATCATCCTCAACTCCGCAATTTAGACCAAGCCAAAGAAATTACGAAAAGTTTTTTGGAAGTATTTCACCTATCTCACAAAGTAGTAGATGCCAAAGTTGAGTCTGATGCTCAACTTTCTACTGTTAATCAGCCCAATTATCTACCGACGGAATTAGCGACTTTTGATTGGGATTTCTTAAAGATTACTGTGCGTTCATACCACGTTGCGCCCCAGCAAATTGATCAAAATCAGTCAGAGTTATTTAATTTGCATACTTTCTATGGCTTATCCGAAGTTGAATTAGCGCAGGCAATTGGGCAAACGCTAAATGTGCAAACTGATCAAATTGACTTGCGTCGTTTAAAGTCCTTGATTCAAAAGCAATATGAACAACGGGTTAATTTGAAGACTGCAGCTTTGCCTAGCGCAGCTAAAAGGCCACCGGTGACTAATTTATCCACTAGTCAAAAAAAATTAATCAAGGCCGCGCAGAACCAAGCGCCAGCAGAGTTTTTAGCTAATAAAAAGCACCAAAAAAATGGTTTTGTGGGTAGTTCTGAAACTAGTATTTTGCGGAAGTTACAGGCACGCATGGTTTTACCAGCGGAAGTAGTGAACATTTTGGTAAACTATGTTTTGGATAATTCGCCCACTTTAACGCAAGGTTTTGTGGAAAAAATTGCTAATGATTGGGTGCAGCACGGAATTAAGACCGCACCGCAGGCAATTAAATATTTACAGGACTTTCCGCAAAAGCAAACCAAGAAAAAACGTTCAACCACAAATAAAAAAGAGTCCGGAACTGATTGGTCCAAAACCCCAAGTCAACAGGTTAATTCCGAACAATTAGCGCAGATGCAACGGCAATTGCGACAGTTACAAGATCATTCTGAGTGAGGTTAGATAATGGAAAAGTTATCGCAATCATTAGCCAAAATCATTAAAGGCCACCAATGGCAAAATCATTATCAAGATTTATTAAGAAAAGCGTTAAGCGATGAGGATGTGCAACACTTTTTAACGGCACACAAAGACCAAATCACCCAGCCAATTTTACAAAAAGGCTTGGATGCTATTTATGAATTTGTGCAAGCTAAAAGCCATATGCAAGAATTTGCTGCGGGTTATCAGCCGCGGCTGATTTTTAAGAATCAAATGATTCAAGTTACCTATGCTCCTGATGCGCAATTGGTAGCACAAAAAAAGCAGCAACGCTTTGAACGAAACTTTATGACCATTGATATGGCAAGTGATATCCGGCAAGCGGATTTAACTGACTTTGGCACGGGCGCTAGTGGGCGGCAAACGGCGTTGATGGCTGCTTTGAAGTTTGTCTTGAATTATTCCAAAAATGAATTTACACCAGGCTTGTATTTATCAGGAGATTTTGGTGTTGGTAAAACTTATTTATTGGGAGCGATTGCCAAAGAGTTGGTTAATCAACAGGTGGCAGTTTTATTAATGCATTTTCCAACTTTCGCGGTGCAAATGAAGAATGCCATTTCTGATAATTCTGTCTTAACGCGGATTGACGAAATCAAAGCGGTACCGATTTTGATGTTGGATGATATTGGCGCTGACTCATTGAGTTCGTGGGTGCGAGATGAAGTTTTAGGAGTCATCTTACAATACCGGATGCAAGAGAAATTACCGACCTTTTTCTCCTCTAATTTTGCCATGAATGATTTACAAAAGCACTTGGCAGTCAACCAACGTGGTGATCAAGAACCAGTGAAAGCAGCACGGATTATGGAGCGCATTCGCTTTTTAGCACGAGAGGTGGTCTTATCAGGACCCAACCGGCGCTTTCAGAAATAATTATGGATTGTAACTTGCAAAATTGAAAAGCGCGTGGTTTAATATGGACATAGTCATAAAGCTTGGACTGCAGGGAGAGTTAGCCAGAGACTGAAAGCAACTCATTAAAAGCTGAACCATTACATTGATGTTAATAAGTACGTGGTTGGTCGCATTAAAGACTGTGAGATAAAGTTTGGTTACTTTAATGTGGGTGGAACCGCGTCAATGACGTCCCTTAGACAATTTGTCTAAGGGACTTTTTTATTTGTAGGAGGATAAAAATGTCCCAAATTTCTTTAGAATTTCCTGATGGCTCAAAACGTGATTTTGAACAAGCAATCACACCATTAGAGGTTGCTGGTTCTATTAGTAACAGTTTGAAAAAGCAAGCCGTAGCGGCCAAAATTAACGGTACTTTAGTGGATATTAAACGTCCAATTACACAATCTGCTAAGATTGAAATTGTGACAAATAAAGATGCAGCAGCTGCTGAAGTGGCGCGCAATACCGCCATTTTCTTGTTAGAAGCAGCGCTCAAGCAAAAATATCCGGATTTACATTTAGGTGAACAAGCAGTGAATGATGACGGCTTTTTTGTGGATACTGATAAAGCCGGCAGTCAAGTCAGTGCTGATGAATTGAGTGCTTTACAGGAACAGATGGCACATTTCATTAAAGCTAATCAACCAATTGAACGCCAATTAATGGATAAGAGTGTTTTGGTGGAGCAATTCCAAGCTGATCCTTACCAAACAGAGATTTTAAAATCCATTGATAGTGTGCAAATTCCAGTCTTTAAAATGGGCGACTTTGTGAGCTTTGGTGAGACCGCACTTTTTCCTAAAGCGAGTGATTTAAAACATTATCAATTATTATCCGTTGCCGGAGCTTATTGGCAAGGGAAATCCAGTAATCCGATGTTGCAACGAATTTACGGTACAGCGTTCTTAAATGATGAAGATTTGCAAGCTGACTTAAAACGGCGGGCCGAAATTAAAGAACGTGATCATCGGACGATTGGTCGCGATTTAGATTTATTCTTCGTTGATCCTAAGGTTGGTGCCGGCTTAGCTTATTGGATGCCAAAAGGGGCGACCATTCGGCGGACCATTGAACGTTATATTATTGACAAAGAAATTGCTGCGGGTTATGAACATGTTTATACGCCTGTGTTGATGAATTTAGATACGTATAAGACTTCTGGTCACTGGGATCATTATCGCGAAGACATGTTCCCACCAATGGATATGGGCGATGGCGAAATGTTAGAATTACGGCCAATGAATTGCCCTTCACATATTCAGATTTATAAGCACCATATTCGTTCTTATCGAGAATTGCCGATTCGGATTGCTGAATTAGGTATGATGCACCGTTATGAAAAATCGGGTGCTTTATCTGGATTACAACGGGTGCGGGAAATGACCTTGAATGATGGTCATACCTTTGTTGCTTTAGATCAAATTCAAGATGAATTCAAAAAAGTTTTGCAATTAATGATGGATGTTTATCAAGATTTCAACATTGAAAATTATACTTTCCGTTTGAGTTATCGGGATCCTGCCAATACGGAAAAATATTTTGATGATGATGAAATGTGGGATCGTTCGCAAGGCATGCTCAAAGCAGCTATGGATGATTTGGGCTTGGATTATTATGAAGCTGAAGGTGAAGCAGCCTTTTACGGTCCAAAGTTAGATGTACAAACTAAGACGGCTTTGGGTAATGAAGAAACGCTCTCGACGATTCAATTGGACTTTATGCAACCTGAAAAATTCAATTTGAGTTATGTGGGTGAAGATGGTCAAGAACACCGGCCAGTGATGATTCACCGGGGCGTGATTTCTACCATGGAACGCTTCATTGCTTATCTGATTGAAATGTATAAGGGCGCCTTTCCAACTTGGTTGTCACCAATTCAAGTTGAAATTATCCCTGTTAATAATAAATATCATTTAGATTATGCTAAAGATTTACAAACGAAGATGCGCCAACAAGGTTTGCGAGTTAATGTTGATGCTCGTAACGAAAAAATGAATTACAAGATTCGTGAAGCGCAAACGCAAAAGGTTCCTTATACGGTGGTTGTTGGGGATCAAGAAGTGCAGAATGCGAAAGTTTCTGTGCGGAAGTACGGGGAGCAAGACAGCGTTGAAGAAGATATTAATATGTTTGTGGATAGCGTGATTGCTGATGTTAAGAATTATTCACGAACGGGTAATGAATAATAATCTGGTAAAGGATTTATTTTGCCTCAGACTAAAGGTTTAGGCACAAATCCATTACTTGTATCATAAATATTTAAGTTCTATAAAATTGAGACTGGGCCAAAAGTGTGTAGCAGTTGAGCATAGACTGTTGACTTTTGGAACGCAATAATTAATGTTTGCAGCGTTTTAGAAAACGTAGGAGCATTAATCTTGTTGCCCCAGTCTCTTTTTGTGTGCCAAAAAGTTTAAGTAACAAAGCAGAATTAACTTGTACAAAATTATCATAATACAATAATTGTTGATCTTAATCAAAGATTTAGATTAGTAAAGAAAAAATATTTTTAATTTATTTGAACGTGGAATTTGACTAGATAGAATTAATCTAATCATTAGTCAATTGGTGTATTATAATAACTTTAAAAACGTATCAATAGTTAATTTTTAACTAATATAAAGTCAAAAAAAGAAATTGAAGAAGAGATTACAAAGTTAGGACTTAATATGCTTGTGTGAGGTCAATGAGTAATTTTTAATTAGCAAATAAGTGCTTGGTTAAATTACAGATGATTAAAACGGAGGACTTTTCGATGAATAATAAATATTCTAAAATCGTGACCTTATTTGTCTTATTATTTGGATTTTTATTGCTTCAAAGTTCCAATTTGCAAGCTAAGACTTTGAAGCCACACACTGACTTTAGTCAAACAATACATACAGCTAATGATCTCTTGACCAGTCCACAGAACTTCAGTTCACTAACGTCGAGCAGTGCTAGGCAAAGTCGCGATCTCTTAAAAACTAAGCCAGCAATTAGTAACTTTACAGCTTTAACAGCGCCGGTCAGTGGAGTAGCAGGTACTTGTCCGTGGACCCTTGATGTTGATGGTACACTAACGGTGGGCGCGGGTACGTTAGATACTTACGGTTATTATAGAGATGTTAATACTAATTTTACTTACGAAGGTGAAAGTTGGTTGGAGCATAACAGTAATATCAAAAAAGTAGTTCTGCAACCAGGAGTTCAACTCCCAACTAACTGTGCCTATGTTTTTGCTAATTTAATATATTGTACTGAAATTGATGGCTTAGACAAGTTGGATACGAGTCAGGTTACTAATATGGCCAGTATGTTTTATAGGTGCTCCAAGCTTAGTGAACTAGACTTGAGTAACTTTGATGTCAGTCACGTTACTGATATGAGTTATATGTTCGATTATGTGGCTACGGGCAATATATTAAATGTTAATTTAAGTGGCTGGAAGACCAGTCAATTAAAAAATACTTCTGGCATGTTTATTGGAGATGATTTGACTGATTTTAATTTTCAAAATATTGACACTTCTAACGTCACTAGTATGGATTATATGTTTAATAGCGTTACGTGTACTGGAACATTGGATCTGAGATCTTTGGATACTTCTAATGTTACTACAATGTCAAACATGTTTGGTTATTCGCAAATTAGTGCTGCTGATTTAAAAGGATTTGATACAAGTAAAGTTACTGATATGAGTTATATGTTTAGAAATTCGGAATTTCAAAAACTAGATTTGAGTAATTGGGATACCAGTCAGGTCTATAATTTGGCAGCAATGTTTGACGAATGTCAACAATTGACGAAATTAAATGTCGGTGGCAAATTTGGAACATTTAGCAGTAGTCAACCTGTAATCACCAATAGTGACCTCGATGGTTCGAGTTTGTTTTTAGGTTGTTCCAAGTTGATCAATTTAAATCTGACTACATGGCGAACAGAGAACGTGATTAGTATGAAAAGTTGGTTTAAAGATTGTTCTGATTTGCAATCTATTACATGGAATAAGAAATGGTTTAATACCAGTAACGTAACTGTTATGTCTTTCATGTTTTACGGTTGTAGCAGTTTATTAAGGTTAGATGTCAGCGGTTTTGAAACAAGTAATGTTACATCCATGCCTTCTATGTTTTATGGATGTAGCAGTTTACCAAGTTTGGATGTGAGTGATTTTGAAACAAGTAATGTTACGTCCATGTCTTCTATGTTTTATGGCTGTAGCAGTTTACCAAGTTTAGATGTGAGTGATTTTGATACTAGCAATGTTACTGATATGTCTTCTATGTTTAGTGTCTGTAGCAGTTTACCAAGTTTAGATGTGAGTGATTTTGATACAAGTAATGTTAAATCCATGTCTTCTATGTTTTATGGCTGTAGCAGTTTACCAAGTTTAGACGTAAGTAAATTTGATACTAGCAATGTTAAGGATATATCTTCTATGTTTAGTGGCTGTAGCAGTTTACCAAGTTTAGATTTAAGTAATTTTGACACCAGAAAAGTCACTGATATGTCTCACATTTTTTATGCATGTGAAAATTTAACCAATTTAGATTTAAGTAGTTTTGACACTAGTCAAGTTACTGATATTTCTGATATGTTCTATAATTGTAGAAGCTTACCAAGTTTAGATTTAAGTAGTTTTGACACCAGTCAAGTTATTAGAATGTTTTATATGTTCTATAACTGTAGCAGTTTGACCCATTTAGACGTCAGCAACTTTAACACCAGTAAGGTTGTTGATATGGAAAGCATGTTCTCTGGTTGTAGCAATTTAACGAGTTTAGATTTAAGTAAATTCGATACCACTAAAGTTCAGTACAAAGAATCTATTTTATATTTTACGCAAGGTGATCATAATTTGTGGAAAATTAAAGTAAGTTCTAAGGTGCTCTTTCCTAATGCCTATCATTATAGCTCTAGTAGTAAGTACGATTGGTATAATGATTATGTAGACATGCCACAATTAGGTTTGACTTTTCAAGATGGCGCTTATCAATATAAAGTTTTAGGTCAGGCTGGGCAAAAGACCGGCGCTTGGCAAGCCGTGGGTGCAGGAACGGACCATCACCCAACTGGGACCATTTATCCGACCCGAGATTCATTGGATGATGATTTTTTACGTAATGCTAATCGTCCGAGTCAAGATCAAGATTCGGACGCCAGTAAGGGAAATCCTACGCAAACTTTAGTCTGGCAGCATCAGTTAAAGAATCAAACACCGCAAGTAAGGTTTGGGACATTGGGCACTACAAATATGGACCTAGAATATTGCCATGATTATCAAGATAAGAGTTTGCCCGCTATACAACTAAGCGGAAGCGTGATTGATAACGATAGTTCTCGAGTACAGTTGTATTATGCCATTGATCCGGTAGATACGACGCCAACTTTAGCTGAGATTGAAAGCTATCAAAAATTACAGCCCACACCTTTGACTATTCAAGATCCGTCATTGGCGCAATCTTGGACAGCAAATATTATTGATCAGACTGATTTAAAGACTTTAGCCACTCCCAAAGCTGGTGGTCATCAAATTAAAATTTATGCTGTGGATAGTGGGGGGCAATTCACTAATGAAAATCCGCAGGCTTCAACAGCAGCAACAGTTAATGTAGCAGAGAATAGTATTGTTCAGCTTAATTATTTGGATAATAATACGAACCAACCAATTTTTAATACCGATGAAAATGGAACCAAGCCTGCTAAGACGGTTGTCGGTGTGGTTGGCAAGCCGATAGATCCGACAGATCAAGCTAATTTTCCAACTGCAATTAAGACAAAGCATTATCGTTATACCTTAACTAACGCTTTAGAAATACCACCAGTTTTCCCAGCTATTACTACAG
Organism: Bombilactobacillus sp. ESL1092; assembly: GCF_058107465.1. NCBI lineage: Bacteria > Bacillati > Bacillota > Bacilli > Lactobacillales > Lactobacillaceae > Bombilactobacillus > Bombilactobacillus sp. ESL1092. Next base: position 298,147 of record NZ_CM176594.1, on the reverse strand, counting down.
ATCCCTTGTTACCATTAACACCTTATCAATTAGATTTGAAATATAATTCAGGTACGATGAACTTGATTGTGCCGGATACGCTAGACTTTGGCACCAAGATTGTACAAACGGCTAAGCAAGCTTACGATTTGCCGTATGATGCCACACGAACAGCATTAAAAGTAACGGACATGACGGGAGTACCGAGTTGGCAACTCAGTTTAGCGATTGCAGATTTCACTAGTGATCAAACGACAACGCCATTAACAGACATTTTCCAATATTTACCTGCTGGTAGTAGTACGCCAACTGCCATTTCGCAAACGCCGGCAGTAATTGATCAGTATGACAAGCATCATACGCTTGTTGATGGTTCTGGTAAGGCGGTTACTGATATTTCAACAGGTTGGTGGGATACTAGTCATCACCAAATCGCGGGTCCAAAGCTCGATTTGCGGCAATTACAAGTTCCAGTCTATAAAGCAGATTATCATGCTACAGCAACATGGTCGTTAGTCAACTCACTACAATAAAACAAGCTGTTAGTCTTGTGAGCGCAATTGTTTTCAGATTTAATGTTTTGAAATAAGAACTAATTATATATATGTAAATAAAAGGTTTATGTAAAGTAGTGTTGATAATTAATTTTGAACTAACTAGATTGGCAATTTACCTAGTTAGTTTTTTTCTTCTAACATATGAACAGTATTTAACTATTATTTCTGGCTAGATTATTAAAATGATAGCGCTTATTATAAATGACAGGGACAACTTTGTATTGATTACTCAATGATACAAGGTTTAATCCTAGAGATAAGAGTTTTAATTTCAGTATTAAGAAGATCATTGGGAGGTTGTTTGAATGAAGATTCAGACTTTTTCGTTAAAAGCTGATAATCCAGCAGTGACGTTGACAACGTATTTACTAGATGATTCAAGCGAAACTATTAATGGTGGTAATCGGCCTGCCATTATTATTTGTCCGGGTGGTGGCTATTTTAATTGTTCAGATCGCGAGGCGGAACCCATTGCTTTAAAATTTAATGCATTGGGTTATCATGCCTTTGTTTTACGATATAGTACTTATAATGATGGTTCCGCAGATTTACCGGATTTAGTTGATTTACCACCGAAAAAAGAGCGATTATTTCCACAACAGTTATTAGAATTAGGCCAGGCTATGGTTTTGGTCAAGAAAAACGCAGCAAAATGGCATGTGGATCCACAAAAAGTGGCCGTTTGTGGCTTTTCCGCTGGTGGACATAATGCCGCTTTGTACGCAACTAATTGGCATCGTGCTTGGTTTACCAAGCATTTTGGAGCCGATAAGAATTTATTACAACCAGCGGCTTGCATTTTAGGTTATGCTTTAACAGATTATGTTATGTTGAATCAACAAATTAAAGAAGTTATGCAAGGAATGGATCAGCAGTTTATGAAGGCGTCGATGGTCGCTCTATTAGGTCAAGAAGAACCTTCATTAGACCAATTACAACAAACTAGCCCGGTTTTACAAGTTGACCAAAATACGCCTGCTACTTTTATTTGGGCGACTGCGGATGATCCGTTGGTTTCATCATTACATTCGTTGAAATTTGCAACAGCCCTAAAAGAACAGAATATTCCGTTTGAATTACATTTGTTTGAACATGGTGCGCACGGTTTGAGCTTGGCCACGCAGGCGACTGCTGCTTCGCAAAGTCAAATTGTAAGCGATGTTGCCCTGTGGTTTGATTTGTGTGCTACTTGGTTACAAAAACGTTTTGCGTTGCCGTTACCCAAGTTGAGTGCTTTTGAACAAATGTTAGCTGACAATCAAAAAGCTTAGCTGGTATTGATTTTTTAACAAAAAAGCTCCCAATGTGGGAGCTCATACATAAACTAATCAATCATAATATCACCCGTACGGGAATCGGACCCGTAACTCCACCTTGAGAGGGTGGCGTCTTAACCATTTGACCAACGGGCAATCAAACAATAACTATCATACTGAAAAATCGATTGTTCGTCAAGCATTGTTTTACAAAGCCATCAGGATAGCTGCAAGATTGTTTAATAGATGTAAGCAAATATCACTTTTAATATTTTGGGTACGCACATAGAGTAATCCGAGTAATAAGCCGATGAGAAATTTAGATAAAAAATAGATAGGGTCTTTCGAGAGATGGACTAATCCGAATAAAACGGCGCTGATAAAAGCTCCGAGATATAAGTGATCAGCAAAAAACCAATTAATGATTAGGCCACGAAAAAGAATCTCTTCAGTAATTGGGGCAATGAAAATGGCATAGATCACAAATAAAACTGGAGATGCTTGGGCTAAGTGGAGTAAACTATTCACGTTGGTATTGTCAGTCGTTTTCATTAATGGTAGCAATACTAAATTGATAACGATTACTAAGACAAACGCAATACCAATCAATGTATAAGTGGGCTTAGATAGCTTGTGCGTAGGGAAAGTTTGGCTGTGTTGCAGTCCCCACCACATAATTGTGATGACTATTAAAATACTAAGACCAAAGCTTAACGTAATTTGGAAAGGAGCTAGGTGTTCTTTAGCAGTTAGTTGCAAAATAATTAAAGGTAATTGTTGTAATAAATAAAAAAAACATAGTCCTATAATTAAAAAAATTGTGGTAAGATAGTGGTTATTTTGATGCTTAAGTTTCATAAAATTAACCTTTCTAATTAAGGGAGTGGATTAAAGCGCATGTTTCGAATTATGAAAAATCGAATTCCTCTATGGAGTGTATTAGGGGCGATTCTCTTTATGGTTTTACAAGTAATGGGCAATTTGTATTTGCCGAATATTACTTCAGATATTGTTAATAATGGGATCACTAAAGGTGATACTCATTATATCATAATGGCGGGAATCAAAATGATCGGAGTGTCGTTACTGGTTATTATTGCCGCAACGGTCAATGTTTCTCTAGCTTCACAAGCATCACAAAAGTTAGGGAAAAATTTACGGAGTGACATTTATCGTAAAGTTTTGTATTTGTCGAATGATGAATTTGATCAAGTGGGAACTTCTTCATTGATTACCAGAACGACCAATGATGTGGTGCAAATGCAAAATGTCACAATGATGATGTTACGAATGATGATTATGGCACCAATTATGATGTTAGGTGCTAGTTTTATGGCTTATCAAAAAGATCAGCAGCTGACTAAGATTTTCATTATTGTCTTACCAATTCTCATCGTGGTAGTCGGCGTGATTTTATATTTTGCGGATCCTTTGTTTCGTAAAATGCAGGAAAAGACCGATCGGTTGAACTTAGTTTTTCGTGAAGGTTTAACTGGCGTGCGCGTGATTCGAGCTTTTCGCCAAGATGACTGGGAGCAAAAGCGGTTTGCGGCCGCTAATCAAGATTATACGCACAATGCCCAAAAGGTCTTTTCCATTGTAGCCGTGATGTATCCACTAACGACTTTAATCATGAGTGCTACTAATATTGCTATTACATGGCTGGGTGCGAAGTATATATCCATGCAAGTGATGCCCATTGGTAATTTGTTAGCCTTTATGACGTATGCTTCACAAATCTTAATGAGCGTTATGATGTTATCCATGATTTTTGTGGTCGTGCCCAGAGCTCAAGCTTCCGGGGTGCGGATTAACGAAGTTTTACAATTACAAAACCAGATCGTGGATCCAAAACAACCACAAGAATTGCAACAAGCTAGTGCAGCGGTAGCGATGCAACAGGTTACTTTTAGCTATCAAAATGCGCAGCAACCGGCCTTGCAAAAGATTGATTTTCAGGCGCAGGCCGGGCAAACTGTCGGAATTATTGGAGGAACTGGTTCTGGCAAGACAACCTTAATCAACTTGTTATGTCGGTTATATGATCCGCAGACCGGACAAGTTTTGGTTGATGGTCATGATGTCCGGCAAGTTAAGCAACAAGATTTGCGGCATGCTATTTCTTTGGTACCACAAAAATCAATTTTATTTAAGGGTACGTTACGCCAAAACTTACAGTATGGTAACCAACAGGCAACCGATGCCGAGTTGTGGCATGCACTCAAAATTGCGCAGGCCGATGATTTTATTGCCGCTGAAAAGGGCTTAGATACCTTGGTGGAACAAAATGGTGATAATTTCTCTGGTGGTCAAAAACAACGCTTGGCGATTGCGCGCGCTTTAGTGAAGCCAGCTGATATTTATATTTTTGACGACTCTTTTTCCGCGTTGGATTTTAAAACTGATTCCCAATTAAGAAAAGCCTTAAAAACTGATCCAGCGATGCAAGATAAAGTCGTCGTCATTGTCGGCCAACGAATTTCAACAATTTCTGATTCCGATGTTATTGTTGTCTTAGATCAAGGTCAGATGGTTGGTTTAGGAACACATCAAGAGTTGAAACAATCTAATACAACTTATCAAGAAATTATTAAATCTCAATTGAAAGGAGATACAATGAATGCCTAAAAATCATTCTGATCGTCGAAATTTTGGTCAACGTAAACCCCAAAACTTTTGGAAGACCACCTGGCGTTTATGCCGGTATTTATCCGATTTTTGGTTCTCAATTATTTTGGTACTAATTTTGGCTGTCACAGCCACGATTTTTCAAATTAAAACACCGAAGATTTTAGGTGAAGCGACAACGGAAATCTTTAAGGGTGTCATGACCGGTTTAGCCAAACAAAAGGCGGGTTTTAATATTACGCAATTCCCAGTTAATTTTGGCAAAATTGAACAAATTTTAGCAATTGTTGCTTTAATGTATTTGGGTTCGGCCGTTTTTAATTTCTTACAACAAATTTTGATGACGCGTGCTTCCCAGCAAACGGTTTACAAATTGCGGCGGGATTTAAAATTAAAAATGAAGTTTTTGCCGATTAATTATTATGATACCCATGATAATGGCGATATTATGTCGCGGGCGATTAATGATATGGATAATATTGCTAGTACGTTACAACAAAGTATTACGCAATTAGTTACCAGCATTGTCACTTTGGTCGGAACATTATGGATGATGTTCTCGATTAGTTGGAAATTGACTTTAATTGCCTTAATCACCGTTCCGGTTAGTATCATTGTGATTGGCTTGATTGCGCCCAAATCGCAAAAAGCTTTTTCTGCTCAACAAGCTTCTTTGGGATTATTGAATAATCAAATTGAAGAAAATTATGGTGCGCATTTAGTAGTTAAAGCCTTTAATCATGAACCAGAAGCTTTAGCAGAATTTGAAGAAGAGAATAATCGCTTATACCATTCTGCTTGGAAAGCACAACTCTGGTCCGGTTTAATGATGCCGTTAATGACTTTTGTGAACAATTTGGGTTATGTGGGCGTCGCTATCTACGGGGGCATTCAAGTAGCTCATGGTCGTTTGCCGATTGGTGATATTCAAGCTTTCTTGCAATACACGCAACAGTTTTCACAACCGATTAATCAATTAGCTAATTTATCCAATACGATTCAAGCAACAGTTGCTTCAGCAGAGCGGATTTTCGCCATCATGGATGAGCCAGAAATGCCGCACACACATGTTGATATTGCTGACGAAGAAACTGCTAATTTGATTGAATTGGATCATGTGCAATTCGGCTATCAGGGACAACCACTGCTTTTAAAAGACTATTCGCTACAAGTTAAACCGGGTGAAATGGTGGCAATTGTGGGACCAACCGGCGCCGGTAAAACAACGATTATTAACTTGTTGGAACGCTTTTATGATATTAGTGGTGGTTCGATTAAACTAGCTGGTCAGGATACGCGTAACTTAAAGCGTGAAGATTTGCGGAGTCACTTTGCGATGGTGCTGCAAGATACATGGTTATTTACCGGCAGTATTTACGACAATTTAAAATATGGCCGTGAAGATGCAACTCAAGAAGAAATTATGGCGGCTGCTAAAGCTGCGCACGTCGATGAATTTGTGCAACAATTACCACAAGGCTATGACACAATTTTAAATGAAGAAGCTTCTAATATCTCTCAAGGACAACGTCAGTTGTTGACCATTGCGCGAGCTTTTGTAGCAGATCCGGAAATTTTAATCTTAGATGAGGCGACTTCCTCAGTTGATACGCGCACTGAGATTCATATTCAACATGCTATGGAGCGTTTATTAAAAGGCCGGACGAGCTTTGTGGTGGCGCACCGTTTATCAACCATTCAAGATGCTGACCAAATTATTGTCATGAATCAAGGATCAATTATTGAAACAGGCACGCATGACGAGTTATTAGCCCAAAACGGCTTCTATGCTGATTTATATAATTCTCAGTTTAGTGGTAGTGTGGCGCTTTAATGGCAGTAAGGACAGATTATCTACTGGTTAAAATTCACCAACTAGTGGTAGAACAAGTAGTTCCTGGAGTCAGTTGTGCTTTAATTACACCGGACAATTGCTATCAAAATTGTTGGGGTTGTAATGCTTGGCAACCGCAAGTTACGCAACTGCACCAAAACAGTTTATATGACTTAGCTTCGTTAACCAAAGTTTTAGGTACGACGACTGTTTTACTAAAGTTGATTGAACAGGGAATATTATCCTGGGATAGTAAAGTAGCGACTTATTTGCCATTATTTACTGATCAACGTGTGACTTTGACGCATCTAATGACGCACACTTCTGGCATTCGGGGTTACATTCCTAATCGTGATCAATTATCGGCATCGCAATTGTTAGTTGCCCTACAAGAATTACCGATCACAACTGAGTTTGAGCAAGTAGTGCGGTATACCGATACGGGGCCAATTTTAGCAGGCTTAATCATTGAACAAATTTATCAACAACCAGTACAAACGGTCATTGAACAAGAAGTTTTACAACCCTTAGGGTTAACGACAGCAACGTTTCATCCGGAGGCAGCAAAATGCGTCGTAACTAATCAACGGGCTGGTCATTGGTTACAGGGAGAAGTTCATGATCCTAAGGCTTATCAATTAGGTCAGCATTGTGCTTCAGCCGGTTTATTTGCTGCTATAACGGATTTAATCCGATTTACGCAATTTATGCTGGGACAATTATCAATTTTGCAGCCACCAATTCAACAGGATATGGTGACCGGTTTATTTCAAGATTTTACCCAGCATCATTTAGGACGTTCATTTGGTTGGGATCTCCGCAAAAATGCGCAACAACAATGGGTGTTGTATCATACCGGCTATACAGGGAACTTTTGGTTGATTGATCGCTTCCGTCAGCGAGCATTAATTGTGTTGAGTAATCGGGTACACCCGTTTAATAACAATCAACGTTTCTTAAGTCAAAGAGACGCAATCGTGAATTTATTTTTACAATAAGGAAAAATAAAGACAGTTTATTGAGGAATCAAGTTAGAATCCCATCTAAACTGTCTTTTTTAGTAGTTTTGATAGTAATAAATAGCTAATTGAGTGCGATCGCGCAACTGCAGTTTGGTTAATAATTGACTGATCTGATTTCGAATCGTGCCCTCACTTAAAAACAAAGTTTGAGCAATTTCCTTGTTGTTTTGTCCAGTGGCCACTAATTGGAGGATTTCTTGTTGCCGTTGAGTCAAAGACTCATGGGTAGCATTTAATTTAGACGGAATGTTGGGCCATTGATGTTGGATTTTAGAAACAATTTCATCGCCATAAATGTATTGATTATTGGCAACGGCGTGAATAGCGGGCACGATACTTGTGAACTTTTGTTTGATTAAATAACCTTTAACACCAATTGCCAGTGCTTGACTAATATATTCATTATCACTAAAAGTTGTCAGCAATAAAATTTTTGCTCGTGGATATTTTTGTAAGATAGTTTGTGCCGCTTTTAAGCCTAACTGATCTGGTAGGCGAATATCTAACAATAAGACATCAGGTTGAATTTGTTCGTATAGATGTATAGCGGCTTGTGAATTATAGCCACAAGCACTAACTGTTAACTGTGAATCAGCTTCAATAATAGTAGTTAAAGCTTGTGTAACCAAATGATCGTCATCAATTACGATTACCCTGAGCATTAGTTAGTCCTCCTTTAGGAATAATTAAAGTTACGAAAAATTGGTCTGCTTTGGTGTGAAAGTGAATTTGTCCATTTAATTCTTGAGCACGTTGTGTCATGTCCGTTAATCCCATTCCTGGCTGATAGTTGGTGGGCGCACCGTTATTAATGATTTGTAAACGATTAAAAGCCGGTAATTCTTGAAAATTAAATCGAACTAAAGTTGCATGGGAGTGTTTCATAATATTAGTTAAAGCTTCTTTAATAACCAAGATAACATTGGTTTGTTGCCGGGAATTAAGAACAAAAATCTGTCCGTGGCACTTTAGTGAGCAAAACTGAAAATTATTACATAAAAGTTCGAATTCTTGTGGGAATGATAAGGATTTATGCTGTAATTGGTGAACGTTTAAACGAATACTATCTAACGCTTGGTTCATGGTTTGTTCTAAATTAATGAGTAATGGTTTTAATTGTTCATTTTGATTGATCGTTTGTAACGCGGCTACTTGCAAGAGACTGCTAGATAATAAGTGACCGACGTTATCGTGAATGTCACGGGCAATTTTGTTACGTTCATTGGCAATTTGTAATTGTAATTGTGTTTGATTAGCACTTTTTAAAGCAACATTTTGTTGCTTCAATCTTTTTTGTTGTTCAAAACTATCATCTTGTAACTTTAAATTGGCTTGATAAAGTTGTCGAATCAACTGATTACAATGATTCAAGATGAACGTTATGAAAATTAATCCCAAAAGCAAACTACTGGTCCAGTTAAAATGCCAGATAAGAGGAATACTAATGATTAATAAACAATATTTCCAGGGAAATTTAGTCCATTGTAGAGTGAATAAACAAACCATTGGCAGAAAAAAGCAAAAATTTGGTTGCCAGATGCTTAAACAACTAGTTGTGATTAGTGGAATCCAGCCGGGATTAAAGGAAACTGGTAATAATAAGCTACCTAAACATAAGATACTGATTAGAGGGTAAATAACTGCAGTAGTTGTTGTTTGCTGATGATAAAATAATAGTCCACAAATGACTGTAATAATTAGTAGTGACCACTGATTGTATTTAGTTGGTGAATGCAGCATTTTGACTCCTTTGTGACAAATGTCATTAGTTGTTTGAATAAATGTAACTATTTAATATGGAATACTTCTATTATATTAAATTTAAAGTTCAAAAACAGGGGGCTTCTTATTTTGATAATTGATGTGCACAATTTGGTTAAACGTTATGATAAGCAAAAAGTTTTAAATCATTTGAATCTGCAAGTTAAGCCAGGTGATATTTTGGGTTTGTTAGGCCCCAATGGCAGTGGCAAATCAACTTTAATTAATTGCATTTTAGGCCTATTAAAATATGATCGGGGTGAAATTAAAGTTTTTGATCAAATCATGACTCCGACTAATTACGCAGTGAAACAAAGGATCGGTTTAGTTCCGCAAGAATTAGCATTGTTTGCTGAATTGACCGTACAAGAAAATGTTGATTATTTTGTGGTTTGTACGTGCAAGACAAGTAAAAACGTCGGACTTTAGTTAATCAAGCTTTAGAATTGGTGGAACTTCAGGACTTTAGGAAATATTATCCCAAACAATTAAGTGGTGGCTTTAAACGACGGTTAAATATTGCTTGCGGGATTGCTCATCAACCAGAATTGATTTTCTTTGATGAACCTACGGTTGCCGTAGATCCACAAAGCCGAAATAAAATTTTGGAAAGCATCAAACAGTTAAACCAAAACGGCGCTACCATTATTTATACCACGCACTATATGGAAGAAGCTGAATATTTATGTGATCCTATCGTAATCTTAGATCGAGGCGAAATTATTGCTCGAGGGACTAAAGACCAATTAATTGCAATGATTCAAACTGATTCTAAGTTAATGATGGAAGTCCCACAAATTACACCTGAACAATTGCAGCAGTTAACCAAGCTTCCAGGAATGGTGCGTGTGGAATATCAATCTCGACAGTTAGTTTTATGTAATCAAAATTTGAATCAAAATTTAGTAACGATTTTGGAGTATTTTACCCAAAATCAAATTTTATATGCCAATTTAAAAATGCAACAACCTGATTTGAATGATGTTTTTTTAACGATCACGGGACGTAAATTACGCGATTAAGGAGCAGATGATGAGACTATTAATTAAATATCGTTTAAAGATATTGATTAAACAGCGTTGGTTCTTGTTTTGGATGGCAATATTTCCATTAGTTATGGGAATCTTAATGAAATTAGCTTTTAGTCAATTAGACCAAGATGCTACCACGTTTAACTTAGACCAAATTTCAGTGGCAGTTGTTGACCATAAACAGACAGATACGCACTTATTAAAGCAGGCTTTAACACAATCTAGAATGCAACATCAAAAATTGTTTAAAGTGCATCAATTGTCACAAAGTACGGCTCAACAACGACTACATGCGAACCAAATAGCCGGTTGTTTTGAATTTAAACAAGGACAATGGCGGCTAAATATTATCAATTCGGATGACCAACAACGGATTTTACAAGATTTTTTGACGACTTACTTACAAAATTACCAAATTATTCAACAACAAATTGCCAAAAAACAAAGTATTAACTTACCGACAAATCGCCAGTGGTTGAGTAATCAAGCGCGTCCCCGAAATTTTAGTATTTTGAGTTTTTATTTCTTTGCGCTATTGGCATTGTCAACTATGGATGGCTTTACGATTGGATTGACATTGAATTATGATGAACAACCGCAACAATCAGCCCGTGGAATACGTCTACAAATCAGTCCGCTTAATTATTTGAAAATTTGGTTCAGTGATTTAGTGGCTGCTTGGGTCATTTTTTATATCATTATGTTAATAGCTGTCAGCTTCTTTCATTGGGTACTACGAGTCAGCTTTGGTTCCCACATAGGTTGGTTATTGGTAACGATTGCATTAGGTTGTTTATTAGCCATTACTGGTGGTCAATTATGGGGAAAATTACTTGCAAAAAAGAATCTAAATCAACAACTGAGTTTAGGGTTGGTACTAGTTTTAACCAATTCATTTTTGAGCGGAATGATGGGTGATACTGATTTTAAATTTTGGATTGATGTTCATTTACCGATATTGGGACAATTAAATCCTAATAATTTACTGACTAATTGTTTTTATCAATTATTCTCCTATCGCAAACTGCAAGCATATTATCAAAACTTATGGTGGTTGATAATTTTATTAGTAATCTTATTTGTGATTAATCTTGTCTTACAAAGAAGAAAGAGCTATGACTATTTATAAAACTGTGTGGAAAATTTTGCGAAAGAATTATAGCACTTTATTAATTAGCTTAATTGTGACAATGGCGATGGTGATTTTTATTAGTTTCCAAACCCAGACCACTTCTTTAAGTCAACCAAAAATTGTTGTCTTAAGTTCAAATGAAAATAAGACAGTGAAGGCTTTTAAGGCTTATTTAAAAGATCAAAAAGCTTACCAGGCAGTTGGAAAATTTCCGACTAATAAATTAAGTGATGCTTTATACTACCAAGAAATTGACGCCGTGGTTAAATTGCCGGCTAATTTGCAGCAGCGATTACAAGCACACCAAAAGTTTAAGCTGAAGGTCCAACTAGCTCCTAATGCTAGTTCTCAACTAGCAGGAAAATTGATTAATCGCTATTTTAATACACTAGTTAATTATCAAAGAAATAATGCTCAATTGTCCTGGTCCCAAATTTTAAGTAAAACAAAAACTAACTTAAAGATTAAAGGTCAAATTGATTATGATCATGATTACTACAGACAACGACAAAATACGATCGCAGCCGCTTTTTATGGTGCTTTAGCTTATGGCTTAGCAATGACCATTTTTAGTGGTTTTCAAACCGTAAGTTTAAAATTTAATAAATTTGAAATCTATCAACGTAATTTTTGTTCACCCAATTCTCTCAAAAAAATTCGTACTCAAATTAACAATGGTTTGTTGAGCTATTTAGCAATTATTTTTGTCTTGTTTATGATTTTAATCGAAGTATTTGCACAAAGTTCTTGGAAAGTAATCGGTTTTTATTGGCTCAATTCTTTCTTATTTGCATTAACAACTACAGCTTTAGCTTCATTGGTTGCTAGTATTGCTAAAAATGCAGCTACCATGAATAGTTTTTCGACCATCTACGTTTTAGGATCATGCTTTTTAGGCGGAGTTTTTATTAGTCAAGAGTTTTTGCCGAAGATAGTGCATCAAGTTGCAGCTTTAACACCGACTTATTGGTTTGTGAAGGTCAATGATTTGATTGCGAACGATCAAATGCTTTCAGGTCAATTTTGGAAATTTGAACTCATTTTAATTTTGTTTGGCTTAGTTTTTCTTGTTTTACAGGCCCTGTATCAACGCTTACAAAACCAACAATTGGTGTTTAATGAATAATAATTATAAAAAGACGCAGCCAAGAATCAATAAGATCAATCATCTTACGATTCCTGCTGCGTCTATTTTAGTTTGACTAAACATTAAGCTAAATTCTTTTGTTTAATGTAGCCTTGATCGACTAATTTTTTGCGTAATTGTAACATTGCCGTATAAGTAGCTAAAACATAAATCTTTTCGGGTGCTTGTTGTTTCAACTTAGTTAAAAAGGTATCTAAATCAGGAACATGTTGTAATTGTTCTGCTTTAACGCCAGCGACCTGAAAGCGAAAATGGATGTCATGCCAACGTTCACCGCCAGTAATCACTTGGGGCATCTTGGTAAATGGTAATTGTTCAAAATTACCATCCCAAATCCAACTAGTATCAATACCGTCAGCATAATTAGCATTTAATAAAAATCCGAGACTATATGGATCATCGTCGGAATTTAAGGTACTGATCACTTGGTTTAAGCCCACAGGATTTTTAACGAGGATAATGGTTAGCTGCTTATCATCTAACGTGATGACTTCTTGGCGACCGAAAACTTGTTCATTATAGCTGAAAGCTTGCTTAATTTGATTAGGCGAAACGTTAAACTCACTACCAGTAGCATAAGCAGCTAAAGCATTGTAGATGTTATACATGCCCCCAATATTAATGGTAAAGTTAGTTTGATCAATTGCAAAGCTAGATTGATTAGGCATTAACTGTTCAGTACTGGTCACTTGATAATCTAATTGTGGTCGGTGGAAATGACAATGAGGACAGAAATAATCGCCTAAATTAGCATAAGTAATCATATGATAATGCATAATCTGATGACACTTAGGGCAAAGAACACCATCAACATTAAAATCGGCCCGTAAATCAGTGGTTAATTGCTGCTCGTTGCCAAAGCCGTAATAAATTTTAGGATTGGGCAAGTCATCAACTTGAAAAATGGCAGCATCGGCATTGATAATTAATTTAGCTTGCGGTGCTAATTTAATGCCCGCTCGAATTTTGTCCCAGGTAGTATAGATTTCACCGTAGCGATCCATTTGGTCTCGAAAAATATTAGTCAAAATAAAAGCGCTGGGCGTCATGGCTTGACAAATTGGTTCGACATTAGCTTCATCAACTTCTAAAATGGCAATTTTTTTAGTAGCATCATCTCGCCGATCACTTAAAAAAGCTGATGTAATTCCTTGGATCATATTGGAACCAGTCGGGTTGGTTAACAGATGATCGTATTCTTGCTGTAAGATTTTAGTAATTAAGGAAGTAGTTAAAGTTTTGCCATTAGTCCCCGTCACAATAATCACTTGATAATCTTGACTGAGTTCTTTTAAAACGTTGGGATCAATCCGGTAAGCTAATTTCCCGGGTAAGGAACTGCCGCGATGAAAAACATCATGCAAAATTTTATAAGTTACTTTGCCGCAAGTGGCTGCTAGTTTTGATTTTAAGCTCATGTAAACACCCTTTTTAATTAATAAAAAAATCATACCATAAAAATTCTGCTAAGGTATAGTTGATTAGTATTTATCTATAGAAGTTTGTTCAGAATTGCGTATAATAAAAAGCGGTGAATCTAAATAAAGGAGTTCCAAGTTGTGGCACAATTATTCTTTCGCTACGGGGCAATGAATGCTGGTAAATCAATTGAAGTTTTAAAAGTAGCTCATAATTATGAGGAACAAGGCAAGCATGTTCTTTTATTGACCAGTGGTTTAGATAACCGTAATGGTGTGGGTAAGATTGCTAGTCGGATTGGTCTAACGCGTGACGCATTAGCATTGATGACTCAAGATAATTTATTTGAACTAGTTCAGACGCAAACTTTAACTCAAACAATTTCTTGTGTTTTAATTGATGAAGCTCAGTTTTTAACAGCTGAGCAAGTCAAACAAGCGGCTCGAGTAGTTGATGATTTGAGTATTCCAGTGATGGCGTTTGGTTTAAAGAATGATTCATTAAATCACTTATTTTCTGGCTCAGAAGCCTTATTAATTTATGCTGATAAGATTGAAGAAATGAAAACAATCTGTTGGTTTTGTGAGAAAAAAGCTATCATGAATCTCCGTGTAACTAATGGTCAGCCCGATTATGGTGGTCAACAAGTGCATATTGGGGGCAACGAATCATATTATCCTGTTTGCCGGCGGCATTATTGGCATCCAGCAATCAAAACAGAAGGTGAGAAATAAATGGACAAAATTTTTGATCAATTGCAGGGCTTAGTTGAACGTTTTGAAGAACTGCAAGAAATGATGAGTGATCCAGAAGTGATTAGTGATACACCTCGTTATTTGAAAATTTCTAAAGAAGCAGCTGATATGCAAGAAGTTGTTGATCAATTTAAAAAATATCAACAATTAAAATCAGATATTACAGAGAGCAAGGAAGTATTAAACGAAAGCCATGATGCTGATTTGGAAGCTTTAGCTAAGGAAGATTTGGCAGAAATGGAACCGCAGTTACAAGCAACTGAAGAAAAAATTAAATTACTGATGCTTCCGAAAGATCCCAATGATGATAAAAACATTATTATGGAAATTCGGGGGGCTGCTGGCGGTGATGAAGCCAGCTTATTTGCCGGTGACTTGTTAAATATGTACGAACACTATGCTGAAAATCAGGGTTGGCATTTTGAAATTATTGATGAAAATAAAACCGAAGTTGGTGGCTATAAAGAAGTAGCCATGATGATTACGGGTAAAAATGTTTATTCCAAATTAAAATTTGAAAATGGCGCTCATCGGGTACAGCGAGTTCCTTCCACAGAATCTGCTGGTCGGGTGCATACTTCAACGGCTACGGTAGCAGTGATGCCCGAATACGATGAAGTAGATTTAGAAATTGATCCGAAAGATATTCGCGTTGATGTTTACCGTTCTTCCGGTGCTGGTGGGCAACATATTAATAAAACTTCTTCAGCAGTCCGTATGACCCATTTACCGACCGGTATTGTAGTGGCAATGCAAGATCAACGTTCACAGCAGCAAAATCGGGAAAAAGCCATGCAAATTTTGCGTTCGCGCGTTTACGATTATTATGAATCCCAAAACCAAAGTGATTACGACGCAGAACGGAAATCAGCAGTAGGAACTGGTGATCGTTCTGAACGGATTCGGACTTATAATTATCCGCAAAATCGGGTGACTGATCACCGGATTGGTTTGTCGTTAAACAAACTAGATAAAATTATTGGTGGTCAATTAGATGATATTATTGATGCGTTAATTTTGTCAGACCAAACTCAAAAATTGGAGCAAATTCAAAATGGTTCCACCAAGTTATATTGATGCCCAACAATGGGCTTTTTTAATACTTCAAAATCTGCCGCAAGGTCCAGAAATTGCCCAATATTTATTACTGGAATTAACTAATTGGACGCCGAGTCAGTTACAGTTTCATCAAAAAGATGTTGTTCCGTCAGAACTTTGGCAAAGATATCAAGCTGTTATTCGTCAAGCTCAGACGGGAGAACCGCCCCAATATATTTTGGGTCAAGCGTGGTTTTATGGCCGCCAGTTTCAAGTTAATGCCGCTACTTTAATTCCACGGCAAGATAGTGAAATGATGATCGCACAGATCTTGCAAGAGCACCCCCACGGCCGCTTGTTAGAACTGGGTACCGGTTCAGGAGCATTGGTAGAAACCTTGGCATTGGAAGGTCAATATCAAGCCGTCACTGCGACCGATATTTCCTCAGCGGCTTTACAAGTGGCGCAGGCTAATGCCCAACGATATCAGCTGACAATTGACTTTCGTCAAGGTGACTTATTTGCACCAGTGGCCGAGCAATTATTTGATGTAATTGTTTTTAATCCACCATATATCGGTGAAGAGGAACGTAAGTATATGGATCAATCAGTTTTAGAGTTTGAACCGCAGCAAGCATTATTTGCCACAGAACAAGGTTTAAGTTATTATCGGCGCATTTTTGCCCAATTTAGTCAATTTTTAGCACCAAATGGCCAACTTTATTTAGAATTTGGCTTTCAACAACAAGAAAAACTTAGTAAAATGTTTCAAGAGCAGGTCACGGGCTACCAAATTCAATTTTTCCGTGATTTGTCAAATCAACCGCGTTTTTTGCGAATTCAACGAAAAGAGGTGAATTAAATAATGGAAACGAAAATGTTTACTCGTGCTGATTTACCACAAGCAGCCCAACTACTAAAAGCTGGTCAATTAGTTGCTTTTCCAACCGAAACGGTTTATGGCTTAGGTGCTGATGCAACTAATGCCCAAGCCGCAGCAGCGGTTTATGTAGCTAAGGGGCGTCCGAGTGATAATCCGTTAATTGTTCATGTTAATTGTCCCGAGATGGTGTGGCAATACGCTGATGTGCAATTTAAATCCTTAGCTGAGCCTTTAATGAAGGCTTTTTGGCCGGGACCGTTAACCATCATCCTACCAGTTGCCGATCATAAGCTCTCTAAAACTGTTACCGGCGGCTTAAAGACGGCGGCTTTTCGGATGCCTGATAATCAATTGACTTTGGATTTAATTAGTGAGGTACAACGTCCTTTAGTTGGGCCTTCAGCTAATACTTCAGGCAAACCGAGCCCAACTTTACCGGAACATGTTTACCATGATTTACATGGTAAAATCGCGGGGATTTTAGCTGATGGTGCCACACGCGTCGGGCTTGAATCCACTGTTTTAGATTTAACTAGTGAGGTGCCCACAATCTTACGTCCGGGTGCTTTAACTGAGCAACAATTGTCCAAAGTTATTGGTACAGTTCAAACTAGTCATCATAAGGTTCAGGCTGGTGAAATTCCGAAAGCTCCGGGGATGAAGTATAAGCATTATGCTCCTAAAGCCCAGGTAATTGTTGTGGATCAGCCTCAAGATTTTGCTGCAGCATTAACTTGGGTGCAACAACAAAAGAAAGCTTTTGCCGTTATGGCCACTACTTCAGTTTTACAATCGTTAGATTTACAACAAGCAACAGATACTTTTTCATTGGGAGATTCTTTAAATTCAGCCAGTCATTTACTGTTTGCTGCCTTAAGACAATTTGATTTAAATGATCAAATTGAATATATTTTGGCGCAAGGCAGTTCTGATCAAGACTTAGGAATCGCTTATATGAATCGATTAAATAAAGCAGCTGGTAACCAGCATTTTAAAGCATAGGAGGAATTTAGGATGTCTAAATTTACAGTATTAAATCATCCCTTAATTCAACATAAATTAACCATTATCCGTAATAAAGATACGGGTACTCGCGTCTTTCGGGAGGTCGCTAATGAAATTGCCGAATTAATGGTTTATGAAATTACCCGCGATTTACCATTAGAAGATACCGAAGTAATTACTCCAATGGGTAAAAGTACACAAAAACAATTAGCTGGTAAAAAATTAGCCGTTATTCCGATTTTACGGGCTGGTTTAGGCATGGTTGACGGTGTTTTACGATTGATTCCAGCTGCCAAAGTTGGGCATATTGGCATGTATCGTGATGAAGAAACGTTAAAGCCACATGAATATTTTGTTAAATTACCACCTGATATTGATCAACGTGATTTGTTGATTGTAGATCCAATGTTAGCCACTGGAGGCTCTGCTAATATGGCCATTGAAGCCTTGAAAAAACGCGGTGCGCAAAATATGCGTTTAGTCGTTTTGGTAGCAGCGCCCGAAGGTGTACGGGCCGTACAGGAAGCGCATCCTGACGTTGATATCTATGCAGCATCTTTGGATGAAAAAATTACTGAAAGTGGTTATATTTTCCCAGGATTGGGTGACGCCGGCGATCGCTTATTTGGAACTAAATAAATTTTGAATTTTATGAGAAAATGTCTTTGATTTTATAACTTTTGGTGGTAATCTAGCCATGTGCCTTACTTTTTATTAAAAGGCAATGAAAAATAATGAAAGGGAGGAGTTGTGCTGGTTGGATGATTCATATCAATTTCTTTCAATTGGTGGGTTAACTTTTAATGTTGCCAATTGCTTGTCAACATTAATAGCTGCCGTGATTGTTTTTTTGGCCTTCTTTTTTATGTCACGCAAAATTAAAATGCGTCCAGGAAAAGCCCAAAATATGCTGGAATGGTTAGTTGATTTTACGAATAATATTGTTAAGTCATCGTTTCCCCAGAAGAGTGAAGCTCAACCATTTATGCTGTATGCATTTGTAATGTTTGCGTTTATCTTTATTTCCAACCAATTAGGCTTAATGTTTGAAATCATTGTTGGTGGTAAGACGTATGTTAAATCGCCAACATCGGATCCGATTGTAACAATGAGTTTAGGCATTATTACTTTGGTTTTATCGCATTATTTTGGCGTCAAAAAGCACGGCTTTGGTGGTTATTTAAAAACATATCTACAACCGATTGCTTTTTTATCACCAATTAACCTTTTGGAAGAGTTTACAAACTTTTTAACACTATCTTTACGGCTTTATGGAAATATCTTTGCTGGTGAAGTTTTGTTAAGTTTGATAACGAAACGTCTGGCACCATCATACGGAGTATGGACTTATATTGCTTCATTTCCATTAAGTATGATTTGGCAAGGTTTTTCTGTCTTTATCGGCGCTATTCAGGCTTATGTTTTTGTAGTTTTATCAACGGTTTATATTTCTGAAAAAGTAGTTAGTGAATAATGGAGGTATTTTAAATGAAATTTTTAGGTGCAGGTGTCGCAGCGGGTTTAGCAGCTTTGGCGGCTTCTTATGGTAATGGACACGTTATTTCCAAAACAATTGAAAGTATGGCTCGTCAACCAGAAATGTCTAGTAAATTACAATCAACTATGTTTATTGGTGTTGGTTTAATTGAAGCTGTTCCTATTTTAGCTATAGTTATTGCTTTCTTATTAGTCTTTTAATTACGAGAAAAACTTCTTTAGAAAGGAATGACGGTCGTGCAACCAGGATTATTATTGGCAGCACAATCATCCTCAACTGGTGATTCACTATTCGTCTTAGTATCCTTTATTGTCTTAGTGCTTTTAGTTAAGCATTTTGCTTGGGGTCCGATTACCAAAATGATGGATAAACGGGTGGATAAGATTACTGGTGATCTTGATTATGCAGATAAAGAGCGTAAACAAGCCGATGAATTGAAGCAAAAGCGTGTTGCAGCTTTACAAAATTCTAAAGCTGAAGCTGTCCAAATTGTTGCTGATGCCAAAAAGTCTGGTGAAGATCAACGAACTTCAATTGTTGATCAGGCACACTCAGAAGCACAAGATATTCATCAACGTGCTCAAGCAGATGCCCAACAGGCGAAAGCTGATGCGATGAAGTCAGTCCAACATGACGTGGCTCAATTATCAGTAGATATCGCGACACAGATTATTGGTCGTGAGTTGTCAGTTTCGGATCAACAAGACTTGATTGACTCATACATTAAGGAGTTGAATCCAAGCCATGAAACTAAATAAGGATGAAATTGGTCGCCGTTATGGAAGAGCTTTGTTTGAATTAGCTACAGAGCAAGATCAACAAGTTGAAATTCTTGAAGAGTTAGATGCTATTCAAGCAGTTTATGAACAAATTCCTGATTTAGGCGATATTTTAACTGATACGCGTTTATCTTCTTTGAAAAAACAGAAACTATTAGTTGTAATTAAGCAAAATGCTAGTACGTTAATGCAAAATTTTTTGCAGTTATTGTTTGAATATCATCGCCTAGATGCTTTTACCGAAATTAGACGATTTTATCAGGACTTGTATAATCAAGCAACGGGTGTTTATCAAGCAACGGTAACCACGGCTATTGAATTAAGTGATCGTCAACAAACCGCTTTAAAAAATGCAATTGGTCGCCAGTTTGCTGCAAAAAAGGTAATTTTAACGATTCATTTGGATCCGCAAATTATTGGTGGTTTGATTGTACAAGTTGGTGATCAAATTATTGATGGAAGTGTTAATTCGCGCTTGAAGCGAATGAGCCAATTATTGCTGAATAGTTAATTAAAGTATAGAGGTGAATTTGATGAGCATCAAAGCTGAAGAGATCAGTTCTTTAATTAAAGAGCAGTTAAAAAATTATCAAGATGATCTTGAAGTTGAAGAAATCGGTACTGTAACCTATGTTGGTGACGGAATTGCTCGTGCTCATGGATTAGATAATGTCATGTCCAATGAATTACTAGAATTTACTAATGGTTCATTTGGAATTGCCCAAAATTTGGAATCGACAGATGTCGGCATTATTATTTTAGGTAAATTTGATGATATTCGTGAAGGCGATAAAGTTAAGCGAACTAAACGGATTATGCAAGTGCCTGTTGGTAAAGAGTTAATTGGTCGGGTAGTGAATCCATTAGGTCAACCAGTAGATGGTTTAGGCAAGATTGACACTGATAAGACTCGTCCTATTGAAACGCCGGCTCCAGGTGTTATGGATCGCCAATCAGTTTCTGAACCTTTGCAAACCGGCTTAAAAGCGATCGATTCGTTAGTTCCAATTGGTCGTGGTCAGCGGGAATTAATTATCGGTGATCGGAAAACTGGTAAAACGTCAGTAGCGATTGATACTATTTTGAATCAAAAAGATCAAAATATGATTTGTATTTATGTAGCTATCGGTCAAAAGGAATCCACCATTCGTGCGCAAGTTGAAACGTTGCGGAAGATGGGAGCCATGGATTATACAATCGTTGTGGAAGCTGGTCCTAGTGAACCAGCACCGCTACTTTATATTGCACCTTATTCTGGGGCTGCGATGGGTGAAGAATTCATGTATAACGGTCAACACGTGTTGATTGTTTACGATGATTTAAGCAAGCAAGCTGCGGCTTATCGTGAAATTTCG
Organism: Bombilactobacillus sp. ESL1092; assembly: GCF_058107465.1. Classification (NCBI taxonomy): domain Bacteria; kingdom Bacillati; phylum Bacillota; class Bacilli; order Lactobacillales; family Lactobacillaceae; genus Bombilactobacillus; species Bombilactobacillus sp. ESL1092. Next base: position 277,068 of record NZ_CM176594.1, on the reverse strand, counting down.
CTATTGTTACGGCGGCCACCAGGGCGTGAAGCTTATCCAGGTGATGTTTTCTATTTGCATTCTCGTTTATTGGAGCGGGCTGCGAAGTTAAATGACAAATTAGGTGGCGGGTCCATGACCGCGTTACCGATTATTGAAACGCAAGCCGGCGATATCTCTGCTTATATTCCTACGAATGTTATTTCGATTACTGATGGACAGATTTTCTTACAAAGTGATATGTTCTATGCCGGCAATCGACCAGCTGTTGATGCGGGAACTTCAGTCTCTCGGGTCGGGGGCGATGCCCAGATTAAAGCTATGAAAAAAGTTGTTGGTACTTTGCGGTTAGATATTGCTTCCTACAATGAATTAGAGTCCTTTGCCCAATTTGGTTCTGATTTAGATGAAGCTACACAAGCAAAATTAAATCGTGGTCGTGTGACGATGCAAGTGCTCAAACAACCATTACATGATCCAATTCCGGTCGAAAAACAAGTTATTATCTTTTATGCCTTAACCAAGGGCTATATGGATAACTTGAATGAGGATCAGGTTGCTGATTATCAAACACAATTGTGTGATTATTTTGCTGGTAATCATGCTGATTTGTTAAAAGAGATTAAGACCACTGGTAATCTGCCGGACACTAAGAAGCTAGATAGTGCCGTTCATGATTTTACTGAAGGTTATCAAGCTAATTCAACTGAACAGCAAGCGCAGTAATAAGGAGGAAAAAGGCATATGGTAGAATCCTTAATGGATATTAAACGCCGCATTTCTTCGACTAAAAAAACTGGTCAAATTACGCATGCGATGCAAATGGTTTCGGGATCAAAATTAACGCAAATTGAGAAGAAATCTATTGCATATCAGTTATACGAACAAAAAATTAAAGAAACGATGGGGCATTTAGTTGCTAGTAAAATAGTTAATAATTACGAAAGTGAAGACCCCCAAAAAGGGGTTTTATCGCTGGATCACTTGTTAAAAGTGCGGCCGGTGAAAAAAACTGCTTATATGGTAGTTACTTCTGATCGTGGTTTAGTTGGCAGTTACAATTCAACTATTTTAAAGGCAACAATGGAATTATTAGAAAAGAATCACCACAATGATAAAAGCCAATTTACAATTATTGCTGTTGGTGGCACCGGAGCAGACTTTTTTAAAAAACGAGGCTACGATGTTGCCTATGAATATCGTGGTGTGGAAGATGTTCCAACTTTTTTGACTATTTCTAATTTGGTGAAAGCGTGCGTTGAGTTATTTGATGATGGCGTATTTGACCGTTTAATTTTATGTCATAATCATCATGTTAATTCATTAACTTCACAATTTGTGACCGATGAATTATTACCTATTTCACGCGATGTTGCAAACAAAAAAGATTTACAGCATCCCAAATTACTCCAAGAGTATATCGTTGATCCTGGTGTGGAAAGCGTCTTAGAAAAAATTGTGCCACAATATATTGAATCAGTAGTTTTTGGTTCAATTATGGATGCCAAAACAGCCGAACATGCTGCTTCAATGACTGCAATGAGAACGGCTACTGATAATGCTGATGATCTGATTGATAGTTTGTCATTACAGTATAATCGTGCGCGGCAGGCACAAATTACGACCGAAATTACCGAAATTATTAGTGGCGCGGCGGCTTTGGAATAAGGAAAGGAGTTATTTGAATGAGTCAAGGAAAAGTAGTTCAGGTTATCGGACCTGTTGTTGATGTATCATTTCCACTGGATGGCTCCTTACCAGATATTAACAATGCTTTACTTGTTAAGACTAATCAAGGAAATGAAATTACTTTGGAAGTTTCTTTGGAATTAGGTGATGGAGTAATGCGGACGATCGCGATGGCCGGAACCGATGGTTTACAACGGGGAACGGCTGTTGAAGATACTGGTCATCCGATTAGCGTTCCAGTTGGTGATGTGACTTTAGGACGAGTCTTTAATGTTTTAGGCGAACCAATTGATAATGGTGAGCCCCTTGAAGCGGATGTTCAACGGGAAAGTATCCATAAAGAAGCTCCTAAATACGAAGATTTAAATACGACTTCTGAAGTTTTGGAAACTGGTATTAAAGTGATTGATTTACTGGAACCTTACTTGCGCGGTGGTAAAGTCGGCTTGTTCGGTGGTGCCGGTGTTGGTAAAACTGTGTTAATCCAGGAATTAATTCATAATATTGCTCAAGAACATAATGGTATTTCTGTCTTTACCGGTGTGGGTGAAAGAACCCGTGAAGGTAATGACTTGTACTATGAAATGAAAGAATCTGGTGTGCTGGCTAAAACTGCGATGGTCTTTGGTCAAATGAATGAATCTCCCGGTGTGCGGATGCGGGTGGCTTTAACTGGTGTTACGATGGCTGAGTACTTTCGTGATGTGGAAGGTCAAGATGTGTTACTATTCATTGACAATATCTTCCGCTTTACACAGGCTGGTTCAGAAGTTTCGGCTTTGTTAGGGCGTATGCCTTCAGCGGTTGGTTATCAGCCAACTTTGGCGACCGAAATGGGGCAGTTGCAGGAGCGAATCACTTCAACTAAAAAGGGATCCATTACTTCTATTCAGGCGGTTTATGTGCCGGCGGATGATTATACTGATCCTGCTCCAGCAACAGAATTTGCCCATTTGGATGCCACTACCAACTTGGAAAGAAGTTTAACCCAACAAGGAATTTATCCAGCTGTTGATCCGTTAGCTTCAACTTCTAGTGCTTTGGATCCAGAAATTGTGGGTCAAGAACATTATGAAGTGGCAACCGAAGTACAGCATGTTTTACAACGTTACCATGAATTGCAAGATATTATTTCGATTTTAGGTATGGATGAATTATCTGATGAAGAAAAGCAAATTGTTGCTCGTGCACGGCGCATGCAGTTCTTCTTATCACAGAATTTCCATGTTGCGGAACAGTTTACCGGTCAGCCAGGTTCTTATGTTTCTATTGAAGATACCGTTAAAGGCTTTAAAGAAATTTTGGCTGGTAAATATGATGATGTACCTGAAGATGCCTTCAGAAGCGTTGGAACTATTGATGAAGTTTTGCAAAAAGCTAAGCAAATGGGTTATCAACCAGCTGATGAAGCAGCTTCTACCACTAAAACTGATGATGTAGCAGCTAGTTAATGATAGGAGGTTAAGGTTATGGAAGACGATTCTGTCTTAACTGTCAATATTATTACTCCCGCTGGTCAAGTTTATTCTCATCATTCCAAACGTGTAGTAGCTCGAGCTAGCGATGGTGATTTGGGAATTTTGCCGAATCACTTACCAATTATCGCTACTTTGAAAATTGCTGAAGTACGCGTATTGCGAGCAAACAATGAACATCAAGAAGATGCGATTGCGGTCAATGGTGGCTATTTAGAATTTAAAGATAATGTATTAAATATTATTGCTGATAGTGCTGAACGGGCACGTAATATTGATTTGCGCAGGGCACGTTATGCTAAGCAGCGAGCGGAAGAACAAATCAAGCACGCAGAGACTATTCAAGACATTGATGAAGTTAAACGAGCGCAGGTAGCCTTGGCCCGGGCAATTAATCGGATCAATGTTTATAATCATCGTTAAAATCCTCTTATTGATAAGAGGATTTTTTCTTTTCTAGCGATTGGTATGATAAAATCAATGATAGAAGTTTAGTAGAGTTGTTTGACAACTAGCTCTCAAACAGTTTTGGATTAAAAGGAGATTTTTCTGTGAAACAAGTCGGAATTCAAAGTTTATTAACTTTGTGTAGTCACGTTTTTTTTATTTGGATCGCGTTTTTAGCAATTCAAACGTTAAACTGGGATAAGTTATTACACAATCATACTAATAATTTAGGGAAAATTTTAATTACCTTTTTGGCGATTGCTTTAGGATATACTGTGAGTTCTTTTTTTATTAGTTTAATTCAAACTTTTCAAAATTTGATTTTTATGTTTTAAAGTCATTGTAATTTATCGCTAATATCCATTTAGCGCAGCCAGTTATGTTATAATCCTATCTTGTGAAGACTTTTTTTGGAGGCTTAAAATGGCAAAATCGATTGGAATTGATTTAGGAACAGCTAATGTCTTAATTAATGTTCAAGGTGAAGGTATCGTTGTAAATGAACCCTCTGTAGTGGCAATTAATACGGATGATAATCATGTTTTAGCAGTAGGTACGAAGGCTTATCAAATGGTTGGTCGAACACCGGGCAATATTAAGGCTATTCGGCCTCTGAAAGATGGCGTAATTGCTGATTTTGATATTACGGAAAAAATGTTACAATACTTTATTGATGAAATAAATGTTAATTCCCGTTTCTCTCATCCCACGATTATGATTTGCTGTCCAACAAATATTACTTCTATTGAACAGCGATCAATTATTGAAGCGGCTGAACAAACAGGTAGTAAAGATGTTTACTTAGAATTGGAACCAAAGGTAGCAGCTGTGGGCGCTGGTATGGATATCTTTAAACCACAAGGTAACATGGTCATTGATATTGGTGGTGGAACCAGCGATATTGCTATTTTATCCATGGGCGATATTGCAGTCAGCAAATCAATGCGGTTGGCTGGTGATGAGATGAATACTGCCATCCAAAACTATGTCAAATTACACAATAATATTATTATCGGTGAACGCACAGCCGAAGATATCAAAAAACAGATTGGTTCAGCGTTTGAACCCGATCCTAATAAGCAAATTACGATTCGCGGTCGCGATGTTGCTACTGGCTTACCAGTGGGAGTAACTATTTCTGAAGTAGAAACTCAGGCGGCTTTAGCGGATATTTTAAATTCGATTATTGCAGGCGTTAAGACAGTTTTGGAACAGGCAGCTCCGGAATTAGCAGCTGATATTATTGATCGGGGAATTATGCTCACTGGTGGTGGTTCCTTAGTTAAGGGCATTGACAAATTGTTTGCACAGGAATTACAAGTTCCAGTGATTGTAGCTGAAGATCCATTAGATACAGTAGCTAAGGGTACTGGCATCTTATTAGAACGATTAGCTAATAATAAAAAGCGTTAGGTTGAATTATGAACGGATCATTTGGAAATCATTTAGTTAAAGTTATTTTAAAAATTATTTTAGCTTTTATTATTTTATTCATATTAGGCATGATGATTGGAGCTGTTATTGGCGGCGGTAATCCTTTAACGCCGTTGTTGCCAAGCACTTGGATTCATATCTTTAAGTTTTCTAATTAATTACCATGTTAATTAGGTTAATTAAGTTATATCAAAAGTATCTCTCTCCTTTACTGCCACCTAGTTGTCGATATTATCCGACTTGTTCGGCCTATATGATTGAAGCTATCAAAAAAGAAGGTAGCTTGCTTGGATTTATTATGGGATGTGCGCGGATTTTAAGATGTCACCCTTTTGTTAAAGGTGGATTTGATCCAGTTCCAGATCATTTTACGTTATTGAAAAATCGCCATCCTGAACAGTATGAAGATGAAATTATCGCGCAGCGGTTTCATCCTAAAAAATGAAAGAGGAATTTATGAGAACAAAAGAACGTAAATTTAATGTTAACTTAGTTGAAGCGGGTACCAACAGTTGGAAAGTGACTTTAGCTAAAGGACGTCAAGACCAAACCATTGCTCGAATCAATCAAAGTGATTCCAAGCATTTTGAAGTGACACTGATTGATGATAGCAATTCGACTAAATTAGTTGCGTCGGATTTAAATGAAGCGTTAAATATTGCCTTAATGCAATTTAATCTACATTTACACTAGAGGATTCGTTATGGGATTAGGAAGTAAATCTAAAAGTAATCTTGATGAAGATAATTCTCGCATTGATTACGGGGTTATTTTTTCGGTAATGCTCTTGGCTTTGATTGGTTTGGTTTCAATTTATGTAGCTGCTTCGCACGATTTAAGAAGTGGTGGCCCGTGGCATATGGTTCTTTCGCAATTGGTTTGGTATTTGGTTGGGGCTATCGGTGTATTTATTATCATGCACCTTGATGCAGAACAATTATGGAGTATTGCTCCATATGCTTACTGGATTGGTATCGGTTTATTAATTGCAGTATTGTTTTTTTATAGTCGTGAATATGCGGTGAAGACTGGCGCTAAAAGTTGGTTTGCTTTGGGTCCATTTTCCTTTCAACCATCGGAGTTAATGAAGCCAGCTTTTATTATTATGTTAGGGCGCGTGGTAACGATTCATAATCACGCTTATCCTAAACATGATTTGCACAGTGATTTAATTTTAATTGGGCGAATTCTGTTATGGTCCTTACCAGTTATTTTATTGATGCTCTTACAAAAAGATTTTGGGACGATGTTAGTTTTCTTAGCCATTATTGCAGGTGTCATGTTAGTCTCCGGTATTGATTGGCGCATTTTGCTAACGTTGGTGGCCATTGTAGGAATTTTAGGTGGTGGCGCCATTTATTTAGTGTCGACTGGTGATGGACGGCAGTTTTTGAGTCATTTAGGTTTTCATGCTTATCAGTTTGAAAGAATTGATTCTTGGTTAAACCCGTCAGGAGATACTTCGAATTCTAGTTATCAATTGTGGCAAAACTTAAAAGCAATTGGTTCTGGTAAATTATGGGGTAAGGGTTTTAACCATTCTAATGTCTATGTCCCTGTTAGAGAGTCGGACATGATTTTTTCAGTTATGGGTGAAAACTTTGGTTTTATTGGCTCCTGTTGCTTAATTTTGATCTATTTTATGTTAATTTCACAAATGGTAAAAGTGACCTTCGATACTAAAAATGAATTTTATGCGTATGTCTCCACGGGGATCATTATGATGATTTTATTTCATGTCTTTGAAAATATTGGTATGAGTATTGGTTTATTACCAATGACGGGTATTCCATTACCATTTATTTCACAGGGTGGTTCTGCACTATTAGGTAATATGATTGGAATTGGAATCATTATGTCAATGCGTTATCATTATAAGAGCTACATGTTTAGTAATAACGATTTTAAGTAAGCAGACGAATTGAAATGAATTTATTTTATAATTATGTAACAATTAAAAAAACACTTTAGGGTAATATCTAAGATGATTGATGCAGATATTAACTAAAGTGTTTTTTAGTTGTTAAATTTTTACTTTGATTCAGTGCCAGGCTGTTCTTTAATAGTCTGATTTTGTAAGTCGGTTCTCACGACCATGACATCGCAAGGAGCATTGCGAGTGACAAATTCTGTGACGGAACCAATTAATAAACGTTCGACAGCATTTAAACCAGTAGCGCCAATGACGATTAGGTCAATATTTAAATCTTTCGGAATAGTGCGGGCAATTTTGGTTTTGGGTGCACCATACTGAATCGAAGTTTTGACGGAAGTAACGCCCTTTTTTAAAGCTAATTGTTCATATTCATCAATGGTTTGTTGAGCAGTTTGAGAAACTTGTTCTACCATTGAGGAATCAAAACTGGAAACATCCTGAAAAGCTCTCGTATCCACAACATGTAAAATTGTTAATGCGGCCTGGTTGCGCTTAGCAACCTCGACTGCTTTGTTAAATGCCATTTCTGCTTCAAAAGAACCATCAACTGGTACTAAAATGGATTGGTAATTTTGTAACATCAAATCCCCCCTAATAACTTATCTGCGATACAATAGCTATTTTAATTGATTTATAACAAAAATGCACATGTGAGTTACTTATCTAGTTGGACAACTATTAAAGAAAAACCACCGACAATTAAACTACCAATGACTAAAGTCGCTAAATTCCAATCAAGTGGTGCCCAAATTAATAGAATAATTCCTAGTAAACTGACTAAAAATAGGAAAGTGGCCGTAATGAGAGCCACTTTTTTTAATTGTGGTAAATTTTCTTGTTTAACAGCAATGAAAGGGTGATCTTTAGTAGTAATTAATAATACTGCCAAAATTAGCATAATAATAATAAAAATAGCAATTAAGAGTTTAATCATGACTGGTCCGCCTTGTTGGATTTATTTTGTAATATTTTTAAATGCTGGTAAGTCTTTTGTAAATTAGTTTCATATTGACTATTATTTTTGGCGTGATAATATTGCGTTCCTTTTAATTTAGTGGGTAAATATTGTTGAGCCACCCAATCATTTTTAAAATCATGTGGGTATTGATAACCTAAACCATGCTGCAAGAGCTGAGCACCTTGATAATGAGTATCTTTGAGATCATCAGGAATAGTGCCAATTTTACCGGCTTGAACGTCGGCTAATGCCGCATCAATTGCATTAATGCCCGAATTTGATTTGGGACTTAAACAGAGTTCGATGACACTATCAGCCAAGGGAATTCGAGCTTCTGGCAGTCCAACTTGCTCGGCTGCTTGACAAGCAACTACTGTTCGTTGGCAAACTGGAGGATTAGCTAGTCCGATGTCTTCATACGCACAGATCATTAAACGACGAATGACTGTTTTTAATTCACCAGCTGCCAGTAAACGAGCCAAATAATGTAATGCCGCATCTGTATCGCTACCACGAATCGATTTTTGAAAAGCTGAAATGACGTCATAGTGACCATCACCGTTTTTATCAGCAGTTAATGTTTTACGCTGCAGGGATTCACTAATGATTTCGGCGGTAATAACAATTTGTTCTTGCTCATTTTGCGGAGTCGATTTGACTGCCAATTCTAAGCCATTTAATGAGCTCCGTAAATCGCCTCCGGTAGCAGTAGTTAAAATTTCCATAGCAGAATCGGTGATTTGCACAGGATATTGACCTAGTCCTTGAGCTTGATCGCTTAAAGCACGCTGAATAGCTTGTTTAATATCAGAAGCGCTGAGCGGTTTAACTTCAAAAATTTGGGTTCGACTGCGAATTGCGGGATTGATAGCAATATAAGGATTTTCGGTGGTGGCCCCAATTAAAATAATTTGCCCACTTTCTAACAAAGGTAATAAAAAGTCTTGTTTGGTTTTATCTAAACGGTGAATTTCATCCAGTAGCAAAACAACCGTGCCACTCATCTTGGCTTCCTCGGCTACAATTTGTAATTGTTTTTTAGAGTCCGTGGCCGCATTAAGTTGGCGAAAAGCATATTGACTGCTGCCAGCAATGGCACTAGCAATGCTGGTTTTGCCGGTCCCGGGTGGACCATATAAGATCATGGATGATAAAAGTTTAGCTTGCACCATACGCCAGATGATTTTACCAGGGCCGACTAAATGTTGTTGTCCCACGACTTCAGATAAGGTTTTAGGACGCATACGATAAGCAAGAGGTTGACTCAAGTTATGATCCTTTCTCACAAAAAAAAGCAACCCGAAGATTGCTTTTTTTGTGGAACAAAAGTAAATTACAAAATTTGGTTGTAAAATTCAACGACTAAGGATTCATCAATTTCTGGAGCTAATTCATCACGTTGTGGTAAACGAATTAACTTACCAGTCATTTTATCTTCGTCAAATTCTACAAATGGTAAACGTGCTACGTTAGCTTCCAAGGCGTCCTTGACAACTTGCAAGTTTTTGGAACGATCACGTAAAGAAATTTCTTGTCCTGGTTGAACTTCATAAGAAGGAATGTCAACGCGTTTACCGTCAACAGTAATATGACCATGATTAACCAACTGACGTGCTTGTGCCCGTGTAGTTGCTAAACCTAAACGGTAAACAATGCTGTCTAAACGAGTTTCCAATAAAATCATAAAGTTTTCACCATGTTTACCTTGGCGAATTTTACCGGCACGTAAGAAGACATTTCTAAATTGACGTTCATTTAAACCATACATTAAACGTAATTTTTGCTTTTCTTGTAATTGAGTACCATATTCTGATAACTTGTTCCGATTCTTGGGACCATGTTGTCCCGGAGCATAAGGACGACGAGCTAATTCTTTACCAGAGCCAGATAAAGAAATTCCTAACCGACGTGACTTTTTCCAAGTAGGGCCTGTATAACGCATAAAAAATTCCTCCAAAATTTTGATTGGAGTAAAATAATGAACGTTTGAGTTCAACATTCGTGCAGTTAATATTACAATCTTCACCTTTTGCAGCTGGAGGTTACACAATTGAACATTCGAGCTATTAACTGTTGACGAGCTTGTCACTCAGTGCTGCAATTATTTTACACGCAGTTGATTTTAGTTACTTTAATAGAAAAAGTCAAGCTTTTAAGCAACACGATTAATGGCTACAATAATAGTAGAATAGATTTTAAGACTTTTTTAAGGATTAATGATAGCTTTATTTGTTATAATAAAAATAAATTGCTAATTAATGTTCATATGAGAGGCTTAAATTTGATATTTTTTATTTTAGTCATTATTTTAATCGTTGTGATGATCATTGGTATCATTTACTTTTATCAGAAAAATTTAAAAACTATTAATCAGTTAACGGCACAATTTGATCAGCTCAAAGAAGACAACCTAGATACTATTTTGGATCAAATAGCCGATTTAAAATTAACTGGCGCTAGTTTAGATCATTTTCAAAAAGATCGTTCAGCTTATCAAGCTAGCAAAAGCCAAATTATAGATCTACAAACACAATTGATTAGTATTTCAGAAAAGAATGCGAGTTTTCGGGTGTTAACGGCTTGGCATCAATTGAAGCATTTGACACAAATTCTTACGGAGCAGAAGCAAAAATTACTAACTGCTAATAAGGGCTTAAAACAATTATTTCAAAGTATTCAACAAAACCAGACGACATTAAAAGATTTGCAGACCAAAGTTCAACAACAACAACAGTTGTTAAATGATCGTGAAGAATTAGCTGATTTGGTCGTCCCTTTAAGTGAACAGTTAACACAAATCATGACGCAATTTGCACTCATTGAAGATAAAATTAATCAAGGTGACGCTTTGGCGGCCCAACAAGATCTACAACAAATTAAAGCTGCTTTAGCCAATTATCAGCAACAATTACAACAAGTGCAACAGCGTTTAAAGATTGATTATTCCGAACAATTAAAAGAGTTACAAGCAGCGGAAAAGAAGATGCAATTTACCAGTATCAAAATGACTGATCCGCAGATTAGTACGGAATTAAAAGACATTAAGCAATTACTGCAACAAATGCATTTGTTACTGGTGAAATTAAATTTTGACGAATTTGATCAGCTTAATCAGCAAGTCCAGGATAAAATTGACTATTTATATCATCGAATTACACAGGAATGGCGAGATAAACGCAAAGTTCAGCGTAATCAACCAGTAGTTGGCGATTTTATCCGGCATGCTGAACGTCAAAATCGGTTACTCAAACAAAAAATTAATCAGTTATTAGACGAGTACGTTGTGAATGAAGGCGAGCGGCAGCTAGCCAATTCCTATTCACAAAAAATTGCTCAGATTAAAACTGAATATCAAAAGCAATTGAAATTGATTCGGGATGAACAGGCTATTTTTTCCCAGGTTTGGCAACAGTTACAACAATTAAATCAACAATTACAAGATATCGAGCAACAACAAATTAAGATTGAGCAAAATTTAGATGGTTTAGTAGATGGCAGATCTGTGGCAACTAATTCTTATCAAGAATTTACGATTAAGTTAGATCATTTACAACGCCAAGTAGCTGTTTTGCACTTGCCTGGAACATCGAAAGACTATCAAAAATATTCTGCCATGGTTACAAAGGAAGTTAATAAAGTCGGGAAAATGTTAAAACAATTGCCGATAGATGTTGAAGAATTGACCAAGCAATTATTTGTGACACAAGAAGATTTAAATAATTTTGAACAGTTAACCCAGCAATTACTTGCTGATGTACAAATTACTGGGCGCCTGTTACAATATGCTAATAGATATGTTGCAACGGTACCCGAAGTAAAAACTGCTGCTCAAAAGGCCCAGATGCAGTATGATCAAGAATTTGATTATCATCAGGCCGTACAAACGATTGCTACAGCTTTAGAGAAAGTTGAGCCAGGAGCAGTGCAACGAATTGAAGATTTGTATTATTCAGATTATCCTCAAAAGTCCTAAGCTTCGTAGTTAGGATTTTTTTCTTGGGATTGGGAGTGTTGAAGCTTTATGATTTATTTTGATAATAGTGCCACCACCTTAGTTGAACCATCAGTTTTAAAAACTTATCAACAGGTGAGTCATGATTTTTGGGGCAATCCTTCGAGTTTGCATCATTTAGGAGATAAGTCGACCCAAATTTTAGAGGCAGCGCGCCACCAAATTGCCACTAGTTTGGGTTGTGATAGTGATGAAATATATTTTACTAGCGGTGGTTCCGAGGGTGACAATTGGATTATTAAGGGGACTGCTTTAGAAAAGCAGGTTTTTGGAAAACATATTATTTCCTCACAAATTGAACATCCCGCGGTGACTAATACTTTGCATCAATTAGAAAAGTTAGGCTTTGAGGTCACTTACTTACCGGTCGATAAAAGCGGTCATGTTCAGGTCGCTGATGTTCAACAAGCATTGCGTAAAGACACGATCTTGGTAACGATTATGGCCGTGAATAATGAAGTGGGCGCAATTCAACCGATTAAGGCGATTGGTGATTTACTGAAAGCTTATCCTAATGTTCATTTTCATGTGGATGCTGTACAAACAGTTGGTAAAAATTTACGTTCACAATTAATGCATCCTCGGATTGATTTTGCTACTTTTTCAGGTCATAAGTTTCATGCTCCGCGCGGCATTGGTTTTATTTATGCCAAAAAGCAACGGAAAATTGCGCCGCTAATTAATGGTGGCGGTCAAGAACAGAATTGGCGTGGTGGAACAGAAAATACACCCGCGATTGCCGCTATGGCCAGAGCTTGGCGTTTAGCCACAACTGATCAAGCAGCTAAAGCTAAAAAACAACAACAGTTGCGACAGATGTTATTTGATCATTTACAGACATTACCAAATGCTGTTATTTTTTCACAAATGGATGATAGTTTTGCACCGCATATTTTGTGTTTTGCGATCAAGGGTGTGCGTGGTGAAACGATTGTGCATGCTTTTGAAGAGTATGATATTTATTTATCCACAACTAGTGCATGTTCGTCACGAAACGGTGAAGAATCGATTACTTTAAAAGCAATGCACGTTCCAGATCAGATTGCGACTAGTGCGGTACGAGTGAGTTTGGATGAAATGAATACAGTTGCAGAAATGCAGCAGTTTATTGAAGCACTAGATAAAATTTATCAACATTTTCAAGTTTTAAATTAGGAGAGCCACAAATTTATGGAATATACAGAAATTATGGTACGCTACGGAGAATTATCGACTAAAGGCAAAAACCGCCGGAGTTTTATTGACCGTTTACATGGCAATGTCGAAAAAGTTTTACATCCGTATCCGCAAGTACGAATTCATCCCAAACGAGATCGCATGCATATTGCCTTAAATGGTGCTGATGCTCAAGGCGTTATGCAGCAGTTAAAATCGGTATTTGGCATTCAAAATTTTTCACCCAGTGTCCGGATTGCTAAGGACTTAACGGCCATTAAACAACTAGCTTTAGCGATGGTTCAAGAGCAATATAGCGGAACGCAAACTTTTAAAATTACTACTAAACGGGCCGATCATACGTTTGAGTATGATACGAATCAGATTAATTTGGCTGTAGGCGATTTTGTCAGTGAAAATTTACCAGATATTCAAGCAGAGATGCGCCAGCCCAATATTAAAATTCGGATTGAGATTCGGGTAGACGGAGCTTATTTATCCAGTCAGACCTATCAAGGCGCGGGCGGCTTACCAGTAGGAACCGCCGGTAAAGCGCAGCTAATGTTATCAGGGGGAATTGATTCACCAGTTGCTGGTTATTTGGCGCTAAAACGCGGTGTTGATATTGAGATGGTGCATTTTTATAGTCCGCCTTATACGAGTGAACATGCTTTACAAAAGGCAAAGGATCTAACTGTGAAGTTAGCCAAATATGCTGGTCATATTCAGTTTATTCAAGTACCTTTTACGGAAATCCAGGAAACGATTAAGCAGCAAGTTCCTGAGGGATACTTGATGACTGTTCAACGGCGTTTTATGTTACGTTTGACAGACTTGATTCGCCAACAACGTCAAGGCTTGGCCATTTTTAATGGTGAGTCGGTGGGGCAGGTAGCTTCTCAAACGTTAGAGAGTATGGCAGCGATCAATGATGTGACAACGACACCAATTGTCCGTCCGGTTGCTACGATGGATAAAACTGAAATCATTAAAATTGCTGAAGAGATTGATACTTTTGACTTGTCAATTCAACCATTTGAAGATTGCTGTACTATTTTTGCACCACCACGTCCAAAAACGAAGCCTAATTTACAAAAAGCCCGGCAATATGAAGCGTTGTTAGATGTTGATGGGCTAATTAAACGGGCCTTGGCTGGAATTGAAGTAACTAACATCACACCATTTGATAGTTTTTTACAACAAAAGGATGAAGAAATCGAATCTTTGCTGTAATAAAACTTGACGTGTTAACTTTTTTTTCTTATTATTAAATAAATATTAAAAAGCAATGAGCAAGAGGCTTTGAGCAGTTGATTTACAGCGAGACTATCATAGTGAGAGTTAGTCGGTGAACTAATCAAAGTAGTAACTTGTGAGCTTGTCTGAATGACCGGGAATCCGTTATCAAATTAAGATAAAGTCATTGACTTTAAATTAGGTGGTACCGCGTATGCCCACATTCGTCCTAAGTAATTAGGACGATTTTTTTATTTTAGGAGTTGAAAATATGTCTGAAGAATTTACAATGTCCGCTAAATATGATCATAATGAAGTTGAAGTGGGACGTTATCAACAATGGGTGGATGACGGTTTGTTTAAGCCCAGCGGTGATAAAAAAGCCAAGCCTTATTCGATTGTTATTCCACCACCAAATGTCACTGGTAAGTTACACTTGGGACATGCTTGGGATACAACCTTACAGGATATTTTGATTCGTCAAAAACGAATGCAAGGTTTTGATACATTATATTTACCGGGAATGGATCATGCCGGAATTGCGACCCAGGCCAAAGTCGAGGCTAAACTGCGTGCAGAAGGTAAGACTCGGTTTGACTTAGGGCGTGAGGCCTTTGTTGATGAAGTGTGGAAGTGGAAAGAAGAATATGCTCAAATTATCCGTTCACAATGGGCTAAGATGGGCTTGTCCTTAGACTATTCCCGCGAACGGTTTACCTTAGATGAAGGATTATCAAAAGCGGTGCGCAAGGTGTTTGTTGACCTTTATAACAAAGGTTTGATTTACCGTGGTGAGTATATTATTAATTGGGATCCCCAATTACAAACAGCTTTGTCAGATATTGAAGTTGAGCATCAAGACGATGCTGGAGCTTTTTATCATGTTAAGTATCCGTTTGCTGATGGTTCCGGTTTTATTGAAATTGCGACAACGCGTCCCGAAACGATGCCGGGAGATGTGGCAATTGCAGTGTATCCGGGAGATGAACGCTACCAAGATATCGTGGGTAAGGAAGTGATTCTACCATTATTTGGTCGCAAGTTACCAATTATTGAAGATCATTATGTTGATCCTGAATTTGGAACTGGGATGGTTAAAATTACGCCCGCACATGATCCTAATGACTTTAAAGTCGGTAATCGTCATAATCTAGAGCGGATTAATGTCATGAACGCTGATGGAACAATGAATGAGCAAGCCGGTAAATATGCGGGAATGGATCGTTTTGAGGCGCGTAAGGCAATGGTTCAAGATTTAAAGGATCAGGGCTATCTTCTTAGCGAAGAACCAATTACTCATAGTGTTGGGCATTCAGAACGTTCTGGAGTGCAAGTTGAACCCCGTTTATCCACTCAATGGTTTGTGAAGATGAAACCCTTAGCTGAGATGGTGTTAAAAAATCAACAAACTGACGGCAAAGTCCACTTTGTGCCTGAGCGTTTTGAACATACCTTTGAGCAATGGATGGAAAATGTCCATGATTGGGTAATTTCTCGGCAATTATGGTGGGGACATCGCATTCCCGCTTGGTATAATAAAACTACTGGTGAAATGTACGTAGGCGAAACTGAACCCAAAGATGCCGAAAATTGGGAACAAGATCCAGATGTGTTGGATACGTGGTTCTCTAGTGCATTGTGGCCGTTTTCCACTTTAGGTTGGCCAGATGAACAAAGTGCTGATTTTCAGCGGTATTTCCCAACCAATGCCTTAGTTACTGGATATGATATTATTTTCTTCTGGGTAGCACGGATGGTCTTTCAAGGGTTAGAGTTTACTGGCGAACGGCCCTTTAAAGATGTTTTGATTCACGGCTTAATGCGTGATGAAAAAGGCCGTAAGATGAGTAAGTCTTTAGGTAATGGGATTGACCCAATGGATGTCATTGATCAGTATGGTGTTGATGCACTCCGGTGGTTCTTAATTACTGGTTCTGCGCCTGGGCAGGATACGCGATTTAGTTACGAAAAAGTGGGCGCTGCTTGGAACTTTATTAATAAAATTTGGAACGCTAGTCGGTTTGTAATTATGAATTTAGCCGATACTCCGGCACCAAATACTATGCCTCAAGCACAACAACTAGATTTAGCTGACCAATGGATTTTGTCAGAATTAAATTCCACCGTAGAAAATGTTCTCCGATTGTCTGATAAGTACGAATTTGGTGAAGTCGGTCGCGCACTGTATAACTTTGTTTGGAATGAATTTTGTGATTGGTTCATCGAATTTAGTAAGGCCACGCTCAACGGAACTGATGAGACTAAGAAACAAAATAAACGCTATGTGTTAGCTTATGTTTTAGATCAAATTTTGCGTTTATTGCATCCTATTATGCCATTTGTCACTGAGAAAATTTGGTTAACGATGCCACATGAGGGTCAATCTTTGGTCGTTGCAAAATATCCACAAGTTCATCAAGAATTGGCACGGCCCCAAGCAGTGGAACAAATGCAAATTGTGATTGCGATTATTAAAGCCATTCGCCAGATCCGTTCTGAGGCCAATGCTCCCTTAGCGAACCCGATTGACATCTTAATTAAGCCGCAAGATACAACGAAGTTAGCTTTGATTCAAGCTAGCCAAGACTATATTGAACGCTTAGGCCATCCTAAAGATTTACAAATTGCCGTTGATTTAACGGCTCCCAAATTAGCGTTCAGTGCCGTTGTTGATGGAGCAGAGGTTTATGTACCATTAACGGAATTAGTCAACGTGCAAGATGAAATTGCGCGCCAAGAAAAGCAATTGGCTAAGATTCAAGTCGATATTGATTTCTTAAATAAAAAGTTAAGTAATCAAGGATTCGTTGATCACGCACCCCAAGCAGTGGTTGAACAACAACGAAATAAGTTGCAAGATAATCAAGAACGCTATGCTAAAATTCAAGCGCGCATTCAAGAATTGAAAAATAATTAGTTTTTATTGGAAAAGATAACGATAAGAGGTTGAGACCAAGGTCTTAGTCACTAATTGTAGTCAAAGTGCACAAAAGGCTTCTGGCGAACGATTGTGATTATAAGCATAGCGGTGGAAAGGCACGCTGGTCTCGCCTCTTTTTTGTGTAGTAAAAAAGGAGTAATGACATTGATTACTAATTATCAAGCGGCATTAGATTACATTCACAGCTTGCCCCACCTGCATCAACAAAATACGTTAATGTTTGTTAAGCGGGCTTTAGCCTACTTTGATAATCCCCAGAATCAAATCAAAACTGTCCATGTCACAGGAACTAACGGTAAAGGGACTACTTGTTATTATTTAACACAATTATTAGTGAAGAGTCATCAAAAAGTCGCCACTTTTGCTTCACCATATGTAGTAGACTTTACCGAGCGCTTCTTAATTAATGGTCAGCCGATCACTCCTCAAAAAATTATTGCCTTGACTAATCAAGTCAAACAAGCAGTGAGTGATTTACAGAAATTAGATGAGCAGTTTTATTTAGTTGAATTTGAATTTTTAGTAGTGATGATGTTCTTATTATGTGTCCAAGAAAGAGTAGATTATGGTGTTATTGAAGTCGGAATTGGGGCACAACATGATAAAACCAACGTGATTACACCTGAGCTATCGATTGTGACAAATGTAGCCATGGATCATTCTGCTTTGATTGGTCCGACACTATTGGATATTGCTCAAGAAAAAGCCGGAATTATTAAACCCCAGACGCCAGTGATTTTGGGGGCTTTAACTCCTGCTGTGCAACAAGTTTTTCTACAGCGGGCGCACCAATTAAAGGCCCCAGTTTATAGTTGGCGAAAGGATTTTCAAGCAACTGATATTCACGTTCAAGCTGTGCAAAAGACTAATTTTACTTGGTCCAATAAACAGTTTGTTTATAAAGATTTGCAATTAAAAACTTGTGCGCAATCACAAATTATTGACGTTGCTTTAGCATTACAAGCGTATCATTTGTTAATTTCTAATCCGCAGCCGGCAGTCATTCGGGCTAGTTTAAAAGTGCCCGGTTTGTTAGCACGGATGCAAGTTTTACAAAGTAAGCCCTTGGTAATTGTTGATGGTGCACATAATTTAGCAGCCATTCAACAGTTAATCAATGATTTACAGCCTATTAGGAAAAACCGTTCGTTAAAAATTTTGTATGCTGCGATGAATGATAAACAGCATCAAAAAATTTTACAGCAATTGGCCACGGTAGCTACAAAAATTGTGGTGACTAGTATGCCAGAAGCCCGGGCAGCGACTGCTCAAGATTATTGTTTACCGGCCAGCGCAACTTTTATTGAATCATGGCAAACATCGTTAGTACAAGCACTTCATGATTTACAAAATTCTGAGATCTTATTAATTTGTGGCTCACTACATTTTGCCGGAGAGGTGTTGCGTTATTACAAAGAAAAGTTTTGATTTTGCATAGTTTATTTTGAGGTGAAGAAAATGAACTTAGAGCAACGACTCGCGCAATGCGGTGGTCAAAACTTAACCTTATCACAATTATTGGTCAGGCTGTTAGCTGGTGACACTAACCAACAAACAGTGCAACATTTTGTGCAAATGGTGGCTTTTGAAAGTAATGATTTTAAAAATCTCGCAGTATTAGATAATTTTACTGATTTTAAATGGCGCCAATTTGATTCGAATTTAATTATTCAATTTCAAATTCTTTGGGAAACAGCCCAACGTTTGGTAGCCCAGCAGCAGTTAGTTGTGGGAGAAAAAATAACGATCGCACAATTAGCGCAGCATTTATTAACGAAATGGCGTCAATTACAACATGAAGAGTTAATCGGCTATTTTTTTAATAATCAAAGTCAGTTGTTATTAGAAAAAATTATTTTTAGAGGTTCATTACAACAAGCAGCTGCGCAACCGCGCGAAATTTTACGATTTGCTTTACAACTACCTTGCAGTCAATTGTTAATTGCGCATAAACATCCGAGTGGTAATCTCCAGCCATCTACCGCGGACATTATTTTTACACAAAGATTACAAAATTGTAGTAACTTGCTGGGAATTAAATTGCTGGATCATTTGATTATTGGCGACGATCAATTTAGCAGTTTTCAACGACTAGAATTATTGTAAAGATAATGCAATAAATATTTTTGAATTAAATTTTTGTATGATATACTTTAATAGATAGACTAAGTACTGTTATTTAAGGAGATAGTGTTTTGTTTGGAATGCGGTCACGAAAAGTAGGTATAGATTTAGGAACTGCGAATACAATTGTTTATGTTGATGGGCAAGGAATTGTTTTGCGTGAGCCCTCAGTAGTTGCCAAGAAGACGGCAACTGGTGAAATCGTTGCTGTAGGTGCTGAAGCTAGAGCAATGATTGGCAGAACTCCCGGAAGTATTAAAGCCATTCGGCCGATGAAAGATGGGGTTATTGCAGATTATGATACAACTGCAGCCATGATGAAGTACTTTTTGGATAAAGCAGTAGGCAATACCAAACCTGATGTGATGGTTTGTGTCCCTAGCGGCGTCACTGAAGTAGAAAAACGAGCAGTTATTGAAGCTACACAAAATGCTGGTGCTCAGGAAGCTTATCTAATTGAAGAACCGTTTGCTGCAGCCATTGGTGCTGGTTTACCAGTTATGGATCCAACCGGTAGCATGGTGGTCGATATTGGTGGTGGAACCACTGATGTGGCAACTATTTCTTTAGGTGGCATTGTGTCGAGTCGTTCTATTCGAATGGCTGGTGATAAATTTGATGAGTCCATCATTGCATATGTTCGTAAACAATTCAGTTTGTTAATTGGCGAACGGACTGCTGAACAACTCAAGATTGAAATTGGTTCAGCTTCATTACAAAGTGCAGAACAATTGGGAGACACGAGCATTCGGGGACGTGATTTAGTCAGTGGTTTGCCGAAGACCGTTGACTTGTCAGCAATTGATGTGGCGACCGCGATTCATGAAGACATTGAAGAAATTGTGACAGCTATTAAAGAAACTTTGGAAGCTACTTCTCCAGAAATTGCCGCAGATATTATTGACCATGGCATTGTTTTAACCGGTGGCGGCGCTTTATTAAAGAATTTGGCGGATGTTATTTCGGATTCGACGAAAGTTCCCGTTTTTGTGGCACAGGATTCTTTGGATTGTGTGGCCATTGGAACTGGTGAATCACTGAAAAATCTGGAAGTAATGAAGCGTAATAAATAATAGGTGGGGTAGCCCACTTTTTTAATTATCTGGAGGTTTGCAATGCGAAACTTTTTTTCTAATAAAAAGTTGATTATCATCATGTTAGTAGTCATTGCCACCTTCGGCATGATTGCTGCTTCAGTGACTTTTAGTGATCGTAAGTCACAACCATCAGTCATCCATCAGTTAGGAAATGATACAATTGGTGTTGTTGGTAACGTGATAGCTTATCCTGCTAATACGGTACGGAGTTGGGGAAGCGAAATCAGTGATTTAACAAAGACGTATCAAGAAAATCGGCATTTGAAAAAACAAATTGATGATTTAGCACAAACGAAAGCACAAAATAGTGTTTTAAAAAAAGAAAATCAAGATTTAAAAAAGCAAGTTAAATTGAATAAGACGTTAACTGATTACCATCAGATATCGGCTGCTGTGACAGCAAGATCACCTAATGAATGGCAAAACTATTTAATTATTAATAAAGGTTCGATTGCTGGTTTGAAAAAAAATATGCCGGTGATGTCCGGATCTGGCTTGGTTGGGCGAATTATTGAAGTTAATCGGACTAACTCCAAGGTTAGTTTAATTTCCACTGACAAATCATTAAGTAATAAATTTGCGGTCGAAATTGTCAAACCACATGGTAATGATGCGAGCGGAATTATTGGGCGTTACGATAAGGACAATAATTTGCTAGTTATGACCAATGTCACTTCTACTAAAGGCATTAAAACCGGTCAACAAGTGGTTACTTCTGGTCTGGGTGGTTTGACCCCTCGTGGTTTGTTTGTTGGTAAGGTAGTTGCCATGAAAAAGGATGATTATGGATTAGTCTCTTCAGTTTATGTGAAACCAGCAACAGATTTAAATAACTTTACGATTGTGACGGTTATTAGTCGAGATGTTTAAACAGATTGATTTGAGAAATAAGACTACTAAATATATTTTGCAAGTACTGTTATTATTAGTCGGCTTTTTTTTGGACGGCTTGTTAAAGCAATTTTTTGCAGTCTTTAATTTACCGTCTTTTCAAGTTTCAGTGCAGATCTTACTCATCATTATTGTTATGATGATTTTACGCGATCAACAAGTGGATAGCCACTTGTTTTGGTATACTCTAATTTTAGGGATTGTTTATGATTCTTATTATTCACATATTTTTGGTTTGTACACTATTGTGTTACCACTAGTGGGCTGGTTGACTAATAAGATTCGGAAATTTGTGCCGAAAACGCTTGTTTTTGAATGGTGTATTTATTTTATCAGTTTGACGGTTTCTTTAATTTATTTATTTTTGATTGGTAATTTTTTAAGTTTAATTACAGTAGATATTGCGCATTTTGTCACTGATTGGTTAGGTCCAACATTGTTAGTTAATTCCATCTTCTTTGTCATTTTGTATTATCCTTTGACCAAAGTTTTAGACTGGTTGATGTAAAATAAGTGGGGAGATTAGTATGAAGAGTGCAGTTTTGAAGGGAAAAGGTCAAACTTATTTCTTAGAAATTATTGACGGTAGTGATTTTTCAGAAGCTTTAATCCAGGTACAGGAGTTATTAAAGCAAATTCAAACGCAGACTCCCACGCAACAATCGCTAGATCTAACGGTCGATACTCAAACTCGGTGGTTAAATTTACAACAAAAAAAAGATTTAAAAGCGGTGATTGCGCAGTTTCCAGTATTTAAGTTACAGCAAATTATCAGTCAGGTGATTCCTAAAAGTGTTGTACAACAACATTTGCTTCAAGGACAATTGAAATTAGAAACGCGGATTATCCGTTCTGGACAAATTATGAATTACCCGGGAAATGTGTTGTTATTAGGTGACGTCCATGCAGGCGCACAAATTCGCGCTGCTGGTAGTGTTTTTGCAATCGGTTCTATTGAAGGAATTGTGTGTGCGGGTTATCCAAATAATGATACAGCTGTGGTCGTGGGTGATATGACGCATGCTAGTCAAGTTCGAATTTGTGATTTGATTCAAATTGTGTCGGATATTGATGATGCGAAGTTTGATGCTAAGTCTTTTTTCTATGTCAACGATTTGCATTCGTTAACAACAGCTTCACTTGATCAATTATTGAAGATTAGACCACAAATGGAAATTATTTTAAATTAGGGGGAGTTTGATGGGAACGTCAATTGTTGTCACTTCCGGTAAGGGCGGTGTCGGTAAAACTACAACTAGTGCTAACTTAAGTTTAGCTTTAGTACAAGCCGGTAAGCGAGTTTGCGCGGTAGATTTGGATGTTGGTTTGCGTAATCTTGATGCTATTTTAGGATTAAGTAATCGGATTATTTATGATTTGGATGACGTGTTGAATGATCGCGTTAACTTGATGCAGGCGTTGGTTCAACATCCCGATCATCCTCAAGATTTTTCGTTACTGGCTGCTTCACAAAATGTTGGACAGTCTAGTTTAAATATCTCCAAAATTAAAACTATTATTACTGAATTAAAACAAAATTTTGATTTTGTTATCTTGGATTGTCCTGCAGGAATTGAAACAGGTTTTAAAGCTGCGGTGGCGGTAGCTGATAGTGCAATTTTGGTCACGACCCCGGAGGTGGCAGCGGTTAGTGATGCTGATCGGGTGGTCGGTTTATTGGAGCAATCTAATTTAACTTACGGACTGCATTTAGTTATTAATCGAATTCGCTTACAGATGATTAAAAATGGTAAGTCTATGGATATTCAAAGTATCGTAAACCGCTTGTCAATTCCTTTAATTGGTGTTATCATCGATGATGATGAAGTAATCGCTACTTCTAATCAAGGTCAATCAATATTGCAGGAGAAGCTTGATAATCCAGCGGCCGTTGGTTATCAGAATTTGGCTCACCGGATTCTCGGTGATCAAATTCCATTAAATGAGATTAGTCTTAATCAAGAACAAGCAACTGCTAAAAAAGACGGTTTTTGGCGACGAGTATTTCATCATAATGAAAAATAAAATATTTAATTATGCGACAATGAACAAGATAGATATGTGCGCTAATTTAGAGAAGCTGTGGTTGGTGCAAACAGTTATTAGTGACAGCATAGAACACACTTGTGAGTCAAAAGGTTTAAAGCCCGTTCGGTTTAGCATCCGTTATTTTGTGCAGTTTATAACTGCCTAAGTTGTCAAATGTGAGTTTGGCAAAAAATGGGGTGGCACCGCGGAAAATTTCGTCCTCTTGAGTTTTTTAACTCAAGGGGATTTTTTAGTTGAAGGAGAAATTATGAAATATATTGGAGAAATTTTACCATCATTATTGAGTGGCACCAAAGTAACCGTGGAGTTATTCATTGGGACTTTAATCTGTTCGATTATTCTCGGAATTATTGTCGCTTTAGGGTTACGAAGTCGTTGGCATTTATTACGTTGGATTTTAGATGCTTACGTTTGGCTGATGCGAGGCACGCCATTATTGCTCCAATTAATCTTTATTTTTTATGGATTACCAACGATTGGCATTGTTTTTGAACGGATGACAGCCGCTTTCGTAGCTTTTATTTTAAATTATACAGCTTATTTTGCTGAAATTTTTCGTGGGGGGTTGCAGGCGGTTAGTCAAGATCAGCGTGAAGCAACAGCCTTATTAGGATTATCGTCATGGCAAAGTTTTCGCTTTGTGATCTTGCCACAAGTAGTCAAAATCGTCTTACCATCCATGGGTAATGAAGTTATTAACTTGATCAAAGATTCGTCATTAGTTTATGTATTAGGAATTGGTGATTTATTACGGGCAGGTAATGTGGCCACAGCGCGTGACGTCACGTTGGTCCCCTTAATTTTAGTTGGTATTATTTATTTAATTATGACAGGGGTTTTGACATTAATACAAAATTGGATTGAACGGAGATTTTCATACTATGAATAGACAACCGAAATTACAACTGAAACAAATTACTAAAACTTTTGGCGATAAATTAGTTTTAGACAATATTAACTTACAAGTATTGCCCGGACAAATACTATCAATTGTCGGTCCCAGTGGGGTTGGTAAAACCACGTTATTAAGAACTATTCTGGGATTGGAAAGTGTAGATCACGGCGAGTTCTTCTTGGACGGACAGCCGTTTACACCGCAAGATCATAGTCAAAATAACGTGGGGGTTGTCTTTCAAGATTATCGACTATTTCCTAATTTAAGTGTTTTGGATAATTTACTACTGGCCCCCATTCAAGTTCAAAAACGCTCGAAACAACAAGCTCTGCAAAAAGCTCAAGAGTTGTTAGATTTATTACAAATCGCACCGCAAGCTAAGCTTTATCCGTTTCAATTGTCCGGAGGTCAGAAACAACGAGTAGCAATTGCCCGAGCTTTAATTTTAGAACCCAAAATTTTATGTTACGATGAACCGACGAGCGCACTGGACGCACAGAATCGGCAACAAGTCACTAACTTATTACGCAAATTTCAGGCCGACCAAATGACGCAACTAGTTGTGACGCACGATTTAGATTTTGCTCAGCAAGTTTCTGATCAAACATTTGAGTTGAGGACAAGCAAATGAAAAAAATTTGTAAATATTTAATTTTATTAAGCTTGTTAGTATTTGTTGGCGGGTGTCAGCAAAACACGCACCGGATTGGTAGTAGTAATAATACATTAATTGTGGGCTTGGATGATTCTTATGTACCTATGGGATTTGTGAAAAAGTCGGGCCAATTAACTGGCTTTGACGTTGATCTGGCCAAATTAGTTGGCAAAACCATTCATCGAAAAATTATTTTTCAACCGATTGACTGGTCCATGAAAGAAACGGAATTACGCAACGGAACGATTGATTTAATCTGGAATGGTTATACTAAAACGCCGCAACGTGCTAAGAAAGTCGCCTTTTCACGGCCGTATTTAAAAGATGAACAAGTTATCGTTGTCAAAAAGGCTTCAGGGGTTCACCAAATTAAGCAATTAACGGGAAAAACTTTAGGAACCCAATCTGGCTCAGTGGGTTATTCCGATTTAATGCAGCAACCGCGTTTATTGAAGAATAAAATTAAAAATCAAACGCCGGTTTTGTATGATAATATCGAAAATGGTTTTTTGGATTTAAAAGCAGGACGAATTCAAGGCTTTTTATTTGATCGGGTGTTTGCTGAATACTATTTAGCCCATACTAAAAATGCACAGCAATTTCAAATTTTGGATACGCCGTTTCCCACTGAAAGTTTTGCAGTTGGGATGCGCAAACAAGATACGCAGACGCAGCATTTGATTAATTCAACATTGCGGAAATTAAAAACCAATGGTCAATTGAAAAAATTGAGCGAGAAATGGTTTCAACAAGATATTTCTGAGTAAACTTGTAGTAATATAAAAAAGGATGAAGTTTATACGACCTCATCCTTTTCTTCTGGTCAGTTTAGAAACCACCCATGACAGCAGGAATTACTACACCAGCGATGGTTACAATAATCATGGCCCAAACAAAAATCTGCGTAATTATAGTAAAAACACTTTTCTTTTTTTTCTTCAAAAAACTTCACCTGAAATCTTTCATATTGGAATTATCTTACTTGAATCTTCAGAAAAAAGCAACTATCACTAATCATGAACATATGTTCGAGCTATTAGCGATAGTTTTTTGACAAAAAAGACTAAATTAGAATATTTTTTACTGATTAGTGGTGCTAAAAGTGAGATTGTGGTAACATTCATACAGAGAAGTGGGACCAATATACCTACTTTTAATAGTAGTGAGTTATTTTTTTACAGATAATTTGTGACAAAATTATTTTTAATTAAATGATTGTTCGGTTTATCTTTAATGTAGAATCTTACTTTTATATTAATAATTATTTTTAGGTGGTATTATGTTCCAACATAAAACAGTGCTCTTAAATCCGACTGTCGATGCTTTACAAGTTCATGATGGTGGTGTTTATATTGATGCCACTTTTGGTCGTGGCGGTCACACACGTTATTTATTAAGTCAGGGTCATCATTTAACAGTGATTGCTTTTGATCGTGATCAAGAAGCCATTTTAGTAGGTCAAGCTTTACGTCAAACAACTAATGAAGAAACTGATAATCATTTAGAATTAGTGATGGCTAATTTTGCGGATTTAAAAGAGCAGCTAGCAGCGTTAGGTATTACGACGGTCGATGGGATCTTATACGATTTGGGGGTCTCTTCACCACAGTTTGACGATCCTCAACGTGGTTTTAGTTATCGCTACGATGCGCGATTAGATATGCGGATGGATCAAAGCCAAGAATTAGATGCTTATCAAATTGTTAATACTTATTCAGCTGCTCAGCTAGCAAACATTTTTCAACGTTACGGTGATGAACGCTTTGCTAAGCGCATTGCCCAGGCAATTACTCGACAGCGTTTAAACCAACCAATCACAACGACCTTTGAATTAGTTGATTTAATCGAAGCTTGTTTGCCAGCGCCAGCGCGTCGAAAAATGAAGAAGCATCCTGCTAAAAAAGTTTTTCAGGCTTTACGAATTGCGGTTAATGATGAGTTAGCATCGTTAGATCAATCTTTAGAAGCGGCGATTGATTTGTTAAAATTAAACGGTTTTCTGAGTGTCATTACTTTTCAATCATTAGAGGACAAAATTGTGAAACAGGTTTTTCGGCGTCACAGTGAAGTTAATGTTCCACGCGATTTACCGGTTATTCCTCCAGAAATGCAACCAGAATTGAAAGTTATTACCAGAAAGCCGATTTTACCTAGTTCAACTGAAATTGAACAAAACCACCGTGCTCATAGTGCGCATTTACGAGTAGCTCAAAAGATTAAATAAACAAGATTAGGAATCGAGATAGTTGAATGGAACCCAATACTGTACGTCAATTAGACTCTTTAACTGAAACTAAAACTCAGACTAATAAAGTACAAACAGCTGTAGAATTAAACACTAAAAGTGTGCCTTTTTCCGGGTTTGAAAAAAGTTTGGTTTGTTTAATTGGCTTAATCGTAATTATCATGATGTATGGTTTGGTTCATTTACGAACACAGACAATTGTTCAGCAGCATCATGCCCAGGACCTGGCTGAACAAACCCAAAAAGTATTAAATTCGAACACAGATTTACATCAAGAAATTATTGAGTTAAGTAATTCAGGTCGACTGTTAAAGATTGCTCAAAAACACAATTTACAGTTACATTCTGATAATATTAGGAATATTTCTAAATGAGTCAAAAGTTTAATTCTAATAATGACAAAATCAATATCAGCAAGGCAAGACGTGATCGAAGAATTATCGGCCGATTCTTCCTTCTTGTTATTGCCTTATTTTTTATAGTTTGCTTGGTGCGGTTTAGTTACATCGCACTGAGTGGGCATGTCGGTAGTGTTGACTTAACACGGCGCACAGAGCAAAAATACCGCCATAAAAGAGTTCTATCATCTAAGCGGGGCAATATTTATGCGGATGATGGTTCTAAGATTGCTTATAGTGATCAATCGTACGAATTATTTGTCGTTTTGGATCATACATATAAAGGAGCTGGTGGTAAACCTCTATATGTTCAAAACAAAAAACATACGGCTCAGGTTTTGAGTCAGTATATTCCACTGAGTCAGAAAAAAATCTTACAAATCTTGCACCCCCAAAACCGGCATGTGTTTCAAGTGGAATTTGGTTTAGCGGGGCAAAAGATTAGTTTGAGTGTTAAAAAAGCAATTGAGAAACACCATCTCCCGGGGGTTTATTTTGATGCAGTACCGGATAGATCATATCCTAACGGCACTTTTGCGTCTAATACGATTGGTTTAGCACAAGTTGGTCGTCACGCTCAGCGCGCCAAAGATCAAGGCCTAATGGGATTAGAAAGTTTTTATGATAAGATTTTACAAGGTAAAAATGGCTATGAGGTTCGTTATACTGATCCTGAAGGTTATACGCTGCCACAAACGCATAAGAAAACAGTGCTGCCGGTGCAGGGGGATAACGTCTATACGACGATTGATGTTAATTATCAACATTATTTAGAACAGTTACTGACCAAGGTTTATCAAGAATATCGACCCCAATCCATGCAGGCTATTGTGACCGATCCTAAAACAGGACATATTTTAGCTATTTCACAGCGACCGACTTTTGATCCTCAAACTCAGAACAATCTGATGCATTCTTGGCGAAATATTAATTTACAAGATAGCTATGAGCCAGGATCAGTTTTTAAAGTTTTGACTTTGGCAGCTTCTATTAACTCACATCATTACAATCCTAATCAATATTATCGTTCCGGGGCAATCACTATTGGCGGACGAACTATCCATGATTGGAATACCAGTGGGTGGGGCGAGATCCCCTTTAATCAAGCTTTTCCACGTTCGAGTAATGTCGGAATGGTTGCTTTGGAGCAACAAATGGGTGCGAAAACTTGGCTAAAATATATGCATAAATTTAAAATTGGCCAGTTAACGCATATTAATTTGCCTGGTGAAGTAGCTGGTCAAATTAATTTTCAGCATGCTTCTGATCAAGCCATTACTGCTTTTGGTCAAAGTGTTTCGGTGACCGGCATGCAAATGGTGCAAGCTTTGGGCGCAATTGGTAATCATGGCAAAATGATGCAGCCCCAACTAGTTAGTCGCATTGAAAATCCCAATAACGGTTCTGTTCAAACGATTAAACCCAAACAAGTTGGACAGCCAGTGACGGACCAAACGACTAAACAGGTTCTAGCTGCAATGCGCGAAGTGGTCCAAGATAGTTACGGCACGGGCACAGTTTATAAAATTCCTGGTCAAGATGTTGCAGTTAAAACGGGGACAGCACAAATTTCGGGGACTAACGGCTATTTAACTGGCAGTAATGATTATCTATATTCGGTGGCTGGCTTAGCACCGGCCAAATCACCTAAGTATTTAGTTTATATTACGATGGAGAAACCGAGTGTGATGACTAAGGCTCCTGAACAAATGTTGTCTGAAGTCTTTAATCCGATGATGCAACGATTGTTAGGAACCGGTAAAATAGAAAATGTACAATCGGATAATACTGCAATTACGATGCCTGAATTATCCAATCAAAATTTAACTACGGTGCAACAAGCGCTACAAAAGCAACAGTTAAAGGTTGGTATTGTCGGCACCGGTTCCAAGGTAGTACAACAGTTGCCGAGTGCTAAAGCAGCTGTGACACCTGATCAACGTGTCATTTTGTTAACCAATGGCGCAATGACTATGCCTGATGTTCATGGTTGGTCGAAAAACGATTTATTAAAATTAGCCGATATTACTGGTAAAAAGATCGTGATTAAAGGTCAAGGTTATGCGGTGCGGCAAAGTGTGCCACCGCAGGCAGTGTTGAATAGTGTGAAGGAAGTAGTTATTCATCTGAAACAAAAATAAAGCGAGGATTGAGAAATGAATTTGGGTAAAATGATAATCCCATTAATTAGCAGTTTAATTTTGGTAGTAATTTTTATGCCACTATTTATCAAGGTGATGTTGTCTAATCGTGAAGGTCAACAAATCCGTGAAGAAGGTCCTAGTTGGCAAGAATATAAAGCCGGTACCCCGACAATGGGAGGCGTGATCTTTTTATTGGCGATGGTGCTGACTAATATTTGGGTTGGAACATGGTTGGAATTATTTACTAATTCCTTGATGCTGATTAGTTTAATGCTCCTACTGTTTGGCTTAATTGGTTTTTTAGATGATTTTATTAAATTAAAAAATCATCGTAATTTAGGTTTATTGGCTTGGCAAAAATCCTTATTACAGCTGTTATTTGCAATAGTTTTTTGCGGACTCTATCTTTACTATCAATTACCAACAGATTTACAATTTTTTGGTTATATTTTTCATTCTCTGATTATTTATGTAATTTTTATGCTAGTTTGGTTGGTTGGCTTTTCTAATGCGGTTAATTTAACGGACGGTTTGGATGGTTTAGTAACTGGGTTAACGATCATTGCTTATTTGACTTATGCTTATATTGCATACAAACAAACTAACTTTGATGTTGTTGTAGCTTGTTTAAGTGTTGTTGGCGCAATGATTGGCTTTATGATTTTTAATCATAAACCGGCTAAAATTTTTATGGGCGATGTTGGTTCCTTAGCTTTAGGTGCTGGCTTAGCAGCTGTTTCTTTGGTGTTAGGAATACCGTGGTCATTATTGTGGATCGGAATTGTATTTGTTGTGGAAACGGCGAGCGTGATGATCCAAGTGTCTGTGTTTAAAACAACAGGGCATCGAGTGTTTAAGATGTCGCCAATTCATCATCATTTTGAAATGTTGGGCTGGTCAGAATGGAAAGTTGTGTTAGTTTTTTGGGCAGTTGGTCTATTGGCAGCATTAAGTTATATAATCATATTTGTGAGTTAAGGAGGACTTAATGAAAGAGATTAATGATTATCAAGGTCAAAAAGTGCTAATTTTGGGTTTGGCCAAAAGTGGTTTTAATGCAGCGTTATTACTAAACAAATTAGGTGCAACTTTAACTATTAATGATCAACAAGACAGTTCGGAAGCCCAACAATTACGGGATCGGGGACTGAAAGTGCTTACGGGTAGTAATCCAGTTTCATTACTGGAGCAGGATTTTGATTTGATCGTTAAAAATCCGGGTATTTCGTATGAATTACCTTTAGTCAAGGCGGCAATGGAACGCAATATTCCTATTATTACAGAACCGGAACTGGCTTACGAAGTCTCGTCAGCACCTTTTGTGGGAGTAACTGGAACTAATGGTAAAACCACAACGACGACTTTAATTCAGTTAATTTTAGACCAAGAACGGGCAGCTGGACACGCTTATAAAGCAGGTAATATTGGCATCCCTGTCTCGCAGGTGGTACAACAAGCAACTCCTGTTGATGATATTGTAGTTGAATTGTCCAGTTTTCAATTATTAGGCGTTACCAAGTTACGTCCGAAGATTGCGGTACTGAACAATATTTATGAAGCACATTTGGATTACCATAAAACGCGAGAGAATTATGTGCGGGCCAAAATGAAAATTACACAAAATCAAACTGCAGCCGATTACTTTGTGGTGAATTTTGATCAAGAAGAATGGCGAACTTTAAGCCAGCAAACCCAAGCACGGGTAGTGCCTTTTTCACGGTTGGACGTTAGTGAACAAGGAGCTTATCAAAAAGGGCAGACACTCTATTTCCGGCAGGAAGCAATCATTGATGTTGATCAAATTGTGCTACCCGGACAACATAATATTGAAAATTGTTTAGCAGCGATTGCTGTGGCTAAGTTAATGGGTAAATCTAATCAAGCTATTAAACAAGTTTTAACTACTTTTCAAGGGGTTAAGCACCGGATTCAGTTTGTTAAACAATTACATGGTCGTAAAATTTATAATGATTCTAAAGCAACTAATATTGAAGCAACCATTGTGGCATTGCAAGCTTTTAAGCAACCATTAGTTTTAATTGCCGGTGGATTAGATCGCGGTTTTGAATTTGATGACTTAGTTGAACAATTACGTCATGTTAAAGCCATTGTGTTATACGGTCAGACGAAATATTTAATGCAAAAGGCTGCACAAAAGGCGGGAGTCGCAACTATTAAACTAGTTGATAATTTAGATGAAGCGGTACCTTTAGCCTATCAATTAACGGCACCAGGGGATGTTTTGTTATTATCACCGGCAGCTGCTAGTTGGGATCAATTTGCAACTTTTGAACAACGGGGCGATCAATTTATCAGTGATGTTGAAAAACTGAATTAGGATGGTTAATTATGAGAATAATTGTATCTGGTGGCGGAACTGGTGGGCATATTTATCCAGCTTTAGCTTTAATTAAGCGATTGAAAGAACGACATTTAGTGAGCGAAGTTTTGTACGTCGGCACTGAGGCAGGCTTAGAGCAAAAAATTATTACGCAAGAAAATATTCCGTTTCAAACTTTGCGTCTGCAAGGTTTCAAGCGTAAATTGTCCTGGCATAATGTTCAAACTTTATGGCTATTTGCTAAGAGTATTCAGCAAGCTAAAAAAATTGTTACTGATTTTCAACCAGATATTGTAGTAGGGACTGGGGGCTACGTTTCTAGTGCAATTGTGTTAGCTGCCCACCTAAAAAAAATTCCGACGGTCATCCATGAACAAAATTCAGTAGCTGGTCTAACTAATAAATTTTTGGGGCATTTTGTGGATCGGATTGCGTATGCTTTCGAGGATGTGGTAGGGCAATTTAAGGAAAAATCTAAATTAGTATTTACGGGTAATCCTCGGGCACAAGAAGTAGCTAAGTTGCAACCTAATCAACGCTTACAAGAATTTGGTTTGGATCCAAAACAACCTACTGTTATGATTTTTGGTGGTAGTCGTGGGGCTCGTCCAATCAATGAAGCAGTAGTTGCTAGCTGGGATTATTTCAGTCAAGCAGCATTTCAAGTTTTATTTGTGACTGGACAAGTACATTATGATAAAGTACGTTCGCAGTTGCCACAGCAACTGGCCGCCAATGTGCAAGTAGTTGCTTATATTGATGATATGCCAGCTATTTTACCTGATTTAGCGTTGATCGTTGGGCGCAGTGGTGCGACCTCCATTGCTGAATTAACAGCTTTAGGAATTCCAGCGATTTTTATTCCTAGTCCTTATGTCACTAACGATCACCAAACTAAGAATGCCCAATCATTGGTCAAAGAGCATGCTGCTTTGTTGTTACCTGAATCAGAATTGACCGCTGCTAGTTTGGAACAATTGTTGACTAAAACAGTAAATGATTCCCAACTATTACACCAAATGTCTATGCATGCCCGCCAATGGGGGGTAGCTGATGCTAGTGATCGGTTAATTCAGGTCTTATTAGACTTGATTACTACTGAGAAGTAGATTGATGAAAAAAAATAAGTCCAATGAATTATTACAATTTAAAAATCAATATCATCGCTCACAATCGGAAGCCACTAAGTCGCAGACTTATCACCAGCGGTTGCACAAAATATTACCCGGAAGTTTAATTATGCTAGGCTTAGTTAGCTTAATCTTAATGATTGGCTATTTATTTTCGCCGTTGGGTCATGTCCAAAAAATTTCAGTTGTGGGAGTTAACTATTTAGGTGCGCAACAAGTAATTGATGCCTCCAGAATTGATAAAAATACATTAGTGCTGCAGACATTAGTTGAACGTTCCAAAATTGAAAAGCAGATTAAAACCAAAGTGCCTTTAATTAAAAAAATCAGTTATCATTATCAACAATTTAATCAATTAACTTTTACAGTTCAGGAATATCAAACCGTCGGTTTTATTACAAAAAAGCAAGGCTATTATCGTGTTTTGGAGAACCAGCAATTAGTTAATCAAAAGTTGAAACAACCCATTGGTAATTTTCCTGTTTACCAAAACTTGAATACTAAAGTTACGTTAAAGCAAGTGGTTAAATTATACCTGTCTTGCTCGCCAAGTTTACGGAGTGATATTTCAGAAATTCACGGTAGTAAAAATACGAAGGAACATCCCTATCGGGTCAACTTATATATGAATGATGGTAATTTGGTCGTAGGGGATATTCGCACTTTAGCTGCTAAACTCAAATATTATCCTGCTATTTCGAAAACTATGTCTAAAAATGGTGTTATTAATTTGGAAGTGGGGGCTTATTCAAAACCTTTTGGTACAGCAGGTCTGAAGGTGGAATAGTTCTAAAAACTTTGGTATCATTAATTTAATAGGTTTATCCATTAGTAAATCTGAAAATGTTGTAGGAGGATCATAGAATGGATGATTCACGAATCATTGTTAGTTTAGACATTGGAACCACGTCAATGAAAGTAGTGGTGGCCAATGTTACAAA
This sequence comes from Bombilactobacillus sp. ESL1092, assembly GCF_058107465.1. NCBI lineage: Bacteria > Bacillati > Bacillota > Bacilli > Lactobacillales > Lactobacillaceae > Bombilactobacillus > Bombilactobacillus sp. ESL1092. Next base: position 242,896 of record NZ_CM176594.1, on the reverse strand, counting down.
CTCACAAGCTAATATTATTGGCGTGGGAAGTGCCCATTCGCAAGGAATGAATCGCGGAACGATAGTGGACATTGATCAAGCAGCAATAGCGATTGGTGAAGCCGTAAAAAAAGCTGCCTCGCAATCTAATACTGAAATCAGCGATGTAGTGGTTGGTCTTCCTGCTAATGGTTTACAAATATTTAAAGCACATAGCATGATTGCTTTAAATGAACCCTCTAAAGAGATTACTGCTGCTGATGTGCAAAAAGTAATTACAGCTTCCATGGTCCAAACTTTGACCCCTGAATTAGAATTTGTGGCGCTGTTACCAGATAATTTTTGTGTAGATGGTTTTAAAAATATTAAGGATCCGCGCGGCATGATTGGTAGTCGCTTAGAGTTTAATGGCATTTTATATGCGTTACCGAAATCTATCATTCATAATATGCAGCGTGCAATTCAAAAAGCAGGTTTAAATATTATTTATGAAGTTTTAGCGCCTTTGGCTTTGAGTAAGGTAGCTTTAGATAAAGGTGAGCGTAACTTCGGTGCAGTAGTTATTGATTTAGGTGGTGGTCAAACTTCGGCCTCCATTATTCATGATAATAAATTGAAATTTACAGCGATTGATCCAGAAGGCGGTAATTTGGTAGCTCACGATATTTCTGTGGTTTTAAATACAACGTTGGACAATGCTGAAAAGTTACAACATTATTATGGTAATGCTGATGTGGGAGCAGAAATGGCGGAGGAAACCATCCCCGTGGAAGTCGTTGGTCAAGATCAACCGCAAAACATCTCCAGTCAGTACTTAGCTTCGATTATTGCTGCACGAATGCAACAAATTTTTCAACGGTTGCAGCAAGGATTAACTAGTATTCACGCCCAAGATTTACCAGGTGGAGTCATTTTGACGGGTGGTTTGGCTGAAATGGCGGGAGTCAATACTTTAGCACAGCAAATTTTAAAAATGAAAACTAAAACATTTATTCCGGAACAAATGGGATTACGGCATCCGGCTTTTACTGAAGGGCTAGGTTTGGTATTATATGCACAAGGGTTAAATGATTTGGATTTGATTGCTTATAATGTTGTTCATACTTCTAAAGGTATGACAGCAGTTAAAGCAGATACAAATCGTCCTGATTCTTTAGACAATATTAAAACAACGCCAGTCAAAGAAAAATCGCATAAATCAAGAACAACTAGTGAAAAAATTAAAAACTTTTGGAGTCGTTTTTTTGATTAAAAAAGCGTGAGGCAGATCAGGAGGAATTTGTTAGAATGGACAGTTCAATGGACAGGAAAGAAAAAAATTCGGCAGTAATTAAAGTCATTGGTGTTGGTGGTGCCGGTGGTAATGCTGTTAATCGAATGGTTGAAGAAAATATCAAGGGCGTTGATTTTATTGCAGCTAATACTGACATGCAAGCTTTAGATCTTTCACAAGCTAATACTAGGTTGCAATTAGGACCTAAGTTAACACGAGGATTAGGAGCAGGTTCTGATCCAGATATTGGTCAAAAAGCTGCAGAAGAAAGTGAAGATGTGATTTCTGATTTATTAAAAGAATCAGATATGATCTTTATTACTGCTGGTATGGGGGGCGGCACTGGTACGGGGGCAGCCCCAGTGATTGCCCGGGTGGCCAAAGATTCTGGAGCTTTGACGGTTGGTGTTGTTACTAGACCATTTATGTTTGAAGGACCCAAACGTGCGAAGTTTGCTGATCAAGGTATTGAGGAATTAAAGCAACATGTTGATACCTTGGTGATTATTGCTAATAATCGTTTATTAGAGATAGTTGATAAAAAGACGCCGATGAATGAAGCATTACATGTTGCGGATGATGTTTTAAGACAAGGTGTTCAAGGTATTTCAGATTTGATTACTTCGCCCGGTTTTGTGAACTTGGATTTTGCGGATGTCAAAACAGTTATGTCTAATCAAGGCTCAGCCTTAATGGGTATCGGTACAGGCAATGGTGAAAACCGGATTGTGGATGCTACTAAAAAAGCTATTTCTTCACCATTATTGGAAGTATCGATTGATGGCGCACAGCAAGTTTTATTAAATATTACTGGTGGTCCTGATTTATCATTATTTGAGGCGCAAGAAGCAGCAAGTATTGTTTCTGAAGCAGCTACAGAAGACGTTAATATTATTTTTGGAACTTCTATTAATGACAGTTTGGGCGATGAAGTCAAGGTTACGGTGATCGCAACGGGAATTGATGACGAACACCAAAGTTCTAAAAACGCAGCTGTAACTAAAAAGCCGACGCCAACGACTGCAACAGAAGACAATGCAGATCAACAATTGGATGCTTGGGGAGTTGGTAGTGATAATTCTAATCAAAATCACGGTTCAAAGTCTGGAACGAATGACTTTGATATTTTCCGACAATCCAATGTATTAAATGATACGGATAATGAAGACGATGATTCCATGCCTCCTTTTTTAAGACACAATCCTAAGAACTAAGGAGAGATATTAAAATGGCCTTTGAAAAATTAGCTAGTTTTTTTGGTTTAGATGATGATGCTGAGATTCCAACTCAAAAAGAACCAGCAGAACAATCGTCTAAAAATAATAATATTGTGGCGTTAAATGCCCACAAAGTAGCCAAACAAAGTGAAATTCAAATTGCACGGCCACTTTCTTATCCGGATGCTAAAAAAATCACGCAAGAATTGTTAAATCAAAATGCCGTTATTGTTAATTTTCAACAAGTCAATGATGAGCAAATGCGGCGAATTGCTGATTTTTTAACGGGTGCGGTTTATGCCTTAAAGGGTGATATTCGTCAGATTGATGAGCGGGTATTTTTATATACACCTTTGAATTTTCAGATTGATAATATAACGATGGATTTTAATGATTAAGTTGAGGTTAAGTTAACGTGGCCAATTTAATGTCTGGTCTGCCAGTTGTTTTAGTAAATTTGTTAGATCTTTATGAATGGTTGATTGTGATTTGGGCTTTGTTAACTTGGTTGCCCGGAGCTGCCCAATCAAAATTAGGCTTATGGCTGAGAAAATTAGTGGAGCCTTTTTTAGGTATTTTTGATCGGATTATTCCACCGATCTTTGGCCTTAGTTTTTCACCAATTTGGGCTTTTTTAGTCATTGGTTTAGTTAAGCAATTAATAGTACGGTTGTTTTAATGGATTTTAATTCGCAGAATAAGGCAATTTTATTTAAATTACAATCGCTCATGCAAACGGCCATGACAACCTATCAATCACAATTGAGTCCGTTTTTGAATCCTTATGAGCAGCGCTTGGCAAATCAATTATTGACGCAATTTACAGAATTAACTCCATATTGGTCCGGTGGTTTTCAAAGAGCCCAACGGAGAAGATTACTGGTAGTACCGCCTTATATTCCTTTTCAGTCCACGGATTTACAGTTACAATTATTTCAAATTAATTTTAATCATAAATTTATTGATTTACAGCACCACCAAATTTTAGGTAAGCTGCTTAATCTGGGGTTAGACCGGAACAATTTTGGCGATATCATTACTGATGGGACTAATTGGCAATTTGTTTCTGAGACAAATCTTACTGACTTATTAGTCAATGAGGTACACCAAATCGGTAAAAATACGGTTAGGTTGCAGCCAATATCTTGGCAACAGCTATTATTAATTAAAAATGACTATACAATGTTAACTCTGAATGTCCATTCCATGCGCTTAGATCAAATTCTCAGTACGGGTTTTAAACTGAGTCGTCAGAAGGCAAAAGAATTAGTGCAGCGTGGTTTAGTATCCATTAATTGGCAGCATGAAAAACGCAGTGACTATCTTTTGACAATTGGTGATACAATTAGTGTGCGTGGTAAGGGACAATTGAGTATTGTTGATTTACTGGGACAAAATAAGGATTATTGGCAATTGTACGTTCAGCTTTATCAGCATTAAGTTAATTAAAACCAAGGAGGCTCTTTAGTATGACTTTAACTCCCCATGATATTCAAACTCAGGAATTTAAAACACAGTTGCGTGGTTATGATAAAAATGAGGTTGATCATTTTCTGGAACAGATTATCCAAGATTATAGTGAGGAACTTAAGACCAATCATCGTTTAGAGTATGATCTCAAGGATTCCAAGGCTCAAATTGCTTATTTTAATGATTTACAAAATACAGTTAATGAGTCCATTATTATTGCCCAAAATGCTGCTGATCAGGTTAAAAAACAAGCTGATGAACAAGCTCAAACAGTAATTGCCCAAGCGCGAACTAACACTGAAAATATGGTTGATCAAGCAATTCAACAAAGCCGCCAAATTATTCAAGACGCCCAGACTCAGGCGCAAAATTTAGTCACACAAACGCAGACTTTGCAAAAGCAAATGGCTGAAAGTTACCAAGCTTTACAACAAGTTGTAGATGAGCAACAGCATTTATTAAGTTCGCAGTCTTGGCAAGGATTGTTAACTGCGGATGATAATCAAACGTTAGTTGATAATATTCATACAACTGTACAGAATTACTTAAACAAATTGGATCAAGTAGCGGCAGAGATTAAAAATGACGACTATGATGATTTGGTTCCAAAGAAAGATTCGACAAAAGTAGTTGACAAAGCAAATAATAATGTTGATAATCAATAATAAATATTACAAAAGATTCAAGTAACTTCTGATCTTGTCAGCGAATTTGGGATAGTGTAAGCCAAATCAAGCGCTCGAAGTTTACTTTATCAGCTTTTGTTTTACACATCTGTAATTTATATACTTACTTTTTGGGTGGTATAGCGAGTGATTCGTCCTAATTGAGGGACGAATTTTTTTATTTAAGGAGGTTTTTAAACGATGAAAATTAAAGAAACCCTAAATTTAGGTAAAACCGATTTTCCAATGCGTGGTAATTTACCCAAAATGGAGCCCCAGTGGCAAGCAGATTGGGAAGAAAATCAAATTTACCAACGTCGGCAAAAGTTAAATGCCGATTGTCCAGCTTTTGTGTTACATGATGGACCACCGTTTGCCAACGGTAATATTCATATGGGCCACGCCATGAATAAAATTACTAAGGATTTTATTGTGCGTTACAAATCAATGGCTGGTTTTCGGGCACCTTATGTTCCTGGATGGGATACACACGGCTTACCAATTGAACAACAGTTGACAAAGCAAGGTGTAAATCGTAAAGAAATGACCTCGGCCCAATATCGCCAATTATGCTATGATTTTGCAATGAAAGAAATAGAAAAACAACGTACGGATTTTAAGCGTTTAGGCGTCAGTGGTGATTGGGATAATCCATATATTACATTGCAACCTAAGTATGAAGCTGAAGAAGTACGGGTTTTTGGTAAAATGGTGGAGCGCGGACTGATTTATCGTGGTAAAAAGCCGGTTTACTGGTCTCCATCTTCTGAGTCAACTTTAGCGGAAGCTGAAGTGGAATATCATGATATTAAATCCCCGTCTTTGTATGTGGCTTTTCCGGTCAAAGATGGTAAGGGTGTAGTAGATGATGATGCGGAATTTTTAGTTTGGACCACAACACCTTGGACGTTACCAGCTAATGAGGCGATTGCCGTTAACCCACGGTTTGAATACTCATTAATTAAATTACCAACAGGCAAAAAATATGTGGTAGCTAGTGACCGAATTGAATACTTGGCACAAACTTTAGAGTGGGATCAATGGCAAGTAATTCGTGAATATAAAGGTTCCGAGTTTGAATATTTAGTGGCCAGTCATCCTTTTTATGATCGTGATTCAGTCTTAATTTTGGGTGATCATGTTACCTTAGATGAAGGAACTGGTTTAGTGCATACGGCTCCTGGTCTTGGTGGCGATGACTTTAACGTCGGAATGAAATACCATTTAGACGTATTATCACCAGTGGATGGTCAAGGACGCTTAACTGATGAAGCACCAGGTTTTGAAGGTGTCTTTTATGACGATGCTAATAAGATGGTCACAAAACTGTTGCAAGAAAAGCAGACATTAGTTAAATTAGACTTCTTTACGCATAGTTATCCGCATGATTGGCGAACCAAAAAGCCAGTGATTTTCCGGTCTACGCCGCAATGGTTTGCTTCCATTGACAAGATGCGGGATGAGATTTTAGATCAAATTGATCAACTAGATTTTCAGCCAAGTTGGGGTAAAACTAGACTTTATAATATGATTAAAGATCGTGGTGATTGGGTCATTTCTAGACAGCGGATCTGGGGCGTACCTTTACCAATTTTCTATGCTGAAAATGGTGATGCAATCATGACTCCCGAAACAATTGAACATGTAGCGCAATTGTTTGAACAATATGGTTCCAATGTTTGGTTTGAAAGATCTGCCAAAGAATTGTTACCAGAAGGTTTTAGTTACCCGGGGAGTCCGAATGGCCAATTTACTAAAGAAACAGATATTATGGATGTTTGGTTTGATTCTGGGTCCAGTAATCAAGCAGTTTTGAAAACACGCCCGGACCTACATTTTCCATCAGACTTGTATTTGGAAGGTTCTGATCAATATCGGGGTTGGTTTAATTCTAGTTTAATTACTTCGGTGGCAGTTACGGGTCAAGCACCATATAAAAAGATTTTATCGCAAGGCTTCACCTTAGACGCTAAGGGACGTAAGATGAGTAAGTCATTGGGCAATGTCATTGTTCCTAGTGATGTTGAACGGCAGTTCGGTGCGGAAATCATTCGCTTGTGGGTAGCTTCAGTTGATACCAGTTCAGATGTTCCTGTTTCTATGGATGCCTTTAAACAAACGTCAGATGCGTACCGGAAGATTCGCAATACACTACGTTTTATGTTGGCCAATACCAGTGATTTTGACCCTCAAGTAGATACAGTGGAATATGCTAAGTTAAGTTCAGTTGATCAATATATTCTTGTTAAATTAGATCGCTTAGTTGCTAAGGTTTTGGCCAACTATGATCATTATGATTTTGTCGATATTATTAAACAAGTTAATGAATTTTTGATTAATGATATGTCTGCATTTTATTTAGATTTTGCTAAAGATGTGGTTTATATTGAATCCAAGAATTCGTTAGCCCGGCGACAGATGCAGACGGTTATTTACGAAGCGACAGTTAAGTTAACTAAATTATTGACACCTATTTTGCCACACACAATGGAACAAGTTTGGCTACAATTAAAAGAACCTGAAGATTATGCCCAATTAACACAGATGCCCACGGTTGAAAACTATGACAATGCTGAACAGATTTTGACTGATTGGCAAGAATTTATGGACTTTCGCACCGATGTTTTGAAGTCATTAGAAAATTTACGTGATCAAAAATTGATTGGTAAATCGATGGAAGCCGCAGTAACTATCTATCCTAATGATCATTTAAGACAACTTTTGACCAAATTAAAGGTTAATGTTGGACAATTATTGATTGTTTCGCAATTTAATATTTCTGACCAACCGTTAACTCAAGCTGATGAATATGATGATGTGCAGGTTAAAGTTACTCCTGCTAGTGGTCAAGTTTGTGAACGGTGTCGCATGACTAAGGAAGATGTTGGTCAAGACAAACAGTTAGCAATGTTATGTGCCCGTTGTGCACAAATTGTCCGTCAAGATTATCCAGAAGCTGTAGTAGAAGGATTGGAAAAATGATTACCGGAACAGTAGATTGGTTTGATGATAAAAAGGGGATTGGCGAGATTATTACTGCGAAAACGCAGCAAAGGGTATTTGTATATTTTACAGCTATCAGTGGTACGGGGTTTAAAACCTTAACCGCAGGCCAAAAAGTTTATTTTGAAATGGCGCAAGGATTTAAAGGTCCACAAGCGGTTAATGTCCACGTGCAACCGTCAGTCACAGATTAAATACAAATAAAAATGCTCTATGGCAGTTTTAGCTGCTATAGAGCATTTTTAGAGATGATCAGTCATCATGGTGAGTTAATTACTAACTAAAAAGAAAATCTTACAGTATAATGGTAATGTTATTTGACTAATTTTCAAAAAAATAAACAATTAATCAAAAGTTATGTTTAGCAGAACTTAATGTTGAATACCGTAAGGAAAGATGCGCAGTCCTTCGTGGTCCACCATGGCGATATAAATGTCGGAAATTTGATAGCCTTGTTGGTTTAACTGGTCGGTGACCCATTGTTCAGTGTGATTAGTGTATTCCAAACCGAGTTGATCAAGTTGTCCATCCATAATGACCGGAAATTGATATTTGAGATCTTTTTTAACGGTAAAACTAATTTGACCATTTTGTTCCCAAACGGCTTTATCAATATCGTTCAAATCATTGATACCAGCTTGACGTAACTTGAAAGCTAAGTCATGCGCGGATAGCCCCGCTTTGGCAGTTCTTTCAGATAAAATTTTGCCATTCGAAATAATAATTGTGGGTTCGCCGTCTACAAAATGTTTAATTAAGTGATTATGATTGGTTAAAAATTTCATCGTAAAGACCACCAAGGTCCAGATTAGCAAAACAATGAAAAATTGTAATAACGTAATTTCAGAGTTATATAAAACGCCACCAATAATTCCGCCTAAGACAAAATTTTGCATTTGATCAATCACGTTACTAGGAGCTAAATTGGATTTACCTAATAGATTAATTTGAATAATCATGGCAAAAAATCCCATAATGAGTTTAATAAAAGTTTGCCAATAAAAAGTCATTTGTTACCTCCTAGTGGTTAATAATGTGAATTTTCGGATTAGTTAAGTGGACGCGAACTAATTCAAAACTGGAATTGTCATTATTTAAATTGACTTTCATAATTTTAGAATTAATTTTGATTAACATACCGTTAGTTAGAATTGTTGAATTAGAATAAATGTGCTTGACTGGAATATGTTGATTGAGACTAACTTGTTTGATCAAGCTGGCAACTTGACTATTACCATTGGCAGAGTTGCGGTTTTGTTGCCAATTATCATATTGGATAGTTAATGTTAGTAGCAGAGCTAAAATCGTGATAATAGTCAATTCACGGTACTTGCCATCATCGCGATGGCTCAAAAAAAGTAATAATGATATGATGACAATAGTCAGTAAAATAACATTAATCAATAAGATAATATTGTTGACGTGGCTAGGTTGTTGCGTTAGGTAATGATAAGTATAAAAGTTAGACAAACTAGACCCCCCATTCTCTAACGCTGATTATAGCAAGAAAATTCGAATTAATAGGGATTAACGCATTATTTTAAACGGAGGGCTAAATTGGACTTCACGGAAAAGAAATTAAGTACTAAGCAAATTTTTTCAGGACGGGTGATTGATGTCGCTGTAGAGACCGTGCTGTTACCTAATCAGAAACAAGCGACACGAGAAATTGTTCATCATCATGGAGCCGTTGGGATTTTAACGGTGATTGATCAACAAATTTTATTGGTGAAGCAATGGCGGGAACCACTCCGACAATTGACTTTAGAAATTCCAGCCGGTAAAGTGGAACCTGATTGTGTTGATCTCAAAAGTGAAGCTTTACGAGAATTGAACGAGGAAACTGGCTATACTTGTTCAAAGTTACAATTTTTGACGGGTTTTTATTCTACGCCGGGCTTTAGTGACGAATATATAACTTTATATTATGCGCCAGCGGTCCAACCAGTAGCGCACAAGCGACCGCTAGATCCGGATGAATTTTTATCAATTGAATTATTGACGTTAACTCAAGCCCAAAATCAAATTCAACAAGGGTTAATTTGTGATGCTAAAACGATATTAGCCATCATGTTTTGGCAACAATTAATGGGAGCTTAATTGAGATGAAAGAAACTACAGATTTAGATCAACAAGATACAACATCTGAGACCGTTCCAACTTGGAGCCGCTTTGATCCGCAAGCTAAGTCTAGTCGGTTAAAACAATGGTTGAATCGGTGCATTATAATAGTTGGCTTGTTAATTTTGTTAGTTTATTTAATTTTATTTTTTGTTTAACTTAATAGGAGGAATGAAGTATGAAAATTGGTGTTATTGTAGCAATGGCTGAAGAAATGGGTGTTTTAACTAATTCTTTGTCTAATAAAACGGTGGAAAAAATTGCCGGAATCGAGTTAATAGTTGGTTGTTACCAAAAACACCAAGTAGTGGTGGCACAAAGTGGTATTGGCAAAGTACAAGCGGGGATGGTTACGACCATCTTATGTAATAATTACCAACCAGATGTGCTAATTAATACTGGTTCAGCTGGCGGAATTGGTTCAGGCTTAAGTGTGGGTGATGTTGTGGTTTCTAAGCAGGTTGCTTATCATGATGTGGATGTAACAGCCTCTGATTATCCGAAGGGACAACTACCACAACAACCGCTTTATTTCCAAGCTGATTCTAAATTGGTTCAGCAAGTAGTGGACGCCGGACAAATGGTTGGGCAAACTAGCCGTGTGGGCTTGATTGTTTCAGGTGATCAATTTATTGGTAGTCAGCAGCAAAAGGATCAAATTTTACAAGATTTTCCGGATGCTTTAACTGTAGAAATGGAAGGTGCAGCCGTCGGACAAGTGGCTACACAATTTAAAATTCCATTTGTCATCATTCGAGCAATGAGTGATGTTGGTGATGATCAAGCCAATGTTTCCTTTGATGAATTTGTCCAAGATGCGGGTCAACGTTCAGTACAGATGTTATTAAACTTTATGGATCATAATTAAGAAGGTAATAATAATCATGGAGCATGTTTATTTAGATAACGCCGCGACGACGCGGTTGGCGCCGGCAGTTGTGACTACGATGGAACAACAATTAGCTAATAATTTTGGTAATGCCTCTACACCTAATTTTTACGGCCGCCAAGCACGAGCAGTTTTGGATGATACCCGAACGGTAATTGCTCAAAGTATTAATGCGCAACCGAGTGAAATTACGTTTAATAGTGGTGGTTCAGAAGGTGACAATACTGCGATTATTATGGCTGCGTTGAGCCAGCAACAGTTGGGTAAGCATATTATTACGACAGCAATTGAGCATGAAGCCGTTTTAAAATCTATGGCTTATTTAGAGCAAAAAGGTTTTGAAGTTACTTATTTGCCAGTCGACGAATTTGGCCAGATTAGTTTAACTGATTTTCGGCAAGCTTTACGGCCTGATACGATTTTAGTATCTATTATGACCGTTAATAATGAAGTGGGGACACAAAACCCAATTGCAGAAATTGGTCAAATTCTCAAATCACACCAAGCTTTGTTTCATACAGATGCGGTACAAGCTTACGGCCATCAAACTTTGGATGTACAGCAATTAAATGTCGATTTATTAACTACTTCGGCTCATAAATTGAATGGACCTAAAATGTTGGGCTTTCTGTATGAACGAACTGGTGTCAATTTACCATCTTTGATTCATGGTGGTGATCAAGAAAACAAAAAGCGGGCTGGTACGGAAAATATCCCTGCGATTGCTGGTTTACAAACTGCTGTGCAATTTCACGATAGTCAACAAATTCAGCAGGATCGAGAGCGTTTTACGGGCTATAAACAGTTAATCATTGATCAATTAACAGCACACAAGGTTGATTTTGCAGTTAACGGCCCCAAAATAACGGCAAGTGCGCCCAATATTTTGAATTTGTGGCTCAAAGGCTGGGCAACTTCGATTTTACAAATTAAATTGGACCTAGCAGGGGTCGTCATTTCGGGTGGTTCTGCTTGCACGGCGGGGAGCTTGGAACCGTCGCATGTGTTAACTGCGATGTTTGGCCCAACTAGTGACCGTGTTAATGAATCGATTAGGATTAGTTTTGACACTTTTACAACTAAAAGTGATATACTCAAACTTACTGATAATTTAATTCAAATTGTTCGTGAAAAAATTTAGGAGGTGGTTAAATGCCAATGTTAGCTCAAGTAACTGGTGATTCAGATCAGTATCAAGTTCATCCTCAGATTAAAGTGTATGCTCTGCAAGATATTGGCTTTACTAAATCAAGCCAAGGAAATTTTTCATGGGAACAACCACTGAGTGCGCTGTCGCCATACCAGGCTGCTTATGTGTTAAAAGTTAAAATTAAACGGGATTTAAAAACTTTGAATCTGGCAGTGACGGATAGTAGTGGTTTGCAAAAAATTAATATTTTTAAATTGAAAGATAATGAAGAATTGCTGGAGCAGTATCATTATGCGTTAGATAATTTGCTTCAACGACAGATTATACAAAAAGTAAATAATAGTTAGAAAAGGTGAATTGATTGGCAAAAAAGCGTGTAGTTGTAGGTATGAGTGGTGGAGTTGATTCTTCCGTCTCAGCTTTATTGTTAAAGCAACAAGGTTATGATGTCGTCGGCGTGTTTATGAAAAACTGGGATGAAAGTGATGATTCCGGAGTTTGTACAGCAACCGAAGATTATGAAGACGTGGCTAAGGTAGCTAATCAAATTGGGATTCCGTATTATTCTGTGAACTTTGAAAAAGAATATTGGGATCGGGTTTTTGAATATTTTTTGGCTGAATATAAACTCGGTCGGACACCAAATCCTGATGTAATGTGTAATAAAGAAATTAAGTTTAAAGCATTTTTAGATTATGCGCTGCAGTTGGATGCTGATTACATTGCAATGGGGCACTATGCTCAATTACAACGTGATGAATCAGGATTAATTCATATGTTGCGGGGAGCTGATCCTAATAAAGATCAGACTTATTTTTTAAGTACAGTGGCTCAGGATCAATTACAAAATGCCTTATTCCCGATTGGTCATTTACAAAAATCGCAAGTTCGGCAAATTGCCGAAGAAGCTGGCTTAGCAACTGCTAAAAAGAAAGATTCTACTGGTGTTTGCTTTATTGGTGAGCGTAATTTTAAGCAATTTTTAAGTGAGTTTTTACCAGCTCAAAGTGGCCGTATGTTGACTCCTGATGGTCAAGAAGTTGGGACACATTCTGGCCTGATGTATTATACAATTGGTCAGCGCTCAGGTTTAGGTTTGGGCGGTAATGGTCAGTCTAATGAGCCGTGGTTTGTTGTGGGCAAAGATTTACAGCAGAATATTTTGTATGTAGATCAAGGTTATGATAATCCTTTATTGTATGCGGATAGTTTAGAAGCAACTGATGCATCTTTTATTCGACCAGTAGATCTGACACAACCATTGCATTGTAGTGCTAAGTTCCGTTATCGTCAGGCTGATACTGATGTCGTGGTCACCAAAACAGCGACGGGTCTAACAGTTGATTTTGCACAACCTGTGCGGGCCATTACTCCTGGTCAAGAAGTAGTTTTTTATGACGGAGCAGAATGCTTAGGTGGTGCGACGATTAATCGGGCTTATAGTAAGCAACAACAATTGCAGTATGTTTAAGTTCAGATTTACTTGCTAAAATTTAGAATTTAATTGAGATTGGAACCAAAGTGTCTGGCCGTTAGCAAAGCGGTTTAAATTTGAAAGTCTGGACTGAGACTTTGAAAATTTAATGCCGTGAAATGTTAATGAAGGACTTTTGTCAGACTAATGTTCGTTGCGCTGATGAACAACGATCGTAAATCTGATGGTTCCAATCTCTTTTTATTTACCATGAAAATCATTTGAACTTGAATAATTTAGTTGAATCAACGATAATATTAAGCATTAGTAAGGTAATTTGGGATTAGGGAGTTTGAGATTATGACTAAATTTTATTTTGTGAGACATGGTAAGACACAATGGAATTTTGAGGGGCGTTATCAAGGAGCAAAGGGTGATTCACCTTTACTAGAATCAAGTTATCGCGATATCAGTTTATTAGCACAACACTTATCCGACCAAAAGATTGATCATATTTATTCAAGTCCGATTAAAAGAGCATACATAACAGCCACTACTTTGGCTCAAGATTTGGGTGGGAGTATTCCGGTGACAACGACGGCGGCTTTGAAAGAGTTTGATTTGGGTCTGTTAGAAGGACAAAAATTTAGTTCAGCAGAACAAAAATATCCGCAATTAATTTGGGCTTTTCGCAACGATCCCAGTCAATATGATCCGCGCCTAATCAACGGTGAGACTTTTACGCAAGTTATTGCCCGAGCCGATCAATTTATTAAAGATTTAGCCCAACAAGATGTTCAAGGCGATCAAACTTATTTGTTAGTCAGTCATGGAGCAGCCTTAGTAGCAATGATTAAAGCTTTGTTAGGCGTATCATTAAAAGATATGCGCAAAGAAGGCGGCATGTCTAATACCGGTTTAACCACTTTAGCAACGCAAGATTATGGTCAAACCTTTGATTTAATTAAGTGGAATGATACGAGTTATTTACATCGTAACTTAGATCAGACAGATACTATTTAAAAATGGAGTTGACGAAATGAACCAACGAGCAGCTAAATTATTTCAAGCAGGTCACAAGCAGGCAGCAGTTGAATTGTTAGCTAAAGCATTGCAAACTGACTGGACACATTTAACTTGGTTCTTACAGTTAGCAAGTTATTTAGTAGCGGGTGGTGATTTAGCTGAAGCGGAAGAGCTGTTATTAAAAGCTAAACAATTATTTCCCAAGGCCCAAGAAATTGATTATAATTTGGCTGTGATTTATTACCAAGCGGGCAAATTAGACCGTGCCAAAGCTTTATTAATGACAATTAAGCAACCTGATTTGTTAAGTGATGCGTATTATTTATTAGCTCAAACAGCACAAAAGAATAATCAATTACAGCAGGCTTTAGTCTATGCTTTAACAGCGTTAGATCACAATAAGCAGGTGGTTGCTAATTTTTTGTTGGTGGGGGACTTATTAATACAATTACAACAATTCCAACAGGCGCAAACTTATTATCAACAAGCATTACAATTAAAGCCACAAGCGGAGAGTTACTTTAAATTGGCGTTGTGTGAAATGGTCAATGGTGATCGTCATTTTTCACAACATTTTCAACAAGCACAACAATTAGATCCTGCCTATGTAAAGCAGCATCAGCAGCAATTAGCGGAGATTGAACGTTACGTACAAGCACAGCAGAAAGATGATCAAGATAAATGAGTGAAGACTATGTAGTTGGCGCTGTTCAAGCGGTTTTTTTTGAAAAACCTGAAGACTTTTTTAAAATTATGCTCATCAAAGTTCAAGAAACTTCTTTTGCTTGGTCCGACAGTGAAATTGTTGTAACAGGTACCTTTGCAGAATTGACAGCGGAGCAAAATTATCGCTTCTTTGGACAATTAGTAACCCATCCTAAATATGGGCAACAGTTAAAGTGTGAACGCTATCAAAAGGAAACACCTAATGGTTCGAAAGCATTAATTGAATATTTTTCTGGTGAACAATTTCCAGGGATTGGTAAAAAAACAGCTGAAAAAATTGTTGATTTACTAGGTGATCAAGCTATTCAAGTCATTATTAATAATCCAGAAGTAGTACAACAGTTGCCGTTAAGTGCGGCTAAAAAAAAGCTCTTGCTTGATGTTTTGCAGGAATCTTATCAAACGGAAGAAATTATTTTACAATTAAATCAGCTGGGGTTTGGTAATAAATTATCATTTAAAATTTATCATCGTTATCAAGAGGAAACCTTGGATATTTTGCATCAAAATCCGTACCGGTTAATTGATGATATTAAAGGCGTTGGTTTTCGTCGCGCTGATCAGTTAGCACGGACTTTTGGTCTGGCAGCTGATGATCCGAAACGTATTCAAGCGGCGGTCATTCAAACGCTGCAAACAAATGTTAATACGACGGGCAATACTTATTGTTTACAAACAGAGTTAATTAATGGAACGTTACAATTAATTAATATTGCTAATTTGACTCCAGTTACACAATCGTCCATCATAACGGCTTTGAAAGCTTTAATTCAGCAAGGGCGTATTTGTGTTGAAGCGCCAGAGCGGTACTTTTTAAAATCTTTATACGAACAAGAATGGTCGATTGCTCAGCAATTAAAGTTATTACAGTCACAGTTTGTCCCGGAGAATTTGTCTGCTAAAAAATTAGCGGCAGTGTTACAGCAAATTGAACAACAGTTGCATATTAGTTATGATGACAATCAAAAACAAGCAATATATCAAGGACTAACGAATGCTGTTGTCCTATTAACGGGGGGCCCCGGTACTGGAAAAACTACGATTATTAATGGCTTAGTCAATGCTTTTGCTCAAGTTCATCATTGTTCGTTAGATCCCGATGATTATCAAGACAAGCCTTTCCCCATTGTGTTAGCGGCGCCAACTGGTCGCGCAGCCAAACATCTGATGCAAAATACGGGGTTGCCAGCTGGAACGATCCATCGTTTACTAGGTTTGACTGGTCAAGAAGATCCGACAGAAATTACAGTTAATGAAATTCAAGGTCAATTGCTAATTATTGATGAAGTTTCGATGGTAGATACGGAGTTATTTGATTTACTAATTCAAGCGGTGCCCGCGGGAATGCAAGTGGTCTTAGTTGGTGATCGTGATCAATTACCGTCGGTTGGACCAGGACAAGTGTTTTCGGATTTAATTGCTAGTCAAGTTTTTGCAACAGTTTGTTTAACCAAAATTTATCGCCAAAATCAAGATTCAACGATTATTGAATTAGCACATCAAATTAATCAAGGACAAGTTACTGAACAATTATTTCAAAATTTTGCCGATCGCAGTTTTATTAATTGTGACGCATATCAGGTGGCGCATGTTTTACAGCAAATCGTTTTAAGGAGTCAGCAAAAAGGCTTTGATTTGAGTAATATTCAGATTTTAGCACCTATGTATCGCGGAGCAGCGGGAATCGATCATTTAAATCAGGTGATGCAAGAAACATTGAATCCGTTAACGCCAGACAGTAAAGTTATTCACTTTGGCAAAATTGAATACCGGATTGGCGATAAGGTAGTTCAATTAGTTAATAATGTTGAAAAAAATGTTTTTAATGGCGAAACAGGATTGGTAACAGGAATTACTTTAGCTAAAGATAATCCCAACAAAAAACAGGGCGATTTAATTCATTTAAATTTTGATGGTCGTGAAATTTCTTATGCACGGGCTGATCTTAATAATATTACTTTGGCGTATTGTACCTCAATTCATAAAGCTCAAGGTAGTGAATTTGATTTGGTCATTGTGGTTTTAGTACAACAGCAATCGCGCATGTTGAAAAGAAACTTATTATACACAGCAGTTACACGGGCTAAGTCCAAGTTAATTCTGCTGGGCAATCAAAGTGCTTATCGGCAAGCCATTGCTGATCAGTCCAGTCAACGGCAAACTTGTTTAGCAGCGCGTTTGCAGGAAGTTTTTGCATTAAAAAAACCAGTAACTACTACGTCAGAAGTTACTGATCCAAAAACACAAACGTTAACTTTAAAAATGATTTTAGAACAACAAATTGACCCATTAATTGGGCTAAATGGATTAAAACCGACAGATTTTTTAAAAAATTAAGTAACACGAAATGATTATAACCAAAAGTTTTGTTCAGCACAATTGATGTCTAAGTCTAAGATATGCTCTTTGACTAATTCACCATCCACTTGGATGAATTGCTGAGAATTTATTTGCAGGTGTGCTTTTTGAAGAATAAAGTGGTGCACAGCTGGGTTTTGTAAGTGATCCCCTGTTAGAAAAACTTGTTTAACTAGTTTAAAGAGCGCTTTCCAGGAATGCGCCTGAGCCGTGGCTAAACTTAATTTTTTTTCTTGCAGATTTGCAGGGGGGATTAGGGGAACACCGCCGCCAAAATAAGGTTGATTAGCTAACACGCACAAAAAAATATTGTTTAAAGTGATAGATTGATTGTTAAATGTTAATTTAACCGAAAAAGTAGGACGCTTGAAAGCCTTGAAAATTTGGGAAACATAGATTAATTTACTTAAGTGGAGCTGATTAAATCGTTTTTTCCAAGGTGAAGTTAAGGTCAGTTGAATAATATTGGCATCAAAACCAATGCCAAAGTTATTAATAAAGAATAGTTTTTGCTGGTGATAAGTAACCTGACCTAAATTTAATGCTTTGCTGGTGGGCTGGTGACAAAGATTTTGTAAAATTTGTTTTTCATGATGCGGTTTGTAATTCAACGCGCGCGCAAAATCATTACCTGAACCAGCAGGTAAATAGGCGAGTGGTGTGTTGGGCCTATTAGACTGCTTGACACCATTAATGGCTTGATTTAAAGTTCCATCACCACCAATAATAATAATTTTTTGTTGTGATTGTAAGCGCCGATTGATTAAATTTTTAACTAATGTCTGTGCTCCTTGTGGTGGTGTGGTGAATACTTGATAGCTTTGACGCAATTGGTTTAAGTATTTGGTCGATCTTTTTAGACAATATTTAGCGTGATTGCTAGCAGCGTGTAGATTAACCACTATAAAAAAGTTTACACGGCTGTTGTCCATAAGCAACTCCCTTTCTAGTTTAATAAGTGATAGTCTTATTTTAGCAGACAAAAAGCTGAGAAGAAAAAACTTCTCAGCTTTTTTATGATTTTTGAATTTTTTTAAACTTCGACGGAAACAATCATCGGTAAAATGACTGGATGTCTTTCGGTTCGACGATACAAAAATTCTTGTAAATTATCAATAATATCCTGCTTTAAAGTTGCTTCGGAAAGATTTTGTTTGTTATCTAAGTGAGTTTTAATTGTGTGGAAAACATGCTTTTGTGCTTGATTGATTAAAGTACCAGATTCGCGCATATAAACAAATCCGCGCGAGAGAATGTCGGGTCCTGATAAAACGAGCCCTTTTTGATAATCAATAGTAGCTACCACAATTACCAAACCTTCCTCGGACAATATTTGACGGTCTTGGATAATTTTATTACTAATATTACCAATTCCATTTCCATCAATATAAACGTCGCCAGCAGGAACATGATCAGCTTTACGTGCTGAGTCTTTGGTTAACGCCAAGACATCACCATTTTCAAAAATAAAAGTATTTTCTTTGGGGACGTCACATAATTGTGCTAATTCGGTGTGAATCTTGAGCATGCGGTATTCACCATGAATGGGCATAAAATATTTCGGCTTGATTAAGCGCAACATTAATTTTTGTTCTTCTTGACCACCGTGACCAGAAGCGTGAATGTTATTAACTTTGCCATGAATAACATTGGCGCCAGCTTCTTCTAATTCGTTGATTAGATGGTTTACACTAATCGTATTACCCGGAATGGGATTGGACGAAAAGATCACTGTGTCATTGGGCTGAATCGAAATTTGGCGATGAGTGCCATTTGCAATTCGACTCAAAGCAGCCATGGGTTCACCTTGAGAGCCTGTGCATAATAACATGACTTTATTAGCCGGTAATTTACTAATTTCTGCGGAGTCTAATAATTCACTATCCGGGATATCTAAATAACCTAACTCTCGTCCATTAACGATGGCTTGTTCCATACTACGTCCAAAAACTGCGACTTTCCGTCCATTTTGCATGGCAGCATCGACTGCTTGAGAAACTCGATACAGGTTGGAAGCAAAAGTGGCGAAAATAATTCGACCATCAATGCGTTCAACAATTTGGTGAATCGTATTACCTACAAAGCGTTCAGATTTAGAAAAAGTAGGAATTTCCGCATTAGTACTATCAGATAGTAGTAGTAAAACACCTTCAGATCCTAACTTAGCCATTTTTTGTAAATTAGGGGCTGGTTGGTTACCTACGGGTGTCAAATCAAATTTGTAATCTCCCGTTTGGACAATAGTTCCTTGCGGTGTATGAACAGCAATACCTAACGTGTCTGGAATTGAGTGCGTGGTTCTAAAAAATTCGACACTCAATTTATCAAAGGAAACAACATCATCTTCTTGAAGAACATGCATTTCAGTAGAATTTAGTAAGCCATGTTCTTCTAGCTTCCCCTTAATTAAAGCCGTAGCGAGCGGACCCGCATAAATAGGAACATTTGGAACTTTTTGTAAAAAGTAAGGAATACCACCAATATGATCTTCATGACCATGAGTAATAAATAAACCCTTGATTTTTGCACGATTGTCAATTAAATATTGATAATCAGAGATAACATAATCAATTCCTAAAAGTTCATCTTCAGGAAATTTAATACCAGCATCTACGACAACAATCTCATCTTGATACTGAATAACGTACATATTTTTGCCAATTTCGCCGAGACCACCAATGGCAAAAACTGCAACTTCATTTTGCTTAATATTCAAATTCATATACTAAAGCTCCGAGAGTTTAGTCAATTGAAAATTAGGACTTTTTTGTTCGTACTCCAAATAATTACCAGTTAATTCTTCAATTGACTCGATATTGTAATCAGTTTGTTCTTCAATTGCAGAGCGAACATCAATGGCAGATTCAGCCTCTGTGTAAAGAGTCTCGGTAGTTTCTCGACGCGGATTTTGAACATTATTAGCTTGATATAAAACTTTGTAGATCAATGGAATTCTCCTTTAATTCTTAATTAAATAATTAAACGTTGTCAGTGGTTGATTAAATCAACAGTTAAACAAATGGTATCACATCTAGAGTTGCTTGTATATAAACAACTCCCTTCAAAATCAGAGCATTGAAAAGACTAATTAAGAAATGATAATCGTATTTTCTTCAGAAGCAAATGGGGCGGACATATTAATATGGTCGTAAAATAAATGTCCATTTAAATGATCAATCTCGTGCTGGCAAACAATTGCTGGATAATTTTTAACACGCATAGTTTGGGTTTGACCATCAAAGTCTTGGTAACGAATGGTAATCCGTGCACTTCGTGGCACGTAGCCCGGAATATCTTTGTCAACTGATAGGCAGCCTTCGCCTTCAGCTAATTGGGCTTTTTGGACAGAATTGGAAATAATCACTGGATTAATTAAAGTGATCTTTAGTGCATAATCTTTGTCTGAGTCATTATCTTCATTAGGAACTAAAACGGCAGCCATTTGCTCTGAAACACCTACTTGTGGAGCAGCTAGACCCACACCAGCACGTAAATGATGCTTTTGTGCAAATTCAGGATTTTGACTGTTGATTAAGTATTCCATCATATCATGTGCGAGTTGTTGATCTTTTTGACTTAAAGGAAATTGGACAGGTTGGGCTAATTGCCTTAAAACAGGATTACCATCACGGGTAATATCTTTCATCATATACATAAAAAATTAAACCTCTTTTGTTAGCATAATATTATTATGAATAATAATAGCATACTCAATTTATAGAGTGCCAATACTAAAAAAAATTTACCAAAATTAGTTGGAATTATCCCTTGGATTTAATTCTAAAAAATGTTAAAATACTTTCTGGAAACCCTTACAAATAAAATTGAAGGTTGCGAAAGGAATGGTAAAATATGGCAAATAAGTCTATTGTTGATTTTTCCAAAATTAAGCAAGATCTTTCAGAATTTCCTGATCCAATTCAAGTTGTCGATGAAAAGGCAAAGGTTGTTAATAAGACTGTATTTGACAGTTTTAGTGATGAACAATTAGTGGAATTTATGGAAAAAATGGTCTGGGAACGTGCACTACATGAACAGACGATGAATTTCTCTCGCCAAGGTCGGATGGGTTTTTATGCTCCGACAGCTGGTGAAGAAGCCACTGAAATGGGAACAGTTATGGCAATGAAGAAGCAAGATTTCCTTCTGCCTGCTTACCGTGATATTCCTCAATTAATTCAACATGGTGCTACAGTAACCGAAGGATTCTTATGGTCACGTGGTCATGTTAAGGGTAACGAATTTGAAGCTCGTGCTTTGATGCCACAAATCATCATTGGTGCGGCTTATCTAGAAACAGCTGGTGTAGCTTTAGGCTTAAAGAAAAATGGCGAAGATGCAATTGCCTTTAGTTATACTGGTGATGGTGGTACTTCTCAGGGTGACTCCTATGAAGGTATGAACTTTGCTGGTGCGTTCCAAGCTCCTGCTTTGTTTATCGTTCAAAACAACAACTATGCTATTTCTGTTCCAAGAGAAAAACAAACTGCTGCCAAGGCTTTAACCTTAAAGGCTGCTGCTGCTGGTATTCCTGCTGTTCAAGTTGACGGAATGGATATCTTGGCTTGCTATAGTGTTGCTAAAGCTGCTCGTGAGTATATTTTAGCTGGTAATGGTCCTGTTATGATTGAAACTTTGACAGACCGTTATGGTGCTCACTCTTCTGCTGGTGATGATCCAAGTCGTTATCGTTCTAAAGAAGCACAACAACCATGGTTAGACCGCGATCCATTAATCAGAATGCGCAAGATTTTGACTGATAAGGGATTGTGGACTGATGAACATGAAGAAGAATTAACTAAACAATATAAAGATTCATTTAAAGATGCATTAAAAGAAGCTGATGCAGTCGAACCAGACAAAGTTTCTGATATGTTGAAGCGGACTTTCGAAGTTCCTACTCCAGAAATGCAAGCTGAAATTGCTGAATTTGAAGAAAAGGAGTCCAAATAACATGACTAAAAAATCATATATTCAAGCTATTACAGATGCCTTAGATATTGAATTAAAAGATGATCCTAAGACTTTGATTTTCGGCGAAGATGTTGGTAAAAATGGTGGTGTATTTAGAACTACTCAAGGTCTTCAAGAAAAATATGGTGAGGACCGAGTATTTGATACCCCATTAGCTGAATCTGGTATTTTGGGTCTGTCAATTGGTTTAGGTTTAACTGGCTGGCGGCCATTACCAGAAATCCAATTTTCTGGCTTTACCTTAGAAGGTGTTGACTCTATTGCTGGTCAAATGGCCCGGATGCGTTATCACTTTAATGGTAAGAAGACAAGCCCAATTACTATTCGTTCACCATATGGTGGTGGTACACATACAGCTGAAATGCATTCAGATAACTTTGAAAACTTCTTTGTCGGCGTACCTGGATTGAGAGTTGTAATGCCAAGTAATCCATATGATGCTAAAGGCTTATTAATTTCTTCTATTGAAAATAATGACCCCGTACTTTATTTGGAAAACTTGAAATTATATCGTTCAATGAAAGATGATATTCCTGATGAAAAGTACTCTGTACCGCTAGATCAAGCTAATGTTGTTCAAGAAGGTAATGACATTACATTAGTTGCTTATGGTGCTCAAGTTCAAGAAGCTCAAAAAGCTGCTGAAGAATTAGCTAAGGATAACGTTTCTGCAGAAGTTATTGACTTACGGACTGTTTCTCCAATTGATACAGCAACCATTTTCAAATCAGTTGAAAAGACTCATCATGTAGTTGTAATCCAAGAAGCTCAAAAAATGGCTGGTGTTGGTGCACAAGTTGCCTCTGCGATTGCTGAAGATGCTATTATGTCTTTGGATGCACCAATTGGTCGGGTTGCTGCACCTAATTCAGTTTACCCATTTGCTTTGGGTGAAGAAGTCTGGATTCCTCGTAAAGATGCAATTGTTGCTAAAGCAAAAGAAATTCTAAATTACTAATCGGAATTGAAAGGTAGGATTAATTCATGGCATTTAAATTTACACTTCCGGAATTAGGCGAGGGAATGGCTGAAGGTGAAGTCGCTAACTGGTTAGTTAAAGAAGGCGACGACGTTAAAGAAGACGATTCTTTAGTCGAAATCCAAAATGATAAATCAGTTTCTGAATTACCTTCACCTGTTGCAGGTAAAGTTAAACAAATTGTTGCCCAAGAAGGTGACACAGTTGAAATTGGTGATCCGTTAGTTATTATTGATGACGGTTCACCTGACACACCTGATGATGATGTTTCTAAAGATGATACAGCTGATGCTGCTGAGAAACCTGCTGCTGATGATAAAAGTGCAGCGCAACCAGCTCCAGCAGCTGCACCAACAGGACAAGCAAATCAAGATTATTTAGCAATGCCATCTGTTCGGCAATATGCTCGTGATAAGGGTGTTGATTTGGCACAAGTTACTCCTTCAGGAAAACATGGTCAAATTACAAAAGCTGATGTAGATAACTTTAACGGTTCTGCTCAACCTGCTCCAGCAGCTGCAACTGCCGAAGTTGAAGCTACACCAATTAAGCCATATCAATCTGATGAACCTGAACTTGAAACTCGTGAAAAGATGAGTATGACACGGAAGACAATTGCTAAAGCAATGTCTGAAAGTAAAAAGATTACGCCACATGTTACAAGCTTTGACGATGTTGAAGTTTCAGCTTTAATGGCTAATCGTAAGAAATATAAACAAATTGCTGCTGATAAAGGTATTAAGTTAACATTCTTGCCTTATTTAGTTAAAGCAGTAGTTGCTGTTTTGAAGGAATTCCCTGAATTTAATGCTTCCATTGACAGTTCAACTAATGAAATTGTCTATAAGCATTATTACAACATTGGAATCGCTACTAATACAGATCATGGTTTATATGTACCAAACATTAAGAATGCTGATTCTAAGGGTATGTTCGAAATTGCTAAAGAAATTACTGAAAATACCCAAGCAGCTTATGATAATAAGTTAAGTGCTAAAGCCATGAGTGGTGGTTCAATTACTATTAGTAATGTAGGTTCTATTGGTGGTGGTTGGTTTACACCAGTTATTAACCAACCTGAAGTTGCTATTTTAGGTATGGGTAAGATTGCTAAAGAGCCTTACGTTGCTGAAGATGGTTCTATTAAAGTTGGTAATATGTTGAAACTCTCCTTGAGTTATGATCATCGTTTGATTGATGGTGCTTTGGCACAACAAGCTTTGAACATGATGAAGAGTTTGTTACACGATCCAGAAATGTTATTGATGGAGGGTTAATCAAAGTATGTCTGATGTAGAACAAAAAGATACTGTCATTATCGGTGCTGGACCTGGCGGCTATGTTGCAGCTATTCGAGCAGCTGAATTAGGACAAAAAGTTACTATTATTGAAAAAGAATATTATGGTGGCGTTTGTTTAAATGTTGGTTGTGTTCCTTCTAAATCTTTGATTCAAGCAGGTCATCGTTTACATGAAGCTCAAGATGGCTCAACTTATGGGATTGCCACTAGTAATGTAAAACTTGATTTTTCCAAGACTCAAGCTTGGAAAGATGATAAAGTTGTTAAACGTATGACTAATGGCGTTAAAATGTTGTTGAAAAAGCATAAAGTTGAAATGGTCGAAGGCGAAGCTTTCTTAGACAATGATCATCAATTACGGGTTATGTCTACTGGACCTAAACAATTTATGGATAATGGTGGCGGTCAAACTATTCAATTTAAGAATTTGATTATTGCCACTGGTAGTCGTCCAATTGAAATTAAAGGCTTTAAGTTTGGCGATCGTGTGCTTGATTCAACTGGTTTATTAAATGTTAAAGAAGTTCCAAAGGAATTAGTCATTGTTGGCGGTGGCTATATTGGAACTGAATTAGCTGGTGCCTTTGCTGATTTAGGGTCACACGTTACTATTCTTGAAGGTACGGATAAGATTATTCCTAATTTTGAACGCGACATGGTTAAAATTGTTGAAAAGAATTTGAAAGCTAAGGGTATTGATATCGTTACAAGTGCCATGGCTAAAGAGGCTAAATCTTCTAAAAATGATGTTGCTGTCACTTATGAAGTTGACGGTAAAGCTTCAACAATTAAAGCTGATTATGTAATGGTTTCTGTTGGACGTAAACCAAATACTGATAATTTTGGTTTGGAAATGACAAGTGTTGAATTAACTGATCGTGGTTTGGTCAAAGTTGATGAACAGGGTCGTACTAATGTACCAAATATTTATGCTATTGGTGATATTGTAGCTGGTCCTGCGTTAGCACACAAAGCCTTCTTTGAAGGTAAGACGGCTGCAGGTGCTATCTCTGGTGAAAAGACAGCCAATGATTTCTTAAGTGTTCCAGCAGTTTGCTTTACTGATCCTGAAATGGCTAGTGTTGGTTTAACTGAAGCTGACGCTAAAGAACAAGGCAAAGAAGTTAAGACTGCTAAGTTCCCATTTGCTGGTAATGCGCGCGCTGTATCATTAGATAGTGCTGATGGCTTTGTTAAATTAGTTGCTGATAAGAAGACCGGTACGATTCTTGGTGGACAAGTAGTTGGACCAAGTGCAAGTACTTTAGTTTCCGAATTAAGTGTTTTGGTAAATTGTCAATTGAATGAGGAAGATGTTGCTCTAACTATTCATCCACATCCAACTTTAGGTGAACCAATTCAAGAAGCAGCAGATGTGTTAATGGGTTACCCAACCAATATTTAATTTTATTGATTAATTCTGAAAAAATCGGCGTTATGCGTCGATTTTTTTGTTGTTTTGCCATAAAATTGGGTTGAAATGGTTATTATTTTATGACATATGACAAAGGATTTTCTATATATGATTGACTTATTGAGGATACAAAAGCAAGTTTTATATATATTGACACAGGTTCAAAAACAATTGAGAAGTAATCGTACTTTTAAGCAAGTACAAGAAAAATCGGGCCGAACAGATCTAGTAACTGAAAGAGATATTAATATTGAACAGTTGATCATTCAAAACTTGAAACAGCAATTTCCACAAGCACGTTTTGTGAGTGAAGAAGGATTTGGAGATCAAATTCATGATGTGCGTGGACTGATTTTTTATGTAGATCCAATTGATGGAACGATGAATTTCGTTAAGTTACATGATCAATTTGTGTCAATGATTGGCGTTTATTTTAACGGTAACCCAGTATTTGGAGCTATAGCGGATGTGATGGCAGACAAATTATATTACGGTGGTCCTAAAATTGGGAGTTTTATGAATGGTCAAACCCTAACAACATTAGCTAATAGCCATCTAAAAGAAGGCTTAGTGATGATTAGTAATCGCTTTTTAGATCAGACTAATTATCAAAAAATAAGACAAACAAGTTGTGGTTTACGTATTTATGGCAGTGCAGGCATTAGTTTTTTACATTTGATTAATCAACAAGAAATTCTGTATATCTCACAACTGCAACCTTGGGACTTAGCGGCTGGGTGGGCCATTGGTTGCTCGCTTGGGCTCCAAGTGCAAACCATTGACGACACCCCAATAAATATGTTACAATCACAAACTGTAATTATCGGAACAGAACGCGCAACAAAAGAAGCTAAGAAACTATTATCTTAGTTGATGAGCTGTGATCGTATGTATCACAGCTTTTTTATACACTGAGATCCAATGGAAGGAAGCTAAGTTTTGAAAACAAGAGAAGATATTCGCAATATTGCTATTATTGCTCACGTCGATCATGGAAAAACAACATTAGTTAATGAACTTTTAAAACAATCAGATACATTGCCTGAACATATGGAATTAGGCGATCGAGCAATGGATTCCAATGCCATTGAAAAAGAACGTGGAATTACAATTTTATCTAAGAATACTGCTGTTAAATATCAAGGAACGCAAATTAATATTTTGGATACTCCGGGACACGCCGATTTTGGTGGCGAAGTCGAACGGATTATGAAAATGGTTGATGGTGTTTTGTTGGTTGTTGATGCTTATGAAGGTACCATGCCACAAACTCGCTTTGTGTTGAAAAAAGCTTTAGATCAACATTTAACACCCATTGTTGTGATCAATAAGATTGACCGTCCTGGTGCCCGTCCGGAAGAAGTAGTGGACGAAGTTTTATCATTGTTTATTGATTTGGGTGCTGATGAAGATCAATTGGAATTTCCAGTAGTCTATGCTTCAGCTGTTAATGGAACTTCTAGTTATGACTCTGATCCTGAAGCACAAGAGCATACAATGAAGCCAGTTTTTGATACTATTTTAAAGACAATTCCCGCTCCTGTTGACAACAGTGATGAACCCTTACAATTTCAAGTTGCGATGTTAGACTATAATGATTATGTTGGTCGTGTCGGCATTGGTCGTGTCTTTCGTGGTAAGATTAAAATTGGTGATCAAGTTTCTGTTTTGAAGCTTGATGGTTCAAAACAAAACTTTCGGGTAACGAAAATTTTTGGTTTCTTTGGGTTAAAACGCGTTGAAATCCAAGAAGCGCAAGCCGGTGATTTAATTGGCCTATCGGGTATGGAAGATATCTTTGTTGGTGAAACGGTTACGCCAGTAGATCATCCTGATGCTTTACCAATTTTACGGATTGATCCACCAACCTTGAGAATGACCTTCTTGGCGAATGATTCACCATTTGCTGGTCGTGAAGGTGATTTGGTAACTGCTCGGAAAATTCAAGACCGTTTGGAACAACAATTGCAAACCGATGTTTCTTTAAAGGTTGAAGATGCTGGTACTGCAGGTGCTTGGATTGTTTCGGGCCGTGGAGAACTACATTTGTCCATTTTAGTTGAAGAAATGCGGCGTGAAGGCTTTGAACTGCAGTTATCTCGACCGGAAGTTATTTATGAAGAAGTTGATGGCAAAGTTTGTGAACCGTTTGAATTAGTGCAAATTGATACTCCAGATGAATATGTTGGAACAATTATTGATTCAATGGCTCAACGTAAAGGTGAAATGAAAAATATGGAAAGTACCGGTAATGGTCAAACACGGTTAACTTTCTTAACACCTTCACGTGGTTTAATTGGTTACTCTTCTGAATTTTTATCTCAAACGGGTGGCTACGGTATTATGAACCATGCTTTTGATTCATATCTTCCAGTTATTAAAAACTGGGAACCAGGCCGGCGCAGTGGCGCTTTAGTTTCCATTAATCAAGGTCCATCAACGACTTATAGTTTACAATCTGTGGAAGATCGGGGCCAGTTATTTATTGGTGCTGGTGTTGATGTCTACGAAGGAATGATTGTTGGTCAAAGTAGTCGGGATCAAGATATTGCGGTTAATGTTACTAAGGGTAAAAATTTGACGAATACGCGGGCATCTGGTAAGGATCATGCTGCTGCTATTAAAACACCAAAGAAGATGTCTTTGGAACAGTCCATCGAATTTTTGAATGAAGATGAATATTGTGAAGTTACTCCACAAAGTATTCGCTTGCGGAAAAAGATTTTAAATACTAATGAACGTAAAAAAGCTGATAAAAAGCGGAAAGTTGTTAAAGACTAAAACTTTAACTGCTATGAGCTGAACATCAGCAAGTAATTAATTGATTATTTTTTATTTGTAATTCAGGCAATCTTTCGATCCAATTTGATTGAAAGATTGCTTTTTATATATCAGAATAAATCGTTTTAAAAATGATATAATAAAAAAAACTAAGAAAAGAGTGACAGTAGATTATTGAAGGTTAAATTGAAAAATTTGGATTATTGGATTGTAATTCCTTTTATTGTTCTTTCGGCTTTAGGGGTAATCATGGTCTATTCAGCTAGTTCTAATGCAGCGGTTTTGCAAGGAATGACCAACTTAGTTTATTTAAAGCGGCAATTAATTTATGTAATAATCGGATTCTGTTTATGTTTATTATTTTATTTATTTAAAATTGATTTGTTAAAAAGTCGGTTTTTTGTACAAATTTTTTTAATTGGTGTCACAGTACTGTTAATTTATTTATTACTACGAAAGCATTTTCGACCAACTTCGATGATTAATGGTGCGTCAGCTTGGATTAAAATCGGACCGATTAATTTGCAACCGTTGGAATTGGCTAAATTAGCTTTGATTTTGTACTTGGCTAAAGTTTTGAGTGCTCGCACTTTAAGAATTCGCCAACAAAATTTAGTTCCAATGTTGCAAGAATTATTTCCTCCCATTTTGTTATCGGGCTTGATTATTTTACTGACGCTCTTACAACCAGATCTTGGGGGCGCGGCTATTTTAGCATCCATTGTTTTTTTACTGACATTTAGTTCAGGCGTTGATATGAAATATGTTGTGTCCGTAATCTTGATATTAGTGGCGTTATTTGTGATTGCTTATTTTTGGTTTAAGCATCAATTAGTCGTTGGCGCTAACTCGTCTTATAAGTTGAAACGGTTAATGGCTTTTTTCCATCCATTTGAGTTAGAAAAAACAGGCGGGATTCAATTGGTTAATTCTTATTATGCGATTAATAATGGTGGCCTGTTTGGTCGCGGCCTGGGTAATAGTATTCAAAAGTTGGGTTATCTACCTGAACCATATACCGATTTTATTCTTGCAATTATTAGTGAGGAACTGGGTGTGGTTGGTGTGATTTTAGTTTTAGGATTACTCTTTATTTTAATTGCCCGTATTGTTTATTTAGGATTGCATTCCACCAATGCTTATTGGACATTGTTATGTTATGGCATTGCTACCTTGTTGTTTGTACAAACTTCGTTTAATGTTGGTGGCGTTGTAGGTTTATTGCCCATTACAGGTGTGACGCTACCGTTCATTAGTTATGGTGGTTCTAGCCAATTAGTGTTGTCAATTTGTATTGGAATTTGTTTAAATGTTTCTTTAAATCTTAAAAGAACCGCTAAGCTAGAGAAAGTAGGTTGATGAATTAATGAAATTAACACCACGACAGGAAATTATTGTCTGGATGTCTAATAGTCATCCTAGTAAGAGATTGCGCCGTTTTGGGACAGTAATATATGTGTCCTTTAAAATGAATTATGCCATCATGTATTTAGATCAAGCTAATCTCCAGAGTCAAATTAAGGTCATTGAAAAGTTATCATTTGTTACCAAAATTGAATTGTCACCCCGGCAAGATTTAGAAACGGATTTTGATGATAAGATTGGGAACGTGGCTAGTTTATTAATTCCGGAAGAACAAGATAAACGGATAAATAATAATGGGGGTAACGAGTAATGCGAGTGATCGCCGGAACTTTCCACGGGTTAAATTTATTACCAGTTAAAGGGCGTAATACGCGACCAACGGGGGCAAAAGTTAAAGAAGCCATGTTTAATATTTTGGCGCCATATTTATCCGCTGTTACTACTGGTTGTGATTTGTTTGCCGGCACGGGATCTTTGGGGATTGAAGCTGTTTCCAGAGGGGTCGAACAAATGTATTTAGTCGATTCTAGCCGGCAAGCTCAACAAACCATTCAAGCTAATGTTTTGAAAACACATGCTGAATCTCAGTTTCAATTGCTAAAAATGACCGCAGAAAAGGCTTTGACAGCTTTACAACAAAAACAAGTCCAACTAGATCTGCTACTCCTCGACCCACCTTATGCACAACACGTTACTGTAAAATTAGTTCAACAAGCGATGCAATTAGGCTTAATGGCATCGGGAGCCCTTATTGTGATTGAAACGGATTATGCTTTACAACCACCTGATTTGCAGCAATTTACAGTCATTGCAAACAAGCAATATAATCAGACCTATGTTCAAGTATGGCAATTAAATTAAAGAGGTAATAACGGAAATGGTGAAAAAAATTGGTGTTTATGCTGGTAGTTTTGACCCTGTAACTAATGGTCATTTAGATATTATCACGCGTGCGAGCCGTTTATTGGATCAGTTATATGTAGTGATTTTAAATAATACGAGTAAAAAATATACTTTTTCTTTTACAGAAAAATTAACGTTATTAAACCAAGCAGTTGCTTCCTTACAGTTAGATAATGTTCATGTGCAATTGGCTGCTGATCAGTTATTAGCCACGGTTGCGCAACAATTACAAGCACATTGGTTGGTGCGCGGCTTGCGCACAGCGGATGATTTAAATTATGAGATTTCAATGCAACAAATTAATCAATTGCAAAATGCTGATTTAGAAACAATTTATTTAGTAGCTAAACCCCAGTATATGTATTTATCTTCCAGTATGGTTAAGGAAGTGATTGCTTACGGTGGGCAAGTGGATGGGTTGGTTCCCGAGGTCGTAGCCAAAGCATTAACGCAGAAGTTGCAGTCTCAACAATGAAAGCTAAACATTGGTTAATAACTTTGATAGTTGTGGGATTATTAATGTTACTATTTTTTTTGCCCTTGCCCGCTTTTATTGAGTCTCCCGGATCAGCTAGTCATACTGATCAGGTGATCACCGTTAATCATCATAGCAAGTCGTCACCGTTATTATTTACGACAGTACAAGTGATGCAGGCGACGCCTATCACTTGGCTAATAGCGCACGTTTTACCTTATCATGAGGTCTTGAGTCAACAAGATTTGATGGCTAACGATAATACAACTGAATATGCGCAAATGCAGAAGTATTATATGAGAAATGCCAGTAATAATGCCATTGCTGCCGCCTTTAAAGAAATTCATCGGCCGGTTAAGCAACACTATCAAGGTGTTTATGTTTTGTCAGTTTTAAAAAACTCCCATTTTCAGCATTCTTTACACGTGGGTGATGTCATTACTAAAGTTAATGGCCGGGCTTTTCAAAGTTCTCAGGGATTAATGCATTATCTTCAACGTAAAAAAGCCACTGAGAAAGTAGCAGTTACTTATCAACACCGAGGCAGAATCCAAACAGCACATCAAAAACTGATGCGTTTGCCACATGAAAAGAAATCTGGTTTAGGGATTCAATTAGTTGATAAAGTTCAAGTTCAAACTAATCCTCAGGTGAAAATTAACGCTGGTTCTGTTGGGGGACCATCGGCAGGACTGATGTTTACGTTGCAAATTTACGAGCAATTAACTCAACAAAATTTGACCCAAGGGCAAATAGTAGCTGGCACGGGTACTATTACGCCACAAGGTCAAGTGGGGCCGATTGGCGGGATTGATAAAAAGGTGGTGGCAGCTGACCGCAAAGGTGCTAAGATCTTTTTTGCACCACGTGATCCAGTAACGCCAGCTAAATTAAAACTTGATGCACATTACCAAAGTAATTATCAATTGGCTAAAAAAACGGCTCAAAAGTTGCATTCTTCGATGAAGGTTGTACCAATCTCTAATTTAAAACAGGCCATTCATTATTTAAAAACGCATCCTTAGAAAAAAAAGGGGCGTTTTTTTTGTAATTAAAATTGGGTGATGAAGAATGCAGAAAATAAAAAATTGGTTAGTAGCTTATTGGCAGTGGTTAGTTGGAGGACTAATAATTTTGGCAGTAGTATTGTGGAAATTTTGGCCCAGCTCCTTAACACCTACGAAAAATGATCCGCCAACAGTGCAACAGACAACCATGGTTAAATCTACTCCTAAAAAATCTCCAACGACGATTGTCGTTGATGTGCAAGGTGAAGTGAATAAACCGGGAGTTTATCATTTATTGGCATCGGCGCGGATTTATGATGCTATTCAACATGCCGGGGGACCCACGGCTAATGCCAATCTCAAGGGTATTAATCAAGCCCAAAAATTACACGATCAAAGTCAAGTCATTGTCCCAGATCAAACCACAGCTGCACCGAATGCGAATGCCGCTGCCACAACCGCGACTACGACAGCCAATGCAAGTGTTAATTTAAATTCTGCAACGGCTGAAGAATTGCAGCAAGTTAATGGTTTAGGACCGAAAAAAGCACAGGCAATTATTCAGTATCGGCAAGATCATGGTAGTTTTACTAAAGTGGAAGATCTGACTAATGTCAAAGGATTTGGTGAAAAGACCGTGGACAATTTGAAGGATCAATTGTGTGTTTGAACGAGGTTGGTATTTATTTGGAGCTCTTTTTTTACAATTAACCATTGCTTTTGTAATCACTCAGAATGTTTGGTGGCTGATTTTAGGTATCGGTGTGATTGGCATTGTCTTACGCCATCAAAAATATTCAGTTTTAGTGCTGCTAACGGTGATGGGAGTGCTGGGGTGGATAATCGGTCAACAACCGCATATTGCTCAACCACAAACTCATGTCATTACAGTTTATCCTGATCAAGTTACCAACCGAACTAATTGGTTGTATGGTCAAGGACAAATTAATGGTTCACAGAAAGTTAATGTTGGAATCAATAGTAATTTTCAAGTGAAATCCCCCCAAATTATTATCCTACAGGGAGATTTTGTTTGGCAAAAAATCAAGCCCGCCACTAATCCAGGAGAATTTGATTTTCAAAAATATGAACGAACGCAAAAGATTTATTATCAAGCTACCGCTCAACATGTTCAAATCAAGTTACGAGCTCCCCGGGGAATAATTGAGTGGTTACACATTTGGCGTTATCGCTTGTTGTTACAAGTGTACCATTTACCACATTGGTTACGTTTAAATGCTAGTAGTTTGTTATTGGGACAATTTGATAATCAAGAGCAAGATTTGCGGCAAGGATTAACAAACTTAGGTATTATTCATATCTTTAGTATTTCGGGGTTGCATATTTACTTATTGGTTAATTGGATCAGCCAATTGGCAGGGGCTTGTAAACTTCGTAAAGAGTATGTTGATTGGCTAATTTTAGTCAGCTTACCAGCGATTGTTGTATTAACCGGTAGTGGTATAGGTGTTTGGCGAGCTTGTATCAGCCAAATTTTAAAAATGTTAAATGAGAAATATCGTTGGTATTTATCCCGCAATGATATCTTTGCGGGGACTTTGATTATTCATAGTTTTTTGATGCCACAAGTCCTGTGGACATTGGCAGGACAATTGAGTTATTTATTAGCTTATGGCTTAATTGTCTTGCAACAGAAAACGGTGTGGCAACAATCATTGCTGATGAATTTATTGAGTTTACCAATTTTAATTTTTCATAATTACAGTTTTAGCTGGTTAACGTTTTTAGCTAATTTATGTTTGACACCGATCTTTGAAAAAATGATTATCCCGCTAACTTTAATTAGTGTTTTTTTAAGGCAAGCTAATTGGTTGATTACTCCGCTGGAATCTTTGTTTACTTTGATTTATGCGCCAATTCAAGTATTAGCCCATGCTTCCTGGTCGCAAGTGACGGTTGGTAAAATTAATCTGGTAGTTTTATTACTGCTGTTATTTATGACCTTAGTTATCGCTCAACATCCCACCAAAACAGTTTTATTAGGCTTGCTGATTGGTTATTGTTGCATTATTTTGTTTAACCGCTATCCAATGACCGGTGAAGTTAGTTTGATAGACGTGGGACAGGGCGATAGTATTTTAATTACGACGCCTTTTTTTAAACGCACCTATTTGATTGATACTGGTGGAAAATTAAATTTTGGTCACTATCATTCGACTAATAATCGGGTTCAATCTATTACCATTCCATACTTGCGGTATCGAGCTATTACGCATTTGGATGGGGTGTTTTTATCACATCAAGATGCTGATCATATTGGTGATTTGAAAGTTTTATTACAAAATTTTCCGGTTAAGCATGTTTATTTAGCAGACGGGATGCAAAAAATACCGGCAGTTGTGCGGCAATTACAACCGTTTATGCATAAAATTGCAATTGTTAGATTACATGTCCATGATCAAATTTTATTACCCCATCAAGATTTTATGCAAGTGGTCTGGCCTCCACATTTATCTAATGGAAAAAACGAAGATTCACTGAGTTTAATAGTGAGTTTACAGGGCAAGAAATGGCTTTTTACGGGTGATTTAGATCGTGCCCACGAATTAAAATTATTTAAGCAACATGCTCCTAGAATTGATTTTTTAAAGGCGGGGCATCATGGTAGTAAAACAGCCAGTTCTCAACGCTTTTTACAACAAATTAAACCAAAATTAGTATTAATCTCTGTCGGGCGCCATAATCGTTATGGTCATCCTAGTCCGGAAACACTACGGACACTCAAAAAATTGCACATTCCTAATTTAAGTACAGCAAAACATGGTATGATTACTTGGAATTACAATTATGACCACCAGGAGAAATGGCGAGTTTTTTCAAGGAAAGAATTAAATGAAAGTCAATGAATTACAACAATCATTAAAGCAACAACAAATCGCACCCTTGTATTTAGTCGTGGGTTCTGAAAGTGAACTGATGCAACAAGTACGACAAATTTTTGTGCAATATTTGACGCCGGAAGAACAAGAGTTAAATGTGGCGGAATTTGATTTAGAGCAAGTCGATGTGCAAGAAGCTGTCGGTGAAGCTAATACTTTACCCTTTCTAGGTGAGCATCGTTTGGTACTAGTTACTAATCCAATCTTTTTGAGTGGTAATAAAAATAAAACGGGAATTGAGCAAAATGTGGCAGCGCTCATAGACTATGTACAAGATCCACAATCAACAACTATTTTTGTGATTTTTGCACCATATGAAAAATTAGACCAGCGTAAAAAAATTACGAAAGTATTGAAGCAAAAAGCACAGGTAATCGATGTGCAAAAATTAAACACTCAGTCTTTACAAAGTACTCTGCAAAAACAAATTACGGCTCAAGGCTTTACAATTGTGCCGGCTGCTTTAACCGCATTAATTCAACGAACCAAAGGGGACTATTCACTTGCCAATTCAGAATTAAAGAAATTGTTTTTATATGCGCAAAAGCAAAAAGTTATTGATTTAGCCATGGTGCAACAATTAGTGCCCCAGTCTTTGGATGATAATGTTTTTGATTTGTTAGATGCCATTTTACAGCATAATTTACGGCAAGCTGAGAGTTTATACCAACAATTGTTGATCCTAAATAATGATCCAATTTTGTTGACAGCATTAGCTCAAAGTCAAATTCGGGTATTGTTGCAAGTGAAGATTTTGGCTGGTCAGGGAATGTCGCAAGGAAAATTGGCACAGTTTTTACAGATTCATCCTTATCGAGTGAAATTAGCGTTACAGCGAATTAAAAATTACGATTTAGGACAATTAAAAAAAGCCCTTTCCGACTTAATCGAAATGGACTATCAAATGAAGACAGGTCAGGCCAATAAAACGCAATTATTTGAATTGTTCATGATTGCATTCATTACAAATAAAAAGACGGGCTAAGGTCCGTCTTTTTTAGGGTTAATTATTTAATTTTAGCGGCCAAACGTGATTTATCACGTGCAGCTTTGTTTTGTTTAATTAAGCCCTTGGACTTAGCCATATCAATGGCACGTGCAGCTTGACGATATAATTCTTGAGTATCTTCAGCGCCATTAGCAGCAGCAGTTTCAAACTTCTTAATAGTAGAACGCATTGCACTACGTTGAGCAGTATTACGTTCATTTGCTTTGGCAGATGTCCGTACACGCTTAATAGCTGATTTAATTTGTGGCATGTTCAATTCACCTCCGTGACCATCCCAATACCCTAAAAGTATACTAAAATCAGCTTCGATTTGCAATCATTCTGAAATAAATTCTTGATTTTTTCGACAGCTTAAGTTATATTCAACTATGTATTAGCTATGCTTTGTTTGTTGTGACACCGGCGCAAGCACAGTTTAGCTGAATTAATTTTATGAAGGTGGTTTTTGACATGGCAATAACTAAAGCAAAGAAACAAGAATTAATTGAAAAGTACGGTCGTAAAGCAGGCGATACTGGTTCTCCAGAAGTCCAAATTGCAATTTTAACTTATGAAATTAACAATTTGAACGATCATTTGAAGATCAACAAGAAGGATCATCATTCTTATGTTGGTTTGTTAAAGAAGATCGGTCATCGTCGTAATTTATTAGCTTACTTACGGAAGAGCGATATTAATCGTTACCGTAATTTGATTCAAAGTTTAGGCTTACGTCGTTAATAATTATCCGAAATTTAAGGAACTGTTCGAATTTATTCGAACAGTTTTTTTGTGGTTTGGATTTGAGAATTCTTTGCTGACAATCCCCCAGTCAAATTTTGAAATTTTACAGTGATAAGTCAATTCCAGATTGGTGTTTTGTATAAAAAATTAGAGAGTTGTGCTACAATGAGACAAACGCATTCAGGTAGTCACGAAGTGACAGCAAGATCTTGCAAGATTTTGAAATACTTAACAGCAGAAGGGTGAGATATTTGGCAAATTTAAAAATTATTCCGTTAAGTGGCTTACGAGAAAACGGAAAAAATATGTATGCCGTTGAATACGGGGATGAAATTGTTATTTTAGATTGTGGATTACAATATCCGGAAAATGAATTACTGGGAATTGATGTGGTGATTCCAGATTTTACTTATATTCAAGAGAATATCGATAAAGTAGTCGGGGTCTTTTTAACACATGGTCATGCTGATGCAATTGGAGCTTTACCTTATTTAGTCGGAGACTATGATATTCCCGTTTTTGGTTCCAAATTGACAATTGAGTTGGCCAAAATTGCAATTAAAAATAATAAAAATAGTCGTAAATTTAATAATTTTCAAGTAATTGACGCGCAAACGGCGATTGATTTTGAGCAATTGAGTATTTCCTTTTTCAAAACAACGCATTCGATTCCTGATTCTTTGGGAGTAGTGGTTCGGACACCAGTTGGTCAAGTGGTTTATACGGGTGATTTTAAATTTGATCAATCAGCAGATTCAATTTATCAAACTGATTATCAGCGTTTGGCCGATATTGGTCGAGAACCAGTTTTAGCCTTATTAAGTGATTCGGCTAATGCCGAATCACCTTATCCAGCAGCGGATGAGCGGGATATCTATAATTATATTTGGGAAACTTTTGAATACCAAACGGGGCGGATAATTGTCGCTTCGGTCGCTTCTAATATTTTACGGATGCAACAAATCTTTAATGCTGCGCAGAAGACGCAGCGCAAAGTGGTGTTGACAGGTCAAAGTGCATCAAAAATTGTACGGACGGCGATTAAGTTAAATTATTTGA
Organism: Bombilactobacillus sp. ESL1092; assembly: GCF_058107465.1. Taxonomy (NCBI): domain Bacteria; kingdom Bacillati; phylum Bacillota; class Bacilli; order Lactobacillales; family Lactobacillaceae; genus Bombilactobacillus; species Bombilactobacillus sp. ESL1092. The sequence continues at coordinate 204,715 of NZ_CM176594.1, read as the reverse complement.
CGGTGCCAGATGGTTTATTAGTCAGTGCGCGTCAAGCTGAAAAATTACCCAAAAATCAAGTTGTCATTATTGAAACTGGCCGCATGGGCGAACCAATCAAGATTTTACAAAAAATGGCTACTAGTCATCATCATTTTTACCATATTGAAGAGGGCGATTTAGTCTTTCTAACGACGACACCATCACATGCAATGGAAACGACGGTTGCCAAAACGCGGGACTTGATTTTTCGTGCGGGCGGTGAAGTTAAAAGTTTAAGTGACTCGGGGTTGTATACCTCGGGACATGCTGCCAAAAGTGATTTGCAGTTGATGATTAATATTTTACGACCTCAAAATGTAGTTCCGATTCAAGGTGAATACCGTAATTTGGATGCACATTTGCATATTGCTTTAGAAACCGGATTAGATCAAGATCATGTCTTTGTTTTAAAAAATGGTGATGTTTTAAGTTATGAAAAACAACAGTTTCATTTAGCTCAAGCAGTAACTGCTGGTGATACTATGATCGATGGTGTGGGCATTGGTGATATTGGTACCATTGTTTTGCGTGATCGGCAATTATTGTCCCAAGATGGTGTCTTTATTGCTGTAGTAACTATTGATCGCAAGAAAAAGAAAATTATGTCTCAGCCACAGATTACAGGCCGTGGTTTTGCTGGTTTGGAAGAAAAGCCGGAATTACTGGCTGGCAGTCGCGAGGTGGTTGTGCGAGCAGTAGAACATAACTTATTGCATAAAGACTTTGATTGGTCGGAACTGAAGCAAGACGTTCGTGAAGACTTGAATCATTATTTATGGGAACAAACTAAGAGTCATCCAGTTATCTTGCCAGTTATCATGGAAGTTAACCAAAATCGACATCGTAAAGCGCAGCATAGTCATCAATAATTAATGAAGTTATGTGTAAAGAAGTCAAATGCTAAAGAAGCTTATTGTTTAGTAATTTGACTTTTTTACTACCTAGAGGTAATTAAACTTGGAAGAAAAAAGCTATCAAGCTCTATTACAAGCAGCTCAAGAATATCAACGAACAAAGAATTATTTAGCCGCTGCGGAATCGTTAGATCAGGCTTATCTACTCCAACCGAGCTTTTCCGTCCAATTGGCGTTAGTTAAAGCAAGACATCAAGCCCAACAGGATCAATTGGCTTGGCAATTACTTCAGCCTGATGTAGAGCGTTTTTTAACTACGGCATCGAATTTAGCCTTGGTGATTGATGTTTTGATTGGAATCAATAATTTCCTTCAGGCCCAACAATTATTATTACAAGCGCCGTCGGATTTAAATTCTATTAAAAAAAAGTTACAAATAGTAATTGACCAACATCAACAGCGTTACTATCAACGACATTTAACTGAAATTAAACAGTTAAAACAGCAGATTTTATCCATTGTAACCTTGCCTTTAATGCAACAATCTAATTTGATTTTACAATTACATTGTTTAACGAGTTGGGATTTTGAACAAAGCAGTCAAGTGCTTTTGCAAAACCCTTATTTGCATCCGTTATTGAAAGCGGGCTTGACGGAAGATTTAGTCAAGTTACAAATTCAACATCTCGTTAAAATTAATTTTTATGGTACTGACAAAAAGTTTTTGCCAGCAAAAACCCCGTTAATTTATCAATTGAATAGTTTAGTTAGTTGGCAAAAACAGCTAGTGGATAATCGTTTAAAGGATGAAACCAATTTATTAGCGGCAATGTTATATCCGTTTACGGATCAGATTATTTGCGATCCAGATTTATGGTTGCAGCGGATCAAATCTCGCTGGGAGAATGAAAAAAATACCCAATCACTTGAAAAACCAGCAAAAGCTGTTAAAGTAGATAAGTGGTTGGATAAATTAGATGAATTATTAAGTTTATTCAATTAATTTAGAAAATTGGTTTACATTTGATAACTCAGTTTGTATACTACTAAGAGTATATTTTTGGTCGGTATCGCTTTGTTTTTGGAACCAAAAGTAGTATAATTCTTGCATAAAGAGTTGTCTTTGCAATACTCTTTATATTTTTTTGTGAAGATAATTCAGATGACAAACAGGAGGTTTCTTTTCATGGCAGAAAAAGAACATTATGAAAGAACTAAGCCCCATGTAAATATCGGTACAATCGGTCACGTTGACCACGGTAAAACAACTTTAACAGCTGCAATTACTAAAGTTTTGGCTGATAAAGGTTTAGCTAAAGCTGAAGATTATTCTGATATTGACAAGGCTCCAGAAGAAAAAGAACGTGGGATTACAATCAACACTGCTCACGTTGAATATGAAACTGAAAAGCGTCATTACGCTCATATTGATGCCCCAGGACATGCTGACTACGTTAAAAACATGATCACTGGTGCTGCTCAAATGGACGGCGCAATTTTGGTTGTTGCTGCAACTGACGGCCCAATGCCTCAGACTCGTGAACATATCTTGTTAGCTCACCAAGTTGGTGTTGACTACATCGTAGTCTTCTTAAACAAGACTGACTTAGTTGACGATGACGAATTAGTTGACTTAGTTGAAATGGAAGTTCGGGAATTATTATCCGAATACGATTATCCTGGGGATGACATTCCAGTTATCCGTGGATCCGCTTTGAAGGCTTTGGAAGGTGACCCTGAACAAGTTAAGGTCATTGAAAAGTTAATGGATACGATTGATGACTACATTCCTACACCTCAACGTAGTAATGACAAGCCATTCTTGATGCCTGTTGAAGATGTCTTCACAATTACTGGTCGTGGTACTGTTGCTTCTGGTCGTATTGACCGTGGCGAAGTTAAGATCGGTGATGAAGTTGACATTGTTGGCTTGCATGATGAAGATGGTCATTCAACAGTTACTGGTTTGGAAATGTTCCGTAAGACGCTTGATTTAGGTGAAGCCGGCGATAACGTTGGTGTCTTGTTACGTGGTATCAACCGTGATCAAATCGAACGTGGTCAAGTTTTGGCTAAGCCAGGTTCCATCCAAACTCATAACAAGTTTAAGGGTGAAGTCTACATCTTAACTAAAGAAGAAGGTGGACGTCATACTCCATTCTTCTCTAACTATCGTCCACAATTCTATTTCCATACAACTGATGTTACTGGTGTTATTGAATTACCTGATGGCGTTGAAATGGTTATGCCTGGTGATAATGTAACTTTTGAAGTTGACTTAATTGCTCCAGTTGCTATCGAAAAAGGTACTAAGTTTACTGTCCGTGAAGGTGGACGTACTGTTGGTGCCGGTGTTGTTACTGAAATTTTAGACTAATTTTCATGGCAACTAAAAGTCTGGTGCGCCAGACTTTTTTTGTACATAAATTTTGGTCTAATAACGCTTTGGAACATTTACAAGTTATTTTATTTAGGGTAAGATGGATAAAGTATGAGATAATTAGTACCGGAGGGATATTATGGCTGCTAAAGCTGAATGGACGAAAGAAAAAGATCAAGATGGCAAATTAACTTTTGAAATTGATCAAGAGACAATTAAACAAGGATTAGATACCGCATTTAAACGTGTACGCAAAACTTTAAATATTCCGGGTTTTCGGAAGGGTAAAGTGCCACGTGTGGTCTTTGATCAAATGTATGGTGAAGAAGCATTATATCAAGATGCTTTAAATGCCGTTTTACCAATGGCATATTCTCAAGCAATTGATGAAACTGAAATTAAACCTGTTGGCCAACCAGAAATTTCAATTGATAGCATGGAAGCTGATCAACCTTGGAAAATTTCTGCAACCGTCGCTGTGGAACCAGAAGTAACTTTGGGTGACTATAAAGGTTTAGAAGTTAAGAAGCAAGATACTACAGTTTCTGCTGAGGATGTTGACAAAGACTTAGAACGTTTGCAAAAACAACAAGCTGAATTGGTCTTGAAAGAATCCGGCAAATCACAAAAAGGTGATACTGTTGTGATTGATTATAAAGGAACAGTTGATGGCAAAGCTTTTGATGGTGGTAGTGCCGAAAATTATTCATTAGAATTAGGTTCGAATTCTTTCATTCCAGGCTTTGAAGATCAATTAATTGATCATGAAAGTGGCGATGAAGTGGATGTCAAAGTTACTTTCCCAGAAGACTACCAAGCTAAAGATTTAGCGGGTAAAGAGGCTCATTTTCAAACGACAATTCATGAAATTAAAACCAAAGAATTACCAAAATTAGATGACGATTTTGCGAAAGACGTTGATGAAGACGTTGATACTTTGGCAGAATTGAAAACGAAGATTGAAGATCGTTTGAAAAAGCAACGGAAACAAATGGCTGAAGATGCAATTGAAACTGAAGCTGTTGATAAAGCTATTGATAATGCAACCTTCGAAGCAATTCCGCAAGCAATGATTGATACTGATGTTCAAAATCAAATTGATCAATACTTGGGCAACATGCAACGTCAGGGTATTAATCCCCAAATGTATTATCAAATGACTGGTACCACTGAAGATGATTTAAAGAAGCAATTTAGTCAAGATGCTGAAAAGCGCGTTAAGACTAACTTATTGTTAGAAGCTATTGTTAAAGCTGAAAATATTGAAATTACGGCTGAAGAACGTGATCAAGAAGTTAAAGAATTAGCAGCTGATTATGGCATGCAAGAAGATGCTGTCAAGAATGCTTTGTCTGAAGAAATGCTTGACCATGACATTGCAATCAAGAAGGTCGTTGATTTAATGACTGATTCTGCCGTACAAAAATAATCATTTTGATCAAATAAAAAGCATTTTTCATTTCCCAGAATTTTTGTGGAGGAATTGAAAGATGCTTTTTTTTTATTGACTAATTATTGTCAGTAGCTATTTACTTTGCAACTTTAGCATAATTAGCTTTAATGGCAGTTACTGATTTTTGATAAGCTTGTTGTTCAGTTGCATCTAAAGGTACTGGTACGATGGCGCTAACACCGGTTTGGCCGACTACGGCAACTTGTCCAATATAAATTCCATTGTGTGCGTCATAAGAACTAACGGGCATCGCAACCTGAGCGTCAGTCAAGACAGCTTCGATAATCTGATTAACAATCGTGGCAATACCGTTGTTAGTATATTCTTTGCCAAAGAAGATTTCATAACCACCGTTGGCTGTGTCATGGGTTAGTTGTGGTAAATCTAACGTCCAATTGTCAAGCGTTTGACCAGCAACCTTGACACTAGACCAAGCGACAAATAATGTGTCCCCGTGTTCTCCTAAAACGTAACCGCTAACATCATGAGGATTATGATTAGTGGCTTTGCCAACTACCCGGTGCATCCGCGCAGTTTCCAAACCGATACCCGTACCAATAATTTTCTGTGGCGCTAAACCAGTTTCTTCTTGTAATAACTTGGCGATCACATCGCAAGGATTGGTGATTGTGACGATGACACCATTGAAACCGGAGGCTTTAATTTTAGGTGCAATTTCATGAACCATCTGACTAGTTAAACCTAGTTCATAGTCCCGCTCGCCACCATGATCTAGTAAAGCTGAGATTTTACCAGGACAAAAAACTAACGCATCTAAATCGCTTAACTGAGACCAATTCTCGGCTTGATAATCTTGAATTTCAATTGTCATGTCGTTAGGTAATAATGCAATTTGATCTTGTAAGTCCAATTGCTCTGACTGAGCCTTTTTCATATTCTTATCGACCAAAACTAATTTGCCGACTTGTCCTCTTTGCGCCATTACTAATGCCGTCGTGGCTCCAACATGACCTTGTCCAATAATTCCAACCTTATTCATATCTGTGCTCCCTACTTTCGTGTATAATTAAGAAGAGTAAAAGTTTCTTTTTTTACTTTTCTTAAGGTCTATGCTAAGCTTTTTATTGCAAAAAAGATAGCTTGAGACTGAAATTGGGAGGAAATAATTTTATGTTTGATAGTACCAGTGATAACGGGGCAATTGTTTGCTCGTTTTGTGGTAAGTCCCAAGACCAAGTCCAACGAATTGTTGCTGGTCCTGGAGTTTATATTTGTAATGAATGTGTTGATTTATGTAAACAAATTATTGATGATGCAGTCGATGAAGAAGAAACTCTCGAAATTACGGATTTACCTGCACCCAAAGAAATTATGGCCATTTTGGATCAATATGTCATTGGTCAACAACAAGCTAAGAAAAATTTGGCAGTGGCAGTTTATAACCATTATTTACGTGTCAATAGTCAAGTTAAAGATGACGATCAAGCCGTAGAAATGCAAAAAAGTAATATTGCGTTAATCGGACCAACAGGTTCTGGTAAAACTTATTTAGCACAAACTTTAGCCAAAATTTTACAAGTTCCTTTTGCTATTGCTGACGCTACTACGTTAACAGAAGCGGGCTATGTTGGTGAAGATGTTGAAAATATTTTGTTGAAGTTATTGCAAAATGCGGATTTTGATGTCGACAAAGCCGAACACGGCATTATTTATATTGATGAAATTGATAAAGTTGCGAAAAAAAGCGAGAATGTTTCCATTACCCGTGATGTTTCTGGTGAAGGAGTGCAGCAAGCTTTATTAAAGATTTTAGAAGGTACAATTGCTAATGTTCCACCACAGGGCGGTCGGAAACATCCACAACAAGAAATGATTCAAATTAATACGCGCAATATTTTGTTCATTGTTGGTGGGGCTTTTGACGGCATTGAAGAAATTATTAAAAATCGCCTGGGTGAAAAAACGATTGGCTTTGGCATGGACAATAGTCAACAAGTAAATGTCGATGATTCAGCCCAGTTAATGAGTCAAGTTATTCCGGAAGATTTAATGAAATTTGGGATTATTCCTGAATTTATTGGCCGGATTCCAGTTATTACGACTTTGGATCAATTAACCCGGAATGATTTAGTTCAAATCTTAACCCAACCTAAGAATGCCCTAGTTAAGCAATATCAACGCTTATTTGCTTTAAATGATGTCAAGCTAGAGTTTAATCAAAATGCTTTAGAAGCAATGGCCGATTTAGCTTTGAAGCGCAATACTGGTGCGCGGGGCTTAAGATCAATTATTGAAGCCACTTTGATGGATACGATGTATGAAGTGCCTAGTCGGGACGATATTAAGCGCGTGGTGGTTACGAAAAAGTCAGTTGAAGGTTCACAAAAGCCTTCACTATATGATAGTAAAGGTAAGGTTGCCTAAACTAATGCAGATTAAAGATGTTACTATGGACTTAAGTGCCGTGAGTGCTAGTCAGTATCCTACTGATGGTTGGCCTGAAATTGCCTTGGCGGGGCGCTCTAACGTTGGCAAATCATCCTTAATTAATACTTTAATTCAACGGAAAAATTTTGCACGTACTTCTAGTACTCCCGGTAAAACGCAAACTTTGAATTTTTACGGAATTAATCAGCAGTTATACCTGGTTGATGTTCCCGGTTATGGTTATGCGAAAGTTTCCAAACAAAAGCGGGCGGCGTTTGGCGCAATGATTGAAGAATATTTGACCACGCGCAAACAATTACGGGGAATGATTATTCTAGTAGATGGTCGCCGGGCGCCCAGTGCAGATGATGTTTCTATGTATCAATTCGTCAGTTACTATAAAATTCCGACATTGGTAGTGGCCACGAAGATGGATAAGGTTAAACGCAATCAATGGAATAAAACGGTCTCACTAGTTAACCATACGTTAGACTTGAATCAACGTGATTCATTACAATTATTTAGCTCAATGACCAAAGCAGGCCGCGATGAAGTTTGGACTTGGATTGCAGATCATTGTTAACTGATATTAGTATATTTAAAAAAAACTAGAACTAACTGGCAAAGTGGTTCTAGTTTTTTTATGGTGGGGCTTAATAATTTATAAACTGGCTTTTAAATCAGTTAAAATCTGGTCAAGTGAACCATTGATGAAGAGATGGATCTGTTGTGGGACATTAATAGGTTGATCATTTAAAACGACTAATTGAGCTTGATTAGCGGGTAAGCCGTGTCCCAATTTTGTTCCTAAAGCAAGAATTAAATCGGCTGTTTGGATTAATTTGTTTCCGGCTAAGACGCGTTTTTTGATTGCCACCATATTCCGTAAAACAAAAACCGGTAAAATTAGTGAATGATCAATGGGACAATAGGGGACAGTGTGTTGTTGGATGAAGTTCAGATCAAAAAGGTGATGCTGTTTGACACAATAGTTTTCATTAATACTGCCCCAATATTCAACGACGTTTTGCGTCCCAGCTAAAGCGTGTAGATGATCTAAGTTATAAGTGATAATACCTTGAAAATACTGTTGTTCAGTTAATTGATTAATAATTTGGTGAGCAATGCTAGGTTGACTAGCGGGACGAAAATGGGTCAAGCGGTATAATTGATAAAACGTTTGAGGCTGCTGCTGAGCAAACCGGTTCGTCAAAAGTTCCATTAAAGGTACGCAAGCAATTGGATTGTGCAAAGCTAGCTGGTTCATGGCGTTTAAATCAGGATAACCGCTAGCAGTTGATAAACCTGCACCTGTAATTAAAACGGTCTTGCGTGCAGTTAAGAGCATTTGCTTTAATGTGCTCAGTTGCTGTTCATAGTTCATTTTTGAAGGCCTCCCACCAGTCTTAAAGTAATTATGGTGTTATAATAACGCCATTCTAGTTAGAAAACTACAAGGAGGTTGCAGGATGTTTGTAAAGCTTGATCAGTCTGTTCAGAAAAGGTTACAACAGTATGCAGATAATTCCAAACTAACAATTTTACTAAATTTTGATGATGGGGTCGGCGTTTATTCAAAAGTGCAAGCAACTTGTGGACTGGAAGTTAGTTTTAATTTAACGATTGTTAACTCCAGTGCGGATTTAATTGATTTTAACGACCACGTTGAAACTAGCTTAGGGAACTTCTTAGTTAAAGGTTATTCGAAAGAATTCTTAGATACCAATAACCGTTTAATCCAAGACGCTGCTGGTACGATTCAATTAATTGGTGATAATTCTGGTGTGATTGATAATAGTGTGCCAATTATTGACTTATCTAAGGAGCAACAACCTCCTCAAACGCGTTTGGAAAAGATTGACAATATTGCCAATTAGGGTTGGGTGTTTGGTCAAATGATGTTAGTTGTACGAAATAATTGGTCAGATTCGTAGAAATTAAAAATCCCCGAAATGAAACTTAATTTCGAGGATTTTTAGTTATGTAGAGTCAATATCTTCTGTTAAATCCTAAACTGATAGGCTTTTGGTATGAAACTGGAATTAATTGGTATTCATTCTGGGAAGTGATTATAATAAAATTAAATGAAATAATAGACGTTTTCTCAATGGAGGTTTGACAATGGCAGTTTTAGTTTTAGGTGGTGCGGGTTACATTGGCTCACACATGGTAGACTTATTGGTGCAAGAGCAAGAGGACGTGGTCGTGGTCGATAATTTAAGCCGCGGTCATCGTGATGCGGTTCCGGCCAGTGTGCCATTCTATCAAGGCGATATTCGTGACCGGGACTTTTTGGAGCAAGTTTTTACAGAACAAGATATTGAAGCAGTTTTTCATTTCTGTGCTTATATTCAAGTACCCGAATCAATTGAAAAGCCTAATGACTATTTTGATAACAATGTAGTCGGTCTAATTAATCTGATTCACGTGATGAATGACCATCAAGTTAAAAAGTTGATCTTTTCATCTTCAGCCGCGGTTTATGGTACGCCAAAGCAAGTTCCAATTAAAGAAGATGACCCCAAAGATCCCATTAATCCTTATGGACTAACGAAATTGATGATGGAACAAATCATGCGCTGGGACGGCGCGGCATATGACATTCAGTGGTTAGCTTTTCGGTACTTTAATGTGGCAGGGGCCCGGTTAGATGGTGACTTGGGTGAAGATCATCATCCGGAAACACATTTGATTCCGATTGTATTGCAAGCTGCTTTAGGCCAACGTGATCATGTCGATATGTGCGGTAATGATTATCAAACTCGTGATGGTTATAATGTGCGCGATTATGTACATGTCTTAGACTTAGTTCAAGCTCATTACTTAGGTCTCAAATATTTACGGCAAGGTGGTCAAAGTGACTACTTTAACATTGGTTCTAAACAAGGTTTCACTGTTAAGGAAATCGTCGAGGCAGCGCGCAAAGTTACCGGTGTGAATATCAAAGCTATGGATGCGCCCCGCCGTGGTGGTGATCCAGATTCTTTAGTAGCTGATAGTAGTAAAATTCAAACCATTTTAGGTTGGAAGTCCCAGTATACGGATATTGATACTATTATTGATTCCGCTTGGCGTTGGTTACAAAGACACCCTGAAGGTTATGCTAAATAATTAATGCAATAGTAAAAAAATAGAGGTTGAATTCAAAGTCATTTGGCAATTGAGTGCTAGAACTTTGATTTCGACCTCATTTTTATTAATTATTTTTTCTTGTGATCTTTAGCCTGTTTCAATTTGTTTTCGGTTTGTTTAACGGCATCTAGATTTTTTTGAGTTTCATCTGGTAAAGAAGCAAATTTATCAAATAAACTTTCAAAATTATTTTCTTGTTTGACAGTTAGACCCACAATTTCACCTTCTTTAACTAGGTTAATTACTCTGTCAGTATAGCATATTTCAGCTATTTATTGTTGAAACTCAGATTTGGTAAATCAATTGGTATTTTGTTAAACACGGGTTAAAATATAAACAATAGTTGACGCAATTAGGAGATAAAAAATGGCGACAGAATATTTAGAGCATAAACTAGCATTATTGCCAGATCGACCAGGCTGTTATTTGATGAAAGATATTAATGCGAAAATTATTTATGTAGGTAAAGCCAAAAATTTAAAAAATCGGGTTCGCTCTTATTTTAAAAGTTCGCATGAAGGCAAAACGGCTAAGTTAGTCAGTGAAATCCGCGATTTTGAAACGATTGTGACGTCAACTGATAAGGAAGCTTTTTTACTGGAAATTACTTTAATTCAAAAGCATCAGCCCTACTTTAATATTAAATTAAAGAAGGGGACTGGGTATCCATATATTAAAATTACTAATGAACGCAACCCCCAGATGATTATCACTGGTCAAGTCAAAAAAGATGGTGGTTTTTATTTTGGCCCTTATCCGAACGTGTATGCGGCAGAAGAAACGCTGAATTTTTTACAGAAAGTCTATCCTCTAAGACGGTGTAGTGGTTATCAAGGCCGGCCGTGTTTATATTACCATATGGGACAGTGTTTGGGAGCCTGCTTTCAAGAAGTACCAACGCAAAAATATGAACAGCAAATCAAAAAAATTAAAAGTTTTTTGAATGGTAATGTCGGGACCATCAAAAAGCAATTAACACAAAAAATGAACACCGCGGCGGCTGATTTAAAATTTGAACGGGCAGCGGAATTACGCGATCAAATCCACTATATTGAACAGACCGTGGAAAAGCAAAAAATTATTTCGAATGATCATACACCGCGTGATTTATTCAACTTTTATGTTGATAAAGGCTGGATTTCTATTCAAGTGTTTTTCATTCGACAAGCTCGCTTAATGAAACGTGAAAAACGAATTTTTCCTTGCATTAATACGCCCGAGGAAGAATTGGCAACGTTTATTTTACAATTTTATAATCGGAAAAATAATGTGTTACCGCGTGAAATTTTAGTTCCGAAAGAAATCGATCAAGCTTCATTGACAGAAATTTTGCATGTCCCTTTTCGAACCCCGCAACGGGGGACCAAACGTGATTTGTTGGTAATGGCTAAAGACAATGCTAAATTGTCATTGGAAGAAAAGTTTCGGCTATTAGAATTAGATAATCGCCAAACAGTTGGGGCTCAAAAGCAAATTTTTGATGCTTTAAGTTTACCGTATGGACATGTGATTGAGTCCTTTGACCATTCGCATATTCAAGGTGCTGATGCGGTTTCGGCCATGGTGAGCTTTGTTGATGGTAAGCCGGTTAAGTCCAATTATCGCAAGTATAAAATTAAAGATATTTTAGAACAACATAATGGAGCGGATGAAGCTGCTAATACGCGGGAAGTGATTTATCGTCGGTATTCACGGTTATTAAAAGAACATAAGCCCTTGCCGGATTTAATTTTGATGGACGGGGGCTTGATCGAACTACGCGTAATTTTAGATGTTTTGCATAATGAATTAGGGATTCACATTCCGGTGGCAGGCATGGTTAAAGACGACCATCATAGTACGTCACATCTGATTACTGGTGAGGACGGGGCTGTGGTACCGTTAGATCGAAAAAGCCAAGGCTTTTATTTGTTGCAACGGATTCAAGACGAAGTGCACCGTTTTGTTATTACCTATCACCGCCAAACGCATAGCAAAAATGCGCTGTCTTCACAATTAGAAAGTATTAAGGGTGTGGGGCCAAAAACGCGGATTAAATTATTGAAAAACTATGGTTCAGTTAAAAAAATTAAGGATGCTCCTGTCGAAGATTTGATGAAACTAGGAATTTCGCAAACGACAGCACAAACGATTAAATTATCGTTGTCTCTGACACCAACGCGCAAGATTGGTAAGTAAATTAGTTGCATCAAAGAGTAGTTATAATTGCTAGCGAGGAAAGAAATTCTGAAAAATAAAGCGGACAAAAGACAACTGCGTTTTGGTGTAAGCTCCAAAGAAAGCGTTGACAAAAATGAGTGATTTTATTAACATTTTTAAGTAAAGGTTAATTTTACGTCTTTAGGAGTGATTGTTAATGAAATTAAAGCATATGCAAGGAGTGCTGTCGTTTTTGTTAGTACTTTTAGCTATTTTATTGGCGTCAAACAGTAATCTTGTCTCTGCTGCTAGTGCCACTAAGTATGAGAGTTATCAGTCGTTTGACCATGCTTATATCAACATTGCTGATGTAAACGTCAATTTTAAATTAGGCAAAAAGTTTCATGTGGTGCTGCCGACAAAGTATCATACGTTAACTTTTCGTGATAAAAATAATTATCTTTATATTAATCAAGAAGATGAAGTTCAAAAAAAATTTCCTAAACCTACTTTGACCATTACTGTACCGAAGCAAAATTCTATTCACAAATTAAATCTAGATATAGATGATTGTGATCACGTGTCTATTAGTGGCTTGTCAATTAAGCAAATTAGGCTGGATACCTCAAATACCCATTATGATTTGAACAATGTTTCAGTATCCCAAAAATTCAAAATTAGTAGCGATGATAGTAGCTATCATTTCCAGCAAAGTCAGCTACAACATCTTACTTTTGATGATGATAGTGGGCGATATCAGTTTGCTAATTGTCAGTTAGATAACGTCAAAACGATTAGTGATGATATGGATGATACACATTTAAGCTTGAATCATTCTAGTTTAAAAAATGCGCAGGTCAATTTTGACGAGTTATATGCAAAAGCTACTAATGGTGCCCAATTTCTGGGGGAAAATGTTTTTAATGGTGATGAGATGCACCTCACTTTGGGCAAGATTAATCCTGATGTACGCTTAATGGACGATGACATATTAACAGTCAATGCGCCAAAACGCAATTTAATTAAGAATTTAAAGCATAATCAGAGTAAAAATAATCGATTAAAAATTGAGGTTGAAGAAGGAACAATTAAATAATGCTTAATTAGCTTTTATTGTTGACTTAACTTTTTATGTTTATCGTTTGAATTATTTGGGGAGAAAATTTTTAATGAAGTCAAAATATTATATTCAATACTTAATATCAATTGTGCTATTATTGATTGCGGTCTTGATAGGCGTAAACAATAATTGTGCAACGGCCTTAGCTGCTAATGTGCGGAAATATCAAAGTAATCAGCCCTTTGATCATGTTCATATTGGTATTGTTGATGCCAATGTCAATATCAAACAGGGCAAACAGTTTCGGGCATATTTCCCGACAAACTATCATATTATAACTTTTCGCAATCAAGATCATTACTTGTATATTGAACAAAAAAATCATGGGGTGCGCAAACATGTGAAGCTGAGTTCACCCAAACCGACGATTACGATTACGGTACCGAACAAAGATGCTATCAAAAAGTTAGACCTTGGTTTAGACGACGGTCAGGTGACTCTCAATGACTTGTCCATTCAACAACTGAAGATAAATTCTTCTGATGCTCAGTACAACTTGCAAAATCTGGCGGTTACCCAAAGGTTGAGGATTGATAACGAAGGTGGTCGTTATCAGGTACAAAATAGTAACCTCAATAATGTAGCGTTTGATGATGATGATGGTCAATACCAATTTGATCAGTGTCATTTAACTAATGTTACTACCATTAGTGATGGTTTTGATGATACAAATTTGAAATTCAAAGATGCTGTTTTAAATGGATCTAATATTAATTTTGAAGATTTGAAGATGAAAGTCACTTTGAAGAACACTAAATTGCTCGGGCAGAATGTTTTTCATGGTGATGAATTAGCCTTAGCGTTAGATAAAGGAACTTCTGATGTACATCTAATGAGGAAGGGTAAACTCAAAATTAGTTTTTTCAAGCGTCAAACAATCCAGCGTCTGCAAAATAATCATAATAAAAAGAATGTGCTAAAAATAAAAGTTACAAAGGGGACAATTAAGTAATTAGCTTTAGAAATAATGTGGCTTGAAGTTTTATTAAAATATTTGAATTATCTGAAGTGTTGCTGAATGATTTCAGCAACACTTTTTTTGTATTGTAATTTTGAAGATGACATTTAAACATTCTATTGAATAATAAATAGTTATTATTATTTTTTAGTTCTTTTAGCAGTAATTAACTCAAGCTGTAAATGCTAAGCTGTTAATTTTGACTATAAAAATTAGTAGCTAGTGCATTATTTAAAAAATTGAATAGAATTCAACTTTGTTCTTTCTTAAAGTATAACAATTTGTTCCTCTTATATTAATAATTGACTAAAATAATATTAAAAAAATAATGAAAATTTTAATATTATTGATATAATATGCTTATCTCTTTTTTGAGAGGTTTAAATTTAGGAGGGATTACTGTGGCAGGACAAATAGCCGTTACACCAGAAGAACTGAGATCACAAGCAACGCATTATACACGTGGAGCGGACAGTGTAGATAACGTATTGAGTGATTTAAAGAGTACTCAGGAACAAATTCGCGCTGAATGGAAGGGGAATGCTTTTGAAAAGTATGATGTGAAATTTCAAGAATTATCCGGAAAAGTAACACAATTTTCACAGCTTCTCAGAGAAATCAAGGCGCAGTTGGATAAGTCAGCACAAGCAATGGAAGATGCTGATAATCAAATTGGTCAAGCTTGGAGTTAATTAGTTTTAGTCAAGAGTGGTTTATTAAGGATCGCTCTTGGCGTTACATAAGTAATAAAAGTCCGTACATAGCTTTATAACCTTGGTTTATTAAGTAATTTAACCAGCTATGACTCAACTATGATAGTACAGGAAGATAGGTTTTTGATTAAACGACTATTACATTTTATACAAACCAACAGTAAGAATATTGTCGCGATTATTTTAATAATATTAGTGACTTTAACGATTGCCTTATTTGCATTCAGAACTAAGCAAACCAAAGATCCGAATGCGAATAAAGTATTGCAAGTAGGCTTAGTTAATGAAGATAACGGTGGTCAATTTAATGGCAAACAATATAATTTTGGCCGAGATTTTGTCAACTTATTAACGCGCAATCATGATATTTCGTGGTATTCCATTCCACGTGATGTTGCTGAAAATGGCTTAAAGCATCGACGGTATGATTTGATTGTGATTTTACCATTTAATTTTTCTAATAAGATTCTCCAGTTTCAAGCGGCTGATTTTAAAAAGATTCGGGTTTTATATAAAATTCGTGAAAATAAAAATCCTACTTTACGCAATAAGATTACACAATTGAATAATCAAATCTTAAATAAACTCAATTACAAAGTTACAGAAATGTATTTAGCTAGTATTTTGTTTAACTTACACCAAGCGCAAAAACATCTAGAAGTAGTTAATATGAATGAACAACAGTTGAGTAGTAATTTAAAAGGTAACCTGAATAATCCCTTGGCTGATTTGATTAAAGAATATAGTCAGACGCAGCCCAATGCTAGCGATAATCCGGTCAGCGATTCGAAGGATAATGCAGGTGCTGAGCAATTACAAAATTTATTGCAAAATCAAGGCATTAATGGTTTACAACAAATTAATCCCCAAGCTCAAGAGCTGCAAAGTCAAGCTAATCAGCAATTAAATGAACTTAATACGCAAGCTAATTCTGTAATTCAAGCTAATAATCGGCACTTTTTAGATTTAGTATCTAATCAATATGATGCTTTTCAAACCATTATCAATGATGACTATTTTAATTTGAATCAATTACAAGCTCCATCTATGCAAAAACAAATTAGTGACTTATTGAATTCACCTGTTTGGTTATCAGAGACTGATGCTGCGCTGGTTCAAGAATTGCAAAATCAAAAGCTACAATTGGGGTTAACTCGGGATAAATTAAATCAATGTTTAGCAACATTGCAATCCAATGCAGTAGGTAACGCCGATGGCACTAGTGTAGTTGGTGATGAACAAGTTAGTTCTGTGCGGCAGCAATTGCAAACAATGATCAATACAGCCATCACGCAATTACCTAGTAATAGTAGTCAAATTTTGCAACAAATCAGTAGTGACGGTGAGTTAACGAGAGAGCAAACTCAAAGATTACAAGTCGAGTGGGCTGCTGTCAATAACTTTCAAACAACAGGTTCCTTTCAAGGACAAGAAGTTGCGCTTCAACAAGCAACTTTACCATCAGCTAATCAACCCCTAGTGTTAAATCTGCCAGCCCATCAAAGCGTCTTTTTGAATATCAGCAGTACCCAAGTTGACCTCAATAACCTAGCACGTCAGCTGGAGGAAAATAATTTGCCAGTAGTTATTCAAGATCAAGGTTTAGCTATTAATAATTTGGGCGACCAACAAAGCTTAACTTTATATCCGCAAGTTTTGACTGAGCAACCCGTCAATTATGCCATGACAATTGATGCTCCAGCACTAACGCAAGGAATACTCACTAACTTGGTTCAGAATCACAGTGGCAATTTAAGTCAACCATATTTGGACTTCATCATTACTTTAAATCAGGCTTATACGTTCATCACCACGTTCAACAGCTTACAATTAGAGCCCAAGACAACAGCTACAGTACCGGCAAAGACTGTTTCTACGTTTGATGCGAATTTAGAACAAAAATTATTAGCCATTTTAATCAACGTGCATAGTGCTGAAGATTCCATCACTAAGTTACAAGCTCAGTATGAAGAGCAATTACAACAAAACCAACAAGCGCAGGCGGATTTTCAACAATTAGTTGTTAAGATTCAAAAGTTGTATCAGGAACAATTAGCTAGTTACCGGCAACATCAAACCATGATTTCACCGGTCGTGGAGTTCAATACACAATTGTTAAGTGACCCCGCACCATTAGATTTTTCGCCACTGATGAAATTGGCACAACAAAGTAGTACACAGGCCGAACAAACAAATTCTCAATTACAAGCTTCTTTACAACAAATGCTGAATCAATCGCAACAATTAGATCAAAACTTGACGAACCAAGCGCAAGCCACAGCGACGATTGATAATGATTCTAAAGCATTTGTCCAGCATGGTAATAAATTACTGCAGCAAGCGAAGGTACTCCTTAATAATTGGCAGCAAGTTGTGGCCACTAATGCTGACTACAATCACAATTTTGGTCAGTCAATGAGTAATACTAAAAATGATGATAATGCTGCTCGCAAAATTTACGGCAATCTGGCTCAGCCGTTAAAATTTCAAAATGCGGGGACAATTCGCAATCTTAGTTCAATTTTTCCTTATTTTTTAACATTAGCTAACATTATTATTGGTGGTTTTGCGGCGTTGCTGATTGTCGGTAATAATCAGCACAATCGCCAACTTAAACCATTTAAAGTAGCAGACCATTGGGAATTACCGACAACCGGTTTGGGGTTGTACCAACAATATGCTTTGATTTTAGTTTTAGGAATTAGTTTCTTAGTGGCCTGGACGACGCGCCCGTTATTGCGCCACCTTTTGTATCCACAGTTGTGGTTAATAATCGAAACTTTGATTCAAGCGACAGTGATTGAAGCCGCCATCGCGTTATTCAAATTTTTGCGTTCAGTCGGTAAATTTATTTTTGTTTTCTTCTTTATTGAATATATCTTTTACACGCCAGCATTGGGTCAATATTTAACCAAAAGTCCTGGAGTTGGTTTCTTTTTGAAATATACTTCGCCATTTCAACAAATAGAAGACATTTACTCAAATGTTTTTACTAATCAAGCAGATAATGTCCTGATCATTCTGATTTTTAGTGTGTTGCTATTAGTTTGTTTAATGGTTAATTGGTTATTTAAGGAAAAATTATATGTTACAGAAACTGAAACTTAGCTGGTTATTAGTTGTAATCATCCTCATTGGCGGATGGAGTTTCCAAAATATTGATCTTTTGGCAGCCCGAAGGTCTTTGGATGACGGCAAGATGACAATTAATAATACGATTTTAAACAGCAATCAAGATACCAGTGAGGCAAGTTCAGCTAGTGCTAAGCTGAGTGCGAATGATTTCTTTTTTCGGCAGGATAGTTTTGAGCAGCAACAACGCCAACGAAGACAGCGTTTTTCACAAAATACGCAATTAACGCAACGGCAATTATTTACTAACCAATGGTCTGCTAAACCAGATTTATTAGTTCAACACACCAAAGGACGACTTTTTCAAGTTCCAGAATCAATTTCGGCAGCTCATACCAAACATCATCAGCAGACTAATTCATGGCGAAAACTGAAATACATTCTATTAATGATGCTGGCATTATTTTTTATTGGCATCGGTTGTTGGTTAGGGAAGCACAAACGCATGATTAGGAGATTTTTTAAACGATGAAATATATTAACGTTACCATTTTGATCCCAGCTGCGAATCATTATGTCCAAGATTTGAGACTGCCCCTACAATTGACAGTCAATCAACTAATTGCGCTCTTAATTGATGATTTAGCTCAACGAGCAATTGCTCTCAATACAAGATTACTTAATGTAATTAAAGTGCAGACGAAAAGCTTATTGTTGGTTAACACAGATTTATTAGCAGACTTTCCTTTAGCAGACGGCGATATTTTACAAATTTTTTAGTGGAGGAGCAGCAATTGGCTAAGCAAAGACAAGGATTTGAAATTGATGGCTATCAATATCAATTCAATTATTTAAAATCAGGAAGCATTACCGAAGAATTAACGGCTGATAGTGTTCAAGATGCTCAATTGATTGATTATTTAGGATTAAAGCAAGATCAATTGGTACCATTAATAATCAAGCCACAAGATCAAGCTTGGCAACTGCAATATCAGGTGGCTGCTGATTGGCACAATTTTCAACAATTGGCTAGCGACTTATCGCGAGTTGATAAAATTCGCTTATGTTTGAATTTACTAGAGCTTTGGCAATTACGTAATTCACGAATTGTGCCCGTAGTGCACCCTGATAATATTTTGTTTGACGTCAACTTACGACCCAAAGTTTTACACCGTGGAGCGGTAGGTATTGTGACGCCATCAACGCACGCTCATTTATTAAAACAATTGAAAGCTTTTATCGTGATGGTGTTAGCCAATAAGTATACATTTAATCGCTTGTATAAAGGCTTAATGGCTGATAAGAGTTTTGCTGGTTTGAAGTATCAGAAAATCATTCGTGCCAAAAGCGTTGCCACTTTAAAAGAGCAGCTACAAGTTTTGTATCAACAAGCTTTGACTGTTGAACAGAAGCAATTAGTCGTCGCCTCAAAAAAGCAATTTAATCTTTATCACTGGGGATTTTTATTGGAATCAGTGGTCACGACACTGGTCGGTTTAGCGCTGATTTATTTATTAATGGTTGTTGTGCCGCAAAAACAATCCTTAGCTGAAGGAACGGGCTCTTATTTGCAGCAAGATTATGATCAGGCCATTAATCACCTGAGCAAAATTAGAGTTCAACAAATGCCGAAAGTTCAACAATTAATGCTCGCCAAATCTTATGTTCATGTTGATAATCTCAATCATCAACAAAAAGCTAATATTAACAAATCACTAAATATGAATTCTGATCCTAACTATTTAAAATATTGGATTTATGATGGACAAGGCAATTTTAACCAGTCATTGGATGCTGCCAAATACTTAGGAGATCAGCAATTAATCTTGTTTTCGTATACTAAATTATATTCACAAGCGAACAATAATCCGCATTTAACCGGTGCTAAGAAGCAGAGATTATTGAATAAATATTCGAAACTAATTAAAGCTTATACGAAAAAATTACAGAAAGAATAGAAGACATGGCTGAAAATTATCAATTATATATCTGGTTAAAGACGAGCTACTCAGTGTTGAAATTAGATACCACTGAACAAAATAATTTTACTTTAAGTACTGATTATCATGATACTTATTATGTTCCAGAACTAGAGCAACCACTTGAATTGACGATTAATACGGATGCTCAGTTTTGCTTAGCTGACCAAGTATTAGAATTGGGACAAGTAATAACAATTCAACAACATATCCAACTTTTAATCTTGGCTGATACACTAATTCCACTCAGTTTTGATGTTAACCAGCTCAACATGGGACAGCCTTTAAGTTTAGGAGCTAACGCATTCAATGATATTCAAATAGCGATTAATTGTGATTTTCTCATTCAAAAGACAGCTGATGCCAAACAGTTTCAAGTAATGGGCGCTTTTAAAACGCCAGTCTATTTAAATCATAGTTTAATAACAACCACAGTAATTAATTTTACTTATGGGGATGTGCTGGCGATTGATGGGTTAGAAATAACTTTGCAGCCTGATAATTGGTTAATCGTGAAAGATTTGTTGCAGCAATTTGTCAAAAGTACCCTGTTTTATCGGCAACAAATAAAGCACTGTTATTCAGATGATTATCCAGAGTATCATCGCTCACCGCGGGTGATCCGTGCTTTACCGACAGCTAAAATAACTTTAGATGCACCACCCATGCCCGCAGAAATTACTAAAAATAAATTATTAAAAACGATTACGCCGCCGTTGGTAATGGTTGCTGCTTCGGTTGTAATGGCAGTAATTAGCCATAACATGACCACCATGATTATGATGGGAGCGATGAGTTTGACAACGACTGCTTTTGCGATTAGTAGTTACTTTAATGATAAAAAAGAACAAAAGCAAAAAGCTAATCAAAGAGTGCAAGATTATCATGATTATTTACAAACTAAAATTGTGGAGATTCAATCACAAAAGCACCAAACGCGCTCGGCCTTAACTTATCACTTACCATCACCGCAAACGATTAGTCAATTGATTTTGCGTAATAGTGCGCGGATTTATGAGAAAAACAAATTTCAAACGGACTTTTTAACGGTCCGTTTAGGGTTAGGTAATTTTACCGGACAATATCAAGTTAATTTTTCGCCGCAAGAATTAAAGCATGATGCGTTATTAGACAAAGCAAAAAAGATTTATCAACAGGCACTTCAGGTGGAACACTCGCCATTAGCAATTAGTTTGTTGTCCGCAGGGGTGGGACTAATTGGTGATCAAGTCCAAGTCAATCAGGCTTTGCAGAATTTGGTGCTACAAATTGCGGCCTTTCAAAGTTACCATGATGTCCGGTTCGTTCCAATTTTTGATAGTCAGCAACAAGATTTTTGGCAAGAGTTTCGATGGTTAAAACATTTTCGTTCTAGTGATAGTAATACGTTAAATTTTGTTGATGATGATCAAACGCGTGACCAAATATTAACGGCCTTATTGCAACTATTAAAAGAGCGCGAACAAGCTGTGAAAGAAAAAGAAAACAAAGATCAAAAAATTAGCTTCGCACCGTATTACATTTTGATTGTACAAAATGAAGAATTGATTATTAATCATGGTATTATGGAATATTTGTCACACGATATTTCTGAACTTGATGTCGCAGTGATCTTTGTAAAGCAAACATTGGCTGATTTACCGGAACATATTGAGACAGTGGTCGAATATTATGATAGTCAGCAGGCAGAAATTGTGATTGAGAACGGTCAACTAACTTCTCAAAAATTGGTTCCGGACGCTCTGGAAACAATTGATTTAGAGGCGACCGTGCGACATTTAGCCGCCTTAGACCATAAAGAAAGTCTCAAAAATTCTTTACCAACATCTGTGGGTTTATTGGAATTGTACGATGTTAAAACCGTGACAGAATTACAATTGCAAAAACGTTGGTCAGTCAATCTTCCCTATAAAAGTTTAGCTGTTCCGTTAGGATTACGTGGTAAAGATGATTTAGTTAAATTGGATTTGCATGAACGGGCACATGGTCCACACGGTTTAATTGCAGGAACGACAGGTTCAGGAAAATCCGAATTAATTCAATCGTATATTGCTTCATTAGCAATTAACTTTCATCCCGACAATGTGGCCTTTTTGTTGATTGATTACAAGGGTGGTGGCATGGCGAACCTTTTCAGTGAATTACCGCACTTATTAGGGACCATTACAAACTTAGATGGTAGTCAAAGTTTAAGAGCTTTGGCGTCAATCAAAGCTGAGCTAGAAAAGCGGCAACAGTTATTTGGCCAATATCAAGTTAATCATATTAATGAGTATCAAAAATTGTATCATGACGGCGTTGCCAAAGAAGCTATGCCCCATTTATTTTTAATTAGTGATGAATTTGCTGAATTAAAATCCGAACAACCCGATTTTATGCAGGAATTAGTTTCAACAGCGCGCATTGGGCGTTCATTAGGTATCCACTTAATTCTTGCAACGCAAAAGCCGAGTGGAGTGGTTAACGAACAAATTTGGAGTAATTCTCGCTTTAAAATTGCGCTCAAGGTTCAAGATCAAGCGGATTCCAATGAAATTTTGCATACGCCGGATGCAGCTTCAATTGTTGAACCAGGGCGCGCCTATCTGCAAGTTGGTAATAATGAGATTTATGAGTTGTTTCAAAGTGCATATAGTGGACAAGATTATCAACCAGTCGCTTCTAAAAAGCGCACAGCGCCACCGCTTTATTTAATTAATGAGTTAGGCCAATATGAAAACTTATCAGTTGATTTAAGTGGTCTGACCTATCTTGATACGCAATCTCAAGCAACGAAGGTTTCTGAGTTGACGGCGGTGATCAATTACATTGCACAATTTGCGCAAGATCAAAATATTGCGCGGTTACCTCGACCATGGTTACCACCTTTAGCAGCCCAATTATTTTTGCCAGATTATGTTCAAACTGATTATCAACAGAATTGGTCGCAGGCGCAATTTAATTTACGAGTGACGCTTGCGATGACTGATTATCCGGACCAACAAGCGCAAAGGCCTTTGCTTTTGGATATGCTGCAAGCCAAGCATTTAGCCATTTTTGGTAGTCCTGGTTATGGGAAAAGTACATTCGTTCAAACTTTAATCTTGAGTTTATGCCAACAAAATTCGCCCGAGTTGTTGAATGTTTATTTACTAGATTTTGGAACCAATGGCTTGTTACCTTTGCGCGATTTACCACAGGTGGCTGATTGGATTCGAATTGATGAAACGGAAAAGATTTTAAAATTTCAAGAGATTATTGAGCAGGAATTGAATCACCGCAAGCAATTATTAAGTTTAGTAGGTGTAGCCAGTTTAGAACAATATCTTACAACAACTTCCGAGCAATTGCCGATTATTGCAATCGTGGTTGACGCAATGGATTCAGCGAAAGAAGTGGCTTGGAGTGAGCAGTTTAATTATCTTTTGGACAAGATTACTCGCGAGGGAGCTAACGTCGGGATTTATCTAATAATTACTGCTAATCGCCAAGCAGCTTTGAGAATGCAATTATTGGCTAATATTAAAACGCAAATCTCATTGTTCTTATTTGACCGGAATGAAACTACTGATATTGTGGGTCGTTCGCAGCTGGTTGTTGATGATCAACCGGGGCGAGGATTGATGAAGTTAGATACTGTGCGCTTATTTCAAACTTTGCTTCCAGCTAAAGGTAGCAGTTCTTTGGAAATCTTGGAAAAGGTCAAACAATTAGCACAACAAATGCAGGCCAGTTGGCAAGGAAAACGGCCTGATAAGATTCCAATGATTCCTGAAGAATTAACTTTGGCACGCTTCCAGATGATGGCAACGACCAGTCAGCGACAGTTAGCGTTAGGTTTGGATACAGCAACAACCAAGCCAGTGGTTTTTGATTTTGATCAAGATAAATATTTTGTGATTTTAAACGATACCGAAGAACAGCAACATCTGTATGACAATTTAGTTAGACAGCAATTAGCCCAAAGCGAGCATTGTGCCACAATAATTATTGATAATCAACAATCAGAGTCTGAGATTGTTGCGGTTTTACATCAAATGGAAGCAATCATTCGTTCAGAGCACACAATGCAAGAATATTTAATTTATTTCGCCGATTTTGAAGAAATTGTTAACATCGCTGAACAAAATCAGATTAAGTTATTGGATTTATTGCATCAGGGGCAAACCAATGGCTTACACATTGTCATTAATACTTATCTTAATTATTTGACCAGTAGTTTTGATGAGTTCACCCGAACCTTAAAAGCGGAAATTAAAGTTGGCATTCTGGGAACGCGCTTAACAGATCAAGATTTAGTTAGTTTTAAATATATCTCTAATGAAGATTATCTGAAGGATGACGAGGGCTATTACTTCAAAAGACGATCTTATAAGAAAATTCGCATACCCAAATAAAGGAAGTGTTAATTATGAAAAAGCAAACAATAAAAGCGCTCTTGTCTGGGTTAATCATGATCTGTAGTTTAGGCTTAATTGGCTATGGCGTAATTAGTAGTCCACCAGGACATGATTGGTTGATGGCGCACTACTTAAAACAAGATCAAATGCTGACGCGGCAAAAAATTGTGCATAATCAACATCAAAAGGCTAATTTTGATCCACAAGAAGTTCATGCCATTAAGGCACAAGACTTATTACGAGCGTGGAATAATTCAGTGCAGCCGATTGGTTACATGGCGATTCCTGCAGTCCAAATGAAAAATCGAATTTTTAAAGGCTACGGATCGCGTGGTGATAACTTGCTTTACGGTGTAGCCACTATGAAGCCGAAGCAGGTGATGGGAGCAGGAAACTACGCTTTGGCTGGTCACTATATGCACAATCAAACCATTTTTCATAATTTACATCGTGTCAAAGTCGGGAATAAGGTTTATCTAACAGATTTAAAGTTGATTTACAAATATCAAGTAACTAGGGTTTTAACCGGTGTTTCGAATCGACGGGTGGACTTGATTGATGATCAGCTAGTAGCACCACAAGTTACACTGATTACGTGTGAAAATTTGACGACTAGTAATTTGCGGACTGTGGTCCAAGGCGATTTGTTGGGAACTTACACAGTTACAGCAGCAAAATTGCGCAAATTAGGGATTTAGGGGAGATTGGATATGAAAATTAAACTGACGACTATATTTTTGATATTCACTTTATTGATGGGAACAGTAGTTAGTAGTTGGACTAGTGTTCAAGCTGAAACTTTTAACTTGAATAACACGCGAGCAGATAACTTACAGCAGTTACAAAAAAGTTATGTAAAACAAAAAACCATTACTGAAACGCAGCCAACTGCTGGTGGACCGTTGGCTGATCCCGTGGAAATGGGAAGTGTGACAGTTTTATATATTAACTTTGATACTGGACAAACAATGGACAGTGTTACCTTAAAAGGTCAAGTTGGGGCTCCCTATTATGCTGAAGAAAAAACATTTCATGATATGAAATTAAAAGATGTGACGGGTAATGTGAACGGCACGTATGCTAAAGAGCCCCAGTATGTATATTTTAGTTACCGGTCCAAAGATAGTGCAGTTAACGATAATCAAAACCAAGTAGCGGCTACTGGTGCGGTTAATGTTCAATTTGTGGATGAGGCGGGTGAATCTATTCAGAATGCAGTGACAATTACGGGCAATGTGGGTAGTAATTACAGTGTGGATCCGCACAATTATGCGGTGAACAATTATGAATATGTCAAAGCAGATGGTAATTTAACGGGGCAATTTACCGCTAGTCCCCAAACTGTAACTTTGGTTTACAAGGGAAAAATGACTACAGGGAAGTTAACGGTTCGCTATTTGATTGAAAACTCTACTCTGAGTGTAGCCAGTGACTTGGTCATGGCTGGCAAAATTGGTGATGCTTATACTGTGTCCCAAAAAGATATCCCAGGCTACATTTACGACCATGCTGAGGGGCAAACTTCCGGCACATATACTAAAGAGCCTCAAACAATTACTTTTATTTATAAGAAAGATCAACAAGTAACCGGTCAAGATGTAACAGTGCGGTATTTAGATGAAAAAACCAATGAAGAAATTGCTAATAACGTCATTTTACGGGGCAATGTGGGTGAGACCTACACAATTGAGCGTTTGAAAATTAACGGTTACTCGTTTGAGCGTATTGTTGGTGCAGACAATGGGACTTTTACTAACAACAAGCAAACAGTAACACTTTATTACAAAGCAGGTTCTAATAATAATGCTGATAGTGATTCAGGTAAGAATGATGCTAACACTAATCAGTCCAATACTACAGACCATGCCAATTCGAGCTCAACCAGTCAACCGACTGAAAATTTAAATAATGGTGGAACCAATGATTCTGGTGGCGGCGGTACACAACTACCGCCCAAGTCAAATGGCGCGATAGATCCGACTAGTAACGACTCGGCAACTAAGGGAGACAGTGCAACGTTGCCGCAAACTGCAGATTTGCATGAACAAACCACGGGGTTATTAATCTTAGGAATCTTATTGATGACAAGTGTTATTGGAAGATTGGTTTGGAAAAGAGTGAGGGGTTTTCAATAATGGGAAAAAATGCGGTGGCAATTCGAGCATTACAGATGAAGATTGCTAAATTACAAAAAGCGAAAATCAATTTGCTACAAGGCCAAACTAAGTTAAAAGCCAACATTGATAAAATTACAACAGGCTATACGTCTATTTCTAATAGCGAATGGCGTGGTGAGCGAAAAAATAAATTAGCTAATGACTATGATCAATTTCAACAAAGTAGTCGGCACGATTATAATGTTTGTCAACAAAATATGAGCATAATTGATGACAAAATTCAGGGATTACAAGCAGAATGTGCGCGGCTAGCAGCGATTAATTGATGAGGAGATAAGTTAATGGTAAAGATAGCAATTAAGATTAATGCTTTTGAACAAAGGGTGACTGAGGCTCGGGGAGCGGCAACTGATTTAGGACAAAAGAATTTAAAGTTACAGCACTTTTCCCAGACTAATGCTGCACCGTTTATGCAGATGCTAACATTAAGTAATAAAATGGATAGTCTGATTAAAAAGTATTGTAGTGTGGTTAATAATGATGTGGCACAATTTAAAAAAACAGAAGCACAATTAGTTAAACAAGATCAGAAGTTAGCACAAGATCTGGGAGGTCGTTAATTATGGTCAAAGTCCGTATCAAAGAGGTGATTGATAATAAGCAAGTGCTGGATCGTAAAGGACAGGCGCTGCAGAGTAGTTTGGTTACAGTCAGTACGAAGATGACGGCTGTACCACAAACACCAGGTTTTTCCGGTCAAGCCAAGCGTGCGATGGCCAATTATGCCAATAAAACTCATCAAACCTTAAATCATAATTTAGTTAATGACTTAACGGAATTACAGCAACAGTATCAACGTTTAATTCAAGTGTTTGCTAGTGAAGTGGACTCCAGTCCAGATGCGGTGTTAGATTCCAATTACATCAAAGCAATTGCAACTAAGTTCAAAGCGAGCCAAGCACCGCTAGAAGATGCGCTTGAAGAGTGTAACCGAGCGATTAGTTCTGTTGCGGATATTGTAAGCTTGCGGCGTCTCAGTAATGATCCTGTGAACGATGTCAAAAAGATGGTGCGCTCAGCTAACAAAACGGTGGAGAAATTGCAGCAATTTAATAGTCGTCGCCCAACAGCAACGATGCAAGGCCTGAATCAACAAACTGTGAAATTAGGATCGGAGATTAAAAGTATTGGATCTATTAAGTCGAAAAAAGAAAAAACAATTGTGCAGAAATTATTAGATAGTATGCGAGAAGCCATGAGTAGTGATGACTACAAACGGATCAAGATGTTGGCGAAAGCTGATCCTGAAAAAGCAATGAAGGCAATTTTAGATTCTGACCAGATTATGACGGCCATTAGTGAGAATCCTAAGTTAGTCAAAGGATTGGTTCAATCAGTAACGGCTTATACGATTGCAACTGGTGCTAGGAATTTAAAGTATTTAAATAAGTTTTGGCAAGGAGTCAAAAAAGGTACGGGCTATTTTAATAAGTTCAATAAGTATTTACCAGATGTCTTGAATGGTAGTTTTGGACACGTGGGTAAAACAATGTTAGGCAGTTTCAAAGTAATTAAAAAATCAGGATTGACAGAATATGGAACTCCAAAAGCATTTGGTTGGAACGTGATATTAAATACCGGAGCAGATTATGCTGATCAAAAACATCATGATTTAGGACGAGCAGTTAGTGATGGAATGATTGATAGTATTTTTGAACTTGGTCCAGTTAGTGCTGCTTTAACGGTGGCATTAGTTGGCGTTAGTACCCCATTAGTAGTTTTGGCAGCTTTAGGTGGTACTGGAATAATGTTAACTAAGTTTTTTAATCCTCATTTTGTTGATCAAGTTAAAAGCAATGCTCATAATTTTGAAACTGGTATTGGTAAAACAGTTTCGAAAATTAACTGGAAAAATATTATATATAAAGGATGAAAAATATGTCCAATCTATCATTTGAAAAAAGTAAAAAGTTAGCAACCAATAACTATACAATTAATTTGTTGTTAGATTCTATAAGAAAAAAGAGCTTTATCAAACAGACTTTTAAAGATTTACTTGGAATAATTTTGTGTGGCGTTATTGGCATCTTTTTGGCAGTAATTATTTCACTATCTTATAGCAAGTTGGCTTTAATTATGAAAAAACTAGCTTTTATTTCTATTATGTTAATGATTTTTAGTATTTTTATTTTAATTATAGTTTTCTTTATATCAAAAAATTGGATAATTGAAACTATTATTACTAATGTATTAGAGACAATTAGTTTAATTAATGTATTTGTAATGATGATTTTATTTATTTATTTTGCAATAATTAATAAAATGACCTTAATCAATTCAATAATTTTTTATTTGGCTTGTTTATTAGTGCTTATTTTATTTGTGAAAAGTGTTTATAGAAACTATTCTGGTTTTTACAAAAAAATTAATGATGGTACACAAAAGAAATTAGGCATAGATAAAATAGATACTTGGTTAAGAATAATCGCTAAATACAGTGGCTTATTGTTGCTTATTGTTTTTACTTTTGATTTTTTAAAAAAAATGATAGTTAAACATTTTTCAATAAATTATAGATCTTTACAGTATGTTTTTTATTTCTTTATAATGGTGCCTTTTTTTATGTATCTGATACTTTACTTTCTGTTTATTTATTTTCCATTTAAAGTTATCGTACCGTTGTATTACTTTTATAAATATCAATCCGAATATGAAGCAGAGTACCATGTTAGTTTTGGACGTAAAAAACGAATGAAATAAATTTTGATAGCTGACTTCAGTGAAAGAAGGTGATATTAATTTTCAAATAATCAGTTTTAAAATCAATTAAAAATTATTGTAGGGGAATAAATAATTATATGGAAAATAAAGAGTTGTTACCTTTAGGGTCATTGGTTTATCTTAAAGAGGGTACTAAAAAAATGATGATTATTGGTCGGGGCGTTATGTACCAAGATGAAACAACGCAAAGTGAGCAGTTTGTTGATTATCTTGGGTGTGGTTATCCCGAAGGAGTTGATCCAAAACAAACATTTTTCTTTAATCGTGAAGACATTGACCGAGTTATTTTTAAAGGCTTCAGTGATGAAGATGAGGTACGCTTTAATCAAGTTTATCAAGAGTGGGAAAAAGAAATCGCATTGGAAGATTAAAATTTTAGGGGAGAAACTTTTATGAACAGAAAAGAGATCAAGCAGAGTGCGAAGAGTAAATTAAATCTTCACTTTAGTTTTTTTCTACAAATGTTTTTATTAACGTTGTTTTTTTATTTAGCTTTGGTAATTCTGAATACTGTCCGCACTTTATCAGGCAATCGTCCAGTTAGTACATTAATGATGTGTTCAGCATTAATAGTTTTTATTGGTTATCAAGTTTTTAATTTGAGTAGTAGCTTGGCGGCAGTTGATGTGATGAGAAATGATGCCCCACTAACCAAGCCATTTACTAAATCTTTGGTGCTATTTGAACGGGGCTAAACTTTTATCGGTAGTTTGCTAGTGTCTATTTTGGCTGGAATTTGGATATGTTTGTGGTCATTGTTACTGATTGTCCCTGGAATTATGAAAGCGATTAGCTATTCACAAGCAGTTTATATTTATCGGGATAGTGTCCAAAATAATAAGCCTGTTAAATATCGTGAAGCAATTACTTTGAGTCGTCAGATGATGAAAGGTCATTGTTGGGAGTATTTTGTTTTTAGCTTGAGTTTTATTGGGTACGAAATGCTGGTGTCTATCACTGTGGGCTTAGCCGGAATTTGGGTCTTTCCCTATCGGACATTGGCTGAAGCCAACTTTTATGTCCGGTTGTGTCAAGTTCAAGAACAGTCCAGTCAAGATATTGTTCCAGCTGGTTAAGAATAACGGTCCTCAAATAAAAGTAGTGATTGAGTCAAATTTGGACACCAATGCTGCTTTTTTATTTTGCCTTACACAATTCTTGAACCATGCGCTTGTTCGACACCTAATAAGTGGGTAATATCTTGAACATTACTGTGAGTAACGCCGCCGCCTGGTAAAATTTCAATGCGGCCGTTGGCATATTCGATTAATTCTTGTAAGTGTTTAATATTTAATGGTTTGTTTAATGGACCACCATGCGTTAAAATTCGTTGAAAATTATGCTGAATCAACCAGTCCATGGCAGCTGGTTGATTTTTAATGTCGTCAAAGGCCATATGAAAGACCTTAATAAGTGGTAAAGTACCCAAAACATATTCTAAAGCAGCAGTATTAATTTGCTTTCCAGAAGTTAAAGTTCCCACGGCCACACCATCGGCACCAGCTTGAGCAATTAATTGGGCGTCTTCATGCATAATTTTTAACTCAGCGGCGTTATAGATGAAATTTCGTCCGCGGGGCCGTAACATGACGATGACGGGAATTCGATATTGGTGGGCATATTCAACGGTTGCTTTGATAACGCCTAAGCTAGGAGTGATGCCACCTTGGGCGAGATCGGCATTTAATTCAATGCGTTTGGCACCGCGCTTAATTACTTTGGGAACTTGTGAAAATTCTCCAACACAAGCTTCTAAAATCATCATTATCACCTCTTAATCAAATTTGATTGTTAAATTAATTATACAAAAAAGATGGGATCAAACGAAACTTTTAATAATTTGATTTGTTATACAAAAAAAGCCCGCATCATAATGACGGACTTTTCCAAGAAAATTTATTTTGCTTCAGCTTTTTTGAGTGCAGGTTTCCAAATACCGTAAATTAAACCGGCAATGACTGCTCCAATCACGACTGATAATAAGAATAACCATGGTTTATTGGATAATGGTGAAACAAAAATTCCACCGTGCGGTGCGGGAACGTTAACGCCCCAGAATTGAGTTAAACCACCACCAATAGCAGCACCGATCACACTTGGAACGATAACGTGCAATGGATCACCGGCAGCAAAAGGAATGGCACCTTCGGTGATAAAAGCAGCACCTAAAATATAGTTACTCATAGCAGCTTGATGCTCTTGTTCGGTGAACTTGTTTTTCCAAATGGTTGCAGCTAAGGCAATTGCCAATGGCGGAATCATTCCACCAGCCATTACGGCAGCCATTAAAGCACCATCTTTAGTATTAGTAAAAATACCAATTGCAAAGGCATAAGCAGCTTTGTTGAAAGGACCACCCATATCTAAAGACATCATTCCAGCAAGTAAGGCTCCTAATAAGACAGCATTACCAGTACCCATGTGAGTTAAGAAATCAGTAATGGCTTGGTTAACCACGGCAAAGACTGGGTCAACAGCAAAGTACATAATGGCGCCGACAATTAGTAAACCAAAGACCGGATATAACAGCATTGGTTTCATACCTTCAAGTGACTTAGGCACAAATTTGAAGACTTTCTTCATGCCAACAACTACCCAACCAGCTAAGAAACCACCGATTAAACCACCAATGAAGCCGGCAGGGCTAGATGAATGAACAAAACTAGCACTAGCTTGTGAAGCCATAAAACCAGCTACAAAACCAGGCATTAAAGCAGGTAAGTCAGCCATTGAAACGGCAATATAAGCTGCTAAAACTGGAATTAAAAAGTTAAAGGCGTAATTACCGATACTATTAAAGAATAGGAAACTTGTTGATTTGGGACCAGCCATGTTTTCCAATAGGAAAGAAATGGCCATTAAGATTCCGCCACCAACCACGAATGGTAACATGTGAGAGATACCATTCATTAAGTCAGCGTAAATGCGCGACCACATGGACTTACCTTCAACTTCGCCGTCGCTACTATCAGCTTCATCCGGATTAGCATGGTAAGTGGGAGCATTACCGGCTTCGATTTTTTGGATCAATTCTTCCGGTTTATTAATACCGTCAATGACAGGCCGGTTGATTAATTTCTTACCGTCAAACCGTGCCATCTCAACTTTTTTATCGGCAGTAATCACGACGCCATCCGCGCGTTTGATTTCAGCCGGCGTTAATTTATTCTTGACACCTTCGGAACCATTAGTTTCGACTTTAATGTCGACCCCTAATTTTTCGGCGGCTTCTTTTAAACCAGCTTCTGCCATGTAGGTGTGGGCAATTCCGTTAGGGCAAGCAGAAACTGCCACGATATAGCCCCGGTCAGTATTAGTTGTCTGATTAGCAGCTTGCTGGGCCTTTTTTTCTTGTTGCGCTTTTTCTTTTGCTTCTTTTTGTGCTTGCGCTTGGTCAAATAATTCTTGAACTTGTTCTGGAGTTGTTGCTTCTTTTAGAGCAGCGACTAACTTAGGATCAATCAATAAGGCTGACAAAGCGGCCAAAGCTTGTAAATGCAGGCTATCAGCACCATCGGGAGCAGCAATCATAAAGAACAAGTATACTGGTTGACCATCTAAAGCATCGTAATCAACACCATGAGCACTTTTGGCAAACATAACTGTGGCCCGTTTGACAGCTTTATCGCGCGCATGTGGCATGGCAATGCCATCACCGATACCAGTACTGGTTTCGGCTTCACGCTTTAAAATATCCGCCTTAAATAATTTTTCATCATCAACGACGCCTTTTTGGACGTAGTTGGCGACCATTTCATCAATAGCGGCTTCTTTGGTAGTCGCCTTTAAATCCATGATCATGACGTCTTTACGTAATAATTCTTTTAAATCCATTTTAAACGCCTCACTTATTATTGAATTTGAGTAACCTGAATTTGTTGATAGACGGCTTTGATTTTAGTAATTTGCGCTAAATCTTCACTAAATGCAGTAGCAGAACCACAAGCAGCACCGACATGAAAACTTTCCAAAACATCGTGGGTCTTCATATAAGTACCAACAAAACCAGCAATCATTGAATCACCTGCACCAACCGAATTTTTCACGATGTCCTTAGGTGCGTTACATTGATAGGCAGCATCTGGTGTCACTAATAAAGCTCCATCACCAGCCATCGAAACCAAGGCATGTTGAGCACCTTGAGTTAACAGCTTACGAGCTGCCTGAATGATATCGTTTAAATCATGGAAACTAGTTTGAAACAATTCAGCCAATTCGTGATGATTTGGTTTAATCACTAACGGATGAAAAGCTAAGGTATCCAGTAAGGCTTGACCAGTAGTGTCGATGACAAATTCTGCACCATTAGCAGTAACTTGCTGAGCAATGTCTAAATAAAATTGCTGGTCTAAACCTGGTGGGGTGCTACCGGCCATAATAACCACATCGCCTTGTTTTATTTGGGCGATTTTTTGTAATAAACTAGCTTTTTCTCCAGGGGTGATTTGTGGACCGCGGCCATTGATTTCGGTTTCTTCTTGATCGGCCTTGATCTTGACATTAATGCGGGTATCGCCATGAACTGGGGTAAAATCAGTCACGACAGCAGCTTTTTTGAGCAGTTGCGTAAGCAAATCTCCCGTTGCGCCACCAATAAAGCCTAAAGCCGTTGATGACAGTTGTAACTCTTGCAAAATCCGTGAAACGTTGATCCCCTTGCCGCCAGGCAATTTAACGTCATTTTCTACTCGATTGACTTCACCTAAAGTCATTTTTGATAACTGCAAAACATAATCAATCGATGGATTTGCAGTAAGGGTATAGATCATTGCAGGACCTCCATTATTTTAGTATATGAGGTAAGGTGCTGACTAATATCAGCAGCTAGATGATCAGTAATTAAAATAGCGTCATCTAATTTAGCAAATTTACTAAAACGCGTTTGCTGATATTTGGAATTATCTGCTAAGACGTAAGTCTGATCAGATTGTCGAACAGCTGCCTGCTTGACTAATGATTCTTCAGGATCAGGCGTCGTAAAACCATGTTGGACATCAAAGCCATTAGTGCCTAAAAAAGCTTGATCTAAATGGCAATCACTCAAATATTGTGTTACATGTTGACCGACAGTGGCTTTAGTAGAGCTTCTTAAAAAGCCCCCCAGCATGATAGTGTGCAATTGTTGATCCGCTAATAAAGCAGCGTTGTCGACACTATTAGTTAAGACCAATAAATCTTTTTTATGTGCTAAAAAAGGGATCATGGCATTAGTTGTAGTTCCAGAATCTAAAAAAATAACTTCATGATCGTGAACTAAATTAGCAGCAGCTTTTGCAATTGCTCGTTTTTCAGGCAAAGCCATGGTAGCTCTTAAAGCTACTTTGGGTTCTGCGAGCAATGAGGAATTGATTTTTTTGGCACCACCATGAATCCGTGATAATAGTTTCTGATCTTCTAGCTCATACAAATCACGACGAATGGTTGATTCTGAGGCGCCAGTTAGGTTAACTAGGTCATGCACTGTGACAATATTTTTTTGTTGTAATTGGTTTAAAATAATTTGCCGTCGACGTTCTGTAATCACTTACATCTTACCTCCATACAAATATCATACTCTGTTTTTTGTCAAAATCAATCATAACCATTCAAAAACAATCAAAATCGTCAAAAAAACGTCATTATTATTCTCAAGGAACAACCACTTTTTCCAGTAAACTATGTTAAAATTAGTGTTTGATAAGAGTTTTGCGGAGGTTTTCATGTTTATAGATAATGTCAAAATAACAGTTAAAGCAGGAGCCGGTGGCGACGGTGCTGTTGCTTTTCGACACGAAAAATACGTCGCTAAAGGTGGCCCTTACGGCGGTGACGGTGGTGAGGGCGGCAATATTATTTTAAAAGTAGATACCGGTTTAAGAACCTTGATGGATTTTCGTTATCAACACCAATTTAAAGCCCCAGCTGGCGGAAACGGCATGACTAAGGCAATGCATGGAGCTAACGCACAGGACGTTTATGTTAGTGTTCCTCCTGGGACGACAGTTAGTGATGTTGAAACGGGAGAAATTTTGGGTGATTTGGTATCCGATCAGCAGGAATTAATTGTTGCTCACGGTGGTCACGGAGGACGAGGTAATATTCATTTTGCTACGTCTCGCTATACCGCTCCGGAAATTGCGGAAAATGGAACTCCTGGCGAACAACGCGTGATTCAATTAGAATTAAAATTATTAGCAGATGTTGGATTGGTTGGTTTTCCGTCAGTTGGTAAATCAACGCTATTATCAGTAGCGACAAAAGCTAAACCGAAAATTGCAGCCTATCAATTTACAACGCTCAAGCCCAATCTAGGAATGGTGCGTTTAGCAGATGGTCAGGATTTTGTTTTGGCAGATTTACCCGGACTGATTACTGGCGCAGCTCAGGGTGTGGGGCTGGGTTTTCAATTTTTGCGGCACATTGAACGAACGCGAGTCATTTTACACTTAATTGATATGGATCCGAATAATGGTCGTGATCCCGTATCAGATTATCAACAAATTAATGAAGAATTAAAACAATATGATCCTAAATTATTGCAGCGTCCGCAGATAATTGTGGCAACTAAGATGGATTTACCGGGAGCAAATGATCGGTTACAGAAATTTAAACAAACATTGCAAATTGAACAAGTTTTTGAAATTTCTAGTGTAACGCACACAGGAGTGCAACAATTATTGCAAAAAACTGCTCAAGTTTTAGCTACTGCGCCTGATTTTACTGCTGCAATACCAGAAAAATCGACACCGGAAAAGAAGACCTATAAGTATCAAGCTGCACCGGCCGATGACATTCAGATTGAGCAAGTTGACGAACATACTTTTGTGGTCACTAGTGCAGCGGTAAGTTCTTTATTACAACGTAGTAACTTGAACTATCAAGATGGCATAATGCGTTTTGCACGCAAACTCAAACGGATGGGTGTTGACGAGGCATTAACTAATGCAGGAACGCAAGTGGGCGATACTGTAGTAATTGATGACTTTGAATTTGAGTTTATGTAATCAACAGACTATCGCAATATAATAAGTTGGAGTGTTAGACGTAGTGGAGCAAATGGAGAAAAGCCGACGTTACATTACCGGATTTGACGGTTTGAGAACGCTAGGTGTTGTTGGAGTTATTTTGTATCATTTAAATCCTGAAGTGTTTTCAGGAGGTTACTTAGGAGTTCCGATTTTTTTAGTTTTATCAGGTTATTTAATTACAGATCAAATTTTACGTTCTTTGAGAGACCAAGGTCATTTTAACTTGGGAAAATACTACTTTAAAAGAATAAGACGATTATATCCCGGATTATTGATGATGCTATTTAGTGCAAGTGCCTATATTGCATTTTTTCAAAAAAATCTCTTAAAAAATTTACGAGCTATTTTTACCACTAATGTGTTGAATGTTTATAACTTTTGGCAAATCGCACACGGTCAATCTTATTTTGAACGTTTTGCGAATAATGAATCACCATTCACACATATGTGGACTTTATCAATTCAAGGGCAATTCTATTTGTTATGGCCGTTGATTATCTTAATTTTATTACGTTTTTTATCGGCTAAAAAAGTTTTATTGGTGACTTTGGTGTTAACACTAGTGTCTGCGGGATTAATGGCCTTGTTATATAATCCCCATGCTGATCCAAGTCGGATTTATTATGGCACTGATACTCGCTTGTTCTCGATTTTATTAGGCTGTGCGTTAGCATTTATTTGGCCCAGCAATCGACTGCGTCAAGATGTGCGGCAATTTGATCGTCAGCTGTTAAATGTTGGTGGTGCGATTTGTTTAGCATTGATGCTCTTTTTTATTTTTAAAATGAAAGCTACCGATGCTTTTACTTATCGTGGTGGCATGTTTCTCTTTTCGATCTTGACTACGATTTTAGTCGCAATTGTGGCGCATCCGGCAGCTATTTGGAATAAATTATTAACTAATCCGCTGTTTGCTTGGATTGGGAAACTCAGCTTTGGTTTGTATCTATACCAATTTCCGGTGATGATTTTTTTTGAATCTAAGTTTACTAACGTGGCAGATCATCGCTTTTTATACCCAGTTATCGAAATTGTATTAATCTTTTTAGTTAGTTTGATTTCTTATTATTTTGTTGAGCGCCCATTAAGTACCTATGGCCGCAAGTCACAGCACAAAAAGCAACGTTCTGTCAAAGTGGTCGGCACCGTATTAGTGCTAGCGGCAGTTGTGACTGGTAGTTGGGGACTGTTCCAAGATAATGGACAAGCTAGTGATGCTAATCATAGTCAGTTAGCACAAAAAATTAAGCATAATCATCAAATTAATAAGAAACACAATCAGCAAGTTTTGCATGACTTGAAGAAGAAACCAACCGTGAAACATAATCAACAACAGGTTCAAAAATGGCAAAGTTTGGCAAAGAGTCATCCAGTTAATTCTAAATACCAAAAACTGGGGATTACGCAGTTTGATTTACAAAGAGCGCAAGACCTATCAGCGTTAGCAATTGGCGATTCAGTGATGGTAGATGGTTCGGATGGACTACGAGCAATTTTTCCCAAAATGTTAATTAATGCTGACGTGAGCCGCGGCATTGATGTGGCAATTGATTTATTACAAAAATATAAAGCAGAGGCGGCTTTGCCACAAACGATCTTAATTGGAATGGGGACTAACGGGGCTATTAGCTCTCAACAAGTTCAGCAAGTGATGCAGTTAGCTGGTAAGCAGCGCCAAGTTTTTTGGATTAATGTTCATGTCCCCACTCGCTCATGGGAAAAACCAGTTAATCAAGTCCTTAAAAAGGCAGCTCACGACTATTCTAATTTGACAGTTATTAATTGGTATGCAACTAGTCAAC
This sequence comes from Bombilactobacillus sp. ESL1092, assembly GCF_058107465.1. Lineage (NCBI taxonomy): Bacteria > Bacillati > Bacillota > Bacilli > Lactobacillales > Lactobacillaceae > Bombilactobacillus > Bombilactobacillus sp. ESL1092. The sequence goes on along the minus strand of NZ_CM176594.1, from coordinate 166,420 downwards.
ATCATCCTAATTGGTTTTATGATGATCAGGTGCATACTAATGACCAAGGATCGGTTTATTATAGTCTGCTGATTGCGCAAGAAATTTTGAAGCATACGAAATATTAAAATATGGAAGAGTAAATATGGAATTAGAATTTTTAGGAACAGGTGCGGGAGTTCCTTCTAAGGGAAGAAACTTGTCTAGCTTGGCGTTGAAATTATTAAATGAACGCAATGAAGTATGGTTATTTGACGCTGGTGAAGGAACACAACAGCAAATTTTGGCTACAACCATTCGACCACGTAAAATTAATAAAATTTTTATTACGCATTTGCACGGCGACCATATTTTTGGTTTGCCAGGGCTATTGTCTTCACGTTCTTTTCAAGGTGGTGACCAACCATTAGATCTTTATGGTCCTGTCGGCTTGAAAGAATATGTGCAAACTAGTTTGCGCTTATCAGATAGCCACTTAGGCTATACCATTAATTATCATGAAATTAAAGATGCGGGGGTCGTTTTTGAAGATAGTACTTTTAAAGTTACCTGTCAGAAACTAGATCACCGAATTTTGTGCTATGGTTATCGCGTCGAAGAAAAGCCGCATGTTGGTGAATTATTGGTTGATCGTTTGGCGGAATATCACTTGCCTAATGGGCCTATTTGGGGGCAACTAAAGCGCGGGGAACAAGTGGAACTTGCTGATGGTACCATTTTAAATGGGGCAGATTTTATTGGTCCAAGTCAACCAGGCAGAGTAGTTGCGATTATTGGTGATACGCGTTATTGTCAAGCAAGCATTAAATTGGCCAAAAATGCTGATGTATTAGTACATGAGAGTACTTTAGCTGGCCATGAAAAAAAATTGGCACGCCAGCATTTTCATTCAACTAGTGCTCAGGCAGCACAAATTGCCCGGGCGGCTCATGTTAATCAATTGTTGTTGAATCATATTTCAGCACGTTACGTTGGTAATAAGTTTTATGAACTTTTACATGATGCTCGGCAAATTTTTCCTAATTCTTATGTAGTTAAAGATTTTGATCGCTTTGAAATTAAATTACATCACCCAGAGGAGACGTCAGCATGAACATAGCGGCCTTACAACATTTGCAAAGTCAAACAGTCATTATTACTGGAGCATCATCAGGGATTGGTCAACAGTTGGCTTGGCAATTAGCACATAAAAACGCTAATTTAATCTTAATCGCGCGCAATGAAGAAAAATTAGCGCGCATTACCCGGCAATGTCAAGCACTAACTAGTGGCTTTGTCGAAAGCTACAGCTTAGACGTGAGCATTGCCAAGCATGTGGAACGTACTTTAGAGCAGATTTTTGCGCACCATCAACAAATTGAGATTCTGATTAATGCGGCAGGGTTTGGCGATTTTTCTCAATTTAATACTACAGAATACCCACTCTGGAACAAAATGTTAAAGGTCAATGTTTTAGGCACAATGCTTTTGACCCGTTACGTAGCAGAACACATGATGCAGCAACGTCTAGGACAGATTATTAATTTGGGGTCGATGGGGGGTAAAATTCCCACACCCAAATCAGCTGTCTATGCAGCAACTAAAGCAGCGGTCATTGCTTTTTCTGACAGTTTACGCTTGGAACTTCGTCCTTTTAATATTCAGGTGACAACGGTTAATCCAGGGCCAGTGGCCACGAATTTTTTTAAGATTGCTGATCACACAGGTAATTACTTAAAGTCGGTAGGTGCTATTAAATTAGATCCACAAAAGTTGGCACAAGCTATTATTCATTGTATCGGCCGACCGGTGCGAGAATTGAATCGGCCACGCATTATGCAATTAGGTTATGTAGCTTATCAATTGGTGCCACATCTGGGTGATATGTTGACGCAAAAATTAGGCAATAAAAAGTAACTTGTGACTAAAACTCGGGAAAAATAAGTAAAAGGACTTGCCCTCTATCTGAAATGATAGTAACATGAATAAGTAATTACGAATGTTATTTGATTTTAAATATATTTGTAGAAGCAAGTTTAATCAAAGGAGAGTTATTAAATATGGCAGTTCCAGCAAGAAAAACTTCTAAACAAAAGAAGCGCCAACGTCGGGGTCATATCAAGTTGAGTCAACCTAATATTCAATTTGATCCAACGACTGGTGAATATCGTATGAACCATCATGTTTCACCAAAAGGTTATTACAAAGGCAAACAAGTAGTAACAAGTAATCAAGCAAATTAATTATAATTATTTCAAGGCAGATTAATTCGGTTAGTCTGTCTTAAATTTTATTCAGGTGATAATTCATGAAAAGATGGTTATGGCTCATTATTCTTCCCTTGTTATTAGGCTTAACTGCCTGTTCTAATCATAATTATCTCAAAACTAGTCGGGAAAGTTACTCGGTAAATGTGATGCAAGCCACGATTAAAGGTCACGTTCCTCGACAAGCTAAGATTAGTTACCGTGTAGGGACTCAAAGTTCTTGGCATGCGGTAACTAATCAACAAGGTAATTTTGTGATTAACGTCTGGGGCACTAAACACCAACAAAAAGTAACATTGCGGAGTCGCTTACAGGGACAAACAGTGACTAAACAAGTACCTGTTCAAGCAATGAAATCTTTGGGGAATTATGCGCAATTTGCTCAAAAATATAATATGATGATGCGTCAAAGAGTGTTACCACTAACAATGACCAATTCGATTACTGATCTGCTCCATACGTCACAGCAAACATTGCGGGCTAGTGTCCAAGATCAACAATTAATGGGGTTGACCTTAATTGCACCCCTGCAAAACTTGAAAAAGCCCAAAGATTTGCAATCATTGGTACAATCGTTAATGATTATCTGTACGTTATCAGGGGCTAATGGCCGTCAAGTGTTGAAACAAATGCAACATGAATTAACAAAAACGCGTAGTCAACAAACTACTTTTAAGGCCATTCATTCGCAACATCGGGTATTAAAAATGGCATTGTCTCAAAAGCAAGTCTATTTTTACCTAACGGCTGAATAGTTAACTAGCTGGCAATTTACTGGAATTAAGTTAGATAGTTAATCCATAAAAAAAGAGTAACTTAATCAAAAGTTACTCTTTTTTAGCTTTCGAAGGTGAATCTAACTCAGCCGTTAAAATCCAGAAAAGAATCGTAAATACAATAGAAATAATTAAGGCGGTCATCGGTTGGTATTGGGTGCTAGTTAAAGCTGCTCCCATATAACCTAAGATTTGTCCGTAGATTAAAATCCAAAATAAACTAGTGAAATATCTCATCTTATTCATCTCACTTTCATAATTGGATTTTACCACAAAATTCACTTTATTTGCGTGAAAACTCATGGAAATTTAAGATAAAATAGTTAAAGAGGTGAACTGGCTAATGACAACGCAGTTGCAAGTTTTAAGTAGCTATTCTTTATTACAAAGTACCATTCGCTTGCCACAATTAATTCAGCAAGCAAAACAATTGGGATATCAATCAATTGCTCTAACAGATGTTAACGTGACCTATGGTTTGGTAGACTTTTATCGGTTAGCTGAGCAAAATCATTTACGCCCGCTATTAGGGATGACGTTGTTAATTCCCGGGTTATTAGATCAAGAAAATGATTATCCACTAATTGTGCTTGCCAAAAATGTTCGTGGATATCATAATTTATTAAAATTATCTACGCAAATTCAGACACAAACGACGGCGCTAGATTTGACACAATTTTTCTCATTATTAACGGATTTAGTCTTAATTGTTCCTCAGGGGCGCAGTGAATTAGAAGTTTTATTAACGCGCCATCAACAACAAGCACCCGAATATTTACAACGGTTACAGCAAATCAAACCCCATGATTTGTATGTTGGTTTAGATTTACGTAATTTTACAACAGAGCAAATTAATTTACGGCAGCGGTTAAGTCAACTACAAAATTTGGCTTGTGTGATTTTAGATGATGTTCAATACTTGCAACCCCAAGATGCTTTTAGTCAAGAGGTATTGCAGCATGTAGCAACAGGAGATAAGTTGACGACGACAACTAATACGCAAGATCATTCGTTACGTTCAGTCCAAGCTTGTCAAAAGCAATGCCTTAATTTGAATTTACAAACAGCTTGGCAGCAAACTCTAGCATTAGCACAAGAATGTCAAGTCGAATTACAGTTTCAACGCACCCAGTTACCTCATTTTGCCACACCAAAACATTTAACTGCTGCTCAATATTTAACTGAGCTGGCGCAAGCAGGATTAAAACAGTATTTTGCGCCCCAATCCATTCCAACAAATTATCAGCAGCGGTTAGCATATGAATTACGAGTTATTAACCAAATGGGTTACGCGGATTATTTTTTGATTGTTCGAGATGTTGTGCAAAAAGCACATCAATTGCAGATTCTAACCGGACCAGGGCGGGGCTCAGCAGCTAGTTCGTTAGTCAGTTTTGCTTTACAAATTACCCAAATTGATCCTTTAAAATATGATTTATTATTTGAACGCTTTTTAAACCCAGAACGCGTTGATATGCCAGATATTGATTTGGATATTCCTGATAATCGCCGGGAAGAACTAGTGCAATATATGCAGCAAAAATATGGTCAAGAACACATGGCGCAAATCATCACGTTTGGTACTTTTGCAGCTAAACAGGCCTTAAGAGATGTAGGACATGTAATGGGATTGAGTCAGGTTGAATTAAAGCGCTGGTCTCAAGCAATTCCGCAGCAATTGGGGATTAAATTGGCTACAGCTTATCAACAATCTTCAGCGTTACGGACTTTGGTGGGACAATCTAGTCAAAATCAAACTCTATTCCAGGTAGCACAGCAAATTGAAGGCTTACCACGACATTTTTCGACCCATGCTGCAGGGATTGTCTTGAGTCAACAACCATTAACGGACACCGTCGCTTTACAAGCGGGGGGAAGTGAAGGTACTTGGTTAACTCAGCAAACGAAGGGTAATGTGGAAGCTTTAGGACTTTTAAAAATTGATTTTTTAGGTTTACGTAATCTGACAATTTTGGCGCAAGCTTTAGAATTAGTTCAGCAATCTCAACAAGTCACAATTGCCCCCATGCAAATTCCATTGAATGATCCAGACACTTTGCAACTTTTTAAAACGGCCCAAACAGACGGTATCTTTCAATTTGAATCGCGCGGCATTCGTTCGGTTTTACGCCAATTAAAACCTGATGATTTTGCTGATATTGTGGCAGTTAATGCTTTGTATCGTCCTGGTCCCATGCAAAATATTGCCCATTTTATAGCGCGCAAACATCATCAAGAACCTATTACTTATCCTGATGATTCCTTGAAAGAAATTTTACGACCCACTTATGGTATTTTGATTTATCAAGAACAGGTTATGCAAGTGGTAGCGCAAATGGCCGGTTTTAGCTTGGCCCAAGCGGATTTATTACGCCGTGCTATTGCCAAAAAAGATAGCCAAATTATGCAACAACAGCGGCAACAATTTATCCAACAAGCCGTGAGTCGCGGTCATCAATTAAAAAATGCACAGCAAGTTTTTGAATATATAGAAAAGTTTGCTAATTACGGTTTTAATAAAGCTCATTCGGTAGCGTATAGTCAATTAGCTTATACGTTGGCTTATTTAAAGGTTCATTATCCGCAGGCTTTTTTTGCAGCTTTATTAAACGCTAATTTGAATAGTGATAAAACTATCATTTATTTACAAGATTTACGACAACAAAAGATTAAACTGCTCAGCCCCGATATTAATTTAAGTACCCTCAATTTTACGATTGAACAGCAGAGTTTACGTTTTGGGTTATTGTTTATTAAACACGTTCGTCGTGATTTTTTGCAAAATATTTTGCAAGTTCGACAACAAGGTCAATTTACAAGTCTGTTAGATTTTGTCAAACGAATTGATGAACGTTTTCGCAATGTAGAACTGATTACGCCGTTGATTAAAAGTGGTTGTTTTGATCGCTTACATGAAAATCGCAGACAAATTGTTGACCAGTTACCGGATCTCTTGGAAAGCTTACATTTGGCGCATAATAGTATTTCTTTGTTTGATGTTTTAAAACCCAAAGCTAAAAAAATTCCAGATTATAGTCATTTGGAAAAATTGGATCAGGAACAACAATATTTAGGTAGTTACATTTCGGGACATCCGGTTGATAAATACCAGACTTTAAAGTGGCTGTATCCCATTGTTTCTAGCCAACAATTGGTTGTTGGTCAAACGGCCAATATTTTGTTATTTATTCAGAATATTAAAGTGATTCGAACTAAAAAAGGGCAACAAATGGCTTTTGTAACCGGAAGCGATCAGTTAGGAACTCTTAAAGTGACGGTCTTTCCCCGCACTTTTCAAACGATAGATTTAATTAAAAATCAGGTGTATCTAATACGGGTGAAAGTTACCACCGATCAGCAGCAACGCCCAGAATTAATCGCTGATAAAATATTCAAAGCAGCTCCGTTATTAAAAAAGGTGCCGCCACATCGCGTTTTTGTTAAATTTCAGAAAAAAGATCCAAAACATATTAAAAAATTAATGACTTTAACCCAAAAATATCCCGGAGAGACGCCAGTAATTGCTTGTTTTTCTGAAAATAGTGAAAATTTTTTATTGAATCGAAAATATTGGATTAAATACGATGAACAAAGCCGCAATTCGTTAATTCAGGCCTTCGGTAAAACTAATTGTAGTTATCAATAAAGCAACTTTTCTGGAAAGTAGTACTGTTTTTTTTCGAAAATAATGGTATATTTTGTATGTAGTTTCATTAACTGTGAGGTGTGATGATGAAAAAAATTGGTGTCATGACTAGTGGTGGCGATGCGCCCGGAATGAATGCTGCTATTCGTGCGGTAGCGCGGCGAGCAATGTCACTAGGCTTTGAAGTGTACGGGATTAATTATGGTTATGCTGGATTAGTCGCTGGCGACATTTTTAAAATGGAACGTTCTGACGTTGGTGATATTATTACGCGGGGCGGTACTATGCTGTATTCTGCTCGTTATCCAGAGTTTGCTCAAGTTGAAGGGCAACTTAAAGGAATTGAGCAATTGAAGAAGTTTGGTATTGATGCGCTAGTGGTTATCGGCGGTGATGGTTCTTATCACGGTGCTTTGCGTTTAACCGAGCATGGCTATAATGCGGTGGGGTTACCAGGAACCATTGATAACGATATTCCGTATACTGATTTTACAATTGGGTTTGATACTGCGGTTAATACTGTAGTGGAATCCATTGATAAAATTCGTGATACTGCGGCTAGTCATGAACGAACTTTTGTGATTGAAGTGATGGGCCGTGGTGCTGGTGATATTGCCTTGTGGGCTGGTGTCGCTGGTGGTGCTGATGAGATTATTATTCCTGAAAAAGAATTCGATATTGCCCAAATTGCGCAAAATATTCAGGCTTTACGGGCGCGTGGCAAAAAGCACACAATTATTGTGTTGGCTGAAGGAGTCATGCATGCCGATGAATTTATGGAGCAATTAAAACAATATGGTGATTTTGATGCTCGAAGTACAGTCTTAGGTCATGTCCAACGTGGTGGTTCTCCGACAGCTCGTGATCGCGTACTTGCTAGCAAAATGGGAGCTTATGCGGTTGATTTGTTGGCTGAAGGTAAAGGCGGAATTGCTATTGGTACAGAAAATAATCAATTAACCTATCATCCAATGACCGATTTATTTGACGAAAAACATCAACCAGATTTAAGCTTATACGGTATAAACAAGTCTTTAGCTAAGTAATATTTTCTGGTATGCTAATTAAGTTGTGTGATTAATTTATTTGAGGAGAAAATTAATGAAAAGAACTAAAATTGTTAGTACTTTAGGACCTGCAAGTAACGATGTTGAAACAATTTCTAAATTGATTGAAGCAGGTGCTAATGTCTTTCGCTTTAACTTTTCTCATGGTGACCATGAAGAACATTTGTCACGGATGAAAATGGTTAAAGAAGCTGAAAAGTTAACTGGTAAAATCGTTGGTATTATGTTAGATACTAAAGGTGCAGAAATTCGGACGACTGTTCAAGAAGGCGGTAAGTTTGAAGCTCATACTGGTGATGTAATTCGCGTTTCGATGGATCCTGATTTTACAGGTAATCCTGAAAAAATTGCAGTGACTTATCCTGGTTTATATGATGACACTCATGTTGGTGGTCACGTCTTAATCGATGATGGTTTGGTTGATTTAAAGATTACTGAAAAAGACGAAGCTCATAAAGAATTAGTTACTGTTGTACAAAATGATGGTGTTATTGGTTCTAAGAAGGGTGTTAATGCGCCTGGCGTGGAAATTCGCTTACCAGGTATTACCGAAAAAGATACTGATGATATCAACTTCGGTTTAGATCACAACATTAACTACATCTCTGCTAGTTTTGTACGGAAAGCTCAAGATGTGTTAGACATTCGTGAATTATTAGAAGCTAAGCATCAAGAACAAGTTCAAATTTTCCCTAAAATTGAATCACAAGAAGGTATTGATAACATTGATGAAATCTTAAAGGTTTCTGATGGTTTGATGGTTGCTCGTGGTGATATGGGTGTGGAAATTCCATTTGAAAACGTCCCATTTGTTCAAAAAGATTTAATCAAAAAGTGCAATGCTTTAGGTAAGCCGGTTATTACTGCTACACAAATGTTAGACTCGATGCAAGAAAATCCACGTCCTACACGAGCTGAAGTTACTGATGTTGCCAATGCTGTGTTAGATGGTACTGATGCCACAATGTTATCTGGTGAAAGTGCTAATGGTGATTATCCTGTGCAAGCTGTTGATGCTATGAGCCGCATTGATGTACGGACACAAGAACAACTTGATGGTGCCAATACTTTAGCTTTACAACGTTTTGAAGAATATAAGGGTTCTAACGCAACAGAATCCATTGGTGAATCTGTAGTGCGGACAGCCCAAGAATTAGGTATCAAGACGATTGTTACAGCTACTAATTCTGGTTATACAGCACGGATGATTTCTAAATATCGTCCAAGTGCGGATATTTTAGCCGTTACTTTTGATGAAAAAGTTCAACGTGGTTTGACAGTTAACTGGGGTGTTTATCCAGTTGTTGCAGATCGTCCAGAAAACACAGATGAAATGTTTGACTTAGCAGCGCAAAAAGCTCAAGAATTAGGCTTTGCTAAGGAAGGCGATTTGATTTTAATTGTTGCCGGTGTGCCAGTTGGCGAAAGTGGTACAACTAATTTGATGAAAGTTCAATTAATTGGTTCTAACTTAGTCAAAGGCCAAGGCGTTGGTGATGAAACAGTAATTGGTAAAGTAACTGTTGCCCATAGTGCTCAAGAAGCTATTGATAAAATGAGTGATCAAGATATCTTGGTTGTCGAAAATACTGATAAAGACTATTTCCCAGCTATTGAAAAAGCTAGTGCCTTAGTGGTAGAAAATGGTGGTTTAACATCTAATGCTGCAGTCGTGGGAATTGCTTTAAGTATTCCAGTTATTGTTGGTGCTCAAGATGCTACTAAGTTAATTAAAGATGATGAAGTTATTACTGTTGATTCACGTCGTGGTAATGTTTACCGTGGTGCTTCGAACTCACTTTAAAGTTCAATTAATTAATTAGTAAAAAAGTAGGATTAATTTCCTGCTTTTTATTTTGCCTTCAAATTGTCACTAAGAGTCGCCAAGCAAGAAAGACGATTATATGGTAAGATGTTGAATATTGAGGAGATTTTATGGAGAGTTGGTTATTTTTAGCTATTATCTTAGTAGTAGCTTTTTTAAGCAAAAATAATTCATTATTAATTGCTACATTAGTGGTATTAATTTTAAAAGCTTTACCGCAAACAGGTCATTTACTGGGTGTGATTCGTTCACAAGGAATTAATTGGGGGGTCACTGTCATTTCGGTTGCCATTTTGGTTCCGATAGCCACTGGAGAAGTGGGTTTTCGTGATTTGATTAATGCTTTTAAGTCACCTGCAGGTTATGTAGCTGTGCTTTGTGGAATTCTCGTTGCTATTTTGTCCGCTAAGGGTGTTCACTTACTGTCGGCGTCTCCAGAAATGACGGTGGCGTTAGTTTTCGGTACGATTGTGGGAGTGGTCGTTTTTAAAGGTATTGCTGCTGGCCCAGTTATTGCTTCAGGCATTGCATACTGTATTTTAACGGTGTTAGCGAATATTGGAATTAAATAAAATGAGGTGCTAACTTGGAATTACAAGATTTATTAGGAACTATTCAAACTGGTCAAGTCATTGACCAAAATCAAAATGCTTATTTTGTCTCAATTGCAGGACAAACGTTTCAAACACCTAAAGAACAGGTTGAAAAACCAGTTGATAATTTACAAGGTTATCTGTATGAAAATAAGGCCCACAAATTAATTTTAACGCCACAAATTCCCACTGTTGGTGTAGGGAGTTTTGGTTGGGGCGAAGTAGTTGATGTGCGGACTGACTTAGGAGTATTTGTGAATATTGGCTTGCCCGACAAAGACTTAGTCGTGTCATTAGATGATTTACCAGAACTCAAAAAATTGTGGCCGCAAAAAGGTGATCGCTTATTATTAAGTGTAAAAGTTGATCGCAAAAATCGCATGTGGGGCAAGTTGGCTGATGCTAATATTTTTCAACAAATTAGTCGCCGCGCTAATCAAAATTTACAAAATAAAAATGTTCAAGCTACTGTTTATCGTCTTAAGATGAGTGGCACCTTTGTTTTGACTAATGATTATCATTTGGGCTTTATTCATCCTAGTCAACGAGAAGTAGAACCTCGTTTAGGTCAGGTAGTTAAAGCGCGCGTCATTGGTAGTAGTTTTGATCATTTAAATTTATCACTGAAACCGCGGGCTTATGAAGAGATTGGTGATGATGCGGCTATGGTTTTGGCTGTGTTAAAGCATCAACCTAATTTTGATTTGCCATATAACGATAAGAGTGATCCCCAAGAGATTAAACGCTATTTTGGTATTAGCAAGAGCAGTTTTAAGCGGGCTTTGGGGCATTTGTTAAAACAACAGTTAATTGAACAAACTGCTACAGGAATTGTTCTTAAAAATAAAGAGTAGACACTTATGTTAGTTAAGTATAGTCATAATTATCAAAAAATTGCGATGGGCTTTTTATCGTATATGCCAGAGTTGAAAGATTTAGATCATGTGCGTATGGAATTGCAATTATATAATGACAATCAACAGCATCAATTGTTTTTGTATAAACCTCAACAAAATACGGATTTTATTGGGGCGGTAGCATTAGAAGTGCAGTCACAAATTATTTTGGTGCGTTATATTTCGTTGAGTCCCGCCGAGCGTTCACAACAGATAATGTTTCAGATTTTGGATGAAGTTCAGGAATATTATCCAGATGATAAAATTATGGGCAGTATAGAACTGACACCGTTAATCATACGCTGGCAAAAAAATAGCTGAATGCTGCGGGATTGCTAATGCTAAAGTCATTTCACGGCGTACGACTTGAGCTTTTAGGTCATTAATTGCTTTGCTCCGGTATCAAAAAATATTAGGTGGTCAGTAGTGGAACAACTAGAGTTAATTTTAACTGATTTTCAGGGTCCCCTGGATTTGTTATTACATTTAATTAAAAAATCACAAATTAATATTTACGATATTCCGATTGCCGCAGTGACGCAACAATATTTAGATTATCTGCATCGAATGCAATCTTTGCAGTTGGATATTGCGGGTGATTATTTGGTTATGGCGGCGACCTTGATGCGGATTAAAAGTCAATTATTATTGCCGCAAACTCCGGTATTTGATGATGATTTGGCAGAGGATGTAGTTGACCCTAGAACAGATTTGGTCGCTCAATTATTGACTTATCAAGCTTATCAGGCGACTGCTCAAGATTTACAGGAATTAGAACATCAACGTCGGCAGTTGTATAGTCGCCCTCCAAGCACAGTTGCGGCTCCGCATCAGCGGAGTTTGCGACCAGGAACTTATTTTGGTAATGACTTAGCATTATGTTTGGTTAAATTATTAGATCGGTTGCAGCAACAAACTGATTTGGCGCAATTGCCGTTTTTAGAAACTATTTCGGTGACGCAAGCGCAAGAGCAAATTATGCAACAATTGCAGCAGAAACACCAATTAACTTTTCAGCAATTGTTGCAACAGAGTGCTCAAGTTGAAGAAGTAGTTACCAAATTTATGGGCTTATTGGAATTAGTTAAAGATCAAACAGTTTTAGTCACACAAATTGATTATCAAAGTGATATTTTGGTAAAGTTGAGGTAAAAATAAGTGCAGCAAGAATTAATCGTCTTGTTATTTGTCGCGGGTGAGCAGGGGTTGTCCTTGCAGGATTTAGCCACTTTATTAAACAAAGACTTAGCCAGTGTGCGGCAACAGTTGGTCAACTTAACTGAAGTCTTAGAGACTACTGACCAGTATCCTTTGATAATTAAGCAATTTGGTGAGCAGTATCAGCTATTAACCAAAGCTAAATATCATGATTTGTTAGATCAATATTGGCAAACTGAGCAAGCTAATAAGTTGAGTTCTGCCGCACTAGAAGTTGTAGCAATCATTGCTTATCAGCAACCGGTCACACGCATTGAAATCGATGAGATCCGTGGTGTGAAAAATAGTAGTGCGACTTTACAAACATTGCTTGTCCGGCAACTAATCAAAGTAACAGGCCATAAAGATGCCCCCGGACGTCCCATGATGTATGGTACTACGAAGGAATTTTTAAATTACTTTGGATTAACATCATTGGCAGATTTACCACCCTTAGCGGCATTTCAAGAACAAAATTTGGATCAGCAAGGAAATGTTGATTTATTTTCAAAAAAGGATAGAGACGAATGAAACAGACAGAACGATTACAAAAATTGATTGCCAATGCGGGAGTTACTTCGCGCCGGAAAGCAGAAGATTTAATTACGGCGGGGAGAGTGCAAGTTAATGGCAAAGTAATTCGCGAGTTAGGGAGTAAATTTTCCACACACGACTTGATTGAAGTCGATGGCGTAGCGATTGAAAAACGGCCCAAAGTCTATTTGTTATTTTATAAGCCACGCGGGGTGATTTCATCGGTTCATGATGAAAAGGGACGCAAAGTAGTAACGGATTATTTTAAAGATATTATTGATACGAGAATTTATCCAGTAGGACGTTTGGATTATGATACTTCCGGTTTATTACTAATGACGAATGATGGCGATCTAACCAACCATTTATTACATCCAAGTAATCAAGTTAATAAGGTTTATATTGCTAAATTATCTGGGATTGTAACTTCTCAAGCGTTAGAACAATTACGACATGGAGTTAAGATCAAGGGCCGTAAGACTGCTCCAGCTAAATCGGAAATTATGAGTATTGATCGTCAACGGCAAACTTCACTAGTAAAACTAGTGATCCACGAAGGCATGAATCATCAAGTTAAGGAAATGTTTAAACAAGTCGGCTTTAATGTGGTAAAATTAAGACGAGAGCAAGTTGGATTCTTAACGTTAGATGGTCTAGTATCTGGCGACTGGCGCTTTTTGACGCAAGATGAAGTCAAAGCTCTTAAAAAATTATAATAAATATCGTTTTCAAGGCAAGGTGAAATTCCTGACCGGCGGTGATAGCCCGCAACCCAGCAATGGTGGATTTGGTGTAATTCCAAAAGCCGATGGTATAGTCCAGATGATAGAAAACGCAAGATCATTATTTAATGGTCTCATTTGCCTTGCAACGATTTGTTGGAGGTCTTTTTTTATGGAAAGAAGTAAGTTAGCGCACAATAAAGTCATTGGTGGTGCTTTATTAACCGCTTTGGCAACTTTAGTAATGTATATTGAAATTCCATTGATTCCAGGCTTTTCTTTTTTGAAAATGGATGTTAGTGATGTTGTGGTGTTATTGGCCTTTGGTCTTTATGGAATGTCGACCGGAACGTTAGTAGCTTTTTGTAAAGTATTATTACATTGGGTGTTAATGGGAATGAATGTAGCTAGTTTAATTGGTGATTTTTCATCACTCTTGTCTAGCTTGGCATTTATTATTCCGATTGTTTTGTTACTGCGTAACGATCATGCTAATTGGTTAGCTTACGGTTGTGGAACTTTGAGTTTAACTATTGTGCTGTCTTTGGCTAACTACTTTATTTTAATGCCCTTATATATGACCGTTCTGAATTTTCATATCGGAATGCCGGTGGCAAAATACGTATTATTTGGGGTTGTGCCATTTAATTTAGTTAAAGGTGTTATTAATTCGATTTTGAGCATTTTATTAACTAGACGTTTAAAATTTTGATAAAAAAATCTTCAGTTTTTTCTTTTTTAATGAAATTTATCCATTTAACTGGTAAACTTAATAGTTATTAGAGGTGAGATTAATGAGCGATAAAAAACCTAAACTTTGGGAAGCAACATTTGGAGATTCTGCTGATCAAAAAGATACATCATCTGTGACAGACTCTACAACGCCAGAAACTTCTGCAGAGTATTCACGGGTTCAACGTAAAGAAACTCAAAAAAGTAATAAGGTTTTGGTTTGGTCATTAGTGATCGTGCTACTGGCAATTATGTGTTTGCCAATTGTTTGGTCGGCTGTTTCAGCCGGTCATCAAAAGACGGCAGTTGATAGTACTAGTCAAGTGGCAGTTAGTTCGAAGCCTAAAAGTACTGCAACTCATAAAAAAGCAAAAAAGCAAAAAGCTAAAAAAGTAGCATCACATTTGAATCAGTCGACCAATAAAAAATCTGAATCTCCATCTGATAAGACTGCTAAGGAAACTACAACTAATCAGCCGGAAACTACTAATACACAACAAAGTCCAACGAATAATACCGCTGCAGCTGATAATAATACTGCTGAGCAGGCTAATACTAATCAGCAAGCAACTACGGCAGCAAGTTCTTCGGCAACTAATTCTTCTTATTATGTTGTACAAGCTCATGATAATGCTTATCGAATTGCACTTAATCATGGGCTGACAACTCAGCAGTTATACCAATTAAATGGAATGTCTAGTAACACCGTTTTACGACCAGGGATGCGCTTGCGTGTTCACTAAATTTTGAGAGGCTGGGAGCAAAAGTCATCAAGTAGTTGAATGAAATTTTTAAGTCTAAAACTGAATGAAAGACTTTAAAATCATTAGACTTAAATTGCTGACTTTTGAAACACAATAATGACTGAATGTTCATTTTGTTAGATGAGTATGAGTCTTATTGGCCCAACCTCTTTTACTGTTATTAGGAGTGCTTAAATGCAAATAGCTATTGATGGACCAGCTTCTGCTGGTAAAAGTACAATTGCAAAAGCAGTTGCACAAAAATTAAATTTTTTATATGTTGATACGGGAGCTATGTATCGCGCAGCCACTTGGTTAGCGACGCAATTGCAGCTTGATTACGGTGCTGAAGCTGCAATTGTTCAAGCGTTGCAAGCCAATCCAGTTACTTTTCGATTAGAAAATCAACAACAGTTAGTTTACGCCGGTCAAGAAGATGTCACGGCGGCAATTCGGACACCAATCATTGCGCAAAATGTTTCACAAGTTTCGGCGTTACAAGGGGTACGGACATTGTTAGTGCAACAACAACGAGCATTGGCACAAAACAACGATGTAGTCATGGATGGCCGAGATATTGGGACTGTGGTCTTACCCCACGCACAAGTTAAAATTTTTATGACAGCGAGTGTTCAAGAACGTGCACAGCGGCGTTATCAAGAAAATTTAACTCGTAAAATTACCACACCTTTAGCCCAAATTGAAGAAGAGATTACGCAACGTGATTATAAAGACTCTCATCGAAGTATTTCACCATTAATTCAGGCGAAAGATGCGCAAATTCTTGATACGACTGGCTTGAACATTGATCAAGTTATTGACAAAGCACTGCAAATTATTCAAATAAAATTAAAGAATTAATTAATAGCACTGGTAATTGAAGTGATTTTACATTAAGATAGATTTCGAACGATGGCGAGGAGGATGTAAAAATGGCTGAAGAGAATAACAGCATAAATCCCATGGAGCAAGCGCTTGATAGTTTTGATCAAGTACAAATTGGCGATGTGGTTACCGCGGAGGTATTATCAGTTGAAGACAATCAACTGGTTGTAGGTATTGATAATTCTGGAGTTGAAGGAGTTGTCCCACTGCGTGAACTAACTGCAGATCGGAAGGCTGATATTCATAAGCTGGCACAAGTTGGCGATAAATTAGAATTATTAGTCGTGCGGCATTCTGCGAGTGACAAAGAAGACGGTAGTTTTATTTTATCTCAACGCCGTATTGAAAATCAAAAAGCCTACGCTAAAATGGCTGATTTGATGAATCAAGATACTACAGTTCAAGGAAAAGTTACCGGAACTGTCAAAAGTGGTTTGTTAGTTGAAGTGGACGGTTTGCGTGGTTTCATTCCGGCTTCGATGATTTCAGATCATTTTGTTCGTGATTTAAAGCCTTACGTTGGCCAAACTTTAGATTTGAAAATTATTGAAGTGCAACCAGCTAAGAATCGCTTTGTTTTATCACATAAAGAAATTGCAGCTCAAGAAAAGAAGCAACGTGAAGCTGAAGTTATGGAACGCATCTTACCAGGTGATATTATCGAAGCTAAGGTTTCTCGTTTAACTAATTTTGGCGCCTTTATTGATTTAGGCGGTATGGACGGCTTAGTTCATGTTTCACAAATTTCTTA
Organism: Bombilactobacillus sp. ESL1092; assembly: GCF_058107465.1. NCBI lineage: Bacteria > Bacillati > Bacillota > Bacilli > Lactobacillales > Lactobacillaceae > Bombilactobacillus > Bombilactobacillus sp. ESL1092. The sequence continues at coordinate 149,828 of NZ_CM176594.1, read as the reverse complement.
TGAACGAGTTAATCAGCCAGCTGATGTTTTAGAAGTTGGGCAAAAGGTTAAAGTTAAAGTTTTAGATGTTGATAAAGAACGTGGACGAATTTCTTTGTCTATTAAAGCTGCACAACCAGGACCTTGGGAAAGTGTTTCCGAAAAGATTGCCGTTGGTGATGAAATCGACGGTGTCGTCAAACGCTTGACTGATTTTGGCGCCTTTGTTGAAGTCTTACCAGGGGTTGAAGGATTAGTTCATGTTTCCCAAATTTCTTGGAATCATGTCGATAAGCCAGCTGATGTTTTACAAGTTGGTCAACAAGTTCACATGAAAGTCTTAAATGTCGATCCAGAGCAAAAGCGTTTAGGTCTGTCAATTAAAGAATTAACGGAAAATCCGCATGCTAAAAAAGAAGCTGAATCTCAAGAAGAAGAGATTGATTACACTTTGCCTGATGAAGAACGTGGTTTTGCTTTAGGTGATATTGTGGATGATGAAAATTCTCAAAATTAATCAAACTTATTGTGCAAAAGCTGACTCTTTGGAGCCAGTTTTTTTGATTAAATAATTTTAAGAAGGTGAAAATATGGCAATGCCAGTAGTAGCATTAGTTGGACGCCCTAACGTTGGAAAATCTACCTTGTTTAATCGAATTGCAAGTGAACGAATCGCTATTGTTGAAGATACTCCTGGAGTAACTCGCGATCGGATTTATACGCATGCTGAATGGCTAAATAAACAATTTACGGTGATTGATACAGGCGGAATTACTTTAGAAGATACAACGCTCAATCAAGAAATTAAAAGCCAAGCAGAAATTGCCATCGACGAAGCTGATGTCATTGTGATGGTTGTTGATGGTCGGGTGGGCGTCGTTAAAGAAGATGAAACGGTAGCTCATATCTTGTTTCAAGCTAAGAAGCCCGTCGTTTTAGCAGTTAATAAGGCCGATAATTTAGAGCAGCGTCAAGATATTTATGAATTTTATACGTTAGGTTTAGGTGAACCATTCCCCGTTTCCGGAGTTCATGGTACAGGTTTGGGAGATTTATTAGATCAAGTGGTTCAAAGTTTTCCTGATGACCAATTAGTTGATGAAGATCCTGCTATTAAATTTAGCTTTATTGGACGACCGAATGTCGGTAAGTCGTCATTAGTTAATGCCATTTTAGGCGAACGGCGTGTAATTGTTTCCAATATGGAAGGGACGACACGTGATTCGATTGATACCAGTTTTGTGGATGATGAAGGCCAATTGTATACGATGATTGATACTGCGGGCATTCGTAAACGTGGTAAAGTATATGAAAACACGGAAAAGTATTCAGTGATGCGGGCTATGCGCGCGATTGATCGTAGTGATGTAGTCGTTATGGTGATTGATGGCGAGCAAGGGATTCGTGAGCAAGATAAACGAGTTGCTGGTTTAGCGCACGAAGCTGGTCGTGGGGTCATTATTGCGGTTAATAAGTGGGATGCTGTCCAACATAAAGATCAAAAAACGATGCAAGAATTTACAGATTATTTGCGCCAAGAATTTCGATATTTAAATTATGCACCAATTGTTTTTGTGTCAGCACTGAAAAACCAACGCTTAGATCAAATTGTTGAACTAGTAACGGCAGTTTATGAAAACCAAAATCGGCGGATTCAATCGTCATTGCTGAATGATTTATTGTTAAAAGCTACTGCAATTGCGCCAGCACCAACTGTGAAAAATAAACGTTTGCGGCTATATTATTTGACGCAAGTTGCGGTTAATCCACCAACCTTTGTCGCTTTTGTGAATGATCCAGAGCTCTTTCATTTTTCGTATGAGCGCTTTATTGTAAATCAGTTACGGGAAATGTTTGATTTTACTGGTACGCCGATTAAGATCATTGCGCGAATGCGGAAATAGACTGTTTTGGTGGATTTAAATAAAATTTTTATTAAGAATTACAAAAGTTCGTAAAAAAATGTGATTATTCCTTGCTAGCTTGGGAATCTTATGATAATTTGTTAAAGAATGATGGTGTGGTAGTCGTCATTTTGATTAAGTAATGATCACTTCATTGCTTCACGGAGGTGAAAAAAATTATGGCAAATAAAGCAGAATTAATTCAAAATGTAGCTGAAAAAACTGGTTTAACTAAGAAGGATTCTACTGCTGCAGTTGATGCAGTTTTCAGTTCTATCCAAGAAAGTTTAGTTAAGGGCGAAAAAGTTCAATTAATTGGTTTTGGTAATTTTGAAGTTCGTCATCGTGCTGCTCGTAAGGGTCGCAACCCACAAACGAATGAAGAAATCACAATTCCTGCTAGTGATGTTCCTGCCTTCAAACCAGGTAAGACATTAAAAGACGCAGTTAAATAATTTTTTAAAAGATTGTTTATCACGGGCGATTATAATATTTGTTATAATCGTCTTAGCTTACATAAGGAAATTGTTCTGGGAAAATGTGCTTAACCGCTGGTCAGCTAATTAAGTCCGCTTTTCCCAACTATTATTTATTTGCCGGTATAATTGATAAGGATGCAACTAGCCTGAAATAGAAGTTAGGACAAAAGTAGATGAGAAGTTGCGTACTAACGATATTCCAGATTAAAGTCTGAACTTTAATTTTCGAATTGTATAAAGTTGGATACGAGCTACTGACTTTGGGAATATTATCAAAAGAAAATGTTCGTCTCAATTGACGCCAAATTCTTTGGGTCCTAGTTTCTTGAAGGTTCATGCGACAATACTAAATCTAAAAGTTATTAAAAAATTAGTCATTAAAACTGACTTTTGGAAATTACTGATTAAGTAGTTTTTTCAGAGGATTTTATATAACTTGGGAGTTTTTAAATACTTTAGTGATTGTTGTGCTAGTCGTACCCTTATTTTTTTGGATCAAAAGTGTCAAATTGATTTAGAAAATATTTTATGACAGATGTAATACTGGTAAGTCTCTTAATTTGTGTTATCTTGAAATTAACGGAATTAAAGGAGTATTTTAAATGACATATAGCAAACAGGCGGTGGCGGCTTTACAACAAGGTGATTTTGACCATGGACAGTCACTGTTAAAACAAGCTTTACAGCGTGATTCTGTAGATGATTTGTATGAAGCGGCACAACAGCTACAGCAGTCAGGATTAGTGGATAGTGCAATTGTAGTTTACCGCTCCTTGTTAAAACAATTGCCTCAGGAGGATATTCTAAAAGTTAATTTGGCAGAGACGCTGATTTCTAATGATGAAGTTGATGAAGCAACCAATTTGTTGGCACAAATTCAGGCAGATTCACCGGCTTATGTCGCATCATTAATGGTTAGTGCGGATCTTTATCAAACCTTAGGTCTTTATGAGGTTAGTGAGCAAAAATTGCAACAAGCATTAAAATTAGCACCACAGGAACAAGTGATTCAATTTGCGTTAGCGGAATTATATTTTAACGAAAATCAATTTCAACAAGCAGCTGATTATTATGAGCAGTTAATTGATCAAGATGTTTTCGAATTTTCAGGAATTTCACTGTACCAACGCTTAGCTGCAGCGCAAGTGGGACTAGGTGATTATGAAGCGGCGGAGGCCAGTTATCAACAAACCACACCCGAATTTTTAAATGCGGATAATCTATATAATTATGCTAATCTGGAATTAGAATTAAAACATTATCAACAAGCACAGACTTTAATTGAACAATTATTACAACTAGCACCGGATTATACTTCAGGTTATATTTTGGAAAGTCGCTTAAATTTGGCCCAGAATCAGCCAGCTGCGGCATTTAAAGCAGCTCAGCAAGGATTGAGCTATGATCCTTATAGTGAATTGTTATATGAATTGGTAGCTACCAGTGCACAACGACTAGGTGATTTAGATCCAGCAGTGACTTTATTAAAACAAGGTTTGAAGATGTTAGATGCGCCAACTAGTTTAATTTTAGCTTTGAGTCAAATTTATTTATTAAAAAATGAACACCAAGCAAATTTGAATTTATTGGACCAATATGCAGATCAGTTGCGTGATGATGGACAAGCACAATGGAACCGGGCCCGCTCCTTGAGCGCTCTCGAACAAATTTCGGCCGCCCAAACGGCTTTTTTGAGTGTTTATGATCAATTTAAGGATAATCCTAATTATTTAAAGGACTTGATTACTTTATTACGGAAAAGTTCAGCTCCAGATTTGCTGAAAAATGCTGTTCATAATTATCTAAAATTAGTACCTAACGATTGGGAAATGAATGAGTTGGAACAGGAGTTGAATTTAAACAATGAGAATTGAACATTTTCCGACTGCGATTGCAGCAGCAATTCCTGTTTTAGAGCAAATTAATGCGGCTGGCTTTGAGGCTTACTTTGTTGGTGGTTGTGTCCGTGACATGTTATTACAACGTCCGATTCATGATGTGGACTTGGCGACTAGTGCCTATCCGGCAGAAATCAAAGCTATTTTTAACCATACTGCAGATACCGGGATTGATCATGGAACAGTGACCGTCATTACTGCTCATCAAACTTATGAAATTACCACTTTTCGGACTGAATCGGGGTATCAAGATTATCGTCGTCCTGATCATGTAGAGTTTGTGCGGTCTTTAAAACAAGATTTAAAACGCCGCGATTTTACGATCAATGCATTAGCTATGACGACTCAAGGTCAGATTATTGACTTATTTGGGGGAGTAGCTGATTTACAACACCGCCGGATTAAAGCCGTTGGCAATCCTCAAGAACGTTTTCACGAAGATGCTTTGCGCATGCTTCGCGCGGTCCGCTTTCAAGCACAGCTCGACTTTACAATCGATGCTGCGACACAAGCAGGGATTGCAGCTAATGCGAATTTATTGTCTAAAATTGCGGTTGAACGAATTCGCGATGAGTGGCTGAAATTAATGCAAGCACCGTGTTGGCAAGTCGGTTTAGAAACGATGCTACAAACACAATTGAATCGGTATTGTCCACAACTGGCTGATGCTCAAGTATCCGAATTATTAACGTTAGATGCCCAGCTAAATTTACAAAATCAAACGCAAGTTTGGACTTTATTGGGCTGGCAATGGCAGCTGGATAAAGCCCAATTGTTACAATTTTTGAAAGCTTGGAAATTGGCGAATGCTGTTATTAAAGTCACCATGAAGAGCGTGCAATTATTGCAACAATTACCACAACTAACGACTTGGGATATTTACCAGGCTCAAAAACCAGTGGTCCAAAATTGTTGCCAATTGTTGGGCTTGTTAAATCAAAAAGATCAAGCACAGCAATTGGCAGCAGTTTATCAACAATTGCCCATTAAAAGTAGTCATGATTTGGCAGTGGACGGACAATTGCTCATGCAAGAATTAAACTTGAAACCGGGGCCAAAGATTGGTCAAGATTTATTGTGGATTCAGCAACAAATTGTAAGTCGACAATTAGCTAACCAGCAACAAGAAATACTCAAAGCTTTACGACAACGTGATGCTCAGATTAAAGGTGATTAAGTTATGAAAATGTTTAGTGTCAATAATTTGCAACAATCATTTGGAGCACGAACTTTATTTAAGCAAGTTAATTTTAAAATTCAACAACCGGATCGCATTGGCTTGTTAGGATTAAACGGGGTTGGTAAAACGACGCTACTTAATTCTTTGGTTGATGAAACTTTACTCAAGCAAGGTGTGATTGACCATCCGCGCGATTATCAAATTAGCTACTTGAAGCAGAATCCGTATTTAGATCCGCAAAAAACGGTGTTAGAGGCCATTTTACAGGGGGACGAACCCTTGTATGTCAGTGTGCGGCAATACGAAGCAGCATTAAGTCAATATAGTAGAGATAGCGATAATCCCCAAGTTGCGCAGAACTTTTTTCAAGCACAAGAACAAATGGATCGCATTGATGGTTGGGAGTTTCAAGCAACTGTCGAAACGATTTTGACGAAATTAGGCATTACTGAATTTAATCAACGAATTCAAGAATTGTCGGGTGGTCAGGTGCGCCGAGTCAGTTTAGCGCAAATTTTAGTTTCTGATTCTGATTTATTAATCTTAGATGAACCGACTAATCACTTGGATGAAACAGCTATCAGCTGGCTAGCTAATTTTTTAAATAATTATGCTGGTGCTGTGATTTTCGTGACCCATGACCGCTACTTTTTAAACTTAGTTGCTAATCGTATTTTTGAATTAAGTAATCAAACATTACAAGAATATAGTGGTAATTATGAAGACTATTTACAAAAGCGGGCCCAAAATGAGGCCACTTTAGCAGCAACGAGACAACACCAGCAGAATTTATACCGCCATGAATTAAAATGGATTCGGGCTGGGGTTCAGGCCCGAGGAACCAAACAAAATGCCCGTGTGGAGCGGTTTAAAGAACTAAGTCAAACTTTAAAAAATCAATCTCAGTTTTCAGAGCAACAACTCAATATTGATATACAACACCAACGCTTGGGTAAAGATGTATTCGAATTAAAACAAGCACAATTGGCATTTGGCCAACAAGTCTTATTACAAGATTTAACATTAAGAATTAATTCTGGTGAGCATGTAGGAATTATTGGCGCTAACGGTGCCGGAAAAACCACTTTTTTGAATGTTTTGGCAGGTCGCCAGCAGTTAACAAAGGGTCAATTAAATGTTGGTCAAACAGTTAAAATTGGTTATTATACGCAACAAGTAGAACAAATGGACCCAAGCCAACGAGTAATTACTTATCTAGAATCTATTGGCCAAAATGTGGCTAACAGTGAGGGCGATAAGATGTCGGCTTCACAATTACTGGAACAATTTTTATTTTCTCCTAAACAGCAGGGGGCGTTTATTCGTGACTTATCCGGCGGTGAACAACGGCGGCTATATCTGTTAGCCATTCTCATTCAACAACCGAATGTTTTATTGTTTGATGAACCAACTAATAATTTGGATATTGAAACCATGACAATTCTGGAAGATTATTTAACCCAGTTTAGTGGTAGTGTCATTACGGTTTCGCATGATCGTTATTTTTTGGACAAAATTACTGATGATTTATTAATTTTCCACGGTCACGGTCAAGTGCAGCGTTATTGGGGTTCTTATTCACAATATTTAACAAGTAATCAAACTAAAGCGAAGAAAGCCGCGTCAAATAAAGCGGCTGCGCCGCAAGTCAAAACAGCGCCAACTAATAAATTAACTTATGCGCAACAATTGGAATTAAAAGATCTAGAGCCTAAAATCACTCGGTTAGAACAACAAAAAGCGCATTTAGAACAGTTAATGAGTACGGAAGGTAATAATTATCAAGAAATTTTGAAGCATCAAACAGAACTGACTGAGGTTAAACAGCAATTAGATATGGCGAGTGATCGGTGGTTAGAATTAGCAGAGAGGGATAACTAATGGCAACAACTAAAAATGAAGAACAGTATTTACAGTTGTTACACACGGTTTTAACGACGGGGCAATTTAAGACGGATCGCACTCAGACCGGAACTTATAGTTTGTTTGGTTACCAAATGAAGTTTGATTTACAAGATAGTTTCCCCCTGTTAACGACTAAAAAAGTCCCTTTTGGTTTGATTAAATCGGAATTATTATGGTTTTTACGGGGTGATAGTAATATTAAGTATTTATTACAACATAATAACCATATTTGGGATGAATGGGCTTTTCAAAAATATGTCCAAAGTTCTGCTTACCAAGGTCCCGATATGACAGACTTTGGGCACCGAGCATTACAAGATGCGCAGTTCAATCAGGAATATCAACGACAAAAGCAATTGTTTTGCCAACAAATTTTACAAGATGATCAGTTTGCGCAAAAATTTGGTGACTTGGGTAATGTCTATGGGAAACAGTGGCGTCATTGGCAAGCTGACGGACAAGAAATTGATCAAATTGCCCAGGTGATTGAACAAATTCAAACGAATCCTGATTCTCGCCGACTAATTGTGACAGCTTGGAATCCGGCAGAATTAAAAAACATGGCTCTTCCTCCTTGCCACACCTTGTTTCAGTTTTATGTTAACGATGGTTATTTGTCGTGCCAGTTATATCAACGGAGTGCAGATTTGTTTTTGGGTGTGCCGTTTAATATTGCCAGTTATGCGTTATTAACACAATTAATTGCCCAAGTAACTCATTTAAAACCGGGAAAATTGATTCATACCTTGGGTGACGCCCATATTTATCAAAATCATTTAGCCCAAGTTAAATTGCAACTACAACGTCAACCAACGGCGGGACCGCAACTGGTTTTAGATCCGCAAATAACGAGTATTGATCAGTTAACGTTGCAACAAATTAACGTACAAAATTATCATCCCCAGTCCAGTATTTCGGCCCCCGTGGCTGTTTAAGGAGTAAAGCATGCTAGCATATATTTGGGCCGAAGATCAAAATCACTTAATTGGCCAAAACGGGCATTTGCCGTGGCAGTTACCAGCAGATTTACATTATTTAAAACAAACAACGCTACACAGTACAATCGTGATGGGTTCTAAAACTTTGCGTAGTTTTCCTCATGCGCGACCTTTGCCAGAACGGAGAAATATCGTTTTGACACATTTTCCTGAGCAATTTTCGCAAACAGCCGACTTAACCGTGGCGACCTCGCAAAGGGAAATTGAGCAGTTAATTAGTCACGATGAGCGGGTATTTATCTTTGGAGGACCAGCTTTATTTACTATGTTTGCCCAGCAAGTTCAACGTTTATATGTAACTAAAATCGCCGCACAATTTAGCGGCGATACGTGGATGATTCCCATTGATTACCAACAATTTCAACTCATTAAGCGACAAACTGGTCAAGTTGATGACCAAAATCTTTGGGCTCATGAATTTTTAGTTTATCAACGGCGAGATCATTATAAAAATAAATAAACTGAGAAAAACATCAAAGTGGTACCCAGCATCACAAAGATGTGCCAAATAACGTGAATGTATTTAATACCCCGCATTGTATACAGTAAAGCGCCAATAGTGAAGGCAATTCCTCCAAAAAACAGGAGCAAAATTCCAGTAGTACCTAAGGAATGATGTAGGGGCTTCATGGCTAAAATGACTAACCATCCCATGATAACGTACAGGCTAGTATCAATGATAGGGTGCGCGCCCAAGTTAAAAATTTTGTAAATGATACCACCAATAGTAATGATCCAAATAGTACTTAATAAAACAATATTAAATGGTGCGGGGATTCCGAGTAGACAAAAAGGTGTGTAAGTCCCCGCAATTAATAAGAAGATAGAACTGTGGTCTAGAATCTGAAAAATGTGTTGAGCTTTAGTAAAGTAAAGACTATGAAAAAGTGTTGAACAAAGATACAAAAAAATAAGTGTACAGCTATAAATTAAGTAGGCGCTCAAAGTTTTAGCCATGGGGTGCTGATGGACAGCTTTAATAATTAATAATACAGTACCGGCGATTGCCAGTAGTAGACCGATTCCGTGAGTAATGGCACTGAAGATTTCGTTAGTAATTCGGTAAATTTTCGAAGTTTTTTGAGGTTTGGCAAAAATATTGGTCAAGACAAGCGCTCCTTTAATTAATAAAAATGTGCTAAAGTTGTGAACGTTTGATACAATCTTTAAGTAAACAACTCTTTTAGAGATTATAGCTTAAAGACCTGAAATGATAAAGGTAGGTTTCCACAAATGACAAATGTAAAAATCTTAACAGATTCTTCTGTGCAACTGACACCAAAAGAAATTACAGACTATCAAATTACAGTAGTGCCATTAACTGTTGAAATTGATAATCAACAATATGTTGATGGTCAAGACATTACTCGCCAGGAATTTTCCCAAAAAATGTTGGCTAGTACTAATTTTCCGAAAACGAGTCAACCACCCATCGGTCGCTTTGTCGAGGCCTTTAACAAATTAGGTCAAGATGGCAGTGAGGTATTGGCCATTACCTTGACTAAGGGATTAAGTGGTACGGTAGATGCTGCCAAGCAAGCAGCAGAGTTGACTTCCACCAAAGTGACCGTGGTTGATAGTGGTTCAACAGATCGAGGGATGGCTTTTCAAGTTTTAGCAGCTGCGAAAATGGCACAGCAGAAAAAAACAGTGGCCGAAATTTTACCCGCGATTAAACATATTGCTGAACAAACGCAATTATACGTTTGTATTCCCCATCCAGAAAATATTATTAAAGGCGGACGTCTAGGCAAAATGGCGGCGACATTGACGTCATTATTAAATATTGATGTGGTTGTGCAGTTACAAAATCATAAATTGACGATTGCCAAAAAGGGACGCGGAATTAAAGTGATTAAGAATTTTATTCAATCACGTATTGAAGATATTGATGCACATGGCGACCAAATTAGTGAAATTGGCATGTCTTATGTGAGTGATGATACTTTGCCGCAGCAAATTAAACAACAAGTTCAAGCTCAATTTCCGCAGATTAAGACCACAATTGAACTAACTAGTCCGATTATTATGACCCATACTGGCGAGGGTGCCTTTGCGATTATTTATTATCGGCAATAATAAGCGGTTAACAATTTGATAAATTGAAGGAGTTAACTTTGCAAAAAATAAAGATTCTCATTAGTTTTTTGTTAGCTATTAGCTTAGTCAACATTCACGTTCATCAAGTTGCTGCTAAGAGTCAAACAACTACTTTAAAAGTGGTGGCTGTGGGTGATTCTTTGACTTATGGCGTTGGTGACGGTCACCATCAAGGTGGTTATACGCATTTGATTCAAAAACCTTTAAGAATAGCCAGTCATCGCCGAGTAAAAATGCGAAATTTTGGTATTAGTGGTGAAACGAGCGGACAAATTTTAAAGCGGGTTCAACATAACGCTGCTCTCAAAAAAGCATTGCAGAAAAGTGATATTGTTATCCTGACAGCTGGTGGTAATAATATTATGCATGTTTTACAAAAACATGGGTTAAATTTGTCCAATCAACAATTTCAAGCGGCTAATGATGCTTATGTGCAACAAATGTCTCAAATGGTGATGACTATTCGGCGCTATAATGATAAAGCGCCGATTTATTTGATTGGCATTTATAATCCGTATGCTATTTATGTTAAAAAAGCTCGGAGTGTGCAGCAGGCGGTTTTGCAATGGAATCAATCCAGCAAAAATTTAGCCCATAATAATTATCGAATGCATTTTGTGGATGTGTCAGCTATTGCTCAACCTAAAAAATTGAAATATTCGAAAAAAGAACAAACAACAACAAATCCGTTGTTATATACGAAAGACTATTTTCATCCCAATCATCAAGGTTATCAGTTAATGACCAAAAAATTATGGCACCAACTGCAATTAAGCCAAAAGGAGTGGATTAATTTAAAATGAGACGCAGTGTAGATACAAAACGTAATTGGTGGAAATGGGCTTTTTTAATATTAGTGGCAATCCTGATTCTGGGAGGTGCGGGTATGTGGTATGCTGTAACGCGCCCGATTGATTCTGCGGTTATTTCTAAACAACCTGCACCAGCCAATGATTCTCAACCAGTTTTTGAAGTAACGTTAACTAAGCAGCAAGCACAGAGGCTAGCAAATCATTATATTAATGAATATTTAAACAGTAAGGATATTCAATATCATTTAAAATTTGATCAACACATTTCGTTAGTGGGGAGTGCTGATTTGTTAGGGTCAAAAATTGATTTTCAGCTACAAACGGCTTCTTTTCCCACTGCTAGTGGTGGTGTCCAATTAAAAGCCCAACATCTAAAAATTGGTCACTTGGGTATTCCGTTGGGCTTTGTTCTCGGTTATATTCAACATAATTATCATTTTCCTTCTTGGGTAAGCATTAATAGCAGTAAGCAATTAATCAATATTAATTTACAAGATTATCAAAATGACAGTGGTTATTATTTTAAAGTCAAAGATTTAGATTTGCACAAAAATAAAATTGTCGTTAGTGTTTATTCGAGCAAGTTTTAGGAGTGTTAGTTGATGGAAAAATCTTTTTATGAATATTTAATGACGCAACGAAATCCTAATAGTACTAGTCCCATTGCTCATTTTGCGGAAGCGGCTTTTTTTGACCAAACTTTTCCAAAACAAGCGCAAGACTATACAGAAATTTCGGAATATCTGGAATTGAATGGATCGTATTTACCGACAATGGACATTTATGATCAGGCTTTTGCTAAATATCAAGAGTCCCAGGCACATTTTAATTCTTAAAGAAACGAGTGATTCGGCATGAAAAAAAAGTTTTCTTGGTCAACAGTAATATTTTCCATTGTTGGTGGAATTTTAATTGGGGTTGCTGGCGCATTTATTTTTATGGCAGTGGAACTTAAGAATCAAGGTTCTATGGGTAATTTTAGCCAAGTTCAACAAGTATATGAAACAATTAATCAAAATTATTATCAGAAAGTATCTTCTAAAAAGCTAATCAATGGTGCAATTAAGGGAATGCTGGAGTCTTTGGATGATCCTTATTCGGAGTTTATGGCGGACCAAGATCAAGATTCATTCAATAGTAATATTTCTGGGAAAATTTCTGGGATCGGAGCTACGATTGAACAAGCTAATGCTGGCATTCAAATTGTTTCAGCAATGCCGAAATCACCAGCGGCTAAAGCCGGTTTAAAAACTAAAGATATTATTACCAAAATTAATCAACATTCCACGCAAAAAATGACAGTTGATCAAGCTTCGCAATTGACCCGTGGTAAAGCAGGGACCAAAGTTCATTTAGAAATTAGACGCGGCACACAAACCTTTACTAAAACTTTGGTTCGGGCACCAATTAAAGTGGCGACGGTAATGGGCAAAGTGGTTAATCATCATGGCAAAGTAGCCGAAATTACGATTACCCAATTTTCCGAACATACTGCTAGTGAGCTGAAGCGAGAAATACAAAAAGTTCAACGTCAAGGTGCCCAAAAGTTAATTATTGATGTTCGAAATAACCCTGGTGGAGTTATGGAACAAGCATTAGCGGCCTCTAGTATGTTTCTGACCAATGGTCAAAAGATAATGACTATGGTTTCACGAACGGATGGGACGAAGACGTATCATGCTAGTGCGAAATATTTAAAAAATTATAAAGTTAAATTACCGACGGTCGTTTTAGTTGATAAGGGTACCGCCAGTGCTGCTGAAATTTTTGCAGCAGCCTTAAAGCAGTCTGCACAAATACCAGTGATTGGTGAAAAGACCTTTGGTAAGGGAGTGGTGCAAACTTTAAGTCCGTTAAGTTCAGACTCAGAGATGAAAATCACTACCGCTAAGTGGTTGACCCCCAATGGTTCTTGGATTAATCACAAAGGCTTAGAACCGACACTCAAAGTTAAGTATCCAGATTATTTAAATATTAATGCTTTTACCAGTCAAAAAACGATTACTGCTCAGCAAACTAGCGGCGATGTGAAAGTTGCTCAAAAAGTGTTAAATGCTGTGGGATTAGCAGTTCCAGTTACCGGCCAGTTGGATGCGACTACGCAACAACAATTGACAGCCTTTCAAGTACAACAGCAATTACCACAACAAAGTGGTAATTTGGATGCTAAAACTAGACAAGCTTTAACCCAAGCTTTAATGCAAAAGGCTCAAGGACATGATCCAATGTTGAACCAAGCATTTAAGGTACTAGAAAGGAAATAAGGACATGACGATTCAATGGTACCCAGGTCACATGAATAAGGCTAAAAATCAAATCCAAGACCATCTGAAATTAGTAGATTTAGTCTTAGAAGTGCGGGATGCCCGGTTGCCTTTTTCTTCGTTGAATCCGGTTTTAGATCAAATGATTAATTCCAAACCTCGGTTAATTATTTTGAATAAAGCTGATTTGGCCGATGAACGAATGACTAAGGCCTGGATTAATTTTTATCAAACAAAACAGCAATCAGTTATTGCTTTGGATGCACAGCATACTAATCAGTTACAACCGCTACTGAAGGCAATTGAACAATTAATGGCGCCAAAATTAAAAAAATACCAACAAAGCGGGGTCAAAAATTATACAGTGCGCGCCATGTGCATTGGTATTCCGAATGCTGGTAAATCAACATTATTAAATAAATTAGTTGGTAAAAAAGTGGCTGTGACGGGTAATCGCCCCGGTGTGACTAAAAATCAGAATTGGTTAAAGACTAAACACCATTTGGAATTGTTGGATACCCCAGGAGTTTTATGGCCCAAAATCACGCAAGAACGAGTCGGATTTAATTTAGCTTTGACGCAAGCGATTAGTGATAAAGTTATTCCACAACAAGACTTGGCTATTTATGCATTAGAATTTTGGCAACAGCACTATGAAACAATTTTACAACAAAAGTATCAATTAACCGCCCAACAATTAACTCTGACAGGTGCCCAATTATTAGTGCAATTGACCACTCAGTGGCATTTTGAGCAGGATTTTGATCGTGCGGCTCATAAAATTATTAATGATGTGCGTCAAGGATTATTGGGTAGATATACTCTAGATTGGGTGCAAGAAATCAATGACTGAATGGTCACAATTAAAGATTCACGAGATTAAAGAGTTAATTAGCCAGCAATCATTAACGAGTGCAGATTGGCAAACGTTGGCGCAAGATTCCCGCGCTGGCGTGCAAAAATTAGCTCAGTCGCATCAACGCCAGTTAACTAAAACGACGGCGTTAAAAGCGGCTTTTTTACGACGGCAAAAATTTGAACAACCTTTTTGGCAACAACAACAACTAGTAGCCGGAATTGATGAAGTTGGTCGGGGACCGTTAGCGGGACCAGTAGTTGTCGCCGCCGTTATTTTACCTGCGGATGTTAATTTAATTGAAATTAATGATTCCAAACAATTAAGTGATCACAAGCGCCATGAATTATATGGGCAAATTCTAGATCAAGCCATTGATGTTAGTGTAGCCGTAGGTAGTCCGCAATTAATCGATCAAGAAAATATTTATCATGCGACGGAGTTAACAATGGCACAAGCTGTTAGTCAATTATTGGTCCAACCTGATCATCTATTAGTTGATGCCATGCGGATTCCAATTCCCATTGCGCAAACTAAATTGATTAAAGGTGATGCGCGGAGTGTTTCGATTGGTGCTGCTAGTATTGTGGCTAAAGTTTATAGAGACGAATTAATGGTTAAGTATGATCAGGTTTATCCCGGTTACGGTTTTGCCCAAAATGCTGGCTACGGTACTAAAATTCATTTAGCAGGTTTACAGAAGCAAGGAATCTGTCCAATTCATCGACGTTCATTTGCGCCTGTCAAAAAATATTTGGCAGTAAATTCGTAATTTAAAAAAAATTACGGAGCTGGTGTTTGTTATGCAATTACGTCAATTATTATATCAATTATCCCAAACCCGTTGTGTGAGCAACAAAATAATGCTGCAAGTTTGTCAATTAAGCTTGCAGCATTATTCCGTTAGTCAATTAATTCAATTTGTGAAACAGCAACTAACGGTGACTAAACGCTCGTTATTTCAGCAACGCTTGCAACAAGATTATCCCATGATGCCACCATGTTTAACATTCTTGGACGCTGTTTATCCACAAAAGTTACGCGAAATCTATAATCCACCGGCTTTGCTATATTACCAAGGAAATTTACAGTTATTGAATCGCCCAACGGTTGCAATTGTTGGGGCGCGGCAAAGTAGTTTTTATACGCAAACAGTCGTACACAGTTTAGTTCCTGCTTTAGTGCAAGCTCAAGTAGTGACAGTGAGCGGGCTAGCTAAGGGAGCAGATGGTTGGTGTCACCAGATAACTTTAGACAATCAGGGGCAAACGATTGGGGTTGTGGGTAATAGTTTAGATTATTATTATCCGGCGGTTAATCGGCAATTACAAATGACTATTGCCCAACAAGGGTTATTGCTGTCTGAATATCCCCCTACAACGCACCCACAAAAATATTTTTTTCCACAGCGTAATCGCATTATTGCCGGTTTATGTCAGACATTAGTTGTCACACAAGCTAAAAAGCGCAGTGGCAGTTTAATTACGGCCCAATTGGCACTGCAAGAAAATCGGAACGTTTGGGCCGCTCCAGGACCGCTAGATAGTTCGTTATCCCAAGGTTGTAATGAACTAATTGCGGCGGGAGCGCGACCATATTTTGCTGCTGGTGATTTATTGGCTGAGTTAGGGCTTGAACAAAAAAATTTGACAAATAGGAAATGACTGGCATATGATTTGAAGCGACTTGATTAAGGAAAGGAGCTTCATGTTGGTTAGCTCAAAAACTACCAAACGCCGTCCGGCTAAAAAGAATTTGGTAATTGTCGAATCTCCGGCCAAGGCTAAAACAATTGAAAAGTATTTAGGACGTAATTACAAAGTTTTAGCCAGCAAAGGCCATGTTCGTGATTTACCTAAAAGTCGCATGGGTGTTGATATTGAACACGATTATGAACCCACTTATATCTCTATTCGAGGTAAAGGGGATACTATTAAAGAATTAAAAAAAGAAGCCAAAAAAGCTAAAAAAGTTTATTTAGCAGCCGATCCTGATCGCGAAGGTGAAGCGATTGCTTGGCATGTGGCCCATTTATTAAATTTAGATTTAGCAGATGATAACCGAGTAGTATTTAATGAAATTACGAAAGACGCGGTTAAAGATGCTTTTAAGCATCCGCGAAATGTTAATATGGATTTGGTTGATGCGCAGCAAGCCCGGCGCATTTTAGACCGATTAGTGGGCTATTCGATTAGTCCGATTTTATGGCAAAAAATTAAGAAGGGGCTCAGCGCGGGTCGTGTACAATCAGTAGCCTTAAAACTGGTGATTGATCGTGAAAAGTCAATTCGTAATTTCCAACCAGTAGAATATTGGACGATTCCTAGTCGTTTTCAGGCTGGTAGATTAAAGAAAAATCAATTTAATGCCAATTTTTATGGCGTGCATCATAAGAAGACTGAATTGCATTCGCAAGCAGAAGTTCAAACTGTTTTAGGACAATTAGATCGCAAACAACCGTTTGATGTGACAAAGGTGTTAAAAAAGGAACGTAAACGTTATCCAGCACCACCATTTACGACGAGTTCTTTACAACAAGAAGCTAACCGTAAGTTGAATTTTAAAACGCGGAAAACAATGATGTTAGCACAACAACTATATGAAGGAATTAATCTGGGGTCGCGACAAGGCAATGTTGGTTTAATTACTTATATGCGAACGGATTCAACGCGAATTGCAAGTGTTGCTAAGCACGAAGCATCTCAGTTTTTGCAAAAGGAATACGGCGAAGAGTATGCGGCCACTAAGGTTCATGCCACGAAAAATCCCGAAGGCGCTCAAGATGCCCATGAGGCTATTCGCCCTACTGCAGTGCAAAGAACGCCGCAATCTTTAGCTAAAATCTTAACGCGTGATCAATTACGACTATACACTTTAATCTGGAATCGTTTTATGGCGAGTGAGATGACGCCCGCTGTGTTAGATACGATGACAGTGACCGTTGAGCAAAATGATGTTCAGTTTCGGGCAAATGGTTCTAAAATTAAATTTGACGGTTTTTTGAAGCTTTATAAAGATGATCAAAAGACAAAAGATAATTTATTGCCAGATTTAGTAGAAGGGCAACAAGTTAAATTAATTGAAACCAATCCAGAACAGCATTTTACGCAACCCCCAGCACGTTTTAGTGAAGCTTCGTTAGTTAAAACTTTGGAGGAAAACGGTGTTGGTCGTCCCTCGACTTATGCACCAACTATTGATACGATTCAAAGACGCTATTATGTCAAATTAAATGGTCGTAGTTTTGAACCGACGGAATTAGGAGAAATTGTTGATGATTTAATTGAACAATATTTTCCAGACATTGTTAATGTCGACTTTACGGCTAATTTGGAAACTGAATTGGATGGCATTGAAGCGGGCAAAGAAAATTGGCGCCAAGTAGTTGATGAGTATTATCAACCTTTCTCTAAGGAATTAACAGCTGCCGATGAACAAATTGAAAAGCTACAAATTAAAGATGAACCGGCTGGGATGAATTGTGACATTTGTGGTGCACCGATGGTTATTAAATTAGGGCGTTACGGCAAATTTATTGCATGTAGTCGTTTTCCAGATTGTCGTAATACTAAAGCCATTATTAAAGAAATTGGTGTGACTTGTCCTAAATGTCAGGAAGGTCAAGTAGTGGAACGGAAATCGAAGAAAAATCGCTTATTTTACGGTTGTTCGCGCTATCCGGACTGTGATTTTGTGGACTGGAATAAACCTGTTGGTCGTAACTGTCCTAAAGACGACCATTATCTAGTTGAAAAGAAGGTCAAGGGTGGTCGCCAAGTAATCTGTCCTAATGGCGATTATCAAGAAGAAGTTCAAAAGTAGCACTTGTCTACAAATTGCTGAAAGTTTCTTCGGATAGATTAGAACGATCATTGACTAAAAGTGTTACCATAGAATTGTAGTGGTTTTTAAGCTTAAAATTCGAAAACTAAAATTTTGAGACTACTGAGATATATGGTCTGAAAGCAAGATAAACCGCTACTAAGTTGGCAAATCAGCTTAGCAAGTTAAATTTATTTTCAAAGGTTTAGAACCAATACAATTCACAAAATCTAAAATATTAAGAATAATGAAATATAATTGAGGTAAATTATGACAACAATTTGTGCAGTCAGACATCACAACCAAATTGCAATTGCTGGAGATGGGCAAGTTACTGCTGGCGAAAAAACCGTTATGAAAGCTTCCGCACATAAAGTGCGGCGGATTTTTAATGATCAAGTAATTATTGGTTTTGCCGGCGGTGTGGCTGACGCTTTTACTCTAGAAGATTGGTTTGAAAAGAAGTTACAAAGCTATGCCGGAAATTTAAAGCGTTCCGCAGTGGAATTAGCTCAAGATTGGCGTAAAGATCCGACTTTACAAAAGTTAGAGGCAATGATGATTGCTTTTAATCAAGAGGATTTATTACTAATTTCGGGTAATGGTGAAGTGATTGAACCTGATGAGGATGTAATTGCTATTGGCTCAGGTGGTAATTTTGCCCAAGCTGCCGCTATTGCTATGATTCGCCACAGTCCAGACATGACCGCTCAAGAAATTGCTTATGAAGCTATTAATATTGCCTCGGATATTGATATTTTCACTAATAAGAGTATTTTAACGGATCAAATTTAGGAGAGAACAATGCCAGAACAAATGACACCCAAACAGATTGTTAAAGCTTTAGACAAATATATTGTTGGTCAAGATCAAGCTAAAAAATCCGTCGCCATTGCTTTATATAATCGTTATCGGCGGATGCAATTATCGCAAAGTATGCAAAAAGATATTACACCCAAGAATCTCTTAATGATTGGACCAACGGGAGTTGGTAAAACTGAAATTGCCCGTCGCTTGGCGGATGTGGTGCAAGCACCTTTTGTCAAAGTAGAGGCTACTAAGTTTACCGAAGTGGGCTATGTTGGTCGCGATGTTGAGTCGATGATTCGTGATTTGGTCGATGTTGCGGTCAAAATGGAAGAAAAACAAAAATATCGTGAGGTTCGTTCACAAGCTAGTCGACAAGCTGATAAGATTTTAGTTAAATTATTAGTGCCAGGTAAAAAAACACAGGCAGCTCAACCCAATATGAATAATTTACAAGATCTCATGTCGGCGTTTAATGCGATGACACGTGGAGAGACACCACAAGCCGCTAATAGTAATGAGGAAATCACGGATGAAGTTCGAGATCAACGTTTAAGCGTGAAAGAACAATTAGATCGTGGTTTACTTGAAGATCAAGAAGTAACGATTGAAGTATCGGAAAGTAAAAAAATCAATCCGATGAATGATATGATGGGACAAATGGGGATTGATTTAAACGGCGCAATGGACTCGTTAATTCCTAAGAAAACCATTAAGCGAACCTTACCAGTTAGTCAAGCACGGGAGATTTTGATTGAACAAGAATCAGCTAAGCTGGTAGATTCCGATGTGATTTATCAAGCTGCCATTCAGCGTGCTGAAAATGACGGAATCGTCTTTATTGATGAAATTGATAAAATTACGGCTGGCAATAAGAAAACATCAGGTGAAGTTTCCCGCGAGGGTGTTCAACGTGATATTTTGCCAATTGTTGAAGGTTCTAGTGTCAATACTAAATATGGTAGCGTTCAAACGGATCACATTTTGTTTATTGGCTCTGGGGCTTTTGCTGAAAGTAAACCAAGTGATTTAATTGCTGAATTACAAGGACGGTTTCCAATTCGTGTCGAATTAGACGATTTGACGGAAGCAGATTTTGTTCGAATTTTGACAGCTCCAGATAATGCTTTGGTTAAACAGTATATTGCTTTGGTAGGTAGTGATGGCATTAAGTTAACCTTTACGCAAGAAGCGATTGAAACAATTGCGCGGTTAGCTTATCAGGTTAATCATGAAAATCAAAACATTGGAGCTCGTCGTTTAGCAACTATTTTGGAAAATGTCTTGGCTGATATTATGTATGAGGCACCCGATATGCAGATGGGTGAAATCATGATTACGCAGGAATATGTAGAAGATAAAGTTGGCAAGATTGCTAATAATAGTGATTTAACTAAGTATATCTTATAGGAGGACTAATGGCTGTTGTCACGTTACAAAACACAAAGTTAACTGTTCAAGTTGATAGTTTGGGAGCCCAAGTGGTCAGCGTCCAGGATCCAACGCAGACGCAACGGATGTGGAATGGTGATCCAACAATTTGGGGACGACATGCGCCGATCTTGTTCCCTATTGTTGGCCGACTAAAAAATGATACTTATCGTTATCAGGGTCAAACTTATTCAATGAAACAACACGGTTTTGCTCGTGACCAAGAATTTACCGTAATGACGCAAGAACCGACTTTATTGGAGTTAGGATTAACTAAAAAAGTTGGTCAAGAAGGGTCCAATTACCCCTTTAGTTTTTCGCTGTATGTGGGGTATCAACTAGTGGGTGATCAAATTCAAGTTTGTTATAGTTTGAAAAATTTGAGTTCGCACCCGATGTACTTTTCAATTGGTGGTCATCCGGGCTTTATGTTTAATTATCGGGCTCCGGGAGCCAAGTTGGTTTTGCAACATCCAGAGCGACTACGTAGAATTGATTTTACAGAAGACCATTTGCTTGATACTAATCATACCTGGGTGCCCAAGGCGATGATGCCACTTAATGAAGATAGTTTTGCTCACGACGCTTATGTTTATCATAATCGAGGGCGCAATGCTTTTGAGCTATGGGCTAATGATAATTGGCAAATTAGTTTGACGACTGATGCACCTTATATTGGGGTTTGGTCTGCTTATCCTAAGACAGCTGATTTTGTTTGCCTGGAACCTTGGTGGGGCGTGGCAGATACTGTTAATAGTGATGGTCAATTAGAACATAAATTTGGCATTAATCTGTTACAACCACAACAAATCTTTAATGCTAGTTGGAGTATGCGGTTTTATTATTAAATAAGATAACTAGTTAAAGCACCTGGTAAAAAGATAGGTATTGACCGTTTTTTACCAAGTGCTTTTTTATGATTCAGAAAAGTGGTCTTTGGGTTGCATTTAAGTGCAAGATGCTCATAATAAAAAGAGATATTAATCATCAAAGAAAGGATTATTAATTCTGATGTATAAGCCTCAGAAAATTGCGCAGATCAAGGTCAGTGCAACTACGCAAAAAAAATTACGCTCTTGGCTTATTGAGGGCGCTAATCGGGCACAAATTGTTAGGCAAACTGATCTCAGCAAAAGTACGCTGTTACGTTATATTAAAAAAATCAAAGCTCAAGATGCAACCATTGAAGAACTATTTACTTTAAGTGAGATGCAAATCTTGATTCAGATTGCTAATGAAGATTATGCAACTTATCAAGCAAAAAAACGTGAGGGACCAAAAAAGGCGCAAACAGTTGATTTGTCGCAACAAGAAAAATCATTAAATCATGCTTTACGCAAAGAAGGCTGGGGCTTATCTACGGAACAATTAGACTTTGCCAAAATCCTACGCTTGAGTTCTGGCGACTTGCAGGAGCAACAAGCTGCTCAGCAACAGTTGGCTACTTGGTCAAAGGCTAAACAACAACGTTATTTAGATTATCGACAATCAGTGACAAATTAAGTATGAGGTTAGAAAAGAGAAATGAGTGAATGGCAAGCAATTATCCCTTATCCACCCATGGCAACGCCGAGGCCACGTTTTAAACAAATTACTAGTAATGGTCAACATCATACAATTACTTATTATCCGAGTCGCTATTTTGATTATATGCAGACTGTGCAGCAATATCTGCAAGATCACGATTTGTATAATAAGGACTTTGAACAGGTTGTCAATGCTCCATATGGTATTTTGGTAGAAGTGATGTTTTACCTAGCTATTCCGAAAAATCAAAAGCAAGTACGGAGTTTAATGCGGAAGACGGCGCCGGATATTGATAATTTACAAAAAGCAATTTTTGATAGCATTTTTAAGGGGTTGAAGGTGCGAGATAGCCGAATCGTTGGCGTTAAGGCGTTAAAGTTAAATGAAAAGTTTTATCCGCGCACGGAAATTAAATTAATAGGAATTGAACAGGATGATTAATAATAACGATAAAATTTTGCATTTGTTGACAGGTTACCGCCAGTTAAAACCTTTATTTGTTCCCTTTTTAAAACAACTGCAACAGCGCCAAGAACAGCAATTACTAGAACAGCAATTAGTGCGGCAGGTTCAAAAAAACTTAAGACAATGCCAGTCCAAGTTATCTAAACAATTGGCGCCAGCCGAGTTTAAAGTTATTGATTCTAAGATTAAGCGTTGGCAAAAGCGGGGGTTTAATCATTATCGTGATTATCAAAATCTGACTGTGGCAGCTCAAAAGCGCTTATTAAAACAAGTTATGCAGGAATCGTTTGTTCATTCTCAACCTAATTTAGTAATATTAATTCAGCGCTTACAACAATTAGTTATTCCAAAATATCCTGATGGCACAGCAATCATTAAACAAATTCATCAGATTAGACAACGTAATTTGTATATTAAACGAGGCTACCAGGTTTTAGTATATGTCAAACCGGTTTACCAGGCGCTCACACGTTTGCGGCGAGTTTTGGTTAATCAAGCTCAGTATACAGGGTGTCAACACGCGTGGACTAATTATTCGCAGCAAATTACGGCTTTGAAGAATTATTATCAACAGCATTATGTTCAGGCTGGTGGTCATCCGCGTAATTATCATGGACATCGGGCCGGTGAACATCAGTAATTGTCCATTGTCACTAGTGTGATATATTGAGAATTAAGCAGTATTAAATTATGGAGAGTGATTATTATGCGGGCTAATATTTTGCAGCATACACCTAATGAAGGGCCGGGCATGATTGCCGATTGGTTAGCGGAGCAGCACTATGAAGTCTATATTTATCATCCCTATCAATTTGGTCATTTGCCGTCAGCTGAGACGACGGATTTATTGATTATTTTAGGTGGGCCTATGAGTCCTAATGATCAATTACCTTGGATTTTACAAGAGCGGCAATTGATTGC
The DNA here is from genome assembly GCF_058107465.1 of Bombilactobacillus sp. ESL1092. Lineage (NCBI taxonomy): Bacteria > Bacillati > Bacillota > Bacilli > Lactobacillales > Lactobacillaceae > Bombilactobacillus > Bombilactobacillus sp. ESL1092. Next base: position 126,480 of record NZ_CM176594.1, on the reverse strand, counting down.
GGATTTAATTACTAAGCGCGTTCCGATGTTAGGCATTTGTTTTGGTGCGCAGCAAATTGCTAAAGTATTAGGTGGTTCTGTCTTAACAGCACCTGTCAAAGAAGTGGGGTGGGGGAATGTTTGGCGTCAAAGTACCGCCATCACTAACTTACCCGCACAATTATCCGTATTACATTGGCATGAAGAGATGTTTACCTTACCACCGCAAGCGCAATTGTTATTTTCCAATCATCATTTAACGAATCAAGGCTTTTTATGGCAAGATTTTGTGGCGGGTTTTCAGTTTCATTTAGAGCCTACGACTAGTAATGTCCATGAAATAGTAGTTAATGATTATCCTTACTTAACAGACTCTGTGTTAAAACAGTCAGCAGCTGAGATTATGGCTCAGCCCGTTCCCGCGGCTAATCGACAAGCGTTATATCGCATTTTAAATTATTTGACGCAGTCACCGACAAGCTAGAATTCGTCTTGCTTATCGAATTATTAAGTTTTATACTAAAAAGCGATTAATAATTTTAAGTTACAGACAAATCCATCAGTACTTTCAGAAAAACCGGTTCATTGACTAATTGTTGAACTAAATGTGCTTGTTGGATGAAAAATTATCTTAATGTTATTAATGAATTTTATTTGTGGGGAGATCTAACTTATGGAAATTGGACCAATATCAGAGTGGTTAGCTGCTATTTCTGAATTTTTAGCTGTCTGTGTGGCATTATTGTTGCCATATTATACTGATCGGAAAAATACCAAAAGAAAACGGCGCAATATTTGTTTGGGGATTAGACGTTTAGCTGATCAGGCACTGGCTCATGAAGAAGATGCTACCAAAAATTTAGAATTGTTTTTGACAATTTCTTTTATCAGTAATGATGATGCTACCACGGAAAAGGTTTTGTTGTCAGGACAAGAAATTCTACGAGCCATTAAGAATTTACCAGCGGAACAAGACACTGATTATCAAACAAAATTAACGGACGTCAAACAATTAATTGCCAAAATACCTAGTAAGTAATAAACACTGAGAAGATCATAATGATGCTCAAGCAATCGCCAAAGATTGCTGAGCATTTTTTAGTTAACTTCACAATAAATTGTCTATTCAATCTTCAATGGTCTACAATTAAATCAAAGATGACCAAAGGAGTGTCCTATGAAATTTATTTCTTGGAATATTGATAGTATTAATGCAGCTGTCACGCATCAATCCAAACGTGGCTTAATGACTTGGGAGGTGTTACAACATTTAGCAGCAATCCAACCAACTGTGTTGGCCATTCAAGAAACTAAATTGAAGCCGACGGGTTTGACGCCTAAGCAAAAGCGAGCTTTGCAAGAATTATTTCCGGATTATCAAATTTATACGCGTTCGAGCACGGGGCGGGTGAGTTATGCTGGTACCATGATGTTGAGTAAAGAGCAACCCATAGCAGTTGATTATCCCCAAATTGGGGCTCCAGGGGAAATGGATCAAGAAGGACGAATTATTACCTTAGAGTTTGAACATAGTTTTGTTTCGACCGTTTATACGCCAAATTCAGGCAGTCAATTGGCTCGTTTAGCTGACCGTCAAAGTTGGGATGATGATTATCGTCAATATCTGCAACAATTGGCGCGCCAAAAGCCAGTCATTACTTCTGGTGATTACAATGTAGCCCATCAGGCAATTGATTTAAAAAATCCTCAAGCTAATCATCATCATGCGGGTTTTACTGATGAGGAGCGTGCTAAATTTGACGAATTACTAGCTGCGGGTTTTACTGATACTTTTCGCTATTTAAATCCCCAAGTGCATGATGTTTATACATGGTGGGCACAAATGTCCAAAACTTCGAAGATTAATAATTCCGGCTGGCGCATTGATTATTATTTGACCTCACAACAATTAGATGATCAATTGGCTGATTTTCAAGTGATTGATACCAAACAGCGTCAAGACCATGCCCCCATTGAATTGACTATGAAAACGGATTTTTGTCTGTAATCAGGTGCTGGGTCAGCAACTATTGGTTCAACTTTATCCAGATTCATTTATAGTCGGAGCTATTGCAAGGTTTAATTTTGTTTGGTCCAATGATTATAAATTTTAAAAATTGAGTTACAATGTATCTTATATGTAAAGGCAAGTTAGGTTCAATTTACTACCTAACGACAAAATAGAAGGGAATGATCATATGTGTACCAATATTAGTATTCAAGCAACTAACGGTGACGTTTTTTGGGGCCGAACGATGGATTTTACTTTTGATCCGTTTAAAGCGAGTGTTAATTCACAAATCACCGCTTATCCAAAAGGTAGCCAATTAACAGGGTTAACGGAAACTTGGGCTAGTAACTATGCTTTTATGGGTATTAGCATGAATAACTCATTATTCTTCTATGATGGCATGAATAGTGCAGGGGTAGTCGGTGATGCCCAATATTTAGAAGAGTGTAGTTGGGCGAGTGCTGCCAGTTTGCAACAACGAGGTCTTAAACCGTTAATTGGTGAAGAAATTGTGGCGTACGTGTTAAGTCACTTTGGTAGTGTGGCGGAAATTAAAACCGCTTTTCAAACCGTGGGCTTATTACAAAGTCAATATCCAGCTTGGGAACAGGCTCAAACTGGAATTACTGGTCCCGTGCCGATGCACTACACGTTCAGTGACCCCAGTGGCGCCAGTGTAATTTTGGAACCCGTGAAGAACGGGGCTTTTAAGATTTATGATGGGATTGGTGTGATGACCAATAGTCCGGAATATCCGTGGCATGTAGATAATTTACGAAATTATTTACAATTGACTAATCATAATTTAGGCCAAAACAAATTGTCAGATAAATTGCAAGTTAATCAAATTGAAAGTGGCTCAGGGTTATTAGGCTTGCCTGGTGATTATACGGCACCTTCTAGATTTGTTCGGGGCACTTACTTGGCCAACTTTTTAGATCCATTTACTTCGGAGCAAGGAATTACGCAGTTATACAATTTATTTAAAACCGTCATGATTCCCAAGGGGATTGAACACGTTCATGAAGGTAGTACGAACAGTGATTATACCGGTTATTGGATTGGTTATGATGTCAAACGGCAAACGTTATATTTACAACCTGAAGACACACCAACGTTAACGCAATTTACTTTACCAACTAATTTAACAGACAAGATTACTTTACCAATTAATCATGAATTTAAAGCTGTACGTGCTGAACAATAATAAATAAATTATTTCAGCAAGCATATACAATAATAAGACGAAGATATTTAGTTATGATTGAGGATTGAACACACGATTAACCGCTACTAAGCTGTAAGACAAATTGTTTCCAGAGGCTTGGACTTTAGTGCCGGTGTAGTTCAATTAAATTATTTTCCATAGATTCAGGTTATTTGTGAATTTAAATTTATTAGATTAAATCTATTGATGTAAAATGAATGAACGTTTATTATAGACTTATGCGATATAAAGATGACAACAAAAAAGAAGCTATTTATCAAGCGACTATTGTACTTTTAAACAAAGAAGGATTTTCCTCAACTTCTATTTCTAAGATTGCAAAGCATGCTGGCTTGTCTCCGTCAACAATTTATATTTATTTTGAAAATAAAAATGATATGTTCAAGAAGCTATATTTGGATACTAAGCAGAAAATGAGTGCGAAGATGTTTGCTAATATTGAAGGAAAAAGTTGTAGGGATAGCCTTAGTATTTTAATTCATAACTACATTGACTATATATTAGAAAATAAAGAATCGTTTCTGTTTCTTCAACAGTTTGTTAATTCTCCTATTATTAGAGAAATCGGCCTTGATGAAGAGGATGACTATTTTTTTCCAATGTATCAATTAGTAAAAAAGGGACGTGAAGAAGGAACTTTTAAGGATATTGATGATAAACTTTTGTTTTCACATGTTGAAACGCCCATCACAGAATTAGCAAAACGTTATTTTAGAGGAGAATTTAGTTTTTCAGAGGAAAATATTGAATTACTTGTGGATATGGCATGGGATGCTATTAAGCAATAGCATCTTTTCTTCTTCGTTAAAAGCGAACGATTATTCGTTTATTTTAGTTTTTTTATAGGTTGTCAAAACTTTAGATCAAAAAATGGGGAGATAATATTATGCAAAAAGCAATTAGTTTTAAAAATAACCAAATTAATATGGCAGGTATCTTATATTTTCCAAACGACTTTGACGATAATAAAGCATATCCCGCAATAAGTGTTGCTTCGCCAGCTGGTGCTGTTAAGGAGCAAATTGCAGCAAACTATGCTTCTCGATTTGCAAAATTCGGTTATATTGTTTTAACGTTTGATACATCACATCAAGGAGAAAGTGGAGGGAAACCACGACAGTTTGAAAGTCCTTACGAGAGGGTGGAAGATATTAAGTCTTCAATTGATTATTTAACAACATTACCTTTTGTAGATAATGATAGAATTGGACAGTTTGGTGTTTGTGCTGGGGGTGGATATTCAATACATGCTGCGCTAACCGATAGAAGAATTAAAGCAATTGCTACTGCTAGTATGAGTGATCCTGCTTCATTGATTCGTGATGGTTTTGATGGGACAGCGACTATTGAATCTCAGTTAGACCTTTTAAATGAAGTATCAAAGCAGCGTACGCGTGAAGCTTCAGGAGCTGATCCAATCTATGGTAATTTTGTACCTGAGGAAACGACTGATGATATGCCTGATACTTTGACTGAAGCTAATGAATACTATCGTACTTCTCGTGGACAGCATCCGCGTTCAACAAATCAAGTTTCTATGATGTCTATTGACAAGATGATCGATTTTGATACGTTCGCATTTGTTGATAGATATTTAACTCAACCGATTTTGCTGATTGCGGGTAGTAAGGCGGATACTTTAAGGTTTTCTAAAGAACTTTTAGAAAAAGTTGTTTCAGAGAACAAAGAACTATTTATCATAGATGGCGCTACTCATGTTGACTTATATGACAAGCCCCAGTTTGTTGACGCGGCAGTGAAAAAAGCACAAATGTTCTTTAACGATAACTTATAGATTATAAGCTTCTGAAGATGGAGAGAAATATGGCTAAAATATTTTATTTTTCTTATACTGGTAAAAATAAAAAAATAGCACAAGAAATTTCTTTTGCAACGGGCATTTCAAGGTTTGAGATTGTTCCAACAAATCAATATTCATCAGATTATTCAAAGATAACTCAACGGGCAAAAAAAGAAATATTTGGATTAAAATTACCATCCATAGAGCCTTTAGAAGAGGTTGGTGATTTGAACTTACTTATATTAATTAGTCCGCTATGGTATGCTGATTTACCAATACCTGTGGTAACTTTTCTTTCAAAAATTGCTGGTTCGGTTGAAAACTTGCTATTAATTAGTAACAAATTTATGACAGGTTTTGGAACAACAAATAGAACTATAAATAAGTATTTTAAGCCAGAAACAAACTTTAAAAAGATTTCAGTGAAAGAAGATATTAGTGTGGCTGTTAGTTCAATTGATGACTTAATTCAAAACTAAGTTCAGTAAATTAGATGATCTATAAAACATTCATTAGTATTATTATTACTACTACTAATTTGAATGGTATTAACAGTGGTTAATCTTTTTTAATTTTTTAGTTGACATTTAATTAAAATAATTATATGATTCTATCAATGAATATAAAAACAAGTTGATCGGGGGAAGTAATTAGTTCTAACGCGTACAGAAACTTCCAGTAGTTGAGAAGGAAGCCCGTTAGCTAATGAAAATGACCCGTGATTGGTGCACTGAGTTCTTTTGGAATAAGGTGGCAATGGTTGGTACTCTTTATTGTACACGCATATAGATGTTTTGTATGTTGTTGAGTTGAGTATCTTTGCATACCCAAAATAGAATGGTACCGTGGCGAAAGTCGCTTCTAATAAATCTTCGTAAGGAGATTTGAGAAGCGACTTTTTTTATTTGTTTTTATAATTCAAATTAAAATTAATGGGGTGTTGATGATGAAAAAATGGCAAAAAATTATTAAGTATTTATTAGTGAGCGGTGTGGCAGCGTTATTCTTCTTGGTAGCTGGTTGTGGCCAACAAAGCAAGGAACAAACTGTCAAAGTTGGAATTAATAACGCCGATACACCAATTTGGAAGATTGTTCAGAAAAAAGTAAAAAAGGATAATATTAATTTAAAAATTGTGGAATTTTCGGATTATAATCAGCCCAATACGGCCTTATTACAAAATGAATTAAATATTAATGCATTTCAACATCAATATTTTTTAAAGAATTGGAATAAAGCGCATCATAGTGATTTAGTAGCAATTGGTAAAACGATGATTCAGCCAATGGCTATTTACTCAAATAAGTTAACCAAATTGAGTCAATTAAGTGACGGTGCCAAAGTCGCTATTCCCAATGATAGTTCTAATGAAGCTCGGGCTTTGCAATTACTAGAGGCTGCTGGATTGATTAAATTAAAAACGACCGGTTCACAGTTGCCATCGACCAAAAATGTAGTAAGCAATGCGCATCATTTGAAGTTTCAAATTTTAGATGCTGCTCAGACGGCGCATTCATTAAGTGATGTTGATATTGCGGTAGTCAATGGTAATGTGGCTAGTGCCGCCAAATTGAGTCAAAAGAAATTGATTTATCGGGAAAAAGTTTCGAAACAGTCACGGCCATGGATTAACGTGATTGTTGCTAATAAGAAAGATCGGCATAATGCTACGTATCAAAAAATTGTGAAAGCTTATCAAAGTGAAGCAGTCTTAAAAGAAGTTCATAAGGTTTATGGTCCGAATGCTGTTGCTGCTTGGAAAGTTAAATTTTAAAATCATCAGATGAGAAAGGACGATTTTTATGGTGCAATTACAAGACCAATTGATTCAAGATTCATTGCAACAGTTAGCTGATTATATAGCGTTACCGTCAGTTTCTGCGAAAAAACAGGCTCAAGTGCAAACAGCCAATTTTTTAAAAAACTTATTTGAAGAACAATTATCGGCTCAAGTGCAAGTGTTGACTGATTATCCAGCACCATTAGTTTTTGCCCAGATTACGCCTCAAAAACCGAGTTCTACGACTATCTTAATTTACAATCACTACGATGTTCAACCGGAGGAACCGCTAGAATTATGGCAATCTGATCCTTTTGAATTAAAAATTACTGATCAACAACTATTTGGCCGTGGTGTAGCCGATTGTAAAGGTGATTTGATCAGCCGCATTACTGCATTAAAGTTGTATCGCCAAGAAAATGGTGATTGGCCGTGCAATGTTAAGTTTTTAGTGGAAGGTGAAGAGGAAGTTGCCAGTGAACATTTAGCTGCTTATTTAGACAAGTATCATGATTTATTAGCGGCGGATCTGGTTTTATGGGAATCCGGTAGTAAGAATGATCATGAGCAGTTTAGTATTGAGGGTGGTAACAAAGGAGTTTTGTGTTTTGAATTAACGGCTAACTCCGCGGCTAGTGATTTACATTCATCATTAGCTGCTGTGGCTGATAGTGCCACGTGGCGCTTGGTGGCTGCTTTAAATGCTTTACGGGCAGCTGATGGGACAATCAAAGTGCCAGGCTTTTATGATGATGTTGTGGCTCCCAGTGCAGTGGAACAAGAATTAGTGGCTCAAGCACCAACTCCTGATCTTGCTCAGAAATGGGATTTAAAATTACCCTTGTTAAAAAATCCGAGCGTTAATTATAATTTAACTTTTGCACCGACCATTAATATTGAAGGTTTCAAAAGTGGGTGGCAAGGCCAAGGTGTTAAAACGGTAACGCCCTGCACGGCCCAAGCTAAGTTAGAATTTCGCTTGGTGCCGAACCAAGATCCTCAACGAATCTTTCAGCAATTGAGCGCTTATCTGAAAGAACAAGGCTTTGCAGATATTGCAGTCACTTATCTTTTGGGAGAACGCGGTTATCGTTGGGATTTACAAAATCCATTAGTGGAACAGTTGCTTGCCACCGCCAAAGCGGTTTATGGTGAAAATCAAGTGGTGGCCTTACCTTCTAGTGCCGGTACTGGGCCCATGTATCTAATTAATCATTACACGAAGGCGCCGATTATTGATTGTGGAGTCGGTTATAGTCATTCGGGACCTCATGCTCCTAATGAGAATATTCGGATTGCCGATTATTTACAGTTTATTGAATTTTTTAATCAATTTTTAGACAAGTTGTAGGACAATTATGGACGAGCAAACCCCAATTATTAAATTAAAAGATATTTCTGTGACATTTCAGAACAAAGAACAAACCATTCAAGCTGTGAAACACGTTTCTTTAGAAGTTGAACGTGGTGATGTGTTTGGCATTATGGGCTACTCCGGTGCAGGTAAAAGTACGTTAGTCCGTGTGATTAATTTATTGCAGCGACCGACTGGCGGTGAAGTTTTTGTGAATGGACATGATCTTTTGAGTTATAAACCGAAAGCTTTACGCCTAGCACGTCAAAAAATTGGCATGATTTTTCAACATTTTAACTTGATGGCTTCCAGAACGGTGTTTGGCAATGTGGAGTTTCCATTACTGAACACTAAGGCGACCAAACAAGAACGACAAGCTAAAGTGAATCAGTTGTTAGAATTAGTTGGATTAGCAGACAAAGCGAGCGCTTATCCCGCGCAATTGTCTGGTGGTCAAAAGCAGCGAGTAGCGATTGCCCGCGCTTTAGCGAACGATCCCCAAATTTTAATTTCGGATGAAGCAACGAGTGCTTTAGATCCAGAAACTACGACTGAAATTTTAAATTTATTAAAATCGTTAAATCAAAAACTCAAGATTACGATTGTGGTGATTACGCACGAAATGGAAGCTATCAAACAAATTTGTAATCATGTCGCTGTCATGGATCAAGGAGAATTGATTGAGCAGGGAAGCGTGTTACAGATTTTTGGGCGGCCACAACAGCCTTTAACACAAAAGTTTGTCGATTCAGCAACGCAATTAGGCCCCGTACTCCAGGAAATTCAAAGTCAACGGCTACTTAAAGCTTCAACCAATTCCTTGATTGAATTAGATTATTTTGGTGAAGTAACGAATGATCCGATTGTCGTTGAGCTTTATAAGCGCTTTGGTGTGGAAGCTAATATCTTGTTTAGCAATATTGAACAATTGCAGGGAACCACTGTGGGAATTATGCTCTTAGAGTTGAATGGTTCAGCAGCCGATATTGCTGCCGCTTTAGCGTATTTAAAACAATTGCAGGTCACGGTTAAAACCATTACCTTGCCCAAGGAGGAGGAACAATAATGCATGCATTTTTACAAACCTGGTTACCCAATGTGGTCGCTAACTGGTCAGGCGATAATGGCTTTGTTGTTGCAATCTATCAAACTTTATATATGACTTTTATTAGTGCCGTGTTTTCCGGCGTCTTTGGTTTAATATTAGGCTTAACGTTAGTTGTGACTGCTGACAACGGAATTTTACCGCATAAGAAATTTTATTACTGTTTAGATAAGTTGGTTAATTTGTTTCGTTCGATTCCTTTTGTAGTTCTACTAGCAGTGATTGGACCATTCACAAAATTAATCGTCGGGCAAACCATTGGCCCAACAGGTGCTTTAGTGCCCTTAATTGTCGGTACGTCGCCTTTTTTTGCTCGTCAAGTTCAATTAGCGTTGGTTGATGTTGATCCGGGAGTTATTGAAGCGGCACAAGCGATGGGCAGTTCACCTTGGGAAATTATTTACCGGGTTTATTTAAAAGAAGGTTTACCCGAGTTGATTCGTTCGGCCACCTTAACCATGATTAGTTTAATTGGCTTAACAGCGATGGCGGGTGCTATTGGCGGTGGTGGTTTAGGTAATATGGCCATTGCTGTTGGCTATCAACGTTTTCAAAATGATGTGACGTTAGTTTCTTTAGTTTTGATTTTAATTTTAGTATTTATCGTCCAAGCGATTGGTGATTACTTTACCCGAAAACTCCAACATTAATGTTGAGGATCCCCAGTAATTTTATATTTTTAATAATAATTAGTGTAATTAAAAAAGAAGGACTTAAGGTTGAATTAACTTTAAGTTCTTCTTTTAGAGTGTAGCCAAAATCTAAAATATGATATAATATCCTTGCACGAACATGTGTTCGAACAAAAATAAAGATTGAATTAACGCAAATTTTGGTTAAAATATATTTTGCTGAATTTTATCTGGTCTTTTTTTGCTGGTGCTTTTGTAAATAATAAACTAAGCCGATGTGGACGAGATTTTCATCATGATGCATGAGCCGTTTAATATTCGGCCAGTGCCGCACGTAGACGACGATGGTCACTAAAACAGCTGCAAATAAGAAATAAGGGTCATGGGTGCGCCAAATTAAAATGGTTAAGACGGGTAGAGAAATCAAACTGGCTAAACTGACAGTACTACTTATTAAGACGATAATGGCGAATAAACTAAAAGCTACGCCGAATAAGGGTGGGTTATAAGCTAGTAAAATGCCTGAAGCTGTAGCGACTGCTTTACCGCCAGTAAAATGCATAAAAATAGAATAGCAGTGTCCGATAACTGCAGCTAAGCCCACGACAATCATCCATTGTTTACCAGGAACCTGAAAGAAGACAGGTAAACTGGCTCCCAGTGTGCCTTTGAAAATGTCTAATACTAGAACGGTAATTCCTGGCAAGACGCCAAAGACCCGAAACGTATTGGTAGTACCGATATTACCACTACCGCTGTCTCTAATATCTTGATGAAAAAAAACTTTTCCTAGCACATAAGCTGACGGAAATGAGCCCACTAAATATGCTAAAATAAAACAGATTATGACCTTTAAGAACAAGTGTAAAACCTCCGTTGGATAATGAATAATAATGCCGAAATAAAAGCTGTTGATTAATTGAGTAACCTAGTACTAGCGGTTACTGAATAGCACAAAGTCTGCATGCATTATGCCTATCCCCGGTTGTCCTGAAGAATTTAGCGTAGTTACAAACACACTCTATGAAATAATATTAGGTTTAATCGTACAAGATTTTATCTCGGTCTTGTCTATTTTAATACAAACTAATAAAATATTCTGTTCTTTTTTGAAAGTAGGATTTTATGACGAATAATTATGATGATTCATCGATTCAAATTTTACATGGTTTACAAGCTGTCCGCAAAAGACCGGGCATGTATATTGGTTCGACTGATGCTCGAGGATTACATCATTTGGTGTATGAAATTGTGGACAACGCAGTGGATGAAGCCTTAGCCGGTTTTGGTCAAGAAATTAATGTGACGTTGAACCAAGACGGTTCGGTAACGGTGGCGGATTTTGGTCGGGGGATGCCCACTGGAATGCATGAGTCAGGGATTCCCACCATTGAAGTAATTTTAACCGTCTTACACGCGGGTGGTAAATTTTCTGATAATAGTTATAAGACTTCTGGTGGTTTGCATGGTGTTGGTTCGTCAGTAGTTAATGCTTTATCTCAATGGTTGCAGGTCCGTGTTGTTCGTGAACACGAGGCTTATGAAGAGCGGTTTGAAAATGGCGGTCAGCCCGTTGGTACTTTGAAAAAAGTGGGTCATGTCAAGCAAGCTAGTGGAACTACAATTTCCTTTTTACCGGACGCCACTATTTTTCAAACGACTAAATTTAACTTTGATACTTTGGCAGAACGATTACGCGAATCAGCTTTTTTGTTAAAAGGTGTCAAAATTACGTTGACTGATCAACGTGTCCAACCAATTCGCCAAGAAGAATATTGTTATGCGGATGGGATTCAGTCATTTGTTAAATACCTCAATGAAGGTAAAGATGTTATTAAAGATATTTTTTACTTTGAAGATACCAAAAACGATATCGAAGTCGAATTTGCCGGTCAATATAATGATGGCTATTCAGAAAATATTTTATCATTTGTCAATAATGTTCGAACCAGTGATGGTGGTAGCCATGAAGCTGGTATGAAATCGGGCTTAACTAAAGCTTTTAATGAATATGCTCGAAAAGTTGGATTACTCAAAGAGAGTGATAAGAATTTAGAAGGTTCAGATGTGCGCGAAGGTCTGAGTGCAGTTTTGTCTGTCCGTATTCCTGAAAACTTGTTACAATTTGAAGGACAGACTAAGGGTAAATTAGGGACTCCGGAAGCACGAAGTGCCGTAGATAATCTCATTTATGAAAAAATGACATATTATTTACTGGAAAATGGTGATTTTGGTCAAACTTTAGTCAAAAAAGCTTTAAAGGCACGGCAAGCACGCGAGGCTGCCCGCAAAGCCCGAGAAAATAGTCGGGGCAAAAAGAAGAAAAAAGATCAAGGTTTACTATCTGGTAAATTGACACCCGCACAATCTCGCAATCCGCAAAAGAATGAACTCTATTTAGTCGAAGGAGATTCTGCTGGGGGTTCTGCTAAACAGGGCCGTGATCGAAAGTTTCAGGCCATCTTACCATTACGGGGTAAAGTGTTAAATACGCAAAAAGCCAAGTTGGATGATATTTTTAAGAACGAAGAAATTAACACAATGATTTATACGATTGGTGCGGGAGTAGGTCCGGAATTTAATTTAGCAGATAGTAATTATGACAAAATTATTATCATGACTGATGCAGATACTGATGGTGCTCATATTCAAATTTTATTGTTGACGTTCTTTTATCGCTACATGCGTCCTTTAATTGAAGCTGGTCGAGTTTACATTGCTTTGCCACCACTGTATAAGTTACAAAAAGGCCGTGGTGCTAAGACACAAATCGAATATGCTTGGACAGAAGAGCAATTACGTGCAGGTATTGCTCAGTTCGGTACTGGCTACAGTTTACAACGCTTTAAAGGTTTGGGTGAGATGAATGCAGATCAGTTGTGGGAAACTACGATGGATCCAGAAAACCGGACATTAGTGCGCGTTCGGATTGATGATGCCGCCTTAGCCGAACGGCGCGTGACCACGTTAATGGGGGATAAAGTTGCTCCTAGACGACAATGGATTGAAAATAATGTCAAATTTAATCTAGAAGATGATGTGAGTTTAATTGATTCCACCAATCAAGCAGCAATTGCAACGACTGATTTGAAAAAGCAGTTAAATCATAAGCAAGGTGAGTGAACAAATTGAGTAAAGATTCACGAATTCAAGAACTATCCTTAGAAGAAATCATGGGTGATCGCTTCGGGCGTTATTCGAAATATATTATTCAAGAACGAGCTTTACCAGATGTGCGTGACGGTTTAAAGCCTGTCCAGCGGCGTATTTTATACGCGATGAATATTGATAATAATACCTATGATAAAGCCTTTAAAAAATCGGCCAAATCGGTTGGTAATGTTATGGGGAATTTTCATCCGCACGGCGATAGTTCCATTTATGAAGCCCTAGTGCGGCTCAGCCAAAACTGGAAATTGCGGGCACCATTGATTGAAATGCACGGTAATAACGGTTCAATGGATGGTGATCCTCCCGCAGCGATGCGTTATACTGAAGCGCGTTTGAGTAAAATTGCGCAAAAAATGTTACAAGACATTGATAAAGACACTGTTGATATGGTTTTAAACTTCGACGATACGCAAGAAGAACCCACGGTTTTACCAGCGCGATTCCCCAATCTTTTAGTTAATGGAGCCACTGGGATTTCGGCAGGTTATGCCACGGAAATTCCGCCACACAATTTGGGCGAAGTAATTGATGCCACGATTGCTTTAATTGATAATCCGGCTTTAACCTTGGAACAGGCCATGCAATATGTAAAAGGTCCAGATTTTCCCACTGGCGGCATTTTACAAGGAGTCGATGGTATTAAACAGGCTTATGAAACCGGTCGGGGGCGCGTGGTTTTGCGTTCCAAAACAAAAATTGAAGCCTTAAACGGCCATCGTAGTCAAATTGTGGTCACCCAGATTCCGTATGAAGTTAATAAAGCGCAGTTAGTTAAAAAAATTGATGAAGTGCGCTTGCTCAAAAAAATTGACGGGATTGATGAAGTGCGTGATGAGTCTGACCGACACGGTTTATCCATTGTCATTGAATTAAAACGTGATGTGGACGGTCAGGGTGTTTTAAATTATTTATATAAAAATACGGATTTACAAGTCACTTATAATTTTAATATGGTGGCTATTTCACGAATGCGACCACAGCAGTTAGGTCTATTACCAATTTTAAAAGCTTATGTTCAACATCAACAAGAAGTTGTACTGCGGCGGACGCAATTTGATTTACAAAAAGCACAACGGCGTTTGCATATTGTTGATGGCTTAATTAAAGCCTTGTCGATTTTAGATCAAGTAATTCAGACCATTCGTGCCAGTAAAAATAAACATGATGCGCAACAAAATTTAATGGCGGCTTATGATTTTAGTGAGCAACAAGCCAGTGCGATTGTGGCTTTACAGTTGTATCGTCTAACTAATACTGATGTTTCATCTTTACAAAAAGAGCAAGCTGATTTACAAGCAAAGATTGCGCAATTTCAAGAAATTATTCAACAGCCGCAGGCTTTACTGCACGTCATTAAAACGGAATTAGAAGAAACCAAGCGAGAATTTGCGACGCCACGTTTAACGGAAATTCAAGCTCAAGTCCAAGAATTGAAGATTGATCGCCGGGTCATGGTTGGTAATGAAACAGTGCGGGTTTTAGTGAGCGAACAAGGTTATTTAAAACGTAGTAGTTTGCGTTCCTACCAAGCTTCAAAATTAACTGATAATGGTTTACAAAAAGATGATGTAATAGTTTTAGATCAAGAAGCTTCAACGCTTGATCATCTGTTTTTATTTACTAATTATGGTAATTTAATTTATCGGCCGATTCATGAATTGGACGATGTGCGTTGGAAAGAAACTGGTCAACATTTATCGCAAACTTTTACTTTACAAAAAGATGAAATTATTTTACGGGCTTTTATTTTTACCGATCTAAAGCAAACGGGTAACTTTATTCTAGCAACTAATGATAGCTATATTAAGCAAGTTAACTTTCAAGATCTTTTACCTGGTCGCACTTATCGCACCAAGCCACTGACGGCCATTAAGTTGCATGCAACGACTAGTCAAGTGGTTAATGTTATTTATCAGGCTCAATCAGTAGCTACAGGAGTGGTCTGTTGGACTAACAGTGCGTATGCCTTGCGTTTTTCTTTGACCGAAGTTCCAGTGGTGAAAGCTAAAGCTGCCGGAGTGAAATTAATCAAGCTCAAAGCTAATGAAGTGGTAGTCAATTGTGAAATTTACGCTGAAAGTGAATTGGAACAGCTTGATGTGGGCATTTTGACGCAACGGGGTGCCTTTAAAAGAATGAAATTAACCGAAATTCCTGTGGCCAATCGTGACCGCAGAGGCGTATTAGTTTTACGAAAATTAAAAAAAAGTCCACATTTCATAAAATTTGTTTCTTTATTTGCTAAAAATGATATATTAGAAGTTGAAACTAAAAATCATTATTGGAACCAACTTAAATTAGCTGATTTTACAAAAGTTGATCGTTATTCTAATGGTTCATTTGTAATTGACGTTGAAAAGAATGGACCGATAATAAAAACAAAAAAGATAATTCAACAGCAGCTTGCTGATGAAGACTAAGTGAGGTAGATTTATGACTGTTAGCAATGATGATTTTACACGGGTATTTACTTCTAAATCATTAAGTTATTTTGCTAAGTTAGCAGATAATCTGAATTATACGAAGACCGCACGGTCTCTAGGAATAACCCAACCAGCTTTAACTCAACAAATTAAGAAAATTGAGCGGAACATTGGGACGCCTTTATTTTATTCAGTTGGCAAACAAATTCATTTAACTGATGCCGGACGAATTTTACTCAAATCAGTCCAAGAAGTTTATGGAACAATGATAACGGCAATTGATAAGATTCAAAAGTCCACCTTATCATCGACCGGTTCGATTAAAATTGGTTTATTGTCAACGATTGAAGATAGTGTGATTGAAGATTTTATTATTCGTTATAATGATTTACAACCAGATGTTGTTTTAGAGACATTATTGTTGACACGCCGAGAATTATGGGACAGTTTGGAAAACAACCAAATCGATTTGGCAATTATGTATTTGCCTGATGATTCTATTAAAAATTGGCGTCCTTACAGTACCAAGAAAATTATGAGCGAAAATTTAGTATTGCTCAATGATAATCCGCAATGGCAAGATGGCCGGATTTTACAATTAAGGGAAACCACGGTGAAGTCATGGGTGAGTTATCCAAGCAATTACTATTTAACTGAATTATTGCGGGAACAATTTAAGAATCAGTTGGTTGATCCGCCTCATTGTATTGCACGTTTTTCTTCACCAGATCAAATCTTACATTTTGCTCAACAAAAGGGGATTTACGCAGCTTTTCCTGAAAGCTATGTCATTGCTAATGACGCCCAAATTACGTTACAAAAAAATTACATTGAACCAGCAATTGATTTTGAATTAGACTTTATTTATCGTAAAGAAAAGTCTAGTATTCCACGCATCGAAACTTTCCTGAAAGCTTGGGATAATTATGTGACGGATGTTACCTACGAGCAACGGTTAAAAGACGCTGCGCAAAAATAAATCCTTTTTGTTTTGTTAAGAAATTTTGTGCGAAAGGTTTGATTGCGGTAATTACGTATTATAATAAAGATAATTAAATCCATTTTGGAGGGGATATTGTGGCAAAAGAATATATTTTTGGACACCAAAATCCAGATACTGATGCAATTGCAGCAGCAATTTCTTATTCATATTTACAAAATAAGTTAGGTTTAGATACGCAAGCCGTGGCTTTGGGCGAACCGAATGACGAAACAAAATATGTGTTAGCTCATTTTGATCAAGCAGCACCTAAAGTGATCACAACAGCCAAACCAGATGTTGAAAGCGTAATGTTGGTCGATCATAATGAAGCCCAACAAAGCGTTAGTGACATCGACCAGGTAACAGTGACGCATGTAGTTGACCATCATCGGATCGCTAACTTTGAAACAGCAGGTCCCTTGTATTATCGGGGCGAGCCATTAGGTTCGACGAATACGATTTTATGGAAAATGTATCATGAAGCGGGAGTAGAAATTCCGGCAAAAATTGCTGGTTTGATGATGTCGGCTATTATCTCTGACACTTTGTTGCTAAATTCACCGACTACGACTGATACTGATCGGCAAGCAATTGAAGATTTAGCACAGTTAGCCCATGAGGATTACCATACTTATGGGATCACAATGCTAAAGGCCGGAGCTAATATTGCGGATAAATCAGCAGCTGAATTAATTGACGCTGACGCTAAGAGCTTTGAAATGGGTGGTCAAGCTATTCGGATTGCGCAAGTTAATGTAGTTGATATGGAAGAAGCAGTGGCCCGGCAAAGTGAGTTTGATGAAGCCATGGCTACTAGTTGTCAAGCAAATGGTTATGCACTATTTCTATTGGCCATTACTAATGTTTTAAATAGTGATACAACGCTAATTGTGAATGGTGATACAACCCTAATGCCGAAAGTAGAAGCTGCTTTTAATCAGAAGTTAACTCAAGGTAAGATGCATTTACCAGGAGTTGTTTCACGGAAAAAGCAAATTGTTCCGCCATTACAACAACAATTTTAAAGTACGCCATAATAAGAAAGAGGAGACAAGTTAATTGTCGAATCTTCTTTTTTTGAACCAAAATATTCGAATTACGTTGAACTTTGTTATAATTAAGCCAATCTTGATTAAAGGGGAATTATTATGGATCAAACACAAAAACTAGCTATTTTAGAAAAATTAATCAGTTTTAAATCGGTTAATGATCACGAAAAGCAAGTTGCTCAATATTTACAATCATTATTAACTAAAGCTGGTATTGACAGCCAATTGGTTCCTGTTGCTGGCGATCGGGCTAACTTGGTAGCTGAAATTGGTTCCGGCAAGCCAGTTTTAGCGATCACTGGACATATGGATGTTGTAGATGTGGAATTAGATAATTGGCAGACGGATCCATTTAAATTAACTGCTAAAGGCGATAAGTTGTACGGCCGGGGTGCAACTGATATGAAAGCTGGTTTAGCAGCCTTGGTGATTGCTTTAATTGAACTTAAAGAAAGTGCTACACCAATTAATGGGACGATTCGTTTACTAGCCACGGCTGGTGAAGAGGTTGGTCAACAGGGAGCACAAGTTTTATTTGAACAGGGATATATGAAAGATGTTGATACTCTATTAGTAGCGGAACCATCGGGTTATATGGCTCCTTATGCTAGCAAGGGTGAATTAGATATCCATTTAAATTCAATTGGTAAAGCGGCTCATAGTTCAATGCCTCAGTTTGGTAATAATGCTGTGGAACATTTAATTAATGTCTTGCAACAGATTGAACAAAAGGTTAAGCCTTTGATGGCCGCGGCGCATAATGAAGTGCTCGGAGATACGGTCTTTAATATTGATGTAATTCATGGTGGTAGCCAAGATAATGCTATTCCGGGCTCTGCTTATGCAGTGTTAAATATTCGAACGATTCCCGAATTGGCCAACCAAGAAATTTTGACAGCCATTAAAACTGTCATTGCTGATTACAATCAGGCTACCACGGGGCAAATTTCCATGGATGTTAATATGGATATTATTCCTATTTTGGGCAATCCAGATGCAAAAATCATCAAGCTAATTCAACAAGTTGCAGTACCATTTGAAAAGAAATATTACCAAGAGGCTGTGAGTGCTGCTGATTTAGCACAGAAACAGCAAGCTAGCCAATTAATGAATTTGGAATTGGCAACTGATAAAATCATTCCCGTTGGTATTTCTGGCGGGACGGATGCTTCGAAGCTATTGTTTGATCATCCAACAGGTGCTAATTACGTCATGTTTGGTCCCGGTAATGATAATCCGCATCAAGATAATGAATATGTTTCACAGACCATGTATTTACAATTTGTAGAAATTTACAAACAATTGTTTACAAAATTTTTTGGATAAATAATAATAATGAAAAAACATTTTTTAAGTATTGATGTTGGCGGTACCAATCTCAAATTCGGTTTGATTGATTTAACAGGCCAGCTGCATGAACAAACAACCGTTCCAACCGTGACCACTGACTTGCAGGCTTTTATCCGGCAATTGCAATCTATATTGGATCATTTTGCAGGTCAGTATCAGGGTGTGGCTTTCAGTGTACCGGGCAAAGTAGCACATCCCTCGGAGCAAATTAGTGGTGGAGGTTTACTAAGCTTTTTAGATCAGCAATCACTGCCACAATTGCTGCATGTAGATGAGGGCGTCGTTATCACTGTCGAAAATGATGGGAAAGCCGCCGCTTTAGCAGAAATGTGGTTAGGTAATTTACAAGGCATAGCGAATGGTGCAGCGATTGTGTTAGGTTCCGGAATCGGTAGTGGCTTAGTTTTAAATCATCAACTTTTTTATGGGCAGCATTTTCAAGCTGGTGAAATCAGCTTTATGTTACAAAACCAGACCGCTACTTTGGACAATTTAAGCGGCAAGAATTGTTCGGCAGTTTTGATGATTAAGACCATTGCACAACAATTAGGCTTAGCTGATTTAACTGATGGTCGGCAAGTGTTTGCTGCTATTCAGGCGCAAGATACCAGAGCTACAACTATTTTTCGGCAATATTGTCAAAATGTAGCGCTACTCTTGTTAAATATGCAAGCTGTTATTGATGTGCAACGCTTTGTCATTGGTGGTGGAATTTCTGCACAACCGCTTGTTACCACCACTATTCAACAAGAATTGCAAAATTTACGGACGCAATTACCTATTATTGAGCAAACTTTAGCAATGCCAGAAGTAATGACTAGTAAATTGCAGAACGATGCGAATTTATATGGTGCTTTGTACCATTTATTATTGGTCACCGGACAAGTTTCTGAGCATTAAATTTGTTTTTTTGTTTAAAATATTGTTAGATATATTAATTGTAAGAATAATATTGGAGGCAAAATGATGAAAATTGCAGTTATTGGTGCAACGGGTATGGCAGGATCTGCATTAGTACAAGAAGCTTTGACTAGAGGACATGAAGTGACTGCCATTAGCCGGACCCAAGCTAAGTTAGCGCAGTTAGCTAAGGATTTGCAAAATGTCAATTTGAAAATTGTGGCACAAGATGCCTTTGCTTTAATGCAAGCTGATTTAATGCAGTATGATGTCGTGATTGATGCATTCGCTTGTGCTCCAGACCAAGCTTATCTACATGTTGATTTAGCCACTCACTTGATTGCTGAGACCCGGCAATTAACTAAACCACGCTTAGTGTTCATTTTAGGAGCTGGTAGCTTATTAACCGGTTCAGATCAGCATTTATTTGTGCGGGATATGGAAAAAGATCCAGCTAATCAGGCGTTTATCAGTGTGCCACAGAATCAACTATCCGAATTACAATTTTTACGGACGGTTGATAATGTTGATTGGGTTGGTATTTCACCGGGAGTTAACTTTGTTGCTGGTGCGGCCACTGAATTACAATTAGGTCAGGATGAGTTGCTAGTTAACCAACAGGAAGTTTCGCAAACTACTGCGGGGACGATGGCGGTTGCGGCCTTAGATGAAATTGAGCAACCACAGCATCAACAAGAACGTTTCACAGTAATTAATCGTTAAGTATAGTTAATTAATTAAATCAATTAAAGACTAGGACAGAGCAGGCTAAAAATAGTCAAGCTACGCTTTTGTTTTCAAAAATTCAAAACATTCTAACTAACACTCAATATTCAAATTAAAGTTTTGATTATTGATAGATTATATTTAGCTTGTTTGGTTTTTGGAAGTGTCCCAGTCTTTTTTTTGTACGATGAAACTTTTTAGAAGTCATGCTATGATTAAGACAACATCATAGCTATTTTTTCAATTCATTAAGCGTTCATCTAAGAGACGGTGAAGAAGGGAAGAGATTCAATTGGGTTTACCAAAACCTTTAAAGAATTCATTGAGTTTGACACAACCAGGACCCCAAAATTTAATTACTGATGTACCTGGCGTATTGGTTGGGCAAACGACCATTCAAACCAACCATTGGCAGACAGGTGTAACAGCAATTATTCCGGCTTCTGGTAATGTGTTTCGGCAAAAATTAGTCGCTAGTTGTCATGTGATTAATGGTTTTGGTAAAAGTACAGGTTTAGTCCAAATTAAGGAATTGGGTACTTTAGAAACACCGTTAATTTTGACAAATACTTTTGCTGTAGGAACAGCTTATACTAGTTTGGTGAAGTATATGTTGCAAAATAATCCAGAAATTGGGACAACGACGGGAACTGTTAATCCGGTTGTTTTAGAATGTAATGATGGCAAGATCAATGCTATTCGCGCTTTAGGAATCAAAGAAGCTGATGTCCAAGCAGCTTTAAAAAACGCCAGCCCCGACTTTTTGGAAGGAAATGTTGGCGGTGGCACAGGAATGCGCTGTTATAACCTAAAAGGTGGGATTGGTTCAACTTCGCGGCAAATAATGATTGATCAAAAGCCTTTTATGTTAGGAGTCTTGGTAATGGCCAATTTTGGCTTTTTAGAAGACTTGACTATTTACGGTCAACCCATTGGTCAACAATTAGTACAACACCGCAATTTACCGGAAAATGGTAGTATTATTACAGTGATTGCCACTGATATTCCGTTTAATGAACGTCAATTGCAGCGTCTAGCTAAGCACTCTAGTGTTGGTATTACCCGTAGTGGTTCGTTTGCTGGTAATGGTAGTGGTGAAATAACACTTGCTTTTTCTACAGCAAATCGTGTGGATCATTTTGCTCAACAAGAATTAAGTGTTCAACAAGCCATTAATGATACGCAGATGGATCGCTATTTTCGAGTCATCGTCGATACGGTTAACGAGGCTATTTTAAGTGCATTGGTTCATGCCCAAACAGTGGTTGACCGCCAGGGTCAACCTTGCTTTAGTTTGCGTGATGCGCTGGTTAACTTGGGTGCTGATAACCAAATGGCGCAAGATTTATTACGAGATTTAGGATTAAAATAACTAATCATAGGAAGTGATATTAATGGCCTCTTCAACCCGCGATTTATTAAATGCCGGTAATACGACGATTAATAATGTATTATTGACAAATATTGGTCATTTAAATATGACTGGTGATGAGTTTTTAGTTTGGGCCAATTTAAGAATGTATCAGGAACAAGGGATCCAGTTTCCAGCGACGGATGATTTGATGCTCAATACTGGTTTCAGTGCAGAAAAAATTTATCAATTAATTCAGAGCTTAATAGATAAAAAAATGTTAAAAATCGTGTCGCAGACTAAAGCTAATTCTGTTTATCAAGATGCCTATGATTTAACACCAGCATATGAACAATTATTAAAGCAATCAGTGGAGACTGCTGAAAAGGCTTCACAACAGGCAAATCTAAGTCAGAGTCTACAAGTTAGACAACGCTTATTTCAACAAATTGAAGTGGAGTTTGGGCGACCACTATCGCCAATTGAACAAGAAACTATTCAAGAATGGCTAACGAAAGATCATTATGATTACCAATTAATTCAATTGGCTTTAAAAGAGGCAGTTTTAAACCAAGCTTATTCTTTAAAGTATATGGATCGTATTTTGCTAAGTTGGGAAAAACATAATATTAAAACGGCCGCTCAGTTACAACGTCAAAAAGAAAATCTGGAGGGGTACTAATGTTGCTTGATGACGCACAAATTCAAACAGCGTTGTTATTAATTATTCAACAGTACCCCAACGCTGCACCAAGTTTGGTCGCAAAATCAAACTTTCAGTATTTAATTGCCGTCATGTTAAGTGCGCAGACAACCGATAAAGCAGTTAATCAAGTTACGCCACAGTTGTTTCAACTTTTTCCCGATGCACAATCTTTAGCACAAGCGACTATTTTACAGGTTGAGTCCGTGATTAAGACTCTAGGACTTTATCATAATAAGGCGCGCAATCTGGTTAAATGTGCTCAGCAATTAGAACAGAATTTTGCGGGACAAGTTCCTGCTAATAAAGCGGATTTAATTACTTTAGCTGGTGTAGGTACTAAAACAGCGAATGTTGTTTTAAGTGATCGCTTTAATGTTCCCGCCTTTGCTGTAGATACGCATGTCAGTACGATCGCGAAACGGCTACATTTTGTTGAACCCACTGCTACAGTTCAGCAGGTGGAACAACGGGTGACTCAAGCGTTAGCTAAACAATATTGGACAAAGGCGCATCATGCGTTGATTGATTTTGGACGTGAGTATAATTTTCATCGTGAACAACAAATTAAAGATTTACCGGTGGTGCGATTATGCGACCAATGGGTGACAGCTGAAAATAAAAGCTAGAGATAATAAAAAAGGGTTTTGATTGACACTAGTGATTACTAGTCTGAATCAGAACCCTTATTTTTAATTTATTGTGGATTAGTAGTAGCAGGTGGTGTTGCTGGCGTAGTTGGGGCAGTATTACCAGGACTCACGGAACCGGTTGTCGGATTAGTCGTGGTGTTGTTAGTAGTATTATTATTAGAACTAGATGAGCTACTATTATTATGAGAATCATTAGTAGTTTCATGATTATTATTGGTGTCTGGTTGATTACTTGAGGCACTATTGCCGTCAGTAGTATTAGTGGAACTTTCGCTGGAACTGTCAACTTCAGAGTCATTATTACCAGTACCACGATTGGGAATCACAGCATCATTATCTTCAGCATTAGTTAGAGAACTATGACCGGTATTATGCCGTGCTGGTGGTAAGTTCTTTGGCCGCTTACTACGTAAATATAAAACATTAGTCCCACTGATACGTACGACACTATGTGGTTTTTTCCAATCTGAATTCGTTTTGGAAGCAGCCAGGTAGCGCATTAGACGTTGGTAAACTTGACCGGCAATTTTTTGCTGATTCGGGTCAACGCCAGCTTGACTCGGATTATCAAAGCCCGTCCAAACGCCAATTGCGTAATGCTTAGTGTAACCGGCAAACCAAGAATCCTTGGCAGTATTACTTAAAGCTGGATTTCTCGCTAGTTCAGTGTCGCTATAATTAGTCGTACCGGTTTTACCAGCTTGATGTAAGCCACTAATATAAGCTTGAGAACCCATTCCACTAGGTTGAACAACGTCCTTTAAAATATCGGTAATCATATAAGCAGTCCCGGAACTCATGACTTTTTTACTAGTAGTATCATAATCGTGGACTAAACCATCTGTTGTTTGAATTTTGGAAATATATTGTGGCTGATGATAAGTTCCGCCGTTAGCAAAAGCGCTATATGCGCTTGCTAATTGTAAACTGGAGACGTCACTACCGATACCAGCCGAGAGACCTTGTTTATACGGAACATTAATCCCCAAATTGTTAGCAAATTTTCGTGCTTTGTTAAAGCCGACAGCTTGTAGAGTTTTAACAGCGGGTATGTTACGCGATTGGGCCAAGGCAGTTCTAATTGTCATTGCGCCATCGTAAGAATGATCCCAATTCTGTAAAGCAATGCTAGTACCAGGATAAGTGTAAGGTTCATCCGTAATAATATGGTTAGTACTCCATTTTAAATTTTGAATTGCGGGACCATAATCTAGGATCGGCTTCATTGTGGAACCGTTACTACGAGTAGTTTGCACTGCTCGATTCAAGCCTAATTGGACATTACCTAATTTACGACCACCAATCATGGCTACTACAGCTCCAGTATTCGGATCAACGACCGAAACGGCAGTTTGTAAATGTTGACTATTAAATAAGCCATAGGCATCATTATTAACTAAATCATAGAGATATTTTTGGGCTTTTAAATTCATATTAACGGTGATTTTTAGATTATCGCGATAAGGATCTAAGCCCTTGGCCTTGGTTTCTTGGATGACTTGTTTAATATAAGAATCCACAATCATTTTATTTTCACCGACCCCAGAATTAGGCCGATAAGGTTTTAAACCTGTAGTGATAGGAGTTTGTTGGGCTGCTTGTAATTGGCTGGCGGAAATTTTGTGATTGTCATACATGGCTTGTAAGACACTGTCACGTCTTTTTTTTGCCGCCTGAGGATTGCTATAAGGATTATAGTTATTAGGAGCCTGAGGCATGCCAGCTAGTAACGCAATTTGCGGTAGTGTTAATTGATTTAACTTCTGACCAAAGTAATACTGTGCCGCTGTTTGAAAACCATAGGTGCCATTAGCTAAATAAACCTTATTCATGTAATATTCTAAAATTTGATCCTTAGAAAAATTACGTTCAACTTTCGCGGCTAACCAGACTTCTTGCATTTTACGTTTAATCGTTTGATCGGATTTTTTAGTGGAGAAGACTGACAATTTGATTAATTGTTGAGTCAAAGTACTACCACCTTGTAGTTGTCCGCCTCGTAAATTGTTAACAGCCGCCAACAAAATTCGAATCGGATTCACGCCGAAATGTTCTTTATAAAAGTGCCGATCTTCAATCGAGACCACAGCATTACGCATATTTTGTGGCACCTTATCAATAGTGACGTAAGTCCGATTTTGGTTACCTAAAGTAGTAATTTCGTGCCCGTGCTGGTCGTAAATACTAGAGGAACCACCACTTTGTAAAACTTCAGAATTAATTTTAGGTGCACTCAAACCATAATAAATAAAAATGGCAATTAAAATTGCCATGATTGCAATAATTAAAGAAACGAACAGTTTAATAATGGAATGCTTGTGTTTGGGAGTTTGATGATAGCGTGCTAGGCGTGAATCATTCATATAATTATAAATCCTCCTGGGCTGCTTGAATTAATTGTTGACAGGCTTTTAAATAAGGTAGAATAGGATTATAGCCTGCTTGAATTTCAATAGAATTTTGTTGAATAAAAGTGAACGTCATAGATTTTTTGCCGCCCTGTTTGGCCTGAGCCCAAAATTTAATTAATTTGTGGGCGGGTAAAATAAAATAGCGACCTAGAGTTACAAATTTAATAATAACAAAACAGATCCCCTTTTGCTGTAAACATTGGTCTAAGTGCTGAATCTGATGTTCATGAAAGTTACTTAGTGGAAAAGAAGTTTTGTGGCGCGTTTCTTTGGCTTCAAAATCAATATAGTATCCTTGATAAACGCCATTATAATCCGTCGTTGAAGCTTGTCGAAAATAAGCTTCTTTGATGACTGCGCGGCTGCGCTTAGGATAATCAACTTTCACAATTTGAATAGGAGTAGGTTTTTTATAAATGACTGCTAAATTATGATGACGATAATAATTATTACTTTCGTTAATTTCTTGTTCTAAGGTCATCCCCCGGTCACCAAAGATTGTTGGTTGATTAATGGCTGACTTGTGGGGAGAAATTCCTTTGGGATAATTGATAGTCAAGTTAAGTCACTCCTAGTCGATGAATATTATAGCATGCTTAAAGTTCTGTGTTAGGAAGAATGGATTAAAATGCAAACAATTCAAAATTTATGGATTAGCGGCTACCGTGCTTTTGAATTACAAATTTTTAAAGCCGATGATCCCAAGCAAAAAGTTTTAGAAGCTTTTTTAGTCAAACAATTATTAAGTTATTGTGATCAAGGCTTGCAGTGGGTTTTGACGGGCGGCTATTTGGGAGTCGAGCAAGCAGCGGTTCGTGCGGTGCAAGATCCTAGCTTAAAAGCTTACCAATTAAAAGTAGCGGTCATCTTACCATTTCAGGGCATAGCGGATCGTTGGAAGGAAAAAAATCGGCAAGTATATGCCCAAACTCTACACTTAGCTGATTATCACAATAGTGTGAGCCATCAATCATATCACACTCCACAGCAATTTAAAAATTGGCAGCAATTTATGCTAACACATACTGATGGCAGTTTTTTAATTTATGATCTAGAGCATTCCGGTAAAAGCCAATATGAATATCAAGCTATCCAACAGTACCAACAGCAGCACGACTACTCGTTAAAATTAGCTAGTTTTTATGATTTACAGGATTTTGTAACTGATCAACAGGAATTTTAAGAAAAACTAAAAGTGATGTAGTTTTTTTGTGTGGTTCCCAAACTTTTTGCTATACTTGTTAAGTAAGATAGGGGTGTAAGCCAAATGAAAGAAATCAAACTAGATCCAAAACAAATTGTTGAAAAAAGATTCAAAAATGCAGTTCATGGCTACAACGGTAAAGACGTTGATGCTTTCTTGGATGAAGTTATTCAAGATTATGAGGCTTTTGCTGCTAATATTGAAGAGTTAAAAACTAAAAATCGGGAATTAACTGAAAAATTAGAGCAAGCTCCCGCACAACCCAAAGTCGTTCAGCAACGCTCAGTGGAAGCTGAGTCAGTAGTTACACCAGAAGCCACGAGTGAAACTTCTGCACCGGGAACTACCAATTATGATATTTTAAAACGTTTATCTAATTTGGAACGACACGTTTTTGGACAAAGTGTCGAGCCACGAACTACTAATAATTATGCCTCAACCAACACTACAACAGCGCAACAACCAATTATTCATTCTAGTGAACAATTACGAGATCAAAATAATTAAACAATTAGTCTGGTAATTAAATTTAAAATAGCGTATGATAATAAGAGCAGGTTTTGAGTAATCGCTGCTTGTTTGAAACAAGTTGAGGAAAGTCCACGCCGGCACAGGCTGCAATGCCTGTAGTGTTCGTGTTCAGCCCAATAAGCTGGAGTATTCATTTATTTGAATAACGGCGATGAAATGGCTAAGGTCAATGGCTAAGTCAAAGTAATCTGAAAGTGCCACAGAAACGCAATTTTTTGGAAACAAAAAAATGGAACGGGTAAACCCCGCGAGCAGGAAACCCAAACTTTGGTAGGGGAGTTTTGACACGGGAAATTAAACTCACGTCAAAAACACATTTTGTGTAGATAGATGATTACTGAAAGTCAGTTTGGTCACACTGACTGGAACAAAACGTGGCTTATAGAAACCTGTAGGCCAAAAGAGGCGGACGTTAAGTTCGCCTCTTTTTTTAGAAATTGAAATAAAAACTTCTGCCAACGTGTATGACTTTTTGGTCTTAATGGTCTGTAATTGCGTTAAATGGCAAAATAACTTGACGTAGTCAGTATTATTTTTGGTTGAATTAATATTTTTAGAGTATTTTTGGTAAATCATTGATGAAAAATTGAACTGTTTAGATTGAAAGTAAAAAGGAGATTCATATGAAGTTATTAGCAACCATGGCCAGCGGATTTGAAGCGGTCACTAAAAAAGAATTGCAAGAACTAGGCTTTACCATTTCGCAAGTTGATACAGGCAAAGTTTATTTTGATGGTGATTTAGCAGCCATTGTACAAACGAATTTGTGGTTACGCAGTGCGGATCGGATTAAAATTGTCTTGGCCGAATTTCCGGCAACGTCCTTTGAAGAATTATTTACAGGAGTTCAGAACTTAGCTTGGGATCAATGGCTGCCCTTAGATGCTGCTTTTCCAGTGAAGGGTCGGTCGGTCCGCTCGAAACTGCATTCGGAACCAGATATTCAAGCCATCACTAAAAAAGCAATTGTTGATAAAATGGCTGCAGTTTATCACCGCCGTGGGCGTTTGCCTGAAAGTGGGAGCACTTTTCAAATTGAGGTGCGCATTGTCAAAGATCAAGTGGAGTTGACCTTAGATACCACGGGCGATTCTTTGTTTAAACGTGGTTATCGGATCGAACATGGTGGTGCACCACTCAAAGAAAATTTTGCCGCCGCGTTAATATTGTTAACGCCGTGGCGAGCAACTGATCCTTTTTATGATCCAACGACAGGTTCGGGCACAATTGCTATTGAAGCGGCCTTGATTGGGCGCCATATTGCTCCAGGACTGCAGCGCCATTTTGCGTTTGAAAATTTCGATTGGTTTGATGATCAATTGTTAGTACAAGCAAAACAAGCAGCTACTGATCAAATTTTACCGAGTGGTCAGTTACAAATTGGGGCCAGTGATATAGATGGCTCGATGATTGATGTGGCTAAATTAAATGCGCATCAAGCGGGTGTTTTGCATGATATTAATTTTAAGCAATTAGCGGTCAAAGATTTACGTTTGCAACAACAAGATGGCATTTTAATTGCTAATCCGCCTTACGGTAAACGTATGCAGGATCAGACAAAAGTGCATCAATTATACCAGCAGATGGGGAATAGTTTTCGGCAGTTGACGACGTGGAGTAAATATTATTTAACTAGTGATTTAGAATTTGCTAAATATTACGGTCAAAAACCGACTAAGCGGCGCAAACTATATAATGGTTCTTTGAGAACCGATCTATTTCAATATTGGGGTCATCCAACTTATAAAAAATGACGCCGAATCATGTCGATAATTAGTAAAAGTGATAATAAAATCATAATAATAATGGAAATGATCCAAGACCATGGACTGCTAGCTAAAGGCAAATGCATATTCATTCCGTAAAAGCCGACCACGATCGATGGAATAGTTAATATTAACGAATAAACCGTTAAATAACGCATGACATCATTGGTTTCATTATTTAATAAATTGTTATAAGTTCCCGATAGTTGTTGGGCAATTTCATTGATTAATTGAAAGTTTTTGAAAGCTTGAGTAGCTTCGATGCGTGCGGAATTAAAATGCTGATGAGTGACATGATCTAGTTGCAAATGATTATCATTTGAATTAAAAAAAGCAGTTAATTCATCAATTAAATCTGCATTGCCCGTGGTGGAAGTGACACCAAAGGTAATTTTAGTTTGTAAATTAGCTAATTGATTGATGGTAGCTGAACGATGGCGATGGTGCTCAAATTCCATCTCAATCTGTTCTTGTTCATCATAAAACTGTTTAACTTTATCTAAAAAGTCATCAGAAATTTGCTGAATTAAATCAGCGAAGATACGAAAAGTTAAATTCTGCTCGTCTGGATAATTGCTAACAAAATCGCGTAAGTATTGGATGATGTGTTGACTTTGGTCATTGGTAAAGCAAATTATTTGTTTACGGTTAGCAAACAGGGTGACTGATTGAACTGAAGTGGTGAGCGTTTGTTTTTGGTTTGGAATAGATAAAACCATTAAAAAGCTGTGGGTTAATTGATCATAGGTAATACGGGGGCGCTCAAATTTATCAAGTGCGTAATTGATGATTTCACGTGTGACATGGTAGTTTTTGATTAAGTCACTTTGCTCAGTCGCGTTAATATTATGAGCGTCGATAATTTGGATGGGTAATTGGTGAGAATAATTTGTGATCATCGGTTTGTCCTCAATTATTACAATTTTGGTTTTATCATAAACTTTTTACAATTTTTTGTCAGCAAATTGGGAATCAAACCGCAATATGGTAAAATTTGCTTAAATCATTCAAAGTTAATTGTGAGGTTAACATGCTTAAAAAATTTCATTATCAAAAAGTTAATCAGATTAACGCCTTGTTATGGTGTTGGCTCTGGATTTTATTATTTATTGGCGGTATTTTACAATTAGAATCGGATAGACTCAATTACGGAGCACTTGCCATCATAATTGGGACTATTTTAGTCGGCGGCTGGATTCTGATTCATAGTCGCTTACAGATTGATGTCCAACAACAAACAATCCAATTATCTGGTTTAATAGCTTCACAACAACGGCAAATTTTAGTTAAAGAAGTACAAATGATTAGTTATCATCATGGTATTTGTACCATTAAGATTAATTCTCGCCAATCCGGGTTATTCAAATTAATAATTCTACCGAAAGCTTATCATGTACTGCAACAATTAATTAATGATAGGAGGGGTATTTAATGAAAACAGATATTGAAATTGCTCAGGAGAACGAACGTACAGCTATGTGGCCAATTCAAAAGGTTGCTGCCCAGTTAGGTTTAACTGCTGCGGATTTGGAACCTTATGGCAATGATAAGGCTAAGATCACCGTCCAAGCACAACAAGCGGCCCAAAAAAGACCTTTAGGTAAACTGATTTTGGTCACGGCGATGAGTCCGACACCGATGGGTGAAGGCAAGTCAACGGTTTTGATTGGTTTAGCAGATGCGTTAAAGCAACTGCAACAATCAGCTGTGGTGGCCATGCGTGAGCCTTCTTTGGGACCAGTGATGGGACTAAAAGGTGGGGCAGCTGGCGGTGGTTTTGCGCAAGTAGTACCCATGGAAGATATTAACTTACACTTTACTGGTGATTTGCATGCTTTAACGGCGGCTATTAATACGTTAGCAGCTTTAATTGATAATCATTTACAACAAGGAAATCAGTTACAATTGGATCCAAGACAGATTACTTGGCAACGGGCATTAGATGTGAATGATCGGGCTTTACGCCACACGGTCATTGGTCTAGGTGGTAAAACTTCCGGTTATGTTCGCGAAGAATCCTTCCAAATCACTGTAGCTTCTGAATTAATGGCCATTTTATGTCTGGCGACTGATTTAACAGATTTGAAAAAGCGTTTGGGGCAAATTTTAATTGGCTATACTTATGACCAACAGCCAGTATTTGTACGGGATTTAAAGGCACAAGGGGCATTAGCGTTATTACTAAAAGATGCCATTAAACCCAATTTGGTGCAAACACTAGAGCATACACCGGTTTTAATTCATGGCGGTCCGTTTGCTAATATCGCTCATGGCTGTAATAGTTTAATTGCTACTAATTTAGCCTTACATTTGGGCGATTATGCTTTAACGGAAGCCGGTTTTGGTGCTGATTTAGGTGCAGAGAAGTTTTTAGACATTGTGACGCCACATTTGGCTAAAACTCCCGATGTAGCAGTGGTAGTAGCGACTGTCCGTGCTTTAAAATATAATGGTGGCCAAGCTCAAGCGGATTTAACCAAACCCGATTTGGCTGCACTAGAAAAAGGTTTTAGTAACTTAAAACGACACATTCAGAATTTACAAAAAGCGGGCGTACCAGTATTAGTGGCTTTGAATCAATTTGCTAGTGACAGTGCAGACGAATTAGCGTTAGTGCAGACATTATGTCAAAAATTAGGAGTCAAAGCTTATCCTGTCACAGTTCATCAAGATGGCGGTGCTGGAGCTTTGAATTTAGCCCAAGCCTTAATTGATCAAACTACCGTGAATCATTATCAACGTCTGTATCAAAATTCATTGCCTATCGTTACGAAAATCAAAACCATTGCCCAACAAGTCTACGGCGCGCAAGATATTGTTTTAAGTCCGAAAGCGCAAAAGCAAATTCGGCAAATTGAACAGCAAGGCTGGGCTAATTTACCAATTTGTATCGCTAAAACACAATACTCCTTTAGTGATGATCCAAAAAAATTAGGAGCTCCCAGTGATTTTGTGTTACATGTCCAAGAATTACAACCCAAATTGGGTGCCGGCTTCTTAGTAGTCTTAACTGGCAATGTTTTGACCATGCCTGGTTTACCGAAGCAGCCCGCTGCTTTAAACATGGATATTGATGAACATGATAAAATTACTGGCTTATTTTAAAAAGTTATGATCAAAGCTGAAAATTAACCTGGGTTTTTGGTGTTTGGAATATGATAACAATGAACGCTTCGTGGCAATTGGTACAATTTTTTGCCGTATCGCTGTAACTTGATTATGTTGATCAGGGTGACAATCAATCTATTTTATTTATCTTTGAGGATTACTAATGATAATTTATATTTTAATAATTTTGCTGGGTTTACTGGTTGACCAATTAGTTAAATGGTGGTCAATTACGCAGATCCCGTTTGAACACGTGCGGACAATTATCCCGGGTATTTTGGGATTGACGCGGATTAATAATCACGGTGCTGCCTATAATCTTTTTTCTGGAAAAATGTTATTATTTTATGGAGTAACATTGATTGTAGTTGTTTGTTTGGGTTACATGCTGTTTCAGGGCAAAGATCGTTCCCCCTGGTTATTAACCAGTTTATCCTTGTTAATAGCTGGTAGTTTGGGTAATGTCTGTGATCGTTTGTTTCGGGGCTATGTAGTTGATATGATTGCCTTAAGTTTGGGTAATTGGCCGTTATTGAACTTTGTTTGTAATGTTGCTGATATTCTTATTACAGTGGGCGTAGTTTTATTAGTAATTTATCTATTTAAATCAGAACAGGAAGAGTCTTAAGTTGCAAACATTTACTTTTATTAATTTACAAGCTAATCAGCGTTTAGATAAAGCCATTTTAGCGCAAAGACCGGATTTAACGCGTTCGCAGTTACAAAGATGGATTAAAGCTGGTCAAGTGTTAGTTGATGGTCAAGCTGTTACCAAAACTGGGACCAAAATTAAGGCTGATGTGACGGTGCAAGTTACCCCCTTAGCTTTAAAGCCCTTAAAGGCTTTTGCACAAGATTTGCCTTTAGATGTGGTTTATGAAGATGCCGATGTTTTAGTAGTCAACAAGCCACAGGGAATGGTCGTCCATCCATCGGCTGGTCATCCAGATCAGACTTTAGTTAATGCTATTTTGTATCACACTAAGGTTCAAAGTTCAGATACGATTCGTCCGGGAATTGTTCATCGAATTGATAAAGATACGTCAGGACTATTAATGGTGGCTAAAACTCAGTTAGCCCAAGACTCCTTAAGTCAACAATTACAAAATAAAACTAATTTACGCCGCTATTTAGCAATCGTTCATCATCCTTTTACAGAACAGGAGGGGACGATTGAAGCGCCAATCGGGCGTGATCCCAACAAACGTCAGCAACAAGCGGTAGTAGCCACTGGAAAAAAAGCTATTACTCATTTTAAAGTATTAGAGAATTTTTCAGATTATGCTTTGATTGAGTGTCAATTAGAAACGGGGCGTACGCATCAAATTCGGGTGCATTTACAGTATATTGGTCATCCAGTAGCGGGTGATCCACTGTACGGACCACGGCATACCTTAGCAGGTAATGGACAATTTTTACATGCACAATGTTTAGGCTTTACGCATCCCCGAACGAAGCAGTGGTTAGAGTTTGAAGTACAGCCACCTCAGATATTTCAGCAACAACTGCAACAATTACGAGCAATGACGCAGATGTCGCACCATCTTTAATTAAAGTACAGATCAGTTGACTAGGGGAGAATCAAAATGGAAAAAGAAATTGTTGATAGTAAGACAATGAAACGGACTTTAACGCGCATTACCTATGAAATTATTGAAAAAAATAAAGGTGACCAAAATTTAGTTTTAATAGGTGTTAAAACGCGCGGCGCCTTTTTGGCACAACGTATCCAAAATCGTTTACGTCAATTAGAGGAATATGAAGTTCCACAATTTGATTTAGATGTGTCTGAGTTTCGTGATGATGAAAAAAAGACACACGGTGCACCACCCCAGTTTACGGCTAGTGATATTGATAATAAAAATGTGGTTTTAGTAGATGATGTTTTGTATACGGGCCGGACCATTCGGGCAGCGTTAGATGCTATTATGAGTATTGGTCGTCCTGGGAAAATTTCTTTGGCCGTGTTAATTGATCGTGGTCATCGTGAATTACCAATTCGGGCCGATTATGTGGGCAAGAATATTCCAACTTCTCGGCAAGAGGAAATCAAAGTTTCAATGGCCGAAATTGATGATGCAGATGGCGTGGAGATTATCCATGATGACAACCGAAACTAGATATTTAATTTTAGAAGATGGTACAGCGTTTGCGGGGGAAGCCATTGGTGCGCCAATTATTTCTACTGGTGAGTTGGTTCTAACCAATAATATGAATGGTTTTGAGCATGCTATTACTGATCAAACGTATAATGATCAAATTATTGTCTTTGCTAGTCCCATTGTTAGTACATCAGGGATGAATCGGGATGACTATGAATCGATTACGCCTAGTTGTAAGGGTGTAATTTTTGGTAGCGTGGCTTACCCACAGTTGGATAGTAATGATCCTAATTCGCTAAATTCTTTTTTGAAAAAAAGACGAATTCCGGGGATTACCAATTTGGATGTACAAGGTTTAACGCAACATCTACAACAAACTGGTTCCTTAAAAGCTAGTATTATGGACACCGCTGATGAGCATGCTCGTGATCAAATTCGCGCGTTGGTAATTCCCCGAGATCGGGTCAAAACGGTCTCCACTAAGCAACCTTATCCTAATCCTAATGTGGGATTTAAAATTGCAGTCGTTGATTTGGGATTGAAGTTTTCGTTGTTACGTCAATTATCCATTCGTAAGTGTGATTCGGTAATTTTGCCTTACAATACTTCAGCAGCGGAAATATTGGATTTGGCACCAGATGCGGTGTTATTTACTAGTGGTCCTGGTAATCCACAAGAAATTCCGGATACAATTGCCACTTGCCAAGAATTAGAAGGCCAAATTCCGATTTTAGGAGTGGGATTAGGCCATTTGGTGGTGGCGTTGGCGAATGGTGCCGTGGTGCAAAAAATGCGTTTAGGGCATCATGGTTCGAACCTACCAACGCTCGAAATTGCTACGGAGAATATTGAATTTTCAAATCATAATCATAATTATGAAGTTAAATTAACGCCGGCGGCGCGGCGAAACTTCTTTGTGACATACCGTTGTTTGACGGATAATGTCATTGAAGGTTTACGGCATCGCCGCGATCCGACTATGACCGTTCAATTCCAACCTGAAGCCGCTCCAGGCCCTCATGATGCTGATTATATTTTTGATGAGTTTATTGATATGATTAATTCCTTTGTTCAAGGTAAAAAATTATGATGAAAACCATTTTAATTGTTGGGAATACTACCGGCTTGATGACTAATGAAAAGTTAGAACGTGAACGAGCCTTACGCGTAGCAATTCGCTGTTTTAAGCAAGATAGTTATCGAGTAGTTTTATTAACTGAAAATCGTGAATCACTAGCGAACTCTTTAGCGGACGAAGCAGTGATTGTTTATGATGAGATTAATGTTGCAACAATCAAAACCTTAATTAGTGAATATGCGATTGATTTAATCTTTCCAGGCTTTAGTGGAATTAATACACTGAACGTTTTTCGAAGTCTATTAAAAGATGAAGCTTTTCAAGCTAGCACTGTGGAACTTTTGAATTTTAATCAACA
Source organism: Bombilactobacillus sp. ESL1092 (assembly GCF_058107465.1). Lineage (NCBI taxonomy): Bacteria > Bacillati > Bacillota > Bacilli > Lactobacillales > Lactobacillaceae > Bombilactobacillus > Bombilactobacillus sp. ESL1092. The sequence continues at coordinate 90,724 of NZ_CM176594.1, read as the reverse complement.
AAACTTAACGCTCAGTTTAAGCAAGCGTTCCCTGAATAAATATTTGCAAGATCACGGTTTCCGCTTAATTGAACATCAAAATGTTCAAACCTACCAAGAAGCGTTGGCATTTGCTCAACAGCAGACGTTTCCTGTAATTATTCGTTCTAATACAGTTGAACAAAAAATGCATTGGAATACGGTCAACAATACCAAACAATTAGTGGACTTTTTTCAAGCGGGAATGACGGCTGATGGCTTTGAAATGGAGCGGGGCATTAATAACTTTAAAGAATTAACTTTGGTGACTTTGCGTGATAAATTTGATAATAGTGCTTTGATTTTTTCGTCAGAGGATATGGATCCTATTGGAGTGCACTCGAATGATTCGACCAGTGTGACCCCCGTTTTTTCCATTAATGATGCGCTATTTCAGCGTTTACGCAATGCCGTTTTGAAATTAACTTCACTCTTAAAAATTATTGGTACATGCACTTTTCATTTAGCTGTGGATGAAACGACAGCATCATTTTATGTTCTAGAAATTTCGCCCGTTTTTCGTAGTAAAATCTTACCCTTAATTGCTAGTACGGGTTATCCTTTGTTTGAAGTGATTTGTCAGGTAAGTGTTGGTCAAAGACTGCAAAATCTGACAACTTTAACCAATTATCAGATGAACGCAGCCGTCGAACTAACGCCGAACCATTTAACTGCGCGCGTGCCTATTTGGCAAACCCAAGATCGTAAACAATTGAAAGTCTTGTTAGGACCGCACCAAACTTCCAATGGAGCCATTGTAGTTAATGGTAATAACTTGGAAACTGTGATTATGAAGGCTTTTGCTGGTTTAGACTTACTGCACGATATCTTTTTGAAGCGTCCACTCAAATATTATAGTGATGAGCAGATTGAAGCTGATTTATTTCAAACCAAGGTGCGGCGAGTTTTGGTGATTTGTGAAGCTTTAATACGGGGCTTTGATTTAAAAGAAGTGCAAAGTTTTACCCATTATAACTGGGAATTTTTGCAGGCATTACAACATCTAATTAATTTAGCCCAAACATTGAGGGAACAAAAAGGTAATTTGCAATTGTACGCTCATAGTAAATTGTATGGTTTTGATGATTATTTGTTGGCTAAGTTTTGGCATTTAACATTGAGTCAAGCGCAGAAGTTAACGCAACAATTAGCGATTAACTCGGTGGAACAGCCGACCGCAACTTTATTGGATTTAGCGGCAACTAGTAAGATTAATGGTCATTACAGTACTTTTTTGTATGCGCCACATGTGATGCAACATTATCAAGTAGAAATTGATGGTTATCAAAATTCCGATATGTTGTCTAATTATGAACAAGTTTTGTTAACTCATAATTTGGTTCATTCTTTTCAAGATGATGGTTTTTCAACGGCAATTTTTGGCAATTTGTTAAGCAATGTGGACACTGCAACAACCGTGGATTTTTATTCTGATTCGCGCTGTTTACAGTCACATTTGTATAGTGAACAAAATCAACTGCAATTGCGAATTAATACGCAAGAATTAAGTCATCAAAGTTACCAATTGACTATTTTTAATATTAGTAATTATTTAAAAATTTTACCAAGTGATGCGATTCAAGAAGTTGTCTTTGTTCAAGATCAAGAGCATCATACTTGGCTGTCGTCACCAATTACCACGATTTTTAAACATTTAAGTGCGCGGCGCTTAGAATTAACGTCGGTTCCAGGCAAGCACCGGCCCAACTTAGTTAAGCAAGTTAACCATTATATTAAAACTTTTTTGCCAGATGTTCGTTATGGGACGTTAATTTTGCAAAAGCAACAAGTCATTCAAACCTTGGCTGGATTCACTACTAATATTGGTTTAATTCAACAAATTAATTCGAATTTTGTCAGCAATTTAGGCCACGTTTTGCTCGGAATTAATTCGAATTACGCTAATAAACAGCAAGATTATTTTGGTAGCAAAATCACCTTAATTCAGCAAAAGAACGGCTTATATAGCAGTCGCTTGAGTTACTTTACGTTGCCCAATAAATAATCATGTTCTGTAATCTAGTTTCATTAAATTTGTATGATTTTAGTGCAAATAATCCTTTCAAAATTAATGATTTAATTTTGGAAGGATTATTTTTGTAAAGAAAAGTGTTTTAAAGTTTCGCAAGGAAAGTATAAAGTTACTAGCTTAAAGAAGACACTAGTTATTCCATTAAAAAATGTATTGGGAGCAACGATTGATTCAGGTATCTTAAATGAATTTAAAGGACTTCGCTGTCCAGGAACCAACCTTCCTAATTATGCTGGCGGTACTTATTTAAAAAATAATGAAAAAGTTTTTTTCAATGTCAAGCATTCGAGTCGTCCGATTGTGATTCAATTACAGAATGAGCAGTATTCTAGATTAGTTTTAGGAGTTGACGCTACTGAAAAAACAGTTAATCTAATCAATAACAATATTTAGATATGTGCTTCAGGTTTTAATTCAGAGTAAAGAGAGTTGATGTTAATGTTGATTACAAATAATGGTATTAAACTAAGACACTTCAATGTTTCGGATGCGCAGCAAATGTTTACTAATTGGGCAAGTGACAGTTTTGTGACTAAGTATTTAACGTGGACACCACATCAATCGCAACAAGAGAGCTTAAGACGGATTCAGGCAATTAAAAAGAACGATGATCAATTTATTTGGGGGATTGAATTGCCTAGCCAACAATTAGTGGGTGAGATCTCCGTGGTCCACCTAAATAAATCCTTGAAAATTGCCGAAGTTGGTTATGTTTTAGGTTCTAAATGGTGGAATCAAGGGATTATGACAGAAGCACTGGTTAGGATTAACCAATATTTATTATTAGAACGTAGTTTTAACCGGGTTGAATGTCGCTATGATTTGCGTAATTCAGCTTCGGGAGCTGTGATGAAAAAAAGTGGCATGCGGTTTGAGGGAGTGGCACGCCAAGCCGGAAAAAATAATCAAGGAATTTGTGACGAGGGAATCTATTCGATGATTCAAGCGGACTATAACTAAATTTAGTAATTAATGACAGATCTTTAATACTAGTTATTGTTTCCATACAGTTGCTTTAAATCTTAAACGGACGTAATTTTTTGCTTTGTCCAAATTTTAGCAGCTTCTTTGGCTTCCAAATTGCAGTATCATTTTTTTGTTTCATTACTTTACTTTTATTCTGAGCTCTCCTTATAAAAGTATCATGAAAAGATTTAGATCTTATTAATTTTTGATGTAAAGAACGCCAACAAAAAAAGAAGTGTTTACACGTATTACTTTCAAAATTGTAGTTTGCTTGGAATTTCTTGAAAGTAATAAGCTCAACACTTCTAATATTAAAATAATGATTAAAATAATGTTACACACAAGTTTTAAGTGAAACTTATTTGCTTTGCCGATTGGTGGCGTTTCGCGCAAAGATTAAAACTAAAATAAAGTTTAACAAGATAGTGAAACCGGTAGTCCAAAAAACGGTCGCGTAATTGTAAACGCCAGATAAGGTAGACCCCATCAAAGAACCAATCACTGAACCTAGAGCTTGAAAAGACTGATTGTAACTAAAAATTCGCCCAAAACTAGCAGTCGGACTATTCAAAGTTAAAACGGTTTGGGCTGCTGGTAACATCGCCGCACTAGCAATTCCTAGTAAAAAGCGCAGGGCTGCTAAGACCCAAGGCGAGTTAGTCAAGGCCATTGGTATGAATAAAAGTCCGCCGACAATTAGGCCAACACGCAAAACTTTGATCGGACCAATTTTGTCCATTTCGTGACCAACTTTCGAAGCAGCCAATAATGTTCCTAGTCCGGGTGTAGCGGCAACAATACCCGCAATTAAAGCAATACTATGACTATGGGGCACCATGGATTTAACGTATAGAGAAACGATTGGGTCAATCGACATGGTTGCTGATTGAACTAACATCGTAGTAATGAACATGATGATAATTAATTTTAAATTGGGCAAGGACCGCATAATTTCTTTCATTGGTTGCATTTTTTCACGAGCAATGGGTGTGAAGTCTTCGTGAACCAAAGTCGTTGTTCCCAAAAAGACGACAAACATTAAAAAGCCCGTAATGAAAAATGGTATGCGGTAGCCCCAAATATTACCAAATAAATGACCAAAAAAACTGGATAACGCTCCGCCTAATAACGGACCGATTAAATTGCCTGCAGTTCCGGCGGTCATCATTTGACTCATCACAAGACCACTTTTTTGATGTGGTGTTTCACTAGCGATTAAAGCAGTTGCGTTATTAATATAACCTGAAAACGCCCCCTGAATTAAGCGCATGATGATGATGTATAAGGCATTAGGGGCAAAGCCAATGGCTGAAATGGTGAGTGCCATGACCCCCGAAGCCCGCATACACATTAATTTACGACCCTTGCGATCAGCTAAATTCCCCCAGTAAGGAGAAACAATTGCCTGGGCAATAAAAGTGACAGCAAAAGCTAAACCGGAGTACAAATTGATTTGTAATTTGCTGTAGTGCCCTAGATCAGCAATAAACAACGAGATAAAGGGCATAGTCATCGAATAGCCCATCCCAGTAATAAAGCTGCCTAGCCACAAAGTATAAAACGCTTTGTGCCAGCCAGCAGGAAAGTGCACTGAATCTGCCATGAAAATCTTCCTTCATATTAAAGTTATATAGTTAGTCTATCACATTTGCAATTTTTGAAAAAATTATTATTAATTACAGAAAAAGTGTTTTCCATTTCCCAGTCACATAAACTGATAGCGCTCAAAAATGGTTAATGAGATGTAGATAATCAAAGGCATAATCATCTTTTGTTTAAACGTTAATTAAGTGTTGATTTTTCTACTTTGGCTGCTATTTTAACTGCTTTAAGCGTAAGTGAGGATCCACCAAGAGCGTTTTTTGATCGGTATAAATCACAAAACCTGGTTTGGCGCCATTAGGTTTGTGCACGTGTTTAACTAATGTATAATCAATGGGAACTTTACTAGCATTCGCCCCAGCTTTAGAAAAGTAAGCTGCTAGTTCAGCCGCTTCCAGAATGGTTTGCTCACTAGGAGCTAATGATTCAATAATGACGTGTGAACCTGGTAAGTTTTTGATATGCAACCAGGTGTAGCGTTTATCTGCTAATTTATTAGTCAGGTAATCATTTTGTAAGTTATTTTTGCCAACCCGGATAATAGTTTGATCACTAGCCTGAAAGGCTGCTCCGGATTGGATTTTAGTTTTGCGCTGTTTTTTGCGTGCTTGTTTTTTAATGTAACCTTGTTGAGTTAATTCTAATTGGATATCGGCTAAATCCTGAGGATCAGCATAATTAATTTGCGCCAAAATACCTTCTAAATAAGCAATTTCTACTTTGGTTTGCTCAATTTGCTCATTTAAATGGCGAATAGAGTTTTTGAGCTTTTGGTAAGTTTTAAAATATTGCTGGGCATTCGTTGCCGGGGACTTAGCGGGATCTAACTTGATAGTTAACAGTTGGTTGTTATCATAATAGTTTGGCAATTGGACGCTTTTTTGTCCCCGCTTGACTTGGTTTAAGTAGGTCGTTAATAATTCACCTTGAATGCGATAATCTTCAGCGGATTCGGTTTTGGCTAAATCTTGTTGTAATCGTTTGAGCTTGGTCTGATTTCGTTTTAAATATCGTTTAATTAATTGTAAAATATTGCTAGCTTGTTGGCGCACACGATCTTGCCGGGCACGGTCACGATAAAAGTCATCTAACATTTGACTTAAATTAGTGAAAGTTTGTTGCTGAAAACCGTCCGAAGTCAAGGACACATAGGGCTGAGCAGTAAAAAGCTGACGGTATTGTTTCGTTGCAATTGTTGCTTGTGGTTGATTAAAACCTGCCAAAAAATCCTGCCACACCTGAATTAAGTGGGCATCGTCAGTACTTGCTTGACTACGGGTACTTAATTCCTGAGCACTATTTTTATCAAAGCCTTGAAAATTAACTTGAATGTTGTGTGCTGTTTGTGCAAGATCACTTTGCAAGAGTTGTTGGCCATTTTGTTTGAGCCATTTTTCACGCTCAAAGACATCAAATGGATTGATTTTATTTTGGGCAGGTGGCAAGCGATAGGTTTCTTTAGGCAATAGTTGCCGATAACGGTCTTGAGTAAGATCGACGTGTTTAATCGCATCAATAATTAATTGCGATTGATCATTCACAACAACAATATTACTATGACGATTCATGATTTCGACGTAAAAAGTAATTTCTTGTAAATCACCTAGTTCGTTACGATTCTGAAAGGTTAAGGTTAAAATACGATCATTCTCAATTTGCTGAATTGTTTGTAAAATGGCGCTATCCAATTGTTTGCGTAAAGTCATCACAAAATTACTGGGAGTTTTGGGACTTTGAAATTTGAGCTCCGTTAGTTGAACCCGAGCATAGTTCGGATTAGCAGATAATAGTAGGCTATAATTTTGTCGATGATTGCGGATAGTTAAGATTAATTCTTGGGCAAAAGGTTGTTGGATACGACTGAGGCGGCCACCGACAAGGATGGGGCTTAATTCTTGGACCAAAGCATGGGTAAATAAACCATCAAATGACATAAAAACTCCTTTAGATTGACAAATAAAAGATACTAACTTATCATTTTACACCAATATATTAATTATGGTAGAATGTTCGCTATTAGACTTATCTGATAGTAATCAAATGAAATGGGTGAGGTAGTACATGAAAATTGCCGTCGTAACTGATAGTACTGCGTATTTAACTGCAGAAGAAGCGGCACGCTATAACATTACAGTTGTTTCTATTCCGGTCATTATTCAAGGGCAAGTATATCGGGAAGGTATTGATATCACGAACCAGGAATTTTATGACCAAGTTCGTAATTTAAAAGAACTACCTAAGACTTCACAACCAAGTTTGGGTGAGATGGATCAATTATATGATAATTTAGCTGATCAAGGTTATGAAGCAGTGATTTCGATTCATTTAGCCGCTACAATTTCGGGCTTTATTAATAGTTTAAAGACTTTAGCGGCTACTAAAACAAATATTAAAGTCATTCCTTACGATTCACGGATTACTGTTAAATTAATGGGCTATTTGGCTATGGAAGCTGGGAGATTGGCTCAAGCTGGTGCTAGTCTTACAGAAATTTTGGCACAATTAGATGCTTTACGCGCAACGATTGATGAGAATATTGTTGTTAAGGATTTAAACAATTTAGTTAAGGGTGGGCGCTTATCCAATGCCTCAGCTGTGATTGGGACAATGCTGAATATTAAACCGTTGTTAACATTTGATAATCAATCAGATGAAATTGTGGCTTATGGCAAAGTTCGTTCGGAAAAAAAGGCGTATTTAAAGAGTGAGGAACGTTTTGAAACAGCTTTAAAACAAGCTGATTTTCCGTATCGTTTACTAGTGATTGATGCGAATGATCCGCAAGAAAATGATCGTTGGACTGCGCATTTGCGGCAAAAATTTCCTAATGTCACCATTGAGCAAACTTATTTTGGTCCGGTTATTGGAACACATTTGGGTGAAAAGGCGATGGCCTTAGGCTGGATGAAAGATACTGAAAAAATGAAATAATAATTTAGTCCGGTTATCAGATATAAACTTTTGATTAAAAAAACGATTCGTAAATTTTTAAAATTTGTCTGAGTCGTTTTTTTGTGCTGGTCTTTTTTTAAAGGTAGGAATAAATATAGTTGATTGTGATATAATTTCATTGTAACTGGGATGAAAGGAAGGATTAGCTAGTGAATACTAAAAAATTAAATTGGTTGAGTTGGATTTTGGCTGTGATATCAATGGTGCTGTCTATTTTTAATTTATTACAGCTTCGTAATGAAACTGCTTTTGCTCAAAAGCTAATTTGGCTTAATCTTATTGTAATGATAGTTGTGGTCTTGATTTTGACCTTCTTATTAATTCGTCCAAGTAATACCCCAGTATGGGATATTGTGGTGTCTACATTAATGATCGTCAGTATTGTGACAATTGTTTTTCAAAGTGATTTTACTCTCAAAATGAATTTATTTATTATTGCCGGGATCTTCTTATTGTTAATAGTTACCTTAATTCTCTTAATTGGTTACTATAATCATAAAAAATCTAAATTAAATTCGTAGTAGAGTGTCTATTTTAAACGTTGTACAATTAATTCTAGGCTTTGCTACATTTAATGTTAAGAAAATTTATCATTAAAAATAAGACTATCTTAAAGTTAACAGTCTTATTGTAATTTAAATATGATTAGTTGCTAATTTAGTAACTGTACCAAAGGGATCAGTTTTGCAGCACTGATCCTTTTTCAATGTCGATGAAAAAACAAAATCAATATTCTTACAATCACATCACTGCTGAATGTTTTAAACCTTGATGCATAAGGAACTATATAGTAGTAAAGTTAAATGCTAAGGCGGGGCTATTTCAGAAATGGGGTGGTGCTTATGGTGTAAAAACTGTAAATGCAAAACCAATTGTCTTTGATGATTGCTGTTTTAGAAATTATCTATTTGGCTGTAAAAGCGATTCATGAAATTGTTAAATACAGTCATAGATATTCTAAAATATCGAAATTCAAAGTAAAAAAGAAGCCGGTCTTAGCTCTGTGCAGGAGCTGATGGCTTCTCAATTTTTAAAGTTAAAATTTGAATAGCTGCCGCTTTGGCAACTTTATCTAGGGGATTGGTGTTGTAGCACTGATCCTTTTTCATTACCAATATAACATATTCTTTAGAAAAAATCATTTCCCAAAATTGAGAAGTGGTTCAATCTAGTTCATGTGCTAAAATAGTTAGTGCGATAAGTTTTATGGGCGGTGACTTTTTGTTCTCAAGGCGGTGCTTGCGTATGAGAATACGGAAGAATCAACAGAAAGGACATCCAGTCTTACTTGGGTACCTATCAGGTATTAATGTTAATGATTACTTTTGGCACATTAGTTGCCACAATCATGAACAACAAAAAGTAATAAAAAAATCGTCCTATCATAACTTTGACCAGTTATAGGATGATTTAATATTGTTTTTAATAACTTGTCACCGCCTTTAAAGCGGATCGCTAAGGGATTGGCGCTCTAACACTGATCCCTTTTTCAATATCAATGATAACACAGGCAATAAAGTTTTTGAACCTTAACGTTTTAGCAATAGAAAAGTCTCAAAATTTAATCCATTGTAGAAACATTTAATTTCATAATTTACCTTTAATTAATAAATATTATATATAGTAAAATAAAAACATTAATGATATAATAAGAATATGGAAAAACCAGTATTTGAGTCATATAGACGGCAAAATGGACATGACGAATTTGGGGAATGGTTGAAAAAGCTACCTATATCTGATCGTGCTAAAATTTTGCGAGTTATAACTGATACACAAGATCAGGGCTTATTAATTGCCCAACGTCTTAATTGGGTTAAAAAGATACAAGGTGAAAAGAATCTGTATGAAATCCGTAGTAAAGTATCTACCAATATTCAACGGGTGTTATATTTTCACGCTCACGGGTCTAGGTATGTAATTACTCATGGATTTACTAAAAAATCAGCTAAAACACCTAAGTCAGAAATCAATCATGCAATATCTTTAAGAAAGGAGTTTGAGTCTAACAATGAAAATTAATGATATCGTAAAAGAAGAATTAAAAGATCCAGAATTTGCAGAATCTTATCGTTTGGAAAAAGAACGGTCTGCCAGTGCAATAGCTTTGTATAAAGCCCGTGAAGCAGCAGGATTAACACAAGCTGATCTTGCTGAACGTGCTGGTGTACCACAACCAACTATAGCACGTATAGAACGCGGTGATAATGTAACCTTTGACAAATTAGCTACAGTAGCTCATGCTATGGGTAAAAGACTAGTTGTCAAATTCGAATAGTATTAGATTTTTGAACCTTAATGATTTAGCAATAGAAAAACTGCCTCCGGAATTCACATCATGGATTTGCTGTTTTTGTACCCTTAAGGATTTAGCAATAGAAAAACAATGAAAGGTTCAAATGGAACGATAACTTTGTTTTTGTACCCTTAAGGATTTAGCAATAGAAAAACCTCAAAAATATCCTGACTGAAAACAACAGTTAGGATATTTTTATGTAAACAACAACCTTGCAAGTTATCATGCAAGGTTGTTTGATTGTTAGTGATCATAAACACCTGTTGGGGCTGGACCATTATTATATGCATTAATAGCATCAATATTTGATTGTGTTACGCCTGACTGAGGTGTAGCGAACGTTTGAACAGTAAACATATTTCCTTTATTGTCTGACGCTACGCCTACACCTACTTCTGTGATATAGGGGTTTAACATGTTTCTTCTATGACCATGATCAGGTACGCCGTAATCGTGAAATGCACTACTTGTAGCAGTGATAGCATTTTGCTCTGGTGTAGATTGAATATTATCTTCTCCAATGTTTTCTTCTAGTAATCCAAAGCTATTGTTAGGGTATTCATTTCCGTACCATCCTGCATGGTTATCTAATTGACCAGCATCAGCTAAGCGTTGAGCTCTGGCCATTGAGAAACTAGATAGTTCAGGGTTCTCTTGGAGCGGATTTAAGCCATTCATAGTACGCAAGCGGTTTAATTCTTTAATCATAGCTTGCTGAGTGGCTTGGGCGTCAAATGAGTAGTTCTGACCGGAATTTGAGGAACTTGAAGATGTGTTTGAACCATTACTTGGTGCGTCTGATACCCATTCATTAAATATTGGACTCCAAACCCAATGGTAGCCATTTGTGTCTTCTGGTTTAGTAGAATAGTCTGGAGTAGAACTATTAGTAGCGGTATTAGAACTTGTATTGTTGGCCCCATTTACAGAAAAGTTAGCAACGCCATCATCAGAACTTATCCATTCATGATCATCAATCTTGTAGAAAGTCTTACCATTCACAACTTGAGTTTTGCCAACTTTCCAATCAGAGAAGTTAGGCACTACTCGTTCAGGAATTACTTTAAAGTTATTGTCGTAAAGTGCTGCATATTTAGTTTTAGGAGCAATGGCTCGTACTACATGGTAATTATAGCTAGTTGGGGCAAAGTTATTATAGCTTTCCGAACTAGGTAGCCAAGCGTCAGGTGCAATTTTATACATCTTTTGGCCATTAATGGTTTGAATATCACTAACACGCCAATCGGTGTTAGCAGGAACCACTTGAGCAGTAGCTTTACCTTTTGAATCGTACAGCTGAGAATTAGGCTTTTGAGTAGCAGTAGCTACAGGGTAGTTATAAGAAGCAGCGTTAGCCTTTTGGGCATGTGCTGTGCCACCCAAAGCTAAAGCTAGTAAAGCAGCAGTTGATAGTGAATAAAACTTGTTAAACTTCATAAGAAATACTTCCTCTCAATATTCTTTTTGGTACAAATAAAAGCCTTGTAAGAACTTCTTACAAGTCTAATTGACTGTTAGTGGTCATATACACCAGTTGGCGCAGGTGCGCTATCATCATGGTAATCATTAATTTGATTAATTTGGCTATAATCAATATCTGATTTAGGAGTTGCGAACGTCTGTACTTCATACATGGTTCCTTTATCGTCAACGGCCACTCCCATGCCAATTTGAGTGAAATATGGATCCAACATATTTTTTCTGTGGCCATCACTTGTACTGCCAATTTCATGGAAGAAACCACTAGTAGCAGTGATAGCATTTTGTTCAGGAGTAGATTGAAGAAAATCTTCACCAAGATTTTCAGCTGTTAAAATATAAGTACTGTTAGGACTATATGCTCCTGCATGGTTATCTAATTGACCAGCATCAGCTAAACGTTGAGCTCTGGCCATAGAGAAACTAGATAGTTCAGGGTTCTCTTGAAGTGGATTTAAGCCATTCATAGCACGCAAACGGTTTAATTCTTTAATCATAGCTTGCTGAGTGGCTTGGGCGTCGAATGAGTAGTTTTGACCCGAATTGGAGGAACTTGAAGATGTGTTTGAACCATTACTTGGTGCGTCCGATACCCATTCATTAAATATTGGACTCCAAACCCAATGATAGCCATTTGTGTCTTCTGGTTTAGTAGAATAGTCTGGAGTGGAATTATTAGTAGCGGTATTGGAACTAGTATTGTTGGCCCCATTAACAGAGAAGTTAGCAACACCATCATCAGAACTTATCCATTCATGGTCATCAATCTTGTAGAAAGTCTTACCATTTACAACTTGAGTCTTACCAACTTTCCAATCAGAGAAGTTAGGCACTACTCGTTCAGGAATCACTTTAAAGTTGTTGTCGTAAAGTGCTGCATATTTAGCTTTAGGAGCAATGGCCCGTACTACGTGGTAATTGTAGCCAGTAGGTGCAAAATTGTTATAGCTTTCAGAACTAGGTAGCCAAGCGTTAGGTGCAATCTTATACATCTTTTGACCATTAATGGTTTGAATATCACTAACACGCCAATCAGTATTAGCAGGAACTACTTGAGCAGTAGCTTTACCTTTTGAATCGTACAGCTGTGAATTGGGCTTTTGAGTAGCAGTGGCTACGGGATAGTTATAAGAAGCAGCATTAGCCTTTTGAGCGTGTGCTGTGCCGCCTAAAGCCAAAGCTAATAAAGCAGCGGCTGATAGTGAATAAAACTTGTTAAACTTCATAAGAAATACTTCCTCTCAATATTCTTTTTGGTACATAATTGTTTTGGCAAAAGTGAACTGTCTTTTGCTAGAATTTAGGTTTTGATCCCCCTAAACGAATATAAGTATAGCAAGTTTTAATCCAATTTTCAGCTTAATTTTAGTTTAAATGAAGACTTTAATTTTGAGTAATTTGACTTTTGATTAGAGTTATTAAGTCTAATTCACAAATGAATATCGAATTATTTTGAAGGTAACGATTTAACATTTTTAATGTATTTAATATATTAAATTAAGGGGAAATCTTATAAAATTATTAACCGTTGTTAGAAGAGGCAGCTCCCTGTGCTTGCCTGTTTCTAAAGAAGATTTTAAGTTAGATCAAAAATGGTTACTCGTCTCTAAGAATAATGGTGGCTATGAGTTAGTTTCCAAAATTGAAGATCCATATTCAAATCCGGATTTTGAAAATCAATATGAACCTGACGAATGGGATGACTTAGAATTTGATGAGGACAAAAAATGATGTATCAACCAAGTCAAGGAGACATTGTGTGGATTAATTTTGATCCTCAGAGGGGACGAGAGATTAAGAAAAGACGTCCAGCTTTAATTCTAAGTCGAGATGCTTACAATTAAGATACTGGTTTCATTATTGTGAGCCCAATTACCTCAACTATTAGGAATAACAAGCACGGATATTATCAGTTAAACGGTTATCAAACTAAGGGACAAGTGGTTGTCAGACAAGTTCATTCATTTGATGTTACTGAACATTCTGGCAGAAATATAGAATTCATTGAACATATTGATGATGCTGATTTTTTCCAGATTTCACAGTTGTTTCTATATAACTTTAGCTTTCCATTAGTTAATTAATATTGTAGTTCACATGAGTTGGTGTATTCTCAAGTTTTTAGCAATAGAAAAAAAATCAAAATATCCTGACTGAAAACAACAGTTAGGATATTTTTATGTAAACAAAAACCTTGCAAGTTATCGTGCAAGGTTAATTGGTTGTTAATGGTGCATACACCGTTTGGTGCGGAGAAATATTATTATAGAGTTTTAACATGATAATTGAGATTTAAGCTGTGGTTGAGTGTGGATAATGTTGGCTAATTAAAGTAGATAGTAAGGCAATTATTGCTAAGACTACTAACAAGCCAAAGTCTAGTTGACAACCTTGAGCTGTCACTGCCTTTAATTGTGGAGCAGCAGCTGTTAATTGTTTGGTCGAAATAATGGCGGATAATATCCCTGTTCCTAATGATCCAGCATATTGTTGCAATGTATTAAAAAGCGAGTTCACATCTGGCTTAGCAGTGAGCTCAACGTGTTTGCTAGCGTCTGACATCGTATTGCCATAGCCTAAATTGAATCCTCCACGCATGAAGCAGTAGAAGAAAACAATTAGAGCAATATTTAATTGACCTGTCCAAATGGTAAAGGCTAAGGCACCTACAATAATAGTTAAGTTAGAAATAGTTAGCGGTAAACTAGCACCAAAATGATCATATAAATTACCGGCAATAGGGGCAATGAAAGCGCCTAATAAAGAACCGGGTAATAAAATTAGTCCCGCTAACATGGAATTGGTTCCTAAAACTTGCTCAGATAAAATAGGAATCACAAAGGAAATGCCAATATTAATAAATTGCAAAATAAAGAAATTAATGGCACGATTGGCGATAATTGGATCTTTTAAAATTTTAAAATTTAAAAGTTGATTGTGACTAGTTTTGAGATGCCAGCCAAAACAACCGCCAAAGATGAAAGTGATCACTAAACTAACAAGAAATTGCCAACTAGTAAAGCTGTGTGCTCCTGCTTGATCAAAACTAATAATTAGAGTGACCATTGTCATTGCTAAACTAATTAATCCCAGCCAATCAAACGGCGGTTGATTGTGTTGCGCTTTCACTTTAATAGTTAGCCAACCAGTAATCATGATAAGAATAATAATTGGTAGGACACCAATGAAAATCCAGCGCCAAGAGGTGTAGTTGTTGACAATTCCCCCGTATGTAGGTCCCAATGCTGGTGCAAAAGAAGTAATCATTGTTGCAAAACCGGTATAGGTTCCCATTTTGTAAGGCGGGACACAGGACATAATGATATGAAACAAAGTTGGTGTTGATAAGCCTGTAGCTACTGCTTCAAGTAAACGACCAATCATTAAAAACGTAAAATTAGTAGAACTGGCACAAATTAAAGTTCCGACCAAACACATAACAGTGGCCGTCATAAATAATTTGCGAGCATTAAATCGTTTAATTAGATAAGAAGTGGTACTCATCACAATAGTCACTAAGAGTAAATAACCGGTGGTGACCCATTGAATGATGGCTAAATTAACATGAAATTCCTTCATAAGTGTTGGAAAAGTAACGTTCATCGAAGTTTCGACTAAGATACCGATAAAAGTTAACAAACCAGCTGATAGAATTGCCAGTTTGGTAGACCAGGAAACATTTTGTTTCATTGAAAAATCCTCACTTTAAAAATTAGATACCATATCATTTTAACACGAAGCCTATTTTTGGATGAGTTCAGTTCAAACTCGAAAGTATTCGTAAGCCTAACTTTAAATTATTTTTTATTTTACTACTATTAAGTCTTTTTAGAGCAAAAACTTTAAGAATACGACTATTAGCCAACAATAAGCATAATTAAAAGGTTATAAAAGTGTATAATCTAATCTGAATATTATAAGTTACTTGCGTAACGACGGTGAGTTTTACCTTGATTATAAAATGATCTTGAAGTTAAAAAGTAAAAATCATTTAGTAATCATTGGGAGTATTGTTTTGTTGCTAATATCAATAGTGGATTTATTTATTTCAATAGAAAAAGGGTTGGCTTAGGCAAGAATTAATTCGTAACCTTTCAAAAAATAAAGAAATATATTGAAACTAAATGAAAGCTATGATATATTAAAATTGTTCATGAACGAAAGTGAGAAAAAATGTACAGTGAAGAAAGAAAAAATTTTATTAACCGATTAATAAAGAAGGAAAAGAAGGTAACGGTTTTAGATTTAGCAAAAAGATTGAATGTTTCTCAAGTTACTATAAGAAAAGACCTTTCCGAGATGGAGGAAAAAGGGTTACTCAAGAGAACATTTGGTGGAGCTATTGATTTAGAACTTTCTATCAGTGATAAACCGTATAGTATTAAAAAAGGTGAACTTATAGAACAAAAAGAGAGAATAGCTCATCGGGCAGCTTTATTTGTTAATGATAATTCAACCATTTTTTTGGATGCAGGAACTACAGTTAAGTGTTTGATTCCTTATATAAGTGAAATTAAAGGATTGTTTATTGTAACTGTTGACTTAAATACAGCTATTTTGTTGTTAGATGCAGGTTTAGAAAACGTATATTTTGTGGGAGGAAGTCTTTCACAAAAGACCTATTCGTCTAGTAGTGTTGATACAGTTGAAAAAATCAGAAAATTTAATTTTGATTTATCATTTATCGGATGTGATTCGATTTCTAGATTAGGTTTCCAAACAGGTTCTGAAGCAAGATCGCAGCTCAAGTCCAATGCAATAAAAAATTCTTCGCTAAACATTATTCTGGCAGATAGTTCAAAGTTTGAAAAATCAACTTTTATCAATTTTGCAGATTTTTTAGATATAGATTACGTTATAACTGATGATGATTTAGGAGATTTTGCTCACGAAATTCCAAAAAAATTTGTAAATAAGTTTTTAATTGTATGAAGATTGTGTAAAGAAGGAAAAGATTACTATGAAAAGAGAGTATATTGTAATCACTATGGGAGACCCTGCGGGTATTGGACCCGAGGAAGTGGTTAAATCGCTTAGTAAACCTGAAATCCATCAAAAAGCTAAGATTGTAGTTGTCGGGGACAAAAATGTTTTAGAAAATGTTAAGAAAATTGTTAAATCTGACATTGAAATAAATGTAATTGATAATTTATCAGAAGGTAAATTTGAAGCAGGTGTTATTGATTTAATTGATTTGAATAATGTTGATATGACAACCTTTAAATATGGAGAAGTTCAGGCACAATGTGGACAAGCTGCTTATGATTATATAAAGAAAGCTAACGACTTATGTGTTAATGATGGTGTTTCAGCGATGGTAACGACAACATTGAATAAAGAAGCACTACAAGAAGCTGGAATTAAGACACTTGGGCACACAGATATTCTTTCTGATTTAACAGGTGTTAAAGATCCATTAACGATGTTTCAAGTTCAAAATTTGCGAGTATTTTTCTATTCGAAGCATGTTCCTTTACGTAAAGCTTGTGACCTGATCACAAAAGAGGGTATTAAAAAATATGTTAAGTTAACAGTTAATGCTCTTAAAACCTTAGGTATTAGTAATCCGCACGTTGCAGTGGCTGGTTTAAATCCGCATTCTGGAGATGGTGGTTTATTTGGCAATGAAGAAATTGACTATATTATACCAGCCATCAAAGAGTTAAAAAGTGAAAATATTAATGTAGATGGTCCTGTTGGAGCGGATTCGGTATTTTATCAAGCTAACATGGGAAAATATGACGGTGTTTTGTCTCTGTATCATGATCAAGGTCATATTGCAACGAAAACCCTGGATCCAGATTTAACAGTTTCATTTACTCATAATTTGCCGTATTTAAGAACGTCAGTTGATCATGGAACAGCCTTTGATATAGCAGGGAAAGGTATCGCCCGGGAAAAGAGCTTAGACGAGGCAATCAGATTGGCTTCACTTTATGCTGGAAACTTTAGAAAGTCCAAAGAAGCAAAGTAGTTTTTGCTTAGGGAAAATTGAGTAATTTTTATTTAGGTAATAGCTAAGGTTATTGCCTAAATATTAACCGTTTTTTGTAAGCGTTAACTTTTTCACTTGATTATTAATGTTTGTAAATAAATTCAGCTGTATGAAGTTGATCATCTTAGTTTATACGTTGAATTGTTATATAGTTCGGTTATGTAAAATGCTAAGTTTAGTTGCTAATTACAGCATTGTTGAACGTTAAAAATAATAATTTACCTTTATGGATATAATTTTGGTGAGTCAAAGAGATTTTTTTATTTATTAATATTTAAGAATAGATAGTTAATTTTTCAGGAAATTGATTATATTTTAAATTCAAAATAATAAGAAATGAGGACAAGCTGATGAAATCAATAATAATAGCAGATGACTTGACTGGTTCTAACGTTTCAAATTCACTTTTAGCAAAAAATGGTTTGAAAGTTGGCACGATTGATACGATAGATAGTATTGAAAATTTTGAAGACTATGATGCACTGGGGTTGCATACGGATAGTCGTGGTGATGATTTTAAAGATGCTTACAGCAAAGTATATAAATATACAAAAAAAGTAAAAAATGATGAAGTTGTTTTTTACAATAAACGTATTGACTCTACTTTAAGAGGTAATATAGGTGCAGAAATAGACGGAATGTTGGATGCGTTGGGTGATGATGTAACTGCCATGGTTGTTCCCGCTTTTCCCAGCTCAGGTAAAATAGTTATTGGTAACTATGAGCTAGTTGATGGAGTAATGTTGGAAAATACTGATGTAAGAAATGATCCAACTAGTCCAGTATTGAGTTCCAGAGTAGCGGGTATTTTACAACAACAGTCAAATAAGCCAATTGGCGTTATTTCAATGGAATGTGTTCTGGAAGGAGTTGATACTATAAAAAATACCATTATAGATTTAATTTCTAATGGCGCAAGAATTATAATGTTTGATTCTTGTACTAGTGAAGATATTGATACAATTGCTAAGGCTGTTATTGATTCTAAAGTTCCTTTTATTTCTGTAGACCCGGGTCCGTTTACGTGCTCATTACTAAAAGAAATTAGTCCCAAGAAATCTTATAAGGAAAAAAAGAAAGCGTTATATCTAATTGGAAGCGTTAGCGGTGTTGTAGAAGATCAAATAGCCCAATTTCGCGCGGAATATGCACCTTTTATTGTAAAACCGAATGCACGTAATTTTCTGTATGAAGATAAGAGAGAAGAAGAAATTTTAAAGGCAGTGAAAGAGGTAGTATCTCATCTAAATGAAAATTCACAGTTTTTGGTAGCTACAATGGTGGAGAAGAAAGACAAGATTGATCTAAAAGAAGAATCAAGGAAAGCTGGTCTAACAATTTCAACAGCTTCACAAAAAATTTGTAACTCTATGGCTGCGATAGGTTTCAATATTATTAAAAAATGTGGCGGCCAAATTGGTGGTGTGTATACTTCTGGTGGTGATGTGACTAAAGCGTTTTTACAAGAAAATGGAGCACAAGGAATTGAAATTAAAGATGAGATCGTTCCATTGGCTGTGTATGGAAGAGTTATTGGCGGAACTCTTGACAAAATGCCTATTATTACTAAAGGTGGTTTAATTGGAGATAAAACCACCCTCAATAAGTGTTCAAACTATCTTTCCACTAAAATTTCAAATTCGTTTTATGGGGAGGGATTAGCATGAGTAGCACAACACAAATGGTAATTGCTTTAATTATATCCATTATAGTACTAGTACTATTACTTGTTAAATCCAAGTTGAATGCTTTTACGTCTTTAATCATTGGCGGACTTTTAACAGGTGTTTTAGGTGGATTGAATCCATTAAAAACAGTTGAAGCTTTAAAAAATGGCTTTGGAAATACTATGGCAAGTCTGGGTATTTTAATTGCTTTTGGTGTGATGATTGGCAAAATCTTGGAAGTTTCTGGTGCTACAGCTGTAATGGGCAAGAAACTTGTTAAAGTTTTGGGCAAAGGACACGAAGTGATGGCCATGATAATTACTGGTTTTATAACGTCGTTGGCTATCTTTTGTGTTCCCGCATTTTTAATGCTTTTTCCATTGGCTAAAGATGTATCTAAAAGAACTGGCACGAGCTTAACTTCTTTAGGTGTTGGACTTGCTGGCGGATTGCTTTGGAGTCATGAATTAGTTCCGCCTGCATCTGGTCCTTTAGGAGGAGCAGCGCTGTTTCATGCTAGTATTTCAGAAAATATGATTTTAGGCTTCCTTGTAGGTATTCCGTTAGCGATCTTTTTTAATTTTTATGCTAAATGGATTGGTAAAAAATATCATAGAATCGCTGAAGATGATGAAGAAGGCGAATTGGAAGAATCCAATACTGCAAAGGAACCGTCTTTTACTATAGCAATTATGCCTATCTTAATTCCGGTTGTACTTATTTTACTTGCTGGGGCACTTAAGGGAGTGGCTATGAATAAAGCCTTAAGTTCAGTAATTCAATTTATTGGAGCTCCAGTGGTTGCATTGGGATTAGGTTTATTGATCGGAGTATTTACTTTGCTTCGTGGTGTAGATAGAAAGAAAGTTTCTGCAGCTCTAGATGACGGAATTGTCAGCGGCGGCAAGACGTTGGTTCTGATTGCTGCTGGCGGAGCTTTAGGAAATGTTGTTAATCAAAGCGGTGCTGGTAAAGTTATTGCAGAAGGTGTTGCTCATACTGGGATACCTGCAATCTTAGTTCCATTTATAATTGCAAGTTTACTTCGTATTATTCAAGGTTCTGGAGCAGTTTCAATATTTACAACAGCTTCAATTACAGCTCCAATGGTAGCAACTTTGGGTATTAATCCTGTACTTGCTAATATAGCCGCTTGTATGGGCGCGATGGTGTTTTCTTATTTTAATGATAGTTATTTCTGGGCAATTAATGATTCCATTGGTGCTAAAGATACAAAAGAACAAATATGGACATGGTCCATTCCTACTACTGTTTGTTGGTTTATCGGTGGAATTGAAATATTAATTTTAAATATATTTATATAGCAAAATAAAAATGTAGAAAATTACAAATTAATGTGATAAATATTATGCTAATTTGTATTTTTTACATTTTATTTTTAGGATTTATCGTTTTGTGTCAAACGTTTAAATTATCATGAAAGTTTATAATATCTATTGTGTAGTGTAACTAAAAAATGGGAGGAACTTACAATGCAAAATATTGGCGTAATGGGAATGGCAGTTATGGGAAGAAATTTAGCTGTTAATATTAGTAAAAATGGTTATTCAGTCTCTGTTTATAATATTACAAGAAAAGAAACTGATGATTTAGTCTCACAGTTTAAAGGTAAAAAAATTGTCGGGACTTATGACTTACAAGAATTTGTCAATTCTTTAGAAAAACCTAGAAAAATTATTTTAATGATCAAAGCAGGTAAACCAGTTGATGAAGTTATTGAAAATATTAAAGGTTTACTGAGCAAGGGAGATATATTAATTGATGGGGGAAATTCTAATTTTAGAGATACAAATCGACGGAGTAAATATTTAACTAAAAGCGGAATTAATTACATTGGTATGGGCGTTTCTGGAGGTGAATTAGGTGCGTTACATGGTCCTTCTATTATGCCGGGCGGTGATAAAGAGGCCTATAAAAAAGTTAAGAGTATTTTAGAAAAAATATCTGCCAAAACAGAAGATAATAAACCTTGTGTTACGTATATTGGCCCAGAAGGTTCAGGCCATTATGTCAAAATGATTCATAACGGAATAGAATATGGAATTATGGAGAGTATTTCAGAAGTTTATTATTTAATGAGAAATGTTTTCAATATGAAAAATAGTGAAATGAGTGAAATTTTTGGTGAATGGAACGATGGTGAATTAAAAAGTTATCTAATTTCGATAACAAAAGATATTTTAGAAGCAAGAGACTCGAAAACGGGTAAATACATGCTTGATGTTATTTTAAACAAAGCAAGTTATAAAGGGACAGGTAATTGGATGGTTGAAGAAGCCATGCAGGTTGGAGCTCCAATATCTTTGATAACGTCTGCTGTTTTTGCACGTTTTATTTCAGATAAAGAATATACGTTAAAATTAAAACAAAGTAATCTTGATAGTTGTAGAATAAGCGATGATTTGATTCTGAAATTAGAGCAAAGTTTGTATTTGGCAACTATTGTTAGCTATGCACAAGGCTTTGAACAAATGAGTAAGGCAAGCCAAAAATATCGATGGAATTTAAAGTTAAAAAATATTGCACAGGTCTTTGAAGCAGGTTGTATTATTCAAGCAGATATCTTAAAAGATATTGAAAAAGCATATGAAAAAGATTCAGAAATTGATAATATCCTGTTAGATTCATATTTTAATACAAAAGTTGTTAAATATATTGATGCTTTGAGAGAAGTAGTTGAATTAGCCATTAAAAATCATTTACCAGTTCCTAGTTTAACTGCCGCTTTAAGTTATTTGGATTCAATTTCTAGAAATGACTTACCTGCTAATATGATTCAAGCTCATAGGGATTACTTTGGGGCACATACTTTTCAGCGTAATGATGAATCTGGAACATTTCATAACGAATGGTACGAAGAAATTTAGTATTTTACTACACTGATATTTAAACGTAACTTATAAGAGGGTAACAAAATATTTATGAAAACTAGAAAAATTGTAATTGGTTCAGATCATGCAGGATTTAAATTGAAAAATAGTATTTTAGATTACGTAAAAGGTTTAGGATTAATTATTGATGATGTTGGTACCTATAGCTTAGAAAGTACTGATTATCCTAGGTATGGTAAGCTAGTTGGTGACAAAGTCGCTTCTGGCGAATATGATTTTGGCATTGCAATATGTGGTACAGGTGTTGGTATTGGCATTGCAGCAGGCAAAGTTAAAGGAATTCGAGTATGTACATGTAGTGAACCTTATAGTGCAATAATGTCAAGAAAACATAATAATGCCAATGTTTTAACCTTTGGCTCAAGAGTAGTCGGAGAAGAGTTAGCCAAATTAATTGTTAAGATGTGGCTTGAAACAGATTTTGAAGGTGAGAGGCATGCTAGAAGGGTTGCAGAATTGAATGCTGAAGATCAGAATGATGAGATTGAATTTGAGAGACTATTGAAAGAAAATTAGGGTTCTGAGATATATGATATAACCCTGAAAAATATGCAAATAAGTCATGAAAACTTAAAAATAATTGTAATTATATTTGCTATAAAATTAAGCGAAGCTAAACATGTAATAATGTTTAACTTCGCTTAATTGTTGCTTATCTAAATTTTGAGTGTGATTATTAAAATAATAATACTTTCACAGAGATATATTGTTTAGAGGTTAATTATCCATAAAAGTCATTTATCATTATTTACCACTATAATTAGGGGCTTCATGAGTAATAGTTACATTATGAGGATGTGATTCAATTAAGCCCGCGTTAGTAATTTGAATAAATTGTGCATGATCAATTAAATCTTGAATGGTATGTGCCCCCACATAACCCATACCAGAACGCAAACCACCAGCAATTTGAAATAAGATATCTGCAACATCACCTTTATATTTGGTTTTGCCTTCAATACCTTCCGGAACTAATTTTTTAGTTTCGTGAACATTACCTTGAAAATAGCGATCAGATGAGCCTTTTTGCATAGCAGCTAAGGAGCCCATACCACGATACGCCTTATATTGTTGCCCAGCAGCATCGCTAAAAATTTCTCCCGGAGCTTCTGTAGTGCCAGCTAACATACTCCCTAACATTACAGCATTACCACCCGCGGCTAAAGCTTTCACAACATCACCAGAGTATTTAATGCCACCGTCAGCAATAATTTGTTTACCCATTTTTTGTGCAACTTGTGCCGCATCAAAAATAGCGGTAATTTGCGGTACACCGACACCAGCGACCACACGAGTCGTACAGATAGATCCCGGACCAATCCCCACTTTAACTACATCAACGCCAGCATCAAATAAAGCTTGGGTACCACTAGCAGTGGCGACATTACCCGCAATGATAGTTAGATCTGGAAAATGATTTTTAATTTCGGCAATTTTTTCTAAGACGCTTTTTGAGTGTCCATGGGCGGTATCGATCACAATGGCATCGACTCCTGCAGTTAACAACGCCTGTGTTCTGTCAAAAGTATCATTGGTGATTCCCACTGCAGCGGCGACTAATAAGTGTCCGCTTTCATCAACAGCTGCAGTTTTACTGGTGGCTAGTTCAGCCTTAACTGCTTGTACTTGCTGAGCTTGGCTTGGAATACTCATATTTTTATGAATAACACCTAGACCACCTTGTAAAGCCATGGCTTTGGCCATTGGTTCTTCTGTGACAGTATCCATTCCAGCACTTAAGATTGGTAAGTGTAATTTGAGATTATTTCCCAATTGAGTTTCCAACTTAACTTCACGTGGTAAAATATCACTAGCTGCTGGAACCAATAAAACATCATCAAAAGTTAAGCCTTGTTTTAAGAATTTTTCCTGTGCTTGCAACAAAATCCCTCCTATAAGAATTTGATTATGTAAATTGATATTAATTTACCATAAATTAAGGCTTTGTCAATTGTTGCTTCTTAATTTGAGATGAAATCGTCTTGTTTAAATGACTTGATTTTTAAAAAAAGTTCATTGATTTTGCAAAATAGTTATAAATACTATCTTGAATATGAATAATAAGTTCTAATTGCTCAGCTCTGAGTCAGCTGGACAGCGTAAAAAAGGATTGTTATTTATCTTAAAAGATTATAAAATTTTACCTAGGATAAACTTAAAGAAAAGAAGGTGGTTAGTTTGAATCAAAAAACACACTTACATAAAGCTATCTATAATTGGCAATTTAATGATCAAGGACAAATTCAAGCACCACAACAAGCTTTACCGTTAGAATTACAAAAAAGAAAACAATATTTTACACGATTTGCACAGTTGCAGCCGTTTACTTTGATGACTTATATTTTTCCAGAGCAAGAACAAATTACGGATATTAAAGCCAGTTTTGAACGCAAATTTCACCAACCATGGTTAGAAGTAGACGAAGCTGTCTGGCAAATGAAAAATAGTGCTGATAGTTATCAATATGAACACGCAGTGTTGGTTGCAGTAATTGCTCATTATGTCACCTTGCGAGAAAATAAGTTTGTGCCACAAACTGCAGCTCAAAACCGGCTGTGGCAATCGATTATTTCTTGGCAACAAACTCCACAACAAGCGTTGATGTGTCCCAAAAGTCAATTACCAACGGTAATTCAACAGCGGATCAAAGCTTTAGCTCAAATTGCACCGACAGCTATGTCACCATTTGAAGAACTCATGTATATTTGGCCAGATCCGCGACAAATCGAAATTACCAAAAAGTTTTTTGAACAGCGAACCCATCAAACTTGGCCGCCAGTAGCGCCGTTAATTAGTGCTTGGCGGCAAAGCGAGTTATGTATTGATTACGAATTAGCCATTATGATGGCTGTGGTATTTGGCTTACAAGCCAAGGTTATTGCTTAAAGATTATTGAGGAAAAAGTCAATGTTAAAAAATCAACATATTACATTGTTTGTGACAGGTAGTATTGCGGCTTATCGGGCCTTAGAGTTGACCCGTCTGCTGATTAAACAACAAGCACAAGTCCAAGTAGTGTTAACTAAAGCTGCGGAGAAATTTGTTACCCCATTAAGTTTTCAAGTTTTAGCGCAGCGTCCGGTTTACACAGATATGTTTGATGCTACGGTTGATAAAGTTTTACACGTTCAATTAGCCCAATGGACGGACTTGGCAGTAGTGGTCCCAGCGAGCGCAGATTTGATTGCGAAAATGGCTATCGGTTTAGCAGATGATCTGGCTAGTTTGACCTTACTAGCGACTAAAGCACCTAAATTGGTAGTACCAGCCATGAATGATCAAATGTGGTTCAATCCAGCTACTCAGCGTAATTTACAAACCTTACAGGCTGATGGTGTACAAATAGTGGAACCCACGGTGGGTTTTTTAGCAGAAGGCTATCAAGGCAAGGGACACCTGGCTGAACCTGAGCAGATTATGGCTCAAATTCAAACTTTATTAACGCGTTCAACTGCGTTAGCTGGTAAACACATTGTAGTAACAGCTGGCGGTACGCGCGAACGGATTGATCCAGTGCGCTTTTTAGCCAATGATTCATCCGGTAAAATGGGTTATGCGATTGCGCAAGCTTTAAGACAACGAGGAGCCACGTTAACTTTAATTAGCGGTCCAACTAAACTAGCTCCTGTTGCTGGCGTCGATATGGTGGCAGTGCAAACCAGTGCGCAAATGCAAGCAGCAGTGTTAAAGCATTTTCCCGTAAGTGATGGCCTGGTGATGGCGGCGGCGGTGACTGATTTTCGTCCAGTTAACACTGCTAAACAAAAAATTAAAAAAACTGCCGCGCAAACTTGGACATTAGAATTAGAAAAAACTTCCGATATTTTACAAGCTGTCGCTCAAATTAAACAACCACAGCAAGTAACGGTCGGCTTTGCGGCAGAAACGCAGAATTTGCAGGCTAATGCGCAACATAAATTAGAGAGTAAACACTTAGATTTAGTGGTAGCTAATGATGTTTCTCAACCGGGAGTGGGTTTTAACGGGGATACCAATCAAGTGACCATGCTGCAAAAAAATCACGCCCCGATTACAACGGAGTTGTTATCTAAAACAGCCATTGCGGACTTGATTGTCGATCAGTTAGCCCATTTGTTTCATGATAAACAGCACAATTAGTTAAAAAATAAAAAAGCAGGACTACTCTGAATCCATTGGCAGTTCTTGGATCCAGTCAGTCCTGCTTTTTTAATTTCTATACAGATAGTTGGTACCTAGAGTTTAAAATCCGTGATGGAGTCTACCACTTCAGGATCGCGATGATTGAAAAATAAGCTTTGATTGATGTCAAGTTGTTGAATTTGTTGGAATTCGGTAGCAGTTAGTTCAAAGTCCCAAATATCTAAGTTTTCTTGCATCCGTTCTGGATGGGTAGATTTAGGAATAATAATGACTCCCATTTGAGTTAAATAACGTAAAGCCACTTGCGCTGCAGTTTTATGGTGGTTAGATCCAATTTGAATTAAAGTTTCATTGTGAAAGAAGTTATTGCGGCCTTCAGCAAAGGGCCCCCAAGACTCTAATTTAGTACCGTGTTGTTTTAAATAAGGTCGTTCCGCCTGACGCTGATAAAAGACATGGGTTTCCAATTGATTGACGGCTGGTACGACTTGATTAAATTTAACTAAATCCACGTAACGATCAGCGTAAAAATTAGATACGCCAATTGCCCGGATCTTACCGGCTTGATATAAGTCTTCCAGGGCGCGGTAAGCACCATAATAATCATTATAAGCTTGATGTAATAATACCAAGTCTAAATAGTCGGTTTGTAATTTGTTTAATGACTCTTCCACGGAAGACTTGGTCTTATCATAACCGTAATTCGAAACCCAAACCTTAGTTGTTAAAAAAAGATCTTGGCGATTAATGGGACTGTCTTTAATAGCTTGGCCCACCGCCTGCTCATTGTGGTAGGCTTGCGCTGTGTCGATTGCTCGATAGCCAATGTCTAAAGCAGATAGGACTGCTTGTTGAGTTGCTTCATTAGCAATTTGGTAAACCCCAAAACCTTCCTGTGGCATTTGTACACCGTTATTTAAAGTAATTTTAGGTATATCAGTCATTTTGAAACCTCCTTTAATTAGTTGTATAGTTATCTTACTACCTTCGAGTAACACGAATGCAAGACTTTAATTAAGGGGAATAGCTATGTTGTTAACAGTTAAACAAGTCGCGAAAAAATTAAACTTAAGTGAATATACCATCCGTTTTTACACTGATCGGGGATTAGTTCCGACCGTGCAACGTGATCATTTAAATCGACGTTTATTTGATCAAGCCTCATTAAACTGGTTACAAGGTTGCCATTATTTAAGACAATCCGGACTGAGTGTAGCGACAGTTAAACAGTATGTTGATTTATGTCTACAAGGTTCGCAAACCATACCGCAACGTTACGAATTGATTCAACAACAATATCTGAAGACCCAAGAACAATTAGTTGAAACGAAGCAACGGCTACAGTATTTAGAGCACAAAAAAGAAATTTATGCACAGTCTTTAAAAAATCCGCAGCAAGATCAATTAAATCCAAAAACATGGGCTTAATTAAGATTGAATATTTAAATTGGGAAGAAGAATTAATATGAAACACCAAAAGATTTTAACAGTACTATTGAGCAGCCTGGTCTTTATGATCATTGCCTTTAATCATGACCAACAGCCAGTCCAAGCTGCTGATTTTAATTATCCAGTCGCGACTGCCACTCAACAACCGACGACACCATTGTTTGATCGTAAAGGCGATAAGTTAAGTAAAACCGTTGCTGCCCAGACCTCTTGGCGCGTGGGTGATATTCAAGTCATTAATGGTCAGAAAATGTATTTGATTGGTCCTAATCTGTGGTTACCAAGTTCCAGTAGTACCAATAACTTTGTTCCTAGTCAGTATGCCTATCATGTTGCGCGTGTCATTACGCCTAAGAAAAAAGTAGCTGCTTTATATGACAACCAAGGACAAAAAGTATTACGGCAAACCGTGGCCAATTTTTCTGATTGGAAAGTAGGCCATATTAAAACTATCCGTAATCAAACTTACTATCAAATTGCTGCTAACGACTGGCTCAATGCGCAGGATGTTTATGTGAACTTTGCAACTACTAATAATATGTCGCCCATCACCGTGGTGACTGATAATTCACAGGCTCATTCCACGGCAACGGCTAACCAAGAAGCCCAACAAGATTTTGACGCTAGTGTGGTTAAGGAGGCCATGCTACAAGAGTTAAATCGTTTACGATCTCTAAATAATTTAGCCAGTTTACAGGAAAATACCGCATTAACACAGTTTTCTATGCAGCGGGCCCAAATTTTAGCAGCTAAGGGGCAATTAGATGACCATGATGGATGGTATGAAAATGTGTATCCGCAAAATTCCTATGCTTTAATGGGTGAAAATCTTGATCAAAATGAACTACAGGCTACACCGCAACAAGATGCCATTTTAGCAACTAGCGATTTCTTTCATGAGTATTACAGCACTAATGATGGTCACCGCAAAAATATGCTGAGCCCATTTTATACGCAAGTCGGTATTGGTGTGGCTATCGATTCGACGGGACTGATGTATACCGTACAAACATTTGCCACGCCACAAACAGATTTTGATTATACTGAAGTGACAGCAGTTAATAACTATAATAATGCTCCTGCTCCACAAGGAAAATATGATCATTAAATGTTTACGATAAATCATTTTCCCAAGTTGTGTTCGGATCTTCAGCAATTAAAGAGGGGGATTTAGTTGAACCACTTGTTGTAACAAAATGCAATTTCACAACTTTATAATATAAACAAAAGGCCTATGAATCTAACTGTTCGTAGGCCATTTTTTTAATTAAGTTAGCGTGTTGGGGATATTGTTTAATTAATTCTTGTTGAGTAAATAATTCAAAATCTCGCTCATCATAACCAGGAGCGACGACACAACTAACCAAACTGAATCCTTGCTCGACACTGGAACCAAAAATCGTATTTTTAGGTACTGTATATGATAATTGTTGGCCGTGTTGAATGTCCGGACCAATCTTAAGCAATTGGTAACTCCCATCAGGGAATAAGCAATGGACATCTAAAGCATCACCTAGATGATAGTACCAAGTTTCATCGGATTTTAATCGGTGCAAATGCGAAGGATTATTGGCCGTTAATAAAAATAAAATCGAAGTATATAAGGCGCGTTGACCCTGGGGAGTGGAGATTAATTGTGAGCTTCTTTGAGTTTCTTTAAAGTAACCTCCTTCAGGATGGGGAATTAAATTTAAAGCAGTTTTAATTGTAGAAATGTTTAATGACAAGTGACAAACGTCCTTTCTGAAATTTAATTAGTAGTAATAAGAACATTCTAACAAGAAATCAAAGCCGTGAAAAATAATTATTAGTAATCGAATGTGAAAGACTTGCTATGAAGTAAACTTCAGGGTTTACAATCAATAACAATCTACAGGAGAGGAGAACAATTAAGTAATGACCAAATTATTAGCTAATAAAGTCGCGTTGGTGACTGGAGGTAATTCTGGCATTGGTTTAGCAACAGCACAAGCTTTAGTTGAAGCAGGAGCCTTCGTTTATATTACGGGTAGAAGAGAACCAGTTCTCCAACAAGCTGTGCAACAACTTGGTAAAAACAGTGCTTGTGTTCGGGCGGATGTTAGTGTATTTGATGATATGCAACGAGTTGCGCAAACTATTCAAGAACAAGCGGGCCAATTAGACATTGTTTTTGCCAATGCGGGTGTAGGTCAATATATTGCTTTAGGAAAAATGACTTCCAAGCAAATTGATCAAGTTTTAAACACGAACGTCAAAGGAACGATTTTAACAGTGCAAGCCGTCTTACCATTATTGACGACAGGCGCTTCAATTATTTTAAATACGTCAGTTACCGCTAATTTAGGAATTCAGAATTTTAGTTTATATGCCGCTTCTAAAGCTGCAGTGCGTTCTTTTATTCATAGTTGGACGGCTGATTTACAAGACCGGCAAATTCGCGTTAATGCTGTTAGTCCAGGGGTAGTCCCCACACCAGCAGCGACCGGAGAATTGGGACGCTCACCGCAACAAGAACAGGCTAAACAACAACACCGCGCCCAGTTAACGCCCTTAAAGCGCGTAGGCCAAGTTGAAGATATTAGTCAAGCGGTGCTCTTTTTAGCTAGTGATCAAAGTGCCTTTATTACTGGTACAGAAATCACGGTTGATGGCGGTTTATCAGCTGTATTTGCCAATGAATTATAAATTTTAATCAATAAAAAGAGGAGTTTCAACTATGAAAACACGCATTTTAGGACGAGATTTACGCGTTCCAGCAATTGGCTTGGGAATTATGGGCATGGATCATGCTTACGGTCCGCAAGCAGATCGCCAACAAATGATCGAATTAATTCGGCGTTCAGTTGAGCTAGGGGGTAATTTCTTTGATACAGCGCCAGTTTATGGCCCAGGTAATGAAAAATTATTGGGAGCGGCTCTAAAGCCGATTCGCAATCAAGCCATCATTGCCACGAAGTTTGGCATCACGGGACAAAAAGTCATTGATGGTCAGCCAACGAATGTTTTGGACAGTCAACCGGACTCAATTCATCAGCAAGTGGAACAATCACTTAAACGCTTACAAACAGACCATATTGATTTGTTGTACCAACATCGTGTTGATCCTAACGTTGCTCCAGAAACAGTGGCGGAAGTTATGAATGACTTAATTAAAGAAGGTAAGATTTTACATTGGGGTGTGTCCAATGCACCGATAGATTATATTAAGCGAGCACATCAAGTTTCACCTTTAACTGCCATGGAAAATCAGTATTCAATGGTTTATCGTAAGCCAGAAACAGAATTGTTTGCTTTGTGTGAACAATTAGGTATTGGCTTTGTGGCTTACAGTCCGTTAGGCAACGGCTTTTTAAGTGGCAAGTATCAACCAGGTGAAAAATATGCCGCAGGTGATTTTCGAAATACGATGAGTCGCTTTAAACCAGAAGTCATGAAACAAAATCAAGTCGTTTTAGACTTGTTACAACAATTAGCGGCACAAAAACATGCGACTTCTGCGCAAATAGTTTTAGCTTGGGAAATTGCGCAAAAAGATTATATTGTTCCCATTCCTGGTACCACCAAAATGAAACGTTTGGCAGAAAACTTAGGTGCAAGTGAAGTGGAATTATCAACTAGTGAAATGCAACAAATTAATCATGAATTAGATCAAATGAATATTAATGAAGCGCATTTTTAGAGGATAATGAGCGAATGGCATCCTAGATCATTAGTTGCTTGTGTTATGCTAGATATATTAATGATTGGTGGTTAGTCAAATGAACATAAAACAAGTCAGTCAAAAAACTGGCGTCAATATTGATACAATTCGTTATTGGGAAAAAGTGGGGGCTATTCCGCCAGTTACTAGAAAGAATAATCACTACCGTGATTATCAAACCGAAGATGTTAATTGGATTTATTTGGCTAAACAGTTTCGCGCTGCGGGAATTTCCTTGAAAGCGCTCATTGAATATGTTGATTTATTTTTTCAGGGGAAGCAAACCATTCCTCAACGTAAACAAATTTTAATCAAGCAACGCGATGAATTGGGCCAAAAGATTCAACGGATGCAGGCCACTTATCAACGACTCGATCAAAAAATTGATGGTTATGAGCAACGTTTATTAAAGTATGAAAATGATAAACTACGAACTCCTAAAGAGTAATAGTTAGTGTCGAAAAACTTAAATTGATGGATTTAAAAAGACTAGAACCATGAAGTCCGGACAATAAATTGATGCTCACATTTTGTCCCAGCTTCGGTGCTAGTCTTTTTATTTTTTAGCATGAAAAACATTAAGCATGTGTTGAAAGCGCCAATCACTCAGCCGGTATAAAACTTGCATAATCCCACCTAAGAAGAGCAGTAAAATTAATAACCAGAAAAAGATCCAATTTAATTTAATTTCAAATAATTCCCATAATTCATAACTGGATTGGATACTATTTAATAAACCAGCCAACGCTACATACCACCAAGCAGTAGCTTTATTTAAAAAATTCATAGCTTCATGAAATTCATTTTCATCATGAACTGCTTGACGTAAAATAGTAGTGCCCCGTTTTTTTTCTAACCAAATTTTGTAAGGTGGAATTAACCACCATAAAGGCGATATTTTCTTAACATTAATGGAAATTTCACGGTAATTTGCCAAAAATTTACGATAATCTTGTAATTCCAAGCCGGCTTGATAAACCGGGTAAATAAACAGAAACCAATCACCTACAAAAGCTAAACAAGTTGTTAATAAATGCATATTAATCTCCCCAACGATAATTTACTACGATTACTGGTTAGTATCTTAAACTTTGCATATAGGAAATGCAATCGTTGCTGTCATTGCATTTGAAAGACGGAGTGTCAAACTAAAATAGGAGTATTGTTAAATAAAGGAGCAATCATCATGGATTATGTCGTGGGGTTAGATATTGGAACTACAAGTACTAAAGGTGTTTTATATGACAGGACAGGACTAATAGTTAGTCAAGCTCATCAGGGCTATCCTTTATATCGTGAAGCTAATGGTTTAGCTGAAGAAGATCCTGAAATTATCTTTCAGGCAGTAGTGACAGTTTTACAGACCATTTTTGCAGCAGTGAACAATAAGCAAGACATTAAAGCGATCGCTTTCTCAAGTGCTAATCAGAGTCTCATAGCTTTAGATCAATATCATCAACCATTAACGCGAATTATGACCTGGAATGACACGCGCGCTAGTAAATATGCCCAACAACTCAAAACGTCTTTACAGGGTACTAAAATTTATGAACGAACGGGAACGCCGCTGCATCCGATGTCTTTATTATGTAAACTTTTATGGTTGAAAGAAGAACAACCGCAAATTTTTCAGCAGGCCCGCTATTATTGCGGCATTAAAGAATATGTTTTGTATCGTTTGTGTGGTGTTTGGCAAATTGATCTTTCTGTTGCGAGTTGTACTGGTTTATTTAACATTCAACAACAACAATGGGACCAAACAGCATTACACTTAGCGGGGATTAAGCAAAGTCAGTTGCCACCAATCGTTGCTGCAGAAACGCAGTTTGCCGGTTTAAAGCAACAATATGCGCAAATTATTGGCTGTCCAGCTGATGTAATCTTTGTGCAAGGGGCTTTTGATGGGGCGTTATCTAATTTGGGAGTGGGCGCCTTAGATGAACACAGTGTCGCCATGACTATTGGGACTTCAGGAGCGGTTCGCATATTAACTAACCATCCCGTCATTGATTCTCGGCAACGATTATTTTGTTATTTATTGGATGCGAGCCATTATGTAGTTGGCGGTCCGGTAAATAACGGTGGCAATATCTGGCAGTGGGCCCGGGATAACTTATTGGATATGAAGGCTGACGAAAAGCTGGATTCCTATGCTCTATTAATGCAGGTTGCTGCGACAGTACCAGCGGGAGCGAACGGTTTATTATTTCTGCCTTTTTTAAATGGTGAACGAGCTCCGCTTTGGAACGCACAAGCACGAGGTTCTTTTGTCGGTTTAAATGCTTTGCATACGCGATTTGATATGATTCGAGCAGTTTTAGAAGGCATTGTTTATAATTTGTATAGTGTTTATCAGGCAGTGAGTGAAGTCGGTGTTACTTCGCAACAAATCATTCTCACAGGGGGCTTTGTTCAATCTAACTTAGGTTGTCAAATTGTGGCGGACGTCTTTGATCAACCAGTTGCTGTACCGTTAGCTTTTGAATCTTCATGCTTAGGAGCCGCTGTTATGGCAATGAAGTCATTAGGCTGGGTGCCTGATTTTTCAGCGGTAACCCAGTTTGTTGGTCCCATGAAAATTTATAGGCCAATTAAGGATCATGTTGCTGTTTATCAAGAGCTCTTTCCAATTTATCAACGAGTAAGTGCTCAATTACAATCAGAATATGCTGATCTTGCACAATTTCAAATTAGACACGCTCTTACTTCAGATTAAGCTTAAAAAATGGTGAGTATTTAATTTCTAAGCAACTTTTGGTGCACCGCAAGCAGAATATGTTCGCTTAAATTGACAAAAATTTTTTGGTCACGTCATTTTGACTAAAAAACTACCGTTACAATTTAATGTAACTGGTAGTTTAGTAGTTTATACTCAATTAAAAATTAAAAGATTAATTGATAACCGATTTGGTAATTTTTTGTTTCATTGGGTTGAATTAATATTGCATCTTCGACGTGCTCGTTTTGGCTGCTAGGTAGGGTTTCGGGTTCCAGTGCTAATCCTAAATAGGGAATACCTACGCCATTAGTGCGAGTTAAATTCATGTGCTCTTTGGTAAAGCTGTTGGCACTAAAGACAACTAAACCGTTTCTTTGGGAAAATAATTGAATCTGACATTGATTATTGGGGGCTGTTAATTCGGCGATTTTTTGTTCAGCGTCTGGCTGCACAATAAAAAGATCGTCGAAGCCTTTTTCAGCAGTCGTTTGTAATTGCGCAATGGCTGTTTTGAGTAAGTGTGGTGTTTGAAAGTCAAAGGGAGTCTGAGCAGTCGGTTGGAGACGACCAGTAGGAATTTTCTGGGAATCTAATTGCAGGACATGCTGACTATTGATTTGAAGTGTATGGTCTAAAATAGAATTAGTGGTTCCTAGGTTAAAATAAAGATGCATGGTCGGATTGAACACACTCAGTTGGTCACTGTGGGCTTGAAAGTTAATGTTAATTCGGTTGGTGTTGGTTAAGCTATAAGTGATTTGAACTTGTAAATTACCCGGGAAACCATCAGTTTGGCTTAGTTGGTGATGCTGCAGAACAATTTGGGGTTCGGAAGCATTAGTTTGAATTTGTCCGTGCCAAAACTGAGAATTGAAACCGTGGGGACCGCCATGTAAGGTGGTTGTCTTTTCATTAGTAGGTAATTGCACCGTTTGGCCTGCTAAATGTAAAAGGCCATCTTTGATGCGCCCTGCTGTTCGTCCAATGGCCATTCCCAGATAAAAGGGATTGGCTAAGTAATCTTTAGTGTGTGGATAATTTAAAATGAGATTTTGCCCGTTTGGTAAAGTGATTTCATAAACTAAAGCACCAAAGTCTAAAACTGATAAACGGACGCCGTTTTGATTAGTTAATGAAAATTTAGTAACGGGTTGATCTTGATAGTAATCAAATAAAGTTTGTGTCGTTTGAAAACTTGTTTGCTTTTGTGACATGGGAAACCTCCTGAAAAATTTAATTGAGATTTACAACTAGTTATTTTAAAATAAAACGGATTAATTAGTGCAATCCAAAATTTGCTATGATTGTCAAAAATGAAGATTAAAAAAGAGGTGGTAATAATGACTAATAAGTACCAGCAGGTGCATGATCAATTAAAAGCTGCTATTTTAACCGGTCAATATGCGGTTGATGAAAAATTGCCAACAGAAACGCAATTGATGCAAACTTTTCGAGTTTCACGTTACACTATCCGTCGAGCCATGACTGAGTTACAACAACAGCATTTAGTTTATAAGGTTCAAGGTGGTGGCACCTTTGTTCAAGATTGGCAAAAGAATTGGCGAACTAGTGCTGATAGTAAATTGATTGGCGTGATTACCACCCATATTGCAGATTATATTTTTCCCAGAATTATTTCTGGAATTGATCGGATTCTATCACAAGCCGGCTATTCTCTACTAATTGGCAATACTCACAATACTTATACCAAAGAACGGCAAAGTTTAATCAAATTGCTGGATGCACAGGTTGCAGGACTAATTATTGAGCCAACGCAAAGTGCTTTGCCGAATGCCAATTTGGATTTATATGAAAAAATCCAGGCTCAACATATTCCAACATTATTTATTAATGCTACTTATCCAGAAATGACATTTCCCAGTTTAACTATGGCGGATAGTGCCGCAGAAGAGCAATTGGTAGAGTATTTGTTGTCGTTAGGACATCGTAGTATTTTAGGGGTATTTAAAGTTGATGATCAACAAGGTGTCGAACGGATGCAAGGTTTTATTCGTGCTTACCAAAAGCACCCCCAGTTTGCTTATCAAAGTAATCTCATTATGTATCAATCACAAGATGAGATTACTAAAATTTTGCAACGCATTGATAGTAATTTAGCATTAGCACATGCACCGACCGCTATTGCTTGTTACAATGATGAATTAGCAATTCAGCTAATTGATTATCTGCGTACCAAACATTTACGAGTTCCACAAGATTACTCAGTTGTGGGTTTTGATGATTATCAAATGTCAGAATACTTAAATCCGGCTTTAACAACTGTTAAGCATGAAAAAGAACAAATGGGTGAAGATGCTGGTAAAATGCTATTACAATTACTACAAAAGAAAACTGTCCAATCTGTTCAATACCATCCACGCTTAATCAAGCGGCAATCTGTTACAACAATAGCACCTGATAAACAGTAAGGTCTTCGGGCTTTACTGTTTATTTTGCTTTTGTTTTTGGCTATTGACAGCGTTACGGTAAGCGCTATCTAAACGTTAGTATATTATTCCGTATAAATCAAGCTTTGATTTTTAAGCCTTTACTATATTTAACTTTGCTAAAAAAATATTAAAATCAAAAAATGGTACGGATAAATTTAAATACTATTGATTTATCGGGATAATAGATTTAAAATAAAGCCGTTGATATGAAAACGCTATTTTAAAATGTGCTAATTAGTTGGAGTAGGGGGTCAAATAGGAATGAAGTTAGTGGAGACTGTGCAGGCTATAAAAACAGGTGAAGTGAGCTTAGGAATTGAGTTGGGCTCAACACGGATTAAAGCGGTGCTAATTGATCAACAGTTTCAAACGATTGCTTCAGGTAGTTTTGATTGGGAGAATCAATTAGTTGATAATCTTTGGACCTATTCTTTGGCAGAAGCTAAAACTGGTATTCAGACTAGTTATGCTCAATTGGTAGCACAGGTTCAAAGTCAATACCATATTCCGTTGACTAAGATTAAGGCCATTGGTGTTAGTGCCATGATGCATGGTTACTTGGCTTTTGATCAATCCGGTCAATTACTGGTACCATTTCGCACTTGGCGGAACAATTCTACCCAACAAGCGGCTGATGAATTAACCGAATTGTTCAATTTTAATATTCCACAGCGTTATAGTATTGCTCATTTGTATCAAGCAATGTTAAATCAAGAACCGCATGTGGCCCAAATCGCGTTTGTGACAACACTTGCTGGCTATGTTCATTGGCAATTGTCTGGTCAAAAAGTTTTAGGAGTTGGCGATGCGTCAGGCATGTTTCCTATTGATAGTACAAACCTTCAATATGACAAACATTATTTAACTTTGTTTGAACAATTACCTTTAAAGCAACAATATCAGTGGCATTTGGACGATATTTTGCCACAAGTTTTGACTGCGGGCCAACAAGCGGGCACTTTAAGTAAGCAAGGTGCCAAGTTTTTAGATCCTAGTGGTAAGCTACAAGCTGGTAGTTTGATGGCACCTCCTGAAGGTGATGCAGGAACAGGCATGGTAGCAACCAATAGTGTACGCCAACATACAGGTAATATTTCGGTAGGAACTTCCGCTTTTTCCATGGTGGTGTTAGAACAGCCGTTAAAGCAAGTTCATCGTGACATTGATGTCGTTACTACTCCTAGTGGTGCAGCTGTAGCAATGGTGCACATTAATAATTGTTCGTCTGATATTAATGCGTGGCTTTCGTTGTTTGGCGAATTTGCGCAACAATTAGGCGTCAATTTAACGAATGATCAATTATATGAACGTTTATTATTAATGACCACCCATGCGCAAGCTGATGCTGGCGGTTTAGTCAATTATAGTTATCTTTCAGGCGAAAATATTACACAAACCATTGCGGGTCGCCCATTATTTGTCCGGACGCCGGCAGCTAAATTGAACTTGGCTAATTTTATTTTGGCGCAGTTATACGCAGCTTTTGCCCCATTAAAGATAGGAATGGATATTTTAACACAAGAAGAACATATTTCGTTAGATGTGATGATTGCTCAAGGTGGTTTGTTTAAGACCCCAATTATTGCTCAGCAAGTGTTAGCTAATGCTCTAAATCTGCCAATTACCACGATGCAAACGGCACAAGCTGGTGGACCATGGGGAATGGCAATCTTAGCTAGTTATGTAGCAGATAATCCCAAGCAATTAACGCTAGCTGATTTTTTGGATCAACAAGTATTTGCTAAACCAGAAAGTATGACTCTAAGTCCTGAACCGCTGGGAGTTCAAGGTTATCAAAAGTTTTTAAATAATTATCAAGCCGGTTTGGATGTCGAACGCTTAGCAGGCAAAAATTTAAAGGAGTAGAACATGTTAGAACAATTAAAGCAAGAAGTTTATGAAGCCAATATGCAATTACCCAAGTTAGATTTAGTAACTTTTACTTGGGGAAATGTTTCAGGAATTGATCGCCAGCAAGGCTTATTTGTCATTAAGCCTTCTGGTGTTGCCTATGAAGATTTAACACCGCAGGATTTAGTGGTTGTTAATTTAAAAGGCGAAGTAGTGGAAGGCAAGATGAATCCTTCTAGTGATACACCGACACATACAGTTTTGTATAATGCTTTTCCCAAAATTGGTGGCATTGTTCATACACATTCACCATGGGCAGTGGCATTTGCAGCCGCAAAAATGGATATTCCTGCGTTGAATACCACGCATGCCGATACTTTTTATGGTGATGTACCTGCAGCTAAAGCCCTGACTAAACAAGAAATTACAGAAGATTACGAAGGTAATACTGGAAAAGCAATTGTTGAAACCTTTAAACAGCGTAAGCTGGATTATCAAGCAATTCCTGCGGCGTTAGTCAGTCAGCATGGTCCTTTTAGTTGGGGAGCTGACGCTAAGCAAGCTGTTTATAATGCCAAAGTTTTGGAGGTGGTTGCCGAAGAAGATTATCATACATTGCAATTGACCCGCAATGACAGTCATGTGCCACAGTATTTGTTAGATAAACATTATTATCGTAAACATGGTCAAGATGCCTATTATGGTCAAAATAGTCAACATTCTCATGATCATGCTGTACGGGAAAATTAATTAGGAGTTGATGAAGATGTTAGAATTACCTAAATATGAATTTTGGTTTGCAGCCGGCAGTCAGCATTTATATGGTGAAGAAACTTTGAAGAGTGTGGCTGTGGATGCTAAAAAAATTGTGCAGGCTTTAAATGAAAGCGGTAAACTTCCTTATCCGATTGTCTTCAAAGAAGTTTTAACCACAGCTGATGAAATTACACAGTTTATGAAAAAAGCTAATTATGAAGACCGAGTTGCTGGTGTGATTACTTGGATGCATACTTTCTCACCAGCTAAGAATTGGATTCGGGGTACAAAGTTGTTACAAAAGCCACTATTGCACTTTGCTACTCAATATTTAAATTATATTCCGTATGATGACATTGACTTTGACTATATGAATTTGAATCAAAGTGCCCACGGCGATCGGGAATATGGTTATATTAATGCACGTTTACAAAAGCATAATAAAGTTATCTACGGACATTGGGCGGATGAGAAAGTTCAACAAGAAATTGCTGATTGGCAAGATGTGGCTGTAGCATATGATGAATCCTTCAACTTAAAGGTAGCGCGTTTTGGTGACAATATGCGTAATGTTGCGGTAACTGAAGGCGATAAAATTCAGGCGCAAATTCAATTAGGTTGGACGGTTGATTATTATGGCGTTGGTGATTTAGTAGCTGCGATGAAGGAAGTCAGCGATGATGATGTTGAACAACAATATCAACAATTGCAAAAGGATTATCAATTAGTAGTCGGCGCTAATGATCAGAAGACTTATGAGCATGCTGTTCGTTATCAATTAAAGCAATATTTGGCTCTAAAGAAGTTCTTAGAACAAGGTGGTTACAGTGCCTTTACTTCAAACTTTGAAGATTTATGGGGATTAGAAGAGTTACCAGGATTATCCGCCCAATTGTTAATGCGAGATGGTTATGGTTTTGCTGGTGAAGGTGATTGGAAGACAGCTGCCTTACTTCGAGTCTTTAAGATTATGACACATAACCAAAAGACGGCCTTTATGGAAGATTACACTTTGGATTTGCGTCCGGGTCATGAAGCAATTCTGGGTTCGCATATGCTCGAAGTTGATCCTTCAATCGCTTCCGATCAAGTGCGGGTGGAAGTTCATCCATTGGATATTGGTGGCAAAGATGATCCTGCTCGTTTGGTCTTCACCGGTTCGCAGGGTGATGCAATTGATATTACTTTAGCTGATTTTCGCGATGGCTTTAAGTTGATTGGCTATCCAGTTACTGGTCAAAAACCAGAAAAAGAAACACCACATTTACCAGTTGCTAAGCAAATGTGGACACCCAAAGCGGGATTAAAGAATGGTGCTACACAATGGATTCAAAATGGTGGTGGACACCATACGGTCTTTAGTTTTTCCGCCACGGCACAACAAGTTGAAGATTTGGCTACCCTTTATGGTATTAAGGCAGTTTTGATTTAGAGAAATTTTGTTGATCTAAAAACAATAGAAAACAAGGTGATTTGATGCAGTCATCATCCAAAATTTCGAGTGGTTTTATTTATTTCTTTGGCTCTTTTGGCGGAATTTTATTTGGTTATGATATTGGTGTCATGACAGGGGCTTTACCATTTTTGCAGCATGACTGGAATTTAAATAATGCAGTTATTGTTGGGTGTATTACCTCAGCAGTGATGTTTGGTGCGATTTTTGGCGGTGCTTTAGCGGGGCAATTGTCGGACCGGTTGGGACGCCGCAAAATGATTTTGATTTCTTCTTTGGTTTTTGCGCTGGGGTCAATTTTATCCGGCTTGTCTCCTAATAATGGACAATATTATTTGATTATTGTGCGTGTCTTATTAGGTTTAGCTGTTGGAGCCGCTTCGGCACTAGTTCCGGCTTATATGGCTGAGATGGCGCCTGCGCGGTTGCGAGGACGTTTGTCTGGAATTAATCAAACAATGATTGTTTCAGGAATGTTGATCTCTTATATTATGGATTATTTGTTGAGAAATCTACCGGATAATTTTGCTTGGCGATTAATGTTAGGTTTGGCAGCAGTTCCAGCAATTATCTTGTATTTGGGAGTATTACGTTTGCCAGAATCGCCCCGTTTTTTGGTGAAAAATGGTCAAAAAGATTCAGCCGAACAAGTCTTAAAAATTATTCGGCCAGCAGCAGACGTTCAATCTGAGCTGGATCAAATTCAATCAACAGTTCAAGAAGAAGAGCAAACTCAACAAAGTACTACTTGGAAAACCTTATTAGATTCTAAATATCGTTATTTAGTATATGCAGGTGTAGGGGTAGCTGCTTTTCAACAATTTCAAGGAGCTAATGCTATTTTTTACTACATTCCTTTAATTATTCAAAAAGCAACGGGTCAAGCTGCTAGCTCACAACTTCTATGGCCAATTGTCCAAGGAATTATTCTAGTCATTGGTTCGCTAGTCTTTTTAGCCATCGCTGATCATTTTAAGCGGCGTTCCTTATTAATTTTAGGTGGAACAATTATGGGCTTGTCGTTTATCTTGCCAGCTTTGATTAATGTTTTATTACCACATGCAAATTCCATGCTAATTGTCGTGTTTTTATGTATTTATGTTGCTTTTTATTCCTTTACTTGGGCACCCTTAACTTGGGTTATTGTCGGTGAAATTTTTCCACTTGCAATTCGTGGACGTGCTTCAGGCTTGGCTTCATCGTTTAATTGGATTGGTTCCTTCCTAGTAGGATTACTCTTTCCAATAATGACTGCCTCCATGCCTCAGGCAGCGGTGTTTGCGATTTTTGGTGTTATTTGTTTATTAGGTGTCTTGTTTGTTACTTTGCGCGTTCCTGAAACTGCTGGTCACAGTTTGGAAGAAATCGAAGAGCAAGGTAGAATTCATGCTCATAAGTAATATGAATCAATAGATTAAACTGGAATTAGCGTTTAGTTGGTGTAGGGTTAATCATTATTTTTAATCTCATTTCAATTTGTGATTGAAGTGAGATTTTTTATGTGGCCAAATAATCAGTATAAAAAAATCCCACTAAATTGAAAGCTAAATTTAGCAGGATTCTTTGTCAATTCAAAAACTTTATGGAGCATTTTTAATAGAATAGGTTAATGTGGCACTATAAGTACCAGCGGTAATGTCGTTATTGAGATTCTTAGGTGGTACTGTCAATTTAATTTGTGAATGACCATTAATATCATTATAGTAACGAGTATTAATTCCATTTAAAATGGCAGTTCCTGAATTATAAAGTGACACCTCAGCATTATCTGGATTAACAGTGATTGATTGTGGATTGTTGCGTTCTTGAAAACACAATTGGGCTTGTTGTAAAACAATTGTGTTATTATTTTTAAATGATGATAACTTAACTGTAACTTCATAAGGAATGGCAGAATAATTAAGAATTGGTTGACTGCCTCGTTGGTCATCAATCTGTAACTCATTATCTACATCAGTAGAATTATTATTGGTTAAAGTCTTAGTATTTTGATATCCAATAACATTATTATTGTCACCAAAATCAATCTTTGGCAGATTAGTTAAACTTAGAAATTTTAGTTGTTTGGTTAACCCCATCTCGATTCTAGGAATAGTATCGGTAATCTTCAGAGGATCAGAAAGAACATAGCGCTGGCCATTAATGGTTTTTGGTGGACTGGTTTGAAGACAACTGTCACCGCCAGTTACTGTGGGCGTTAGTCCTTTGAAAGCTGCGGTATCAATGTCAATTCCTGCTTGTACTGTAGAGTTCAGCTGCAACCAACCACTACCGTAGCTTTCGTTTCCGCAAGAATTAATCTTTGTTAAAATTGGTTCATATGTGCCATCTTGTTTACGATAAAAAAATGAAACCGTTTGGTGTGGAATAATTTTTTCAGTAGCTTCCTTTAAGCCGTTATGATTAGCATCATCCCAGATCTGATAAATATAATAACTGTTACTTTTGTTAATTAAACTCGAAATTTTCTTAGAACTAGTTGCGGATACGTTATTAGCGTTATCAATCGCAACCACGTGTAAATATTGATGAGAAAAACGATTAATATTATTAATGGAAGCTTTAGATGTTGGATCAGATACACCGATGAAATTGGTGTTATTAGAGCTATCGATATTACCTTGAGTATCCTTATTTGGATTAATAGTCGTATTAGCATTGTTATCAATTTGATAAATATAACCCTTAATGTCACTTTTAATAGGTTGTTTGATACATTGTGAATTAGTACTGTTACTACCACGTTTAGCTTGGACCCGGTAATAGTAATTGGTAGCATTATCTGTACTTTTGCAGTTAGCCGTTACTTTATCGCTAACTGTGGGTGCGATATTATCAATTATTGGTGCATCTGGAGCGGCAGTGTCTTTGACGGTTCGATCTTCGCCATGCGTGGTGGTGTTTAATGTGCTAGTATAATACATCATATTAGCTAGAATCATAGCTTCTTCAACGGAACATGCTCCGGTTGTGTGGCCAGTTTGGGTCATTGCATAATTGTTTTTAGTAATTAAATACCAGTTATCATCACCGATAGCACCGTTAGGATTGGACGTGCGGTTACCATTACTATCTAAATAGTGAACAGAAGTAGCAGGCTGGGCATTACTTCCTAAAAAGTGGAACGAATTTTGTCCTGGATCCATTGCAAAATCCATCCATCTTTGTGCACCACCATTATAAAGATAGAATTGCCCTCCGGTATGAGAAGGTTGAATTGTAAATTTGTTAGTACTGTTATACTGCAACAGTTTATTAGGATAAGAAGTTAGAGACCCTGTTCGCATATCTGACATTAATTCGACCGTTTTTGAGCCAATGCGATCGTCATTTGCTCCTGCATCATAGCTCATTGGCATAATTTTTAGTCCTAATTTATCAGCGAAGCTATTATAATGGGATAGGTTACCAGTTAAAGTATCATGACCAAAAATCAATGAACGACCTGTATTTCCAAAAGCACTAGTAGCATTAGCACTAGCGACACTTAAATCGACATTTTTACCGCCATCCGCTGAACCAAAGAATAAGCCGTCATAGTTATATTGATCGTTAGCATCTTTAAATAAATAATGATTGGGATTGGCATTAAAATCTGTTTCTGCTACTGGTGTAACAGCAATTAGACCATTTGAAACCGTTGCAGTTTGTCTGTTTGGAATAATGTTCATCCAATCTTTTAAATGATTACCATCAGTTGGGTAAACATTGAGAATTTTAATTTTTTTACCATAGTTAGTACCAACTGGCTCCCAATTCACAAAAGAATTACTCGGATCATCAGTAGTTCGTGTGACTTGATAACCACCACTATAGCCACCATTAGTTGCATTAGACATATCTTTCCAATTCAAAGAAACATATGGATTGTTATTTGAGTCAAAACCGCCACTAGTATTTAATGTAAAGTCAAGGTTAGAATTAGCACTAGCGACTTCGGTACCAGCAATTGGATTGGCACCACGTAATAAGTCAGATTTATTAGACCAATTAGAAATAGTAAGCGCTTTTTTTGAACGGAAT
The DNA here is from genome assembly GCF_058107465.1 of Bombilactobacillus sp. ESL1092. NCBI lineage: Bacteria > Bacillati > Bacillota > Bacilli > Lactobacillales > Lactobacillaceae > Bombilactobacillus > Bombilactobacillus sp. ESL1092. Next base: position 46,300 of record NZ_CM176594.1, on the reverse strand, counting down.
TTTAAAAAATCTTTTGGCTTGGTTAGAAATCCTTGAGAAGGAGTAGGAATTACTGGAGATAAAAAGCTTGAAATACTATCATCTGCTTGACTAGAATTAATTGTCTCCAAACCACTTAATACTGATAAAGTAATTATCAAAAGTAAATTCAAAAATATTTTTCGGCGATGTCTCATTGTACAACCTCATAAATTAATTAATATTCTATCAGTTAAAAAAACGCTAGCACACAATTGGACTAATTGTTCGATAAGTTAATTACTACAATTATTAGTATAAGCTTATTTTTAGCTTTGTAAATATGACTGCTAAACATTGAATATTGATTTTTTAGCTTACTAAAGTAGTATATATTTCTCAATGAACTATCTAGAAATTAAGTCATGCTGAGGTCAGACTTTTGGTTTTGTCATATCAAACAAGTATATTAATCAATTATTATCTAATGGTATGGTGATTAGTTACGCAATTTAGAAAATTACTTAGTACGGGGACAATTATGGACATAAATTAAGTCATAATTTATTTCAATTCAATCAACTAGTAGTATGACGATTCGAAACTCAATTAATAATATTCAGCGCCAAGTACTACAAGTAAGTTTATTCTGCAATTTGTGTGAAGATTTTATTGAATTAAATAATTTTTACTAACTAGTGCAATATAATATTAAATTTTGACCTTATAGAAAAAGCAAATAGTTTTTGTTTTGTGCCACAGCAAGTGCAAAAGGATTGCTGACAAGAATGATAAGCACCAAGTTAATAGATAAATAATCATAATGGCTAGTGCTAGATTAATGTGATAACGTAGCCACGAACCAAATAAATGCCAAATAATTTGCAACCAAACAACATTTGCTAGGTAAGCGCGGTAAGCGTACTGTGCTAAAAAGTGGATTACAGGTAAAACTTTGGCTTGGTGTCGGAGATTATGAAGCGCCAAAGTGGCAATGAGGCTGATGATAACAATACAATAGAGAGTCATTGATAGTTTATAATATGGCGCATTGTTTAAAACTATTGGATAGCCATAACTTAATAATTCTCGATTAGTCCAGCTCCAAATGAGAAGAAACAGTAGCACTAATAAGGGCCATGATCTATGTAAAAATTTAGCAAGCTGTTTTTGCCAATTCCAAGTTAAGACGCCCAACACTGCATAGATAAAAAAACTTAAGCAAAGGCGATCTAATAAGTACCAATCATGTTGGTGTGAGCCATTAAAAACAGTTAGCTGATAAAAAACTAGCCAGCTACCATACAATAAACTGCTAATAACTAATACCCAAAGTGAGCGCTGCTTATTTTGGTGAGTAAATTTTTGTAACCACCAAAAGACGGGCATTAAAATGATAAATTGCAGCATCATTGTGTTGTACCATAAATGCGGTGCGGCATTGCCATTGATCATTTGCCACAAAACAGTTGCGAAATTATGATATTTTTCAACCTGCTGTTCATTGGGAAATAATACTAGATAAATCATAGTCCAACAAATACTGGGGATGAATAATGCACGCCATTGTTGTTTTAAATACGTCGGATATTGGTGCCCAATTTGAGACGGTGTATTTTTGACGGTTGAAAAAATAATACCAAAAATAAATGCTGGAGCAGTAAATTTAATTAAATCGTAGGTGATACCAATGCCAACTTGTTGCGGTTTGGTACAGTAAGTTTGTAAAACTTGTGCCAAAATTGACTGTAACATGACTGCTGTACAGGCAAAAGTCTTCAGATAGTCACCCATATCAGTATCGGTGGAAGTGGTTTGAGTCATCATTATTCCTTCTATATTTAAATTGTTAAATTAAAACAACAAAAAACCCTATAATACAATTATTATAGAGTTTTTTCTTTAGGAAGTAATAGTCTTTAATTAAACACTTTGCTTAGTTGGACGAATTAGCATTTCATTAATGGTAACGTGTTCGGGTTGGTCAATCACATATTTAACCGCTTGAGCAATATCTTGGGGACTTAGGGATAAACCATCGCTGGCAGCAGAATTAAATGTGGGGGTTAGACTAGCTTTGATTTGCTCATTACCTACGGTATTGATTAATTCTGTGGACACTGCTCCTGGAGAAATGATCGTCGAACGAATTCCGTTAGCGTATTCTTCTTGGCGTAAGCCTTCCATAATGGCACGCACAGCATATTTAGTACTATTGTAAACTGCCGATCCGGGATAAATCACGTGTCCAGCCACAGAATCGGTACTAATTATTAAGCCGGAGTGTTGTTGTTTCATAATTGGTAAAACGCTACCAATTCCGTTTAAAACACCCATAATATTGGTATTGATCATCTTTTGCCAGGTAGCAAATTCTTGATCAGCTAGATAACCTTGGGGCATAATGCCTGCGTTATTATATAAAACATCAATGTGACCAAATTTTTCCAAGGTTAAATCAATAGTGGCTTGAACTTGTTGTTGATGAGTGACATCAGTTACTTGATAATAAGCCTCACTTGGGGCATCTAAATTCTGAATCAACTCTTTTAATCTTTGTTCACGCCGGGCCCCTAAGACTAATTTGGCGCCACTAGCAGCTAATAGTTGAGCGGTAGCGGCTCCAATACCTGAAGAGGCACCAAGAATAATAACAACCTTATCTTTGACAGTCATGTCTGCTCTCCTTTAAAAATTAATAGTATTAGTTCATTGTAACGACGGCGATCAAAAATAACCAATAGTTATTTTAAATAGTTTAGTATCAGCTCGAGTTATACATATTAATTTTGCAATTATAACGCAATTAGATAGTTGGTTATCCATTATTGGCATTAGACAGGTGACCAGCAGCATTTTAAAATTGATGGTGATTTTAAACGCTGAGGAGAAAAACTATGCCACTTAGTCAAAAACAAAAAAATATTTTAATTTGGGTATTAGCATTAGGTACGTTTAGTATTACTAACACAGAAATGGGGATTATGGGCATTTTACCCAATATTGCTCACCAGTATCATGTGAGCATTGCATCTGCGGGCCAATTAGTAAGTTTATTTGCTTTAATTATTGCGCTCAGTGGGCCGTTTTTACCAGCGCTGCTAGGGCGGTTTAATAAAAAAAGAGTGATGTTATTAGCTATTAGCCTGTTTGTGATCAGCTGCTTTGCGTCAGCATTTATTACGAACTTTACCTGGTTATTAATTGTCCGCGTTTTACCAGCTTTTTTACATCCGGTATTCGTGTCATATGCCATGTCAACTGCTACGGTCATTGCCAGTGATCAACAGCAGGCTTCACAATATGTAGCAAAAGTTTTCATGGGCGTCTCTGCGGGCATGGTGTTAGGTGTGCCACTAGCCAATTTATTAGCGAGTTATGGATCGTTTCGGTTAGTGATGTTAACTTTTGGCTTAATTAATTTGCTCATTTTATGTGCTAGTGCTTTTTACTTAGTGCCAGTTGCTATGCCACAAAAACTTAATTTTAAACAACAAATGTTGACTTTAGTTAAATTACCAACTTTGGTTAGTTTAGTAATTATCATTTTTCTCAATGGTGGTGTTTTTGGTTTTTATAGTTATTTATCAGATTTTTTAAGTCAAGCTAGTTCTTTAAGCAGTTGGTTAATTAGTGTATTGTTACTAATCTATGGTTTAACTAATGTTTTGGGTAATGAAATTGCTGGTAAATTATTGGCGGTGAAGCCACGACAGGTGTTAGTAGGCTTGCCAATATTAATGTTAGTGCCGTATTTGTTGCTGTATTTTTATCATCAAAATATCAGTGTCATTATCATTTTGATTATTTTGCTGGGGACATTGGCAGGAATGGAAGCTAATTTGAATCAGTATATTATGAATACTGCCTTGCAACAAACGCCTGATTTGGCCAATGGCTTGTTTATTACAGGCGCTAATCTGGGCACGACGTTAGGTTCAGCTATTTGTGGTCAGATCATTGTGGCTAAAGGAGTGTCAGGGTCCTTGTTAGGGACTGAGTTATTTTTATTAGGAGGAATTTTGATTATTGTTTTACAACAGTTTAATATTCATAGACGTTCAACTATGAATAAGTAAGGAGTTTTTCTAATGAAACAAAATAGAAGCGGCTGGGGCATGATAGTTATCAGCTTTTTAATCATTATTTTATTGAGCTATTTAGCATCGTTACAATCAATTCAAGCTAGTGACAAAACACTAATCAAATAATTATCAAAATGCATCATCACAAATATCGCGCATACTTAAATCAGAGTGCTGCTGCCAAAAGCTTACAAAAGCGACTGCCATTAAAGCTGCGGTTTCGTGATTTTAACCAAGCAGAAAAAATTTCCGACTTGAAACAACCATTGTCTATTAAACAAATGCCAGTTGGAGCCAATCCTAAAGTTGGTGATTTAGGTTATTGGTCGCCGCAACCACGTTTAGTTCTGTATTATGGACCTGTTGCGTATTTTCAAGGAATTCGTGTGCTTGGCCATTTTCAAAATTCACAGCGAGCTATTTCGGCTTGGAAACATCAGAGACATGCGTTTACAGTGACGATTACCAAAAATTAGTTTTTAAACTGATAATTGATTAATTATTATGCGCAAGATTTGCTTGCAATTGTTGTAAAAATAGTTTGGCAATGTTCGACATGATTCGATTCTTTTGCCAAATTAAAGTATTGTTTTCAGATAGTTGTGGCTGTAGTCGCCGAAAAACTAAACCACCATGATAATTTTGGACTACATCTTCAAATGCTAAAACTAAATAATGTGGATTATGGGCTAGCAGTGCAGCGTTATACGCTAGATTATAAGTGCCAACAATTTGAATTTGTTCTGCCACATTTTGCCACCAAGTTTGTAAGTGAGAGCTGTGTTGGACTTGTTCGGAGATGATTAATTTTTGGCAAATTAAATCAGCAGGGGTCACGAATGGTTTTTGCGCTAAGGGTGAATTAGCGGCCATGAGAATGCCCCAGTAATTTTTTTCAGGTAGTTGTAAGGTTTGATAATTATGAAAATTATATTCACCCATAATGACGCCAAAGTCTAGATTACCGGTTGCTAATTGTTTTTCTACTTCCATTGCATCACCACTGTGGAGGTGAATTTTGACGGCTGGATATTTATCCATAATCTGTCCGATCACTTGCATGACTTGACGCATTCCCAAACTTTCGCCACACCCAATGTCTAATTCACCACTGATGAGTAAGTGATTAGCTTGCAAAGTTGACGTAGTTTTATCGACTAAAGCGATGATTTGTTGAGCATGCTCTCTGAGATAGTAACCATCGTTAGTTAATTTAATGTTGTGGGAACTGCGATCAAATAATTGCACGCCCAATTCTTTTTCCAATTCACTAATTTGGCGAGATAAAGCAGGCTGTGAAATATGTAAATACTTGGCCGCTCGAGAAATATTTTGTTCTTGAGCAACTGCCAAGAAATAACGTAGGCTATGAACTTCCATAATTACTCCTTAGGATGATATTTTGTCAATCTGGAATTAATACTAGCACAATTATGATGAATTAGACTTCTTTAAATTATTACTGTGAGTAATACTCGGTACTTAGTGACGATATTTTGTAAATTTATCCACTACGGAAAAAAACTAAAGTTTGATTCGGAAGCTGGTTTTAATTGTGGGGGCTATGCTGGATGAATTTACAGTTTTAAAAAATAAAGTTCAAGTTAATTTTTTAATGTTTAGAAACAGATTATCACAAATTTTTAACGAAAAAACTAATTTTAGTAGATAGTATAAAAGATACTTCTATGATAAAGAGGCAGCTTGGTTAATTTGAATATTAACACAATTATGATATACTATCCTTGTAAGTACGAAAAGTGTCTAACATGGTATAACACAAAAGCCATTCCTATCTCCAGTAGGAATGGCTTTTTTATGTGTAGTTACTTAGCAACTCAGCTATTTTTATGCTTGCTGTGTAACCAATCAACAAGCACTTGTGTTGTTACTCTAACAATAATCGGTGCAACAACAGTTACGAAAAATGTCTGAAACACGGTATCACCCCCTTACGGGGCGAGTTGCCGATTAAAATTATATCATATAAGATCTCATTAGCTTGGTGAAATTTAAAGAAAATCTTACGGAAAAATGACTAGAAATTAAAAATTGTTATGACAGTTTAAATACATTATGAATTTTCGGAAAAATTTCTAAGAAAGATATTTGTTAATTCAGAGTTAATTTTAGTCAATTTATGGTAAATTAAAGCTAATTATCACGTTAATACTTAAGTTTGGGGGAGAGGTAATCCAGATGCAAACAATTATGATGATCGATGATGACAATACTCTATTGCAAACCGTAATAAAAAACTTCGCTAAGTGGTCGTTGAAAGTAGTTGGCGTTTCAGATTTTCAAAAGATTATCGCAGAATTTAAACAATTAAAGCCAGATTTGGTTATTATGGATATTAATTTGCCATATTTTGATGGTTTCTATTGGGCACAACAGTTACGTCAAATTTCGACAGTACCATTGTTATTTTTGTCAGCTATTGATCAAGAAACCAGTATGTTGCGAGCATTAGCTGAAGGTGGAGATGATTATGTTATTAAGCCTTTTACGATTAGCATTTTACTTGCTAAAGTTCAAGCGATGTTACGGCGATTACAGACTTATGATCAACAAGTTCAAAGTGGTCAATTACAGTTTGGACCTTATACTCTTTACACTTTAGGAAATGAAGTAGTTTTTAACCAGCAACGTGTTAATTTGTCACCGACTGAAGGCGATATTTTACAATTATTATTTTTAAATGTTAATCAAGTAATTTCTACGCAACACTTTTTGGAGACTTTTTGGCAGGGAGGTCTGTTTTTGGATGAGCAAGCTTTGCGAGTTAATTTTAGCCGATTGCGCCGCAAACTGAAGCCAATTGACCTGCAACAATATATTGTAACTGAACCTGGTAGTGGCTATCGGTTATGTGCTTATGAATAAAAAGGAAATGTGGCTCTTGATTAAACCGGCATTGCTAAGCTTACTGAGCTATTGTGGCTTGTTAGTTTTACTAAGTATTTTATTTGTTTTGTATCATTTACCAATAATTATTTTGGGTGATTTTATTCGCTTTAGTTTACTATTTGTAGGGGTCTATTGCGGTTTGAAAACTTATTATCAGTGGCGTAAGGGGCAAAAGTTGCAGCAAACAGATTTTTCCCAGCCAACATTGTTTCAAGATTTATCGGCTAGTGATTGGGAAAACTATCTTTTATTGCACAAATTACAAACTTTGCAGCAGCAAGTAAAGTCTGACCAAAAAGTGCAAAAGCAAAAGGCTCAATATCAACAAGATTATTTAATACATTGGGCTCATGAAATCAAAGTTCCAGTTACGGATCTGTTATTAATGAGTGAGAGTATTGAGCAGCTGAATACTATCGCGGTTCGAACGCAAACCAAGTTGATTCAGCAGCAATTAGATTCGATGTTAGATTATGATCGTTTTTTAAATTTAACACATGATTTACGTTTTAATTGGGTCTCCTTGACACAAGTTATAGAAACTGTTTTACAAAAATTTGCGCCGCTGTTTATTCAACGCCAAATTTCTCCACGTATTCAAGTTCCAGCGGTTCAGGTTTTGACAGATACTAAATGGCTGCAAGTAATATTGGAACAAGTAATTTTTAATGCTTGGAAGTATTCGGACGATCGAAGTGAAATTAAATTGGTTTGGGAACACAATTGCTTAAGGGTTATTGATTCGGGTATTGGGATTGTGGCTAGTGACTTGCCACGCGTATTTGAAGCCGGATTTACTGGAGTTAATGGCCGGAATAATCCTAATGCAACAGGAATGGGGTTATATTTGGCCCAACAAATTAGTCAAAAGTTTCACGACCAGTTAACGATATCGTCCAGATATCAGCAAGGAACGACAGTTAGTCTGATTTTCCCAATAGAGCAAATTAAAGAGGTTGCTAAACTGTAACTTAACGGCGGAGATTGTAACTTGTTGTTAAAGTGAAAGCTTTTTAAAATAAACTTATCGAATAACTTAGGGAGGGTAAACGATGAGTTTATTACAATTACAGCATGTGCAAAAGAAGTTTACACAACCGCATCAAGTTGAAGTGCAAGCTTTGAAAGATATTTCTTTGACAGTTGAATCAGGAGAATATGTAGCGATAATGGGTGAGTCTGGATCTGGCAAATCAACACTTTTAAATTTGATTGCTACTTTAGATAAGCCAACTAGTGGTTTAATTCAAATAAATGAGCAAAATTTAGCTCAACTAACAGAAAATCAAGCAGCTTTATATCGTAGACAACATTTAGGTTTTGTTTTTCAAAAGTTTAATCTACTTAATACATTTAATAATCAAGACAATATTTTATTACCGTTGGTACTAGCTAAAACCGAACCTAAAATTCTACAACAGCGCTTACAACCACTGGCTAAGGTTTTACAAATTACTGATTTATTGCAGCGTTATCCTTACGAAATATCTGGTGGGCAGCAACAAAGAGTGGCAGCAGCAAGGGCTTTAATCACGCAACCACAATTAATTTTAGCTGATGAACCTACAGGTGCCTTGGATTCGCATAATTCTGAATTATTGTTGGATTTATTTGAACAAGTTAACGCTAAAGGACAAACTATTTTAATGGTCACGCACAGTGCTTTGGCTGCCAGTCATTCCAAACGCGTTTTATTTATTAAAGACGGTTTGATTTTTCATGAACTTTTTCGCGGTAATCAAACTGCTAGTCAATATTTGCAACAAATCACTGCAAGTGCCACCTTCCTGGTTGGAGGTGAACAGCAATGATTCACTTTAAATTGGCTGGGCATGCATTAACGCACCACCGTGAACAATACGGACCGTTTATCTTGGCTAGTATTACTTTGGTTGCCGTCAATTATATTTTTTGGAATACCTGTTTTAATACTAGTTTGAACAAGTTGGCGTTGGGTCAACAAACCATTTATTTAATGATCTTGGGTACCGTTTTTGTTACTTTATTAACTATTTTTTTAATGATTTATGTTAATCGTTTTTTGATTAAACAACAGGTTCATGAGTTAGCATTGTATAAAATGTTAGGTTTAGCTACTAAAGATTTGAATTTAATTCTAACAATCGAAGTCTTATTTTTATTGATTGTTAGTTTGGTAGGTGGTTTAGTTAGTGGCTTAGTGTTTAATAAATTATTTTTCTTGATTTTATGTAATCTGCTCCAAACCAAAGCAATTGTTGAACAATTTTCGCAAACTGGTTTGTTAGTCGTTATTGTAATTTTTAGTTTGCTATTTTTATGGCTATTACTCAGTGACTTTTGGCAAATTCGTCAATTACAACCGGTAGTTTTATGGCAACAAACTAATCAGGTCGAAGTTAAGCCTAGAAGTAATGGCTTGTTAGGTGGTTTAGGTGTGTTGCTCTTAGCGGTAGGTTACTATCTGGCTGTTAAAACCAAACCTACAGTTGCTTCACTTTCACAGTTTTTAGTGGCAGTAGTATTTGTTGTTTTGGGAACTTACTTGGTCTTTTTAGTTTCCAGCGTCTGGATATTAAAGTTTTTACAGCAACGACCACATTTTTATTACCAGCCGTCACATTTTATTGCTTTATCTGGATTATTATACCGAATGAAACAAAACGCGTTAAGTTTGGCTTCTATCTGTTTATTGTGCAGTGCTATTTTAGTCAGTTTGGTGGGAAGCACGGGCTTATATTTAGGTAAAGAAAAGTTAGTTAACACTTATAATCCCGCCGATTTAATGCTGGTTCAACAGCATCCATTTTCGCATCAACAACAACAAATATTGCACCGGGCAGCTAAGCAAAATCAAATTAATTTACGACAATCAGAGCAAATGCAAATGACTACTCCAATACCGTCCGTGATTCAAGATGGACAACTACGTCCAATGACTGGTGGCATGCATATTATTTATCAAGTCAGTACAATTAGTGTTAGTGATTATAATAGAATTCAAAAAACTTCCTTGCGTTTAAAAAAGCACCAAATTTTAGTGTATTCGGCTGATAATTTAGCTTTAAAGCATTCTTTGAATTTCAATCAGCAAAGTTATCAGGTTAAAGTTATTCCACAATTTAAGTTAGGATTTAGTTATCAGCGTTCAATTTATCGACCAATTTTTATTATTACAGCTAATCAGCAAGTAGCACATCAGATTAATCCTCAACCTTGGTTATATGTTCAGGGACAAAATATTCAAGGGGCACAAAAGCATAAATTAAAATTTGCAAGCCAAATACCATCACTACTAAAATTGGATAGTGATAAATATTCGGCTAAAGTACAAATGGAGCAATATATGAATTCGCTAGTAGGCAGCGTCTTGTTTGTTGGTGGTTTAATTAGTTTAAGTATGATTATTGTCATGGCCCTACTGATTTATTATAAACAATTGTCAGAAGGTTATGCTGATCAAAAACGCTTTCTGATTATGCAAGAAGTAGGACTGAGTAAATTAGAAACTAAAAAAGCTATTCATAGTCAAATTTTATTGTTGTTTATGTTACCGTTGATTGGAGCTATTATTAATTTACTTTTTGCATTGCCGGCAATAAAAAGCGTCTTAGTAATGCTCTTTGTTTATAGCTTTAAATTACTTGCCATTATTTCATTGACGCTGATAGTATTAGTGGCTGCCTATTACGGAATAATCTATGGAATTACGGCGAAAGTTTATACTAATATCGTTAATTGTTCTAATAAGAAAAATGAGACAGATTAATCATCCTACAATTTAAACAGTGCCTCGTTCAATCAACTGAACATCAACAATTTTGGTAATATCGGAATTGTCTAATTTGCCTTGAATTAGTTGTAATAAATAGTTGCTGGCATTTTGAGCAATAGCTGCGGTGTTTTGTTTAATCGTTGTTAATTGCGGGTAACAATAGCGAGCAATCGGAGCATCATCAAACCCAATTACTTTTAAATCTTGTGGGATATTAAGATTTAATTCGTGAGCTGCTAAAATAACTTCGGCAGCAATGGTGTCACTAATTGCAAAAATTCCTAAGGGTAGTTTTTGTTTGGACATCAGATTACGTAAAATACTACGAATTTCAATTCCTCGTTGCTTAATTTTTTGACGTTCAGTTTTGATATCAATAACTATTTGTTGACTGTGATTGAAATTATTTTGTAACATTTCTTCACGATATCCCTGAATACGGTCATTATTAGAAGAAATTTTCTGATTGGATGAAGTGAACATGACGGGAATGGTGCCGGCTTGAATCAAATGCTTTGTAGCAAGATGAGCTCCTTGCTCATTATTAGAACCAACGTAAATGTTTTTGGTGTTTTCGTTACGATCAATATAAACAACAGGTGTAGATATATTCATATGAATATCATTATCTAATTGCTGACCTGAGATCATGACAATTCCATCAACTAATTTTGCTTCTAACATTTGTAAATAGGTATTTTCTCGCTGTATATTTTTATTAGTATCACAAATTACTGTAGCATAATTATTTTGAAATAAAATTTTTTCGATGTTTTCAACTAAATCTGCGAAAAAGGAATTTGAAAGATCTGGTACCAAAATGCCGATTGTATTAGATTTGTTCATGCGTAAAGTTTTAGCAGCAGTATTAGTTTGATAATGATATTGATTAATTACTTTAAGAACTTTTTTTCGGGTTTGTTCTGAAAAACGACCGTTATTGTTAATCACCCGTGATACCGTGGAAACGGAAACACCGCTTAATTTAGCGATGTCTTTAATTGAAACTTTGGTTTGATTTGTCATTTTAGTAACTCCAAAATAAAAGACTTTATGTTAAGCATATTAATCTACTTTAGCATAAAGTTTTTTATTTTGGTTAGTCTTGATATTTTTTAGCAGTTGAATTAACTATTTGTTGAAAAAGTTCATTATTTCTTTGATCTTCGGCACTTAATTCGTCAATTCTTCGTTGATGACGACCACCTTCATACTGTGCTTCTAACCAAGCTTTGACGATCATTTTCGCTAGTTCACTACCAATCACTCTGGCGCCAAAAGCCAAGACGTTACTATTATTATGACGTCGAGATAATTCAGCGGAATATGGTTCACTAACACAAGCAGCACGAATACCAGCCACCTTGTTGGCAGCTAAGGAAATTCCTATACCCGTACCACAGATAACAATTCCTAAATCAGCTTTTCCTTGTGCAACTGCTTCACCGACTTTTTTACCATAAATAGGATAATCAGTTCTTTCTTTTGTATAAGTACCTAAATCAATTGTTTCATAACCTAAAGATTTTACATATTCAATAATAATTGGCTTTAATTCGATGCCAACATGGTCAGAGCCAAAAGCAATTTTAGTCATTAGAGAATCTCCTTGTAGTAAAAATACATTCTTTTTCGAACAAACGTTTTCTCAAATAGAATGATATATCTTTCTATTATTGATTTCAAGTCTGGCTATAAATTAGCTGTTTAAGGCAATTATTGATGATTTGGTTTGATTTTAAAAGAAAAAAAAGTATTATAATTGAGAAAACGTTTTCTCAAAAAAATCCTTCGCTTTGTTTTAAATGGTCAATTTTGTTTCACTGAAAATAAATGATAATTTATGACAAAAAATGATTGATAATGAAAAAATGTGGTGATATACTCGGCTTGAACACAAAAAGGGGGATTTTAAATGAAGTTAGCATCAAGAGTAAATTCTTTTCGACAAAAAGAAAGGTTGAGTTTAAGTGAAACTTTACAAAATTTTTCTCAATTAGGTTTGGAATATGTGGATGTCAATTTTCCAGAACAGGTGCAAGATATTACACCAGAAGTTCTTCATGATTTACTAGTAAAGAATAATTTGAAGCTTAATGGATTAGAGATGAGATTTAACGACAAATTTGTTAATGGCGATTTGGGAAATGCTGATCCGCGATTGTCAGAGGATGCATTGAATCTTTGTTTACAAGCAGCCGACTTTTGTCGAGCAGCTGGTGGGCAAATAGTGACAGTTTGGATGGCACATGATGGCTTTGACTATAGTTTCCAAGTTAATTATTCAGAAATGTTGAATAAAATAGTTACCGCATTTCAAAAAATGTGTGATTACGCTCCAGATTTAAAATTTAGTCTAGAATATAAGCCTTTTCAACCTAGAGCTTATGCCTTTGCTGATAGTTTGGGCATGGATGGAATGTTATTATATGAAATTAATCGCAAGAATTTTGGTGTGACATTGGACTATTGCCACATGTTGATGAAACACGAAAATCCAGCAATGGCGGCTGATATTTTTGCTGGAAGGAAACAATTATTCGGAGTTCATTTAAATGATGGATATGGATTAAATGATGATGGATTAATGATAGCCACATCCAGTCCATTTAAAACGTTAGAATTTATGTTTTATTTAAAAAAGCATAATTACGATGGAGTTATTTATTTTGATACTTTTCCGGTAGTTGAAGATAGTGCAGCAGAGTGTCAACAAAATATTGAAATGATTCATCAATTGGATCAAATGATTACTGAAGTTGGTATTGATAAAATTCAATCAATTATTGAACAAAGTGATCCAATTCAAATCCAAAAACTATTGCTAAGTTTTTTAAACAATCCTAAATAAAAGGGGGAGAATTAACTATGGCAACCGATTTTAAGCAAACTGCGATTGGTATTTTAAAAAATGTCGGTGGTGTTACTAATGTTAGTAACATGTCACATTGTGCCACACGCCTAAGGTTAAATTTGCGAGATCGATCTTTGGCCAAAGATGAACAAATTAAGAACTTGCCCGGAGTGATTGATGTCGTATATCAAGCTGGTCAATATCAAATTTTGATCGGAACCGAGGTTCCCAAATTATATTCAGAATTTGAAAAACAAGTTCAACTTCAATCAGGAAATCAGACTGATAATGTGAATAATGATGTAAAAAAAGAAGCTGGCAATCAAGAAAAAGGCAGTATTATATCACGAATCTTTTCGGCCATTTCAGCCATTTTTGCACCATTATTACCAGCTTTGGCAGGTTCGGGAATTTTGCGTGGTTTATTAATTTTATGTACACAACTTGGTTGGATCAAAGAAAAATCCGGAACTTATGTCATTTTATATGCAGCTTCTATGAGTGTATTTTATTTCTTGCCAATTTTGTTAGCGTTTACTTCAGCTAAACGTTTTGGTGCAAGTCCTTATATCTCAGCTTTAATTGGTGCTTCGTTACTTTATCCAGATTTAATTTCGTTAATGGGAAAAACGGGAAACGGATTCATTACACATTTCTTTGGGATACCAGCAGTTTTAATGAATTATAATTCTACAGTTGTACCAATTATTTTAAGTATATGGGCATATTCTTATTTATATAAATGGTTAGATCAGCACATTACAGAAAATTTGAAGTTAGTCTTATTGCCATTAATTTCTCTGCTTGTAATGGTACCGCTAACAATCATTGTGATTGGACCGATTGGTGTTTACAGTGGCAAATTTATTGCTGCACTGGTTAATTGGTTAATCGGCAAGAGTAGCGCTATTGCAGGATTGGTTGTTGGTGGCGGTTGGAGTGTACTTGTAAGTATGGGGATTCATTGGGCTGTTAATCCGATTATGATTAATAATATAGCTAATTATGGATTTGATTATATTTGTCCATGGACGTTTGCCTGCAATTTTGCAGTCATTGGAACTACTATCGGCGTTTGGTTGAAAGCCAAAGATCCGAAGCTACGTGGTTTTGCATTAACTGGATTTATTACCATTGCTTTATCAGCAATTATTGAGCCAACCTTATTTGGTTTATTAGTAAAAAACAGAAAACTGTGGCTTTCGCAAATCATTGGTGGCATGGTCGGAGGTGCATATCTTGGTTTGACGAAAGTAGTTACGAATGCATTTGTGTTTGGTAGTGTAACAACTTGTCCCGCTTTCATTACGAAGCATGCTGGTAATTTTATTAATGCCATTATTGGATTAGGAATTTCCTTTATTGTTTCTGCTATTTTAGGCTATTTGTTTACCCAGCGTACTGAAAAATTGAGTTAAAACTTCAGCATCAATGTTATCATTAATATGTGGTCAGAATTAAATATTAATGTATAACTAGGTGAAATCATAAATGATCCCGTACGAACGACAAAAAGAAATTATTGATTATCTATCCAATAAAGAAATAGTTAAGTTTGATGAATTACAACAAGATTTTTCTAATGTTTCGGGATCTACTCTCCGAAGAGATTTAAAGAAGCTAGAAGTTGATGGTAAAATTAAGCATTTATCAGGCGGAGCTTTTACGATGACATCGCCAACTGGTGAGCTTTCAATTGTAAGAAAAACTTCTTTAAACTCTAAGAAAAAAAAGATAATTGCTCAATTAGCTGCTGAACAAATTTCTGTTGGCGATAGTGTCTATGTTGATTCTGGATCGAATAATGCTCTTTTGTTAAATGAAATTATTGACCAAAAGATAACTATCTATACTACTAATACTAAAGTTTTGAATATTAATAATGAAGTTCAAGCTGATATTATTTTATTAGGCGGTTACTATAATCCAGTTATTTCTTCTTTAAGTGGAAGCTTGACGCGCAATAATTTAAAGAATTTATATTTTGATTGTGCTTTTTTAGGTGCAAATGGAATTGATGAGAACAAGGGTGTAACTACTCCAAACATCAATGAAGCAGAGAAAAAGAGAATTGTAAAGAATAATTCACAGAAAACTTATCTTCTTTGCGACAGTAGTAAATTTCATAGAATATCGACAGTTCACGTTTTCGATCTAGCTGATGTTACATTAATTTCAGACAAAAAGGATCAATCATTAAGTCAATATGTGCCGTTTATTGTTCCTAAAAATTAATATAATAATATTGCTGCTTAACTTCTTGGCGGAGGTTAAGAGATGAATAAAAAAATTGCACCATCTTTAATGTGTACCAATTTAGGTAATGTAGCTCGTGATGTACGAGAATTGGATACTGCTGGTGTTGATTATTATCATATCGACATTATGGACGGTAGTTTTGTACCCAACTTTACTTTGGGTCCGGACTTTGTACAAGCAGTGCGGCAGTTAACAACTAAACCATTAGATATTCACACAATGGTCCAACAACCAGAACGTTTTGTAGCTTTATTTCAGCAAGCTGGTGCTGATATGATGTCCATCCATGCTGAAGCAACCAATAACTTGCAAGGAACTTTGGTAGCTATCAAAAATGCTGGTATGAAAGCCGGAGTGGCGATTAATCCCGCGACCCCCTTGAATGTGCTAGATTATGTTTTGCCAGTAGTTGACTATGTAGTCTTAATGACTGTGAATCCCGGTTTTGCTGGTCAAAAATTTATTCCTGAAATGTATTCTAAGATTGAACAATTAAAATCGAAAATCCAAGCTGCCAAATTAGATGTTGCCATTGAAGTAGATGGCAATTTAGGCCAACAAACAATACCACGCTGCGTAGCTTCGGGAGCTGATTGGTTTGTTGGCGGAACCAGTTCTATTTACCATGCCGGAAGCTCTTTAACACAAAACGTACACAAAACTCGTGCATGGCTATAACAACAAAAATCTTAAATAGAGTATCTGTAAGCTGTTCTGCGTGTTGCATACGATTCTCTCTTAAGCAGTTTTATCATACTAAAATGATGCTATAATAACTTATATAGAAAGTCCTTAGAAAGAAGACATTAAAATGAATACTTTAATTTCAGTAGCAATCGCGCCTTTGGGTGTTGGTGAGCATTTAAGTGGTTACGTTGATGATATTATCGGTGTAATTGAAGCTTCTGGTTTGACGTATAAAACAACAGCAATGGGTACCGAGATTGAAGGCGAATGGTCCGAAGTGATGGCTACCGTGCAAAAGGCAGTCCAAACTTTAACTGATCAGGGAATTAGGGCTTATGTTTCGCTAAATGCTGATATTCGACCAGGTCATACGGACACAATTGAAACGAAACTACAGAAAATTCATCATAAATTGGAAGGTTAATTGAATACAGAAGTGTCTGTTTGATTCTGAGATAAAGATTTTTAAGTAGGACTGATTAATTTAGATATGGGTAAGCTCGTATACTAATTAATCAGTCCTTTTATATTAGATCCAGAATGAGGTATTAGCCCGTCTTATTTTAAAGCTACCTATAAAGAGAAAAGATTCAAGTAAATTTTTATCCCATACTTAATTTATTTCTGAAGAAAGTTAATATACAATAACCGTTATTATTAAAAATGAGTTAAATGTGATGATTTTACAAAATTTAATGTATACGCATAGAGGGTGTTTGTATGGATATTAAGATTTTGAAGAAATTAAATGTTGAGCAAATCAATGCAGTAAAGCAATTGTTACAGAAGGTTCATCAATATGATCATACTTTTCGTGATCCTTATCTGAGTAATCAATTTAATTTTTTTCCGGATATGCCAACTTTTTTATTGGCTTATCAAAAGCAAAAATTGGTTGGTATGGTTATGATCTATGCGGATGAAAAACCAAGTAACGGTATAGTAGATCTTTATATTAATGTTTTACCTGATGCGCGGAAACAAAGGGTGACAACAAAATTATTGTCCTATGTTAAGAAAATTTTGCATAATTATAATTACACTAAATGGGAATATATTTCGGAACAAAACTTTTTAAAAAATTATCCTGAATTTTTGACACACAACCAATTATCTATTTCTAATACGGAATATCAATTAAGTTTGGATTTAAAAGAGTTCCACTCGGTAAAGTTTGATGAAAATATTTTTACATCAGAACTAACTGATGCGGAGATATCTACTGTTTCTAAAATGGAAAGCGTAATTTTTGATAATGATTCAATGATTAGTGAAAATTATATGCGCAATAGTTTTTTAGATACCAATATTATCCAATACGTCTTGCATAAAAATAATCAAATTATTGGGTATTGTGCTATTAATTTTGAAACTGAATATTATTTTTTTGATTTATTTATAGCTGTACAATACCAAAAACAAGGATATGGAACTATTTTTATTACTCAGATTTTACAAAAGCTGAAGCAATTAGGTAATAAACGGTGTGTTATTGGTGTAATGGGTGATAATTTACCGGCATTGCAGCTCTATAAGAAGGCTGGGTTTATCCAAGATACTAAAATACTATATTTGACAGACCTAATTGTTTAAAATAATCGGCAATACAATTTTTTAGGACAGCCCAGCATAAGTTAAAAAGCTGAATGCTAATTGCTATTAGTTCAATGATTTAAAACCAAACTAAAAAGGAAACGCTTCGTCATTATTAAACGAAGGCTTCCTTTTTGGGTTTTAACTTATCCAGGCTGTTGTTCGATGACCTGGACTAAGTTGGCTAAATTAGTTTGAAAAGCATGTTTGGCAACTGGCGTTAATAACTTTATGGGTAAGTGCTTAGTTGCTTGAGGGTCAACACTTAATTCTTCTTGAATCAGTACTTGCTTGTCTTGTTCTGTTAAGTTAAAGATTAATTGATAGGCTAAACGCCCTTGACTGCTGAGATACTTCACTTGTGCTGGAGTAACCACCACTTGAATAATTTCTTTATCATTTAAAGCGTAATCGGCGCGCTTGATTTGAAAGCGATCGGACGCTTCTCCCATTTGGACAGTATCAATTTCTGGCACCCACTGTAATAACTCTTGGGGATGATCCAAAATATGATGCACACTTGCTAAGTTGGCTTGAGCTAAAGCCATGTTTGAAAATAATACTTGGTTCATAATAATTTCCTCCTTGTGATGCTTTCAGTATAGGAGAAATCAATTTTTGACAAAAATAAGAATACTAATAAAAACTAATTAGTTCTTATCTCAGAACCTTAGTTGACATGGTGTAAATCTTCAGGGAACCATTCCGCCAAAATATCTTGGCGGAAACGAGCTTCTTGCGCTTGATTTTTTTGATCTAAATGTTCCGCACTCTGAGCTAGTAAATAATAACAATTTAGCAACATATAATGAGAGTTATGCTGAGTAATAAAGGCAATGGCCTGGGTCAATTGCTGACTAGCTTTGACGTAATCAGCTTGATTATAAGTCATTAAAGCCGTCAAATAACCAATAATGTTCAAATTCTCTTCATAAAGAGCGGAGTCAAAATTTTGCCAGGCTAATTTTTGATAATTTTTCATTAGCTGCCAGGTGTATTTGCATGAGTAGGTATAAGCTAAAGCTATGTGACATAAGCGAGTCAAAGTGGTGGGGTTAGGGGTAGGCTGCAATTCAGCCAGGGCTAATTTTAAGCTTTGCAACCCCTCATCGAGTTGTTGGGTATTGACTTGAGCAACACCTAGATAATAGTAATACGACTGTTCTTGTAAGACAGTGCCAACTTGATTAATAGTTGTGGACTTGGTTAAAAAATTAGCTAATTCTTGATATTTATGCTGATTACATAATTGTTCCAAAGTTTGATTGAGCCGTTGATCGGCACTAATGCCGTAATTAGTATCCAAGCTAAGATCTTGGAGGTTGAGTTGTAGCCGGTCACATAAAGCAAAGAGTAATTGGGCGTTAGGGGTATAACGATCATGCTCAATGGCTGAGAGCATTGGTTGACTACAGATATTGAGGCAAGCTTGTTTTTGTGAGAGGTGAGCTGTTTGGCGGGCAGCTTTGATTAATGATCCTAAGGAATTTTCCATAATAAAAAGCCTTTCGTAAAAGTAAAGTTGTTATTTGACATTATTGTTAATAGCGGCTGCACATAAGCCTTTCTTATTTAAAGCACAAAAAAAGCAGCAAAATCTTAATTGAAAGACTGCAGCTTCTTTGGTAGATACAAGAGTCAAAATATAAGATTGATGATTATCAGAACTATTTGCCATTCCAGCGTTGGGAGAATTCGTTTGGAATGCTCAAGGCATCTAAAACTTTCATTGATTGATGGTCGAGTAAATCTTGGATTGATGAAGGGTGTGTATAAAATGCGGGGATGGGAGGAATGATCTGTACTCCTAGTTGGGATAGTTTAGTTAAATTTTCTAAGTGGATGGTACTTAACGGCGATTCGCGAGGAACGACAATCAACTTACGTTGTTCTTTTAACATGACGTCGGCGGCGCGTCCAATCAAATTATCTGAAAAGCCGTGTGCAATTCCGGCCACAGTTTTCATGCTAGCCGGTACAATGACCATACCATCAACTAAAAAGGATCCACTAGCAATTTTTGCTCCTTGGTTGCGATTATCATAGACATAATCGGCTAAGGAAGTGACATCATTGAGCTGGTAATCAGTGTCTAAGGCTAAGTTTTGTTTGGCCCATTTACTCATGATTAAGTGTGTTTCAACGTCAGTAATTTGCTGAAGCTTTTGTAAAAGGTCGATTGCATAAATTGTTCCCGAAGCTCCAGTTACTCCAATAACGATTCTTTTCATTAGGTATTTACTCCAAATATTTTTTCCAGTCAGGAACTTTCATGAATTGCGCTCTTTGAAATTGTTTTTTCATATCAAACGGAACAGTACCATCAACAACCAATTTAGAGCTCATGCCGCGAAAACGAATCGACTGGGGATCATATTCTGGCCGTTCAGAAGGGTCTAATGGATGGTTCCGCATTCCTGGTAATATCATCAGATCTTTATCAGCTTGAAATCTGGTGTTAATTGTCCAAACAACGTCGTTCATGTCAAAAATATCCACATCTTCATCAACTAAAAAGACGGTCTTTAACTCTTTAAACGCTGAAAAGGCTAATAAAGCTGCTTGTCGTTGTATTCCTTCATCCGCTTCATTATCCTTGTGGATTTGCATAATTGTCATTAGCTTGCCACCGCCTGCAGGGGGATTGTAAACATTGAGTACTTTGTCCGGAATGGCTTTATTCACTAATTGCAAGATGCTAGCTTCGGTGGGGATTCCCGCCATGCTAACATGTTCCTCACTGGGACCAATGACACTTTGCATGATTGGATTTTGACGATGAGTCACGGCCGTTACTTTAATTACTTGCACTGCGGGATTAGCATCGCCGTCGTAACCTGGAAATTCAGGCATAGCCTTACCAGTGTGGGTATTAATATCTTCTTGAATCCGTTGATTAGGCATGATATATCCTTCTAGGGTATACTCGGATCTAGCGATGGCCTTTTCATCCACGGAAACGCCATTAACTAATTCGACTGGTTGTTGGCGAATGGCACCGGCTACGCTTAATTCATTGTAGCCTAAGGGAGTTGTTGGTGGCTCAAAAGTAGTACCAATCGTGACTGCTGGATCAAGTCCAATGTTAATCGTAACTGGCATGGGCTGATTTGCTTGTTCGTATTCTTGGGCAAAGGCCCCAATGTGGCGACCACCAGGCATAATATAAATTCCTAGTGTATCTTTGCCTTCGATACACATCCGGTGGATGGTCACATCAGACATACTTTTTTGCATATTAGAACCCAAAACGACCCCAACGGTAATATATGGGCCAGCATCTTGTGGAGTATTGGTGGGGGCAGCCACTAATTTGCGAATATCAAAATCCTTATCGGTTGCGCGATGGATAACTTCATGAGCAGGAGCGTCTTTTTCAGCTACGACTACAGGGGCAATTGGCTGTGAAACAGCTTCATTGAACATTTGACCTAGCGTCTTGTAGTCATGGTGTAAAATTTTACCGACCCTTTTACGACTTGCCATCAAACCAATTAAGACACGGGTATCGGGGAAACCGGTCACATTGTTAAACATCATGGCTGGTCCTTCTTGCGTAGGCCGTTCAACTGTACCGCCGGCACCAATATAGCGATAAACTCCGGCTAATTCCGCATTTGGATCAACCGCAACATCAGTTTCATGATAATTTTGCGGATCATCTTGAATCTCGGAGAGAACCTTGCGTAGATCCCATTTTTCTTTAGTCATGTATCATCAACTCCTAGGGAATAATTTATGATTAATAAAGTTTGCACTTGCTGTTAGTTCATAGTAGTGATTTCGTGTCAAGTTTTAATTGTTTCAAATATGACCTGATCTTCACAGTTATTATAATAATTATGGTCAGTAGAGATCAATTTGAACTCGATGATTTTACCGTGCTAGAATAGCATAACATAATTAAACTTGGCTTGACGCTCAGTTATGATTTTTTGACAAAGAGCGCAGTGATAAAATTCAATGACTTGGGTAGGAGAATGAAAATGACTAAAAAATATACTTCTGTAGTTACACGGTTAGACTTTTCGTTGCAAATTGAAGCAAAATTTATCGGTAAGGATCTCTTGGTTAATTTAACTGGTGGCGATCATCCACATATTGGAGCACTGACCATGATTGACCAAACGGGAAAAATAACGAACCAAGCGTTTCCTAGTCATGATGGACGAGTACATAAAGATGGTGTCCTTGCGCGGCAAATTATTCATATTATCAAGGCCAGTTTACCGGGAGTTGGCGTTGTTTCGGCGGGCGTGCATGTTGATCACATTAGTCAAGTCCAGTTACAAGCAACCGGGCCTATGACCGTTGAATTAGGACAACGGTTAAAGAAATGGTTGGATAATACGAATCTCAATGTTACTGAACCGCAATATTACGGAAAAGATGAACGTCCCCAATAATGGCGGAGGAGTCAACATTTGAAAAAATAATTTTTTTGATTGGTAATAATTTATCGATGATATACTTAAACTATTGATGCTGATAGATCTTGTTGAAAGGAAAGTCATTCTATGAATAATACGAACAAAATATTATTAATAATTTTATGGATTATCACTATTGGTTTATTTGTAATGTATATTAATGGTAATTCATCTGGCACGCCCGCACTAACGACTTTAGCACTGGCTCTTGTAATGACGTTAGTTTTTAGAAAATGATCAGTTAAGTCTATTAATACAATGTTTGTGAAAGTTATACAAAGAAGTTATTTAATGATTAAAAAAATTGAGGTAACGGCAATGGCGGAATTCACCAAGTATCCTAATAAATATTAATTTACGCCAGCAGAAAATCGGCGTTTTGCGCGTGCAAATTTTACTAAGCTGGTACATACTAATGCGCGTTTTGAAGGTGTTAGTACCACTTTGCCACAAACGCAAACAATTATGGATGGTATGAGTGTTACTGGGGTATCAGTTGCAGATATTTTAACGATTGTTAATTTAAAGCGTGGCTGGCAATATGTAGTTAGTCAAACACAATCATTAACACTAGACACAGAAAAAGCGATCAATAAAATTGTTGCTGCTGAAAATGCACTGGTTCCAGGTGAATTAAGACAAGGGCGGCAAGGTGGGGTTCATTTAGGCGGTGATGAATATTTTGAGCCGCCGCTAGTTGACGAATAACAAGAACAAGCTTTTTTATAAGAATTATTAAATTCCCAGAAAACGACGACGGACCAGGCTTTAACATTGCTGTATCACAATATGCGCCAACAGATTTTTTGGGATGGTAATAAACGGACAGCTACTCTAGCAGCCAATAAGCTAATGATTGATGGTGGAGCAGGTTTGATTAATGTTCTGCTAGATCAATGGGAGAAAT
The DNA here is from genome assembly GCF_058107465.1 of Bombilactobacillus sp. ESL1092. NCBI lineage: Bacteria > Bacillati > Bacillota > Bacilli > Lactobacillales > Lactobacillaceae > Bombilactobacillus > Bombilactobacillus sp. ESL1092. Next base: position 22,863 of record NZ_CM176594.1, on the reverse strand, counting down.
GGAATGAATTGTTAGCCAACTTTTATCGGACTAACGAGATGCAAGCTCTTAAGGATTGGACCTATGACCATGCTATTCAAGGGTTAGATGCGCGAAAGATCTGAAATAAAGACTATCTAGGTTTAGACTGTCTGATCTGATTTTGATATTAATTGGATGACGTTACATTAATAACGGTCTGACAATTTGCTATAAAAAAGAATAATAACAAACCCAGTTAACTAAAGTTGATGATAATTTCTTGTCTCAAGAGTAGAGTTTTGATATGAGTAAAGTTTCTGAGTTGATGGTAACAATTCAATAATAATAACCTTAAAATTTTTCTGATTATGACCTTAGCGTTAACTCAAAGTGACTTTCGAACTAATCTCAAAAAGTATCTAGATCAAGTTAATGATGAAGATAAAACGTTTTATATTGCCCGTTCAAATAATTGAGCAGTAGCAATTGTTTCGCAGGAAAAAATGTATTGGATGGAAAAAGCATTAAAAGCTAAAGAAGATTCATTGAAGTATGCGATTGCTCGCGCTCAACTTATTAAACGACAAGTTTTGCCAGATGATCAGGCGGTTGAGGCTAATGATGATTATTGGAATCAATTTAAATCATGAAGGATATGAATAAATTGAAATTTAAACCTCGAGCCACATTTAATGCAGATTTAAAGCGTTTAGTCAGTTTGGATCCGACCATTATTGACAAAGTCCGCGCAGCCATTGGGGACAGCACCAATTACCACCAGAATTTAATGATCATAAACTTGAGCGTCAATTAAATGTTTAATTAGGTTTTGAAAGAACGTTAATTCATTAAAAGAATACTTACAGATCAATTGGAGATTTCTGTTGTTATGGAAACAGAATTAATCTTAAAGCAGCAAACCAAATTGTTTGAAATCGTGGTTATGATGTTAGTTAAGATAAATTTAAGTTTGACAAGGCAATGAACCACAATGGTATATAATATAAAAAGTAAGCTGTCACAAAATTTTTGATTGTAGGTCCAAAGCATGCAATTTTTAATACAAAAAAGTACCTCTTGGGGTAAAAATAATTATTTTATTATCAAAACCAAAACTGACCAGCTGTTGGTAATTGATCCACCGGCTGATATCGAACAAAGTTATCCGCTCTTACAGCAAAATACTAGTCAAACTTTGACTATTTTTTTAACCCATCGGCATCACGATCACGTGGAAGGGCTGCCTTTTTTACAACAGCATTTTAACTGCCACTTGTATGTTGCTAAGCCAGAATGGCAGCAATGGCTTAAAGAAGGACGACAGCCAACAATTGCAGTGACGACATTTGAGAATGAACAAAGTTATCAGTTTGCTGACGTACAGATTAAGTGTTTGTTAACTCCGGGGCACACAATGGGTTCCAGTTGTTTTGTGATTAATGACCAGTATTTGTTGACGGGAGATACGTTATTTGTGGAAGGCTGTGGCTTGTGTGGTGACTATGATCAAGCTAATCAAGAAATGTTTGCTTCCTTGCAGCGCATCAAGGCTTTAGCGCCAGACTTATTAGTTTATCCGGGCCATACTTATCGGCGCCAGCCTGGCTGTAGTTTACAGTATATTAAGGAGCGTAATATTTATTTACGATTTAAAACTTTAGCGCAGTTTATTAATTTTCGAGAACGTCCTAATCAAAAGCATTTGTTAAAATTTAAGTAACATACTTGTTAAAAAGCAAGTAGGATCCTGGAATAATTAAGCAATAGATTTTTAGATTCTGATGCTTGAAAAGAGCAAGCTAGTTTTTTATAAATTAATCAAAGAGGCGAGCAGTGTGAAAGTTTTGGTAAGTGATTTAGACGGGACGTTGTTTAATGCGCAGGGGCAAATTTCACAGCCCAATGTTGTAGCTTTACATAAGTGGTTGGAGCAGAATTTATTAGTGATTGCTTCAGGCAGATTTGTGACGAATATCAGACAAATGTTACGTCAGTATCAGTTGCGTGGCCCGATTATCGCACTGAATGGCGCACTGGTGGTTGACCAAAATGATCAAGTCATTGCTAGTCATGGATTACCAATGACAGCGGCGTTAGAGGAAACCATCGCTTTGTGTGAACAGCAGCAATTAATTTATACAATTTATAATCCTCAAGGTGCTTATACGCGGCGTTATCCTGAAACTAATGCTAGTTTATGGAAGATAGCACAAGCACGTAGTGCTAGTTTGGATCCGGCTGAGGTACGGCAAGCACAGCAATTTTATAATCATGCCTTTTATCAGGTTAATCAACCGGTTGATAATGTGAATATCATGAAAACAAAACAGCAGCAGATGCTTAAATTTGAAGTTTTTAGTGAACAATCGGCGTTGTTGCAAAAAATTAGAACTATGAATCAAGAATTGAGTGTTGTCTCTTCTTCGTCACGGAATGTAGAGCTGATGGCAGCAAATTGTAGTAAAGGACAAGCTTTGAAACAATTAAGCCAAGAATTGTCATTGGATTTAACGCAGTGTTATGCCATTGGTGATGGTGAAAATGATCTGGCAATGTTTCAAGTTGCTGGTCAAAGTATTGCGATGGCCAATGCTGCGGCAGCTATTAAAAAGCAAGCCGATTTTGTAACTACGACGAACGTTGCTGACGGAGTAGCGGCGGCCATTGAACAAATTTTAAAGGCATAATTAAAAAATAGCTTGTTAGCTTATAACGATAAATTATGATAATCATCTTTAACAGGTAGCTAATTGGCATAAAGATAAAAAAACTAGGACAATAAGAATAATGTGCGTATTCTACTAGCGCAGATTAAACGATTTTTGTTCTAGCTTTATTAGAAGTAATATCATAGGAATATTTAGGCAACTTTTGGTTAGTTTTATTGGGTAGGATAATCGTCATCAATTTTACATTTATTTGTTAGATACATGACATGAAATAATTATTTTATACTAGGATTCTATTCGCTAATAATAGTCTTTAGTAGTTTAAATTGATTGAATTCATACTCAAAAGGTAATTATCATTTGAGTACAACAAGAAAGGCAGGCAAGAAAAACATGGTAGTTAAAGAAAAGAAACGGATTCAAGTTCAGATTGATAAGGATTTGGCTGAGAATACTGAAGCAGTCTTAGATGAGCAATGGTCATTGAAGAAATTATAAAAGCTTAATCAAATAATTAAACTTTAGCTTTCAAGATCGAAGTTAATGCAATTTATTTAGATTAAACTAGATACTAAAGCTTGAATAGGTAAACAAGAATTGAATTTCATATAATAAATTATTTATGTGTTTAAAATCAAATTACTGTTTTCTGAAATCTATTAGTTGAGTAAGAAAGTGTAATATTTATGAAAAAGTTTTTAAAAACTATGTCTAGTTCTTTGGAAGAGGTCACTATGTTATTTGTTCTAAAAAATAATATTCAAATTGATGTCAATAAATATCCTGATCTCAATGATTTAGGATATTGGGTGCCAATCAAGATTGAATCTAGATTGCTTTTAAGAACTAAATTACCACAACCGACTGTAGTTAACAGATTTGAGCAGATAACCAAGTTATCCGCTGAAGATTTTGACATGGGAGTGGTATCGAGTATCAATGATGTTTGGTAAATCATTTATAGTATTAATATTCAATAATAAATAAAGCAGGCGATAACCTTGTTAGAGGATATCACCTGCTTTTTACTTATATGATAATAAATAAAATAAATGACTCTTTTTATTCATTATCAATACTGAACAACAATTGCTTCATCAGTGACGTGTCTTGCTCGCAAATCTAAGGCTATTGTTTGATCTAATAATACTTTTCCAGATACTGTTTGCTTGCAGTTAGTCGATGATACATTGGAAAAGCACGTGCGATACTGCTTATTGGAGCCATAATCGTCATATTACTTGTCTTACTAGATCATTACTTAGAGCAATGGCTGGCCGTTTATTCATCTGTTCATGACTACGATTTGGATTAAAGTTAACATAAAATATATCGCTTTCGCTTACCATTGAAGTTCATGGCCCTCTGACTTTCCCCAATCAAGTTCGTGCTCCTGCTTTCCGTCTTCTTGCCAGTCCTTGAATAGTTCGTGAATATTAGTTGGCTTCTTTTTTATTGGGGTTAAAACAATGGATCCATTTTCAATTGTTACGGTCAAGTCTTGATTATCATCTAATTTTAATTGTTTAATAATCTGGTTAGGAATTCTAATAGCTTGAGAGTTCCCCCACTTTTCTAATCGTGTTTTTTCTTTAATAAGTACCATATTTTTTCCTCCTGAATTATTATTACGAGTTTAATGTATTCTGTGTAGATACGAAATTCAACTATTCTTCCTTAATGATGGATTATAGGAATGGTAGTACTTAATTAGCTCTCTAATTACATTTCCGACTACCTAGAATAATAGCAATCAAACCATAAATTCCAAAGCTGAAGTAGCTAAAGGACTCAGCGTGGGAAAAAGTAAACTCGTCATTGGTGGTGCTAAAACTAAAAGTGAATTAGCAATAGTGACGATGCCTCCTAAACGAGCAGCTGGAAAGACGCGAATTACTTGAGCAGAAAAACGTGGTGAAATTAAGCCCAATAAAAATGCAACAACGGCCACACTCCAGAAAATTAGGTAGATGTTATTCAGCAATAAACCTACTGCGGTTAAACTCAGCCAACAATCGGCGCTGATAGCTAATTTTTTAATGGCAGTGTTGGTTAGTATTTTATTACTTTGACTGTTACCTAGAATCATCATACAAGTGGTTAGTCCAGATAGTAAAGCAATTTTGATCGAACGTGGCACTAATAAAAGATTGTGGTTGTGTTTGAGAAATAAGACGAAAATGGGGGTTAATCCACCAAAGAAGCCATTCAGCAAAGCCAATTGACCTAAAGTGTTCCATAAATGCGGTTGGCTCTTTAATAATTTAAAATTTTGCAAAGTAGTTATCCAAGTTGAAGTTTGTCTATTTTTAGGTATTTGGCGTTCGGTTGCCTTTAAAGTTGGTTTCAAAATTTGATAACCTAGACCAACTACTAAAAAGATTCCCGCATTAAAGAGCGCTATTAACTTAGGAGGCCACCAAATTAGTAAGACTGAACCTAAAAGTGTTGCAAGTACACTAACTAATTGGTTGGTCAAACTGACTAGTCCTTGAGCCTGTTCTAAATCTGGTGAACGCACTAAACTTTTCGTGAACGGGATGACTAATGAAGCTGAGTAGTTACCCAATAAATCAGAGCAGAAGTTCAAATTAGCCATCATGATTAATAGCATTAAGGTGGCATGTCGACTGACTAAAATAGCGATTAAGCTATAAAAAAAGGCGCGCAAGAGGGAACTATGACTCAGTAAACGTAATTTATTGGCCTGTTGATCAGCTAAACTGCCTAAAAAGAAGCTAAAAGCAATTGGTAAGGTCTCACTGACAGAGACGATAGTAACAGCGATTTGATTTTGTGGTAGGGTTGCGGCAATTGTTAGCATCGCCGTGTAAAACAAACGATCTCCTAATTTGGAAAGCAAATTGATGCCCGCAATTTGTGTAAAGTTAATGTTTTGTCGAATAAACTTAAGCATGTTTCAACCAATCCTTTAGTTTTGATAAAGTTATTATTCAATGCTTAAATAGACTTAACTTGAAAAAGTTAACTTTTCTTAACTAGGTGGTGTTGAAATGTATGGTCCAACAATAAAAAAAATTCGTTTGGCAAAAGACTTGGCGCTCAAAAGCGTTTATTTAGGAATTTGTTCCAAGCCGAACGCAATTCAATTTGAAAAAGGGCTGCGGATGATAGCTGCGGATAAATTTAACCAAATTTTAGATAACTTAATGATTAGTTTGGAAGAATTTCAATGGATTGATCAGGGTTATCGGCCACAAAGAGCTGCTTATTATCAATTTCTAGCAACGCGAGCATTTAACAATGGTGATGTCCAAGATTTTGCGCGCACTATACAAAGCTTAGAGAACAATCCCGGTAAAATGCAACGCATTCAATTAGCGAGTTATCGTTTATTAAATTGCTATCAACAAAAGCAGCCTTTGCCGCAAGCAGAGTTACAGTTAGTTACCAATTATTTTGCTAATTTAGCGACTTGGACTTTAGCGGATGTGAAATTTTTTGCGAATAATTGTTATATTTTGCCGTATCATTTGATGATCAATTTATTGACTGAAGCCCTCAAAGTGCAACAACGTTACCAGCATTATCCACATGGTGATGAAATTTTTGCTACATTATTATTAAATTGTGCCGATCGGATGATTGAACACTGTGACTTTGATCAGGCAAAACAAATTTTACAATTGAGTTCAGAGCTAGTAGTAGGTATTACCCTGAATGGATTTCATTTGTTGCAAAAATATGAGTTAGCTAAAATTTTATTCTTGAAAGAAGATCCGCTTCAGGGTAAGCAGCAGTTATTACAAATTAAAACCATTGCAGAATTTTTAAATGATCAATCTTTAGCTGCAGAAATTAATAAATTAATTAAAACCAATTAAATTTATTTTGCTTGGCTAATTTAGATACAAATATATCTAAAAACATTACTCAATTGTTGGTTTTATATTAATTGTATGCTCTGTTATCTATTTTTTGCTTGGCATAATACTACTGCTTTACTATGTTTGATGGATATGTTATTTTACTATCAAATTAATATATTGCCATTAAAATTAAAAATTATTATATATAAATATAATATATTAATTTCGAAATAATACAGAACATGGAGAAATTAATGGTTAAAATTGACATGAGCAAGTTAGAAGAAAATAACTATCATTTACAAACACAAGTTCAAGCTTTAAAAAGTGCGTTACAAGATACCAGTGTCAAGATGAAAGCTGTGCCGAATTCTGAAGGCTTCAGCGGGAAAACGCAACAACAAATGTCCGAGTATGTCGAAGCAGCGCATGGTCGTGAATCGCAACAATTAACAAGTGAGTTAGATCAATTAGCGCAAGGTATGGAACGCTTAATTAATGACTTTAAGGCAGATGTTGATAGTAGTAGCCAAGCTAAAATTGACACCGATAATTTAGATGATCTGGAAAAAATTCTGATTAAGACCAAAGAATTAAATGGTAGAACGATGGCCCGACTGAACAAAGCCTACCAATTAGCGCTTGAAGCTGGCGCGGATTGCCAATTAATCGATGATCAAGCTGACGAAGCACTGGGTAAAACGATCCAATTGGTACAACAAACGAAGCGCAAAGTATTAAATTATAATAATCGCACCCTGCCATTAGCGTTAAAAGATTTAAGTCATAATCTGGTACATGTTAAAAGCGATTTGGCAGTAACCGCTGGGATTAAAGGACAAGGCAAAGATCATTTTCAGATGGCGGCTTTTTTAACAGAGTTAGGACACGATGGTTGGAATACTGCGGCCTTAACCAGTTATGAACACTTTTTGAATGATAGTATCAAGAACTTAAAAGGAAATAAATTATCAAAACAATTAAATCATTTATTTAAGCAGGCTCGTCAAGTCGGCTCTTCTGCCTTTAATGCATTGTTTCGCCCGTATGCGCAAACCGGAGTTAGTCAAAAAGCGGCTAGTTCAGCGTTAACGATTATGCTGAAGTACTTAGGGGCGACCGTAGAAAAGGGTTATTTGAAATTGAAACATGGTTTTCCAATGTTGAATCCCTTTGACAATGAATTGCTACAAACCTTGTTGCCTAAAGTTGTGCAAACCGCTTTTCCGTTTACTAAGGGTAAAAAGGGTGGTCTGTCTACAGCAAGTGGGACGTTAGCTACGGAAATTCACCAATTGCGCTATTATATTTCGGACTCCAACGCTAAATATGTCGAACAGGTAGCTAAGAAGTTGCACGTGACCCCTGGTGAATATTTAGATGATTTGAGTCAAACCGGGCAGTTTAAAGTCGGTAGTGAAAGTGCGAGAGCTCATAATAAATCGAAAACTAAGGATTTTTATCCGAGCATTGGTTCTTCACATAACTATAAATTGCTTTCTAATTTTCATGTAGAATTCATTATTAATAATCAAACGGGGCAATTGTTACATGTTGATTCGGCAACGACCATTGGTAAGAGTGGGCGAAATTTAACTGAATGGCAGACCGATGATTTAGCCGGTTTTGTGAATGGACCATCGTATAATTACGCCAATCAAAATGATATGAACTTATCCAATGAAAATAGCTCACACTTTAATTATGACTACTCTTATGGGAATATGGATATGCCTAATCGGAATGATATGTTAGTAAAAGATAAAACTAAAGATAAGAAAGTTCTTTATAAAACTCCTCAAAAAGAAGGTAAGAACAAATATCAGCCTGTAGATAGCTATTCGGATTATCATCGCCAAAAGCAAGGTAAATAAGACGATGAAAAGAAATTATAAGAATTTTCTGTTGGCTATGATAACAGGATTAAGTATTTTTACTATGGGACTAAGTAGTAATCCCCCCAGTAGATCAGAAATGACACCCAAGTATCAAAAAATGAGTGACAAAAAACTGCAAGCCCGCAAAGATGAGGGTGGCGTTTTAACACCTAAGATTAAAGCTAAAACGACTAAAGATTTGATAGGACAATCTTTTTCCTTTAACTCGTCAGAATTTGAATATTTTCCAAGAGAAGGCGATGGCGAATACTTTTTAAAGTTAAAACCCAATCAAACCTTTGTCTTAGTATATAACGATGCTTTTAAAGTACAGACAGTGCAAGAGGGGGGAGGAGATGGAATCAGTATTGAAACTTATGCAGGTAATTACAAAATGTCTAAAAAGCAGATCAAGTTATTTATTCAAGATTATTGGATAACGATAGAAAACGCAAGCGAAATTCATCCTTTAAGAAGAGTGAATAGTTGGCCGATAACGCCAACATCGATAGGTTTAAATCATGCATTATATAATCAATTACCGTTAGATTTACAACGAAAAATTCCATCTGATAAAGTTCATTACGATTACGATAACAATAAAGAATATGGTTTTGCGGAGAAGAATTATCCTAAAAAATATCTAAGGTATTTAAAAAATTCTGGTAATTATGAAATCGCTAAATATCATAATTATTGGCAAGTACAAATGCCTGGAGTAGATATGCAAGACGATCCGAAAAAAGAAGGAAAGTATATATTTTCTAAAAAGATTGACCGGTATGGCTACCTCCATAAGTATGATCATGTTTACCCAATACCCGATTCAGTATCAGAAGACTTAATCAACAAGTTTCGAGCTAGCGGTAGTTATTAAAAAGAAAGTGGTAGTTACTAATAATAAGCTTTAAGATAGGAGATAATTTGAAATGGATGTTGCCGCTATTTTACAAGCAATTAAGCAGAAGCAAGCATTACTAAAAAAATTGCGTCAGGCACAACAAGAAGCTAAGGCGGAGGTTGCTAACTTACAAAAAATCGTTAGAGACATTCAAATAGGTCAAGCAACAGCAGCACCATGGCACGGTCAGAGAAAGAATAAATTTGAACAGTTACAGACGAATAACTTATCCGTTACAAAAAATAATGCAAGTAAAAATGACGAGAATTTAAGTGCCATCCAACAAAGAATTAGCCAATTAGAAGCCGAAATTACTCAACTAGAAGTCCAATTGGCATTAGCCCAGAGTGCGGAGAAAAAATAATGACTACTATTAAAATCGTTCAAGCTAACTATAACCAAAATGTGAGCCAAGCAAGCAGTTCAGTTCAACAATTACAAGCCCAATCCTTAACAGCTACCAATATATCTGGAACGAATTTAAAACCTTTTGTTCAAGCAATTAAATTAGAAAAGGAATTGGAACAAGTAATTAAACATTATGGGAAAATTGCGGAACACGATACAGTGGAGTATTCTCAGGTATCCAGTGAGTTGGAAGCAGCAGATACCAAGGTCGCAAATTCGTTTCAGTAAACCAATAATGATTATTTTATATTTGTAATTAAAGTTTTGAATGCTATAGCAATAAAATAAAACCACTTAGTATTTTGACTTCAAGTCATAAGTGCTAAGTGGTTTTTATATGATTTTAATTTTTTAAACTAGCTTTATGCTTTAATTAAGCCAGCTTGTAAAATGGGCTTAACCGCAATTAGCGCAACAGCTTTGCAATAAAAATAAGGTAACTTTTGATTACTTGTCTAAAATTTGATGTGAGCCAGTAGTTACTAATAACAAAACTAATTGTGTGTGGTCTAGTTTGTAAATAACGATCCAGTTATCAGATGTTTTACCATAATTGCCATACCTCGACGGGTAAAATTCCCGGTATCCTTGCCATTGACCCTTTAAAGCATGATCCTTAATCTTGTGAAGAATATGAGAATCTTGTTCGATGATAGCTTTTAGACATGGTTTTAATATCCTAATAGGAAAATGTTTTTTAGCTAGTCTTTTTAATTCTCGTTCGAAGGATTTTGTGATCTTAATCTTCATCTATTTTGTCAATCCAATCGTTGAAATCTGCGACTGAACCAATCTCAGTTACTTCGTTGTTTTCAGCTTCACGCTTAGCAGCTATAGCTTCTGAGGAATCTAAAAAGCTGACCAAGCGGACTTCGTTATTAGCTGCCTTTATTAGAGATAATCGAATATATTCTGATACAGTTAAACCTTGTTTGGCTAAATTTGATTTGGCACGTTCACTAATTGTGCTATTAACACGAGTGGAAACAGTTTTATCTTTAAGAGTAGAATTGCTCAAGAAAATACGCCCCCCTTTATTGTTGTTTACTATTGTATTACATTAATAATAAATCCAGCTTGTAATAAACACAAGTTTAATCTAAAAAATAAGAGGTTGAAAACAGTAGAAGCTATTGAAGCGTATGCTATGCCAGATCCCATTTAGATGTCATCCCATTTAGATATCGGTTAAAATACCACCTAAAACAAGTGTTGTTAATTTTAAATAAGTGTTTGTAATTTAACGGACTGGTTAAAGAGAAGAAGTACAATGATAATTCATGAACGACATGCCAATTTAAAATATAACTATGGCCACCGTGGTTTTAGAACACTCGGATTTTATGTTAGCCCAGTGAGATTAAAACCAACGACAGTATTAGTAAAAAAGGATACATTGATCTATTTAAAAAAGCTCTCTTTAAAAAAGAAGAACCATAAAAATTATGAGCAGTAGCAGTGGGTGTGTTTTGTTAGGTCCTCGTTAAAAATCTTTTTGTTAAAGCTCTTTTTATTGCTCTGCCGTTCATGAACTTTTATGAAGTTCTTATCGTTAAAAAATAGTACGACTATCTAATTGTCCTTGCTTTAAAACTTTTGACATAGATGGCAATACTATCTTAATTTATTTTATATAGTTACTATTAGCGTCATTTGCTTTGAAGTTAGAAGTTATAAGTAATACTAATTAAGTGCGGGATCGCTTTGACTGGCTAATAACCACTGGTGATTACTGCCAAGTCGGATATAGGTTTGTTGGTTAATGGATTTAACGCCATAAGTCGCATAGGGCACGTTGAGGTTAGTGATCTGGCCAGTGGGCTGACCGTTTTGGTTGACTAAAGTGTTGTTAGCATGGACAGTCACGGCTTTGGGTAAAAGATATAAAGCGTCTGCTGCTGCCCACTGATTATTGCCTAAATCAACGGCATAAACATATTCAGATTGATTGGCAAAGTCGACGCGATTGATTTGCCAATCGGCTACTTTATTACTTAACTTTCCGATGGGTTGTGTCAGTTGGGGATCTTTGTACACGGGAATAGGTTGGCCAGCCGAAAAAGCTTCTTGATAGATGTATGATCCGGGTTTAACTTCATGGCTGACAGCATTAAATTGTGCGCTCACCCATTGATGACCACCTAAATCATAAGCCGTTGTTTTTCCAGTATTATCGACTTCTTTTTCATAAGTTTGCCAGGCACTAATTTGGGGAACGAGCCTCGTGCCAATGGGTTGACTTAACTGTGGATCTTGGTAAGTCATGTTCATCCGCCCATGTGAATAATAAATATCATGACTGGGAACGACAGCGGCTTGAGTCGATAATATTGGTAAACTAGCTACAGTAATTATTGTTGCCAATAATTGACTACTTAAATATATTAGAGTTGGTTTCATAATAATTGCACCCTTTCGTTAGCAATTTTCTCAAATATATAATTTGAATTAAATTAGTTGATATGAGCGGCATTTAAATTAGCCCACTGCTGGTTGTTACCTAATTTGAGATAATTTTGTCCGTTGATGTTTTTAACACCATAAACTTTGTAAAAGTCGTCAGTTTGGATTTTAGTCGTTGGCGTTCCAAACTGGTTAAACAATTGGGCTCCTTGTTCAAAGGCATAGATCGAACGCACGGCAAGGACGTTGCTCGATGTAGCCACCCATTGATGAGCTCCTAAATCAACCCGCGTAATGGGATCGCCACTTGAACTATTGCTGGCATACTGACTTACTTTCCAATCAGCAATCTGAGGATTTAAATAACCAGTGATGTGCCATAGTTGTGGCGAGTCGTAGATGGGAACTTGTTGATAGTTAGAATAGGCTTCTATTAAGTTATTGGGCTTTTTGTTTTTGACGACGCCACCTAAAAAGACATCACTACTTTTAACCCATTGATTAAACCCTAGATCAAAGGAATTAAAGGGAATGTACGTTGTACCATCTGTAGGATGATTACTTTGACTAACAGCAGTGATTGCCCAATCATTGCTGGTGGTGGCTAAAGTTGTACCAGTTGGTTGGGAGCAGGCAGCATCACGATAGATTGGTACCGCTTCCTTTCCGGAGCTAACTTGTAAATTTGCGGCTGATGTGACATAGGCTTGGGCATTAACCGAATGACTAATTATCAATAAACAACCAAATACGGTCATAATTAAACTGCCAATCAACGTTAATTTTGCTTGCATCATTTACCCCTCTTTCTGACATATTAAGTGTAGCACGAAAAGGTTATCAGAAGTTTCGAAAACACCAGTTGGAATTGATTTTAAAATTTAGGTTTGCGCTCAGTGACATTGCGTTCATGAAGTTTGATCCGGGATCATTTTCATTCAATAGTTGATTAGGTTCTATTAAAGTTATATTGACTATCTTTAAATTGGATTAATATGTAGATAGTAGGTGACACCAATGAAGAAACGTCTTGAACTACTATTCTAACGTGAGTGATCCAACATAATAGTTTTGCACAACACAAAAATTTATTTATGATTAGCTAACCAGTTTTCTATAATTTAACAGTAACGTACGATAAGTTGTTAAACTATCTGAGCATTTCTTTGTGATTTATAGATAAAATTAATTTTGTAGATTATGATATTAATAAATTCTTTGTCAGCAGATTTGAGACAAAAGAAAGTGTCTTGATTTCTAAAAAAGTATTTTTGGTTGATGTTCGCCTTGAAGTTATGCATTAATACCGTTAATTAAAGATTCAGGAGTCATTGTTCAGTGAAACTATTTCAACGTTTTTTCCATAATGAATACAAATATCAGAAGATGTTTGTCTTTATTTTAATTTTCTATTTAGCAATGGGCGTCTCCAAATACGCTCAAATCTTGTTCTTTCAACAAAATCATGGTCTGCTGAATTATTCCATCTCTTATTCGGCCATGGCAGTGGCGGGCTCATTTTCCTTTTTAATCAGTAACAATTTGGCCAACTGGGGGTTAAAAAAGATTGTCAAAGTTTTTTTGCCAATCTATGCTGTGGGCATGTTGTTGAGAGTGATTCCTAATAATGCTTTTATAGCGTTGATTTCGGGTATTATTGCCGGTCTCGGAGCCAGTATCACGTTACTAGTAATTCGCTCTTGGATTTATTTTGAGTCAGACCAAGATGAAGCAGCTAAAGAAGCATTGGTTTCGTCGCGGTATACAATTATGCAAATTGCTACTTTGATGGCCACTATTGTTGCCGGCTGGTTGATTTCTGTAGTGCATGCTGCAAATTATATGTACTGGTTTTTAATTGTTATAGCGGCCTTATTGATGGGCAGTCTGTCAGTGACTAATAGCATTCCTGACGGTAGAGTTCAAAAAAAGCCGCATAGTCTGTTGGTGGCGTTACCAACGAATCGGTTAGCGGGGGTACTATTATTTTTGTTGGTGTTCTTATTGGGATTAACTAACGCCTTGATTGATCCTATTTTACCAGCGATTTTACGGAAGACTGGTCTCAAAATTAGTGCCGTAACTGTTTGGACGACGATATTTAGTATTTTAACAGTTTTAACATCGCTTTTTTATCAACGGCGACATTTGCGGATGTCTGCAGGATGGGCCTTTCTTATCAACGAAGTCATTGTTGGTTGTAGTATGTTGGTAGCATTTTTAAAATTTGACAAGGGCATTTATATTTCGTTAATTGCTTATACAATTATGGCAATTGGTATCGCCGGCTTTTTTATCTTTAAAGAGTTGATGGAATACGATATGTTTCCCAAAACTGAAAGCTTTCTGTATTTAGGCATAGCTCAGTCGGGCTTTTTGGTAGGTGATGCCTTAGGTTCACCAGTCGGAACGTTGCTGTTTCAACAAACAGGCACTAAACTGTTGCTGTTAATTTACGGAGTGTTGACGATAGTTTGTGGAATAGGTTATAGCTTGTTATATGTTTATTTACGAAAATCAAACAATAATTAGCAATTGTTGGAGTAGTTATTAAAATTCAAAATAACTCAGCATTACTTCTTTCTTTAATGTTTTATTTTATTCGACTCCAAAAAGGAAGAATTACTTTTTCAAGGTTATGTACAAAACGGTCCCATGGTAATCAATAACTTTAACGTCAATAAAATCGTTTTGGTTTCTAATTGAAAAACGAAGCCTGTACTGTTCATTATAATTGTTATTTATGTTTTTGTATTCTTAAGTATGTTATAATGAATACAAATATACAAAGGAGGATTTATAATGACAACAACTCCAACTACTATTCGGATAGATGACCAGTTAAAAAAAGCTGTAGAACCGCGTCTAGAAATTGCCGGATTAACATTAAATGGTTACATTAACATGGCAATTAAACAGTTCGTTATTCAAAATAAAATTCCATTTGAAATTATAGTTCCTGACGAAATACCCAATGATACAACTCATAAGGCTTTGATTGAAGCACAAGCTAAGGAAATGGGTTTAATACCGGATAACTCTCCTGAATTTGAGGAGACAAGTCAGATTATGGATTTTTTGAATAGTGATAGCCAATAATGAATAACGTTAATTACAAGATTAAGATTGAACCGCAGTTTCAAAAGGATTATCAAAAATTTAAAAAACACCATCCAGAATTAATTTCAGAATTTAGGATTGCATTAAGTGAGTTACAGCTTCATGGCCGTGTTCCTGATTCTTACAGTCCACATAAACTGGATAATAGGGGTGGTTTATATAATGATACTTTAGACTTTCACTTATCAGAAGGCAAAGTAGACGTTGTAATCATTTATCTGCCGCATAATACTAATCCAGTAATTAGGTTAATTCGAATAGGAACGCATAAAGAACTTTTTCAAGGAAAAATAAAATAATGGAAATAAAAAAACGATCAGCGATCGTTTTTTTATATTGCTAGAACTTACCATATTAATATTTTTTCACGAATTAACGGTAACATAAGGAAAGAAAAAAAATTTTTCAATTAAGCCAATTTTGAAATTTGATAATGTAAGTATGTATTTTTAGAGTGTAACATAGCCATGCTTTTTATTTCAACTAATTTTTAACTAAGAACCATGCGTGGACATTGGAGTACTTTATTTTAACGATTTTGCAGCATAGTCAGTTTAAAAAAAGACCGCTCTATTCTATAAGGAAGACGGTCTTCACAGTTTTATAAATACAATACTGTATTTGATTAATTAGAAATCATTGTGAATTGAAGTTGTCAGTTGCCAGACAATATTGAAGGGATCCTTCACGATCCCATAAGCGGGACTGAAGACGTTACTGGTCAGCGGTGTGATGATGTCAACCTGTTCACTGGCTGTCACTAATCTCTGGTAAAGGGTCGTAATCTGGTCTTTGTCCGTTGATTGTAGGCAAATACTCTGATTATTGCCAATCACAAATTGTGCCTTATCAACAGGTGTGTCATTCAACATTAATTTGCCACCGGTAGGAAATACCAATACGCAGTGACTGACCTGATTTTAAATTTCAGGCGTCAGCTTCAGGGGAGCACCCATTTGTTGGACCTCAAGCAGTGTCTTTTTAAAAATGACTTCGGCTCCTAGTGCTTTTTCGTAAAAGGCGATTGCCTTATTTGCTTGTCCGTTTAACGATAGAAAAGGAATTAGTTCTGTTTTTGTCATGTTTACAACCTCCAATTGCTTAATTGATTTAACAAACGTAGTATAGCAAGTAAAATATGACACAATTATGTCAGGATTGGAGAAAGAATGAGAATAAGTCGCTTAATTAGTCTAGCTTTCCTACTGCTGCGACAAGAAATAGTCCCAGCAACCAAGTTGGCAACGTTATTTGAAGTCAGTGTTCGTACCATTTATCGAGATTTGGATACGTTAAATGAGGCTGGTATTCCGATTTTTACCAAACAGGGTCGTTATGGTGGCGTTGGCATCATGTCAGATTATAAGGTGGACAAAAAGTTGTTGACTCAAACGGATCTTGATAATTTGCTCATTGCACTATCTGATACGACTACGCTACTAGCAACCCCAGAACTGCGAGAAACTTTGAATCGGATTAAGGGATTATCTACTGTATCTGAAGGACTGATGCCAGTGGTCATTGAATATCAAGGCTGGCCAGGAACGGTCGTCCTGCGGAGACGAGCAACCGCATGATTAATTGCGATTCGGCAACATCATATCGTGAAGTTTACCTATACGAACCGAAGTGGTCAAATGAGCCAGCGGACATTGGAACCATACCGCATCGTTTTCAAAGTCCAGCGCTGGTATCTTCAAGGTTTCGACATGACTCGGCAGGCATTTCGAACTTTTACTCTTGCAAAACTCTCCATGATCGAGTACTCAGCAGAAACATTTGAACCGCGATCTATTAATGCTGAGAAGCTTGTCTTATATAGCGGGGTGAAACCGCAACGGGAAACAATAGTTTGGTTAGCTGTTGCGGAACGTTTTCGGGACGTGTTTGTGGAACGGTTTGGTCCGGAGGTAATCAACGAAACGGATGGGCAGACCTTTCATGCAACTATAGGCCTGCCGAATAATGAAGAAAGTTTCCGTTTTTTGTTAGGTCTGGGACAGGGAGTTATGATTTTGAATCAGTCGCAATTTAAAACCGATTTTCGAGCGTACGTACTTGCGCTTGCTAATCAATTGTAGAGTTTTATCAAGTAATTGGTAGGCAATGTCTTTAACTCGCCAGTAGGAATGCTGTTGTTTCAACGATTGGAAACGAAACTATTGATGTTCATTTGATTTGATTAGTACTTTGAATAAAAAAAGCATTGTCTACTGTTCAATGTGGATCATAAGAACAAGATAACAATGCGTAGATGAGCTCCAGTTAAAAAGCCGTATAATTTAGAGAAGTATGTTGTTCATCAGAGGATTATTTTTTAGGATGCCCCATATATTGCAGTTCATCAAATGGTCCATTAGCAATTGAGATTTGATCAATGACTTGCCCATCCTTTTCAAAAGTAAAAGTTGCGCGGCCAGTAAAACGAGCTTCCGCACCATCACAAACTGATGAAGCCTGCTTTTGTGCCAATGATCCTGGTAAGGCATTAAACCATTTTTGTACTTCGATTTGTTGATCATTGTGGACATTTAAAGTAAAGCTTTTGTTTGCTTCATGATAGGAATAAGTGAATGCATCAATCACGTTCCGTTGGATACTTGCATCGTAATGTTGTTGATTAATAGTATATTGCAAATGCTCATTATTTTGAGTGTCTGGCCCGCCAGCTAATAGTTTACCATTTTTATATACCATAAAAAGTGGGTATTCAGGATAGCCGTATTCTTTTTCAAAAGTGATGTTAATAGCCATCACAGTGTACTCGTTGAAATTCCAGTAATACCAATTCCAGTTATTTAAGATTTCCCCCAAGGGCTTATTCATCCAACCCCGATCGACGTAGCCGGTTCCATCAGTATCCAGGTTTAATTCTTTACTGTGAATGGTTACATGAGCTGTGGGGGTTGGTGGTACTACAAAAAAGCCAAAATAATTTTCTTGTTCTTGTCCGAAAAGAAAGTGTCCTGTTTCAGGATGCCAGACTGGTGCTTGTGGTGTAACCTCTAAGTCAATCACAAGATCATCAACTTCAGCGTGGGCATGAAATTGTTGCAGTTGAGTACTTTGGTAGTAATTTTGAGCAACGGCCACCCCAGAGTTATTTTTTAAAATGGAAAAGTCTGCAGGATCGAATTCAAGGTGTTTCATAATATTTTTACCGTTAGAAAAATTAATCATCACATCTAAAGTGGGTTTCAGACCTAACTCACCTTGAAAAAAGGGGGCCGTTGTAATGCCAATCACAACACTAGCTTCGGTGGTATCAACTTTAGTAAAAAACCATTCAAATGATTCTTTTAAGCCGTCGAAATGAACGTGCTCTTCCCACGGATTAATTTTATTTTTTTCTTGTCCTAATAAACGGTATTCTGCAGTACTTTTGGCTAAGTGTAATGGTGTTTTTTCTTGAGTCATTGTTATTATATCCTTTCACGTGATTTAATTGGTGGATTGTAGGTTGCTAGTTCAAATAGTATACTATAATGACCATTACAAGCGTTATCAAAGGTAATCAAAAGGCACAAATGCTTTAAAATGTGTCTTTTGATTATATAAAGACTAATTAAGAAATTTATGTAAAAAGAAAATGTTCGTATGGATTCGAACATTACTTTTCAGTGGTTTGTATTTATAAGCTGAGGTGCTGCTACCATTCCGGTTACGGATAGTAATGAAGCCCGCGTAATTATAAACACTTCTTGAGTAGTAAAAATAAATAGTGCTGATGTTCAGGTCTTCACTCAACGTTCTGTTCTTAAGTTTAAGGCCCAACGGATAGTTAAGGCTATGATGATCATCATGGCGGCAAATAATCCAATACCGAGATAGTTTTTAAAGGTTTTGAATAAGAGGCCCCCGATTATACCAGCGCAGGTTTCGCCTAAATACATAGCAGAATTGGATAATGAAGAAATAGTACTGCCAGCATTGGGCACCGTCGTTTGAAACATGGTCATGAATAAGGGCAAGATTAGTCCGTTTAACAAATAAATTAAGATTAAAATAATTTCTGCGAACCAAAAGTTTGCGGCAGTAATGGTTAGTAAATCTACAATGATTAAAAGTAACGCAATACTCATGAACGATTTTTTCAGACCAAAATGTTGAACGATTTTATCGCTGATGAGAGAGCCAATTAAATTACCCAGGCCAGCGACCAAGAGTGCTGTACCAATTGTTGATAAAGAGAGCTGAAAGTCCGCCTGAAACCAAGTTGAGACAAAGGTCATGACCGTAAACGCGCCTGTTTGGAAAATTAAGTAAACGATTAATTGGCTTAGAGCTTGGTGATTAGTTAAAATTTGTTGATAGATTTGAATAAAGGAGAGATGTTGGCGGGACTTAATTTCTAATTCGGGTAAGGTGAAAAATAACAATAGTAATAACAAGAAAGCTGCTCCTGAGATAACATAGAATGGAGT
Organism: Bombilactobacillus sp. ESL1092; assembly: GCF_058107465.1. Lineage (NCBI taxonomy): Bacteria > Bacillati > Bacillota > Bacilli > Lactobacillales > Lactobacillaceae > Bombilactobacillus > Bombilactobacillus sp. ESL1092. The sequence goes on along the minus strand of NZ_CM176594.1, from coordinate 3,270 downwards.
GTGCCAAGAACTAGCGGCTAAATAACTGCCAATGGGAATCCCAATGACTTGCGCAACAGAGATCCCTGCCGTGGCGTAACCCATGACTTTGACTACTTGTTTTCGCGGAATCACTACGGGAATAGAGGCCCAGACTTGTGGTGTCACAAAAGAAGCACTGACGCCAGCCAAAAAGCGAAAGATTAGCATTAAAGGAAAACTGTTGGCAAACGCACAGAGTAAAGTTGCGAGGGCAAAACTTAATAAGCCCCATAACATGACTTTTTTGCGATCATGGCCGTCAGAAATAGGGCCGGAAATTAAAGCAAAGACTGCATAACCAATGGCATAGGCACTCACTAACCAACCGGAAATTGCAGTTGGAATATGATAAATGTGGCTCAAAGTAGGTAATAATGGCGAAATTAAAAATGTATCCGTACCAATTAAAAACATTGTTAAAAAGAATAAACTAGCATATTTTTTCATCTCTTGAAGACTTCCGTTTCATTTAATCAAGTTGTAATTCGCTATTTCTAAATATATCGAAATTGGTTCTAAAATTTTTTAGCTGGCCGTCAAAGTTGTTAAAAATCCGGGCAAGTACTGTGCAAAGGTGGCTTCGTTGATGCTGATCAAACGTGTTTGTGCATCTTTACGGGTCTTGGTTAAGCCGGCCTCCCGCATAGCTCGTAAATGATATGAAACGGTGGAATCACTTAAGTTTAAATGCGCTGCAATTTCACCACAGGTCATTTCACGGTGACTGTTAAACAGGATTCGAATAATTTTTAAGCGTCCTTCATCGGCTAAAGCTTTGAGAATTTTTACTCTATTTTCGTCAGAATTCATTTTTTACTCCTTATTTGTATTTTTAGAAATATCGAATTAACGATTTGTATTAAAACATTATCAAGCTGAAATGTCAAATTTTAAATTGAAACTGATGGCACAGATTAACGAGTAATTGAATTGGGAAAAAATCACCTCGCTGCTCAGTTGAAATGTGCTAATATTGGCTTTGAAACATGATTAAACTGCCACCAAAGAATTTGTTACTATAGAGCTGAGGTAGTTCACGGAAAGAAAGTAAAAAATGTTCAAGAAAATTTATGATTATGTCAAAGGAAACTATGAAGCTGGCAATTATGATGATGTGCAATTGGCATATATGGCTTGGCAGCAACAAAAAGCCCACAAGAATAATGCATCAATGACAGATTTTGCCATGGGCGAACAGCAGGCTCAAAACGATTATCAGTAGCATGGATCTTTTAAAGTTTATCCTCAATTAGCAGTTGATGTTTTAAACAAACTCTTTGATCATCGTGCGGATGATATTGCGGAGTTTATTATATTAAAGGTTATAATTCGTACAAATTAAAAATGAAGTAGTTTTAAAAGCCAAAAACAGTCTTACATATCAATATACTAACTTGATAATTCAAAGCGATATATTGATATATAAAGACTGTTTTTTACATAATTAGTTAGTGTGAGCTTCACTTAAGTTAGCCCATTGTTTGTTGGTTCCTAATTTGACATAATTTTGTCCGTTGATGTTTTTAATACCATAAACTTTGTAAAAGTCGTCAGCTTGGATTTTAGTCGTTGGTGTTCCAAACTGGTTAAACAGTTGAGTCCCCTTTTCAAAAATATATAGCGAACGCACGGCCACTACGTCATTAGTGGCATCCACCCATTGGTTAGCTCCTAAGTCCACCCGCGTAATGGGATTTCCGGTGGCACTGTTACTAGCATACTTACTGATTTTCCAATCAGCAATGTTGGAATTCAAATAACCGGTAATGTGCCAAAGTTGTGGCGAATCATAAATTGGCACCCGTTGGTAGTTAGAATAGGCTTCTAATAAGTTATTTGGCTTTTGATTTTTAACGACACCACCTAAAAAGACATCGCTACTTTTGACCCAGGCCTTGGCCCCTAGTTTATAAGATAAGCGCTGAGCATTGGCTGCTGGACTAGCTTGGCCAATGGCGAAGACTTGCCAATTGTTGATTTTAGTTGATAAAGTGGCCCCGGTTGGTTGCGTGCAATCAGCATCACTGTATAAGGGTACTGCAGTATTGCCGGAACTAACTTGTAAATTAGTAGCTGATGTCACGTAGTTTTTTGCTTGAACTGGTTGTACAGCTAACATTAAACAGCCGATTAGGGCAAGTAAGAAGCTGCTACTGGATAACTTTAGTTTCATTTTTAATTTTCATCCTTGTCAAATTAAATTTTATGTTGAAATCTTAACTTGGTTCTTTCAGTGTGTGATCTGGCTTTTAATGATATCAACTCCTTTAGCTTTGTTCATAAAGATTAATTTAAATATAGCATAAATCAGTACTAGTGATTGCAAATAATGACTATTATTTAATTAATTTTTAATAAAATTTAATAGATATCGCAACAACTAATCAAAAATTGAGATTAAATTTGATAGAAATCTTACTTTTGAAAAATGCTACTATTAATTAATGTAACAGCATTAATCATTTAAAATCATACTTTTTACTGAAAGTAGCCGTGATGAGCAGTGCGCTGGTGATGATCACCAGTAATAATAAGGTAGTGCCGCCAATGAAGTCTAATTTTTGCAGCAAGTAATATGCTACAACGCCCACTAACCACCACCAGAAATTCCAGAAAAAGTTGAGCCTTTGTTTAATTAAGAAGACACTGACAAATAAAATGGCAAATAATGGCGTAAAAATAGCACCGATAAAGTTTAAAAAGTTTTGGTAGTACTTTAAAGAAACATTGAGTGCAATTAATAAGCCTAAGATCGTAATACCAACAGCCCAATAATTGACATGGTTTAAATGCCAGATATTATCTAAACTGGTTGCTGCAGAGTAAGCATCCATAAAGGTTGTGGTAACGGTCGCGAAGATGATAATTAATAAAGCGATGATGCCCAAATTGGTTTGTGCTAGGGTTTGGTTAAAATTAGTTTGTCCAGACTTTAAAACGGCTAATAATCCTAGGACAAACATGGCACAGCTACCGAGAAAGTAACCCAGGACGCTCACTAAACTTTCCTTCACTGGCTGCTGTCCTTGATAGGTATAATCACCAATCAATGGTAGCCAAGATAAGACCATCGTCACGTTGAGTTCTACCGCACTGCCAAAACTGATCGGAGTGAGTTTTAGCTGCTGTGCATGAGGGAAAGAATGTGTCAGCAAAATTCCTGCTACTAAAAGCATCCCGATAGCTAAGAGAATAACTACTAAATTATTGATTCGAAAGAGCCATTGATGGTTCAATAATAGCCAAATA